>NZ_BCSX01000052.1 GCF_001570425.1 Mycolicibacterium brisbanense
ACCGTGGAACGCCCGCTGGTCACCCGCTTCGAGGGCAACACCGCCTACTTCCGTGACGGCACCCAGGACGAGTTCGACGCGGTGGTGCTGTGCACCGGATACCAGCACAAGTACCCGTTTTTGCCCAGTGAGTTGTCGCTGTCCTCCCCGAACGTGCTGTATCCGGCCAACCTGTACAAGGGGGTGGTCTGGCAGCAGAACACCAACCTGTTCTACCTGGGGGCCCAGGACCAGTACTACACGTTCAACATGTTCGACGCCCAAGCCTGGTTTGCCCGCGATGTGATGACCGGGGTGATCACCCTGCCCGACTACGACAAACGTGAGGCCGATATCGAGGTGTGGCTCGAACGCCAGGCCGCGTTGCCCGATCATGACGCCGAGGCCGAATTCCAGACCGACTACGTGCGCGAGCTCATCGACGCCACCGACTATCCGTCGTTCGACCTGGACGCGGTGTGCCAGCTGTTCAAAGACTGGATGCACAACAAGCACGTCGACATCCTGGGCTACCGCGATGCCCAGCATC
>NZ_BCSX01000053.1 GCF_001570425.1 Mycolicibacterium brisbanense
GGCTACACCAAAGCCGACCTCAAACGCATCCAAGACAAACTCAACACCAGACCCCGACCCACCCTCGACTACAACACCCCAGCCCAACGCTTAGCCGCCCTGCTCAACCAAGCTGCATAGAACCGCGTTGCATTAACTACTTGACTTTGAGCGCACATTTCGCGCAGACGATTCACACTCGCGAAGGTCGTTGCGCTGAATCAGGTTTCGGTGGACAGCGCGGCCGTCAGGATCGGCACCGTCAGCTCGCGCTGCCAGGGCCGGACCTGCGCCTCGACCAGGAACTCCTCGACCGCCGTCGCGACGTCGGACACCGGTTGCCAGTCCCAGCACAACCGTCGCACCACCTCGGGGGTGATGAGGTTTTCGGCAGGCACCGACACCCGCGCGGACAGTTCCGCCAGACCGGCTCGGGCGGCCTCCAGCCGGGCTGCGGCCTCGGGCTTGCGCCTGCTCCAGCGCGCCGCCGGTGGCGGGCCGTTCTGCGGTTCTGTCGCCGACGGCGGGTCGGGGTTCTGCCGGGCGCGCTCCAGGGCGTCGAGCCAGACCTGCGCCGTCCGGCGTTGCTTGGATCCGCCGAAGATGGGCAGCGCGATCAGTTCGTCGACGGTCTTCGGGTCGGCGGTCGCAGCGCTGATGATCGCGGAGTCGGGCAGGATGCGGCCCGGCGCGATGTCGCGGCTGCGGGCGATGTTGTCGCGGGTGGTCCACAGCTCGCGCACGGCGGCCAGCGCGCGGGGATTGCGTACTTTGTGGATGCCTGAGGTGCGCCGCCACCGGTCGCGCCGGGTGGGCTGGGCGACGTAGGTCCGCAGATATTCGAATTCCTGTGCGGCCCAGTCGGTTTTGCCCTGTTCTTCGAGGACGTCGGCGATCGCGTCGCGCAGCTCCAACAGCACCTCGACGTCGAGTGCGGCGTAGTTCAGCCAGTCGCCGGGCAGCGGCCGCTTGGACCAGTCCGCCGCGCCGTGGCCCTTCATCAACTGCAGGCCGAGAAGCCGCTGCACCATGGCGGCCAGATTGACCCGCTCGAACCCGGCGAGCCGGCCGGCCAGCTCGGTGTCGTAGAGCCGGGCCGGGCGCAAGCCGATCTCGGCCAGGCACGGCAGGTCCTGGTCGGCGGCGTGCAACACCCACTCGTCGGCTTCCAGCGTGTGCGCCACGGGAGCCAGCGCATCGATCGGCGAACCCCCGTGGTTCACCGGATCGATCAGTACGGTGCCTGCCCCGGCGCGGCGGATCTGCACCAGATACGCCCGATTGGAGTAGCGGAACCCCGAGGCCCGTTCGGCGTCGATGGCGAAGCTGCCCGTGCCGCGGGCGAGAAACGTTGCCGCCGAAGCTATCTCCTGGGCGCTGACACACAGCTCAGGCACGCCCTCGGCCGGCGCGAGTAGAGGTGTGGCCTCCGGCTCGGCCGTCTCGGTATGGTCTGATTCCCCGTCTGTCATCTCACGCGCGCGTGCGGGAACTCAGGTCCGTGACACCGGCGGGGGGCAGCCCCGCCGCGTGCTCGAGGACTTCACAGAACGCCTCCACGTGCGGCCCCAGCTCCAAGTTGGTGGCCGTCCACGAGGCCCGCAGCTCCAGCTGATGGGCCCGCGGGGGACCGGAGATGTCGCCGTACCGCACCGAGGTGGTAGCGGTGACGGTGCCGCCGAGCGCCGTGACGTGTTCGGCTCGCGTATCCAACGCATCGACGAGCCAGCTCCACGCGACTTCGGGCAGCAGCGGGTCGACGGCTTCGCTGGAGTCCAGATCGGCCTGGATGTAGGCCACCAGCCGCATCGTGCCGTCCCAGGCCTCTGCGCCCTCGGGGTCGTGCAGCAGGATCAGCCGACCGAAGGCGTCACCTTCGGATCGCTCCGGGACGATCGCGGTCTCGGGATGCTTGACCTCGGCGCCCAGCGCATAGCTGTAGGGCGCCAGCCGCTGTGGCGGGCGGATCGGGCCCAGCTCGATTTCCGGGCGTACGGTGGTGGCATTCATCGCCGCCACCGCCGTCCGAAACTGTGCCGGTTCGGCAGACGTCACATCTTTTGACGCTAGCCCATCAGGCCAGGACAGTGGGCAGGCGCGCCGTATTGATGCCCGCGCGGCGGTGCGGGGAGTCCGGTGTGCCGCTCCGTGGCACCATAGGACCCGATGAATACCCGCCGTGAGCTGCCCGAGTCGCCCTACCTGGCCGCCGTCAGCGGCCGCGCCCCGCACCGTGTGCCGGTGTGGTTCATGCGGCAGGCCGGCCGGTCCCTGCCCGAGTATCGCGCGCTGCGGGCCCAGCACCGCATGCTGGAGGCCTGCTTCGACCCCGAACTGGTCTGCGAGATCACCCTTCAACCCGTCCGGCGCCACGGGGTCGACGCCGCAATCTTGTTCTCCGACATCGTGGTGCCGCTCAAGGCGTCGGGCGTCGGTCTGGACATCGTGCCCGATGTCGGGCCCGTCATCGAGCATCCGATTCGCACGATCGCTGATGTGCAAGAGCTGAAACCGCTTGAACCGCAGCAGGTCTCGCCGGTCACCGAAGCGGTGTCCCTGCTGGTGTCCGCGTTGGGTGAGGTGCCCCTGATCGGGTTCGCAGGTGCCCCGTTCACGCTGGCCTCCTACCTGGTGGAAGGCGGGCCAAGCCGCCATCACGATCGCACCAAGGCCATGATGCTCGGCGAGCCCGAAACCTGGCACGCCCTGATGACGGCGCTGACCGATCTGACCATCGCGTTCCTGCAGGCCCAGGTGGACGCCGGTGTGGACGCGCTGCAGGTGTTCGATTCCTGGGCCGGGACCCTGTCGCTCGCCGACTACCGCAGCTACGTGCTGCCCCACAGCGCCCGGGTGTTCACCACCATGGCCGCCGCGGGCGTGCCGATGACCCATTTCGGGGTCGGTACCGCCGAACTGCTCGGCGCCATGTCCGAGGCGGTGGAGCCGGCCGCGGCATCCGTGGTGGGCGTGGACTGGCGCACATCGCTGGTCGATGCGGCCGCGCGGGTGAGGCCGGGCACCGCGTTGCAGGGCAACCTCGATCCGGTGGTGCTGCTGGCCGGCTGGCCGGTGGCCGAGGCCGAGGTACGCCGGGTGGTCGAGGAGGGCCGTCAGGCGGTCGCCGCCGGCGCCGCCGGACATGTCTTCAATCTGGGGCACGGGGTGTTGCCTGCGACCGATCCCGGAATCATCACCCAGGCAGTGGAGCTGGTCCACACACTGTGAGGCCCGCGTATTGCATTGTCGGCGGCGGCATTTCGGGCCTGGTCGCGGCGTACCGGCTCCGGATGGCCGCCGGCCCCGACGCGGACATCACCCTGCTGGACCCGGCCGACCGGCTGGGCGGAGTGTTGCGGACCGAACGCGTCGGCGGGCAGCCGCTGGACGTCGGCGCGGAGGCGTTCGTGGTGCGCAGGCCCGAGATGCCGGCACTGCTGGCCGAGCTGGGGCTCAACCGGCGCCAGATCGCCACCACCGGGGTACGTCCGTTGATCTACAGCGGCGGACGCCTGCACCCGATGCCGACGGGCACCCTTCAGGGCATACCCGCTGAGGCGTCGTCGCTGCTCGGACTGGTCGACGACGCAACCGTCGCCCGCATCCTCGACGAGCGGGCCCGCCCGTTCAGCTGGCGCCCCGGCGCCGACCCCACAGTCGCCGAGCTCGTCGGGGACCGGTTCGGAGCACAGGTGGTGACCCGCTCGGTCGACCCGCTGCTGGCCGGCGTGTACGCCGGGTCGGCGGCGACCATCGGGTTGCGTTCGGCTGTCCCGCCGCTGGCCGCTGCGCTCGACCGGGGCGCCCGCAGCCTGACCGATGCCGTGCGGGCGGCATTGCCACCACCGGCGGGCGACTCGGTGTTCGGCGCGCTGGACGGCGGCTACCGCGTGCTGCTCGACGAGCTGCACCGCCGATCCGCGGCCCGGTGGGTCCAGGTGGGCGCCGAGCGGGTCGACCGAGGCACACGGGGCTGGGAGGTGCTCGACGACGAGGGCACCCGCTGGCACGCCGACGCGGTCGTGCTGGCCGTTCCGGCGCCGCGGCTGCCGAAGCTGATCGAACACATCGCGCCGCGAACCGCGGCGGCCGCCCGCCGCATCCGCGTCGCCTCGGCGGCGGTCGTGGCACTCGCGCTGCCGGGCGGGACACCGCTGCCGCAGCAATCCGGGGTGCTCGTGGCAGGCGCAGATCCGCACGACGAGCGTCGGAACCTGCTCAACGCAAAGGCCGTCACCTTGTCGTCCCGCAAATGGGGGCGGCGCGGCAATGTCGAATTGGTGCGGTTGTCGTTCGGCCGGTACGGCGACACCCTGGCCCGCGACACCGGCGACGAGGACCTGCTCGCGTGGGCGGCGCGCGACCTGAACACCCTGTTCGGCGTGACGGTCGATCCGGTCGACAGTCACGTGCAGCGATGGATCGACGCGATGCCGCAGTACGGCCCGGGGCACGCCGATCTGGTGGCTGAACTGCGCGCCGGTCTGCCCCCGACCCTGGCCGTGGCCGGCGGCTATCTCGACGGCATCGGGGTGCCGGCGTGTGTGGCCGCGGCCACCCGTGCTGCCGACACCCTGCTCAAACCGGGCGTGGCACGATAGGCCTATGGCCAAGCTCGATTTCGACGTTCTGAACTCCACCCTGCGCTACCTGATGTTCTCGGTGTTCTCGGTGAACCCCGGCGAACTGGGGGAGGACCGCGCCGAAATCATCGACGAGGCCGCGACCTTCTTCAAGGCTCAAGAGGACCGCGGTGTCGTGGTGCGCGGGCTCTACGATGTCGCCGGGTTGCGCGCCGACGCCGACTTCATGATCTGGACGCACGCCGAGAAGATCGAGGCGCTGCAGGCCACCTACTCCGACTTCCGCCGCACCACGGCACTGGGCCGGGCCAGTGACCCGGTGTGGAGCAGCGCGGCGCTGCACCGGCCGGCCGAGTTCAACAAGAGCCACGTCCCGGCATTCATCGCGGGCGAGGACCCCGGCGCCTACATCTGCGTCTACCCGTTCGTGCGCTCCTACGAGTGGTACCTGCTGCCCGACGAGGAGCGGCGCCGGATGCTCTCCGAACACGGCATGGCCGCCCGCGGGTACAAGGACGTGCGCGCCAACACCGTTCCGGCGTTCGCCTTGGGCGACTACGAGTGGATCCTGGCGTTCGAGGCACCCGAGTTGGACCGCATCGTGGACTTGATGCGGGACCTGCGGGCCACCGACGCGAGGCGCCACACCCGTGAGGAGACCCCGTTCTTCACCGGGCCGCGGGTCGCCGTCGAGGAACTCGTCGCCAAGCTGCCGTAGTCCCCGGCGCGCCTCGGTTGACGTGGGCGTTTCGGTAGCAGGCCTACCCTCGCGGATATGACTGCTCCAGAAGACACCACGCGCCATTTCGAAGAGATGTACCGCGACGAGCGGACATCGCACGGTCTGCCTGCCGCCACCCCGTGGGACATCGGGGGCCCCCAACCGGTCGTCCAGCAACTCGTCGCGGTCGGCGCCGTCAAAGGGGAGGTACTCGACCCGGGCACCGGCCCCGGCCACCACGCCATCCACTACGCGTCGAAGGGCCTGTCGGCCACGGGCATCGACGCATCGCCCACGGCGATCGAGCGGGCCAAGGAGAACGCGGCGAAAGCCGGGGTGACGGTGGACTTCCAGGTGGCCGATGCCACCAAACTCGAAGGCCTGGAAGGGCGTTTCGACACCGTCGTCGACTCCGCGTTCTTCCATGTGTTCACCGGCGAGCAGGAACTGCAGAAGTCCTACGTGCGCGCGCTGCACCGGGCCACCAAACCCGGGGCGCGGTTGTTCATGTTCGAATTCGCCGATCACAACGTCAACGGCTTCCGGATGCCGCGGTACCTCACCGCCGACGATTTCCGTGCGGTGCTGCCGGACGCCGGCTGGGACATCACCTACCTCGGGCCCACCACCTATCAGGGCAACGTCAGCGTCGAGACGTTCGAGATGATGGCCGCTCGCAACCCCGACATGGCCGAGGGGATGCAACCGCTGCTGGAGCGCTTGCGGGTGATCGAGCCGTGGCTGATCGACGGCCGCGTGCACATGCCGTTCTGGGAGGTGCACGCCACCCGGATGGGCTGAGCGGCGCGGTGTGCACTGGCACACCGCGGCTGCACCGAGGTTGTCACCAGTGACAACGACATCCGACCGCTGACTCGGGACCATTGATCTGTCGGGCGACCCGATCGCCTCGTTCAGACCCAACACCCGAGGAAGACAGCCATGACCACACCTGCCATCGACACCGCCGACTTCTATGAACTCGAAGGGTTGTTGAGCCCGGACGAACGCGAATTCCTCTACCGGGTACGCGAATTCATGGCGTCGGAAGTCGCTCCCGTGGTCAACGAGCACTGGCAGCGCGGCACGTTCCCGTTCGAGGTCGTCCCCGGGTTTCGGCAGCTGGGTCTGGCCGGCCTGCCGTATCACGGGTTCGGATGCCGCGGTGCCTCATACCTGCTCGACGGCATGGTGGCGATGGAACTGGCCCGCACCGACCCGTCGATCGCGACCTTCTCCGGTGTGCACGGCGGCCTGGCGATGGGCTCGATCTACCTGTGCGGCAACGAAGAACAGAAGCAGCGGTACCTGCCCGAGATGGCGCGGCTGGACAAGATCGGCTCGTTCGGCCTCACCGAGCCGGAGGTCGGATCCGGCGCCTCCGGCGGGCTCACCACGACCGCGCGGCGCGAAGGCGACACATGGATTCTCAACGGTCAGAAGAAGTGGATCGGTAACGCGACCTTCGGCGATCTCACCATCATCTGGGCCAAGGATGTGGCTGACGGGCAGGTCAAGGGATTCATCGTCGCCAACGACACACCCGGCTTCTCCACCACGAAACTGGAAGACAAGATCGCGCTGCGGATCGTGCAGAACGCGCTCATCACACTCGACGACGTGCGGGTCGACGAGGCCGACCGACTGCAGAACGCCAACTCCTTCCGTGACACCGCCGAGGTGCTGCGGATGACCCGGGCCGGGGTGGCGTGGATGGCCGTCGGGTGTGCGCGGGGCGCCTACGACAACGCGCTGAAATATGCGGTCGAGCGTGAGCAGTTCGGCAGGCCCATCGGGGCATTCCAGTTGGTGCAAGACCTGTTGGTGCGCATGCTGGGCAACATCACGTCGTCGTGGGCGCTGTGCGCGCAGCTGTCTCAACTGCAGGACCAGGGACGTGCCGAGGACCGGCACTCCTCGCTGGCCAAGGCGTGGAGCACGGTGCGGATGCGCGAAACCGTCGGTTACGCACGGGAACTGATGGGCGGCAATGGAATCCTGTTGGAGCACAACGTCGGCCGGTTCGTGGCCGACGCCGAGGCGATCTACTCCTACGAGGGCACCCGCGAGATGAACACGCTGATCGTCGGACGGGCGATCACCGGTCTCAGCGCCTTCGTGTGACGTCGCTCATCGGGTGTTCGCGGTGACGAATTCCGCGATGGCGTCCTGCATCTGGGTCAAGCCGGGCTCTTCGACCGGATAGTGGCCGGCGTTGGTCATCATCACCGTCTGCACCGGCACGCGGGTGATGCGCGACAGCACCGGCTGGCTCAGTTCCAGCGGGGTCCAGCGGTCCTCGGCGGGCTGGGTCAGCAGGACCGGGCATGCATCGAAGTCGGCCGGTTCGACAGCGGGGGTGTAGTTCAGGTAGCTGTCCAGGAAGCGGATGGGAACCCAGTTGCCGCCGGAGGTGCGGTCCTTGGTCATGATCTTGAGTGCCGTCGGGTCGTTGACCAAAGCCGACATCTTCGAGGCCAGGGTCATCGGGATGCGAATGCGGGCGGCGGGCGTGCGGGCCGCGATGTGCATCGCGGGCGTCCCGATGCGGGCGGTGAGTTTGTCGTGCGCGGTGTCGATGCGGACTGTCTGGTTGCGCTGATCCAAGAACGTCATGCCGACGATGCCGCGCAGCGTCCCTTTCGGAGCCTTGGCGGCGACATGGTAGGTGAGCATGCCGCCGGCGCTGAGGCCGTACAGCACGATCGGCCGGTCGTCACGGGACTGCTCGTAGGCCAGGAAGTCCACCACGAGGTCCACCCAGTCGTCGTAGGAGACGAGGGTGCCGGGGCGCACCTGGGTCAGCCCGTAGCCGAGGTTGTCGAGCGCGACGGTCTCGAAGCCGCGGGCCGCCAGCGGGGCGCCGACGATCAGGCTCATCTGCCGTCCATTGGTGCCTACGCCGTGATGCAGCACGATCTTGGCCGGCGCATCGGGATTGGCGTAGCGGTCGAGGTGCACCTGGTGGCCCCGCCACTGCCAGAACTCCTCGGTGGGGGCGCTCTGGTCGGTCAACCGGAGCCGCTCGGGCAGGGACTTCTGCAGGTCACGCCAGGCCTGCTGGTCGCGGTAGTACCTGGTCGCCGGTGTGCGCATCTGGCTGTCTCCTGGTGAGATGGGATCTCACATCGATGGGATGAAATCTAATAGTGGAGTCTACTCCAAGTATGGAGCGTAGTAAAGTTTTGTGGGTGAGTGAGGCCAACGTCACCCGGACCGCCCGTCGAGCGGCAGCCAACCGGGAGGCGATCATCGACGCCGCCGAACAGCTGCTGGTCGAAGGCGGTCTACCGGCAGTCACCGTCGACGCCGTGGCCGAGCGTGCCGACGTCGCCATCCAGACGGTCTACAACCGCGTGGGACGCAGACCCGACGTCCTGGTCGCCATCGCCGAACGGGCTGTCGAGGACAACCGCCGATACATGGACACCGCGTTCGCGGTCGACGGGACCCCCACCGAGCGGCTCGTCGCGGCCGCACGCGCGTATCTGGACTTCGCGTGCGAGCGCCCGCACCAGTTTCAGGTCCTCGCGAATCCGCCCGACGAACCGGCGGCATTGGAGCGCGTCGCCCAGAAGATCGACGAACAGATGGACAAGCTCGCCGAGGTGCTGGCCGCCGGCGTCGATGACGGCAGCTTCATCCCGACGCTTCAGCCGGCGACGGCGGCGGTCGCCCTGTGGTCGATGATGGACGGCGTGTTGTCGTTGGGTTGGCGTCCCGACCGCAAAGCCGTTGATGCCCAACAGCTTCGTGCGATCGCAGAGTTCGCGATGACCACGGCGCTCAATGGCATCCTGAGGCGCTGACCGCCGCTAGCCTGCCGCCGTCCCGAACAACAGGCCCAGCAGATAGGTCACGGTGGCGGCGCCGTAGCCGATCAGCAACTGGCGCATCGCGCGGCGCAGCGGCGGCCCGCCGGAGAGCAGGCCGACGATCATTCCCGTGCTCAGCAGGGCCAGTCCCACCAGGACCGCCGAGACCACCACGGCGGTGATGCCGCTGAGGCCGAAGAGGTACGGCAGCACGGGGATCAGCGCCCCGGACGCGAAGAACATGAAGCTGGACACCGCTGCCCGCAGTCCCGTTCCGACGGCTTCGTGCTTCTCGGTGGACACCTCACCCAGCGGCGAGTCACCCAGGGCGCCGGATCGCAGGCTCGCGAAGACCGCGGCGGACTGCTCGGCGGCCTCCTCCTCGCTCATGCCGCGCGCCCGGTACACCAGGGCAAGCTCGTTCGCGTCGACGTCGAGCGCCTTCACCGCGGTACCGGCCGTGGCGCTGGGCGTCGACGCCTCCAGGAGTTCGAGCTGTGAGTTGACCGACACGTATTCACCGGCGCCCATCGACAACGCTCCGGCGATCAAGCCGGCCAGGCCGGTCGCCAGGATCGTGTGGTTGGACACCCCGGTGGCGCTGATGCCCAGCACCAGCGCGAGGTTGCTGACCAGCCCGTCATTGGCCCCGAACACCGCGGCGCGGAAACTGCCCGACAGCTGGTCGCGGCCCCGGCTGGCGAGCGCACGGACGACCTCCATGTGGATTCGCTCATCGGCGGCCATCGTCGGCGTGGCGTCGACGTCGGTCTCGTATGCCGAACGGGCCTCGGCGCGTTGGGCCAGGGCCAGCGTGAACACCGAGCCCAGGTGACGGGCCAGGAACCCGAGCACCCGGGTGCGGAGGTCGGGCCGGTGAGGTCTGCCCACCTGGTCGCCGAGCAGCGTCAACCAGTGGTTCTCGTGCCTGCCTTCCGCGGCGGCCAGCTGCAGCAGGATCTCGCGTTCGGCGCCGTCGCGGCGCTGCGCCAGATCCCGGTAGACAGCTGCTTCGGCGCGTTCATTGGCCAGATGTTGTCGCCATCGGCGCAGTTGCGATGCGGTGGGCTGCGAAACCACCATTCCCGCGGGTGTCCCTCAGCTCTCGGCCGGGACCAGGCGCAGTGATATGGAGTTGATGCAGTACCGCTGGTCGGTCGGGGTGGGATAGCCCTCACCCTCGAAGACGTGCCCGAGATGACTGTGGCAGTTGGCGCACAGCACCTCGACGCGGCGCATACCCAGGGAATTGTCCGAGCGCAGGATCACCGCGTCCGAATTGGCCGGGTCGAAGAAAGACGGCCAACCGCAATGCGATTCGAACTTCTCGGTGCTGCGGAACAGCTCGGCGCCGCACGCCCGGCACTCGTAGACACCGGCGGTCTTGGTGTCGGTGTACTCCCCGGTGAAGGGTCGTTCGGTGCCGGCCCGGCGGAGCACCGCGAACTCTTCCGGAGTGAGCTTCTCGCGCCACTGGTCGTCGGTCAGTTCCACCTTGGGACCCGGGTTCGTCATATCCCCAAATTACGTGGTGTCCGCCGACACGCGCCAGATGTGGCAGACCCCATGAACTGCACAGGTTCCGGGGCAGGCTTTTGCGGTTCAGCTCACGCTGAGACGGCTTCGCGCGGTCGGCTGAGCCATACCGGGTCGATGCCTTCGTCGAGCCGGTCGTCGGCCTTGGCGTCGAGGTAGCGGAAGTACAGCACGCAGAACACCACGATCAGGACCAGCGACCAGCCGTAGGTGATCTTCATGTACTCCAGGAAGCGGCCGGTCGTCGGCCAGCGCCACATCAACCAGCGATCCATCGTCATGAAGCCGTAGACCCCGAGCCACGCAGGCCAGTTGCGCAGAACCGAGTTCGGCAGCACCACCGTCATCAGGAACGGGAACAACGTCATCGAGTAGTAGCCCTGGGCCAGTGACAGCACGAGCCACGAGGTGATCAGCAACACACCCGAGGAGGTCAGCATCCAGAACAGTTGGTCGCGCTCGCGGTAGTAGCGGTACAGCAGCCACAGGCTCACCGCGGCGAGCACCACGAACGTGGCGCGCAGTACGACGATCAGCCACATCGGCAGGCCGTAGTAGATGCCGTTGCCCAGGATGGCGGAGTTGAAGTAGTCGCGGGTCTGCATGATGTAGGGCAGCGTGTTGTGCACGAAGCCCATCGGATCCGCCGACAGGGGCCAGGCCACCGCGTTGAACACGATCGGCACCGCGAACGCCGTCACCAGTGCGCGCCACTGCCGGTTCAGCAGCGGCAGCAACAGCAGGACGCCGAGCAGGGGTTTGACCACGAGCGTCATGCCGATGGCTGCGCCGGCCAGCCACTGATGGCTCTGCTTGCCGTCCAGCAGCCAGCGGAAGAACAGCACCTCGGCCAGCAGGATGCAGCCGTTGATGTTGGTGAAAACAAGTGTGTTGGTGACTGATTCAGTGCAGAACATGGCCAGCAGCAGGGCGGGCAGCGCCACCGAGGTCAGGGAGAACTTGAACAGTCGTACCAAAAGGCAGGCCGCGATGATGACCGCTACCGCGTTGAATGCAACGAACCAGAACCGCGACGCGAACTCCGGCAGGAATCCGAACGGTGAGAGCAGCAGCGTGCCGCCCGGCGGATACAGATAGTGCGGATCGACGAAATTGAAGTGCTCGTTGTAGATGGCCCAATGTCGCCGAAAATTGGACACCGCGCGGTACACCGGGCCGAAGTCGTCGGTGATGTAGCCGTTGGTGGACAACACATAGCTGCGGTGGATGATCGACATGATCGCCAGCGGCCACAGGACCGAGCGCAGCACCGTCGCGGCGCTGGGCGGGGAGGTGCGGGGACGGAATGCCCCCAGAAGGCCGTTACGGATGGAATCTACTGCCGTCACCAGCGAACCGTACACCGGCGGCCGGACGCCGAGCTGTCAGGCAGGACAGAACGTGTCGGTATCCGGCACCTTGCCGGTGTCGAGATACCGCGTGATCGGTTGCAGCGCACAGGGTGTGTAGATGCTGGCGCCGTGACCGATGCCCTGCCACATGACCCGCCGATTGGTGGCACCGGCGTTGATGATGCTGGCTGCCACGGCGGAGACGCCCTCGTTGCCGACGATGGGATCGTTCTGCACTCCGAGGATCAGCACCGGGATCTTGAGATCTTTGGGATCGGCGGGCGCCGAACTACTGGGCCAGTTCAGGCATTTCACCAAATCGAGGGCGCCGACGGTACCGAATTGCGGGTACAGCTTGCCCCACTGCACGACGAGTTCGCGCACCCGGTCGGGCGTCGGCCGGTTGAGGGCGTCGCCGCAGGTGTTGATGAATTGCCCGTCGGTCTGCCGAAGCGACTGGGCCTGGGTGATCAGGTTGTTGAGCAGGTTCGGGTCGCCGGACCGGGCGGCGGCCAGCGCAGTGGCCAGATCGTTGGTCGAGCTGACCCGGTCACCGTGCGGGAAACCGAGGGCGGTGGTGATGGCGTCGGCCACGGCTGCCACCGAGGCGCCGCCGGGGCCGCGGCCCGCGCGGGCATCGGCCAGCAACGCGTCGACGGCACCCTTCGGATCCGGTCCGAGCGGGCAGTTGGTGGCGACGCACTGCGCGGCGAACGCGTCGAGCGCCGCCTGCTGGCCCTTGACCCGCTGTTCGGCTGCGGCCTCCGCGCCGACCGCCAACGGCAGCGGTGAGTCGAGGATCAGGCGCGACACCTTGTTCGGGTGGGAGCCGGCGTAGGCGAGGGCGACCTGAGCGCCGTTGCCGATGCCGAGCAGTGCCAGGGTGGGGACATCCCAGGTGCTGCGAAGCCGTTCGAGGTCCTCCGCGGCGTGGGCGTTGTTGTACGCCGAGTCGCCAGGGGCGATGGTGTCGGTGCAGTTGGTGGTTGCCGTCTGGGTCACCGCACCCAGATTGGCGACCGGGTCGTTGCCGGACTGGAACTGCGCCTGGTCCTGCATTTCCTGACGGTCATAGACGTCGCGGCAGTCCACGGCCTCGGACATGCCCATTCCGCGGCGGTCGACGGCGACGATCGGATGGGCGGCCAACGCGTCGGCTCCCGACCGGGACAACCACGCCGGCAGCTGGACCGACGTGGGAATATCGGAGCCCGTGGTCATCACCACGGGGCCTGCGTTGGGCGGCGTCTGAGGTGAGCTCGCCCGCACCACACCGATGTTCAGCGATCCGCTGGCACCCTCGATCGGATCGAGGTCGGCGTCGTAGGTTGCGCACTCCAGCTTGATCCCGGGGACCGGCTGGATCGCGGCATTGCTGAACAGCCGCGCCGTGCAGTCGCGCCATTGCAGCGGATCGTTCTTCGGAGCCTCGATGGGCGGCGGCCCGGCAGGCGGCGGCGCGCTGGTCTCGGGTTGTCCCTGAGGGTGGGCGCCGGTGCCGGTGGCGTACTTCGGGTCCGCGGCAAGGATGGGGGCGCACCCGGCGAGCAGTGCCGACACGGCGACGGTCGACACACTCAGGGCCCTCACCAGCTGATGACGCATGGGCACCACAGTAGCGATAGCTCGGTCACCGGCCGCGGACGTAACGCGTGTACAGGAAACCCTCGGTGTCGGTGAGCAGGTGTGCCGGACGCATCTGGGCATGCACCTGGCCGGGGCCGGTGGCGATGCGGCGCGCGACTCCGCCGATGAGCAGCGGGGCCACCGTCAGACACAGTTCGTCGAGCAGATGGTTCTCGATCAGCGTGCTCAGCAGCTGCGGGCCGCCCTCGGTCAGCACCCGGAACAGGTTGCGTTCGGCGAGGATCCTCAGCGCCGTGACGGGGTCGACCCGCCCGGGATCGGCCCCCGATGCGTCGATCACCTCTGCCACCGCGCCGAGCCGGTGCTGCGCGTCGGCGACGGTGTTGCTGCACGTGAGAATCAGCGGAGCGACGTCGGTGCGGGTGAAGAACTTGGAGTCGTGATCCAGGTTGGCCGATGCGGTGATGACAGCGATCGGGGGTACCTCGGCCTGGCCGCGCTCCTGGCGGGCCTCGCGCTGCGCCGCCGACAGCTGGACGCCCGAGTAGTTCTCGATGCGCACGGTGGCCGCGCCCATCAGGATCACATCGGCCGCTTCGCGCATGATGTGGAACAGTGCGCGGTCACCCGGCCCGCCCAGCCCGCCCGACTTTCCGTCCGACGTGGCGCCCCCGTCCAGGCTGGCGATCATGTTGGCGCGCACCCAGCACCGCTGCAGATCATCGGGGTAGGCGTAGAGCTCGCGGACCCGGGGATCGTCGACGGTATCGAGCGGCCCGAGCACTGTGAGCTGTGTCCCAGCGATGTCATCGGACATAAGCAGAATTTGAGCACGTCGTTACGCTGCCTGCATGCACGGGTCCAGCGACGTCGCTCATCTTGCCGATCGGCACCCCACCGTCACGCCCGAGCGGTTGGTGGCGCAGTTGATTCCACCGCCGACGTTCGCCGACGTCAGCTTCGAGACCTACCGGCCAGACCCGGCCGAACCGTCGCAGGCGGCGGCGGTGCAGTCGTGCCGGCAGTTCTGCGAGCAGGCCGCGGTGCGGCGGGCCGGAAAGAAGAAGCTGTTCGGCAAGCGTGAGGTGCTGCCCGGTGTGGGGCTCTACCTCGACGGCGGGTTCGGTGTCGGCAAGACCCACCTGCTGGCGTCGACGTACTACTCGCTGTCCGCGCTGGGGCAGGCACCCACCGCGTTCGCGACGTTCGGTGAACTGACCCAGCTGGCGGGCGTGTTCGGCTACAACGAGTGCATCGACCTGCTGGCCGGCTACGTGGTGGTCTGCATCGACGAGTTCGAACTCGACGATCCGGGCAACACGACGCTGATCTCGCGGCTGCTCTCGGCGCTGGTCGAGCGTGGCGTATCGATCGCGGCGACCTCCAACACGTTGCCCGAGCAGCTCGGCGAGGGTCGCTTCGCCGCGCAGGACTTCCTGCGGGAGATCAACACGTTGGCGCAGATCTTCACGACCGTGCGCATCGAGGGACCCGACTACCGGCACCGCGATCTGCCGCCGGCCCCCGAACCGCTGACCGACGCTCAGGTGGCCGACCGCGCGGAGGCCAAACCCGGCGCCACGCTCGACGGTTTCGACGCCTTGTGCGCACACCTGGCCACCATGCATCCGTCGCGTTATCAGGCCCTGATCGAAGGCGTATCCGAGGTGTTCATCACCGGCGTGCACCCGATCGACGATCAGAGCGTGGCGCTGCGCTTGGTGGCGCTGACCGACCGGCTCTACGACGCGGGCATCCCGGTGCTGGCCTCGGGCACCAAGCTGGACACGATCTTCAGCGCCGAGATGCTCGCCGGCGGGTTCCGGAAGAAGTATCTGCGGGCCACCTCGCGCCTTCTCGCCCTGACCGCCGCGGCCCAGCAGGCCGATCAGACCGGCCGCACCATCACGTAGTCGTTCTCGACACCTGCGCCGAGCCGAAAGGTCTTGGTGCCGTTCACGGCAAAGCCGTGTTTGCGGTAAAAGCGTTGGGCGCGTTCGTTTTTCTGGTTGACGCCCAGCCACACCGAGCGGAAGCCCTGCGTTGTGGCCAGCTGCAGCGCCTCTGCCATCAACGCGGCGGCCGCACCCGCGCCGTGCCGCTCGGGCAGCACATAGATCTTGGACAGCTCGATGGCCGGCCGTAGTTCGACGGCGCGCTGCACATCGTCGTCGTCGGGAACACCGCGAATCAGCATGGCGTACCCGGCGATTGCCTCTCCATCCCTGGCGACGAGCACGATCCGCTCCGGGTCACCGAGGTAGTCACCGAACCGCTCTTCGGAGAGATTCTCGGCGATGAACGCCGCGATGTTCTCCGGGGTCGACGACGGGGGACAGGCCAGCGGGAATGTCGCGGCAGCGACTGCCGCCAGCTCGGGCAGGTCGGCGCGGCGGGCCTGCTGGACGACGACCGCGCCCCTGCTCATCGCGGTCACGGCAGCGGTGCGCCCGGCTGCCAGAGGTTCCACTGCGCCAGATGCTTGCCGGTCTGCGGATTGATCAGCACGACGTTGGTGACCAAGGCGCGGTAGACGTCCCAGTACACGTCGCCGTTGACGGTGGCTCCGGGCGGAGCGTTGCGCAACACGTTCTCCAGGGCGTCGGGCGCGTCGGTGTGCTTGGACACGTAGGCGTCCGCATACGGCGTGACGCCGTCGAAGGTGAACGCCAGCGCCATCGCGTACGGGTTGGGCGCCTGGATGGTCGTGATGGTCACCGGCGCCCGCCACGGGCTGCCTTGCGCGCGCCACCGTGGCGAACCATTCCAGCCCCAGCCGGGCGGGACATCGCTGGCGAGGACGTCGTGCACGGTGACGTCGGCGACGATGCCGTTGAAGTTGACGCGCAGCGTCTGGCCGATCTGGCCGATCGGGGTGTCCTCGGCGGCAGCGGCCGGTGCGATGGCGAACGCGGCGACAGTCGCAACGGCGGAGAACAGGAGCGCTAGCCAGCGAGACATGCCAGGCATGATCGCACAGACTGGAACGTGTTACAGCAGGTTGGCGGTCAGGACGCCCAGGGGCCCACGCCGCCGACCTTGTCGATACGGATGCGGGTCAGCCAGCCGGCCGGGGCGTCCGGAGGCGGAAATGCGGCGTCCGGGGCGGCCAGGACCTGCGCCAGGTCCTTGAGCAGCTCGGGCGCGCCGCCCTCGACGACGCGGGCGGTGCCGGTGATCGCGAGGTACGGGCGCATCACCTGACCGACATGTCCGGGGTCGATGATCGTCAGCGCGACCCGCGGATCACGTCGCACGTTGCGCACCTTCTTGTGCTCGGCGAGGTGCGCGGTCACCAGCTCGTCGCCGTCGGGCGTGGACTGCAGGGCCACCCACACCAGGGTGACCTGCGGGCTGCCGTCCGGATTGAGGGTGACCAGGGTGGCATCGGCGCCGGATCCGATGAGTTCACGTGCGGCATCGTTGAGCTTCACGCCCAGTGCTACGGCTGGGCGGTCTCATTCATTCCCGTTCTTTCTGATGAACGGCTCCAGCGCGGCGGCCAGATCGGTTTCCAACCGCTGTGGGTCCACGCCCAGCCGGTGCAGCGCGCCGTCTTCGGGCTCCGCCTCGAACAACGCCAACAGGATGTGCTCGGTGCCGATGTAGTTGTGGCCCAAGCGAAGTGCCTGTCGGAAGGTCAGCTCGAGCGCTTTCTTGGCGGTTGAGTTGAACGGGATGAGGGCGGGCACCTCGGGAACCCTTGGCGGCAGGGTGACGATGTTGCGGACCGCGTCGGCGTCGACGCCCTGGCCGGCCAACAGTTTGGCGGCCAGTCCGTCGGGCTCGCTGAACAGTGCGAGCAGCAGATGGTCGGCGGTGATCTCGGCGTTGCCTGCCGCGTGGGCGGCGTTCTGGGAGGCGACGACGACGTTGCGGGCTCGCGGGGTGAACCGTCCGAACCCGGCATTGGGGTCCAGTGCGGCCGGATCGAAGTCCGGGACTTTGGGTACGAAGCGCTTCTGCGCGGCCTGCTTGGTGACGCCCATGCACTTGCCGATGTCGGTCCAGGACGCCCCTGAGCGGCGGGCTTGGTCGACGAAGTGGCCGATGAGGTGATCGGAGATCTCGCCGAGCGCGTCTGCGGCGATCACGGCGTCGGTGAGCTGTTCGAGGGGTTCGGAATGCGCCTGCTTGATGGCGTGAATGAGGTCGTCGAGGCGGACGGGGTTGGTGATCTTGAGGGACTCGCTCATAGCGTCAACTCTAGGTTGACGATCGCCGTGCGTCAACCGTGGGTTGACGCACGGCGCGGATCGATGGATGGGTGAAGCGAGCCGGTGATCGGGCAAGATAAGCGCCGATGAACTTCGAAGACCGCGTGATCCAGCTGCTCCGGCCGATCCTTCGGCCGGTGATGCGAGTGTTGTCGCTGCGCAGCATCGTGATCGTCGCGGCGCTTTCCGTGGTGATCCTGGTCCTCACCCTCGGCACCTGGGTGTGGCTCGGTGTGACCAACGATCAGTACAGCCAGCTGGACCGCCGGCTGGATTCGCTGAGCAGCCTGGGGGACCTGAGCACGCTGCTGAACAGTCCCCGGCAGGCCGGGGACGACACGTCCGCGCCCAACGGCGGAGGCTTGGTGCGCACCGCGCACATCGGTGGGGTCACCGTCTCGGTGCCCAGCAATATCGTGTTGCCGCAGTTGGAGAACGGCTACGCCAACACCACCATCGACGGGGTCGAGTACCGCGTCCGTACCTTCACAGCGGGCCCGGCGTCCATCGCCCTCGGCGCTCCGCTGGCCGAGACCCAGCGCCGCATCGACGAACTGCACCTGCGGGTGATCCTGATCTGTGCCGGCGTCATCGGAGGCACCGTCGTGGTCGGCTGGATGATCTCGCTGGTGATGATCACGCCGTTCCGGCTGCTCGCACAGCAGGCGCGTGCCATCAACGCCCAGTCGAAGCCCGACGAGGTGCAGGTCCGTGGCGTACGCGAGGCCGTCGAGATCGCCGAGGCCGTGGAGGGCATGCTCGATCGCATCGGCAACGAACAGCAACGCACCAAGGCCGCCCTCGAATCGGCCCGCGATTTCGCCGCCGTCGCATCGCATGAACTGCGCACCCCGCTGACCGCCATGCGGACCAACCTCGAAGTGCTCTACACCCTGGACATGACCCCTGAGCAGCGCCACGAGGTGATCGGCGACGTGATGCGCACGCAGAGCCGCATCGAGGCCACGCTCACCGCGCTGGAACGCTTGGCCCAAGGCGAGCTGACCACGGTCGAGGACTTCGTGCCCGTGGACGTCACCGAGTTGCTGGACCGCGCTGCGCATGACGCCCTGCGGGTCTATCCGGGCCTGCGCGCGACCCTGATGCCGTCACCGACGGTGTTGATCCAAGGCATGCCGGCCGGTCTGCGGCTGGTGATCGACAACGCCATCGCCAACGCCGTCAAGCATGGTGGTGCCACGGAAATCCGGCTCAGCGCAGTGCGTTCCGCCGACGACGTGCAGATCGTGGTCGACGACAACGGATCCGGTGTGCCGGAGGCCGAACGGACCGAGGTGTTCGGGCGCTTCGCACGGGGGACGACGGCGTCGCGCTCCGGCTCGGGGCTGGGCTTGGCGCTCGTTGCTCAGCAAGCTGAATTACACGGTGGCACAGCGTCTTTGGAGGCCAGTCCGATCGGCGGGGCGCGGTTGCTGTTGCGGTTGCCGATCATTCATTCGCCCGCCGACGATTCGCCCTTCTGACCGGCTCTCAGCAGTCCTGAGCCGGCACCTGTGCCAGCAGCTCGTCGAGGAAACCGCTGGCCTCGTCGCCTGCGCGGTCGACCTCACCCGCGGCGATGGCCTCGACCAGCCCGTCGTGCGGAATGGAGCGGGCGTGTGGGGTGCGACTCGTGGCGGCGACGCTGGCCAGGATCGCCTCGGTGAGCCCGCGGTAGAGCTCGATGAGCACGGTGTTGTGGGACGCGCGCACCACGGCGAGGTGGAATTCGGTATCCACATGCGCGAAGTCGTCGTCGGATGCGCTGTTGCGCCGGCCCAGCAGGGCGCGCAGTTCGACCATGTCGTGCTCGGTGCGGGCCGTGGCCGCCAGCCGCGCTCCTTCGACCTCAAGGCAGCGCCGGACCTGCAGTACCTCGCGTAGCTCGGATCCGCACAGCCTGCGTAGTGCGCCGGAAACTTCGCTGGTGGCGCGCACATAGGTGCCGTCACCCTGGCGGACCTCGAAGATGCCGTTGTGGGCGAGGGCGCGAATCGCCTCGCGGACGGTGTTGCGACCGACGCCCAACGCCTCCACGAGTTCGGGTTCGGTGGGGATCTTCGTGTTGACCGGCCATTCTCCGGAGCTGACGGAGGCGCGCAGCTGCTCGATCACCTGGTCGACCAGGCCGGTTCGCCGGGTTGTGACAAGCGGCACGTGAAAACCCTTTCATCCAATCATGGGATGTATGTCATCATAGCCGAGTGACTCAGAACGTACAGAGCAATCCGCCACATACCTATGAGCACGATCTCGAACTCGAACTCGACGGCGCGGTGGAGATCCGTCCTGCCGCGATGGCCGCAGGCGGGGCACTGCTGGTCGTCGCCGTGGTCCTCACGGCGCTGAACCTGCGGCCGGCGATCACCAGCGTCGGCCCGCTGCTGGGTGAGATGCGTGCGGCGCTGGGCGCCTCGGCCATCTGGGCCGGCGCCCTGACCACGCTGCCCGTGCTGTGCTTCGCCGCCGCCGGGATGGCCGCGCCGTGGCTGGCGCGCCGCGTCGGGCTCGGTAATGCGATCTCGTTGGCACTGGTCGTCCTCAGCGTCGGCCTTGTGGTGCGCGTGCTGGACGGCCAGTACGTCGTCATCGGCGGCACGCTGGTCGCCAGTGCCGGAATCGCCCTGGTCAACGTGCTCATCCCAGTCGTCATCAAAGGTTCCTTCCCGGCCCAGATCGGTCTGATGACCGGCGTCTACACCGCCGCCCTGCAGGGTGGCGGGGCGCTGGGCTCGGCCATCACCCCGCCGCTGGAACCGGTGCTCGGCGGGTGGCGCCCGGCCGTGGGTAGCTGGGTTCTGCTGGCGCTGCTCGCGCTGCTGCTCTGGGTGCCTGCCTCGCGTGCCATCCGTGGCGCCCGTGCCGCCGCCCCGGCCGGTCAGAACCGCGGCCGCTCGCTGCTACGCAGCCCGCTGGCCTGGACCGTGACCCTGTTCTTCGGTTGCCAGGCGTTCCTGGCCTACATCGTGATGGGCTGGCTGCCCGAGGTCTTCATCGACAACGGCGTCAGCAAGAGCGACGCCGGCCTGCTGCTGGGCCTGGTCTCGGTGCTGGCCGTGCCGATCAGCCTGATCATTCCGCCGCTGGCCGCGCGTCAGAAGAGTCAGAGCGGATGGATCGTCGGACTGGGGGTGCTCGGTTTCATCGGCATGGTCGGCCTGCTCGTCGATCCGGCGTTCTCGCCGCTGCTGTGGAGCGTCCTGGTCGGCATCGGGATGAGCGTGTTCTCGTTGGGGCTCACCGTGATTGCGCTGCGGGCCCGCAACGCCGAGGACACCGCCCGGTTGTCCGGGATGGTTCAGGGCCTGGGGTATCTCATCGCGTCGACAGGCCCCTTCCTGTTCGGGCTGCTGCACGAGATGACCGCCGGTTGGACGGTGCCGTGGATCATGGTGCTGGTGGTCTATTCGGTGCAGATGGTCGCCGGAGCGCAGGCCGGGCGTAATCGCTACGTCTGACGCGGCTGGCGACGGGTTCGGGTGGTCGTGTAGCCTGGCCGACGTGAACATCGGTGTATGCGTCGGCTATTGGCGCTTTATCAAGGCTCCGGGCGGAGCCGATAAAGCGCAGCGGTAAGCACGCATCCACCCGGAGCCCAGGCAGTGACCAAGAGGTTGCTGCCTTTCGTCATTCAAGGGCGCCGGATGTTCTGAAGGTGCCCATCACCAGGAAGGCACCCCAACAATGACTTTCGCGCAGATCGTCACGCCGCCCGCGACATCGGACCGGCGGATCCGAAGTTTCAGCGCGATACCCAGCCCGCACGATGTACTCACCGAGTTCCCGCTGGGCGCCCGCCGGGCCGAGAAGGTGGCCCGCGACCGCGACGAGATCGCCGCGATCCTCGCCGGGCACGACGACCGGCTTCTGGTCGTGGTGGGCCCGTGCTCGGTGCACGATCCCGCAGCGGCGCTCGAGTACGCGAGCCGACTGGTCAAGGTGGCCGACGAACTCGGTGACCGGCTCAAGATCGTCATGCGCGTCTACTTCGAGAAGCCGCGTACGACGGTCGGCTGGAAGGGCCTGATCAACGATCCGGATATGGACGGCACCTTCGACGTGGCCCGCGGCCTGCGGGTGGCTCGCAAGCTGCTGCTGGACATCATCGACATCGGACTGCCGGTCGGGTGCGAATTCCTCGAGCCCACCAGCCCGCAGTACATCGCCGACGCGGTGGCCTGGGGTGCGATCGGCGCGCGTACCACCGAATCCCAGGTGCACCGCCAGCTGGCGTCCGGGCTGTCGATGCCGGTCGGGTTCAAGAACGGCACCGACGGAAACATTCAGGTCGCCGTCGAGGGCGTGAAAGCCGCTGCGGCCGAACACGTCTTCTTCGGCATGGATGACATGGGGCGCGGTGCGGTGGTGAGCACCGAGGGCAACGAGGACTGCCACGTGATCTTGCGCGGCGGCACCGACGGCCCGAACTACGGAGCCGACTCCGTGGCCGCCGCAGCGGCCAAGCTCACCGCGGCAGGACTGCCTGGCCGCATCGTGATCGATTGCAGCCACGCCAATTCCGGCAAGGATCATGTGCGGCAGGCCGTCGTTGCCGGCGAGGTGGCGCAACTGGTTCGCGACGGTCTCCCGATCAGCGGGGTGATGCTGGAGAGCTTCCTCGTCGCCGGCGCCCAAGCGCCCGAGGCCCGTCCGTTGACCTACGGGCAATCCGTCACCGACAAGTGCATGGACTGGGACACAACCGATTCGGTGTTGCGAGAACTGGCTGGTTAGGTCTGCCCGTGCGTGTCGGCGTCACCGCGAGCGGTGTCCCAGCCGGCGGGCATCATGGGAACCGTTGGGCTGCCGAGCGTTTCATTCGCCAGACTGGTCAAACCGGCCGGTGCTGCGGGTGTTGACCCGGTGATCGTGCCGGCGAAACCCATCGGCCCGGCTCCGGTGCGCGATGCCGTGGCAGCCTTCGCTTCCGGCGGTGGCGGTAAGGTGTTGTCCATTGTCATGAACTCGTGGCGGTAGCCGCGGTCCTGGGCTCCTGCGTTGCGCCGCTTACGATCCCGGTGTCGCTCCCGGTTGGCCGCCGCCACACCCGCCGCCACACCCGCCGACGCGGCCGCGGAGCTGCCCAGCGGCGCTGAGGCCGGGCTCGACGCGCCGTGCCGGATGGACGGCCCGAAGCCCCATCCCGGCCCGTCGCCGCGGACCGCGTACCCGGCGCCTTCGCTGCCGGTGGGTGTGGGGGCCGGTGCTGAAGCCGACGCCGGCGCGCTCCCGACCGGGGCGGTGCCGGAGCTCGGGGCACCGCCCACAGCCGTGGACGACGGCGCCGTGAGCGCAACGGCATTCGGCTGATCGGCCGGCTGGGCGGTGACGGCTGCGGCTGGTTCGTCGACCGGCATGTCGTAGGTCTGCACGAGGCCGGACAGGCCGAGTGCGATCGGGACCGCCACCGAGGCCGCCGAGCCCATGATCGCCGCGTACAACGGAGTCCCCATGAGGGCGAACGTGGCGGCGTAGGCGAAGACGTAGAGCAGTGGCATCCAGGTGGTGATCGCGGTCGACGGGCTCGTCGCGAAGTCCACGATGATCTGGTAGATCGTGCCGACCGGATCGGTGACCAATTGCTTGAGCGCCCGGTACATGCTGAGGAAGTGCTCGGAGCCCGACAACCATTCTTCGATCGGGTCGTCGAACTGCAGAGCCGTCGCCGAGGCGCGGGCGAGCGGGGGAGCGAGCAGCATCGGCGCCTCGGTGGTCGGCGGTGCCGCTGCGACAGCCGTTTGCGCGCCGGCCTGATACACCGTCATGGCTGTGGCGGCCTGGATCCACATCCGGACGTAATCGGCCTCGTTGAGGGCGATGGGAATGGTATTGACGCCGAAGAAGTTCGTCGCCACCAACGCGCTGTGCATCGCGTGGTTCGCGGCCAACTCGGCCATCGTCGGAACGGCCGCCAGCGCCGCACTGTACGACGCGGCAGCCGTCTCGGCCTGAGCGGCCACCGCGGCGGTGTTCGCGCTCGTCTGGCTCAGCCAGGCCGCATAGGGCGCATGTGCGACGGCATACCGCTCGGCGCTCGGGCCCTGCCAGGCCCCGGCCCGCACGGTGCCCACCACGGTCGTGAGTTCGGCTGCGGCCGAGGCGTACTCGCTACTCAAGGCATTCCACGCGGCCGCAGCTGCCAGCAGTGATCCGGCCCCCGGCCCACTGCTGATCAGCGTCGAGTGCACTTCGGGCGGCAGCGCCATCCATACCGGGGCGGTCATCGATCTCCTCTGCACATGTTTGGTTAGCTGATCTGAGTATTTTCTGGGTGCGCTGGTGTACCGATCGATCGGTGGGAGGCGCCTAGCGGCGGTAGTCCGCCAGGTTCGCGGTGAGCTCGTCGAACACCGCCTGATTGAGACTGAACGCCACCTTGACCTCGTCGACCACGCGATCGATGGCGTCATCGTCAAGGCTCAGCCCGTCGAGCCGGGAGCGGTAGGCGTCCTTGTACGGCTTGGCGCGCATCGGGAACGCATAGAACGCCAGACCGGCGCCGGCCAGATCGAAGCAGCGGTCGAGTATCCGGCCGACGGCCTGCCCGCCGGAAAGGTCGCCGAGATAGCGGGTGTAATGGTGAGCCACCACGGCGCCACCCCAATCCGCGGCGGCGAGCCTCGCGCAGTAGTCCCGTGTGGCGGGGGAGTCGACCTCACCCGCAGTGTGTGGCGCCCAACGCTCCAGATCCGCGTCGAGCGCCGCCAGCCGCTCCAATGCCGGGTCGTACACCGCGGCGACCAGTGGATCGTTGCTGCGGGCCCGCACAACGGTTTCCAGGGTGCAGTACACCGCACGCAACCGCAGCAGATAGTCCACGTAGCCCTGAGCGTTCACCCGTCCGCGCAGCAGCTCGGCCATGAACGACGAGTGCTCCGCGGCATCGTGTTCGGCCCGCGAGCCCTCGCGCATGGCGACTGAGAGCGATCGGTCGATCTCGGATGCGACGGTGGTGCTCGGCGGCATGCTGTGCTCCAGGTTTTGGCGACAGGTTGTCAACATGATGTCGACAATGTGTCAGAAAAATAGCATCGCACGCCCGCGGGCGGGGGTCTACGTCCGCGCGCTCACCGCACGCAGAATGAAGCTCTCGATCGCGTCCGTCGGCAGATGCCGGGGCGCAAGGCACGCGTGGATCAGCGAGATGGTGGCGGACTCGTCGTCGACGGCGAACCGGCCCGCAGCGACGCCGTCGGCCAGGATCCCGCGCAACACGTCTTCGACGGCCACCACGTGTTCCCGGATCGCCAGCATCGTGGCGGTGGACAGGGTCCCGTACAGCTGGGGCCCGAACCCCATGTGGAACTGCTGGCCGGCATCGAGTTGGTGCCGGATGAACACCGCCAACCGGTCGGCCGGATCGTCGACGTCGGTGAGCGCGGCGCGCAGCCCGTCGAGATAACGATTCGTCTCGTGGGACGCGAACGCGACGACCACCGCTTCCTTGTCCGCGAAGTGGTGGTAGATCGCGGTGCGCCCGATCCCGGCGGCAGCGGCAAGCTTGGCCATGGTGATGGCGTCGAAACTGTGATCGGCCATCAACGTGGCGAAGGCATCGAAGACACGCTGTTGGACCAGCTCGCGGTGCTCCTCGACAGAAGCGGCGGTGATCCTGGGCACACATGTGACTCTAACGTTCCACGGATCGGTCACACGTGTGCGGCGGAAGCTTCTCTAGGTTTTTCGAGCGCCGAAGCCTGTTGGGCAACAGGGGATTCGACGGCCTCCCAACGACAAAGGCCCGGCGGACGCCGGGCCTCATCTGTACCAATTGTGGTGCGCGATACTGGGATTGAACCAGTGACCTCTTCCGTGTCAGGGAAGCGCTCTCCCGCTGAGCTAATCGCGCGAGTTGAAACTGTTGGAGGTGGAGACGGGAATCGAACCCGCGTGCACGGCTTTGCAGGCCGTTGCCTCACCACTCGGCCACTCCACCGCTAGGGTTGATGCCACTGCACCTTCGAGCGGATGACGGGATTCGAACCCGCGACCCTCACCTTGGCAAGGTGATGCGCTACCAACTGCGCTACATCCGCGCGCCACGGGCGAGATCGTCGCCCGTCGCGATGCAGAACATTAGTGCACGGAGGCGCGCAGACACAAATCCCCATTACGGGAGGGGAAAGGCCACCCAAAATCAGTGTTTCAGAACAGGTCGCGAGCCTCCGGTGAAAACCGAAAATCCGTGGGCCACCGCGGTGTCCCGCCGGGCAGTCGCGCAGAGGCACGGTCCGGAGGCGCCCATTGCGGGGTCGATGCGGCCGATGAGGGAGCGCGCTCGGAGCTGTTGCATGTGGGGCGGGAGTGGTGTGAGTTCACTCACGTGGCGGTCTCGAGCCGGGGCGGATCATGGATGGGACGCGTCGGCCGCGTAGCCGCCGTCTGACCAACGATTGACCGGGCGCGCTGAAGTGGCGATTCTGGTTACGCCGGGAAGCCGTGCTAATGTTCCACGTCGTTCCCCGGTCTCGTAGCTCAGTGGGAGAGCGTCCGCCTCACACGCGGAAGGTCGCTGGTTCGAACCCAGCCGGGACCACCCTTATAGTTTCGTTTTGTCCGGCCGTCGGCCGGACAGCGTTCCTCGGAAGCCCGGTCGATCGCAGTCGGATGACCGGCTTGGTGATATAGCGTGGCGACGTCCAGCTATTCCACAATGAGAGCTCGAGCATGACCGACGAGCCGAACGTCGGCGCATCCGGCGGCCGGCGCACCCAGGCCGAACGCAGTGCGACGACTCGCGCGCGGTTGCTCGACGCGACCATCGAATGCCTCATGACCTACGGCTACTCGGCCACCACCACGCCGAGGATCGCCGAGGTCGCTGGGCTCACCCGCGGAGCGCAGCTGCATCACTTCCGCGCCAAGTCCGACATGGTGGTGGCCGCGATCGAGCGTCTCGCGCAGTTGCGCGCCCAGGCCGTGATGGACGAGGTGGACCGTTTCGATCCGCGGGCAGACTTCTACACCTCGTTGCTGGACTACCTCTGGGAATTGCATCGGGGGCCGTTGTTCGCGGCGACCGTCGAACTCTGGGTGGCGGCGCGCACCGACCGCGTGCTCGCCCGCGAGATCGAGAAGGTCGAACCGATCGTGAACACCGCGCTGATCGCCGCCGCCGAACACGTGCTGCCCGCGGCGGCTTCGGCGTCGAAAGAACTGGGCGACTTCGTTTTCACGGCGATGGACACCCTGCGCGGAATCCTCATCGCCAGCTTCGTCGACGGCGATGCCACCCGGGCCAAGCGGCGATGGCAGCGCGCCTGCCGAGTCTTGGTGACGGCCGCGCCGCGGGTGTTCGAGAGTCCATCCGGCAGTTGACGATCTGCGCGATCGCAAAGAACCGCGCAGCGCGGCATGCGGAATCCATTGAATAGATGCAGCTGTGCATGTATCTTTTGACGGGGACGGCAAATAGTTTGCTATGGCCCTGGAGGTCGGGGATATGACGCGATGTGTGCTGCCTGCTTCCGGATCCGCCGCGCCATGCTGCGCTGGGCGACTCGTCGATCAACACGCGGTGGCCAGGGCCGGCATCGTCACTTCCGTGGTATTTGCTCTTGCAACATGTGGGTCCATCACGGCGCAGGCCACCACAACGCTGTATGTACCCGGCACCTCGCCGTCTCCGCAACAGGCCGGGACGGTGAGCCTGGCATGGATGGGTCCGGCCGTCACGCAGTTCGCCAGTACCGCCTACCAGATCGGTTACCCGGCGTCGTTGTATCCGTTCGAGGGCACCATCGCGCTGGATCCCTCTGTCGCACAAGGGGTTACCGCGCTGGACGCGGCGATCCGGGCGGTCCCGCCGGGCGAGCCCATCCAGGTCATCGGTGTGTCCCAGGGCGATGTGGTCCTCAGTGTGGAAGAGCAGGCCCTGCTCGCCAATCCGCCTGCGAACACCGACATCACGTTCGTCCGGCTCGCCGACCCGACCAGTCCGACCGGCATCATGGGCCGCGACGCGGGCCTGCAGCTACCGGGCATCACCTTCGTCGCTGCTCCGCAAACGCCGTACAACACGGTGATCATCAACCGTCAGTACGACGGAATCGCCGACTGGCCGGCCAATCAGCTGAACATCCTCGCGGACGTCAACGCCATCCTGGGTGCCGTTTATCTGCACAACCAAGTCAACTACGGGGTGGACCTGAGCACGATTCCCGCCTCCGACATCACCACCACGACCAATTCGATGGGCGGGACGACCACGACCTACCTCATCCCGTACACCGGGTTACTGCCGATCCTGCGCCCACTGCAGAGTCTGGGGGTCAACGAGCAACTGCTTGAGGCGGTGCAGGTTCCCCTCAAGCGGATGATCGATTCGGCATATACGACGTCCACATGGTCCCCAGCGCACAAGGCGCTGGCCGCGGTTGGACAGGCGGCGTTCCTGGCCGTGGTGAACACCGCATCCCGGATCGCGTCGGATATCGGTGGGGCACTGCAGAAGTTGACCCCGCCGCCGGGAGGCATCGCGCCGCAGACCACCGCGAGGATCGCGAAGACCGCGCCCAACCCGGTGGCCGCCCTGCGTGCCGACACGTCGGACAAAACAGAGAAGGCAGGGACGTCCAAGACTCCCAAGCGTCAGACCTCGGGAGCAGAAAGGGTCAAGAAAATCGTGGGCGCCGTGACGCGCCACCATGACACGGCCGCGAGTCCGCGGCTGTCAGCGCCGAAGTCGCTCCATCTCGTGAATCTCCGACATTCGCTGCACTCATTGCACGGGCTGGGGGCGAGGTGAGATCCGAGCCGGGTGTCACGAGTCCGGTTCGCCCATCACGAGATCTAGGTGGGTGTTGATCATGGCTTCGGTCTCGTGCAGGCAATGCTGCAGCGCCGCTGCCTCGGCCGCGGTTTCGTCGCCGCGCACGATCGCCTCCAGGATCGCGGCGTGGTCGCGCTCGGCCTGCTCGAATTCGAAGAGCTGTCCTGCCGGATCTGACGCCCACAACAGCGGCGCCATTTCGCCCTGAACCTGCACGGTGGCCGTCGTGAGCCGATTCGACTGGGCGGCCACCGCCAGGCCGATGTGGAAGCGGCTGTCGGCCTTACGTCGGTCCTGCGGGCTGGTGGCCGACCGGAAGCTGTCGGCCAGGTTCTGCAGCCGGGTCTGGTCGGCGTGGTCGGAGCGGGCCGCGGCCAGCCGCGCGGCGGTCGTCGCGATGCTGTCCGCCAGGTCGCCAAGATCGCGGAGATCCTCGGTGCTGCGTTCGCGCAGCCGGCGACGGCGTTCGGTCTCGGTGACGACACCGGCGTCGCACACCACGCTGCCGCCACCGCGGCCGCGCCGGGTCTGGATGAAGCCCCGGTCGCGCAGGGACGCCAGGGCGGCGCGCAGGGTGAGCACGGCCACCCCGAACTGCGCGGCGAGTTCCCGTTCGGCGGGCAGCATTTCGCCATAGCCGATGAGTCCCACGGCGATCGCAGTCTCCAGTTGATGGGCGATCTGATCGGCGCGGTCGGCGCCGCTGGCCTCATTGGTGCGCAGCTGCGCGACAAGGGAGAACGAACTGCCGCGCGTGGCGTCGGAAGGCGTTGTGACGCCGAAGGGTTGGGCTGCCTGCGTCATGACAGCGCCACGATCCGCCAGGGCAGCCGCTCGGGATCCCGTGAGCGAACCGGCACGGTGTGCACGATGCGTTCCGAATCCGCCAGCCGCAGTCGCGATCCCGTGACATGGCGCGCACTGTTGGACACCACGACGCGCTCGTTGGCGGCCAGCAGCACCACCTGGTGACGCCGCGTGTTCAAGGTCCGCAACAGCAGAGCCTCCAGCCCGGGGATCGACAGATCGGCGCCGATGACGGCTGTGCCACCGGAGGCGGCCTTCAGGGGAATACCCAAAGTGATTGTGCAGACGTCGATTCCACCGACGTCGATGTAGGGCCCGGTGGTGACGGGGTGGCCCGCGGCGATGGGAGCGGTGAACCAGTCGTGCGATTGGTAATCGTAGAAGCCGACGGCGTCGGGGTTGAGGATGTGTTTGACGAAGTAGGAGTTGCCGTCGGCGTCACGGCGCCAGCACTCGAGCCACCGGGTGGCGTCGCTCAAGGTGTCCGACCCGAACGCCATGTCGAAGCCTTCGAGCAGTGGCTGGTCGGCGGCGAGTAGTTCCTGCAGCAGCGGTCTCACCGATGCCAGGGCGGCCCGGTCGGGAGCGCGGTGACGCTCGGCGAACCCGTCGATGATCTCGCCGACGCGCCGGTGCACGATCTCGACGAGCTCGAACAGCTCGTCCATGCGGGTTCCGACCACCCCTGCGACGCGATCCAGCAGCGCAGGCAGATCGTCTTCTGCTTCAGCCATCGTGCTCACTCACCGTCCTCGTAGCCGCAGGCTAACACCAGCGACCCCGCCGGGACGGCGCCCGGCGGGGTGTGGCCGGTGGCCTCGTCAACGGCCGGCTCTCATTCCCACGGCCCGACGGGTGTCTTCGCGCCGGCGGGTGTCTCGTGGTGGCCGGGATGGTGTCCTTCGTGTTCGAATTCCAGTTCGTCAGCCGAGCCCACTCCGGCAGGCAGGTTGATGGTGCTGCGCGGACCGGTGTAGGTGTGCTTGACACGCAACTGCCAGGCCAGCCACAGCGCGAGCAAGGTGCCGCCGACGACCAACGGGGTGTAGTTGAGGTACTTCCACTCGAAGCTCGCGTTCCACGGCACACCGCCCGACGAGGTGGGCAGCATGGCGATCACGGTGGTGATCCCGATCTCGACGACGGCGATCGCGCACAGCCACTTGTACTTCCGGCCCAGATTCCAGCTGCCGGCCTTGAAGGCGGATCCCTTGCGCCAGCGCTGGTAGATCGGAATCGCAAAGGCCAGGTAGAGCCCGACGACACCGATCGAGACGACGGCGTTGAAGGCCACCGGCACCGGTGCCCCGTTGACGTCGACCTCGACCAGTGCGGGCAGGGTCAGCACGATGGCCAGCACGGCGACCAGGGCCACGCTGTAGATCGGTACGTTCTTGCTGTTCAGCCGTGTCCAGAACCGGGCACCGGGGACGGCGCCGTCACGGCTGAACGCGAACAGCATCCGGGTGGTCGAGGTCATGCAGGCCATGGCGCAGAAGCACTGGCCGACAGTCGATATCACCAGAACGATGCCGATCCACGGGGCGCCCAGCGCTTGGTTGAGTACCGTCACCACCGAACCACCGCCCGCACTGACCGCGGCCGGATCCTGCACGGCGAACAGGAAACTCAGCAGCAGGATCCATCCGCCGATCGCCGAATACAGGATGGCCTGCCAGATGCCCTTGGCCGCCGAACCCGCCGCGCCGACGGTCTCCTCTGACATGTGGCACGACGCGTCATATCCGGTGACGGTGAACTGGGGCAGGATCATCGACAACGGCAGCACCAGGAACAGGAACCCGAGATTCGACGTGCTGCCACCGAACATGCCGGTGTTGTTGATCCGCTGCGTGAAGACCTCCGAGACGCTGGCGTGGTGGTCGGGGATGACGATCAGGATCGCGATGACGGCCGCGACGCCCACGACGTGCCACCACACCGATATGCTGTTGAAGACGGCCAGCAGGTGGCTGGAGAAGATCGAGAGCAGGGTGACGATGACGAGCACCCCGATGAAGATCAGGAACACGCGCGTCAGCGAATAGCCTGTGGCCCAGGCGGGGCTGTAGGCGGAGATCGTGATGTCGATGAAACTGGCTGCGCCGTAGGACACTGCGGCCACGATGGCCAGCAGGCCGAGGAAATCCAGCCAGCCGGTGAAATAACTGGAGCGCAACGAGCCCAGTTTTGCGGCCCAGAAATACATGCCGCCCGACGTGGGCATGGCCGAGACCAGTTCGCCCATGCACAGTCCCACGATGAGGATCAGCGCGCTGACGATGGGCCAGCCCCAGCTGATGGCCATCGGGCCACCGTTGTTCCAGCCGATGAAGAAGCTGATGAACGGGCCGCTGAGGATGGAGATGACGGAGAAGGAGATGGCGAAGTTGTGAAAGCCCGACCACGAGCGGTCGAGCTCGGCTTTATAGCCGAGCTCGGCGAGCATTTCGTCGTCGGAGCTCTTGGGAGTGGACAATGTTGGTATTCCTTGGTTTTCGACGATGGGGGAGCAGGTCAGCCGACGAGCTGACGCAGGCTGTCGTTGAGGAACACGCCGTTGGGATCGAATTCGCGGCGTACGGCGACGAACTTGTCGTATTCGGGGTACTGCTTCTCGATGCGGTCCCGGGTGAGGAAGTGCAGCTTGCCCCAATGCTGGCGGGCGTCGAAGTCTTCCAGGAGTGCATCGACGTCGCGCAGGTACGGCCAGTAGTCGGTGCCCGGATGCCCCGAAACCGACAGCACGTTGGTCTCACGCTTGTAGAAGGGCGACAGGTAACCGTCTTCGGGTCCGACCCAACGAACCTCGATCGGGTACAGCTCATTCGGGTATTTCGTGAGGATCAGCTGCTGCAACGCCTCGATGGCATCGAGGCTGTGCTCGGCCGGCACGTAGTACTCGAGTTCGTGGAACGGCAGCGTCATGCCACCCATGTCGTAGATCCGGTAGGACCGGTCCACCCGCGCGCCGGGCGTGGTGCTGATGCCGTCGGGCTCGGTGATCTCGACTTCCCGGTAGATCTTCTGGTAAGCCCGGTTGGTCATGGGTAGCCCTGGGGGACAGGGCAACTCGTAGAGCGCGGGAGACTCTTCGGTCTGGCACCACAGGAAGGAGTAGTGCCGCAGGTTGGCGACGTTCTCGGCGAGGTTCGCCTTGATCTCGTCCCAGTGCGGGTAACTGACCTCCTCGGCGAGGTGATAGCGCGGCGAGGCTTCCAACTCGACCTCGGTCATGATGCCGAGCGTGCCGAGCGCCACCTGGGCGGCCAGCAGCGTGTTCAGATCGTCCTCGCCGACCTCGACGATCTCGCCGTGGCCGTTGACAATTCGCGCCCAGCGCAACCGGCCGGAGAAGCTGGTCTGCCGGATTCCGGACCCGTGGGTCGCGGTGGCCAGTGCGCCGGAGATCGACTGCTCGACGATGTCGCCCTGGTTGGTCAGCGACAACCCGCGGTCCCACAGCGGATCGCCGATGTCCTTGATGCGGGTGCCACCGCGCAAGCGGACCCGGTTGCGCACGACGTCGACGTCGGTCACCCCGGTCAGGGCGTCGGTTTGGATCAGCATGCCGCCCGTGGTGACGATCGGTGTGAAGGAGTGGCCGGCGCCGACCGCCCGGACCGGCAGGTTCTGTTTGATCGCGAACCGGACGGCGTCGAGCACTTCCTGTTCGTCACGCGGTGCGACGGTGAAAGCCGGTGTGCACGTTTGGTTCCCGCCCCAGTTGGTCCACGGCTGGTAGGTGGTGTAGCTGATCGGGGGAACGGCATAGTTGTGGGTGGGCATGTTGGGCAGACCTTCCGAGTCAGCGGCCGTGGTTGTGCATGACGTGCTTGGTGCGCGAGTAGTCGTCGAGCGCGTAGATCGACAAGTCGCGTCCGTATCCGGAGCCCTTGAAGCCGCCCCAGGGCGCTTCGGTGGCCAGCACCAGATGGGAGTTGACCCAGACGGTGCCCGCGTCGAGCTTGCCGGCGATGTCATGGCTGCGCTTGGCGTTCTCGGTGAAAACCGACGCCGACAGTCCGTATGTCGTGGCATTGGCGCGGCTGACGGCCTCGTCTTCGTCGGAGAAGGTTTCGACGGTCACGACCGGGCCGAAGATCTCTTCGCGGGCGGCCTCGGCGTCGCTGTCGAGGCCGACCAGCACGGTCGGCGCGATGAAGAACCCGGGTCCTTCGAGGGCCGAACCACCCACTGCCGCACGAATACCCGCGTCCTTGGCCCGCTCGAGGTAGCCGCGGACCCGGTCGAAGTGGGGTCGCGATACCAGCGGGCCGATCTCGACGTCGTCACCGGCGCCGGGTTCACCGACCGTGAACGAGCTGACCTCCTTGACCAGATGCTCGACGAATGCGTCGGCGACCGACTCGTGCACCAGCACGCGGCATCCGGCGCCGCATTCCTGCCCGGAGTTCCAGTAGCCCGCGGCGCGGATCGATGATGCCGCCGCGGGCAGGTCGGCATCGTCGAAGATGACGACCGGTGCCTTGCCGCCGAGCTCGAGGTGGACCCGCTTGAGCGACTCTGCGGCCGCGCGGGCCACGGCTTTTCCGCTCTTGACCGACCCGGTCAGTGCGATCATGTCGATGCCGGGGTGCTCGGCCAATGCGGCGCCGACGACGGGGCCGGTGCCGGTGACCACGTTGAGCACGCCTGCGGGCAGCAGATCGGCGACCAGTTCGGCGAACTTCAAGGTGGTCAGCGGCGTGATCTCGGATGGCTTGAGCACCAGGGTGTTTCCCGCGGCCAGGATCGGGGCGATCTTCCACGCCGCCATCAGCAGCGGGTAGTTCCACGGGGTGACGACGCCGATCACGCCGAGCGGCTCGCGGACGATGACCGACAGATGGTCGGCGGCGTAGTTGCCTGCGGCCTGCGACGTGGTGGCCCGCGCCGCACCGGCGAAGAACCGGAAGGTGTCGATGGTGCTGGCCACATCGTCGCCGGACACCTCGAACGGCTTGCCGGTGTTGGCGGATTCCAGGTTGACCAGCAGATCGTGGTGCTCGGCGACGCGGTCGGCGATCTGCAGCAGGATCAGCGAACGCTCCTTCGGGGTGCGCGCACCCCATGCGGGCTGGGCTGCGCGCGCCGCGGCCACGGCCGCCTCGACGTCGGCGACGGTGCCGTCGGGCACTTGGGCGAGCACGGTCTCGTGGCAGGGATCGACCACATCGAGGGTGGCCTCAGAGGTGCTCGGCCGGAACGCGCCATCGATGAACTGCCCGGCAGGCGGCAGATCGCCGGCATCGATCAGCGGCGTCGATTCGGGGCTGCGACGGACGGTCACGGGCGTGGTTTCTGGCAGGACGGTCATGTGGGTGCCTTCGATCGATTGATTTACTTCTAAAGGTTTAATAGTGAATGTTTACGCTGTGGCGTGGCTCACGTCAAGAGTTGCGAGTGCTTTTACCCGACCGGAAACACCCACCCGCCTCGCCGGGGGTTGTCGGCTCGATTCGGTAGGGTCCTCCGACGTGACTGAGAGCGCCGTCAAGTCGGTAACCGCACGCATCGCCGAAGAACTCGCCGTCGGGGAGCGCCAGGTGGCAGCTGCCGTCGCACTGCTCGATGAGGGCGCGACGGTTCCGTTCATCGCCCGGTACCGCAAGGAGGTCACGGGCAGTCTCGACGATGGCCAACTGCGCACGCTGGAGGAACGCCTGGGCTACCTGCGGGAGCTCGATCAGCGTCGCGAGGCGGTGCTGGCGTCCATCGAGGAACAGGGCAAGCTGACCGACGAGCTGCGGGCCGCGCTGCTGGCGGCCGACACCAAGGCGCGGGTGGAGGACATCTACCTGCCCTACAAGCCCAAGCGGCGCACCAAGGCCCAGATCGCCAAGGAAGCGGGCCTGGAGCCGCTGGCCGACCGGCTTCTGGCCGATCCGACGCTGGTGCCCGACGAGCTGGCCGCGGAGTTCGTCAACGAGAACGTCTCCGACGCTGCCGCCGCACTCGAGGGCGCACGCCACATCCTCATCGAGCGGGCCTCCGAGGATGCCGAGCTGGTCGGCGCCAGCCGCGAGAAATTCTGGGCCGACGGATCGCTGCGCACCGCTCCGTGGTCCGAAGAGGCCGCCAAAAGCCCTGCGGCCCAAAAGTTCCGTGACTACTTCGAATTCTCGGAGCCGTTGGAGAACATGCCGTCGCACCGCGTGCTGGCCGTGCTGCGCGGCGAGAAGGAGGAAGCGCTCGCGCTGACCTTCGACGGCGGTGACGACGAGATCTACCAAGCCATGATCGCCAAGTCACTCGGCATCGACCTGGCGGCGAACGCCCCTGCCACACCGTGGCTCGCGACCACCGTCAGGCTGGCCTGGCGGGCCAAGCTGATGATCTCGGCCGCTGTCGACGCCCGGATGCGGCTACGGCAGCGGGCCGAGGACGAGGCTGTGGCGGTGTTTGCCCGCAACCTCAAGGACCTGCTGCTGGCGGCCCCGGCGGGCACCCGCACCACACTCGGCCTCGATCCGGGCTTCCGCACCGGCGTCAAGGTGGCGGTGGTGGACGGCACCGGCAAGGTGGTCGACACCTGCGCGATCTACCCGCACCAGCCGCAGAAGCAGTGGGATCAGGCCAAGGCCACGCTGGCTGCCCTGGTCGCGCGGCACGGCGTCGAGCTGATCGCTGTCGGCAACGGCACCGCGTCACGCGAAACCGATGCGCTGGCAGCCGAACTCATCGCGGACATCCGAGCGGCAGGCGCACCGGCGCCCACCAAGGCGATGGTGAGTGAGGCCGGGGCGTCGGTGTACTCGGCGTCGGCCTATGCCGCACAGGAACTGCCCGAGCTCGACGTGACGCTGCGCGGTGCGGTCTCCATCGCGCGGCGGTTGCAGGACCCACTGGCCGAGCTGGTGAAGATCGACCCCAAGTCCATCGGCGTCGGGCAATATCAGCACGATGTCACACCTGGCTCGCTGGCTCGCAGCCTCGACGCGGTCGTCGAGGACGCCGTGAACGCGGTGGGCGTGGACCTCAACACCGCCTCGGTGCCGTTGCTGGCGCGGGTGTCCGGGGTCACCGAATCGCTCGCCGCCGCGATCGTGGCGCACCGTGAGAGCGCCGGGGCGTTCCGTAGCCGCAAGGCGCTGCTCGACGTTCCCCGGCTGGGCCCCAAGGCTTTTGAACAGTGCGCCGGCTTCTTGCGGATCCGCGACGGGGAAGACCCGTTGGACGCCTCCGGTGTGCACCCCGAGTCCTACCCGGTGGTCCGCAAGATCCTGGACCGCTCCGGGGTGACGCTGGCCGAGCTGATCGGCAACGAGCGGACGCTGCGATCGCTCAAACCCGCCGACTTCGCCGACGAGCGGTTCGGCATACCCACCGTCACCGACATCCTGGGGGAGCTGGAGAAGCCCGGGCGCGACCCGCGACCCGCGTTCTCGACGGCCACCTTCGCCGCCGGTGTGGAGAAGGTCGGCGACCTCAAGCCGGGCATGGTGCTCGAAGGCGTGGTGACGAATGTGGCTGCGTTCGGCGCCTTTGTCGATGTGGGTGTGCACCAGGACGGCTTGGTCCACGTTTCTGCCATGGCTGACCGCTTCATCTCCGATCCGCACGAGGTCGTGAAGTCCGGCCAGGTGGTGCGGGTCAAGGTGCTCGATGTCGACGTCGACCGGCAGCGGATCAGCTTGACGCTGCGCCTGAACGACACCCCCGAGCGCGACCAGGGCAAGCGGCCCGAGCGGGGCGGGGACAACCGCGGTGGGAACCAGGGCGGCAACCAGAACCGCGGTCGTCGCGACGGCGGCAACCAGGCTCGCGGCAATCAGGCGCGCGGCCGAGGCAACGACTCGCGGCGCCGGGAGTCGAACCCGCCGTCGGGCTCGATGGCTGATGCGTTGCGCAAGGCGGGCTTCGGCAAGTAGCCAGGCCTGCCCGGCCGCGCTCCGCGAATGTGAAGCTACTGCGCGAAATTCGCGAAATCCTCGCAGAGGATGCACGCTCGCGGAAGCGCGCGAAACCCACCAGGTAGTTTCGGTGCCATGGACAATCCCGTTGCCGTTGTCACCGGAGCGAGCCGCGGCGCGGGCCGAGGTATTGCGGCGGCGCTGGTTGCCTCAGGCTGGCAGGTATACGCCACGGGACGGACCGTGACGGATGCCGACGGCACCATCGCGGTGCCACTCGACCATTCCGACGACGCGGCCGTTGGCGCGCTGTTCGAGCGGATCGCCGCCGAGCGCGGCCGGCTGGACCTCCTCGTCAACAACGCCGCCGCCATCCACGATCAGCTGACCGACCCGAAGCCGTTCTGGGAGAAGCCGATTGAGCTGGCCGACGTGCTCGATGTGGGGCTGCGCTCGGCCTACATCGCCTCCTGGTACGCCGCGCCGCTACTGCTCGCCGCGGACAAGGGACTCATTGCCTTCACCTCGTCGCCGGGTTCGGTGTGCTACATGCACGGTCCGGCCTATGGCGCGCAAAAGGCCGGGGTGGACAAGCTCGCCGCCGACATGGCCGTCGACTTCCGCGGCACGGGCGTGGCCACGGTGTCGATCTGGATGGGCATCCTGCTCACCGAGAAGCTGCGTGCCGCGTTCGCCGGGCACCCTGAAGCTCTCGCCAAGACCGCCGAGCACGCCGAAACCCCGGAATTCACAGGATATTTGATCAACGCGCTCTATCACGATCCCGAGTTGGCCGCATTGTCCGGCCATACCGTGATCGGTGCCGAACTCGCCCACCGTTACGGCATCACCGACGAGGGTGGCCGCGTCCCGCCGTCGCACCGCGACATGCTGGGTGCGCCGCGCGAGCCCAGCGCGGTCGAGGTGCGCTGAGCGGCGCTGTCGGCTGCGAACACGGCCGAATCGCCCGTACGAATTCTGCCTTTTGTCACTGCCGCGAAACCGTGGGTGACCTGCGGGGTAGCCGCGACGACGGGTCCGGCGGCCACCGGCGATCCGCCCAAAAGTCGTGTCGTGGTCGCGTGGTGCGCGGACAATGCTTGTACACAGGTGAATTCGCTGAGATCAGGGAGGATCATGCGTGGACGAGGTTTACTTCGACTGATGGCGATCGCCGGGGTAGCGGGCCTGACGGCGTGCAGCACGACGACCAACAGCGATGGGCAGAGCAGCACAGGGCCTGCGCCGGCCCAGGCGCCGTCGATCACCGACGAGTCGTTCGGTCAAGTGGGCGGCACACCCGTGACCCGTTACACGCTCAACAGCGGGCGCGGCATGCAGGTGCGAATCCTCAACTACGGCGGCATCATTCAGTCGATCGAGGTACCCGACCGCAACGGGCACGCCAACAACGTGGTGCTCGGTTTCCCGAATCTGGAGGGGTATCTCAACAACACCGGTGACGCCAAGACCTACTTCGGTGCCATCATCGGCCGCTACGGTAACCGGATCGCCAAGGGAACGTTCTCGCTCAACGGCGCGCAGCATCAGGTTCCGATCAACAACAACGGCAACAGCCTGCACGGGGGCACCGTCGGATTCGACTCGAAGGTGTGGCAGGCCACGCCGCAGAACGCCAACGGCAGTGTCGGCCTCAAACTCCAGTACCTCAGTCCGGCAAATGAAATGGGCTATCCGGGAGCGCTGACCACCACAGTCACCTACACGGTGGATCAGAACAACCAGCTGCGCATCGACTATCACGCGACCACCGACGCTCCCACGGTGGTCAACCTGACCAATCACAGCTACTTCAACCTGGCGGGGGAGGACGCGCTCAACATCTACGACCACAAGCTCACCATCAACGCCGACAACTACACCCCGACCGACGCCACGCAGATCCCGACCGGCCAGATCGCCCCGGTGAAAGGCACGCCGTTCGATTTCACATCACCGACGGCGATCGGTGCGCATATCACCGCCAACGACCCTCAGTTGTTGCTGGCGCACGGCTATGACCACAACTGGGTGATCAACCGCGGCAACGACACCGGCCTGGTGCAGGCTGCCAAGGCCGAGGATCCCCAGACCGGCCGCACCTTGACGGTGTCCACGACCGAACCAGGTGTGCAGTTTTACACCTCGAACTTCCTGGTCGGCGCGTTCACCGGAACCAGCGGCCACATCTACCGGCAAGGCGCGGGCTTCACGATGGAGACCCAGCACTTCCCGGATTCGCCCAACCAGCCGGGATTCCCGTCGACAGTCCTCAATCCGGGGCAAACCTACGATTCGACAACGGTTTTCGCGTTCGGCACCGCGTAGCCGTCGGCGTGCCGCCGAGTGCGGGCGACGCATGCGTGATTGAGCATCCCGCATCACGGGTAGTCGGACGGCGGAGCTTGCGCACTGAGAGGAGTCCGATGATGGAACGCGGAAGTGACAAGCACGGTCCCCGCGAAGACGAGCAGCTCAAGCAGGAACTGCGCGGCACGTTGCAGGGCAACCGGTCCAGTCGGGCCGAGGAGTGGCGGGATCCCGAGCCGCCTGCCGACGACGATCCCGACGTGGGGACCAGCGGTCCCCGTAGCTGACGCGCCAAATCTTGGGTTAGCCGTGTAGCCGGGCAACCACGGCACGTGGACGTCGCCGCGACTGACGAATCTCGGCAGAACGCTGCGCGCCTATCAAGGGCCAGTCACACCTAATCCCTTGCCCGTGTCCACTTCGGGTGCGATCGTGAGCAACCATGACAGACATAGAGATTTGTGGGCCGTACGACGTGCGGCCCGGTGACATGATCGTGGGCAAGCAGCTATACGGAAAAGACAGTCCCGTCGTCGAGCGCCACGACATCGTGGTGGCGGCGGCCGGCGAACACCCGTCGGGCGGAGAGTGCATTCGGCTGCGACGTGAACCTCCGTACCCCGCTGGGTTCGAGCTGAACTACTGGAGAAATCTGGAGTACTTCGACGAAACCTTGCTTCACGTCCAACGGGCATCGTGCGGCAACCACGCAGATTGATTGGTCGCAGGTGGGCGCGTCGGGGCGGTACGTGATCGAGTGTCGCTCGGGGAAGTCCCTTTGGGTGGCGTTGCCCGGCATGCGGTTTCAGGAAGTGTCTACTTGCGCCGGGTTCTCATGCTTGGAGTACGCAGTGTCGCGCAAGCGAATTGATTCGGTGAGGACGAACGGGGTTCAGCCTTCGGGAAGAAAGGACCTGTGTGCAGAACCGCCGGGAGCATCTTGCCGCCACAGACGTCCGCAAGCGGGGCAGATGATGTCGAGCCGCTGATGCGGGAGAAGGTACTTGGTCAACAGGTCGGAGAGCACCTCGCTGTCCGACGCGTCGGGCAGGTGCGAGAAGTGCTGGGCCATCCACGAATCACGGTGCCCGTTGCGCACCGCCGTGACGTATTCGGCGGCAGCGTGGGCCCAGGACTCCAGAGACTCCTCCTCGTCCGCCGTACCGATTACGGAGAACGTTTCGGGAGCGGGGGTCGCGTTGGTCGAAACGAGTTCCCTACAATGACACATGAACCGCACCCGAGCAGTGTTTCATTCGGCGATGCGGCGTTGCACCAGATTTCGGGTCGGCGGCTGCCCGGTCGAGGTATGTGAGCGTTCCGGCTGCAGTCAGCAGGCGAGAGCTTGGGGCTACCGGCGGGCGCGGCTGGGATGTGGAGTTGGTGGTGCTGGAGCCGTGCGGGCAATTGCACGTCGGGCATCCTGCGCAGGCGGTGAGAGCTACCAGACGATCGCCACGATCAACACGCCAGCCACCACGAACACCAACACGAAAGCACCGATCGCGATGAGCCCGGCGGTCGCACTCGGTGAGAACCGGTGGCGCGCGCTGGGTTGTGGCTCCGACAGCCCCGACGTCTGGGCAGCATCAGGGGGAGTCGAGCCCGGAGATACACCTCCGCCGGGCTCCAGGCCCGGGGTCCGGTCCGGATCGGGGTCCGGAGGCAGTGCGGTCATATCGCGCCTCCCATCGAAAGGCTCGCCGGTCCTTCGGCAACCGGCCAGCGGCCAATCCCCGGGCTACCCCGGTCGGCGGGGTGCCAAACCGCGGCGCCTAATCCGTGACGGTGACCGGGATGACGCCCCAGATGTCGTCGCAGTATTCGGTGATCGCCCGGTCCGACGAGAACTTGCCGCTGCGTGCGGTGTTCATGATCGACATGCGGGTCCACGCCTCGGTGTCGCGCCACGCGGTGCTGACGCGCTGCTGGCATTCGACATAGGAGGCGTAGTCGGCCAGCACCAGGAACGGGTCGTCGTGGCGCAGGTTATCGACCAAGGGCCGGAACACCTCGGTGTCGCCGTGGGAGAAGGTGCCGTCAGCGATCAGGTCGAGGACCGCCGCGAGTTCGGGATTGCCTGCCACGTAGTCCGACGGCCGGTAGCCGTCACGCTTGATCTGCTCGACCTCGTCGACGGTCAGGCCGAACAGGAAGAAGTTCTCGGCACCGACCTCGTCGCGCATCTCGACGTTGGCTCCGTCGAGGGTACCGACGGTCAGCGCACCGTTGATCATGAACTTCATGTTGCCGGTGCCCGAGGCTTCTTTGCCTGCGGTCGAGATCTGTTCGGAGACATCGGCAGCCGGGTAGATGAACTCCGCGTTCTGCACGTTGAAGTTCGGTACGAAGGCGACCTTGAGGAACCGGTTGACATCCGGATCGTTGTTCACCGTCTCGCCCACGGCATTGATGAGCTTGATGATCCGCTTGGCCAGGAAATAGCCGGGTGCGGCCTTACCGCCGAACACGAAGGCGCGGGGCACGACGTCCAGCCCGGGGTTCTGCTTGAGCCGGTGGTACTGCGTGACGATGTTCAACACGTTGAGGTGCTGGCGCTTGTACTCGTGGATCCGCTTGACCTGGATGTCGAACAGCCAGTCAGGGTTCAGCTCGACGCCCGCCGTCGATGCGACGTACGCGGCCAGCCGAGCCTTGTTGTCCCGCTTGACTGCTCGCCACTGGGCCCGGAAGGCAGGATCGTCGGCATAGGCCTCCAGTCCGCGCAGCTTGGTCAGGTCGGTCAGCCAGCCGTCGCCGATGGTGTCGTCGAGCAGGCTGCGCAGCCCCGGGTTGGACAGGGCCAGGAAGCGGCGCGGGGTGACGCCGTTGGTCTTGTTCGAGAACCGCTCGGGCCACAGCTCGTAGAAGTCTTTGAGAACACTGGATTTCAGCAGTTCCGAGTGCAGCGCCGCGACGCCGTTGACGGCGTGGCTGCCGACGGTGGCCAGATGCGCCATCCGTACGCTCTTGCCGTTGTCCTCACCGATCAGCGACATCCGGCGGAGCCGGTCGGTGTCACCAGGGAACTTGGCGGCAACCTCGTCGAGGAAGCGGCGGTTGATCTCGTAGATGATCTCCAGGTGCCGCGGCAGCGATTCGCCGAACATGGCCAGCGGCCAGGTCTCCAGGGCCTCGGGCAGCAGGGTGTGGTTGGTGTAGCCGAATGAGGCGACGGTGATGTCCCACGCCTCGTCCCAGCTCAGCTGCCGCTCGTCGACCAGCAGCCGCATCAGCTCGGCCACCCCGATTGACGGGTGAGTGTCGTTGAGCTGCAACGCGAACCGCTCGGGGAGTTCGTGCACCGAGACGTCGGCAAGGTCGTCGAGGATGTGCAGCACGTGCTGCAGCGAGCAGGATACGAAGAAGTACTGCTGCAGCAGACGGAGCCGCTTGCCGACCTCGGGCTCGTCGTTGGGGTAGAGCACTTTGGTCACGGTCTCGGAGGTGACCTCGTCCTCGACGGCCTTGTAGTAGTCGCCGGTGTTGAAGGCCTCGAGGGCGAACGACTTGACGGCCCGGGCGCTCCACAGCGTCAGCACGTTGCATGTCTTCACGCCGTAGCCCTGGATGGGGGTGTCGTAGGCGACGCCCTTGATCACCCGCCCCGGCACCCACCGCGCGCGGTCGTGGCCGGCCTCGTTGGTGTAGTGCTCGGCGAAACCGCCCCAGTTCACCTCGTAGCTCACGTCGGGTTTGGCGATCTCCCAAGGGTTTCCGTTGTCGAGCCAGTTGTCGGTCTTCTCGACCTGCCAGCCGTCGTGGATCTCCTGGTCGAAGATGCCGAACTCGTAGCGGATGCCGTACCCGATCGCCGGACGCTCCAGCGTCGCAAGCGAATCGAGATAGCACGCGGCGAGCCGGCCGAGGCCACCGTTGCCCAGGCCCGGCTCCTCCTCGCAGGCCAGCACCTCGTCGAGATCCTGACCGAGCTCGGCCAGCGCGGCGCGGGCTGCGGATTCGATCTGCAGGTTCAGCAGATTGGCACCCAGCTGCGGACCCATCAGGAACTCGGCCGACAGATAGCACGTGACCTTGCGGCCCAGATCGAGCGACGTCTGGGTCGACGCGACCCGGTTGTCCTGCATGCGGTCCCGCACCGCCAGCGCCAGCGCCCGGTAGTAGTGCGCCGGGCGCAACGCCGCAGCCGGACGGCCGATCGAGTACCGCAGGTGGTCGACGATCCCGCGACGCAAGGCGTCGGCAGACAGGCCGGTGCGGCTACGTTCTTGTGCGGGCACGTTCGAAACGACGTCGGTCATGGCGGGCAGTCTGACAGGTTCACGTGCACGGCAACCCTGTAATGGGCATCGGGCAAGTGAACTGCCGTGCAGCCGGGATCAGACGTTCTGCTTCAGCAATTGGTCGCGGCGCTGCTTGGCCCAGTCGCCCATCTGAAACCCCGGCTGGTAATCGCACACCGAAAGCACCAGTGCCGCACGCGAAGTCACCGCCAAGCCGTAGTCACAGTTCCACCCCGGCCGCGTCATCGCCCACGTCAGCACGCCGTCGGCGGGCGTGGTCACCGCGTCGAGCCGCATGGCCCGCGACGGCCCGGTCGGCGAGATGCCCACGGCGTTGGTCGTGCACCCTGACACCGCGCTCGACCCGTCGCGCACCACCGTGGGAATGTCGAGATCCTCTTCGTAGGTGCTCACCGTCTCGGCCATCATCACCCCGCCCGAGGTGCGGTACCCGGTCTCGGCGTGATCGGCCGCGCCGGGCGGGACCAGAGGCGAACCCAGGAACAGGGTTGCCGCCGTGCACTCCTGGGGCTGCGCGGCGGTGAAGTAGCTCGTCCCCAGCGGTATCTGCGATGCGGGCCCGGCCGGTGTCCGGGTGCCCTCGGCCAGCAGCAGGGTCCGGGCCGGCACCACGGGATGGGACTGCGCGCGATTGGCGGCGCCGGACACCACGTCGGTGCAGCCGCTCAGCAGGCCCGCGGCCAGCACCGAGACGGTGACGACGCGCAGGTGCACCGTGCGCGGGGCGGCTGGAGGGTCGCTCAGTTTCACGCGAACCACCATGTCACCTCCGGGTCGGGGGACCGCACGCAATACGGTGGCGGGGTGTCCACCGACAGCGCGCACCCCGGCGGAGGGTTCAACCCGCCGGACCCCACGACCCGCGGCGGACCCGACTACGGCCGCTTTGTCGAGGCGGTGCGCACGCTGCAGGACCACGCCAAGGCCGCCGACGCGCCCGACGCGGTGATCTCCGAGGCCGCCGACCTGATCGAGAAGGTGTCGGCCCTGCTGGCGCCGTACGACGCCGACGAATGGAACTCGCCGTCGGGCAGGCGGATGGACCTGCCTAACCGGGGCAGCGTCTCGACGGTGCCGACGCAACTGCACGTCACCGCCGAGGGGCAGATCGCGGGCACGGCGTACTTCCGGCGGTTCCACCTCGGCCGCAACGGCGCGGTGCACGGCGGCCAGTTGGCGCTACTGTTCGATTCGCTGCTCGGATTCACGGCGGCGAAATTGACCCGCAACCCATACCAGCGCACGGCCTACCTGCACGTCGACTATCGCAAGATCGTGCCGATCGAGAAAGAACTGCAGGTCGAGGCGGGTGTTGACCGTATCGAGGGTCGCAAGATCTTCGTCGTCGGACGGCTCCGCGACGGCGAGGACGTGCTCACCGAGGCCGAGGCGCTGTTTGTGCGGCTCAAACCTGGGCAGCCTTGACCCCATCGGGCTCGGGGCGCGGGTGGCCCCACCGATAGCATGGTCGCGATCGTATTGCGCCCCGCAACCATAGGAGAGTCCCCGATGAGCGCCGCCGCCAGCTCCGCCCCCGCAGCCCCGATCCGGGTCGCTGCCGGGACCACCGCCGGGGCGGCGGTCCGCGAGGCGGGACTGCCGCAGCGCGGTGCCGTCGACGCCGTCGTGGTGGTGCGCGACGCCGACGGCCGCCTGCGTGACCTGTCCTGGGTACCCGACACCGACGTCGAGGTGACCCCGGTGGCCGCCGACACCGAGGACGGCCGCAGCGTCATCCGGCACTCGTGCGCCCATGTGCTGGCGCAGGCCGTGCAGGATCTCTTCCCGGAGGCGAAGCTCGGCATCGGGCCGCCCATCGTCGACGGCTTCTACTACGACTTCGACGTCCCGCAGCCGTTCACGCCCGAGGATCTGGAGAAGCTCGAGAAGCGGATGCAGAAGATCGTCAAGGACGGTCAGCTGTTCGACCGGCGGGTCTACGCGTCCAAGGACGAAGCCCGTCGGGAACTCGCGGGCGAGCCCTACAAGCTGGAACTGGTCGACGACAAATCCGGGGCCGACGATCCGGAGGTCATGGAAGTCGGCGGCGACGAGCTCACCGCATACGACAACCTCAACCCCCGCACCAAGGAACGGGTCTGGGGAGACCTGTGCCGCGGCCCGCACATCCCGACCACCAAGCACATCCCGGCGTTCAAGCTGACCCGCAGCTCCGCGGCCTACTGGCGGGGCAACCAGAACAACGCGAGCCTGCAGCGCATCTACGGCACCGCGTGGGAATCCCAGGAAGCCCTCGACAAGCACCTGGAGCTCATCGAGGAGGCGCAGCGCCGCGATCACCGCAAGCTCGGCGTGGAACTCGACTTGTTCAGCTTCCCCGACGAGTTGGGTTCGGGCCTACCGGTTTTCCATCCGAAGGGCGGCGTCGTGCGACGCGAGCTCGAGGACTACTCGCGCCGCAAGCACCTGGAGGCGGGGTATGAGTTCGTCAACACCCCGCACATCACCAAGGAGAACCTCTACATCACCTCGGGGCACCTGGAGTGGTACGCCGACGGCATGTTCCCGCCGATGCACATCGACGCGGAGTTCAACGAGGACGGTTCGGTCCGCAAGCCGGGGCAGGACTACTACCTCAAGCCGATGAACTGCCCCATGCACCACCTGATCTTCCGGTCGCGGGGCCGCTCCTACCGGGAACTGCCCTTGCGGCTCTTCGAGTTCGGCAGCGTCTACCGCTACGAGAAGTCCGGCGTCATCCACGGCCTGACCCGGGTGCGCGGCATGACCCAGGACGACGCGCACATCTACACCACGCGCGACCAGATGCGCGACGAGCTCACCCGGCTGCTGCAGTTCGTGCTGGACCTGCTGCGCGACTACGGCCTCGACGACTTCTATCTGGAACTGTCCACCAAGGACCCGGAGAAGTACGTCGGCTCCGACGAGATCTGGGAGGAGGCCACCAACACCCTGCGTGAGGTGGCCGAGGCCTCCGGGCTGGACCTGGTGCCCGACCCGGGCGGCGCGGCGTTCTACGGCCCGAAGATCTCGGTGCAGGTCAAGGACGCGCTGGGACGCAACTGGCAGATGTCGACGATCCAGTTGGACTTCAACATGCCCGACCGGTTCGAGCTGGAATACACCGCCGCCGACGGCAGCCGGCAGCGGCCCGTGCTGATCCACCGGGCGCTGTTCGGATCCATCGAGCGGTTCTTCGGGGTGCTCACCGAGCACTACGCCGGTGCGTTCCCGGCCTGGCTCGCGCCGGTGCAGGTGGTCGCCATCCCGGTGGCCGACGCGCACCTGGACTACCTGTATGACGTTGCCGCCCAGCTCAAGTCGCGCGGGATCCGCGTCGAGGTGGATGCCAGCGACGACCGGATGGCCAAGAAGATCGTCAACCACACCAACCAGAAGGTGCCGTTCATGCTGTTGGCGGGGGACAAGGATGTAGAGGCAGGCGCCGTCTCGTTCCGGTTCGGGGACCGTACCCAGATCAACGGTGTGCCGCGCGAGCAGGCATTCGACGCCATCGCCGAATGGATCGAGCGGCGTGAGAACGCGGTTCCCACAGCCGAATTGGTCAACGCGGTTACCGCGATGAGCGCTTGCGCGAAGAGCCAGGTAGCCCCGACGTGACGGATCCGGACGAGCGCACGATCGTCGACCACGGTGTCGGCGATCCCGACCATCTGCAGCGACTGTGGACCCCGCACCGGATGAGCTACATCGCCGATGCGGTCAAGGGCGACAACAAGGTCGGGTCGGCCGGGTCGTCTGAACCGTTCACCGACATCCCGGAGCTATCCGACGAGGACGGACTGATGGTGGCTCGCGGGCAGCAGGTGTACGCGGTGCTCAACCTGTACCCGTACAACCCCGGACACCTGATGGTGGTGCCCTACCGGCGGGTGTCGGAGTTGGAGGACCTCACCGCCGAGGAGAGCGCCGAGCTGATGGCGTTCACGCAGAAGGCGATTCGGGTGATCAAAGCGGTGTCCCGGCCGCACGGCTTCAACGTCGGGCTGAACCTGGGCACATCGGCGGGCGGTTCCCTGGCCGAGCATCTGCACATGCACGTGGTGCCGCGCTGGGGTGGTGACGCGAACTTCATCACGATCATCGGTGGCGCCAAGGTCATTCCGCAGTTGCTGCGGGAGACGCGGGTGCTGCTGGCCACGGAATGGGCCAAGCAGCCGGGTCCGGCGGGAGTGGAACGGTGAGCAACCTGTTCCTGATGAGCCGGGCCGCCTACGTCAAGCTGTCCCGTCCGGTGGCCAGGGCGGCGCTGCGCGCAGGCCTTACCCCCGACATCGTCACGATCGTGGGCACCGCGGGCTCGGTCACGGCCGCCCTGACGCTCTTCCCGATCGGCCAGCTGTGGTGGGGCGCCTTCGCGGTGTTCGTGTTTGTGCTCGCCGACATGCTCGACGGCGCGATGGCTCGTGAGCGTGGCGGCGGCACCCGGTTCGGAGCCGTGCTCGACGCCACCTGTGACCGGATCGCCGACGGGGCGGTGTTCGCCGGCCTGGCATGGTGGGCCGCCTTCGGGCTGGGCAGCCCGGCTTTGGTTGTCGCCACACTGATCTGCCTGGTGACCTCCCAGGTGATCTCCTACATCAAGGCCCGTGCCGAGGCCAGCGGCCTGCGCGGCGACGGCGGCATCATCGAGCGCCCCGAACGGCTGGTGATCGTCCTGGTGGGTGCCGGGCTGTCCGGGGTGCCGTTCCTCCACATGCCCTGGCTCGTCGACGTCGCGATGTGGCTGCTCGCCGTGGCCAGCATCGTCACCGTCGCGCAGCGCCTGCACGCGGTGCGCACCTCGCCCGGTGCCATGGAGCCGCTCAACCCGTCCCAACCCACCGAGTCGAACGAGCAGAGCGAACTGTGACGATCATCAGCCGGATCCCGCTGCGCGGACAGATGACCGACATGGGTTACGCGGCGGGCTGGCAATTGGTGCGCACCATGCCGGAGTTGGTGGCCCGCAACATGTTCGAAGCCGGCGCGTGGTACGCGTCGCTCGGTGGCGGACCCGAGCAACTGCGCAAGAACCTGGCGCGCGTCATCGGGGTGACGCCGGCCGAGGTGCCCGACGAACTCATGCGGGCATCGCTGGCGTCCTATGCGCGGTACTGGCGCGAGGCGTTTCGGCTGCCGTCGATGAACCTGCCTGCCGTCGCCCGGCGCCTCGACGAGGTGGTGGTCGGCGCGGACAAGCTCAAGGCCGGGCACGACGCCGGCCGCGGCGGCATTCTCGCGCTGCCGCACAGCGGCAACTGGGACATGGCCGGGGTGTGGCTGGTGAGCAAGTACGGCACCTTCGCCACCGTGGCCGAGCGGCTCAAGCCCGAGTCGCTCTACCGGCGCTTCATCGAGTACCGCGAGAGCCTCGGCTTCGAGGTGTTCCCGCTGTCCGGAGGAGAACGGCCACCGTTCGAATTGCTCTCCGAGCGCCTGCGCGACAACAGGTTCGTATGCCTGATGGCCGAGCGGGACCTCACGCGCAGCGGCGTCGAGGTCGACTTCTTCGGCGAACCCACGCGGATGCCTGCCGGATCGGCCAAGCTCGCCATCGAGACGGGTGCGCCGCTGTACCCGACGCACGTCCACTACGACGGGGACGACTGCGTCGTCGAGATCTTCGATCCGCTCGACACGTCCTCGGGTGACGTCGGGATCATCACGCAGGCGCTGGCCGATCAGTTCGCCAAGAACATCGCCGCGCACCCGGCCGACTGGCACATGTTGCAACCGCAGTGGATCGCTGACCTCTCCGATGAGCGCCGCGCCCGGTTGGGCACCTGATGAACGCGTGCGCGCAGAAGCGACGGATCTGAACCATGCGAATCGGGATGGTCTGCCCCTACTCCTTCGACGTGCCCGGCGGCGTGCAATCCCATGTGCTGCAACTCGCCGAGGTGATGCGGGAGGCCGGCAACGAGGTCAGCGTGCTCGCTCCGTCGTCGCCCCACGTCAAACTGCCCGACTATGTGGTGTCGGGCGGCAAGGCCGTGCCGATCCCGTACAACGGCTCGGTGGCCCGATTGAGGTTCGGGCCCGCCACGCACCGCATGGTCAAGAAGTGGCTGCTGCGCGGTGACTTCGACGTGCTGCACCTGCACGAGCCCAACGCGCCCAGCCTGTCGATGCTCGCGCTGAACATCGCCGAGGGACCGATCGTCGCGACGTTTCACACCTCGACGACCAAATCGCTGACCCTGTCGGTGTTCCAGGGCATCCTGCGTCCGCTGCACGAGAAGATCGTCGGCCGCATCGCCGTATCCGACCTGGCCAGGCGCTGGCAGATGGAGGCCCTCGGGTCCGATGCGGTGGAGATCCCCAACGGGGTCGACGTGGCGTCGTTCGCCGATGCACCGGTGCTGGACGGCTATCCGCGCTCCGGTCGCACGGTGTTGTTCCTCGGCCGGTTCGACGAACCTCGCAAGGGGATGGAGGTGCTGCTGGCCGCGCTGCCGCGGCTGGTCGAGCGGTTCGCCGACGTGGAGATCCTCATCGTCGGGCGCGGCGACGAGGACGCCCTGCGTGAACAGGCCGGCGAGCTCGCATCGCATCTGCGGTTCCTGGGCCAGGTCGACGACGCCACCAAGGCGTCGGCGATGGCCAGCGCCGATGTGTATTGCGCCCCCAACCTCGGTGGCGAGAGCTTCGGCATCGTGCTGGTCGAGGCGATGGCCGCGGGCACCGCGGTGGTGGCCAGCGATCTGGACGCCTTCCGGCGCGTGCTCGACGACGGCAGGGTGGGCCGGTTGGTGCCGGTGGATGACGCGGACGCTCTCGCCGACGGACTGATCGAGATGCTCGCCGACGACACCGCGCGGGCCCGGTATGTCGCGGCCGCCACCGAGTACGTCGGCCGTTTCGACTGGTCGGTGGTGGCCGGCGAGATCATGCGGGTGTACGAAACCGTCGCGGGATCGGGGACGAAGGTGCGGGTCGCCGGTACCCCGGCCAGGAGTGCCGCGGCCGGGGGTTCGGCTTCATGACCGCGGAGATCATCGTCGGCCTGCTGATCCTGCTGGTCGTCGTGCTGTTGCTGGTGGGGATGTGGGCCTTCCAGACGGCCAACCGGCTGGACCGGCTGCATGTGCGCTACGACCTCTCGTGGCAGGCCCTCGACAGCGCTCTTGCGCGCCGCGCCGTGGTGGCCCGGGCAGTCGCCGTCGACGCGTATGCGGGCAGCCCGCAGGGCAGACGGCTGGCCGCTCTCGCCGACGCCGCCGAGCGCGCACCCCGATCAGCCCGCGAAACCGCCGAGAACGATCTGTCGGCCGCGCTGGCAGCGGTCGACCCGGCCTCGCTGCCCGTGGCGCTGGTCGCCGAGCTGGCCGACGCCGAAGCACGGGTGCTGCTGGCGCGTCGCTTCCACAACGACGCCGTGCGCGACACCCTCGCGCTGCGCGAACGGCCCGCCGTGCGCACCTTGCGGCTGGGTGGCACCGCGGCGCTGCCGAGCTACTTCGAGATCGCCGAGCGCGCCGACGCGTCGGGCACCTCCGCGGGTCCCGTCAGCCGGCGCACGTCGGCGCGGGTGGTGCTGCTCGACGAATCCGGCGCGGTGCTGCTGCTGCGCGGCAGCGACCCGGCGATCGACGCGCCGGACAAGCCGGCGCCACGCTGGTGGTTCACCGTTGGCGGCGCAGTGCAGCAGGGGGAGGATCTGCTTGCCGCGGCGGTTCGAGAGCTCGCCGAGGAGACCGGCCTGCGCGTGGACCCCGCTGCGTTGATCGGACCGGTATGGCGCCGGGACGCGGTGATCGACTTCAATGCATCGGTGATCCGCAGCGAGGAGTACTTCTTCATCCACCGCACCGCGCGGTTCGAACCGTCGGCTTCGGGCCGCACCGCCCTGGAACGTCATTACATCCACGGCCACCGCTGGTGCGATGCAACAATGATCGCCGAGTTGGTCGCCGGCGGGGAGACCGTGTATCCGTTGCAGTTGGGTGAGCTCTTGGAGCAGGCGGTTGACCTGGCCGAACAGTCGTCTGACGGGCAGACGGGCACTCGGGCACCTGCGCGCCGCGAGCTGCAAGCCATCCGTTGATGCGGATTCCATGGATTTGGCAGCTCGATTAGACTGAATCAGTAGAAATCTGGAGGAGATAGCAGTGGAAACCGCGGTGCAGAACGGTGCAACGAATCAGACCGGTACCGCGCGCGTGAAGCGCGGCATGGCTGAGATGCTCAAGGGCGGCGTCATCATGGACGTGGTCACCCCGGAGCAGGCGAAGATCGCCGAGGCGGCCGGTGCGGTGGCGGTGATGGCCTTGGAGCGGGTGCCTGCCGACATCCGGGCGCAGGGCGGGGTGTCGCGCATGTCGGATCCCGACATGATCGAGGGCATTATCTCCGCGGTCACCATCCCGGTGATGGCCAAGGCGCGGATCGGGCATTTCGTCGAGGCGCAGATCTTGCAGGCCCTGGGTGTGGACTACATCGACGAGTCCGAGGTGCTCACCCCGGCCGATTACACCAACCACATCGACAAGTGGCGCTTCACGGTGCCGTTCGTGTGCGGGGCGACCAATCTGGGTGAGGCGCTGCGCCGGATCACCGAGGGGGCGGCGATGATCCGCTCCAAGGGTGAGGCCGGTACCGGGGATGTGTCGAATGCGACCACCCACATGCGCAAGATCGGTGGTGAGATCCGGCGGCTGACCTCGATGAGTGAGGACGAGTTGTTCGTGGCGGCCAAGGAGTTGCAGGCCCCGTATGAGCTGGTGGTGGAGGTGGCCAAGGCGGGCAAGTTGCCGGTCACGCTGTTCACCGCCGGGGGCATCGCGACCCCGGCCGATGCGGCGATGATGATGCAGCTCGGTGCCGAGGGGGTGTTCGTGGGCTCGGGCATCTTCAAGTCGGGCAACCCCGCTGCGCGGGCGGCGGCGATCGTCAAGGCCACCACGTTCCACGACGACCCCGACGTGCTGGCGAAGGTGTCGCGCGGCCTGGGTGAGGCAATGGTCGGCATCAACGTCGACGACATCCCACAGCCCCACAGACTCGCCGAACGCGGCTGGTAAACACAACAGGTGGCAATTGAGGAGATCCTTGACCTCGAGCAACTCGAGGTCAACATCTACCGCGGTGGCGTGTTCAGCCCGGAATCGGGCTTCCTGCAGCGCACATTCGGCGGTCACGTAGCCGGTCAGTCGCTGGTCTCCGCGGTACGGACCGTCGACCCGCGGTTCCAGGTGCACTCACTGCATGGCTATTTCCTGCGGCCCGGTGATGCCCGCTCGCCCTCGGTGTACCTGGTGGAACGGATTCGCGACGGCGGCTCGTTCTGCACGCGCCGGGTCAGCGCGATCCAGCACGGCGAGACGATCTTCTCGATGTCCGCGTCGTTCCAGACCGATCAGTCGGGGATCGAACATCAGGACGCGATGCCTGAGGCGCCGCCCCCGGACGACCTGCCCGGATTCCGGTCCGGGGGAGCGTTCGACGATGCCGGGTTCGCCCAGTTCGCCGAGTGGGACGTCCGGATCGTGCCGCGCGACCAGGTGCACAAGCTGCCCGGCAAGGCGTCTCAGCAGCAGGTCTGGTTCCGCCACCGCGACCCGCTGCCCGACGACCACGTCCTGCACATCTGCGCGCTGGCGTACATGAGCGATCTGACGCTGCTCGGCTCGGCCCAGGTGAACCACCTCGATGTGCGCAAGCATCTGATGGTGGCTTCGCTGGACCACGCCATGTGGTTCATGCGCCCGTTCCGCGCCGACGAATGGCTGCTGTACGACCAGTCGTCGCCGTCGGCGTGCGGGGGACGTTCGCTGACACAGGGCAAGATCTTCAACCGCTACGGCGAGATGGTGGCGGCCGTCATGCAGGAGGGGCTGACTCGCTACGCGCGGGATTTCACGCCTTCGGAAGGAAAATGACCAAACACGTAGGAGTGCTCGCCCTTCAAGGCGACACGAGGGAACATCTGGCTGCCCTGCGCGCGGCAGGAGCCGACGCGAGCACAGTGCGTCGGCTCGCCGAGCTCGATGCGGTCGACGCTCTGGTGATCCCCGGCGGGGAATCCACCGCAATGAGTCATCTGCTGCGCGAGTTCGATCTGCTCGAACCGCTACGGGCGCGGATCGCCGAGGGTTTGCCCTGCTACGGGTCGTGCGCGGGAATGATCCTGCTGGCCACCGAGATCACCGATGCCGGCGTCGAGGGGCGTGCCGCGGTGCCGCTCAAGGGTATCGACATGACCGTGCGCCGCAACGCGTTCGGCCGTCAGGTGGACTCCTTCGAAGGCGACCTCGACTTCGAGGGCCTCGACACCCAGGTGCACGCGGTGTTCATCCGCGCGCCGTGGGTCGAACGCGTGGGTCCCGACGTGCAGGTGCTGGCCCGGGCGGCCGAGCACATCGTGGCGGTGCGTCAGGGGCCGATGCTCGCGACGTCGTTCCATCCCGAGATGACCGGCGACCTGCGCATCCACAAGCTGTTCGTCGACTCGTTGTGACGGCCCTTACAATCCGCTGACCTGGGGCTATGGCGGGACACAGGAAGTCCCCGGCGGATACATAGGTTCGGCAAATCGGGGCAGGTCTTAATGGTCGTGTGACAACGACTCTTGACGAAGATCCCGCTGCCGTCGAGCCCGGTTCGCCGCCGCGCAGGGTTCGCTGGGATCTCGCGTCGGCCGAGCGGCTGGCGTTACCGGTACTGCTCGTCGGCACCGCGCTGGCCTACCTGTGGAACATCACCATCAACGGGATGGGCAACGAGTTCTACGCCGCCGCGGCGCAGGCCGGCTCCAAGAACTGGGAAGCCCTCCTGTTCGGGTCGCTGGATTCCAACAACTTCATCACCGTGGACAAGCCCCCGGTGTCGCAGTGGGTGATGGCGCTTTCGGGTCAGCTGTTCGGCTTCAGCAGTGCGAGCATGCTGATCCCCGAAGCACTCATGGCCGTCGGTGCGGTGTGGCTGCTGTATGCGGCGGTCCGTCGGATCAGCGGGCCCCGTGCCGCGCTGCTGGCCGGCGCCGCGCTGGCCTTGATGCCGGTGACGGCGCTGATGTTCCGGTTCAACAACCCCGACGCGGTGATGGTGCTGTTGATGACGGCGGCTGCGTATTGCGCGGTGCGCGCCCTGGGGCGGGATGGCGCACGCGAGGAGCAAGAACAGCATGGCGCACGCGAGGAGCAAGTACAGCATGGCGCGCGGTGGATGGCACTCGCCGGCGTCGCGCTCGGCTTCGCCTTCCTCGCCAAGATGCTCGAGGGGCTGATGGTGATGCCGGCAATCGGCCCGGTGTACCTGATCGCCGCCCCGGTCACGATGCGCCGTCGGTTGCTGCACCTGCTGGGCTCGCTGGTCGCGTTCCTGGTGTCATCGGGCTGGTTCGTGCTGCTCACTCTGCTCTGGCCGGCGTCGTCGCGGCCGTATCTCGCCGGTTCGACCGACAACAACTTCATGAACCTGGTGCTGGGCTACAACGGGTTCGGCCGCGTACTGGGCCACAATCACTACGGCATGCAGCCGGGCGCCCACCCGGCGCCCGATCCGACGAGTGGCCCGGGCGCTGCTGCCGCCCAGCACCACGGCGGTTTCGGTGGCTGGGGCAACCAGGTCCAGGGCCTGCCACGGCTGTTCACCGGCGAGTTCGGTTTCGAGATCGGCTGGCTCGTGCCCGCGGCGCTGCTCGCGGTGGTGCTGGTGCTGGTATCGCGCGGGCGGGCGCCGCGCACCGACATCGTGCGGGCCGGGACGATCCTGTTCGGCACCTGGCTGGTGATCGACGGTCTCGTGCTGAGCTTCATGAAGACCAACGTGCACCCGTACTACTGCCTGTCCCTGGCACCTGCCGTCGCCGCCATGTTCGCGATCGGCATCCACGAGATGTGGCGCCGCCGCGCCGACCGGTTGGGGCAGATCGGTTTGGTGGCAATGCTTCTGGGAACCGGAGCGTGGAGTTTCTGGATCCTGGGCCGCAATGCGTCCTGGCTGCCACCGCTGCGGTGGGCCATCCTTGCAGTGGCCGTGCTGGCCACGGTGGCTCTGCTGTGGGGACTGCGCGCCGGCAGCCGCGGCGTCGCGATCGCCGCACTGGCGGCGGCACTGGTCGGCGGGTTCGCCGGCACGACGGCGTACACGGTCGCGACCCTCGGTCAACCGCACACCGGTGGCGGCCCGAGCGTCGGACCGGCCGATCCCGACGACAACCACGGGCACGGCTGGTTCACCGACAACCCCGGCGTGGATTCGATGCTGCGGGGCACGAACACCAAATGGTCGGCGGCCATCAACCGTTCCTCGGCAGCGGCGAACCTCGAATTGTCCACCAACACCGCGGTGATGGCGATCGGTGGCTTCACCGGTAGCGACCCGGTGCCGACGCTCGAACAGTTCCAGGCCTACGTCGCGGACCGGCAGATCACCTACTACATCCTTCCGGAACCCAAGGACCACGGCGGTGGCTTCTTCGGCAACAATTCGCACTCTGACATCACCGACTGGGTGAAGGCGAACTTCACCTCGACCAAGGTGGGTACGGACACGGTCTACGACCTGAGCGCCCCGCTGAAGAAATAGCGAAGTTCGGCACAGTCGACGAATTGACGTGCCGGTTGGTCCTATTCCGTCGCCGGCGCTATCGGCGCCCGGATGCCCAACACAGGTTGCCTACGTCGGCCGTGGCCCCACCCGGGATCGAATTCAACAGCCGGGCGGCCGCGTGCGCCGCCATCCCGGTGATGATGAGCTCCGACAGTCCATGCCGGTGCAATCCGACCGTGTAGCAGAACGGTCGCTTGTCGCTTTGGACGCTCTGCACGGCCCATCCGTGATCATCGATCGTCGCGCATAGCCCGTCGAGGTACTCCTCGATGGTGCCGTTGGGGTTGTCGCATTGCCAGCACATTGGCGCCGCCTCCTGTCGTGGGTTGCGGCCAGCATGCGCCGGCCCGCCGACAAGTGCCGCCGGGCAGCCGTGGTGGTGGCGCGCTACCACCCCGCTCATGCGTCGACGACGCACCGCACGCCGAGGTCCGGCAGCCATACAAGGGCCCGTCCGCACGGAAGCTGGCGTCGGCCCACGTAGAATGGGCAGCCGGAGTTTCACCAGAAAGAGGGCGTACCTGCATGAGCGGCCATTCCAAGTGGGCCACCACAAAGCACCAGAAGGCCGTCAAAGACGCGCGCCGTGGCAAAGAATTCGCCAAGCTGATCAAGAACATCGAGGTGGCCGCGCGTACCGGCGGCGGTGACCCGGGCGGAAATCCCACGCTGTACGACGCCATCCAGAAGGCCAAGAAGACCTCGGTGCCCAACGACAACATCGAGCGGGCCCGCAAGCGAGGTGCAGGCGAAGAAGCCGGTGGCGCCGACTGGCAGACCATCATGTACGAGGGCTACGGACCCAACGGTGTCGCGGTGCTCATCGAGTGCCTGAGCGACAACCGCAACCGGGCCGCCGGTGAGGTGCGGGTCGCCATGACCCGCAACGGCGGCAGCATGGCCGATCCCGGCTCGGTGTCCTACCTGTTCTCCCGCAAGGGCGTGGTGACGCTGGAGAAAAACGGCCTGACCGAGGACGACGTGCTGATGGCCGTGCTCGAAGCCGGTGCCGAGGAGGTCAACGACCTGGGCGACGCCTTCGAGATCGTCTCCGAGCCCTCTGACTTGGTCGCGGTCCGCACCGCGCTGCAGGACGCCGGTATCGATTACGACTCGGCCGAGGCCAGCTTCCAGCCGTCGGTCACCGTCCCGGTGGATCTCGACGGCGCACGGAAGGTGCTCAAGCTGGTCGATGCGCTTGAGGACAGTGACGACGTGCAAGAGGTGTACACCAACGTCGACATCCCCGACGATGTTGCCGCAGCCCTCGACGAGGAGTAGCCGGTAGTGGGGGCCGTTCGCGATCCCCAGAATGTGAAGTGGACGGTGCGCCGGCGGTGGCTGCCGTGGCGCCCGCGCCGAAAGATGCCGGAAGACTGGGGTGTCGGTGACATGTCCCTGTCCGACGGTGACGATGTGATCAGCATCGTGCTGAACATCGCCGTGCTCGTGCTGTTGATTCCCGTGGTGTTGCTGGCGGTGCTGGTCGCCGCCGAGTTTCTGCTGCTCTTGCTGCTGCTGCCGCTGTGGGTGCTGGCCCGGTCGCTGTTCGGCACGCCGTGGATCATCGTCGTGCGCCGTCAGCACAAGATCGTCGTCGAGGAAGCCGTGCGCGGCTGGCGCGCCACCAACGACCGGATCGAACAGCTCAAGTCGGCCATCGCGGCCGGCGAAGCGGGCCCGGCCGCCGCGTCTGCCGCGTAGACCCCCTAGCCGATCGCGGCGACCGCCGCCGCGATCGGGGCCTCGCCGGAGATGACCTCGAACGTCTTCCCGGCTGTCGCCGGCGCGTCCAGAACAGCCAGCAACACAGCGGCCACGTCGGCTCGGGGGATGGTGCCGCGCCCGGTGGATTCCGCGATCCGTACGACGCCGGTGCCCGCATCGTCGGTGAGCCCGCCGGGCCGCACGATCGTGGTCCGCAGCCCGGGACGGGCGCGCACGTTCGCGTCGGCGTCGGCTTTGGCCCGCATGTAGGCGCGGAAGACCTCGTCGTAGCCGTCATCGAGGGTCCGGTCGTCGGCGGCGAGCGCGGAGATCATCACATACCGCTGCACCCCGGCGGCCTCGGCCGCGTCGGCCAGCAGGATGGCCGCGTCGCGGTCGACGGTCTCTTTGCGGGCCGCGCCGCTACCCGGCCCGGCACCCGCGGCGAACACCACCGCATCGGCGCCGCGTAGTTGGTCGGTGACCTCTTCGACCGAGGACTGTTCCAGGTCCAGCACGACCGCTCGGGCGCCTGCGGCTTCGAGGTCGTCGCTCTGGGCCGGGTTGCGGATCAGTCCGGTCACCGAGTCACCGCGCTCGGTCAGGAGCTTTTCGAGGATCAGGGCGATCTTGCCGTGTCCGCCTGCGATCACGACGTGCATGGTGCAACCTCCGATGAGTCGTGCTGCCGGCGAGCAACAGCAGGGGCGGCCGGAATGAGCCCAGCCTGCCATACGTCCTCGTCGCTAGACTTCGGCGACATGGCAGGCGTTGTGCGGTTCGACGCCGTCGAACGGGAACGTCTGGCCGACCTGATCGACGAGCTCGGTCCCGATGCACCCACCCTGCTCGGGTCGTGGACGACGCGCGATCTCGCGGCTCACCTCGTCCTTCGCGAGCGCGACCTTCTCGCCGCGCCGGGTCTCGTCGTGCCGGGTGCGTGGGCCCGATGTGCCGAGCGGCGACGAATCGCACTGTCGCGCAACGATTTCTCGTCGCTTGTCGCGTCGATACGATCGGGACCGCCTCGCGGGTTCTTCCGCATCGGTTGGGTGCGAAACCTCGCATCACTCAACGAGTTCTTCGTTCACCACGAAGATGTGCGACGGGCGATCGGGCTCGGACCTCGCGCGAACTCGCCGGAGATGGATGCGGCACTCTGGCGAAACGTCCGGCGCTCCGCGAGATTTCTTGCGCGTCGGGTGCGGCGTCTCGGACTCGAGCTGGAGTGGGCCGGAACCGGCGCGCGGGTGACGGTCAAAGGCGGGCCGCTCGCTGTTCACATCGCTGGACCGCCGGGTGAACTGCTGTTGTATCTGTTCGGTCGGCAGGGCGCGGCGCAGGTTGACATCAGTGGGGCCGCCGAGGCGGTCGAGATGCTCCGCGGTGCGCGCCTCGGCATGTAGGTGTGCATGGTGTGTCCCTGCCGCACCCGGTCGGTGGCCCGCGCTAGGCTCTCGAACAGATGTTCTGACGAAAGGGTTCGCGTGCGGGTGATGGGAGTGGATCCCGGGTTGACGCGGTGCGGCCTGTCGGTGATCGAGAACGGGAAGGGCCGGCAGGTCATCGCGCTGGATGTGGACGTGGTCCGCACCCCGGCCGATGCGCCGCTGCAGAAGCGGCTGCTCACCATCAGCGACACCGTCGAATACTGGATGGACACCCACCGGCCCGACGTGATCGCCATCGAGCGGGTCTTCGCGCAGCAGAATGTGTCGACGGTGATGGGCACCGCCCAGGCCGGTGGCGTGATCGCGCTGGCAGCCGCGCGCCGGGACATCGACGTGCACTTCCACACGCCGTCCGAGGTGAAGGCCGCGGTCACCGGCAACGGCCGGGCTGACAAGTCTCAGGTCACCGAGATGGTCACGAGAATCCTTGCACTGCAAGCCAAACCGACCCCCGCCGATGCGGCTGACGCGCTCGCGCTTGCGATCTGCCATTGCTGGCGAGCACCCATGCTCGCGCGGATGGCCGCCGCGGAGGCGCTCGCGGCCGAGCAGCGCCGCAAGTATCAGGCCCGGCTCAAGGCGGCCCGGGCATGATCGCATCGGTCCGCGGCGAGGTCATCGACATCGCTCTCGATCACGCCGTGATCGAGGCTGCTGGTGTCGGCTACAAGGTCATGGCCACCCCGACGACCCTGGCGAACCTGCGTCGGGGCACCGAGGCACGGCTGATCACCGCGATGATCGTGCGCGAAGACTCCATGACGCTCTACGGGTTCGCCGACGGGGATGCGCGGGATCTGTTCCTGACGCTGCTCGGGGTGTCCGGTGTCGGTCCGAAGATCGCGCTCGCGACGCTGGCGGTGTACGACCCGCAGGCGTTGCGTCAGGCGCTGGCCGACGGCGACGTGACGGCGTTGACCCGGGTGCCCGGTATCGGCAAACGCGGGGCCGAGCGGATGGTGCTGGAGCTGCGCGACAAGATCGGGGCCGTCACGCCCGGTGCGACGGGCGGCGTCGGCGGTCACGCGGTGCGCGGTCCGGTGGTGGAAGCCCTTGTCGGCCTTGGTTTTCCGGCCAAACAGGCAGAAGAGGCCACCGACAAGGTATTGGCCAACGACCCGGAAGCCACCACGTCCAGTGCGCTGCGTTCGGCGCTGTCGATGCTGGGTAAGAAGTAGACGTAGATGGGTCGATTCGACGATACCGAGGAGCCCGACGATCGCGAGGTGACGCCGGCGCTGACCGTCGGCGAAGGTGATATCGACGCCAGCCTGCGGCCCCGTTCGCTCGGCGAGTTCATCGGTCAGCCGCGGGTGCGCGAGCAGTTGCAGCTGGTGCTCGAAGGCGCCAAGAACCGCGGTGGCACACCGGATCACATCCTGCTGTCCGGCCCGCCCGGCCTGGGCAAGACGTCGTTGGCCATGATCATCGCCGCGGAACTGGGCTCGTCGCTGCGCCTCACCTCCGGTCCCGCGCTCGAGCGGGCGGGTGACTTGGCGGCCATGCTGTCCAACCTCGTCGAGCATGACGTGTTGTTCATCGACGAGATCCACCGCATCGCGCGCCCCGCCGAAGAGATGCTGTACCTGGCGATGGAGGACTTCCGCGTCGACGTCGTCGTCGGGAAAGGCCCTGGAGCCACGTCGATTCCGCTGGAGGTCGCGCCGTTCACCCTCGTCGGCGCGACCACCCGGTCCGGCGCGCTGACCGGCCCGCTGCGGGACCGGTTCGGGTTCACCGCGCACATGGATTTCTACGAGCCGGTGGAGTTGGAGCGCGTGCTGGCCCGCTCGGCAGGCATCCTCGGCATCAATCTCGGCGCGGAGGCCGGGGCCGAGATCGCGATGCGTTCGCGGGGCACGCCGCGCATCGCCAACCGGCTGCTGCGCCGGGTCCGTGACTACGCAGAGGTACGTGCCGACGGCAACATCACCCGCGACATCGCCAAGGCCGCCCTGGAGGTCTACGACGTCGACGAACTGGGTCTGGACCGGCTGGACCGGGCGGTGCTCTCCGCGCTCACCCGCAGTTTCGGCGGTGGGCCGGTGGGAGTTTCCACATTGGCCGTGGCGGTCGGGGAGGAGGCCACCACCGTCGAGGAGGTGTGCGAACCGTTCCTGGTCCGTGCCGGGATGGTGGCGCGCACCCCGCGGGGCCGGGTGGCGACGCCGCTGGCCTGGACGCACCTCGGCATGCAGCCGCCGATAACCGGCCTGGGCCAGGCCGGGCTGTTTGAATAGTCGTCATGGTCATAGCCGGTCTGGTTTTCGCCGCCCTCGCCGCGGTTCTGCACGTGTACATCTTCGTGATGGAATCGCTCACCTGGACCTCGCCGCGCACACGCGCGACCTTCGGTACCACCGCGGAAACCGCGGAGATCACCAAGGAGCTGGCGTTCAACCAGGGCTTCTACAACCTTTTCCTGGCCATCGTCACAGGCATCGGCATCCTGGCAATTGCCTTGGGGCACAATGCTGTCGGCGTGGCCCTGGTGTTCGCCGGCGTCGGCTCGATGCTGGCCGCGGCGCTGGTTCTGCTGACCACCTCGCCGGACAAGGCCCGCGCCGCCATCACGCAGGGCATCTTCCCGCTGATCGCGGTGCTCCTCGTCGCGATCGGGGTCGCCCTCTAAGGCCGAGCAGACATGAAAGTCCGCGACACGCGGGTTTTCCGGTACCGCAGCGTCTGCTTGGCCAGAGACTGGTCGGCCGCGGTCCTGGTGGGACCGCGGCCGCTCAGGGGACCTTCCCTTGTGAGGAAGCGTGTTACAGCAGGCCGAGCTGCTGCAGGTTGGTGATGTATTGGACGATGACCGCGGGTGTCACATGCGGGATGTCCTTGTCGGGGCCGATCTTGGCTTCCTGCACGGCTTCCCGGAAGTGATCGGTCGGTGCGCCTGCGCCGAGCATCGGCCGGCTGGGCGTCTGGTAGTTGTGCAGCAGCGGCAGCAGTGAGGCCTGACGCTGCTTGTCGGGCAGTGCGCGCAGCGCGGTGTCGAACCGCTGCAGCCAGGTCGCGTAGTCGTCGATCCGGTGCAGCGGGTAACCGGCCTCGATGAGCCAGTCGACGAATTCGTCCATGCCGATGCCGTCGTCGTGCGGGTTCATCACGTGGTAGGTCTCGAAGCCGTCGGTGACGTGTACCCCGAGGGTGGAGATCGCCTCGGCGATGAACTCGACCGGAAGGCCGTCGTAGTGCGCCCGTTGCCGGGTGCCGTCGGCTGCCAATTCGTAGAACGATCCGGGCGCGATGCCGGTGGCCACCAGGCTGAACATCATCCGGGTGAACATGTCGGGCAGGTTCAGCTGACCCGAATAGGTGGTGTCGGCCAGGATCATGTCGCAGCGGAACACCGAGACGGGCAAGCCGCACAGGTCGTTGGCCTCGCGCAGCAGGACCTCGCCGGCCCACTTGCTGTTGCCGTAGCCGTTGGCGTAGGAGTCGTCGACCTGGCGCGTCGCCGAGATCTGCCGGATGTCGGCGTTCTCGACGAACTCACCGGGCTTGATGCCCCAACCGACACCGATGGTCGAGACATACACGAACGGCTTGATCTTGGTGGTCAGGGCGATGCGGATCAGCTCGGCGGTGCCCAGGGCGTTCGGGCCGAACAGCTGGCTGTAGGGCAGGACGTGGTTGACCAGGGCGGCCGGGTCGACGATCAGGTCGACGGTGTCGGCCAGGCGCTGCCAGGTCTGCTGGTCGAGTCCGAGGTTGGCCTCGCCCTTGTCGCCGGCGATGACTTCGAGGTGATCGGCGGCCAATTTCTGGTAGTGCGCAAGCAGTTTGGCGTCGCCGGTGTCGAAGATGGCGTCGAGCCGGGCCCGGGCTTCGTCGTCGCTCTTGGCGCGAACCAGGGCGATGACCTTGCCGTCGACCAGGTCCATGCGTTCCAGCCACTCCAGGGCCAGGTAGCGGCCCAGGAAGCCGGTGGCGCCGGTCAACAACACGGTGCGGACCTCGGTCGCAGCCTTGGGCAGTGACGGCGCGGCGGCGAGCGTGGCGGCGTCGATGAACTTGTCCAGCGTCAGGTCCGCCGCGTGGACCTCGGTCGCGTCACGCCCGTGCACCGACGCATACGTCGGCCGCTTCGAACCCTGCCGCTCGGCCTCGATGTAGTCGGCGATGGCCGCCAGATCGTTGGCCGGGCTGACGATCACGCCCACCGGCACGTCGACCTCGAAGATCTCGTGCAGCAGGTTCGAGAAGGTCAATGCCGAGAGCGAATCCCCGCCGAGATCGGTGAAATGAGCGTCGGACCGCAGGTCTGAGGTCGACGCGCCGAGCAGGGCGCCGGCCGCGCGGCTGACCGTGTCGAGGACGGGAGCGTGGGCACCGTGACGACGGAGTTCACGCAGCTCGTTGGCCTGCCCTTCGGCGAGGTCGGTGTAGAGCTGTTCGAGCCGTTCACCGTACTGCGCCTTCAGCTTCGGCCGGGCCAGCTTGCGGATACCGGTCAGCAGACCGTTCTCGAGTGTGAAAGGCGTTGTCTCGACCAGAAAATCACGCGGAACCTCATACGACTGGAGGTTCGCGGCGCGCGCTGCCTCCTGCAGGGAATCGCTGATGGCCTGCTTGGACACGCTTGCATCGGTGGGCACCACGACGGCCAGCAGGTACGCGCGGGCGCTGTTGCCGTACAGGTAGATCTGCTTCACCAGGGGGCTGTCACCGAACACGGCCTCGAGCTTGGACACCGTGACGAATTCGCCCTGCGACAGCTTGAGGACGTTGTTGCGCCGGTCCAGGTACTCCACCTGATCCGGGCCGACCTCGGCGACGATGTCACCGGTGCGGTAGTAGCCCTCCGCATCGAACATCTCGGCGGTGATCTCCGGGCGCTTGTAGTAGCCGGGGAACATCTGCTCGGATTTGACCAGCAGCTCGCCGCGCGGATGCGGCCGGTCGGTGCTCAGGTAACCCAACTCGGGCACATCGGCCAGTTTGTAGTCGATCACTGGCGGGCGCTGGATGTGCCCGTCGACGAAGACCGACCCTGCCTCGGTCGAGCCGTAACCCTCCAGCAGGTGCATCTCCAACAGGCGCTCCACCCAGGCCTTCATCTCGGGCGAGATCGGCGCGGACCCCGTCATCGCGGAGACGAACCGGCCACCCAGCAGGTCCTGGCGCACTTCGGCGAGCACCTGCTCTTCAACACTCGCACGCGCAGAGACATCGGCGGCGCGCTGATCCAACCGGCTCTGATACTCCTGGAACAGCATGTCCCAAATCCGCGGCACAAAGCTGAGCTGCGTCGGGCGGACCAGGGCCAGGTCCTCCAGGAAGGTCGACAGGTCGCTGCGGGCGGCGAAGTAGGCGGTGCCGCCGGAGCTGATGGTGGCGTACAGGCTGCCGCGGCCCATCACGTGGCTCATCGGCATGAAGTTCAGCGTGATCGCCGGCAGCACGCTCTGGTTCTCATCCCAGCTCGCCTTGGACGCGATGCGCCACATGGTGGCGACCTTGCTCTCCGGGTACATCGCCCCTTTGGGGGTTCCGGTGCTACCCGAGGTGTAGATCAACAGGGTCAGCGGGTTTGCGTGCCCGGAGACGTACAGCGGCGCGTCGGCGAGGCTGCGGCCGCGGTCGAGCACGTCGGCGAACGCCTCGACCTGGACGCCGGTGCCTGCCAGCGCGGCCTTGGCGGCCTCGAACGCCTCCCGGTGGTCGTCGACCTCGGGGCGGTAGTCGAACACCACCAGACGCGCCGGGGCGGGTCCGGCCTGGACCAGGGCGACGGCGTCGTCGATGAAGTCGACGCTGGAGGCGATGACCTTGGGTTCGGTTTCGGTGATGATCGGTTGCAGCTGCGCGACGGGAGCGCTGGTCTGCAGCGGGACCGAGACCGCGCCGAGCTCGATGAGCGCGACGTCGATGGTGGTGTAGTCCACGCTGGTGAAGCCGAGGATCGCGACGCGGTCGCCGGGTTTGACGGGATGGTTGTGCCAGGCGTTGGTGACGGCCTGGATGCGATCGCCGAGCTGGCGGTAGGTGATGGTCTCGAAGCGCGGCAGCAGCTGGGCCGAGGTGCGGCCGTTGGCGTCGGTCACAAGTTCGGTGGCGCGGGCGCCGAGGGCGGGACGGTCGGCGTAGCCGGCCATCACTTCTTTGACGAGGGCGGGCAGGCGCAGGCCGGGGCGGTCGACGGCGGTGCTGACGGCCTCGTCGGGACGTGCGGCGGCAAACTGCGGATCATTGGCATAAAGGGCGGCGAGTCGGTTCTCGAGCCGCTCTTCACGAGTTTCGTTCGACATAATCAAGTCCCCTGAGCAAATCAAATCTTGTGGTAACAGACGCTCGACGCGTCTACCAAATACTACGTTAGTAAAACTAATTATATTTCGACAGTCCAGCCCGCGGCGCTGCGAGATGCGTCACGCCGCGTCACCGCCTCCCGACGCGACAACGCCCCCGCCCGGGGACAGGGCGAGGGCGTTGTACGGATGGGCTCAGAGCAGGCCGAGCTGCTTGAGGTTGGTGATGTATTGGACGATGACCGCGGGTGTCACATGCGGGATGTCCTTGTCGGGGCCGATCTTGGCTTCCTGCACGGCTTCCCGGAACCGATCGGTCGGCGCGAGCGCGCCCAGCATCGGGCGTTCCGGCTTCTGGTAGTTGTGCAGCAGCGGCAGCAGTGAGGCTTGACGCTGCTTGTCCGGCAGCGCTCGCAGGGTGCTTTCGAACCGCTGCAACCACTGGCCGTAGTCGTCGATGCGCTCGATCTGGTAGCCCGCCTCGATGAGCCAGTCGACGAACTCATCCATACCCAGACCGTCGTCGTATGGGTTCATCACGTGGTAGGTCTCGAAGCTCTCGACTGCTTGCGCACCCAGCGTCGAGATCGACTCCGCGATGAATTCCACCGGCAGACCGTCGTAGTGCGCCCGCTGCCGCTTGCCCTCGGCGTCCAGCTCGTAGAACGAGCCCGGGGCGATGCCGCTGGCGACCAGGCTGAACATCATCCGGGTGAACATGTCGGGCAGGTTCAGCTGACCCGAATATGTCGTATCGGCCAGGATCATGTCGCAGCGGAACACGGCCACCGGCAGACCGCACAGGTCGTTGGCCTCGCGCAGCAGGACCTCGCCGGCCCACTTGCTGTTGCCGTAGCCGTTGGCGTACGAGTCATCGATGCGGCGCACCGCGCTCATCTCCCGGACGTCGGCGTCTTCGACGAACTTGCCGGGCGTGATCTGGTCGCCGACACCGATCGTCGACACATAGGTGTACGGCTTGATCTTGGTGGTCAGGGCGATGCGGATCAGCTCGGCGGTGCCCAGGGCGTTGGGCCCGAACAACTCGCTGTAGGGCAGCACGTGGTTGACCAGCGCGGCCGGGTCGACGATCAGGTCGACGTCGTCGGCCAGCCGCTGCCAGGTCTGCTGGTCGAGGCCGAGGTTGGCCTCGCCCTTGTCGCCGGCGATGACTTCGAGGTGATCGGCGGCCAATTCCTGATAGTGGGCAAGCAGTTTCGCGTCGCCGGTGTCGAAGATGGCGTCCAGCCGCGCGCGGGCTTCCTCATTGGAGCGGGCCCGCACCAGCGCGATGACCTTGCCGTCGACCAGGTCCATGCGCTCCAGCCACTCCAGAGCCAGGTAGCGGCCCAGGAAGCCGGTGGCGCCGGTCAACAACACCGTACGGACTTCGGCGTTCGCCTTGGGCAAAGACGGTGCGGCGGCGAGAGTTTCGGCGTCGATGAACTTGTCCAGCGTCAGGTCGGCCGCGCTGATCTCGGCGGCATGCCGACCGTGCACCGATGCGAACGTCGGACGCTTCGCGCCGGGGGAGCGCTCGGCCTCGATGTAGGCGGCGATGGCCGCCAGATCGTTGGCCGGGCTGACGATCACACCCACCGGAACGTCGACCTCGAAGATCTCGCGCAGCAGATTGCCGAAGGTCAACGCCGACAAGGAATCCCCACCGAGGTCGGTGAAGTGGGCATCGGGTTGCAGATCGGCCGACGACGCGCCGAGGAGGGCTCCTGCCGCGCGGCTGACCGTCTCCAGCACCGGAGCCTGAGCTCCGTTCTGCCGCAACTCGCGCAGTTCGTTGGCCTGGCTGTCGGCCAGGTCGGTGTAGAGCTGCTCGAGCCGATCACCGTAGTGCGCCTTCAGTTTCGGCCACGCCAGCTTGCGGATACCGGTCAGCAGACCGTTCTCCAGCGTGAAAGGCGTTGTCTCCACCAGGAAATCGCGCGGGATCTCGTAGGACTGCAGATCGGCGGCCTTGGCCACATCCTGCAGCGATTCGGCGATCGCGGACTTCAGTTCTGCGGGCTCGTACCGCTTCTGGGCCTCCGGTGTCGGCACCACCACGGCCAGCAGGTACGGCCGGGCGCTGTTGCCGTAGATGTAGATCTGCTGCACCAGCGGGCTGTTGCCGAACACCGCCTCGAGCTTGGCGAGCGTGACGAATTCGCCCTGCGCGAGCTTGAGCACGTTGTTGCGCCGGTCGACGTAGGTCAGCTGATCAGGTCCGACCTCGGCGACGATGTCCCCGGTCCGGTAGAAGCCGTCCTCGTCGAACACGCTCGCGGTGACCTCGGGACGCTTGTAGTAGCCCGGGAACAGGTTCTCGGTCTTCACCAGCAGCTCGCCACGCGGATGCGGCTGATCGGTGCTGAAGTAGCCGAGGTCGGGGACGTCCACGAGCTTGTAGTCGATCACGGCCTGGCGCTGCACCACGCCGTCGAAGAGCACCATGCCTGCCTCGGTCGACCCGTAGCCCTCCAGCAGATGCAGCTGCAGGAAATCTCCCAGCCAGGATTTCAGTTCGGCGGAGATCGGGGCCGAGCCCGTCATGGCCGAAATGTAGCGTCCGCCAAGCAGATTCTCACGCATATCGGCCATCACCTCGGCCTCGACGGCAGCCCGGTCGGCGGCACCGTCGAGCCGGTGATCCACCCGGCTCTGGAATTCGCTGAAGATCATCTCCCAGACGCGAGGCACGAAGTTCAGCTCGGTGGGGCGGACCAGCGCCAGGTCTTCCAGCAGTGTCGACAGGTCGCTGCGGGCGGCGAAGTAGGCGGTGCCGCCGGAGGCCAGTGACGCGTACAGGATGCCGCGGCCCATCACGTGGCTCATCGGCATGAAGCACAGGTTGATCGACGCGGCGGTCGGGCTGAACCAGGCCTTGGAGTTGCGGCGCCAGAACTTGGCGACCGCACTCTGCAGATACATCGCGCCCTTGGGCGCGCCGGTGCTGCCCGAGGTGTAGATGAGCAGGGCCAGCGGGTCTTCGTCGGAGGTTTCGGGAGCCGGAGCCTGCGGCAGGTTCGTGCCGTGGGCGATGAGGTCGGTCAGCGTCTCGACGGCGATGGGGCTGCCGGCTTCGGCGAGTTTGGCGGTCGCCGCGGCGACGGCGTCACGGTGGTCGTCGACCTCGGCGTGGTGGTCGAAGACCACGAGCTTGGACGGGGCGTAGGCGGTGAGGGCGAGTTCGACGGCGTCATCGAGGTAATCGACGCTCGCCGCCATCACACGGGGTTCGGTCTCCACCACGATCGGCGCGAGGGCCGATGCGGACGAGCTGGTCTGAAGTGGCACCGAGACGGCGCCGAGCTGGCCCAGTGCGGTGTCGACGACGGTGTAGTCGGCGCTGGCGAAGCCGAGAATGGCGACCCGGTCACCGGCGGCCACACCGGCCTCGTGCAGTGCGCTGGCCAATGCGCGTACCCGGTCCCACACCTGGCCGTAGGTGATGGTGTCGAAGCGGGGGAGAAGCTGTGCGCTGGTCCGGCCGGTCTGCGGGTCGGTGACGAATTCGACGGCACGCTCGCCGATGGCGGGTCGGTCGGCGTAGCCCTGCAAGACGGTCTGGACGATCTGCGGCAGTTGCAGGCCTTCGGCGTCGGCGGCTGCGCTCACGCTCTCGCTCGGCGCTGCGGCGGCGAACTGCGGATCAGTGCTGACCAAGTCAGCGATGCGGCGCTCGAGCCGCTCCTCACGGGTATCAGTCGTCATCAGCATCCCTCTTTACCAAATAGCTACGTATCAAAATTGGCGCGCCGTTGCGCTCGACCAACTACTACGTTAGTGGAACTAAACTTATTTCCGGACGGCCAGCTCAGGGCCTGTCAATATGCTGTGAGTGTGCGGAATCGGCCGGTGAACCGCGCAAACTCCGGACCGTTGTGAGCGGCGTCACGTTATTTGCCGGAATGGCATCGGCCGGTGCTGGTGCACCGCACCGCAAGCCCCGCATGAGAGCAGCGTCGCCCAAACGGCGTTACAGCCCGGTGATCGATGGGTACCCACTGCTTCGTCAAAGGAGGCATCATGACCGAATTCGATACCCGCGGAGGCCGGATGCGCATGCCGCGTAGTCGAGGCGCGGCCAGTGGTCTACTGCTGGTCCTACTGGGGGCCTGGGGAGCGCTGATCCCGTTCGTCGGCCCGTACATCGACTTCGCATTCACGCCCGATCAGGGCTGGATGTGGACGACGGCCAGAGGCTGGCTCGAAGTGTTGCCGGGCGCCGTGACAGCCCTCGGCGGGCTGCTGCTGCTGACGTCGGGTAACCGCGCGACGGCCATGCTCGGCGGTTGGCTTGCCGTCATAGCAGGGGCGTGGTTCGTCGTCGGCCGGTCGCTGACCGGTGTCCTGGCGATCGGAGACGCCGGAGCGCCGGTGGCGGTCACCGACGCCAAGCGTGTCGTGCTGGAGCTGGCCTACTTCTCCGGCCTGGGCGCGGTGATCGTGTTCCTGGGCGCCGTCGCACTCGGCCGGCTGTCGCTACGCAGCGTCCGCGATGTGGCGTACGCGCGGCGGCCCGTCATGGCCGAGCCCGTCGCCACGGCGGCACCGGCTGCCGAGGTGCCCGCGACCGACACGTCCGTCGCGCGGGAGCACCGGGAAGCCCGTGAGCACCGGGGGTGGGGCGGCATGTTCGGCAGGCGCCACACCCACGCGCACTAGAGGTCGCGCAGGATCAGCTCGAGCACGTCGAGAGCTTCGACGAGTAGTTCGTCGCTGATCGTGAGCGGAGGCAGGAAACGCAGCACGTTGCCGTAGGTGCCGCAGGACAGGACGATCACCCCGGCAGCGTGCGCCCCCGCGCACAGCGCCTTGGTCAGGTCGGCATCGGGTTCGGTGGTGCCGGCCTTGACCAGTTCCATGGCGATCATGGCGCCGCGGCCCCGGACATCGCCGATGCGGTCGTCCTCGGCCTGCCACCGGCCCAGCCGGTCTTTCATGAGCGCTTCGATCTGCCGAGCCCGGGCCACCATGCCCTGCGCCTCGATCGTCTCGATGGTGGCCAGCGCGGCCGCGCAGGCCACCGGGTTGCCGCCGTAGGTTCCGCCCAGTCCCGACACATGTGGCGCATCCATGATCTCGGCGCGCCCCGTCACGGCGGACAACGGCATACCGTCGGCGATGCCTTTCGCCGTGACGATCAGGTCGGGATCGATGCCTTCGTGTTCGCACGCGAACATCGCACCGGTGCGCGCGAAGCCCGTCTGCACCTCGTCGGCGATGAAGACGACATCGTTGGCCCGGCACCAGGCGAGAAGCGCGGGCAGGAACCCGTCGGCGGGAACGATGAATCCGCCCTCGCCCTGGATCGGTTCGATGAGCACCGCCGCCAGATTGTTGGCACCGATCTGCTTGTCGATCACATCGATCGCCCGTTTGGCGGCGAGCTCGCCGTCGGTGGCCATCTCCTTGCCGAACTCCGCGTCGCGGAACGGATACGACAGTGGCGCGCGGTAGATCTCGGGGGCGAATGGTCCGAAGCCGTGCTTGTAGGGCATGACCTTGGCAGTCAGCGCCATCGTGAGATTGGTGCGCCCGTGATAGGCGTGATCGAACGCCACGACGGCTTGTTTGTGGGTGTAGGACCGTGCGATCTTCACGGCGTTCTCGACGGCTTCCGAGCCGGAGTTGAACAGCGCGGAGCGCTTGTCGCCCGCGACCGGCGTCAACCGGTTGAGGTGTTCGCACACCGCGACGTAGCCCTCGTACGGGGTCACCATGAAACACGTGTGGGTGAACTGGGCGGCTTGGGTGGCCACGGCCTCCACCACCAGCGGTGACGCGTTGCCGATGGTGGTGACCGCGATGCCGGAGCCCAGGTCGATGAGCCGATTGCCGTCGACGTCTTCGACGATGCCGCCGCCGGCACGCGTGGCATAGACGGGCATCGTGGTGCCCACCCCACGGCTCACCGCTGCGGCTTTCCGGTCGATCAGGGCCTGCGACTTCGGGCCCGGGATGGTGGTGGCGAGATGACGGCTCTGCTCGAGTTGGCTCAACACTGACTCCTGCGAACGACGTTGGCGGCGCGGACGGATTAGAGCGAGTCCGAGCCTAGTCGCCCGGGTGTGCCCGACAGTCGGTTTTGGCCAGTGCATGCGGGGCGGCGACCACACCCGTGCGCGCCGGAACTTAGCCCCACTAACCGCGGTTCGGGCGACGGGGGCCGCGTCAGCGGATGGCCGCAATGGCAGACTGGTCCCCTATGAGGTGCCGTGACCTGCCGGTCCGGAGCCGAAGATCACACGATTCGATACGAAAGACAGTGCTGTCATGGATGTAGCCATCTTCCTTCCCCTGCTCATCATCATGGGCGCGTTCATGTTCTTTGCGTCGCGCCGTCAGAAGAAGGCGATGCAGAAGACCATCGACCTGCACAACTCCCTGCAGATCGGCGACCGGATCCACACCACGTCGGGCCTGCAGGGCACGATCACCGGAATCACCGACGACAACATCCACCTGGAGATCGCCCCCGGCGTCATCACGACGTGGATGAAGCTCGCCGTGCGTGACCGCATCGAGAACGACGCAGACGACGCCGAGGACGACGTCGCGAAGCCCGAGGCGTCGTCGACGGCCACCGAGCTGACCGAGAGCACCGCCGTCGCCGACAACGACGGATTCAAGAAAGACTGACAGCCGACCACCCAGGACCAGCACGTACCCTTTGCGGTGCTGACGGACTGATCTCAAGGAGACCCTAGAAACGTGGCATCGTCTTCGGCGCCGGTGCACCCTGCCCGCTACCTGACGCTCTTCCTGGTTCTGCTCATCGGCGTGTACCTGCTGGTGTTCCTCACCGGTGACAAGCAGGCCAAGACCAAACTCGGCATCGACCTGCAGGGCGGGACCCGGGTCACCCTGACTGCCCGCACACCGGACGGCTCGGCCCCCACCCGTGAGGCGCTGACCCAGGCTCAGCAGATCATCGGCGCACGCGTCAACGGTCTCGGCGTGTCCGGGTCCGAGGTGGTCATCGATGGCAACAACCTGGTGATCACGGTGCCCGGCAACGACGGCAACGAGGCGCGCAACCTGGGCCAGACCGCCCGGCTCTACATCCGGCCGGTCATCCATGCGATGCCTGCGCAGCCCAAGCAGGCCCAACCTCCGGCCGGGGCGCCAGGTGCACCGCCGGCACCCGGGGCGCCCGGTACCGCACCGGCTCCCGGGGCGCCGGGAGCGCTTCCCGGTGAGGCGCCGCAAGGTGAGGCGCCTGGCGGGCAGCCCGGTACCGCGCCGCCCGCGGAGGCTCCCGCCGCGCCGGGTGCAGGCGAACAGCCGGCACCGCAGCCGCGGCCATACCCGCGGGACCCGGCGCCCACGCCCGGCGAACCCGCACCTGCTCCGGCACCCGCACCCCCGGCTCCGGCACCTCCGGGCCCGGCGCCCGCGCCGGCACCCGGCGATGCGAAGGCCGACCTTGCGCAGCGCATCGCCGACGAGAAGCAGTTGCGGCAGAGCACCAATCAGTCGGTGCAGATCCTGGCGTTGCAGTTCCAGGCCACCCGCTGCGGTGAGGACGACGTGCTCGCGGGCAACGACGATCCGAACTTGCCGCTGGTCACCTGCTCGACCGACGGCTCCACGGTCTACCTGCTCAACAAGTCGATCATGAGCGGCGAGGAGATCCAGAACGCCACCTCGGGCCTGGATCAGCAGCAGGGCCAGTACGTCGTCGACGTGGAGTTCAAGAGCGGTGGCGCCAAGACGTGGGCCGATTTCACCGCTGCCAACGTCGGCACCCAGACCGCCTTCACTCTCGACTCCCGCGTGGTCAGCGCCCCGGAGATCCGGGAGGCCATCCCGGGCGGCCGCACGCAGATCACCGGCAAGTTCACCGCTGATTCCGCGCGCGAGCTGGCCAACGTGCTGAAGTACGGCTCGCTTCCGCTGTCGTTCGAATCGTCTGAGGCCGAAACCGTTTCGGCGACACTGGGTCTGTCCTCACTGCGAGCCGGTCTGATCGCCGGTGCGATCGGTCTGGCGGCCGTGCTGTTGTACTCGCTGCTGTACTACCGAGTGCTGGGTCTGCTGGTGGCGCTATCGCTGGTGGCTTCGGGCGCAATGGTTTTCGCGATCCTGGTCTTGCTCGGCAGATACATCGGATACACGCTCGACCTGGCCGGCATCGCCGGTTTGATCATCGGTATCGGGACCACCGCCGACTCGTTCGTGGTGTTCTTCGAACGCATCAAAGACGAGATCCGAGAAGGCCGTTCGTTCCGGTCGGCGGTTCCCCGCGGTTGGGCGAGGGCCAGAAAGACGATCGTGTCCGGCAACGCGGTGACCTTCCTGGCCGCGCTGGTGCTCTATGTGCTGGCCATCGGGCAGGTGAAGGGATTCGCGTTCACCCTCGGGTTGACCACGCTGCTGGACCTCGTGGTGGTGTTCCTGGTGACCTGGCCACTGGTGTACCTGGCGTCGAAGTCGCCGACCATGGCCAAACCGGCGCTCAACGGCCTCGGTGCGGTGCAGCAGATCGCCCGGGAACGCCGAGAAGCCGCGCACGCAACAGCGGGACGGGGATAGAGACATGGCTGCCAAGCACTCAACCGACACCGACGACGACACCACGACGGCTGTCGAAGCACCCAGCATCGAGGCGTCCTCGGCGGCGCTGCCCAAGCACGGATTCTTCGTCCGGCTCTACACGGGTACCGGCGCCTTCGAGGTCGTCGGCCGGCGCAAGTTCTGGTACGTGATCAGTGGCGTGATCGTCGCCATCGCGATCGTCAGCATCGTGCTGCGCGGATTCACCTTCGGTATCGACTTCGAGGGCGGAACCAAGGTCTCGATGCCGTCGGCCGGCGAATCCGGCACCATCAGCACCCAGCAGGTGGAGAACGTCTTCAACAAGACCCTGGGCCGCAACCCCGAATCGGTGGTTCTCGTGGGTAGCGGGTCTTCGGCCACGGTGCAGATCCGGTCCGAGACGCTGTCCAACCAGGACACCGAGAAGCTGCGCACCGCGCTGTTCGACGCCTTCCACCCGAAGGGCAGCGACGGTAAGCCCAGCAAGCAGGTCATCAGCGACTCGGCGGTGTCGGAGACCTGGGGCGGCCAGATCACCCAGAAGGCGATCATCGCGCTGATCGTGTTCCTGGTGCTGGCGACCATCTACATCACCTGGCGCTACGAGAAGTACATGGCGCTGTCGGCACTGGCGTCGCTGGTCTTCGACCTGTTGGTCACCGCGGGCGTGTACTCGGTGGTGGGGTTCGAGGTGACCCCGGCGACCGTCATCGGTCTGCTCACGATCATGGGCTTCTCGCTCTACGACACCGTGATCGTGTTCGACAAGGTCGAGGAGAACACCCACGGCTTCGAACACACCACGCGGCGCACGTTCGCCGAGCAGGCCAACCTCGCGGTCAACCAGACGTTCATGCGCTCGATCAACACGAGCTTGATCTCGGTGCTGCCGATCGTGGCGCTGATCGTGGTGGCGGTATGGCTGCTCGGCGTCGGCACCCTGATGGACCTGGCCTTGGTGCAGCTGGTCGGCGTGATCGTCGGCACCTACTCGTCGATCTTCTTCGCCACGCCGCTGCTGGTGTCGCTGCGTGAGCGCACCGAGCTGGTGCAGCGGCATACCAAGAAGGTGCTCAACCGCCGCAACCCGGGTGCCTCGAAGACCGACAAGAAGTCGGGCACAAAGGCCGCTGCCGAGGACACCGCGGACGACGCCGACGATGCGGAAGAGACCGTGTCGGCGGCGGCGACCTCGGCGGCTCCCGCCAAACCCGCGCCCGGAGCGCGGCCGTCGCGACCGACGGCGAGAACGGGTCGCCCGTCGGGCAAGCGGAACACCCGGCGGTAGTCCGGATGGCTCAGCGGCAGGCACCACGCACGCGAGGAGCACGACTCGCAGGGGCGGCGGTGGTGACACTGTTGGCCGCTGTCGGGGTGTCGGCCTGCGGGGGGAGCTCGGCCGACGCGATCGACTATGCCGTCGACGGCACCCTGCCGACCTACAACACCAACACCGTCGCCGGTGCGGCGTCGGCGGGGCCGCAGGCCTTCGCGCGCACGCTCACCGGCTTCTCCTACCACGGGCCTGACGGCCAGGTCGTCGCCGATCACGACTTCGGTTCGGTGTCGGTGGTGGGCCGCGCCCCGCTGGTGCTCGACTACGTCATCGACGACAAGGCCGTGTACTCGGACGGCAAGCCGATCACCTGTGACGATCTGGTGCTGGCGTGGGCTGCGCAGTCGGGCCGGTTTGCAGGCTTCGACGCGGCCAGCCAGGCCGGTTACCGCGACATCTCGACCGTGGACTGTGCGCCGGGGCAGAAGAAGGCGCGGGTGGCGTTCGCGCAGGACCGCCCGTTCGTCGACTACGGCCAGTTGTTCACCGCGACCTCGCTGATGCCGTCGCACGTCATCGCCGATGAACTGGGGCTCGTCGAGGGCGGCGTGACCACCGCACTGCAGACCGGTGACACCGCCACCGTCGACCGCATCGCCCAAGCCTGGAACACCACGTGGGACCTCAAGCCGGACGCGGATCTCAAGCACTTCCCGTCCTCGGGGCCGTACCGGCTCGACTCGGTGTCGCAGGACGGTGTGGTGACGCTGGTGGCCAACGACAAGTGGTGGGGAGCCAAGCCCATCACCAACAAGGTCACGGTGTGGCCGCGCGGCGCCGACATCCAGGAGCGGGTCAACAAGGGCTCGTTCGACGTCGTCGATATCGCGACCGGGTCGTCGGGGGTGCTCAACCTGCCCGACGACTACGTCAGCACCGATACCCCGTCGGCGGGCGTCGAGCAGTTGATCTTCGCGCCGGGAGGCCCGTTGGCGGCCACCCCGGCGCGGCGGGCGTTGGCGCTGTGCACGCCGCGTGACGTGATCGCCCGCAACGCCGTCATGCCCATCGCCAACTCACGGCTGAGCCCGGCCGCCGACGATGCGTTCGGTGCGGCCGAGGGTGCCGCGGACGCGGGACAGTTCACCGTCGCCAACCCCGACGCTGCCCGCGCCGAGATCCACAATCAGCCGCTGACCGTCCGTATCGGCTATCAGACACCCAACGCCCGGCTGGCCGCCACGGTCGGCGCGATCGCCAAAGCCTGCGCTCCGGCCGGCATCACGGTGCAGGACGCCGGCTCGGAAACGGCCGGACCGGTGGCATTGCGCAACAACCAATTCGACGTACTGCTGGCCAGCACCGGCGGGGCGACGGGCAGCGGTTCGTCGGGGTCCTCGGCGATGGACGCCTACGCCCTGCACGGTGGCAACGGCAACAACCTGTCGGGATACAACAACGAACGCGTCGACGGGATCATCGACGCGCTGGCCGTGACGACCGATCCGAAGGAGCTGACGCGTCTGGTCGGGGAGGGCGCACCGATCCTGTGGGGCGACATGCCGACGCTGCCGCTGTACCGGCAGCAGCGCACGGTGCTGACATCGACCAAGATGTACGCCGTGAGCAGCAATCCGACCCGCTGGGGTGCCGGCTGGAACATGGACCGTTGGAAGTTGTCGAAGTGACCGGCGAGCGCGAACGGCCTCAGATCTCCGATATTTCCCGACTGGTGGCATCGATGACCCGTGAGGTCGCCGATTTCCCGGAGCCCGGTGTCCAGTTCAAGGACCTGACGCCGCTGCTCGCCGACGCCGCCGGGCTCTGCGCGGTCACCGACGCGCTTGCCGCCAGCGCCGCCGGGGCGGATCTGGTGGCCGGCCTGGATGCGCGCGGGTTCCTGCTGGGTGCGGCCGTCGCGACCCGCCTGGGTATCGGTGTGCTTGCCGTGCGCAAGGGCGGAAAACTGCCGCCGCCGGTGCACAGCGCGACCTACCAGCTGGAATACGGCACAGCGACCCTGGAGATCCCGGCCGAGGGGATTGATATCGCCGGGCGCGACGTTGTGATCATCGACGATGTGCTGGCCACCGGCGGGACTCTGGGCGCCGCGGTCAAACTCCTCACGGCAAGCGGAGCCCGGGTGACCGGGGCCGCGGTGGTGCTGGAGCTGACCGAATTGGGTGGTCGCGGCGCGGTGGCACCCCTACCGGTTAGCAGCCTGCACACGGTCTGAGAGATATCCTCGAACTCTGGATGAACAGGCGGGGATGAACAGCAGGAGGTGACGGCGATGGCCGACGATCCCGGTACCGCTCAAGCCGTGCAGTCACCTCCCACGCTGCCCGCGCCCACCCCGGCCGACGTCGCCAAGACCAGCGCGTCGCGCCGCGTACGCGCTCGGTTGGCCCGTCGGATGACGGCGCAGCGCAGTGCCGTCAACCCGGTGCTCGAGCCGTTGGTGGCGGTGCACCGCGAGATCTACCCGAAGGCCGACCTGCAGTTGCTGCAGCGCGCCTACGACGTCGCCGACAAGCGGCACGCCGATCAGATGCGCAAGTCCGGCGATCCGTACATCACCCATCCGCTGGCGGTGGCCAACATCCTGGCCGAGCTCGGGATGGACACCACGACGCTGGTGGCCGCGCTGCTGCACGACACCGTCGAGGACACCGGCTACACGCTGGAGGCTTTGACCGCCGAATTCGGCAGCGAGGTCGGTCACCTGGTCGACGGCGTCACCAAACTGGACAAGGTGGTGCTCGGCTCGGCGGCCGAAGGCGAGACGATCCGCAAGATGATCATCGCGATGGCCCGCGATCCGCGGGTGCTGGTGATCAAGGTCGCCGACCGGCTGCACAACATGCGCACCATGCGCTTCCTGCCGCCGGAGAAACAGGCCCGCAAGGCCCGTGAGACGCTGGAAGTCATTGCCCCCCTTGCTCATCGGCTGGGGATGGCGACGGTCAAGTGGGAACTGGAAGACCTGTCGTTCGCGATCCTGCACCCCAAGAAGTACGAGGAGATCGTGCGCCTGGTCGCCGACCGGGCACCGTCGCGGGACACCTACCTCGCCAAGGTGCGGGCCGAGATCGGGGTGGCGCTGTCGGCCATGAAGATCAACGCGGTGGTCGAGGGCAGGCCCAAGCACTACTGGTCGATCTACCAGAAGATGATCGTCAAGGGGCGCGACTTCGACGACATCCACGACCTGGTCGGGGTCCGGATCCTCTGCGACGAGATCCGGGACTGTTACGCCGCGGTCGGCGTGGTGCACTCCCTGTGGCAGCCCATGGCGGGCCGCTTCAAGGACTACATCGCCCAGCCCCGCTATGGCGTCTACCAGTCGCTGCACACCACCGTCGTCGGGCCGGAGGGCAAGCCGCTGGAGGTGCAGATCCGCACCCGCGACATGCACCGCACCGCCGAGTACGGCATCGCCGCGCACTGGCGATACAAGGAAGCCAAGGGCCGCAACGGAGTTCCGCATCCGCACGCCTCGACCGAGATCGACGACATGGCCTGGATGCGGCAGCTTCTCGACTGGCAGCGGGAGGCCGCCGACCCGGGCGAATTCCTGGAGTCGCTGCGATACGACCTTGCGGCGCAAGAGCTCTTCGTGTTCACCCCCAAGGGCGACGTGATCACCCTGCCGACCGGGTCCACGCCGGTGGACTTCGCCTACGCCGTGCACACCGAGGTGGGGCACCGCTGCATCGGCGCGCGGGTCAACGGCCGGCTCGTGGCACTGGAACGCAAGCTCGAAAACGGGGAAGTGGTCGAGGTTTTCACCTCGAAGGCGCCCAACGCCGGGCCCTCGCGGGACTGGCAGAGCTTCGTGGTGTCGCCCCGCGCCAAAGCCAAGATCCGCCAGTGGTTCGCCAAGGAGCGCCGCGAGGAAGCTCTGGAATCCGGCAAGGACGCCATTGCGCGCGAAGTCCGGCGTGGTGGACTTCCGTTGCAGCGCTTGATGACCGGCGAGACCATGGGCGCGCTGGCCCGCGAGCTGCGCTACACCGACGTGTCGGCGCTCTACACCGCGGTCGGTGAGGGGCACGTCTCGGCACGCCACGTGGTGCAGCGGCTGCTGGCGCAGTTCGGCGGCGATGACGCGGCCGAGGACGAGCTCGCCGAGCGGTCCACGCCGGCCACCATGCCGGTGCGCCAGCGCACCACCGACGACACGGGCGTCGCTGTCCCGGGTGCCCCCGGCACGCTGACCAAACTCGCCAAATGCTGCACACCGGTCCCCGGTGACACCATCATGGGTTTCGTCACCCGGGGCGGCGGGGTCAGCGTGCACCGCACCGACTGCACCAATGCGGCGTCGCTGCAAGAACAGTCGGAGCGCATCATCGATGTGCAGTGGGCGCCGTCGCCGTCATCGGTCTTCCTCGTGGCCATTCAGGTGGAGGCGCTCGACCGGCACCGGCTGCTCTCCGATGTCACCCGGGTGCTGGCCGACGAGAAGGTCAACATCCTGTCGGCCTCGGTCACCACCTCCAACGACCGGGTGGCCATCAGCCGGTTCACGTTCGAGATGGGAGACCCGAAGCACCTGGGTCATCTGCTGAGCGTGGTCCGCAACGTCGAGGGTGTCTACGACGTGTACCGGGTCACCAGCGCGGCCTGATCGAACGCCGGCGCCGACGCCGGCGGTCAGGCGTCGACGCCGCTGACCGGCGCGCGGGATGAGCCCGCCGCTGAGGTATCGGACAGCGCGCGGCCACGCGTCTCCTCGCCGAGCAGCCCGGTGACCACAAGGCCGACCACGTTGACGATGGCCAACAGCCACATGACACCACCGAGGCCGCTGCCGGTGAGGACGAGTGGCAACACGAATGTGCTGATGGCCGAGCCGACGCGGCTGATCGCGACGACGGTACCCGTGGCGCTGGCCCGCACTGCGGTGGGGAACAGCTCGTTCGGGTAGATGATCTCGATGAAATTGCAGGCGCCAGAAGTGACCGCGTACAGGGCGAGCAACGCGAACAGGATGACCGCGGGCGCGTGCGGATTGGTGGCCATAACGACGAACGCCGCGCTCATGACGGCAAAGGTCCACAGCAGCAACGGTTTACGCCCGATTTTGTCGACCAGGAGCAGCCCGGGCACGCCACCGACCAGGAACAGCGCGCTGATCACCAGCTCGGCGACGTATACGTTGTGTTCGCCGACGCCCATCTGCGCGAGGATGTCCGGTCCGAACGTGTACACCGCGAACAAGGGAATCACGTGCGCGGTGAAGAACACCCCCACGAAGATGACCCTACGCAGATAGACGCCGTGAAACAGTTCCGCATAGGACGTCGCGGGCGGCTCGGCCGGGATGAGCGACGTGTCGGCCTGCGGGCCCCAGACTTGCCGGCACACCTCGCGGGCCTCGGCTTCGCGGCCCTTGCTCAACAGCCACCTCGGCGACTCCGGGGTGCCCGCGCGCATCAGCAGGGTGATGATGCCGAACACCGCTGGGCTGGCGAGCATGAATCGCCAGGAGTCGGGGCCCAGGTTCGACAGTGCCCAGCCCACCGCTGCCGCAGCCGCTGCGCCCGCCGCCCACACCACGAACAGCGAACCGAGTAATCTGCCACGGTAACGACTCGGAATAAATTCGGCCAGAAGCGAACTCGCGATCGGATAGTCCGCGCCGATTGCCACGCCGAGCAGAAAACGCAGTATCACCAACTGCCACGCGTCGGTCACGAATGCCGAGGCGATGGACACGATGACCAACATGGACAGGTCGGCGATGTACATGATCTTGCGACCCACGCGGTCGGTCACATAGCCGAATACCAAGCCGCCGACAAAGATCCCGATCAGCGCCGCCGCTCCGACCAGTCCTACGCTGACCGAGTCGAGGCCCAGCTGGCTCTTCATGGAGACCAGTGCGATGCCGATGATGGTCAGCGCGAATCCGTCGAGGAACGGTCCCCCTGCCGAGAACACCGTGAGCCGCTTGTGAAACGAGGTCAAAGGTCCGTCGTCGATGATGTGAGACATCACATCTCCTCCTGGAAGAGTGGCTGCAGGCGGGCGAAATGTGCTGCAGTGCGGGCGAGTGGATCCAGCCGTGCGATGTCCACCCGGCCGCCGGCGTCGAGCACGCGACGGTCCAGGTGGAAGGCCAGCACCTCACCGATCACCAGCCGGTCGCTGCCCGGCTGAATCGTGGTGTGCAAGCGGCATTCCAAGCTGATCGGTGATTGCGCGAGCCGCGGCGGACGGACATGTCGGCACGGCACGGGTGTCACCTTCGCCAGCTCGAATTCGTCGACCGACGCATCGACCTGCACGCTGGTGAGTTCGACGGCAGCCGCCATCGCTGCGGACGCGATGTTGACCACGAACTCACCGGTGGCTTCGATGTTGGCGGCACTGTCCTTGAGCCGCGCGGCGCCCAGATATTCGAGGCTGAGCAAGATCAGCGGCGGTTGAGACGAGACCACGGTGAAGAAGCTGAACGGGGCCAGGTTGGCGACGCCGTCGGGGCTCACGGTCGACGTCCAGGCGATGGGCCGCGGCACCACCGCCGCCTTGAGCAGGCCGAAAACCTTGCGCGCCGGCAGTTCTGCGGTATCGATGACTGTGACATCCAGACAATCCATAGGTCTCCTTCGCTCAGGCCGCGGCACTGGGGGCCGGGGTGGTGACCGTGAACACTAGGCAGGCCCGCAGGCGTCGGGATATGGAGGAACATCCAGCGGATCCGTCCTGACAATGGAGAAACAACCATTGGGCGGGGCCGCCTGCCACGCTTGAATGGCGAGCTATGGACTTGATGAACACGACAAGCAGAACCACGGTGCCGGCCGGTTCCGGCCGGGCCGTGACCCTGCGGCAGGGGGATCGGGTGCGGGTGATCGATGTCGAAGGCGGGCAGGTTGGCGACCTCTTCGCCTATGCAGCAGGGGATCTCACCGAGTATCTGAGTGCGTCACATACCCGCACCACGACCGGCCGGTTGTTTCCGAGGGTGGGGGAGCATTTCGTCACCAACCGGCGCAGGCCCATCCTGGCGCTGGCGGGCGATACCTCGCCGGGCATCCATGACATGCTGATCGCCGCATGTGACACCGAACGCTATCGTGCCCTCGGAGTGACAGATCATCCATCCTGCGCGGCAAATCTACGAAATGCCCTGGGGCAGCTGGAGTTGAGCACCGATGACGTACCCCAGCCGGTGAACGTCTTCATGAACATCCCGGTCGCCGACGGCGGTGCGCTGTCGTGGTTGCCCGCCGTGAGCCGACCGGGCGACGCCATCGAGTTCGAAGCGGTGATGGACTGCGTGGTGGTGGTGTCGGCGTGCCCCATGGATCTCAACGGCATCAACGGGCATCGTCCCACGCCGCTCGCCATCGAACTGACCCAGGAGAGCAACGCATGACCACCAATCCCACGCAGACTCGCCATCCAGCGCTGCGCGCGGTGCAGCTCGGCGCTCTGAGGCTGACCAATCGATTCGCCGTCGCGCCGATGACCAGAGTGTCGGCCGACCCGGACGGTACCCCGACCGAAGCGATGGCCGAGTACTACGCCGAGTTCGCCCGTGGCGGATTCGGTTTGGTGATCACCGAGGGCGTCTATACCGACACCAGTCACAGCCAGGGCTATCTCAACCAGCCCGGCCTTGCCGTCGAGCGGCACGTGACGGGCTGGCGCCAGGTGACCGCCACGGTGCATGCCGCAGGTACTCCGATCGTGGCGCAACTCATGCACGCCGGTGCCCTCTCGCAGGGCAACTCCCACAATGCCGGCACCATCGCACCCTCGGCCGTGCGCCCGCGCGGCGCGATGCTCGATGAGTACGGCGGCTCCGGACCGTGGCCCACGCCGCGGGAGATGGACCACGACGACATCGAAGCAGTGGTCGCAGGTTTCGTCGCCGCGGCCCAACGCGCCCGAGCCGCCGGTTTCGACGGCGTCGAAATACACGCGGCCAACGGATATCTACTCGATCAGTTCCTCACCACCTACACGAACTGCCGAACCGATAGTTACGGAGGTGGTGTGCAGAACCGGATTCGGCTGACCGCGATGGTTCTGGCCGCGGTCAGAGCCCAGGCTGGGGCGGAATTCGTGATCGGGGTCCGGCTGTCGCAGACCAAGGTCAACGACTTCGGGTATCGCTGGCCGGGTGGCGCAACGGATGCCGAGGTGATCTTCTCCGCGCTGCGCGATGCCGGTGCCGACTATCTCCACATCGCCAGCGAGGGACGCGATTTCATCGAGACCGCGCGGTTGGGCGACGCGCGCACGATCACGGCGCTGGCGCGAGAGGTGACCGGGTTGCCGGTGGTGGCCAACGGCGGGATGCACGACGGCGGGCAGGCGGCCGACGTGCTCGAGGGCGGACATGCCGACCTGTTGTCGGTCGGCCGCGGGGCGTTGGCGAACCCTGATCTCCCGCAGCGACTCTCGGCCGGCGAGCCGCTGGACCCGTTCGATCACGGCATGCTCGCGCCGATGGCGACGATCGCCAACGCCTGTGCCTGGCGGGCCGGCCGGTGACGGCCCCGTGGCACCGCGGCGCGAATGCGGTGGTCACATTGACCTTCGACGTCGACGCGGAGACTCCGATCCTCGCCGAAGGGGGCCGCTACGGCGCGCACATGATGGCGATGTCGCACCAGTCCTACGGGCCTGATGTCGGCGTGCCGCGCATCCTGGATCTGCTCGATGAATTGAAGGTACCGGCAACCTTTTTCGTGCCGGGCTGGGTTGCCGAACACCGGCCTGGGCTGGCTGCCTCCATTGTCGATCGCGGGCACGAGGTCGCCCACCACTCCTACAGTCACCGCTCGCCGGTGGCCATGACCGCCGCCGAGGAGCGCGCCGATTTCGAGCGGGCACTGGCGGTGTTCGCCGCCCAGGGCATCGACATCGCCGGCCACCGTGCCGCGATGTGGGGTGCCAGCTGGCAGACGCCGGGGCTCATCGCCTGACACGGCCTGCGCTATGACTCGTCCCTCATGGGCGACGACCGGCCCTACCGGCTCGCCACCGATGCCGGGCCGATCGTGGAGCTGCCGGTCCACTGGTCGCTGGACGACTGGGAGCAGTACGCCTACCTGCCCGAACCCCACATCGGTTCGGTGATCGAATCCCCGGTGAAGGTTGCCGAGATGTGGCGCGCGGAGCTGGACGGCATGCGGCACTATCGCTGCCTGTTCAATCTGTGTGTGCACCCGTTCCTTTCGGGTAGGCCGGGCCGGATCCTGGCACTGCGTGGACTCATCGAGTACGCGCTGCAATGTGGTGACGTGCAATTCGCCCGCTGCCGCGATGTCGCCGACGCGGCGTGTGCCGACCCGGCGATCGAACCGCGCACGGTGACACCGCCGTGCGTCGACCCTGCCGTCTATCCGGCGTAGCCCGTCAGCTCAGCGCGTCGGCCTCCAGCGCCAGAAACAGGTCGACGCGGTCCTCCAGGCGCGTGACGTCACGGCCCGTCAGTTCGTTGATGCGGGCGACGCGGTTGCGCAGTGTGTTGACATGGACGTAGAGCGCTGCGGCCGTCTTGGCCCAGTGCCCGTCGTTGCCGAGAAACGTCCGCAGCGTCCGGACCAACTCCGTGCCGTGCTGTTCGTCATGTACACGCAGGGGGCCCAGGATGTCGTCGGCGAAACGGCGCAGCACCGACCGGTCGTGCAGGCCCAGCAGCATGCGGTGCGTGCCCACGTCGGCGTACGTGCCGACACGGGATTCGGTTGAGCGGCGCCACATCACGTGGCAGACCTCTCTGGCCCGGATCAACGGATCGCGCAGCCCGGTGGCGTCGGCCGCCAGATCTCCGATGCCCACCACGGTGCGGTCGGTGGGGAACCGCGCGGTCAGGGCCTGGATCAAGTGTTCGGCCAGGGGTACCAGGCTTGCCGATTCCTGGTGCCAGCCGAACACCACGACGGTGTCCTGGCTGCCGGGTACCACCACGGCCGCAATGCCGCGATGGCTGAAGAACGCCTCGATCTCGTCGGTCGAGCCTGGCGGCCGCAGCTCATCGTTGCCGACCACCACGGTGTAGACCGCCAGTGGCCCCGACGGGTCGATGCCGAACGCGCGCAAGCGTTCCGCGACCTCACGCGCGCGTGCCGTGCCGGACAACACCATCTCGAGCAATTCACTGGAAAAGCGCGATTCGATGGCCTGCAGCGCCTGCTGGCGGGTGACTTCGAGGCTGAGGTACCGCGCCGCCTGCTCGAGAGCGTCCCGTTCGGCCGGCCGCAGCGCCGCCAGAGGCCGCAGACAAAACAGTCCGGCGTCGATATCACCCATCGCGCCCTCGACGAGATAGACCGCGGCGGTGCCGATTCCGGGCACATCGAGTTCCAGCGGCGGTGGGTGCCGGTTCAGCGCGTCGGCGGCCACGTGGATCTGGGCGTCGTCGACAGCGGTGCCCGCAAGACGCCGGCCCATGCGGTCGACCACCAGTAGCGGCAGATCGTGATCGCGGCGTAGCACGTCGAGGATGCCTTGTGCGCCGCCGCCTCTCGATATCGAACTCGCCAGCGCGTTGCCCCGACGCACCAGCCGGGACAGGGCCGACTGGCGGGCATCGGTCTGCATCCGCGCGGCGGCCTGGGTGATGGCGGTGAACGGCACGGCGATGGAGACCGTCGCCAACGGCAGCTCGGCGGTCGCGCAGGCGTCGACGAGATCTGCTGGGGCCGTTGGTGTCTGCTCTGTCAGGCCGTAGATCAGCCCGGCTGCCCGGGCTCGTTGCAGGGCGGCGACGAAGTCCGTGGACGTCACGGTGCTGTGCCAAAGGCCGTTGGTCAGAACCAGTTCCGTGGCACGGATGTAGGGCGAGGGGTCGGGCAACTCGGTGTTGTGCAGCCACAGCACCTCGCGGTCGAGGGCGCCCGGCGGGCCGGACACCAGCAGCGTCAGCTCCAGCGTCCTGTCGTCGATCAGCGCGCCCAGGCTCAACATTGGTGTGCATACATCCAATCGTGTTGGTAGATCATGGATGTTTATACACTCGTTGAGCGGTGTAGGCGGTGTTTCGATGGGCGGAATCCACTACCTGAGGAGCCCTGTATGTCACCCGACCAACCGAACCGATGACCACCTCCGCGCCACCGCCGCCGACCGGGGTGCCGTTCGACGCGCACGGGATCGAGCCGATCGGCACCGAAAGCCGTGACTGTTCGCCGTGGGAGCTGTTCTGGATCTGGTGCGGCGCCAACATCGCACCGATCAACTGGGTGCTCGGTGCGCTGGGCATCACCCTGGGCCTGAGCCTGGTCGAGACGCTGATCGTGGTGGCTGTCGGCAATGTCATCGGCTGCGCGGTGTTCGGTGTGTTCAACGTGATCGGGCATCGTACGGCGGTGAACCAGATGGTGCTCGGCCGTGCCGCGTTCGGCCGGTCCGGTGCCGTCGTCCCGGGGCTCGTGCAGTTCCTGCTGACGATGGGATGGGTGGGAGTCAACACCTGGGTGGTGCTCGACCTGGTGATGACGATGCTCGGCGAATTCGGATTGACCGGTGGCATTTGGCTGAAAGTGGTTGTGGCAACGGTGATCATGGCTGCCCAGCTGGGGCTCGCGCTGTACGGCTTCTATGCCATCCGCAGCTTCGAGAAGTACACCGTGCCCGCGACGGCGCTGGTGATGGCGGTCATGACGGTGCTGGCGCTGGTGACCACGGACGTGCACTGGTCGTTGGCGGGGCAGGCAATGAGCCCGGGGGACAAGTTCACGGCGGTGACCCAGTTGCTCACGGCCATCGGCATCGGCTGGGGGTTGACGTGGATTCCCTACGCGTCGGACTACAGCCGCTTCGTGCGCGTGAGCTCGTCGGCCCGCTCGGTGTTCTGGTCGTCCGCGTTGGGCATGTACGTGCCGACCGTGTGGCTGGCCGCCCTCGGTGCCTGCCTGGCCAGTGCCGGTGGTGGCAGTGATCCGTCGGCGCTGGTGGTCTCGACGTTCGGCGTGATGGCGGTGCCGGTCCTGCTCTTGCTGGTGCACGGCCCCATCGCGACCAACATCCTCAATCTGTATTCATGCTCCCTTGCGGCACTGTCCATCGGCGTGCGGGCGGCCCGATGGAAGGTGACGCTGGGCGCCGGGCTGGTGGCTTCGATCGTGTTGGCCGTGTTCGTCGAGGCGGACAGCTTCGCGCAGGCTTTCGACAACTGGATGGTGTCCATCCTGGTGTGGATCAGCCCGTGGGCGGCGATCATGGTGGTGGACTACGCGGGTGTGCGGCAACCCGCCACGATCCCAGCGGCCAAGCTGATCAACCCGGGCATATTCCAACGCGCATAAGCGGATTCGCGCGCAGGCAGATAAAGGCGTCCCAGCAATGCAGGGCCCGGTGGCCACCGCGCTGGGCAACACCGATTTCTCCTGGCTGTCCGGCAGCGTGGTGGCCGGTGGGCTGTACTGGGTGCTGAGCCGTCGCGCCGTCACACCTGCGGCGTAGCCCGGCGCCTGGTCAGCCAGACGGTCGCCACCGCGATGACCGCCAGCAGGTCGACGCCCGCGATGATGATGGGCACGCGCATCAACGTGGAAAACCGTGTCGCCGAGAGCGTTGCGGGTTGCGACGAGTCCAGGGTGAGGACCACCGGCAACATGCCGGCCTGCAGGGTTCCGGCCAGCTCGCGCGCGGCGTCCGCGGTGAAGCCGCCGCTGATCTGGGTGCGGCCACCCGGGATGGCCTCGCGGATCTCAGGGGCGCTGACCACCCGCGTGTCGAGGGTGAACGCCGTCTGCGCGCCGATGTTGGCGGCGGTGAAATCCGCCCAGGTACGCGCCCCGGAGTCGTCGAACTCCAGGTCGACGACATGCTGCCCGTTGCGGTCGTCCCAGTGCGACGTCGCGCGGCGGACGTTGGCGCCGGTCAGGATCGCCTTGTCGAGCAGATAAACCGTCTTGCCGTCGGTGGAGCAGGTGACCAGCGGCAGTTTCGGATCGTCGTGACCGGCGAGCACGTCGTCATCGCCGCAACGGGTGGCCTGGAACTGCAGCGTCAGAACCTGGATCGACGGATTGGTGCTCTGCCGCAGCTGCTTTTCGTCGGCGACCCTGGCCGGGTCAGCGGGTTGCGGTGGCGTGGTCGGAGTTGCGGGCGTTCCGTTCGGCTGTGCGGGTATCACGTGGATCACCGGCCGGACGGTCAGCTGGCCCATTCTGGTGATGTCCGGGACCACAGCCGCCCCGGCGCCCGGCACGGTGGCCACGACGTTGGTGCCGTCGGCGCTCACCGCGGCACCGGATACCTTGAGGCCGTCGAGCCGCCGTTGCACGACGTTGACCGCAGTGGCCACCGCGTCGGACGTCGGCGGCGAACCGTCCGGCGTGCGGGCGGAGAAGGTCAGCCGGGTGGCGTCCCTGGTCTGCCAGATGCTCCTGCTCGCGAACACGGCCAGCCCGTAGCCGAGGACGGCGAGCACGAGAGCCAGCACCACGAGAAGCCGGGGTACCGCGGTGGAGCCGGCGGTCGGTTGTTGCGGCTGCATCGGATCAGTCCAGCCGGGCCGAGGTGATGGTCACGGGGCTGGCCGGCGCTCCGTCCTGCCCGCCGCCGGCAATTCCGCCCGCGGCGATCTTGTCCAGCGTGGCCAGCCCGGTGGCGTCGATGGTGCCGAACTTGGTGTAGTTGGGCGGCAACTGCGAGTCCTGGTACACGAGGAAGAACTGGCTGCCGTTGGTGCCGGGGCCGGCGTTGGCCATGGCCAGGGTGCCGCGCGGATAGAGGATCGGCTGTTGCAGTGCGGGGTCACCCGGTGGGTACTGATCGACGGGGTATTCGTCGGCGAACTGATAGCCCGGCCCGCCGGTGCCCTTGCCGGTGGGATCGCCGCATTGCAGCACCGACAGAGCACCCGAGGTCAGCCGATGGCACGGCGTGTTGTCGTAGAAGCCCTGCTGGGCCAGGCTCGCGAAGTTGTTGACCGTGCACGGCGCCTTGGCGTTGTCGAGCTGCAGGCCGATGTTGCCCTGGTTGGTGGTGATGCTGGCGCTGACCGTGGCGGGGACGGTCGGCACGGTGCCGGTGCGTGGCGGCGTGTTCGGCTTGTCCGCCGCACCCGAAGCCGGGTACTGGCAGTTGGAGCCGGCCTTCGCGCGTGGTGAGGGCGACGGCGGCAATGTCCCGGTGGGCGGTGGCGGGCCCGTGGGTTGCGCGGTCGGGGACGGATACGCCGTCGCGCTGCCGTCGATGGCCCCTTTGAGCCCGCCGAGGATGCCTGCGGTGAACACGCTGGCCACCACCACGAGAACCACCGCGAGGATGGTCAGCGCCGTCAAGAGGTAGCCGAGCACCAGGCCGGCGATCGCCAGGCCGCGGCCCTGCTCGCCGGTCCGGCGGATCTGCGACAGCGAGATGTGCCCGAAGATGATGCCGAGGGGTGCGAACAGCAGGCCGCATATCAGGGCGGCGATCGCCATGCCGTTGGTCGGCCGCGGCGGCTGGGGGTACCCGACCGGCGGGGGCGGATATCCGGGCTGGTATCCGCCGTCCGGCGGTGGGATCGTCACGGGCTAGTCCAGCTGGACGGACTTCAGCTCGACGTCGGTGGCGGGCTTGCCGTCCTGACCGCCACCGGCCACACCGGCCGCGGCGATCTTGTCGAGCGTGGCCAGGCCGGTCGCGTCGATCTTGCCGAACACGGTGTAGTTCGGCGGCAGCTGCGAATCCTTGTAGACCAGGAAGAACTGACTGCCGTTGGTGCCGGGGCCGGCATTGGCCATTGCCAGGGTGCCGCGCGGGTACACCACCGGCTGTTGCAGCGCGGGGTTGTCGGGCTGGTACTGGTTGGCCGGGTATTCGTCGGCGAACTGGTAGCCCGGGCCGCCGGTGCCCTTGCCGGTCGGGTCACCGCACTGCAGCACCGACAGGCCGCCGGTGGTCAGGCGATGGCACGGCGTGTCGTTGAAGTAGCCCTGCTGGGCCAGGCTCGCGAAGCTGTTGACGGTGCACGGCGCCTTGGCGTTGTCGAGCTGCAGGCCGATGTTGCCCTGGTTGGTGGTGACGCTGACGCTGACGGTCGCCGGGTCCGTGGGCACCTTGCCGGTGCGCGGCGGGTTGACCTTCTTGCTGGCCTCGCCGGCCGCGGGGTACTGGCAATCCGCGCCGAGGTTGGCCGGGGCCACGAACGCCGGAAGCTGGCCGTTGGCGGCGGGCTCAGGCGCTGCGGACGGCGTGGTGGTGGCGGCCGACGCCGTGGTGCTGCCCGAATCCCGGTTTGCGACATAGAGGCCGACGCCCGCGCCGATCACCACGATGACGGCCACGACCGCGCCGACGATGGTCAGCAGGCGGCGCTTGCGCTCCTGGGCTGCGCGACGCTCCAGCTGGCGTTCGAGCTTGCGCTTGGCCGTCGCTCGTCGTTGTTCGTTGGTGGGCACCGCGTTCGTCCTCTTCCTCGTGTGCACGTCAGGGGATGTTCCGATTTTGGCATCGAGTGTGCCAGGTGATGCCCGCCATAAGCCTGTCGACCCGCGTGAACAGGAGGTGCGATTCCGGCGTGGGAAACTGGCAACGTGTTGATAACCGGATTTCCGGCCGGGCTGCTGGCGTGCAACTGCTACGTCGTGGCGCGGCAACCCGGAGCCGACGCGATCATCGTCGACCCAGGTCAGCGGGCGATGGGGCCGCTGCGGCGGATCCTCGACGAAAACCGGCTCACCCCGGCAGCGGTTCTGCTCACGCACGGCCACATCGACCACATCTGGTCGGCGCAGAAGGTGGCCGACACCTACGGCTGCCCGGCCTACATCCACCCCGAAGACCGGTTCATGCTCACCGACCCGATCAAGGGGTTCGGGCCCCGGCTGGCGCAGCGGGCGTTGGGGACGTTCTTCACCGAACCGCGCCAGCTCGTGGAGTTGGACCGCGACGGCGACGTTGTGGAACTCGGCGACCTCACCGTCGCGGTCGACCACACGCCCGGGCATACCCGCGGTTCGGTGGTCTTCCGACTCGCCGGCGGCCAAGGGGACGTGGTCTTCACTGGCGATACGCTGTTCCGGTCGTCGGTCGGACGCACCGACCTGCCCGGCGGCAGCGGCCGGGACCTCCTGGGATCGATCGTGGCAAAACTGTTGGTGCTCGACGACGACACCGTGGTACTACCTGGACACGGTCCGCGCTCGACGATCGGGCACGAACGCCGTACCAATCCATTTCTCGAAGGTTTGACTCTGTGACTGAGATTTCCGCTTCGCCTGTCGCGTTCCAGGCTCCCAAAGGCATCCCCGACTACCTGCCGCCGGACTCGGCGCAGTTCGTCGCGGTGCGCGAGGGTCTGCTGAGTTCGGCGCGCCGCGCCGGTTACGGCGATATCGAGCTGCCGATCTTCGAGGACACCGCGTTGTTCGCACGCGGCGTGGGGGAGTCCACGGACGTGGTGTCCAAGGAGATGTACACGTTTGCCGACCGCGGCGAGCGGTCGGTGACGCTGCGTCCCGAGGGCACCGCCGGCGTGATCCGCGCGGTTATCCAGCACCGGCTCGACCGCGGGGCACTGCCCGTCAAGCTCTGCTACTCCGGGCCGTTCTTCCGGTACGAGCGGCCCCAGGCGGGACGCTATCGCCAGCTCCAGCAGGTGGGTGTCGAGGCCATCGGCGTCGACGATCCTGCGCTGGACGCCGAGGTGATCGCCGTGGCCGACTTCGGATTCCGGTCGCTGGGGCTCGACGGCTTCCGGCTGGAACTCACCTCACTGGGCGACGACACCTGCCGGCCGGCCTACCGAGAGCTGCTGCAGGCCTTCCTGTTCAAGCTCGATCTCGACGAGGAGACCCGGCGGCGGGCGGAGATCAATCCGCTGCGGGTGCTCGACGACAAGCGGCCCGAGGTGCGCGAGATGACCGCCGACGCGCCGTTGATGCTCGATCACCTGTCCGATACCGCCAAGCAGCACTTCGAAAGCGTGCAGGCGAACCTGGACGCTCTCGGCATCCCCTACGTCATCAATCCGCGCATGGTGCGAGGCCTCGACTACTACACCAAGACGACGTTCGAATTCGTCCACGACGGGCTCGGGGCGCAGTCGGGTATCGGCGGTGGCGGCCGCTACGACGGGCTCATGCGCCGGCTCGGTGGTCAGGACGTCTCGGGCATCGGGTTCGGGCTCGGCGTCGACCGCACCCTGCTGGCACTGCAGGCCGAAGGTAAGACGGCTGCGGGTGCCGAGCTCGGCGTGCAGGTCTTCGGCGTGCCGCTCGGGGAGGCCGCCAAGCTCGAGCTGGTCAAGTTGGCCGCGCGGTTGCGGGCCGCCGGAGTGCGCGTCGACCTCGCCTACGGCGACCGCGGACTCAAGGGTGCGATGAAGGCGGCCGACCGGTCCGGCGCGAAGTACGCCTTGGTGGCCGGCGACCGCGATATCGAGGCAGGAACCATCGGTGTGAAGGACCTCTCGACCGGCGAGCAGATCGACGTCGCTGCCGATTCCGTTGTCGCCGACCTGCTTTCGCGATTGTCCTAGCACCTTGCACCGCGACTCACCTTGCACCGCGAGTCACCTTGCACCGCGAGCGTGCGTGTCTGTTCCTCGACACGCCGCTCGGGGGCAGCACTTTGCGCACTCTCGCGGTGAACCGGCCGGGCCCCTGCGCCGGTGATCAGCACTCGCCCAGACAGTCCACGCACGCTCGGGGGCCGCGAACGTGCGTGCACTGCTGAGGTTTTGCGGCGTGTCAGGCAACAGACACGCACGCTCGCGGTGCAAAGGGACCTTGCAGCAGCGCTAGGGGGCAGACGTGGGCAACACGTGGTCGGCGACCTTGTCGGTGCTCAGGCACAACGAACACACGAACGCGTCGTGGGTCTCGCACCTCAGCATGTCCGGCCTCTCGTAATCGTGGTGGCACACATGGCATTTGAGGTGCTCGCCGGACGGATTGCCGAATTCGTCGAACATCGGCAGATCGATGCCGTCATCGGTGCGCCGCAGGTAGTACCTGCCTTTCGTGGCGACGGCCAGGATCGGCGGGAGTACGACGCCGAGCCCGATCGCCACCAGCGGTGAATACGGCCGCACGGTCTCGCCGAGCCCGCCGAAGAACGCCAGCACCGACAGGCCCGCTGCGAGCAGCATCGACCCGAAGCCGACCGGGTTGAACGCGTAGAGCATGCCGCGCCGGAACTCCGGCTCTTTCGGCGACAGTTTGAGCACGTACTTGTTGAAGACGATGTCGCTGGCCACGACCACCACCCAGGCCATGCCGCAGTTGGCGTAGAAGCCCAGGATCGTGTTGAGGAAGCTGAACATGTCGGCTTCCATGAGGATCAGTGCGATCAGCAGGTTCACGCCGAGGAACACGATGCGCCCGGGGTAGTGCTTGGTGACACGGGTGAACGAGTTGGTCCACGCCAGCGACCCGGAGTACGCGTTGGTCACGTTGATCTTGATCTGGCTGATGACCACCAGGGCCACGGCCAGTGTCATCGCCAGCCAGCCGGGCAGGAAGTTCTGGTAGATCTCCAGGAACTGGTGCACGGGCTGGTTCGCGATCCCGGCGCTGTCGGCGACGTTGGCGATCAGGTACACCGCCAGGAACAGGCCGACGATCTGCTTGATGGCGCCGAAGAACACCCAGCCCGGGCCGGCCAGGATGAGCCAGGTCCACCAACTGCGCTTGTTCTCCGGGGTCTGCGGCGGCATGAAGCGCAGGTAGTCGTTCTGCTCGGCGATCTGGGCGATGAGCGACAGGCAGACACCCGCGGCCAGCAGTGTCGAACCGAGGTCGAACCCGCCCTTGCCGTTCTCACCTTGGTAGGCGAAGAACTGGCCAACCGACTCGGGATGGGTGACGACGAGATACACGAACGGCGCCACCATCAGGATCAGCCACAGTGGCGTGGTCCAAACCTGCAGTGTGGAAAGCACTTTCATGCCGTAGATGACGAGCGGGAAGATGATCAGCGTCGACACGGCGTAGCCCAGTGACAATGGGATGTGCAGGCCCAGCTTGAGGCCCTGGGCCATGATCGACCCTTCGAGCGCGAAGAAGATGAACGTGAATGTCGCGAAGATGACGTTGGTGACGACCGAGCCGTAGTAGCCGAATCCGCTGCCGCGCGTGACCAGGTCCAGGTCGATGTTGTAGCGCGCCGAGTAGTAGGCCACGGGGAATCCGGTCAGGAAGATGACGACCGCGAAGATCAGGATGCCCCACAGTGCGTTGGTGGTGCCGTACGAGATGCCGACGTTGGCGCCGATCGCGAAGTCGGCCAGATAGGCGATACCCCCGAGTGCGGAGATCCCGACGACGCGCGTCGACCACTTTCGGTAGCTGCGCGGCGCAAACCGCAGCGTGTAGTCCTCCAGGGTTTCCCTGGTGGCGGTCATCGTGTCGAGATCGGCCTCGGCCAGCTCCTCCGGCGGCTTGCTCCCAAGCTCTTGTGTCATGCGGCGAAATTAGGAGCGGCTTGTTACCCGGCGATGACGGTCGTGTTCCCGGCGTGAACAGTTTTGTGAACCCGTCCAGCTCCGGTGGGCATGTCACATCTGTAACAACCCGGTAGCGTGCCTCGATATGAGGAACATGCGAAACGTGACGAGCAGGGTCGGAGCCGCGCTGGCGGTCGCGGCAGCATCTATTGCGGTGGGGCAGACTGTCGGTACTTCGGTGGCGCACGCCGATCCGGCAGCCGGACACCAGGTCCGTTACACGCTGACGTCGGGTGCTCCCTACGATTTCGACCTCTACTACCTGGCGACCCAGCCGCCGAACAAAGACGTCTACAACGCCGATCCGTACAAGTATCTGCAGAAGGCTTCCGTGAACGTCGGGCCGGACAACCCCTGGGTGTTCGACACCACGCTGGCCGACCCGCAGTGGGCGATCTTCACGATCAGCAGCACCACGCACGGCGGCCGTGAGGCTCCCAACGCGCACTGCGAGATCTCCGTCGACGGCCAGATCGCCACGCAGAACGACCACCCCTACAGCCCGCGGTGCCAGCTCGGTCAGTGGTAGCTCGCCACTAGCTCCTCACTCGCCTGCGGGAGTACCTTCAATCTGCACGCAGTTGGTGCGCGGCCGCAGGCGAAGGAGCTCACGATGGCCGTCGACGAAGACAAACTCAACGCATTTCTGGGTCAGGCGGTCGGCGACCTCGGCGCCGCGGTGAGCGCCATTCTGGTGCTGATCGGTGACGAGCTCGGACTGTACGCGGCGCTCGCGCGGGAACGGCTGACGTCCGGACAACTGGCCGAGCGCACCGGGACCAGCGAGCGTTACGTCCGGGAGTGGCTGGCCAATCAGTCGGCGGGCGGATACGTCGATTACGACGTGGGCACCGACACCTACCACCTCAACGACGAGCAGGCGTTGTGCCTGGCCAACCCTGACGGCCCGGTCGATCTGCCCGGGGGCTACTCGATCATCGAGGACCTGTTCCACGTCAAGGAGAGGGCCGTCGAGAACTTCCGTACCGGCGGCGGTATGGAGTGGGGTGAACACCACCCCTGCTTGTTCCGTGGCACCGAACGGTTCTTCCGGGCCGGGTACAACGCGAACCTGCTGTCGTCGTGGCTGCCTGCGCTCGACGGAGTTGTCGAGAAGCTCGAATCCGGGGGTCGGGTCGCCGACGTGGGATGCGGACACGGTGTCACCACAATCCTTATGGCACAGGCGTTCCCGAATTCGCAGTTTGTCGGCATCGACTATCACGGGCCCTCGGTCGAGACCGCGCGGGCGCACGCCGCGGAGGCCGGCGTCGGCAATGCGAGCTTCGAAGTGGCTGATGCGACGACGTATCACGGCGACGACTACGACCTGATCGCGTTCTTCGACTGCCTGCACGACATGGCCGATCCGTCCGGCGCGGCGCGGCATGCGCGGCAGGCGCTCAAATCCGACGGTCACTGCCTGCTGGTCGAACCGTTCGCGGGGGACAGCCTGGCCGAGAATCTCAATCCGGTCGGCAGGGTGTTCTACGGGGCCTCCTCACTGGTCTGCGTGCCCGTCTCGCTCGCGCAGAAGGGCCCCGCCCTGGGCGCGCAGGCCGGCGAGCGCCGACTGGCCGAGGTGATGGTGAACGACGGTGGCTTCACGCGGTTCCGCCGTGCTGCCGAGACGCCGTTCAATCTGGTATTCGAGGCACGCCCGTAGCGGCTTGACAAATCCGTCGAACAATTGTTCGATGAACGTATGCGTTTGGACGGCCAGGGGGTGCGCGTTGACGACTGCGCGGTGCGTCCCTCTCATCGGACTATCGCGACAAGTTTCGTACACGGGCGCCATCACCGGTCGCCCGATACGGATTGACTGGGCGAGCCGCCCACGGCGGGCGCCGGTGCCGTACCCGAAACCGCGGTACCGGCGCACCCAGCCCTATCTGTCTCCCTCCGCTTCCCTGATCGCCGCCGCGATGGCGCCGGCGAGTTCCGCGGGGGCTTCCACATGCGCCAGATGTCCCTGTCCGGGCAGTCGGATCACGCGGGCTTGCGGTAGTGCGGCGGCAAAGGCAGCGAACGCTGTCCCGTACGGCGCCACGCCCTCATTGTGCGCCCCGAGAATAAGTGCGACCGGGATGTCCAGGCCGCCATAGTCTTTCAACGACGGCGGGTAGGCGTTGATCGCGGCCAGTTCCGCACCCAACGGCTTGGCGAGCTCCCGCAATATGGGCCATGCCGGGGTTCGTCGCAGCTCTGCCACGTAACCCTCGGAGAATCCGGATACGTCGGTGTTGACCAGTTCGACGGCGCGGTCCAGATCACCTGCGGCCGTGGCGGCCCGGATGGGCGCGACCGCGTCCGGGGCAAAAGGTATGCCGACCGGCTCGTAGGCGGTCACCGATCGGACTGCGGGGTACCCGAGCGCGGCCTCCAAAGCGATGAGCGCACCGTAACTCCAGCCCACGAGATGCACCGCGCCGAGCGAGTCGATCGTGTGCCGCACATCGTCGATCTCGACCTGCACCGAGTAGTCGGCACCCAGCCCGCCGCTCGGGCATCGGCCGCGCCGGTTGAGCGTGACCACGGGATTCGGCAGGTCGATCGCCGCGACGACGGGGCGCCAGGTGGTAGCGTCGGCCATGACGCCGGGGACGATGAGTAGCGGTGTGCCGCGGCCGGGACGAATCTCGGCGGCCAGCGTGGTCCCGCCACGCTCAATGGTGAAAGGCCGGGTGTCCAGTTCAACGAAAGTCATTGTGGCGCAGGTCCGATCGTCAGTAGGGTGCGGTTGTCACGGCGGTAGAAGTCGTTGCCCTTGTCATCGATGACGATGAACGCCGGGAAATCTCGGACATGGATCTTCAGCACCGCCTCCATGCCCAGTTCGCCGTATTCGAGTGTCTCGATCGATGTGATGCAGTCGTGGGCCAGGCGCGCGGCGGGCCCACCGATCGACCCCAGATAGAAGCCGCCGTACGCCTGGCAGGACCTCCGGACCGCGTCGGAGCGATTGCCCTTGGCGAGCATCACCAGCGATCCACCCGCGGCCTGGAACTGCTCGACGTAGGAATCCATGCGCCCGGCGGTCGTCGGGCCGAACGACCCGGATGGATAGCCTTCCGGTCTCTTGGCGGGCCCTGCGTAATACACGGGGTGACGACGCAGATACTCCGGCAATGGTTCACCTGCGTCGAGGCGTTCGCGAATCTTGGCATGCGCCAGATCACGGGCCACCACCATGGTTCCGCTCAGCGATATCCGGGTGCCGACCGGATATCCGGACAACTGGGCGCGGGTGCCCTCGAGCGGTTGGTCGAGGTCGATCCGTACCACGTCGCCTTCGGTATCCAGTGTGGCGTCCGGCAGGAACCGGGCCGGGTCGGTCTCGAGTTGTTCGAGGAAAACGCCATCCCGCGTGACCTTTCCGAGGACATGACGGTCCGCCGCGCACGACACGGCCAGTGCGATCGGCAGGGATCCACCATGGCGCGGCAGCCGGACCACCCGCACGTCGTGGCAGAAGTACTTGCCGCCGAACTGCGCACCGATCCCCAGCTGCCGGGTGGCTGTGAGGATCTGCCGTTCGTAGTCGAGGTCACGAAACCCGTTACCGGACAATGACCCTGAAACGGGCAGGCTGTCGCGGTAGTGCGCAGAGGCGAGTTTCGCGGTCTTGAGCGCGAATTCGGCGCTGGTGCCACCGATCACGACTGCCAGGTGGTAGGGCGGACACGCCGAGGTGCCGATCTCGGCGGCGCGGGCGACGATGAAATCGAGCAGGTCCGCCGGGTTGAGCAGGGCCGGCGTCTGCTGAAACAGGAAGCTCTTGTTGGCGCTGCCACAGCCCTTCGCCATGAACAGGAAGCGGTAGGCGTCGTCGCCGTCGGCGAGGATCTCGATCTGGGCCGGCAGATTGGTCCCGGTGTTGCGCTCGTCGAACATCGACAGGGGAGCCAATTGTGAGTAACGCAGGTTCAGCGTCCGGTACGCACGGGCGATGCCGCGCGACAGATGCTCGGCGTCGCGCCCGTCGGTCAGGACGTGTTGCCCGCGCCACGCGTGCACGATGGCGGTCCCGGTGTCCTGGCACATAGGCAACACCCCTGCGGCGGCGATGTTCGCGTTGCGCAGCAGCTCGGCGGCCACGTAGCGATCATTGGGGGACGACTCCGGGTCGTCGAGGATCGCCGCAACCTGGCGAAGGTGGCTGGTACGCAACAGATGTGACACGTCGCGGTACGCCTCGAACGCCAACTGCTCAAGGGCGGCCGGGGAGATGTCCAGGAATTCTCGTCCCGCCGCGTGCACGACGCCGAGGGGTTCGGCGTCGAGCCTGCGGTAGTCCGTGTCGTCGGGACCGGTGGGCAGCAACGGTGTGTAGTCGACGGTCATGACCGTTCGATTCGGGTGGCCAGCTCGAAGAGCATGTTCTCGTTGCCGGGCGCAGCGATGAGCTGCAGGCCTACCGGAAGATCCATGACAGTGCCCGCGGGCACGCTCAGCGCGGGATGGCCGGTGAGATTCCACGGGCAGGTCAGGGACAACAGCGCCGAGCGCACTTCCACTGCGCGACCGTCGATTTCGTGGGCACGCTGGTCGAGGTCGGTGGCCACGGTCGGGACGGTCGGCATCGCGAGCACGTCGAATCTGCCGAACAGGTCTGCGGCCGCAGCCCGCAACGTGTCGCGCTGCCGGCAGGCCCGCACGTATTGCCATGCCGCGGTGTCGCGCCCGCGCTCCAGACGTTCGACCACTTCGGCGTCGATGGTGTGCTCCTGCCCGGCCAGGTCGTCGATGTGTTCGGCATAGGCCTCGCTGGACTGCAGGATGCTCAGCACCGTGAACACCTCACCCGCCGTGACCGGCAGCCCGGCGGTGCCGTCGACCGTGATGCCTGCGCGCTCGAGGGCGTCGCGCACACAGGCGACGACCGCAGGGTCGCACGGGCCGAAGCACTCCGGATCGACCCATCCGACGCGCACCGCGGCGCCGTTCGGCTGCACCGGCTGACCGGCCATGACGGCATAGGCCTCCGCCGCGCCGGACGCTGTGGTCGCGAAAACCCCGACATGGTCCAGAGACGCCGCCAGCGGGCGAACTCCCGCGGTGGGGATCGCCCCGTAAGCGGGTTTGAAGCCGGTCACACCGCACAGCGCGGCGGGGACGCGTACCGAACCGGCGGTGTCGGTGCCGACGGCGATCGGCACCATTCCCGCGGCGGTGGCGACGGCGCTGCCGCCACTCGAGCCCCCACTGATCTTGTTGACATCCCACGGGTTTCGCGAAGGGCCGTGCGCGGAGCGGTCACCGGTAGCGCCGTAGGCGAACTCGTGCAGCACGTTCTTGCCGACGATCACCGCACCGGCGGCGCGTAGCCTCCGGACGCATTCGGCGTCGGCCTCTGCGAGGCCGGAGTGCACCAGTGAACCCGATGTCGTGACCTGACCGGCGATGTCGACAAGATCTTTGACTGACACCGGAATTCCGTGCAGCAGACCGCGATCGCGTCCCTCGCTGCGCTCGCGGTCAGCCTCGCGGGCTGCGGTGCGGGCGCCTTCGGCGTCAACCGCGGTGAACGCGTTCAGAATAGGGTTGAGCCGGGCGATCGCGGCCAAGCTGTGCTCGACCAGTTCCGCGCTCGTGGTGTGGCCGGCACGGAGTTCGGCTGCCAATGAGTGGATGTCGCGGTCACGGAAGTAGCCGTTGAACACGGCGGGGTCGGCTATGTCGGTCATGTCATATTCCTGGAAGTAGTTGCAGGGCAGGGACGATCGATGCGGTGGCGACCGCCATGGCGGCCACGTTCCCGATGAAGGGATGAAAGTCGGCGGGCAGTCGTGCCGAGATCGCCGCGGCCAGCGGCGGACTGAGCACCGCGCCGAGGACGGCACCGGCCAGCACCGAAGGCACGCTGCCGCCGTAGGCCAGCGCGCACGCCGGGGCGACGGATACGACGGGCACGAAGGTCGGATAGAACGGCCGGCGGGCCCACCGCCCGCGCCACACGGTCACCGCGACCACGGCGGTGATCGCCTGGGCGGCCAGGATCTGTGGCAGCAGCCCCGATCCGTAGGCCGGTGCGGCTGGGTTCAGCAGGTAGGCGACGACCGCCCCGGCGATCAATCCCAGGCTTGCCCACTCACTGCCGAAGAACTGGGCCTCGGAGAAGTCGGCCAGGCTGCGACGCAAAACCCAGACGGGACCGCGCTTTTCGGTTGACGTGGTCGGTGGTGGTTCGACGGGGCGGCGCAGGTGCAGGGGCGGCGGCAGCCAGGGCAGGTGACGGCACACCGTGAAGGCGATCACCGCCGCCAACGCCATACCGGCCGTCACACCCACCACCGGAGCGATCCCGAGTCTCGGGCAGATGATGCTCGCGCCCAGCACCGACAGCCCCGGCGTGACGAGCCCGCCGAGCACGCCGCCGGTCAGCACCGTCGGGATGTCGGGGCCGAACATCAACACGATCGTCGGGGAGACCGACACGAACGGCGCGAACAGCGGCTGCCAGGTGCCCGGTGACAGGGTCCACCCCCACGCCAGCACACTGACGGCTACGCCGAGCAGGGCGCTGGCCAGCATCGGGACAAACATCCCCGAACCGCAGGCCTGTGCGAATCCTTGTGCCGGCCGTCGCCGGGTCTGCAGCCAGTGTGCCAGCGCGCCGCCGGCGAGCAGGCCCAGACCCGAGAGAGCACTGCTGTAGAAGTTGGGTTCGCTTGCCGCAGAGGCGATCACGGAGAGCAGTGGGGCTGCCGCCCGCAGGCCCCCGCTCCACAGCAGAACGGCGACGAGGCAGACGGCGGCGATGAGTGGCCACAGGGGAAGGGAGCCGCTTCGGGACCGGGTCGACGGCGCAGACGTCATGGCGCAGCCTTACCGGGGCAGCGCCGAGCCGCCGCGGTAACCGAGGAGCTGATCGTACAGATCGGTGCGCCGGTCGCGGTGCAGATCGTTGAACTGGTTCCAGATCGGGGCCCCACGGGAGGCCGTCACGTCGATGTCTGCGTAGAGGATGGTGTCTTCGTCCGGCCCGGCGATGCGGTCGATCGGCCAGCCGTTGGTCCCCGCGATCAGGGAGTTGCCCATGAAGCCCGACGTGCGTTCGGTGCCGATCCGGTCGGCGGTCGCGATGAAGACGTTGTTGACATGTGCGGCCGTCATGGTCAGGTAGGCGGCCATGCAGGTGCCGCTTGCGTCGTACAGGGGCGGCGGTGTCCAGACCCAGCCGGTCGGGATGCAGATGATGTCGGCGCCTTGTTGCGCGACGATCCGCGCGGTCTCCGGGAACCAGATGTCCCAGCAGACCAGCAGGCCGATCCTGCCGATACGGGTCGGAAACACCGGGAACCCGAGGTCGCCGGGGGAGAAGAACAGCTTCTCCTCGTTCCACAGATGAGTCTTGCGGTACTTGCCGACGTACCCGTCCGGTCCCACCAGGACCGCAGTGTCGAAGAGCTCGACCCCGTCGAGTTCGGGTAGGCACCCGACGATGTAGACGTCGTGGGCGGCGGCGAACTCGACCCAGCCGGCGACCGTCGCACCCGAGGGCACCGCTTCGGCGTGGGCGTAGGCCTCTTCCCGGGATTCGAAGGTGTAGCCCGTTGTCGCCAGTTCGGGCAGCACGATGAGGTTGGCGCCCTCAGCTACCGCCGCGTTGAGGCGCTCGTAGACCGCTTCGGAGTTGGCCTTGAGGTTCTCCACCCCGACCTGGGGGTTGAACTGCACGACGGCCACCCGCGCTGGGCTGTATCGGTGGTCGGTGGATGAGGCGTTCTGATCAGGCATTACGCGTCCTTGTCCCATTGTCGTCGGAGTCGAGTCGAATGACCCGACACGTCCGGCCCGTTTGCCCGAACGTTCGGGCCGAACGTTCGGGCTATACTGCTCCGTGTTGCGTGTCACTGTCAAGGGCTGGTCGCGCGACCTCGTTTCAGCAAACAAGAGAGAGTGAAGTGGGGAAGTCGAAACAGGCCACGCTGCAGTCGATCGCCGATGACCTCGGCCTGCACGTCTCGACGGTTGCGCGCGTGCTCAACGGCATGCGGGCGGGGGAGCGTGCGGCCTCGGGAGCCACCGCCGAACGGATCCGTCAACGTGCGGCCGAGGTGAACTACCGTGCGAATCCGCACGCGGCGAGCCTGCGGACCAAGCGCACCAACCTGGTCGGCGTGCTGGTCCCGAGGCTCAGCGACGTCGTGCTCGCCACGGTCTACGAGGGCATCGAATCGGCCGCCGCGCAGCGGGGCCTGACGGCGTTCGTCGCAAACACCCAGGACGAGCCCGACCGGCAGCGCATGCGGATCGAGATGATGTTGGACCGCCGTGTCGACGGGCTCATCCTCGGCGACGCACGGGCCGACGACCACGCCGTCCTCGAAGAGCTCACCACGCGCGAGGTTCCGTTCGTACTCGTCAACCGCAGCGTCTCGGACTACTCCGCGGCAACCTGTGACAACTACCTCGGCGGCCGGTTGGCGGCCGAACACCTCCTCGAGCTTGGGCACCGCCGTGTGGGCGTCATCGCCGGCCTGGCCCACGCAAGCACCGGAATCGACCGGCCCGCAGGCTTTGTCGATCGTTTTCGCGAAGCGGGTATCGACGTCCCCGCGGAGAACATCGTCTTCTCGGGCCTGGACAGTCAGGGCGGGCATGCCGCTGCCGACCGCATGCTCGCCGCCGCGTCGCCGCCGACCGCGCTCTTTGCGGTCAACGATTTCGCCGCCATCGGTGCGGCCGGCGCGGTGCGGGCGCACGGGCTGCGCGTCGGCGAGGACGTGTCCCTGATCGGCTTCAACAACATCGCGCTCACGGCGGAGATGCATGTCCCGTTGACCTCGGTCGAGTCGCATGCGTTCGACATGGGGTGTGATGCCGTCGAACTGCTGGCCGACGCGCTGGCCGGGCGGCCCGGAGGTCAGCGGCGCACGAAACCCGTTCTGGTGGTGCGCAAGTCGACGGCCGACGTGCGGTGTTCGAGCCTGGCGTGATGCGGTCTGCGCGGATCCTTGACATTCGGCTCGAACGCATGTTCGATGGGTGAATGCGTTGGGACGGGCAGGGGGTGCGCGTCGACGACGGCGCGCTACCCGGCCTGCAACGGCTGGGGTTCGTGCGGAGCGTACGCACCCCGCAGTTCGAAGGCATCACCTTCCACGAGGTGTTGTGCAAATCGGCGCTGAACAAGATTCCCGCGGCGTCGGCGCTCCCGTTTCGCTACACCGTCAACGGTTACCGGGGATGCTCACACGCCTGCCGATACTGTTTTGCCCGACCGACGCACGAGTACCTCGACTTCGACAGCGGTCGGGATTTCGACACTCAGGTCGTGGTCAAGACCAACGTGGTCGAGGTGCTGCGACGCGAGCTTCGCCGTCGCTCGTGGACTCGGGAGGCGGTTGCGCTGGGCACCAACACCGACCCGTACCAGCGGGCCGAAGGCCGGTACGCGTTGATGCCGGGAATCATTGGTGCACTGGCGGATTCCGGGACACCGTTCTCGATACTGACCAAGGGCACGCTGCTGCGGCGGGACCTGCCGCTGGTCGCCGACGCGGCCCACAACGGGCCCGGGGCGAGTGTGGCGATCTCGCTGGCGGTGGGCGACCCGGACTTGCATCGTGACGTCGAACCCGGCACGCCGTCACCGCAGGCGCGGCTGGCCCTGATCTCCGCGGTGCGCGACGCGGGGCTGGGCTGCCACGTGATGGTGGCGCCGGTGCTGCCGTACCTGACGGATTCCGCAGAACAGCTCGACGCGTTGCTCGGGCAGATCGCGGCGGCCGGCGCGACGGGGGCGACGGTGTTCGGCATGCATCTGCGCGGATCGAACCGTGGTTGGTTCATGCAGTGGTTGCAACAGTCGCACCCCGAACTCGTGCCCGAGTACGAGCGGTTGTACGGGCGCAGGGCGTACCTGCCGCAGGATTACCGCACCGCGCTGCGTGCCCGGGTGGCACCGCTGCTCGCGCGCTACGGGCTGACGGCGCGGGGGCCCGCGGCACCTGCCGCGGTCATGTCCGAGATCGCGGCGCCGGCACAGCCAACCTTGTTCTAGGTGGCCAGCGTGCGCACGAATTCGGCGATGGCGGCCCCGATCTCGTCGGGGCTGTCCTCCTGGATGAAATGCGAACCGGCAACCGTCACTTCGCTCTGGTTGGGCCAGGTCCGGACGAAGTCGCGGATGCGTCCGCGCATGATGGCGCCGGGCTCGGCGTTGACGAACAGCTTAGGAACGTCGCTGGAGGCAAGCCAGGTGCTGTAGTCCTCGACAATGGCGACGACGTCGGCGGGTTCGCCCTCGACCGGGATGTTGCGCGGCCACGACAGCGTGGGGCGGCGGTCTTCACCCGGTTGCCGGTACGGCGCGCGGTAGTGGTCCATCTCGGTGTCGGTGAGTGTGCGACGGATCGCGCCAGGCAGCACCTGTTCGACAAACATGTTGTGCTCCAGCACCATTGACTCACCATCGGGCGAACGGAAGCCTTGGAACACCTGCCGTACCTGGTCAGGCCAGTCCGCCCACGTCATAGGTGTGGCGATGGCTTCCATGTAGGCGATGCCGGCCACGCGGTCGCGATGCTGGTTGGCCCAGTCGAATCCGAGTGCCGATCCCCAGTCGTGCAACACCAACACCACGCGGTTGCCGAGGTCGAGGGAGTCCCAGAGTTTGAACAAGTAATCGCGTTGCTCCGCATAGTGATAACTGTCGGGGCCGGAATCGGTGAGTTTGTCCGACCCGCCCATGCCGATGAGGTCGCACGCTACGAGCCGGCCGAGCCCTTCCAGATGCGGCATCACGTTGCGCCACAGGTACGACGAGGTGGGGTTGCCGTGCTGGAACACGATGGCCGAGGCGGCGGTGCCGTCGCCCTCATCGATGTAGGCCATGCGGCGGCCGTTGATCTCGCGGTACTGCAACAGCCCGTACGGCTCAGTGCCGGCCATGCGATCCTCCTCGATGTGGTTGGTCCTCGGTGAGATTGGCGGTTGCGGCCCGGGTGCTCCGCAGGATGCGTGCAGAGAACTGCGGGTCGGCGACGGCGCGGGACAACGTCATCCCGCCGACGCAGAGCGCCATCAGGGCGATCGCATCGTCGAACCGCTGCTCGTCGGCGTTGTCGCCGCAGATCGCCGCCAGCGATGTCCGTAGCTCGCTTTCGTAGCTCTTGCGGAACTCCTCGGAGCCGCGCGCCGCTTCCGAGCCGAGGGCGGCGAAGGCGCAGCTGGTCGCGAGATCGTCGCGGTGGGCGGCGGTGAGATAGCGCTTGGCCAAGCTGGTCAGGCGGGCCCGCCAAGATTCACCGTGCGACGGTTTGATCCAGTGCGGGCGTCCCGTGCCGATGGCGTGGCCGAAGGCCGCGCTCGCCAACTCATCCTTGGTGCCGAAGTGCGAGTAGAAGGCACCGTGCGTCAGCCCGGCATCGCGCATGACCGCGGCGATACCTGCCCCGCTCAGCCCTTCTTCGCGGAGTCGGCGCGCGGCGGCGTCGAGGATCCGGTCCCGTGACTCGCGCTTGCTGTCGGCACGCTTCGTCGGCGCATTTCGCATGATGCCCATCATGCTAATCACATGATGGGCATCATGTGAAGTGTTTTCTCGGCAGCCCTAGTGCTCCAACGCCTTGGCGCAGTTGGCGAGGATGGCGCGAAAGTTCCAGGGCAGCAGTCGAGAGCTCACGGCCTCCATCACCTTGCCGCCACTGAGGGCGGAGTGGGTGTAGGTGGTGAGCCAGTCGACGTGGGTGCCTTCCCCGCGTGGCGTGAAAGTCAATGTGCCGCCGTCATGTTCGAACGGCGGAAACGAGCCGATGATCAAGTACGAGTAGCTGTTCGGGCGGTCGAAGGCCGTGATCTCCTCGCGAAACCACATACCGGCTCCGGTCACCGCTCGCACCGCACCGACGGCGGGGCCCGATGAACCTTTCGCCCAGCCCGCCTTGAGCACCAGCGGAGCGGTGCCGATGGCGGCGGGGTCGGCCATCCAGTCGAAGACCTGTTCCAGCGGTGCGGCGATCACTCGTTCCACGTGAATAGTGGGCATGAGACTTCCCCCTGGGTCGTGTGCTCACCACCGTACGCCCGGCCAACCTCGGCTCGGTGAAACGTCAGCGCTTGACCTGGTTGAACGGCACCCCGCGATCGGCGGCGTACTCCCGCGGAAAACCCAGCACGCGTTCGGCGATCACGTTGCGGGCCATCTCCGAGCTGCCGCCGCCCAGCGATCCGGTCTGTCGCGAGAGGTAACGCACGCCGATGTCGACCAGGTGCTCCAGGTCGGCGCCTTCATCCACCACGCCCGCGGTCCCGGCAATGGCCAGCGCGGTGTCGACCTCGAGCTCGGTGGTCTCGGCATGGAAGAGGCGAATCAGGGTTCCCGCGTTCGGGGGCAGTGACCCGTTGGCGATCGAAGCCGAAACATGGTCGATGAGTTGATGTTTCACCGTGCGACGGACCAGCGCCCGGCCGGCGAGATCTTGCACCCGCGGGTCGTCACCCTGCCCGGTGGCCTCGGCGATACCGATGTGGTCCGGCGGCATCTCGTTCGCATTCTCCGCGCCGGTCCCGCTCGCGAATTCCGATCCGCCCCCGACGGCGCGCCGCTCGTGATGCAACTGCCGGGACGCGACGGTCCAGCCGTCGTTGACCGCTCCGACGACGGCGTCGTCGCCGAGTTCCAGGCCGTCGAAGAACTCTTCGCAGAACTCTTCGTTGCCGTTGACCTCTTTGATCCGGCGCATCGTGATGCCCGGCGCGTCGAGCGGTACCAGGAACATCGTCAGGCCTTCGTGCTTGGGCACCGTCCAGTCGGTGCGGGCCAGCATCAGCCCGTAATCACCGGCAAAGGCGCTGGTGCTCCAGGTCTTTGCGCCGTTGATGATCCACTTGTCGCCGACGCGGTCGGCCCGGGTGATGACGCCGGCCAGGTCGGAGCCGCCGTTGGGCTCGCTGAGCAGCTGCACCAGGATCTCGTCGCCGCGGATGGCCGCCGAAATGCGGTCGCGCTTCTGCTGTTCGCTGCCCATGTCGAGAATCGTCGCCGCGCAGATCGTGAACGACGGGGTGTTGAGGATCAACGGCATTTCATAGCAGCGGCATTCGGCATTGAACGCTTTCTGATACGCGTAATCCAAGCCGAGCCCGCCGTACTCGCGGGGAAAACAGATGCCCGCGAAGCCCCCGGAGTGCAGACGCTTCTGCAGTTCTTTCGCGCGCTCCCACGATGCGGCTTCGGCGCGCACCGAAAACGGCGGGTTGTCGGGATCGATGGGCGGCATGTTCTCGGCAAGCCACGCCCGCGCGCGGGCGGTGAAATCGGCGAGAGACTCTGTGGCGACTGCCGTCTGGGTCATGCTCGAAGCTCCGTTGCTCCTGGCCGCTTGCGGCTCAATGCGTACACGGCGCGATGGTGGTCTTCGGGGGAACCGAACATCGCCCGGTTGAGCGCGACCCGCCGCAGATACAGGTGCAGGTCGTGTTCCCACGTCACGCCGATGCCGCCATGTAGCTGCACACAGTCCTGCAGCATCACCGGAGCACGCTCGGCGACATAGGCTTTCGCGACGCTGACCAGTTTCGGCGCATCGGGCGAGCGTGATCCGACGGCTGCCACGGCCGCGGTTGTGGTGGCGCGGCACGCCTCGAACCACATCTTCATGTCGGCGAAGCGGTGTTTGAGCGCTTGGTAGGACGCCAGCGGCCGGCCGAAGCTGTGGCGGTCGAGCAGCCACCGATTGGTCAGCGCCAGCACGGCGTCGAGGATGCCGACCGTCTCGGCGCACTGCAGCACCAGGGCGATCTGACGTTGCCGTTCGATGATCGCCGCGGTCTGCTCGGCCGTCCCGACGGCCGCGGATGCGGCCACGTCGACGCCCACGAACTGCACTCGGGCATAGGTCTTCACCAGGTCGACGGACTTCTGCGCCGTGACGCTCACGCCGGGTGAGTCGGCGGGTACGACGAATTGACGCAGCGCACCGTCGCATTCGGCGACCACCAGGAACATGTCGGACTGTGCCCCGGCCTCGACCCGATCCTTGACGCCGTCGATCCGCCAGCCGTTGGCGGTGCGGGTCGCGGTGGTGCCTGCCGCGACGGGGTCGAACGGACGCCGCGGCTCGTAGACCGCCCACGAGGCGATCGACTCGCCGGAGACCAGCGCCTCGATCAGACGCTCGTGGCCTGCGGGGGCTTCCGTGAGACCGCCGAGCACCACACTCACCGCATGCAGCGGCCCGGGCGCGACCGTGCGCCCGGCGTGCTCGGCGACCAGCGCGAGGTCGGCCAGGCCGTCACCGGAAACGCTGCCCCCGCCGAGCTCTTCGGGTACCAGCAGACTGGCCCAGCCGAGCTCGGCGGCGCGCTGCCACCACGTCGGGTCGAACGAGGCGTCGCGGGCATGCAGATCACGCACCGTGCTGAGCGATGCTTCCTTGTCCAGGAAGGCCCGGGCCGTCGAGGAGAACAGCAGCTGTTCGGGAGTGGCGGTCATCGGATCGGCGTGCCCATCACCTCGCGGTAGCCCTCGCTGCCACTACCGTGCCGCACGGAGTCCTCTTGCGCGCGAGCGCTTCCTTGGGCTCGAGGCAATGATTGCCGGCGTCGGGCGCCGGACAATCGTGGATGCGCGATGCATGTTCGCCTCCTGCAAGAGTGATGTTCGTTAAAAGCGATAATCACGTTATCACGCTGAAGTGTTACGTACGAGTCGATGAGGCGCACGCGGCAGGGCCGCCATTGCGCGATCACCTCGGCCATGCTGCACTTGCGAGAATGGCATTACCGGTTCCGCAGAAGCGATAGGCGACTTGTGATTACTGTGCTGCACCGATGACCGAGTGGTTTCTGTTCCTGCCCCAGGTGCGCCTGGGCATTCCCGACATCGTCGAGCGGGCTCGCGTGGCCGATGCCGTCGGATTCGACGGCATCGCGTTCATCGACCACCTTGAGGCTCCGGGCGCGACGCATCACGGCATCTGGGAGGCCATGACCGTCGCGACCTGGGTGGCGGCGCGCACCGAACGTCTGCGGATCGGCCACTTGGTGCTGTGCGATGCCTTCCGGCATCCTGCGGTGCTGGCGAAACAGGCGGTCACGTTGTCGGCGGCCTGCGATGGGAGGTTCGAACTCGGGCTGGGCTCGGGCTCCTGGCCGCAGGAGTTCAACAGATTCGGGGTCGACGACGCCGACGACGCGGTGGCGCGCGTCGTGCGACTCGGCCGCACGCTGGACCTGCTCGGCCGGTACTGGGGGGACGGCGAGGATGCCGCGTTACCCCGGCCGTCGCACCCAATTCCGCTGCTGCTGGGCGGAACCGGCCCTCGCACGATGGCACTGGTACGCGCGCACGCCGACTGGTGGAACATCCCCTCGCATCAACTCGACCGGTTGCCGGCGCTGCTGCCCACTGTCGGCTCCGCGCGGGCGTCGTTGCAGCAGATGGTCGGCTTCGCCGGCCGCGGTGCCGATCGACAGGCGGTGACCGAACGCAGCACGCGGCTGTTCGGCCACCTGGGTTCGGGCTTGGTGTGCGGGAACGCCGCCGAACTCACCGAACATTTCGCGGGCCTGGCCGCCCAGGGCATCGAGCGCTTCTATGTATGGTTCAGCGATTTGGCTGCGCCGCAGACACTTTCCGAATTCGCCGAGACCGTGATCAGAGAGGGATGACTGTGACGACCGAAACGACCCAGTGGACCGTGGAGATGCTGCTCGATCTGTTTGACGCCCAACCGGCCGGCGAGAATCGCTTCGTCGCCCAGACCGGGCTCGCCGAGGCCGACGAGCGTCAGGTGGTGGAGGGCACGCAGATCCTGGCCGCAGCCATCGTCGCTGTCGCCAAACGGTTTCCGGGCAAGTCGGTGCGGTCGGTGCACGCCGTGTTCGCCCGGGCGGTGCTGGCCGGGCCGCCGGTCGCCCTCGACATCGACGTCATCAGTGAGGGACGTTCCACCGCCACCGCCGTGGTCACCGCGTCGCAGAACGGCAAGCGCTGTATCACCATGACTGCCTTCACCGATGTGCCGTCGGCCGATGTGATCCGCCATCACCTGCCCAGGCCCACGGTCGCGGCACCGGCCGAGGCGAACGCATCGCACATGCCGATGGCAGGCCGGGAGTTGCGTCTGGTCGATGTCGTCGACGTCAACAGTCCAGACGAGGTCGGGCCGCCGGAGATCTACGCGTGGCTACGCTACGACCCGATCCCGGCCCGCGACGACCTGGCCAAGGCGCTGATCGCGTATTTCACCGGCCACCTTGGTATTTCGACGACGATGCGAGCCCACGCTGGGATCGGTACCGCGCAGGCGCATCTCACGGTGTCGACCGCGCCCATGACCGTCGCGGTGAGTTTCCATGAACCGGTCCGCTGGGACGGCTGGCTGCTCTACAGCCATGAGAGCACGCAGGCCGGCGCAGGCATGTCGTACGTGCGTGGCGCCGTGCATACCGAAGAGGGCGAGCTGATCGCATCGTTCAGCCAAGATGGCATGATCCGCCCGCTGCGGACCACCGACACCAGCATCGCCGCGCATTCCCGCCTGTAGTTCCTGCCGCGAGTTTCCCTGGCGAGCAGACAGTGCGGTACCCGAAAATCGGCGTGTCGCGTACCCGAGCGTCTGCTCGCGGGGGATCGGGCGGCGCTGTCATGGTCATGCCGACAGTGCCGATCGGAGTACGTCGAGCGGCAGACCGCCGAGATCCAGTGCCCGGCTGTGGAACTGCTTGAGCGACGAGCCGGCGCGCAGTGCCTCGTCGCGCAGCTGCTGCCAGATCCGTTGACCGATCGCGTACGACGGTGCCTGGCCGGGCCAGCCCAGGTACCGGTCGAGTTCGAACTGCAGATTCTCCGGGGCCATGGCCGAATGCGAGGTGAGGAAGTTCCAGGCCCGCTCGGCGTCCCAGACCGCCCCGTCGGGTGCGGGTAAGCCGCAGTGCACACCGATGTCGATGACGACGCGGGCGGCCCGGAACCGTTGCGCGTCAAGCATGCCCATGCGGTTACCGGCGTCGTCGAGCCAGCCCAACTCGGCCATCAGCCGTTCGGCGTACAGCGCCCAGCCCTCGCCGTGCCCGGACACCCAGCAGCCCAGCCGACGCCACCGGTTGAGCTGGTCGGCCAATGCCACGGCGCGACCGATCTGCAGATGGTGCCCGGGAACACCCTCGTGGAAAACGGTGGTGGTCTCCTGCCACGTGTGAAACCGCTCGACGCCGGGCGGCACCGACCACCACATCCGGCCCGGTCGGCTGAAATCTTCCGACGGGCCCGTGTAGTAGATGCCGCCGGTCTGGGTCGGCGCGATGCGGCACTCCAGCCGGCGCAGCGGCTCGGCGATATCGAAATGCGTGCCCGCAAGCGCGTCCACCGCGCGGTCTGACAGCTCCTGCATCCAGGCCTGCAGCGCATCGGTTCCGGTGACCACGTACCGCGGTTCGTCATCGAGGCGGTGCAGCGTCTCGGCGACCGTGGCGCCCGGATAGAGTTCCTGCGCGATCGAGACCTGTTCGGCCACAACCGCTTCCAGCAGTTCGATGCCCCACGCGTAGGTTTCGTCCAGATCCACCTCGGCGCCGAGGAACGCGCGCGAGTACAGCCGGTAGGCGTCGCGGCCACAGGCATCCTGCGGGCGGGCGTGCGGGGCCACGTCGTCACGCAGGGTGGCCGCCAGCCGCAGGTAGGCCGCGGCGGCTGCCTCGGCCCCGTCCTGTAACTCCTGGTGCAGCACGGGATTACCCAGGGGTGCCCGCGCCGCCATGCCGACGAACAACTGCCCGATCCGTGCGGCCTGTTCGATACCCCGGGTGATCTGGCGGGCTGCTGGAGCGTGCCCGTTGGCCACCGCGGTCCGCAGGGCGCGGGCGTAACCGTCGGCGCGGTCGGGAACCTGCGACAGGCGCCGCGAGATGAGTGCCCAATCGTCCTCGGTGTCGGTGGCCATGAGGTCGAACACATCGCGCATCGACTGCAGGGGTGAGGCGATCACGTTCAGCTCGCCCAGATCCAGCCCGGCGTCGTTGAGTTCGACGATCACGCCGAGCCGCTCGGTCAGCGCTGCGATGGTGACCACGTCGACGTCGTCGACGGGGGTGGTTCCGGCGAGTTCCCGCAGCGCGGCCCGGGCCGCCTCGGCGCGTGCGGTCACGCCGTCGGGGGAGTAGTCGGTGATCTGCGCGTCGTACTCGGCGTCCGGGCTCTTGATGCCCAGTTCGGTTGCCGCACAGGGATCCAACTCTGCGTACGTCTGCAGGTAGCGTTCCGCGACGGCGTCCGCCGCGGTCTGTGCCCTAACCAAGGTTGGTCGCGGAGAACGTATCGCACTTCTTCGGGTCACCGGTCTGATAACCCACGGTGAACCACTTCTGCCGCTCCGCGGAAGAACCGTGCGTCCACGTCTCGGGATTGACCCGGCCGCCCGACATCCTCTGGATGCGGTCGTCACCGACCGACTGGGCCGCTGACAACGCGTCGGCGATGTCCTTGTCGCTCAACGGCTGCAGGTACGGAACGCCGGTGCTCTCCTGTTTGGTGATCGATGCGTAGTGTGCCCACACCCCGGCGTAGCAGTCGGCCTGCAGCTCGGTGCGCACGCCCGCACCGTTGGCGCCCGTCGGATCCCGCTGCGCCCGGCCCAGCACGCCAAGGAGATCCTGCACGTGGTGCCCGTACTCGTGGGCCACCACGTATTCCTGCGCCAATGGCCCGCCGCTGGAACCGAATTGGTCGACCAGCACCTGGAAGAAGCCGGTATCGAAATAGGCGGTCTTGTCCGCCGGGCAGTAGAACGGGCCGACCTCGGTGGTGGCGGGGCCGCATCCGGTGTTCACCTGATTCTTGAACAGCTTCATATGCGGCCGCGTGTAGCCCTGGAGCAGTTGCGACCACACGCCGTCGACCGAGTTGCCGGTGGCCACCACGCGGCACTCCACGTACTTGTTGGCGTCGGCGCCGGTCTTGCAGTGGCTCAGGTCGATGCCTTGGGTTTGGGCGCCGCCGGTGTCGATTTGCTGTTGCTGCGGCAGGATCGTGCCGGGGTCGATGCCGAGGAACATGGCCACCACGACCACCAGCAAGCCGCCGAGACCACCGCCGATGGCCAGTCCACGACCGGGACCACGGCCCCCGCCGCCGGTCGATGTGGTGCTCGTGTCGATCTGCATACCCTCGTTGAAGGTCATCGCGTCGCTCCATCGCAATTCGCCGGTAGGTCGTACTCGACAGCGTGTCCAGCTTGCCACACTAAGATTCAGGCGTGTCCGTCGTCGCGGAACATCCGACCATCGCCCACACCTCGCTGGGGCGGCTCCGCGGCACCGTCGAGGGCGGTGTCGGGGTGTGGCGAGGTGTCGACTACGCCCAGCAACCCGTCGGGCAGCGCCGGTTCCTGGCCCCGCAACCACTGTCGGCATGGACCGGTGTGCGCGATGCCATCGAGCACGGGCCGTTGCCGCCGCAGGGCCGTTCGTTCGTCGGTGGCGGTCGCGACGACCCCAAGATCCGCGACGAAGCCTGTCTGACCGTCACCGTGTGGTCGCCCGATACGACCGGGTCGTTGCCGGTCATGGTGTGGATTCCCGGTGGCGCATTCGTGTACGGCGCGGGTCAATTGCAGCTCTACAACGGGTCGCGACTGGCCGCCAACGGCAATGTGGTGGTGGTCAATGTCACCTACCGGCTCGGCGTGTTCGGTGGCTTCGAGCTCAGCGACCTCGGCCCCGGTTTCGACGACAACCTGTGTCTGCGCGATCAGCTCGCGGCGCTGCGCTGGGTGCGCGACAACATTGCCGCGTTCGGTGGGGACCCCGATCAAGTCACGGTGTTCGGCGAATCCGCCGGTGCCACCTCGGTACTGGCGCTGCTGGCCAGCCCGGCTGCGAAGGGGCTGTTCGCTCGCGCCATCGCGCAGAGCCCGGCGCTGCCGCTGATCGCCGACCGCGACACCCGCGCCCGCCAGGCGCGACGCTTCCTGTCTGAGCTCGGCGTCGGAGCCGAAGTGGTCAAGACCTTGCCGCAGCGGCAGCTGCGTCGTGCGGCCGGGCAGTTGCAGCTGGAAAGTGCGCAGCGCACACCGACATTGGCCTACGGGCTGACCCATGGCGTCGACCTGCTGCCGACGCATCCCATCGAGGCCGCCCGCAGCGGCGCGGTCGGCCACGTGCCGTTGATCATCGGGACCAACAGTCACGAGGCTTCGATGTTCGCGTGGGGCAAGCCGCCGATGCTGCCGACCACCCGCGCGGGCATCCACGCCTTCTTCGCGCGCACCGATCCGTCCGCGGAGTCCCGGGTGCTGGCCGCCTATCCGGACTTCCCGCGCCGCAGTGCGTTGATCGCCATCGGCTCCGATGCCATGTTCGGGGCCCCGACGTGGGCCTTCGCCGACGCCTACAGTGCTCACGCGCCGACTCACGCCTACCGGTTCGACCACACCACCTGGACGCTCAAAGTGCTGGGGCTGGGTGCCACCCACGGCAGCGAGATCGTCCACATCCAGCACAGTTACAGCTCGTACCTGGGTCGCAAGCTGCACCCGCTGGGGCGGCGCGTGCAACCGTCGGTGGGCAGGCGCATGCAACGCACCTGGCTGGACTTCGCGACCGCGGAATTCTCCGCACACGAGGAGAGCGGGATGTTCCAGGATTGGCCGCAGTACGACACCGACCGGCGGTTGACGCGGGTGATCCGGTCGACCCGCGACGAGACGGTCGAGGATCCCGACGCGGTCAGACGGACGGCGTGGGAAGGCGTGTACTAGCCGGCGTCGACAGGCGCTATGTGGTGGCGAACCGCTTGTCGGTGTAGCGCCGCAGATTGTGCAGGAACCGCTGGAACAACCACGCCATGACGGGCCGGCCCAGCGTCATGCCGAGCCGGCCGGCGATGCCGCTGGGCTTCATCGCCATCACCCAGGTCAAGTGACATCCGTCGGTGGTTTCCACGACGCGGTAGTCCTCCGCGAACGCCGAGATGGCATCCGACGTGCTGGTGTTGAAGCGGAATGCCATGTGGGAGAAGGGTTCCCATGCGAGGAACTCTTCGTTGCCGGTGATGTGGCCGCGCATCGAGACAGTGCGGGTGGTGCCGACGCCGCGGGGTTCGGGGCTGGTCCACTCGACGTTGGTGATGACCGTCGCCCAGTGCGGCCAGGATGTCTCGTCGGCGAGCACCTCGAAGAGTTGCTCGGGCGTGATCGCCAGGTCGACCGTGCTGACGAAGCGGAACGGTGCGGAGTCGATGAAGTCCAGGTCGACGCGCTCGCAGTCGTAGGTCCGGGCCATGAGTAGACACCCTAGGGCAAGGTGTCTACTGACCGGTCAGCCCGGCCCGTCACCGGCCGCGGCCAGCAGCGGCACCACCACGTCACTGATCGGAGTGGGCAGCCCGTGAACGGCACCCTTGCGCTGGATCACGCCGTTGCGGATATCCCACTCCAACGGCCTGCCGGCTTCGCGGTCGGTCAGCATCGACGTGGTCAGGTCCACCGGATACCGCGCGAGCATGTCGACGATCTCATCGATCACGGAATCGGCCAGCGTGGCTCCCTCGGCCCGGGCCACGGCAAGGCATTCGGCCAGGTACTCGCGGGCCAGGGCGGCGACGTCGTCGCGCCGGAACATCCCCGAGCGTCGGCCGGACAGGACCATCAGTCCGACGACGGCGTTGACCAGCAGCTTGCGCCACGCCGCGCTGAGGAAGTCGGGATCCAGCTCCACCGCGTCGGGCGCGAACAGCTCGGCGACCGCACGGGCGGCGGCATTGTCGGGCAGCACGAGACGTAGCGGATTGCGCAGCCGCACCCAGCCCTGCGGCATCGTCTCGGCGGAGATCCAGATCGCCGCGGGCACCACCGTGCCGGCCGGACAGTATCGGCCGACCCGCTCGACCTGCTCGACGCCGTTCTGCAGCGCGCACACCACGGTGTCGGCGCCGCACAGCCGGGCCAGCCACGTCGCGGCCGCGGCGTTCTGCGTGTCCTTGACCGCGAGGAACACCACCGCGGCAGGCCCTTCGACAGCGTCCGGGTCGGTGCGCACCGGACCCGGCACGATGATCGGCTCGCCGTCGTCCGGGCGCACCTCGATCGACTCGCGCGGGGTTCGTCCGTACACCTCGACCCGGTGTCCGCCGGCGTGCAGATATGCCGCTACGGCCGAGCCGATGGCACCGGGTCCGACGACCGCGATGGGGGAGTTCACGATCGCCAAGTTACCGGTGCCGACCCACTCTCTAGACTGGTCACTCGTCCCACCCGTCTTAATGAGGAGTATTTGTGCTGCGCAGTCATGCCGCCGGTTCGTTGCGGGCCACCGATGCCGGTCAGACGGTGACGTTGGCGGGTTGGGTGGCGCGTCGTCGTGACCACGGCGGCGTCATCTTCATCGACCTGCGCGACGCGTCCGGTGTGTCACAGGTGGTGTTCCGCGAGGGCGACGTGCTGGCTGCCGCGCACCGGCTGCGCGCGGAGTTCTGCATCGCGGTGACCGGGGTGGTCGAGGTCCGCCCGGAGGGCAACGAGAACGCCGAGATCCCGACCGGTCAGATCGAGGTCAACGCGACATCGTTGACCGTGCTGGGGGAGAGCGCACCGCTGCCGTTCCAGCTCGACGAGACCGCCGGTGAGGAAGCCCGGCTGCGTTACCGCTACCTGGACCTGCGCCGCGACGGCCCGGGCCATGCAATTCGCTTGCGCTCGAAGGTCAATGCGGCCGCGCGCGCCGTGCTGGCCGAACACGACTTCGTGGAGATCGAGACTCCGACGCTGACGCGGTCGACGCCGGAGGGCGCCCGGGACTTCCTGGTGCCTGCGCGCCTGCAGCCCGGCTCGTTCTACGCGTTGCCGCAGAGCCCGCAGTTGTTCAAGCAGCTGCTCATGGTCGCCGGGATGGAGCGGTACTACCAGATCGCGCGCTGCTACCGCGACGAGGATTTCCGCGCCGACCGGCAGCCCGAGTTCACCCAGCTCGACATGGAGCTCAGCTTCGTCGAGGCCGACGACGTCATCGCCATCGCCGAAGAAGTGCTCCGGGCCGTGTGGGCGACGATCGGCTACGACCTGCAGCTGCCGCTGCCGCGGATCAGTTATGCCGAGGCGATACGCCGGTTCGGCTCTGACAAGCCCGACCTGCGGTTCGGTGTGGAACTCGTCGAGTGCACCGAGTACTTCAAGGACACCACGTTCCGGGTGTTCCAGGCGCCGTACGTCGGCGCTGTCGTGATGCCCGGCGGAGCGTCGCAGCCGCGCCGCACGCTCGACGGCTGGCAGGAGTTCGCCAAGCAGCGAGGGCACAAGGGCCTGGCGTACGTGCTCGTGGGCGAGGACGGCACGCTCGGCGGCCCGGTGGCCAAGAACCTCACCGACGCCGAACGTGACGGGCTGACCGAGCACGTCGGCGCCAAGCCCGGGGACTGCATCTTCTTCGCCGCCGGTCCCGCCAAGGGCGCCCGCGCGCTGCTCGGTGCCACCCGCATCGAGATCGCCAAGCGGCTCGACCTCATCGACCCGAACGCGTGGGCATTCACCTGGGTGGTGGACTTCCCGATGTTCGAGTCCGCCGACGAGGCCACGGCTTCCGGTGACGTCGCGGTGGGCTCGGGCGCCTGGACCGCGGTGCACCATGCCTTCACCGCACCGAAGCCCGAGTCGGAAAGCACGTTCGACACCGACCCCGGCAACGCGTTGTCCGACGCCTACGACATCGTCTGCAACGGCAACGAGATCGGTGGCGGGTCGATCCGTATCCATCGCAGGGATCTGCAGGAGCGGGTGTTCGCGATGATGGGAATCGGCCACGACGAAGCTCAGGAGCAGTTCGGATTCCTGTTGGACGCGTTCGCCTTCGGTGCACCTCCGCACGGCGGCATCGCCTTCGGCTGGGACCGCGTCACCGCGCTGCTCGCGGGTGTCGACTCGATCCGCGAGGTCATCGCCTTCCCGAAGTCGGGCGGCGGCGTAGACCCCCTGACCGACGCGCCGGCACCCATCACCGAACAGCAGCGTAAGGAATCCGGAATAGACGCCAAGCCGGAGAAGCTGGAAAAGGCATGACCGAAATAGACCAGGAGAAGCTGTTCAGCGACCAGGCCGCGCTCGATGCGTTCAACCGTGGCGTGGTCGAGGAATTCCGCGCCAACGGTGGCAAGGTCGGTGGACAGTTCGAGGGTGGCAACTTGCTGTTGCTGCACACCACGGGTGCCAAGTCCGGCAAGCCGCGGCTGACCCCGCTGGCCTACGTCACCGTCGAGGGCAAGATGCTCATCGTCGGTTCGTACGCGGGTGCGCCCAAAGATCCTGCGTGGGTGCACAATCTGCGGGCCAATCCGCAGGTGCGCATCGAGGTCGGCGGCGAGACCTACGATGCCACCGCGCGTGAGCTGCCCGCCGGCGAGCGCGACGCGACGTACCCGAAGCTGACCGAGCTGGCACCGGCATTCGCTGAATACCAGTCCAAGACCAGCCGGGTGATCCCGCTGTTCGAGCTGGTCCGCGCTTAGGCGTCGTCCCAGATCGGTTGCAACCGCATCAGCTGTTCGTCACGCCATCGGACCCGGGCGTCCCAGTCCGCCAGCGGCAGCAGCCGGCGGCGCTGCGCGGTGGCTTCGGCCACCAGGTCTGCGGTCCATGGATCGTGTTGTCCGCGTTCGGCACCCATGCGTGCGTAGGCGGGACCCAACTTCTCGGCATGCGACTGCAGCCCGCCGCGCGTGTTGAGGTCCGCAGTCTCGAACGGGCCGATGACGCTCCAGCGGCGGCCCAGCCCGCTGCGGACCACCTCGTCGATATCGTCGACGTCGGCGACGCCGTCGCGCAGCAGGCAGTAGGCCTCGCGTAGCAGGGCGCCCTGCAACCGGTTGAAGATGAACCCCTCGACCTCCCGCCGCACCAGCACCGGTCGCAGGCCCGCCGACCGGTACACGGACATGGCCCGGTCGGTGACCGCGGGCGCCGTGACCGTCGATGGCACCACTTCGATCACCGGCAACAGGGCCGGCGGGTTGCCCGGGTGGCCGACCAGGACCCGCTCGGCGAGCCCGGCCGGCATGTCCTTGACGAGTTCGCCGGGCACGATCGCCGAACTCGAGCTGGCGATCGGCACGTCGTCGGCGGTGTGCGACGCGGCGTCGTGGAGCAGGGGCCGTTTCAGCTCGAGCCGTTCGGGCGCGCACTCCTGCACGAAGCCCGCACCCGACAGCGCGTCGGGCAGCTCGGTGGTGAACCGGACGCAATCGCTCACCGCCTGCGGGTCGGGCAGCCGGCCGTAGGCGTGCAGCTGCGCGAGGCGCTGCGCCAGCTCCGCTCGGGCGCGCTCGTGTGCGGTCGTCACCGGGTCGTACAGCGTGACCGGAGAACCTTTGCGGGCGAACAGGATTGCGAACGAGACGCCGATCGAGCCGGCGCCGAGCACCGCAACAGGAGGGGACTGCTCCGGCATCACTGCCACCAGGACCGGTCGCCGTCGTAGCCGCGCTCGAGGATGCCGACGATCGAATCCGCGGTGAGATCCCGCGGATTGTTGGCCGTCAACCGGGTGGCCAGCATGGCCTGATCGGCGACGAACCGGAAATCGCCCGGTTGCAGGCCCAGCGTCCGCAGGTCCAGCGGGGCGCCCAGGGCCGCCAGGATCTCCTCGATCCGCTCGATCGCCCGATGTGCTTGGGTCAGTTCAGGATCCGTCGGCGCCGCAACCCCGAGGAGTCGGCCGATCTGGGCGAACTCGACGACGCGGGTGGGCAGGTTGTAGCGCATCACATAGGGCAACAGGGCACTGATCCCGAATCCGTGCGGGGTGTGGGTGAGGTTGCCGATCGGCGACTGGATGGCGTGCGCTCCCGCGGTGCCCGCCGTGTTGATCGCCATCCCGGCGCAGTACGCCCCGAACAGCGTGTCGGAGCGGGCCTGCAGGTCGCCGGGCCGGACCGCGACGGCGGGCAGTGACGTGTTGAGCAGTGCCAGGCCGGTGCGGGCGTAGGTGTCGGCGAGCAGGTTCTTGCCGGCGTACAGCTTGGTCGCGAGGTCGTCGGCGGACGGGTTCTTGGCCCGTCCGGTGAACGATTCGATGAGATGCGACAGCGCATCCGCCCCGGCGGCCGCGGTCAGGCCGGGCGGGCAGGTCAGTGTCAGCTCGGGATCGATGACAGCCGCGTACGCCTCCAGATGCGGGCTGGCCACCCCCACCTTCATGCCCTTGTCCTCGTCGTAGATCACCGAGATGCAGGTGACCTCGGCGCCCGTGCCGCCGGTGGTGGGCACGGTGATGACCGGGCAACCGGGGCCGGGCACCACGAACTCCCCGTAGTAGTCCCGCACGTCACCGCCGTTGGCGAGCACGACGGACGCCACCTTCGCCAGATCCATGCAGGAACCGCCACCGATGCCGATGATCGCGTCGACGGCTGATGCGCTGAACCGGTCGGTGATGTCGACGACGTTGCGGCGCGGCAGATCCGGCTCGGTGCCCGCGTAGACCATCGTCGTCACGCCCCGTTCGGCCAGGCCGTCGACGAGTGCGGCGAATTCGGGACTCTCGGCCATCCTGGCGTCGGTCACCAGCAGCACCCGCTCGGCGATCCCGGCCGCCAGTTGCGGGATCTGCCTGCGCTGGCCCGGCCCGAACAGGACGGTGGTGGGCTGGCGCAGCAGCCCGAGCCCCAGTTCGTTCTCGGTGCGCCGCGGCTCGATGGCGGTCGTCGGTGCGCTCATGCGGCCACCTCGCAGGCTCGGTCGCCGCATGTCATCCGTTGATTCGCTCCGCAAGCGTCGCTCATGCCAATCCCTCTTCCTCGTTCACGGTGACAGCCAGGTATTTGGGTTCGAGGTAGTCGTAGATCGCGTCGTGGCCGCCTTCGCGGCCCAGGCCGGACGCCTTGATGCCGCCGAACGCGGCGGCCGGGTCGGCCATGATGCCGCGGTTGATGCCGACCATGCCGAAGTCGAGGCGTTCCCCGACGGCCAGGGCGCGCGACAGGTCCCGGGTGAAGACGTAGGAGGCCAGGCCGTAGCGGGTGTCGTTGGCGAACTCGATGGCCTCCGCAGTGGACTCCACCTCGTAGATCGTGGCGACGGGGGCGAACAGTTCGCGGTCGCACAGCTCGGCAGGCCGCCCCGCCACCCGGAAGACGGTCGGGGCGAAGAAGTATCCCGTGCCGGGCAACGCCGCACCGCCGGTCAGCAACTCGGTGTCCAGCCCACGCAGGGTGGCCACCAGCTCGGTTACGCCGTCGAGTTGCGCCTCGGAGATGATCGGCCCGACGTCGGTGCCGTCGTCGAATCCGTTGCCGACCGTGAGCTGTTCGGTGAGTTCGACGAATCGCTTGGTGAATTCGTCGGCCACAGCCCGGTGCACGATGATGCGGTTGGCGGCCACGCAGGCCTGCCCGGCATTGCGGAACTTGCACACCACGGCCTGTTGTGCGGCGAGTTCGACGTCCGCGTCGTCGAGCACGATGAACGGTCCGTCGCCGCCGAGTTCCATGGACGCGTTGACGATCCCGGGTGCGGCCTGGGCCAGCAGTGTGGATCCGACCCCGGTGGAGCCGGTGAAGCTGACCTTGCGCAGCCGCGGGTCGGCCATCAGCGCGGCTGACACCGCCGCCGAGGATGTGGTGTGCACGAGGTTGACGACGCCATCGGGGAACCCGGCTTCGCGCAGCGTCTCGACGAACAACGCGCAGGTCAGCGGTGTCTCCTTGGCGGATTTCACGATCACCGGGCAGCCGGCGGCCAACGCGGCGCCAGCCTTGCGCGCGATCATCAGCATCGGGAAGTTCCACGGCGTGATGAGCAGCGCGGGGCCGACCGGCTGGTGCGAGGTCACGACGCGGTAGCCGCCGTGCGACGCGGGCGCGTACGTGCCGTGCAGGTGCGCGATCTGTTCGGTGTACCAGAGGAAGAACTCGGCGGACAGCGCGAACTCGGCCCGCGATTCCGCGAGCGGCTTACCGCTTTCGGCGGTCATCACCTCGGCGAAGATGTCCGCGCGGGAGAGCAGCAGCCGGTGGGCGGCGCCGAATAGGTCGGCGCGGTCGCGGGGCGACACCTGACGCCAGGCGGCGCGTACCGCATGCGCGGCGTCCAGAGCCGACAACGCGTCGGCTGCGCCGCCGTCGGACACCTGCGCGATCGGCTGAGCGGTGGCCGGATCGATCACGTCGAACATCGAATCGGTTGTGCGCCAATGCCCGTCGATGAAAAGTCCGGTGGGTACGCAGTGACCGCGCACGGTGGCGGTGTCGGGGGAGTTGGCCAGGGTGGTCGTCATGGTGGTCAACGTAGGAGCCCGGCGCGAAGAATCATGGCACTGCCTCTTTTTGAGACAGTTCCGGCCAGGTGCGCGCGCCGGATTACGGTAGGGTGTGTGATCCGGATCGCACCTCCGCGCGCCGTGCGGACCTTCCCGCCGTCGCACCAGGAGTCAGCGTGACGCAAGGAGTAGTGGTGTCCGCACGGCGCAACGCAGCCCGCATCGAGGACATTCGCGCGCAGTTCCTGACCGCCGCCGAACCGGGCCGCGCCGTGCCGGCCGAGCTGCTGGATTCCTGGTTGCGGTCGAAGCAGGCGCTCGGCGCCCCGGCCAATGTCCGCGCGGTACCGCAAGTCGACGAGGACCTGCTCGACAACCACCTGCTGGAGATGTTCCAGGCGCCGATGGCGCGGGTCGCCGAGGATCTCGGCGACTCGGGAATGGGGCTGCTGCTGGCCGACGCCCAAGGGCGCATCCTGCAGCGCTGGTCGCACGACGCGTCGGCGATGAACCAGCTCGATCGCCTCGGCACCGTGCGCGGAGCGGTGCTCGCCGAGGACACCGTCGGCACCAACGGCGTCGGCACGGTGATCGCGTCGGGCAAGAGCATCCAGATATCCGGCGCCGAACATTTCGCGGACCTCTACCGCACCGCCCTGTGCACCGGCGCGCCGGTGTGGCACCCGATCTCGGGCAAGCTGCTGGCCGTGGTGACGGTGTCGACGGCCATCAGCGAGCGCAGCGGTCTGCTGCTGCCGTTGACCAATTCCGTTGCCGCCCAACTCGAGCAGCACGTCCTCGATGTCGCGCAGCCGGCCGCGCGGGCCATGCTGGCGGCGTTCCTCGACGCGTCCGCCCGTCACACCGGCCCGGTCGTCGCTTTCGGCCCGGACGGCCTCACGATGCGCAGCAGGCGTGCCGGGGAACTCACCCAGACGGACGTCGACGTGATCAACCACCTCTGCACCGGTGTGCGGCGCGACACCCGCGTGACCGCGGAACTCTCCGTCGGCCCCACCATGATCGAGGTCTCCGCACTCGACGGCGGCGCAGGCGTGGTCGCCGCACTGCGGCCCGCGCCGCGCGCCGCGGTATCCGCTGCCGCGCCGTCGAACGGCCTGGTGGGGCAATCGAAGTCGTGGCGTGCGGTGGCGCACCACGTCAGCAGGCAGATCGCCGCGCGCCGCGCAGTGCTGGTGGCCGGTGAAACAGGCACCGGCAAGACGTCTGTGGCGCTGGGCCGGCCGTTCGTCGCGGGTGCGCGGTTCGACGGCGCGACGATCCTGCACGCTGCCGAGCGGCAGACCACCGGCGAGCAGGCCTGGCTGCAGCGACTCGGTGACGCGGTGCGCGACGCCGCGTCGAGCGGCACGGTCGTCATCCGCGGCGCCGAACACCTCGACGGCCAGGCGGTGGCCGCGGTGCGTGCGCTGATCGACACTCACCAGGGGCAGCTGCCGATCGTGCTCACCATGACGGCGGCCAGTCCCGGCGATGCCGAGACCGCGGCCGCGCGGCTCGGCGTGCCTGTCGTGTGGGTGCCGCCGTTGCGAGAACGCGTCTCCGATATCGGCGTGCTGTGGAATGCTTTTGTGGCGCAACGGCTCCCCGGGCTGCGACTCGTGTTGAGCGACGGGGCACGCCAGGCGCTGGAGGCCGCGAGCTGGCCGGCGAACCTGACCGAACTGCGAGGTGCCGTCGATTCGGTCGCCGCGTCGGGCACGCGCGGCACCGTCGACGTCGACGATCTGCCCGACTCGCTGCGCAGCCGGCGGGCCTGGTCGATGATCGAGCGCACCGAGATGGAGGCCATCCGTCGGGCACTGCAGGAAGCCGACGGCAATCGGTCGCGCGCGGCCGAATTGCTCGGCGTATCGCGCGCGACGATCCATCGGAAGATGAAGACCTACCACATCTCCGGCTGAGATCTACTGGGCCAGGTATCCGCCGTCGATCACCAGTTCCGATCCCGTCACAAAGCTCGCTTCGTCGGACGCCAGAAACACTGCGCCGTGGGCGATCTCGTCAGGTGTGCCGGCGCGTCCCATGGGCGTCTGCCCGATGACGTACTCGTTGATCTCGGGCTCCTGCGCGTCGGTGAGCGGGGTGCGGATGAAGCCGGGATGCAGCGAGTTGACCCGAACATTGTCCTTCGCATAGCTGATCGCGGCGCTCTTCGACATGTTGCGCACCGCACCCTTGGTGGCGTGGTAGGCGTGCGCGCCGGACACCGCGGCCGTCGGTGGGATCGACGAGATGTTGATGATCGACCCGCTGCGCTGAGCGACCATGTGCGGGATGACCTCTCGCATGCCGAGCCAGGTGCCGGTCTGATTCGTGGCCACCACGCGCTCCCAGTCGGCGACCGAGAGCTCGTGCAGCCCCTGGTAGGCGATGATGCCTGCGTTGTTGACCAGGACATCGATACGGCCATACTGGGCAACGGTTTCCGTCACCACCGACGCCCAGTCGTCTTCGCAGGAGACGTCGAGTTGTCGGTATGCGATTGCTGCCGATCGCGGGCCGAGTGACTCGTCGGTCTTTGACCGTCCGGTGGCGATGGTCACCGCCCCTTCGCGGGCGAAGGCCTCGGCGATCGCGTGGCCGATACCCCGGGATGCACCCGTGATGATGGCGACTTTGCCGTCCAAACGATTCATCTCACGCCTTCCTTCGATGTGCGACCGACCTGGCCAGAAGCCAACCGCCGGCAGGCTGCAGCCGACAGGGGTGCGTCACGCTGAGACAGTGGTGCGTCATTTTGCGACACCTGACGGGCCGGCACGGTGACTCGGCCCACACTTTCGGCCATGTCGATCAACCAGCCACAAGACCCCTTGGGTGCCATCTACGCGGAGTGGACCGAGGAGTTCATCGCCCACCCCGACATGTCCCTGCGCTTGATGCGCTGGGTGTTCGAGGATTGGCAGCGCGCCACCGCAGAACCCGAGGACGTCACGTACCAGTCGACCGAAATCGGCGGCGTTGCCGGGATTCTGGTCAAACCACTCGACGCCGACCCGGGACAGATGCTGGTCGTGTTGCACGGCGGTGGGTTCGCGCTCGGCTCGTCGGCGAGCCATCGCAAGCTGGCCGGACATTTGGCGCGGGCGTTCGGCGCATACGCCTTCGTCGCCGATTTCCGGCGTGCGCCCGAGCATCCGTACCCCGCTCAGATCGAAGACACCACCGCGGTTTTCGAGGCCCTTGCGGCCGGCGGCACCGCGCCGGCGGATATCACGTTCGTCGGCGACAGCGCGGGCGCCAGCATCGCCATCGCCACCACTCTCAAGCACATCGGCGACGGCGGCGCCACCCCCGGTCGGGTGATCGCGATCTCGCCGTGGCTGGACATGGAGAACAGCGGCAGCACCATCGAGTCCAACAACGACACCGATTTCCTGATCACCCCGGAAGGGTTGCAGGGCAACATCGATCGCTATCTGTCCGGCGGGGCAAGCCCCACCGACCCGCTGGTCAACCCGCTCTACGCCGACTTCGCCGGTTTCCCGCGGCTGTACATCACCGCGTCGGACAGCGAGTCGCTGTATGCCGATGCCACCCGGTTGGCGGAGCGGGCCCGCGGGGCCGGGGTCGACGTCACCTTCGACGTGGCGTCCGGTGAGCAGCACGTGTTCCCGTTGCTGGCGGGCCGGCTGCCGGCCGCAGACGCCTCCGTCGCCGCGATGGCCGCGTGGTATCGCGCCGCCAAAGCACTGACCGTCTGATCCGACGCACGAGAAGGACTACCCATGAACAGTAACCACTTCGACGCCATCGTCATCGGGGCCGGCTTCTCCGGCCTGGCGATCTTGCATCACCTCCGGGAGATCGGCCTGCAGACCGTCGTACTCGACGCGCAGGACGGCGTCGGCGGAACCTGGTGGGCCAACCGGTATCCCGGCGTGCGGACCGACAGCGAATACAGCTACTACTCGTTCTCCTTCTCCAAGGAGGTACGCGACGAGTGGACATGGTCGCAACGCTATCCGGCGGGCGAGGAGGTGCTGGAGTACCTCAACTTCGTCGCGGATCGACTCGACCTGCGCCGCGATATCCGGCTCAACGTGCGGGTGGAATCGGCTCGCTACGACGAGGATGCCAACGTGTGGGTGGTCACCACCGCCGACGGGCAGTCGCTGGTGGCGAAGTATCTGGTGAGCGGCATGGGTGTGCTCTCGCAGGCGATCTACCCAGACATCCCGGGTATCGACACCTTCGCCGGCCAGAAGTACCACACCGCGCACTGGCCGCGTGAGGGCGTCGACCTGGCGGGCAAGCGGGTCGGGCTGATCGGGCTCGGCGCGTCGGGTATCCAGGTGGTGCCGACGATCGCCCCAGAGGTCGGTGAGTTCTACGTGTTCCAGCGGACCCCGAACTTCGTCGTCGAGACCACCAACGACCCGGTGACCGACGAACAGATGCAGTGGTTGCGTGCGAATTACGACGCCATCTACGAGAAGGCCGCCAATCATCCGTTCGGCGTCGCGATGGACCCCGCGGAGTTCGGTGCCCTCGAGGTCGACGCCGACGAGCGGCGCCGGATCTTCGAAAGCAAGTGGAACGAGGGCGGTTTCCACTTCGCCAACGAATGCTTCAACGACCTGGCCACCAATCCCGAGGCCAGTGAGTTGGCATCGGAGTTCATCCGGTCCAAGATCCGCGAGATCGTCAAGGATCCCGCGACGGCCGAGTTGCTGTGCCCCACCACGTATTCGTTCAACGGGAAGCGGGTGCCCACGGGCCACGGCTACTACGCGGCGTTCAACCTCGACCACGTGCACCTCGTGGACACGGCCTCGCAGCCGATCACCGAGATCACGCCGCGTGGGGTGGTTGTTGGGGACCGCGAGTACGAACTCGACGTGTTGATCTTCGCCACCGGATTCGATGCGATGACCGGAACCCTGACCAACATCGACATCATCGGGCGAGACGGAATCACCTTGCGCGACAAGTGGGCTCAGGATGGTCTGCGGTCACATCTGGGCATCGGCGCCCACGGCTTCCCCAACTTCTTCATGTCCCTCGGCCCGCAGACGCCGTACTCCAACCTCGTCGTGCCGATCCAATTGGGCGCCCAGTGGCTGCAACGCGCGCTGCGCTGGGCCCGGGACAACGGCGTCGAACGCCTCGAAGCCACGCCCGAGGCCGAACAGTGGTGGGCGGCCGAGACGGAGCGCGCCGGCAAGGCGACCGTGATGTACGCCGAGGGCAAGAAGGCCAAGGCGTGGTTCCTCGGCGAGAACGTGCCCGGGAAACCGGAGGCGTTTCTGGTCTATATGGGTGGGGGACAGGTCTATCAGCGGTTCTGCCGTGAGGTGGAGGACAGCGGTTACGAATCGTTCCTGGCCGACGCCCGGGTGCGGCAACCTGTCTGACGTGCGTGCCGGTGTTCCCGGTCGCGCTGTTGACGACCGGGAACACTCGTCGGCTACAGCCGCTCGATGATGGTGGCGTTGGCCATGCCGCCCGCCTCGCACATGGTCTGCAGGCCGTAGCGGGCTCCGCGCTGTTCGAGTGCGTTGACCAGCGTCGTCATGAGCCGCGCACCGCTGGCGCCCAGCGGGTGGCCGATGGCGATGGCGCCGCCGTTGACATTGGTCTTGGCGAGCTCGGCACCGGTCTCAGCCGCCCATGCCAGCACGACGGGGGCGAACGCCTCGTTCACTTCGAAGAGGTCGATGTCGGAAATCGTCAAACCTGCACGCGCCAGTACCTTCTCGGTGGCGGGGATGACGCCGGTCAGCATGTAGAGCGGATCGGAGCCGACCACTGTGGCGGTGTGGATGCGGGCCCGCGGTCGCAGGCCGAGTCGCTTGGCGGTGTCGCTGCTGGTGATCATCACCGCGGCGCTGCCGTCGGACAGCGGCGACGAATTGCCTGCGGTGATCTCCCAATTGATCTGCGGGAAGCGTGCCGCGTAGGCCTCGTTGTAGAACGCGGGCTTCAGCGCTGCCAGCGTCTCGACGGTGGTGCCGGGCCGGATGATCTCGTCGGTCGCAAGTCCGGCGATCGGGACGAGTTCGTTGTCGAACAGGCCGGCCTTGGTGGCTGCCGCGGCTTTCTCGTGGCTGCCTGCCGAGAAGTCGTCCAGCTGAGTACGGGAAAAGCCCCACTTGGCGGCGATGAGCTCTGCGCTGATTCCTTGCGGGACAAAGCCTTCGGAGTAGCGCTGGGCGAATGCGTCGCCGAACGGATCGCTGCCGGGCAGGATGTTGGTGCCCATGGGCACGCGTCCCATGGACTCGACCCCGGCGGCGATCACGATGTCGTAGGCGCCCGCCACCACACCCTGCGCGGCGAAACTGATGGCCTGCTGCGAGCTGCCGCACTGCCGGTCCACTGTGGTTCCGGGGACGCTTTCCGGGAAGCCTGCGCCGAGCAGGGCGTTGCGCGCGATGTTCGCGGCCTGGTCGCCCACCTGGGTGACGGCGCCGCTGATGACGTCGTCGATCTGCGCCGGATCGATGCCGGTGCGGGCGACCAGTTCACGCAAGCTGTGGGCGAGGAGATCCGCGGACTTCACCCCGTGCAGGGCACCGTTCGCCTTGCCTTTGCCGATCGGCGTGCGTACCGCATCCACGATCACAGCGTCCCGGCCTGAATATCCGGACATGATTGCCTCCTGAGCCTCGTCGCTGAGTACTACTATCTATACTCAGATGTAACACCTAGGTTCAGTTCCAACAACCCAGAGATAGAGTGATGTGCATGACAGTCCTGCAGGGCGCGCTCGCCGACCGCGATGCCTGGTCGGCGGTGGGGCGCTGTCCGATCGAGAAGACGATGGCGCTGGTCGGCACCAAATCGGCGATGCTGATCATGCGCGAGGCTTACTACGGCACCACTCGGTTCGACGACTTCTGGCGGCGCGTCGGCATCACCAAGGCCGCGGCATCGGCGCGGCTGAGCGACCTGGTCGAAGCCGGTCTGCTGGAGCGCAGGCCCTATCAGGAACCGGGGCAGCGGGTGCGCGACGAATACGTGCTCACCCAGGCCGGCAAGGACTTCATGCCCGTGGTGTGGGCGCTGTTCGAGTGGGGGCGTCACCACGTGCCGAACGATTCGCCGCTACGGCTGGCCCACGCCGGCTGCGGTGCCGAGGCGACCGTCGAGATACGTTGCGAGGAAGGGCATCTCGTGTCACCCGAGGAACTCGTCGTCCGTATCGGTAAGGACTGACCGAAACTACCCCTGACCGTCAGCCAGAAACTTCTTCGCCACGGTCTTCGGCGCCTGTGTCAGCCATGATTCGGTGACCAACTCCGTCAGCTCGGGCACGTCAATTGCCGCCAGCCGCACCAGGATCGCGGGATAGCCGTCGAAATGCGGGGTGGTGAAGTAGACCTCGGGATTGTCCGCAATCAAGGCCCACTTGACGCCTTCGTCGGGAACCCGGGCGCCGAGAATGTCGCCGTCTGGCGCAGCGTCACCGAGCGCCTCGAAATCCGCCTTGCGCAGCGGCCGCTCCCAGGCCACGAGCTTCTTGCGCACCCGCCACGTTCGCGGCGCGGTCTCGTGGGTCTCGGGCAGGGCCGCGACCACCCGGGCCACGTCATCCCAGTCCGCCATGTGCCCGAACGATACTCTCGGGCCGTGCTGCACCTCCGTGTGATCGCGCCGGCCGAACTGCGCAATCCGGTACTCAACGTCCTACAGCGAGAGCCCGGTGTCACCCACATCGTGCTGCATCCCAATGCGGCCGTGGAGCCCGGCGGTGACGAGATCACGGCCGACATCGCCCGGGAAGCCGCCAATGACGTCGTGGAGCGGCTCAAGTCTCTCGATGTGCAGAATCTCGGCGCGATCACGTTGGAAGTGCTCGACACCGTGTTGTCCAGTGCGGCCTACCACGCCGAAGACGCCGCGGACGGCGACGCCGCCGACGCGGTGGTCTGGGACGAGCTGGTCGCGCGTACCCGCGACGAATCCCAATTGAACGTCACGTTCCTGCTGTTCTTGTGCATCGCGTGCCTGCTCGCCGCCGTCGGCGTGCTCACCGACTCTCCGGTCACCGTCGTCGGGGCCATGGTCGTCGGCCCCGAATTCGGGCCGCTCGCGGCGTTGGCCGTCGCACTGGTGCGCCGCCGCATGTCGCTGGCGCGCCGCGCTTCCGCGGCACTGCTCATCGGCTTCCCGGTGGCCATGGCCGTCACCGCAGGCGCGACGTTCGGGTTCGAGGCCTTGGGCTGGGTGCAACTGACCAGCACGCGCGAACTGCACGGGGTCGATTTCATCTTCCAGGTCGGGCCGTTCTCGTTCGTCGTGGCGCTGCTGGCCGGTGCGGCGGGAATGCTGTCGTTGGTGTCGGCGAAATCAGCGGCGTTGGTCGGTGTCTTCATTTCGGTCACGACGGTGCCCGCGGCCGGTTTCGCGGTGGTGGCCGCCACGATGGGGGACTGGGACATCGCGGCCCAGTCGGTCGCGCAACTTGCCGTCAACCTCATCGGAATCACGATTGCCGGCGTGCTGGTGCTCGCGGTGTACCGCCGGCTGCAAACGGCGAAAGAGTCCGGCGGACGACGGCCGGTCAGCGCATGATCACAGGTGGCTGATGCCCAGCCCCACGAAGAACGCCCCGACGGCGCCCGCGATCACCGCGACGACCAGGCGGTGGTGGATCTTCATCCAGGCATAGAGGCGTTCGACACCCGAGCGGGTCGCGTCGGGCGCGATCCAGAAACTCAGGATCGGCATCAGCGCGCCGGAGAACGCCACCACGTTGAAAGTCACCAGTGCGCTCAACTGCTGGCCGACCGCCGTGCCGGAGGTGAGCACGGCCGCGATGGCGCCCAGGTAGTACGGCGAGGGAATGCCGTTGCTCAGACCCAGCAGCCCCGCCGCCCACGCGGCCTCACCGCGCAACGCGGCCTTGATGCTCTCGGGCAGTTTCGAGATCACCGGCAGCGAGTCCAGCGTCGGCGGCTGAACTTGGTCTGCGGGTGCGTCCTGCGCAGGGGCGCCCTGGGAATCAGCGCCGACGCCGGCGGGCACGGCCACGCGCTTGTTGCGGACCCGGTGGAACAGCCGCTCCAGCAGGCCGGTGGCCGACAGCACCGCGATCAGGCCCGCCAGGACACCGATCGTGATCTCGATTCCGGGGTGCACTGTGCGGTCGCCGAGGGCGCTCTCCCGGAACACGAACACCACCGCCACGGCGACGGCCACGTTCGAGGTGAAGCCGGCGAGGAAGAACGGCAGCAACAACCGGACGGGCCGCGCGCGCGACACCATGTACGCGATCACCCCGATGCGCAACGGGTCGGTTGCGGCCACGAGGGCCATCACCAACACCGTGCTCCACATGCGGGCGGGCCCATCCTTTCCTCAGCTATGTCCTGCCGATTCAACCAGCGCGCGCTGGATGCGGCCCGTCCGGCATGCTCCGAGCGGCCCGACCGAGGCGGTTCGCGGGCCTGGTATCGCACGCCGTGCGGGGCGGTTCACCGTGTGGTGGGATCTGCGGATGGGGATCAAAGTCGCGCTGGAGCACCGCACCAGCTATACCTTCGACCGGCTGGTCGAGGTGCACCCGCACGTCGTGCGGCTACGTCCGGCGCCGCATTCGCGCACCCCCGTCGAGGCCTATTCCCTGACCGTCGAACCGGCCGACCACTTCATCAACTGGCAACAGGACGCGTTCGGCAATTTCCTTGCGCGCCTGGTCTTTCCGAACCGGTCCCGGAGCTTGACCATCACGGTGGGGCTCATCGCCGACCTCAAGGTGATCAACCCGTTCGACTTCTTCATCGAGGACTACGCCGAGACGTTCCCGTTCGAGTACCCGAAGGCGCTGCTCGAAGATCTCAAGCCGTACCTGAGGCCGGTGGACGAGTCCGGCGAGGGTTCCGGGCCCGGCGAGTTGGCGCAAGCCTGGGTGAGCAATTTCACGCTGCCGCCGGGGACTCGCACGATCGATTTCCTCGTGGCGCTCAACCGGGCCGTCAATGCCGATGTCGGCTACAGCGTGCGGATGGAACCCGGAGTGCAGTCGCCGGACGTGACGCTGCGCACCGGAATCGGCTCATGCCGCGACTCGGCGTGGCTGCTGGTGTCGATCCTGCGTCAAATGGGCCTGGCCGCACGATTCGTCTCGGGCTACCTGGTGCAGCTGACGTCTGACGTGGAGGCGCTCGACGGACCCTCCGGGCCTGCCGCCGATTTCACCGATCTGCATGCCTGGGCCGAGGTCTACGTGCCGGGCGCGGGCTGGATCGGGCTCGACCCCACCTCGGGCCTGTTCGCGGGCGAGGGCCACATCCCGTTGTCGGCGACGCCGCACCCGGAGTCGGCGGCGCCGATCACCGGAGCGATCGGGCCCTGTGAATCCACCCTGGACTTCTCCAATGTGGTGACCCGCGTGCACGAGGACCCCCGGGTGACGCTGCCGTACACCGACACGGCGTGGGCCGCGATCACGGCGCTGGGCGCGAAGGTGGATCAGCGCCTGGCTGACGGCGACGTGCGTCTCACCATGGGCGGCGAGCCCACCTTCGTCTCGATCGACAACCAGACCGATCCCGAATGGGCGACGGCAGCCGATGGCCCGCACAAACGCGAGCGCGCCTCGGCGCTGGCCGCGCGGCTCAAGCAGGTGTGGGCGCCCACCGGACTGGTGCAGCGCAGCCAGGGCAAGTGGTATCCCGGAGAACCGTTGCCGCGCTGGCAGATCGGACTGCTCTGGCGCACCGACGGCGAACCGCTGTGGACCGACCCCGCGCTGTTGGCCGACCCGTGGGCCGGCGGCCGCGCCGATACGCCCGCCGACGCCGGCTATCGCCTGCTGGCCGTGGTGGCCGAGGACCTCGGGCTGCCGCTCACACAGGTGCGGCCGGCGTTCGAGGATCCGCTGAGCCGGTTGGCCGACGCGGTCCGCCAACCCGCGGGCGACCCGGTGGCCGAGCATGACGATCTCGCGTCCGACAGTGCTGACGGCCGGGCGGCGTTGCTGGCCAGGCTGGAGGCGTCCATCGATGAACCGGCCGCCCACGTGCTGCCGCTGCACCGCCGCGCCGACGGCTCGGGCTGGGCCAGCGCCGACTGGAAGCCGCGTCGCGGCCGCATCGTGCTACTCGACGGCGACTCGCCGGCCGGCCTTCGGTTGCCGCTGAACTCCATCAGCTGGAAGCCGCCACGGCGCGCTGCGGACGCCGACCCACTGGAGGATCGCGGACCGCTGCCCGCCGGACCGCGGCAGCCCGCCACCGCCGAGGTCGAGGACGCCGACGACGCGCCGACCACGGCGCTGGTGGCCGAGATCCGGTCGGGCCACCTATACCTGTACCTGCCGCCCACGGAGACCCTCGACGACTTCGTCGACCTGGTGATGCGGCTCGAAGCCGCCGCGGCCAAGACCGGCACACCGGTGGTGATCGAAGGCTACGGCCCGCCGCCGGACCCCCGGATCACCTCGATGACAGTCACCCCGGACCCGGGCGTCATCGAGGTCAACGTGCCGCCGACCAAGAGCTTCAGCGACCAGTTGAGCCAGCTGCAGACCTTGTACGACGAGGCTCGGCAGGCTCGGCTCTCCACGGAGTCCTTCGACGTCGACGGGGGTCACGGCGGCACCGGCGGCGGCAACCACATCACCCTCGGTGGGGTGACACCGGCCGACTCGCCGCTGTTGCGTCGTCCCGATCTTCTGGTGTCGCTGCTGACCTATTGGCAACGGCACCCGTCGTTGTCGTACCTGTTCGCCGGGCGGTTCGTCGGCACCACCTCGCAGGCCCCCCGGGTCGACGAGGGCCGCTCCGAGGCGTTGTACGAGCTGGAGATCGCGTTCGCGGAGATCTCCCGGTTGACGCGTGACGAGACGGCCAGGCCCGATCATGGTCGCTCCGCAAGCGTCGCTCCCGATCAGGGTCGCTCCGCAAGCGTCGCTCCCGATCAGGGTCGCTCCGCAAGCGTCGCTCCGTGGGTCACGGATAGGGCCCTGCGCCACCTCCTCACCGACATCACCGGCAACACCCATCGCTCGGAGTTCTGCATCGACAAGCTCTACAGCCCCGACAGCGCCCGCGGCAGGCTCGGCCTGCTCGAACTGCGCGGCTTCGAGATGCCCCCGCATGTCCAGATGGCGATGGTCCAGTCGCTGCTGGTGCGCGCGCTGGTGGCCTGGTTCTGGGACGAGCCGCTGCGCGCCCCGCTGATCCGGCACGGGGCCAACCTGCATGGCCGATACCTGTTGCCGCACTTCCTGATCCAGGACATCGCCGAGGTGGCTGCCGATCTGCGGGCCCACGGCATCGACTTCGAGACCAGCTGGCTGGATCCGTTCACCGAGTTCCGGTTCCCGCGCATCGGCACCGCGGTGTTCGGCGGTGTGGAGATCGAATTGCGCGGTGCCATCGAACCGTGGAACGTGCTGGGGGAGGAGTCGACGGGGACGGGTACCGCCCGCTACGTCGATTCGTCGGTGGAGCGGGTGCAGGTCCGGGTGGTCGGCGCCGATCGCCACCGCTACATCGTCACCGCCAACGGCCACCCGATCCCGCTGCTGGCCACCGAGACTCCCGACGTCCAGGTGGGCGGGGTCCGGTACCGGGCCTGGCAGCCGCCAAGCGCCTTGCATCCGACCATCACAGTCGACACCCCACTGCGCTTCGAGCTCGTCGACACCGCCACCGGCACCTCGCGCGGCGGCTGCACCTACCACGTCGCGCATCCCGGCGGACGGTCCTACGACACCCCACCGGTCAATGCGGTCGAGGCGGAATCGCGGCGCGGCAGGCGGTTCGAGGCCACCGGCTTTACCCCGGGCACGCTCGATCTGTCCGATATCCGGGAGAAGCAGGCCCGCCAGTCCACCGATGTGGGCGCGCCGGGCATCCTGGACCTGCGGCGGGTGCGTACCGTTCTGCAGTAATGGTTCTTCGCGCAAACGGCTCGCCGGACGCCGCTACCGGTGGTGTGAGCACCGATGTCGACGGTGTGCTCGCCAGGTATCGCCGTACCCGGGCGCAGCAGGCGCTGTTCGAGGTCCGCGGTGCCCGGCCCGGCACCGGCTACGACGAGTTTCTCGACGCCGCGGGCAACGTCCGCCCGGCCTGGCAGGAGCTTGCCGAATGCGTCGGGGAGCGGGGCCGCGACGGGCTCGACAGCTTGCGCAACGAGGTCCGTGGCCTGGTCGACAACGACGGGATCACCTACATCCAGGTGGATCGTCACGGCGAGGCGGTCACGGAGCCGGACGGCACGACGATGCCCGGCCCATGGCATCTCGACGCGCTGCCCATGGTGATCTCGGCGGCCGACTGGGACACGCTGGAATCGGGTCTGGTCCAGCGGTCCCGGCTGCTCGACGCGGTGCTCACCGACCTCTACGGTCCCCGGCGGTCGATCACCAGCGGCACACTGCCCGCCCAACTGCTGTTCGCCCACCCCGGCTACGTGCGCGCCGCGCGCGGCATCGAAGTGCCCGGTCGGCACCAGCTGTTTCTGCACGGCTGCGACATCAGCCGCAGCTCGGACGGCTCGTTCCTGGTCAACGCCGACTGGACGCAGGCCCCGTCGGGAGCGGGTTATGCACTGGCCGACCGGCGGGTGATCGCCCACGCCGTCCCGGACCTCTACGAGCGCATCGGGCCGCGGCCGGCCTCGCCCTGGGCGCAGGCGCTGCGCCTGGCCCTGATCGATGTCGCACCCGAGGCGGCCGAGGAACCGGTGGTCGTGGTGCTCAGCCCCGGTATCCATTCCGAGACGGCCTTCGATCAGGCGTATCTGGCCAGCATGCTGGGTTTTCCCTTGGTGGAGAGCACCGACCTGGTGGTACGCGACGGCAAGCTCTGGATGCGGTCGCTGGGCACCCTCAAACGGGTGGACGTCGTCCTGCGCCGCATCGACGCCGACTACGTCGATCCTCTGGACCTGCGACCCGGTTCGCGGCTGGGCGTGGTCGGGCTGGTCGAAGTGTTGCGGCGCGGCGCGGTGAGCGTGGTGAACAGTCTGGGCAGTGGTGTGCTGGAAAGCCCCGGGCTGCTGCGGTTTCTGCCTCAGTTGGGCCAGCTGCTGCTGGGTGAGACCCCGCAGCTGCAGACCGCCCCGGTGTACTGGGGCGGTATCGACGTGGAACGATCGCAGCTGCTCGCCAAGTTGACGTCGCTGATGATCCGCTCTGTCGACGGGGCCGAGTCGATCGTCGGGCCGACGCTGTCGACCGCCCAGCGAGACACCCTGGCCGCCCGCATCGAGGCCGCACCGTGGCGTTGGGTGGGCCAGGAGCTTCCGCAGTTCTCTTCGGCACCAAGCGATTACCGGTCCGTCGGGTTGTCCGCGGGCAGTGTGGGGATGCGGCTGTTCACCGTCGCGCAGCGTGGTGGTTACGCGCCGATGATCGGCGGCCTGGGGTATCTCATGGCCCCGGGGGTCGCCGCGTACCGGATGAATACCGTTGCGGCCAAGGATATCTGGGTGCGCTCCCCGGCACGGGTAACTGCTGAGAAGATCCCGACCGCACCTGCCGAGCTTGCCGTGACGACGATGACGCCGAGCCGGACCGGGGCGGTCAGCTCACCGCGCGTGCTTTCGGACCTGTTCTGGATGGGCCGCTACGCCGAGCGGGCCGAGCAGATGGCCCGGTTGCTCATCGTCACCCGCGAGAGGTACCACGAATACCGTTACCGGCAGGACACTCCGGAAAGCCAATGTGTGCCAGTGTTACTCGCGGCCGTGGGGACCATCACCGGTACCGACACCGGAGCGGGCGGCGACGACCACGAGACCATCGCCGTCGCGCCGACCACTCTGTGGGCGGTCACCGCCGACCGGCACAGGCCCGGTTCGCTGGCCCAGTCGGTGGAGCGGTTGGGGCTGGCCGCCCGCTCGGTGCGCGACCAGATGTCCAACGACACCTGGATGGTGCTGGCCGGAGTGGAACGTGCGGTGTTGCGTGCGTCGGCATCCCCGCCGGACTCGCAGACCGCAGGCGAGACGTACCTCGCGACAGCGCACAGCCGCACGTTGTCGGGCATGCTCGCGCTGTCGGGCGTGGCCGCGGAGTCCATGGTGCAGGACATCGGCTGGAGCCTGATGGATGTCGGTAAACGCATCGAGCGCGGGCTGGGTCTGACGGCGCTGCTGCGGGCCACCCTGACCCAGGTGCGCAGCGCGGGAGCCGAACGCACGGTGACGGAATCGACTCTGGTGGCCTGCGAATCGTCGGTGATCTACCGGCGGCGCAACCCCGGGCTGGTCAGCGTCGCGGCGCTTGCCGAACTGATGTTGTTCGACCCGCAGAATCCGCGCTCGCTGGTGTACCAGCTGGACCGGCTGCGGGCCGACCTCAAAGCCCTTCCGGGAGCACCGGGTTCATCGCGATCCGAGCGCATGGTCGACGAGATCGCCGTGCGGTTGCGCCGGTTCGATCCGGCAGACCTGGCGATCGCAACGGCCGACGGCGTGCGATCCGAACTCGCCGAACTGCTCGACGGGATGCACAGCGATCTGCGGGACCTCTCGGGCGTCATCACCGCCGCGCACCTCTCGCTTCCCGGTGGTATGCAGCCGCTGTGGGGGCCCGACGAAAGACGGTTGGTGCCATCATGACCGAACCCGCAACGCGTCGCTACGACATCACCCACCGCACCGTCTACCGCTATTCCGACGATGTCACGAGTTCCTACGGTCGCGCGTTCCTGACCCCGCGCGAACTACCTTGGCAGCGGCGGCTTTACCACGAGCTGACGATCGACCCTGACGCCGCCGACAGCTCGACCAGCCGCGACGCCTACGGCAACATCAGTTCCTACTTCCACGTCCTGCAGCCGCACCGCACGCTGAGCATCACCGCCCGATCGGTGGTGGAGGTGGACCCGCCGGGGCCCGAGCGTTACGCGGGCGGTTCGGCTCGGGCGCCGTGGGAGATCGCCCGGCCGGTCGGTGGTGACGGCGCACTGGCCACCGAGTTCACCCTGGACCTGCAGCCTCCGGAAATCACCGACGCGGTACGCGATTATGCCGCACCGAGTTTCGTTCCGGGCCGGGCGCTGATCGACGTGCTGCGGGATCTCAACGCACGGATCTTCACCGACTTCACCTACCGGTCCGGGTCCACCACCGTGTCCACCCAGGTCACCGAGGTGCTCCAGGCGCGGGAAGGTGTCTGCCAGGACTTCGCCCGACTGGCCATCGCCTGCCTGCGAGCCAACGGCCTGGCTGCCAGCTACGTCTCCGGCTACCTCGCCACGGACCCGCCGCCCGGCAAGGAACGCATGGTCGGCGTCGACGCCACGCACGCCTGGGCGTCGGTATGGACCCCGCAGAACGTGTGGCTCGGGCTGGACCCCACCAACGACCAGATGGTCGACGAACGGTACATCGTCGCGGCTTTCGGCCGCGACTACGCCGACGTGCCGCCGCTGCGCGGCATCATCTACACGGATTCGGAGAGCAGTGTGATCGAGGTATCGGTCGATGTGGCACCGTACGCGGGAGGTGTGCTCAGTGCGTGACTTCAACTGCCCGACCTGTGGCCAGCGGTTGGCGTTCGAGAATTCGCTGTGCCTGTCGTGCGGCAGCCCGCTGGGGTTCTCGCTCGACGACATGGCGCTGCTGGTGATGACCGACGACAGTCCGCATGCCGGGGCCGTCGACGAGCACAAGTATCAACTGTGCGCGAACATGCATGTGGCTCAATGCAATTGGCTGGTGCGCATCGGCGGTGATCCGCTGTGCGCGTCGTGCGCGCTGACCCGCACCCGGCCTGCGGACACCGACGCCTCGGCCTTGGCGGCGTTCGGCGAAGCCGAGATGGCAAAGCGCAGGCTGATCGCCGAACTGCACGAACTGCGGCTGCCGATCGTCAGCCGCAGCGAGGACCCGCAGTTCGGGCTGGCGTTCGACCTGCTCTCCAGCGCGGCTGAGCAAGTGATGACCGGACACCAGAACGGGGTCGTCACCATCGATCTCGCCGAAGGCGACGACGTGCACCGCGAGCAGTTGCGCATCGCGATGGACGAGCCATACCGCACGCTGCTCGGACACTTCCGCCACGAGATCGGGCACTACTACTTCTATCGGCTGATCGCCCCGTCGGCCGACTACGGTGAGCGGTTTCGCGAGTTGTTCGGCGACCCTGACGCGGACTACCAGGAGGCGCTGGACCGGCACTACGCCGAGGGCGCCCCGGCGGGCTGGGAGGACACCTACGTATCGTCCTACGCCACGATGCATCCCGCCGAGGACTGGGCCGAGACCTTCGCCCACTATCTCCACATCCGCGACACGCTCGACACCGCGGCGGCATTCGGATTCGCCCCGGCCGGGGCGACCTTCGAGCGACGGGTGTTGGGGCCGAGCGGTTTTGACACCATCATCGACATGTGGCTGCCACTGGCCTGGGCGCTGAACATGGTCAACCGGTCGATGGGCCACGCCGACCTGTACCCGTTCGTGCTGCCGCCGGCGGTACTGGAGAAGATGCGATTCGTGCACACCGTCATCGACGAGGTCACTGCCTGACTTCCCCCGCCGAGCAGACGTGAAAGTCCGCGACACGCGGCGTTTCCGGTACCGCAATGTCTGCTCGCCGGAGAAGGGGGAGCCGCACGGCTTAACAGCACGGTCACGACGGCATGTCGCAGCCGCGTTCCTGCCGTCGGCGTTCTTAGGATCGCCCGCGTGACTGATCGCTACGGTTCCGACATCCTGTCCCGAAACCCGCACACCCCCAAGCTGACCCGGTCCACCGAGCAGCCCGCGGAAAAGGGCCTGGTGGTCGAGGACGCGCAGAGCGGCTATGTGGGCGCCGTGGTGCGCATCGAGGGCGGCCGCGTCGAACTCGAGGACCGCAGAGGCAAGGTACGGGCGTTTCCGCTGGGCCCCGGGTTTTTGATCGACGGCAAACCGGTGATTCTCACTGTCCCGAAGCGGACAACCGCGCCGGCCCGGACGGCGTCGGGTTCGGTGGCCGTGGCGGGCGCCAAGGCTCGCGTGGCGCTGGCCAGCCGCATCTATGTCGAAGGGCGCCACGACGCGGAGCTCGTCGAGCAGGTGTGGGGTGCCGACCTGCGTATCGAGGGCGTCGTGGTCGAGTACCTCGGCGGCGTCGACGATCTGGCAGGCATCGTCGAGGAGTTCGCGCCAGGACCCGGCCGCCGATTGGGTGTGCTGGTCGACCACCTGGTGACCGGCTCGAAGGAGGCCCGCATCGCCGAGGCGGTGCGGCGCGGCCCCGGCGGCGAGCACACCTTGGTGGTCGGCCACCCGTTCATCGACATCTGGCAAGCAGTCAAACCGGCCCGGCTCGGCATGACCGCCTGGCCGGAGATTCCTCGCGGCACGGACTGGAAGAAAGGCATCTGCCAGGCGCTGGGCTGGCCGTACGCCACGCAGGCGGATACCGCGCGGGCCTGGCAGCGCATCCGCGCTCAGGTGCGCGACTGGAACGACCTGGAACCCGCCCTGATCGGCCGGGTGGAGGAGCTGATCGATTTCGTGACGGCGCCGGAGTCGCCCGACGACGCGGCGTGGTAAGCAGAACACGTGTCCGACAGTTTGTTCGATGTGCCCGGCGACGCGGGGCCCGGTGATCCCGGCGCCCTGGCCCCGCCCGGTGCGGGGTCGGCCGGCTCGTCGGCCCCGCTTGCCGTGCGGATGCGTCCGGCCAGCCTCGACGAGGTCGTCGGGCAGCAGCATCTGCTGCGGGCCGGTTCACCGCTGCGTCGGCTGGTCGAGGGGTCCGGCGCGGCGTCGGTGATCCTCTACGGACCGCCCGGCACCGGCAAGACCACGCTGGCTTCGCTGATCTCGCAGGCCACCGGGCGCCGGTTCGAGGCGCTCTCGGCACTGTCGGCCGGGGTCAAAGAGGTCCGTGCGGTGATCGACACGGCTCGCCGATCGGCCGTGCACGGCGGCCAGACCGTGCTGTTCATCGACGAGGTGCACCGCTTCTCCAAGACCCAGCAGGATGCCCTGCTGGCGGCGGTCGAGAACCGAGTGGTGCTTCTGGTGGCCGCGACGACCGAAAACCCGTCGTTCTCGGTGGTCGCCCCGCTGCTCTCGCGCTCGCTGATCCTGCAGCTGCAACCGCTGACCCCGCAGGACATCGAGAGCGTGCTGCGCCGCGCGATCACCGATCCGCGGGGTCTCGGCGGTGCGGTCGAGGTCACCGACGAAGCGGTCGACCTGCTGGTGCAGCTCTCGGCCGGTGATGCCCGGCGGGCCCTGACGGCGCTCGAAGTGGCGTCCGAGCCCGGCGAGCGGGTCACCGTCGAGATCATCGAGCAGTCGCTGGACAAGGCCGCCGTGCGCTATGACCGCGACGGCGACCAGCACTACGACGTGGTCAGCGCGTTCATCAAGTCGATGCGCGGTTCCGATGTCGACGCGGCGCTGCACTACCTCGCCCGGATGCTGGTGGCGGGGGAGGATCCGCGGTTCATCGCCCGGCGCTTGATGATCCTGGCCAGCGAGGATATCGGGATGGCCGATCCCACCGCCCTGCAGATCGCGGTGGCCGCTGCGCAGACCGTGCAGCTGATCGGCATGCCCGAGGCGCAGTTGACGCTCGCCCACGCGACCGTGCATCTCGCGACCGCGCCCAAATCCAACGCTGTGACGACCGCGCTCGCCGCGGCGATGGGCGACATCCGGGCGGGCAAGGCGGGGCCGGTGCCAGCGCATCTGCGCGACGGCCACTACTCCGGCGCGGCCAAGCTCGGCCATGCCGTCGGCTACCGGTATCCCCATGACCATCCGGATGGCGTTGTGCCGCAGCAGTATCCGCCCGACGATTTGGTCCTGGCGGACTATTACCAGCCGACCGGTCGGGGCGTCGAACGGGAGATCGCCACCCGGCTGGACAAGCTGCGCGCCATCGTGCGTCGCAAGCGCTGAAACCTCTTGACACCGTTACCGCGGTGCTTCTACCTTGGTAATCAACCAAATGATTGATCAACAGAAAGATTGATTATTGGCGAGTGACGACGACGGTGAGGTCACGTTGGACCGTGCCTTTCTGGCACTGGCCGACCCGGTGCGGCGGGCGATCGTAGCGCGACTGTCCCGCGGTCCGGCGACGGTCAACGAATTGGCCGAGCCGTTCGACATCACGAAACAGGCTGTGTCCAAACACATTCAGGTTCTCGAACAGGCCGGCTTGGTGACCCGTAGCCGCGACGCGCAGCGCAGGCCCGTCCACCTCGACCCGGCCGCGCTGGAGCGGTTGACCGCGTGGATCGACGGCTACCGACTGAATGCCGAACGCAGCTACCGGCGGCTGGACGCGCTGCTGGCCAACATCGAAGAGGAGGACACGAAATGACCAAGGCACTCGAGCTCACCGTCCCTGTCGACACCCTCGCCATGGAGTTCACCAGGGAATTCGATGCACCGGTCACGGCGCTGTTCCGTGCCCACGCGGAGCCGGACCTGGTCACCCGGTGGCTGGGTCCGCACGACATCACGATGACGATCGAGCACTGGGACTTCCGCACCGGCGGCGGCTACCGCTATGTGCATGCGCGGGCCGGCGAGCAGTACCGGTTCAACGGCGTGTTCCACACCGTGCGCGCGGACGAACTCATCATCCAGACTTTCGAATTCGAGGGCGCACCGGACATGGTGAACATCGAATTCATGTGGTTCGACGACCTTGGCGCCGGCCGCAGCCGGTTGCGCGGCCGCTCGATCTGCCCGAACACCCAAGCCCGGGACGCGTTGCTGTCCTCGGGCATGGAATCGGGCATGGTCGACAGCTACGAACGGCTGGACGCGCTGCTGCCGACGCCGTAGCCGACGAGCGCTATCGCATCAACCCCGAGCGTCGACCACCGAACAAGCCCCGCCGGCGGCCCATCAACGACGCCACCAGGGCCACGCCGAGTGCCGCGACGATCACCTGGACGAGCAGTTCGAGCCAGTCGACGCCGTTGGTGTCGGTCGGGATCCCGAGCGCCCGCGCGATGGCGGTGCCGATGAACGCCGAGACGATGCCCACCAGGATCGTCACGAGGAACCCGATGGGCTGCCTACCGGGCACCAGCAGACGGCCGATGAGGCCGATGACGATGCCGATCAGGATTGCGCTGACGATGCCGGTGATGGTCATTTCTCCTCCAAGGCTTGCGGACTGGGAGGGAGATACCCCGGCTGATGACACCGCAAACGGGTGCGTCAATTCAGCCCCGCATCAGGCCAGCTCTGGAACCCGCAGATGGGCCAGGACCAACTCGAACTCGCCGACGTCGAGTTGATCGGCTCCGAGATCCCGCAACCGGGTCGTGCGCAGCGACCGGGCCTGGTCACGGTTTTGGTCCATCGCCTCCTGGCTGCGGAACGTCGTCGACGACACCGCGCGTCCCGTGGTGCGGTCGAGCATCAGGCTGGCGCTGCAGAACCCTGCCAGATCGTCGAAGGCCGGCAGCACCGCGGACCGGTAGTAGTCGATGGCCCTGTCGAAGAGTTCCGGACGCGTCTGCAACCAGGTGGCCCGCACGCAAGCTCCCGGAGCGGCGTACTGCTCGCGGTGCACCACCGCGATCTCCCACTCGTCGATCGTCGCGGTGCCCGCGAAAGCCTCGGCGGCTCGATGCCGGATCGGTGCCAGGATCGGCGCGCTGGCCTGCATCGCGTCAAAGGAACGCCAGGCCGTGGTGGCGATGCAGCGCCCGGATTCCCGGTCCACCATCAGAGACAGGCCGACACACCCGTCGACCGCATCGACGGCGGGCATGACCTCGTCGCGAACATGTGCGATACCTGCGTCGATGGCCTCGCGGTGCGCCGTGATCGTGGTAGAGCGTGCGAACACGATCCACCCCCTCTTGTCGGGGCAGCGCCCCGGTGGCGCCACCGGTTCCATCACCACCATCCTCCGCGGCATCACGACATGCAATGGCTGGCAGGGCGACTCGTAGGCTGGGACAAATGGACACTGATGTGATCGACGTCGACACCGCACGGCGCCGCATCGTCGACCTCACCGACGCGGTGCAGGGCTTCTGCGGCGGACGCGGAGACGGGTTGTGCAACGTATTCGTGCCGCACGCGACCGCCGGGGTGGCGATCATCGAGACCGGTGCCGGCTCCGACGACGACCTGATCGACACGCTCGAGCGACTCCTGCCGCGCGACGACCGCTACCGGCACGCACACGGATCCTTTGGCCACGGCGCCGACCATGTGCTGCCCGCGCTGGTATCTCCGTCGGTCACGGTGCCGGTCCAGGCCGGCCGGCCGCTTCTCGGGACCTGGCAAAGCGTCGTGCTGGTCGATCTGAACCGCGACAACCCGCAGCGGTCGGTACGCCTGAGTTTTCTCGGGGCCTGACCAGCGCTGTTCAGGGCGACCGCGCTGACCGGTAATGTAAGGCGGTCGAATTATTCGCAGTGAACGCCGACCGGTACCCACAGCGACCATCTACTAAGACGAGGGCAGAGGCGACGTGCAGACACACGAGATCAGGAAGCGCTTCCTCGATCATTTCGTGAAAGCGGGCCATACCGAGGTGCCGAGCGCATCGGTCATCCTCGACGACCCCAACCTGCTGTTCGTCAACGCGGGCATGGTCCAGTTCGTGCCCTACTTCCTCGGGGCCCGCACGCCGCCGTGGGACCGCGCGACCAGCGTGCAGAAGTGCATCCGGACGCCCGACATCGACGAGGTCGGCATCACCACCCGGCACAACACGTTTTTCCAGATGGCCGGCAACTTCTCGTTCGGCGACTACTTCAAGAAGGGCGCCATCGAGCTGGCGTGGACCCTGCTGACCAACCCGGTCTCCGAGGGCGGCTACGGATTCGACCCGGAAAGGCTCTGGGCCACCGTCTATCTCGATGATGACGAGGCCATCGGCCTGTGGCAGGAGGTGGCCGGGCTGCCGCTCGAGCGCATCCAGCGCCGCGGCATGGCCGACAACTACTGGTCCATGGGCATCCCGGGGCCGTGCGGTCCGTGTTCGGAGATCTACTACGACCGCGGGCCCGAATACGGCATCGACGGCGGGCCCGAGGCCAACGAGGACCGCTACATCGAGATCTGGAACCTCGTGTTCATGCAGAACGAGCGTGGTGAGGGCACCTCGAAAAACGACTTCGAGATCCTCGGCCCGCTGCCGCGCAAGAACATCGACACGGGCATGGGCGTCGAGCGCATCGCCTGCCTGCTGCAGGGCGTGGACAACGTCTACGAGACCGACCTGGTGCGTCCCGTCATCGACCTGGTGGCCGCGATCGCTCCGCGCGGCTACGGCGTCGGCAACCACGAAGACGATGTGCGCTACCGCATCATCGCCGACCACAGCCGCACCGCGGCCATCATCATCGGCGACGGGGTCAGCCCCGGCAACGAAGGCCGCGGCTACGTGCTGCGCCGGTTGCTGCGCCGCATCATCCGCGCGGCCAAGCTGCTCGGTGTCGAGGAGCCCATCATGGGCCGGCTGATGGCCACTGTGCGCGACGAGATGGGCCCGTCCTACCCGGAACTGGTCACCGACTTCGAACGCATCAACCGCATCGCCGTCGCCGAGGAGACTGCGTTCAACCGCACCCTGGTCTCGGGTTCGCGCCTGTTCGACGATGCCGCGGCCGCCACCAAGCGCTCAGGTGCCACGGTGCTGTCCGGCAACGACGCGTTCACCCTGCACGACACCTACGGTTTCCCCATCGACCTCACCCTCGAGATGGCCGCGGAGGCGGGCCTCACGGTCGACGAAGCGGGGTTCCGCACGCTCATGGCCGAGCAGCGGGCACGGGCCAAGGCCGACGCAGCGGCCCGCAAGCAGGCCCACACCGACCTCACCGCCTACCGCGAACTGGTCGACGCCGGCCCGACCGAGTTCACCGGCTTTGACGAATTGACCTCTGAGGCAAGGATTCTCGGCATTTTCGTGGACGGCAAACGGGTTCCCGTGGTCGGCCACGAAGGCCTCGAGGCCGATCGGGTCGAGCTGATCCTCGACCGCACACCGTTCTACGCCGAATCCGGTGGGCAGATCGCCGACGAGGGCGCCATCACCGGAACCGGAAGCTCCGAGACGGCCCGGGCCGCCGTGACCGACGTCCAGAAGATCGCCAAGACGCTGTGGGCGCATCGCGTCAACGTCGAGTCCGGCGAGTTCGTCGAAGGCGACACCGTGGCCGCCGCGGTCGATCCCAAGTGGCGCCACGGTGCGACGCAGGGGCACTCCGGCACCCACATGGTGCACGCGGCGCTGCGACAGGTACTGGGTCCCAACGCTGTCCAGGCCGGCTCGTTGAACCGGCCCGGCTATCTGCGGTTCGACTTCAACTGGCAGGGCGCGCTCTCCGAAGACCAGCGCTCACAGATCGAAGAAGTCACCAACGAGGCCGTCGAAGCCGACTTCGAGGTGCACACCTTCAACACCGAGCTGGACAAGGCCAAGGCCATGGGCGCCATGGCACTGTTCGGTGAGAACTACCCCGACGAGGTTCGCGTCGTCGAGATCGGCGGCCCGTTCTCGCTCGAACTGTGCGGCGGCACGCACGTGCACAACTCGGCGCAGATCGGCCCCGTGACGATTCTCGGCGAGTCGTCGGTCGGCTCCGGCGTGCGGCGGGTCGAGGCCTACGTCGGCCTGGAATCGTTCCGGCACCTGGCCAAGGAACGGGCCCTGATGGCCGGGCTGGCGTCATCGCTGAAGGTGCCCTCCGAAGAGGTCCCCGCCCGGGTGGCCACGCTCGTGGAGCGGCTCAAGGCGGCCGAGAAGGAACTCGACAAGGTCCGCCTGGCCAACGCCAGGGCCGCCGCCGCCAACGCCGCGGCCGGCGCGGAGCTCGTCGGCAAGGTCCGGGTGGTGGCGCAGCGGATGGCCGCGGGCATGTCGGGCGGCGATCTGCGCAGCCTGGTCGGCGACATCAAGGGCAAGCTGGGCAGCGACCCTGCCGTGGTGGCCCTGATCGCCGAGGGCGAGGGCGACTCGGTGCCGTTCGTGGTGGCCGTCAACGCGGCCGCGCAGGATCTCGGGTTGCGGGCCAACGACCTGGTGAAACAATTTGCCGCACCGGTGAACGGTCGCGGTGGTGGCAAGGCCGATCTGGCGCAGGGTTCCGGTAAGGGGGCGGCGGGTATCGACGCGGCGTTGGCCGCACTGCGTACCGAGATCGGCCGGAGCTAGCCCGGTGCCGAGCAGCGGGGAGAGGCTGCCGGACCGCCCGGGGGACGACGACCCCGGCCGCGGCCGACGTATCGGCATCGACGTGGGCACGGTCCGCATCGGCGTGGCCAGCAGCGACCCGGACGGTATTCTGGCGACGCCGGTGGAGACGGTATTGCGGGATCGGCGGGACCGGGCCGGCGGGAAGCATCTACGCCGGCTGGTCGGCATTGTCAGTGAGTACGAGGCCGTCGAGGTGATCGTCGGATTGCCGCGCACCCTCGCTGACCGGGCGGGCACGTCGGCGCTCGACGCCATCGACCTCGCCGATCAGCTGGCGCGTCGCATCACGCCGACGCCGGTGCGGTTGGCCGACGAACGCCTCACCACGGTCTCCGCCCAACGATCGCTGCGCGATGCGGGGGTCCGTGCGAAGGGACAGAAAGCGGTGATCGACCAGGTGGCCGCGGTGGGCATTCTGCAGAGCTGGCTGGATCAGCGGCGGGCAGTCCTCGCCGCGCGTGACGACGGCCGCGGAGAGGGCATGGATGTCTGACAAGTGGGGTGCTCATCGGGCGCAGCCCGTCGCGGTGGGACCACCGCGCAAGGGTATGAGCCGCGCTGAGCGGTTGCGTCAGGCCCGCATCAACCGTCGTCGACGCATGGCTCGCGCCGCATCACTGGGGCTGCTCATCGTCGTGGCCGTCGCCGCGGTGTTCCTCGGCTCGAAGCTGTGGCACAGCTTCTCCGGCGGCAACGGCAACGACTACGCCGGCGACGGCGTGTCCGACCTGGTGATCCAGGTTCACGACGGCGACTCCACCACCGCGATCGCCAAGACGCTGCACGACCACAAGGTGGTGGCCACGGTCAAGGCGTTCGTCGACGCGGCCCAGGGCAACTCCGCCATGTCGGAGATCCAGCCGGGCTACTACAAGGTGCGGACCGAAATCCCGGCGGCCAACGCCGTTGCGCGGCTGGTCGATCCGAGCAACCGCGTGGGCAAGCTCACCATTCCGGAAGGACGTCAGCTCGACGACATCGCCGACGTCAAGACCAATGCCGTCACAGACGGCATCTTCAGCCTGATCTCGAAGGCCTCATGCGTGAACCTCGACGGCGCTCAGCGTTGTGTGTCCGTCGACGACCTGCGTACCGCGGCCGGGTCGGCGCCCTTGGCCGCGTTGTCGATTCCGCAGTGGGCGGCCGGACCCGTGGGGGCGATGGGCGCCGACCATCGCCGGATCGAAGGTCTCATCGCGCCGGGCACCTGGAACATCGATCCGGCAGCGCCCGCGCAGTCCATCCTGTCGACACTGATCACCTCCAGCGCCACGGTGTACACCCAGGGCGGTCTGCTGGACACTGCCGCAGCCATGAACATGTCGCCCTACCAGATCCTCACCGTCGGCTCGCTGGTGCAGCGGGAAGCCAAGCCGCAGGATTTCTCCAAGGTCGCCCGGGTGATCTACAACCGGCTCGCCGAGCATCGCAAGCTGGAATTCGACTCCACGGTCAACTACTCCCTGGACCGCCAGGAGGTGGCAACCACCGACGCTGACCGGGCCAAGCCGACCCCGTGGAACTCCTATGTCCGCGAAGGGCTTCCGCAGACCCCGATCTGCTCACCGGGCGCCGAGGCACTGGACGCCGCCGAGCATCCCGCGCCGGGGGACTGGCTGTACTTCGTCACCATCGACATGCAGGGCACCACACTGTTCACCCGGGACTACAACCAGCACCTGGCCAACATCGAACTGGCACGCCACAACGGTGTCCTCGACAGTGCGAGATAGCGGGCCCGCCGCCGTGCCCGATAGGCGGCCCGCCGCTCTGCGCAAGGCCGCGGTCCTCGGTTCACCGATCGCCCACTCGCGGTCTCCCCAGCTGCACCTGGCTGCCTACCGGGCGCTGGGTCTCCCAGCCTGGACCTACGAGCGCATCGAGTGCACGGCCGAGCAACTGCCGACACTGGTGTCCGGGCTCGGGCCCGAATGGGTCGGCCTGTCGGTCACCATGCCCGGCAAGTTCGCCGCCCTGCGGTTCGCCGACGAGCACACCGAACGCGCCCAGCTGGTCGGTTCGGCGAACACGCTGGTGCGAGTGCCCGGCGGCTGGCGGGCGGACAACACCGACGTCGACGGTGTGACGGGCGCGCTCGGCACGGTCGCGGGTGCGGCGATCGTCGTCGGCTCCGGTGGTACCGCCCCGGCCGCGGTGTTCGCTCTCGCCGAGCTCGGCGCCAAGCGGATAACCGTGGTGGCCCGCAACGCCGACAAGGCCGCACCGCTCGTCGAACTGGCGCAGGGACGTGGCGTGGAGAGCAATTGGTGTGCCATCGACGGCCCCGGACTCGGCGACGTGGTCGCCGGCTGCGCCGTCGCGGTCAGCACCATCCCCGCTGATGCCGCCGCGCCGTACGCCTCCGTGCTCGCCGGGGTGCCGCGGCTCCTCGACGCCATCTACGACCCGTGGCCGACACCGCTGGCCGCGGCGGTCCACGCGGCCGGCGGCGAGGTGATCAGCGGCCTCCACATGCTGCTGAACCAGGCCGTCACCCAGGTGGAACTCTTCACCGGGCTGACCGCGCCCAAGGACGTCATGCGGGCCGCTCTGTTCGGCTGACGCTACGGCTGGAACTCACCGAGGTGGTAGGTGCTGTACACGTAGTCCTTGGAGCCGACGAGTCGCGCCATCGGTGTGCGCGCGGTGCCGTCGGTGGACACCACTTCTGAGATCGCAGTCAGATCGAATCGTGGTTGCCAGCCCAGTTCCTCGCGGGCGCGGGCGTTGTCGTAGACGCGGTCCAGGCTGCTGGGGAAACGCCAGCCGCGCTCGGCCCACACTGCTGCGGCCCGAGGTGCTCGCCGCGTGAAAACCGAAGCGGCGTCGGTCCGCAACTGAGACAGGTCTTCTCGGCGGAACGGTGTGGTCGCCGAAATGATGTAACGACCGAAGCCGATTCGTTCAGCCGCGTCCGCGGCGAGCAGATGTGCCTCGACAGCGTCCTCGAGCGCGACGCGTCGATACGCGTACTCATCGGCTTTCACGTTGTCGTCGGTGCGGCCGTCATGGGCCTCAGGTCGGTCGTCGGCCTCCGGAAAGAAACGCGCGACCCGCAGTACGACGCACGGCAGGCCCTGGTTGCGGTGCGCCAGTTGGCACAGATCCTCGGCGGCGGCCTTGGTGACGCCGTACATGTTCTTGGGCACCGGCGTGACGGATTCGTCGATCCAGGCCGCCGGAGACGTGGGAGCGGGCACCAGTGCGTCACCGAAAACTGTTGTGGATGAGGACATGACGAACGCGCGGACACCCGCAGCGATGGCTGCCTCCAACAGCGTCAGCGTGCCGGTGATATTGGTGTCGACAAATGCCTGCCCGGGGACGAAGGCCAGCTGAGGTTTGTGCAAGGTGGCTGTGTGCAGCACGACGTGTACGCCGGACATGGCCTGGCGCACCCGTTCTGCATCGGTGATCGAGCAGACGACGTCGGTCCACTCGGATGGCCGCATGTCCAGACCGAGAACGTCGGCATGACGCGCCCGCAGCGTGCGTACGAGTGCCTCTCCGAGATGTCCTGAGCTTCCGGTCACCAGAACGCGCATGGCTTCGACTGTGCCACGTTCGCGCAACTGGTTTTCCGCCAAGGACAATTCCTGCGTTCGGTGGGCTGCGGCGCTGGTTAGGCTCGGTGAGTGGGGGTGTTGGCTGTCGGGGTGACCGTGGTCTGGCTGCTGGTGCTGTGTGCCTACGACATCAGGCAGCGGCGGCTGCCGAACTGGCTGACACTGCCGGGCGGCACGGTAATCCTGGCTGCTGCAACATGTTTCGGTCACGGTGCGGCAGCGGTCGCGGGCGCCGCCGCATTGGTTGTCGTCTACCTGCTCGTGCATCTGGTCGCGCCGGCCGCACTCGGTGGCGGTGACGTCAAACTCGCCGTCGGTGTCGGTGCGCTGACCGGAGTGTTCGGGCCCGACGTGTGGTTGCTCGCGGCGTTGGGCGCACCGCTGCTCACCGCCGCGTTCGCGTGCGCTGCGGCAATCCGCGGCATACCGACTGTGCCGCACGGACCTTCGATGTGCATGGCGAGCGCGGCGGCCATCGGGCTGGTGTTGGCGTAGCCCGCCGAACGTGAACGTGTTGGCGAAGATTCGGCCAGATCTCGCGAACACGTTCACATTCGGCGGCCGGGGAGTCAGCGGTATCCGCGTTTGAGCAGATGCTTGGCGCCGGCCTCCATCGCCGCGGGGGTGGCGAGGTCGAAATCGAAGGCATTGGCCAGCCGCGCGGTGATGTTGAACGCGAAGCCCACGGCGAGGGCGTCCTTGAGCTGGGCGGGTGTGACCCCCGCGGACAGTGCGTCGCGGATGTCGTCCTCGTCAACGGTGTCGGCCTGAGACAGCTTGCCCAGCAGGCGAAGTGTTGCCCGCAGTGGCTCTTCGACGGGTGCGGTGTCGAGATCGGCGAGGGCGGCGGTGACCTTGTCCGGATCGCCGTACCACTGGCCCGAGGTCGCGGTGTGCGCGGCGACGCAGAACGGCGACGTCACGGCATGGGCGATGTAGGCCGCCATGAGTTCACGATCGCCGACCGACCACTCCGACGGGCCGCGCATGGCTTCGTGGGTGAGATCGCCTGCGCCGTAGAAGTCCTTGCGGTACAGCGCGAGCTTGACGGCGTCGACCACCGGTTGGCGTGAGACGACGCGGATCATGCCCAGCAAGGCTTTGGTGCCCAGCCCGTGTCCGTTGTCCAAGATGTCGAGCCTCATCGCCGATCGCCTCCGGTCACACGGGTCAGCGCATCCAGTGCGCTGGTGTACTGACGGTCGGCCTGCCCTACCGCAGCGCAGACCACGATTTCGAAGATCTGGTCCTCGTCCAGGCCCGTCGAGCGGGCTGCGGCGATGTCGTCGTCGGTCACCGCATCCGAGTGGTGGGCGACTTTCTCGACCAGGCTACGTATCGGCTCGTCGAGGTCAGCGTTGTCGAAGGCATTCTGCCGCAGCAGTTTTGGTGCGGTGCCGGTGCTGCCGAGGATGCGGTCGATCAGCTCGGCACGTAGTCGGGTGATGTCGGTCATCGTTGATGTTCCTTTCGCTGGGCGCAGGCGATACGCGCGTGCAGGACCGCCTGTTCGGCGGGATTGCCGGTGAGTTCGAGGGCGCGCCGATCGGCAGTGCAGGCGGCCTCGGTGTCGCCGAGATCGCGCAGCAGATCGGCGCGCGTGGCGTGATAGAGGTGATAGTGGTCGAGATCGTCTGCGAGCACGTCCAATTCGGCCATGGCCGACGCGGGACCACAGCGGTAGCGCAGCGCGATGGCGCGGTGCAGCCGGGTGACCGGAGACGGCTGGAGGTGCAGCAGCATGTCGTACAGCAGGACGATCTGCTCCCAGTCGGTGTCCTCCCAGCGGCCGGCTTCGGCGTGGCAGGCGACGATGGCAGCCTGCAACTGGTACGGGCCGGGGCGTCGCTGCCCGGCAGCGCGGCTCAGCACGCGGACGGCCTGCTCGATGGCCTCGGAGTCCCACAGCGACCGGTCCTGGTGCTGCAGCTGGACAAGGTTGCCGTCCGCGTCGAAGCGCGCGGCGGCCCGCGCGCGGTGCAGGCGGATCAGCGCAAGCAGGCCGGCGACTTCCGGCTCGGTCGGCATCAACTGGTCCAGCAGCGACGCCAACCACTCGGCGTCATCGACCAGATCATGGGCCTGCGCGCGCTCCGCCGTCGACAGGTAGCCCTCGTTGAACAGCAGATAGATCACGGCGAGGACCTCCGACAGCCGCGGGCCCAGCTCATCGTCGGCGGGAACCCGGTAGGGGATCGCGGCCTGCGTGATCTTCTGCTTGGCGCGGGTGATCCGCTGCGCCATCGTCGTCTCGTGCACCAGGAACGCCCGGGCGATCTGCGCCGTGGTCAGCCCGCACACCACCCGCAGCGTCAAAGCGATCTGCGCCTGCCGCGGCAGCGCCGGGTGACAGCACGTGAAGATCAGCTGCAGCCGCTCATCGGGCTCGGGCTGCACGGGCCACTGCAGTTGGGCCAGTTTGGTCAGGTAGTTCTGTTCGCGCCGCAGCAGGTCGAGCGCGCGGCGGCGCGCGACGGTGAACAACCAGGCGTCCGGACGCGACGGGATTCCCTCCGCAGGCCAGTGGCGCAGTGCGGCCAGCACGGCGTCCTGAACCAGATCTTCGGCGGTGGCGAAGTCGCCGGTGACATGGATCAGCGACGCGGCCAGCCGGCCTGCGTGCTCGCGTACCACGTGGGCCAGCCGGTCATTGACCGCATCGGTCACATCGGCTCGAAGTCGATGGGACGGATCTCCACCACCGGACAGCCCGGCCAGGTCTTGGCGGCCTGTAGCGCCTCGTCCAGATCGTCGACCTCGATCTCGACGTAGCCGCTCACCACCTCTTTGCCCTCGACGAAAGGGCCGTCGTGAACGACCGGCTCGCCGCGGTCGAGGCGTACCGTCGTCGCGGTCTCGGCGGACTTGAGCTTGCTGCCGCCGCGCAACTTGTCGGCGTTACCGGCGAACCATTCGTTGACCCGCTCGTAGGCACGTTGGCGCTCGGCGTCGCTCATCGCCGCCATATCGCGCGTGAACTGTTCGGTTTCGACGAACATCAGTACGTATTTCATGAGCCCTTCTCCATGGTATTTGCGGTTTCTACAATCAAGACGATCGGCAGCGCCCGCGATACGACACCGGCGACGCTCGAGCAGGGATTTCCGCGGGCAAAACCCGACGTGGGAGAATGACAAGCGTGTTGCGTTGGACCACAGCTGGTGAATCGCATGGCCGCGCCCTGGTGGCCATGATCGAGGGCATGGTGGCCGGTGTGCCGGTCACCTCGGAGGACATCGGGGCGCAGCTCAAGCGCCGCCGTCTCGGCTACGGCCGCGGTGCCCGGATGAAGTTCGAGCAGGACCAGGTCACCATGCTGGCGGGGGTCCGGCACGGGTTGACCCTGGGCGGCCCGATCGCCATCGAGATCGGGAACACCGAGTGGCCCAAGTGGGAGACCGTGATGGCCCCCGATCCGGTCGACGAGGGCGAACTCGACGTCGCGCGCAACGCACCGCTGACCCGTCCGCGGCCCGGCCACGCCGATTACGCGGGCATGCTCAAGTACGGCTTCGACGATGCCCGCCCGGTGCTCGAACGCGCCAGCGCCCGGGAAACCGCCGCCCGCGTGGCCGCAGGCACCGTCGCCCGCGCATTCCTGCGGGAGGCGCTCGGCGTCGAGGTCATCTCGCACGTCATCTCCATCGGTGCATCGGCGCCGTATGCGGGCCCGCCGCCGCAGCCCCAGGACCTCGAAGCCATCGACGACAGCCCGGTGCGGGCGTTCGACAAGGACGCCGAGGCCGCCATGATCGCCGAGATCGAGGCCGCCAAGAAGGACGGCGACACGCTCGGAGGGATCGTCGAGGTGGTCGTCACCGGCCTGCCGATCGGGCTCGGCTCGTTCACCAGCGGGGACAACCGGCTCGACAGCCAGCTGGCCGGTGCGGTGATGGGCATCCAGGCGATCAAGGGCGTCGAGATCGGCGACGGCTTCGAGACGGCGCGCCGCCGCGGCAGCGTCGCCCACGACGAGATGTACCCGGGTCCGGACGGGGTGCTGCGGTCGACCAACCGGGCCGGTGGCCTGGAAGGCGGCATGACCAACGGTCAGGCGCTGCGGGTGCGCGCCGCGATGAAACCCATCTCGACGGTCCCGCGGGCCCTGGCCACCGTGGACATGGCCACCGGCGAGGAGGCCGTCGCCATCCACCAGCGTTCCGATGTGTGCGCGGTGCCCGCGGCCGGTGTGGTCGTGGAGACCATGGTGGCGCTGGTGCTGGCCCGGGCCGCACTGGAGAAGTTCGGTGGGGACTCGCTGGCGGAGACCCGCGCCAACATCGACGCCTACCTGCGTGCGGTGAGCACGCGAGGAGCAAGTCCGGACGACGCTGAGCGCGAACCGGCGGCACAGGCCCTGGGCTGATGGCGCCCCGAGCGGTACTGATCGGCCTACCGGGTTCCGGGAAATCGACGATCGGGCGCCGATTGGCCAAGGCGCTCGGCGTCACCATGCTCGACACCGATGCGGTGATCGAGGAGGCCACGGGCCGCACCATCGCCGACATCTTCGCCAACGACGGCGAGCAGGAGTTCCGCCGGATCGAGGAAGAAGTGATCCGCGAGGCCCTCAACACCCATGACGGCGTGCTGTCGCTGGGTGGTGGCGCGATCACCACGCCCGGGGTGCGTGATGCACTGGCCGGTCACACCGTCATCTATTTGGAAATCAGTGCCTCCGAAGGGATCCGCCGCACCGGTGGCAACAGCAACCGCCCGCTGCTGGCCGGCGGTGACCGGGCCGACAAGTACCGCGCGCTGATGTCGCAGCGGGTACCCATCTATCGGCGGGTGTCGACCATGCGGATCAACACCAATCGACGCAACCCCGGCGCGGTGGTGCGCACCGTGGTCGCGCGCCTCGAGAACAGCCAGCCGCCCAAGCCGGTGCCCGTCAAGCCTCGGCGCCGGCGCCGTCCACGCTGGCGGCGGGGACCGGCCACCCCGGCGGCCGACAAGGATTCGGCCGGCCCCACCACCGTTCACGCCGACTCGACTGCCATACCCACACCCGCGGCCCTGGCCGCGCGCAACGCGGAGCGACACCATGACTGAGCCTGTGACCGTCGACGTTCTGACCGACCCGCCCTACCCGGTGATCATCGGCACCGGGCTGCTCGGCGAGCTGGCCCGCACTCTGGAGGGTCGGCACAAGGTCGCCATCCTGCACCAGCCGACGCTCACCGAAACCGCTGAAGCCATTCGAAGCCACCTCGCGGACAAGGGAATCGACGCGCACCGCATCGAAATCCCGGATGCCGAAGGAGGCAAGGAACTGCCGGTTGTCGGATTCATCTGGGAAGTGTTGGGCCGCATCGGAATAGGCCGCAAGGACGCCATCGTCAGCCTCGGCGGGGGAGCCGCGACCGACGTCGCGGGGTTCGCCGCCGCGACGTGGTTGCGGGGCGTGGACATCGTGCACGTGCCGACCACCCTGCTCGGCATGGTCGACGCCGCCGTGGGCGGCAAGACCGGTATCAACACCGATGCCGGCAAGAACCTGGTGGGTTCGTTCCATCAGCCTGCGGCCGTCCTCGTCGATCTGGCGACACTGGAAACGTTGCCCCGCAACGAGATCGTGGCCGGCATGGCCGAGATCGTGAAGGCCGGGTTCATCGCCGACCCGGTGATCCTCGACTTGATCGAGGCCGATCCCGAGGCGGCCCTGGATCCGGCCGGCACGGTGCTGCCGGAACTGATCCGGCGCGCCATCGCCGTCAAGGCCGAGGTGGTCGCGGCCGATGAGAAGGAATCGCAGCTGCGCGAGATCCTCAACTACGGCCACACCCTTGCACACGCCATCGAACGGCGCGAGCGATACAAGTGGCGCCACGGCGCGGCGGTATCGGTCGGCCTGGTGTTCGCGGCCGAACTCGGCCGGTTGGCGGGCCGGCTCGACGACAAGACCGCCGACCGGCACCGCACGGTGCTGGCGGCGCTCGGGCTGCCGGTCAGCTACGACGGCGACGCGCTACCGGAGCTGCTGAAGTACATGGCGGGCGACAAGAAGAACCGCTCGGGTGTGCTGCGCTTCGTCGTGCTCGACGGGCTGGGCAAGCCCGGACGGCTGGAAGGCCCGGATCCGTCACTGTTGGCGGCGGCATACGCAGAAGTGGCGCGGGACCCCAAGAACTGAGGCTCCGCGCCACTGGCGCACGGCGTTACTTGTCGTGCTGGTCGGGGATCTCGACCGGGCCGGTCTTCTCGGTGTCCTCCGCCGGGGCTCCGGCGTTGACCGCGGCGAACACATCGGTGTCGGCCCGCTCGTCGCCGACGTGGTCGTGCTTGGTGACCGGCGGTGCCTTGCGGTCGACCAGCCAGCGGCCCAGCGTCACCCCGGCGACCGCCGCCAGGAACATCAGCAGCGCGGTGAACGCGGCGAACGTGGTGAGCTCGTTGAGCAGTGCCTCGACGTAGATGCTCTTGTAGAAGAAGCCGATGATCCACGACACGGCACCGCTGACGACACCGGCGAACAGTCCGGCCACCAGCCAGATCATCGCCAGATCGGCACGGCGGTCCGGGTCGGGATTGCGCCGGGCGTCGGCGCCGCCGTCGACGTAGCCCCAGATGAATACGGCGATGGTGAACACCGCGACCAGCGAGATACTGAACCACATGGCGTTCTGAGGCGACGCGTTGATCAGTACACCCTGCAGCAAGCGCACGATCACCATCGCCGTTGCGAACACCACTCCGCGCAGTAACCACTTACTCATGAGGGCACAGCGTAGCGAGTAGCGTCACAGACCGTGACTATTTCCCAGCGCAGGGAGCGGCTGCGGCGCCGGCTGGAAGCAGCCGATCTACCCGCCATGCTGGTAACAGACCTGGTCAATGTGCACTATCTGTCCGGGTTCACCGGGTCCAACGCGGCACTGCTGGTGCGTGTCGACGACGAAACGCCGGTGCTCGCCACCGATGGCCGCTACCGCACGCAAGCCGCGCAGCAGTGCCCGGACGCCGAGGTGATCATCGAACGGGCATGTGCGCCGTGCCTGGCCCGGCGGGCGGCCGCCGACGGGCTGCGCCGGCTGGGCTTCGAGAGCCACGTGGTGACCGTCGACGCATACACCGCGCTGAGCAAGGCCGCAGGCGACGGCGTCGAGCTGGTGCGGGCGCCCGGCATGGTCGAAGCACTGCGGGAGGTCAAAGATGCCGGTGAGATCGCGATCCTGCGGCTGGCCTGCGAAGCGGCCGACGCGGCGCTGACCGATCTGGTGGCCCGCGGCGGGCTTCGGCCCGGACGCACCGAGCGTCAGGTCCGCAACGACCTGGAGGCGCTGATGCTCGAGCACGGTGCCGACGGCCCGTCTTTCGAGACGATCGTCGCGACCGGGGCCAATTCGGCGATACCGCATCACCGGCCGACAGACGCCGTGCTGGCCGCCGGTGACTTCGTCAAGATCGACTTCGGTGCGCTGGTCGCGGGCTACCACTCCGACACCACCCGCACCTTCGTGCTGGGCCAGGCGGCACAGTGGCAGCGCGACATCTACGAGCTGGTGGCGACCGCCCAGGAGGCCGGTTGTGACGCGCTGGCACCCGGGGTTTCGCTCAGCGCGGTCGACGCCGCATCGCGGCAGGTGATCGCCGACGCCGGGTACGCGGAGAACTTCGGGCACGGCCTCGGGCATGGCGTCGGATTGCAGATCCACGAAGCGCCCGGAATCAACGCCACGGCCGCCGGTACACTGCTTGCTGGCGCTGCGGTGACCGTTGAGCCAGGTGTCTACCTTCCCGATCGCGGCGGGGTCCGTATCGAGGACACCCTGGTCGTCGGAGAAACGGCACCCGAACTGCTTAGCCGGTTCCCCAAGGAACTGGCCATCCTGTGAACTGAAAGCTAGGAGCTACCCGAACCATGGCATCGACTGCCGACTTCAAGAATGGGCTCGTCCTGCAGATCGACGGCCAGCTGTGGCAGATCGTCGAATTCCAGCACGTCAAACCGGGTAAGGGCCCGGCCTTCGTGCGCACGAAGCTCAAGAACGTGGTGTCCGGCAAGGTGGTCGACAAGACCTACAACGCCGGTGTGAAGGTGGAGACCGCCACCGTCGACCGTCGCGACGCCACCTACCTGTACCGCGACGGCAACGATTTCGTGTTCATGGATTCCGAGGATTTCGAGCAGCACCCGCTGCCCGAGGCCCTGGTCGGCCGCAACGCCGACTTCCTGCTGGAGAGCATGCCCGTGCAGATCGCGTTCCACGAGAGCGCCCCGCTGTACCTGGAGCTTCCGGTGTCGGTCGAGCTCGAGGTGACCCACACCGAGCCCGGTCTGCAGGGCGACCGCTCCAGCGCGGGCACCAAGCCCGCCACCATGGAGACCGGCGCCGAGATCCAGGTGCCGCTGTTCATCAACACCGGTGACAAGCTCAAGGTCGACACCCGCGACGGCAGCTACCTGGGCCGCGTGAATGCCTGATCGGGGCGCCGGGTATGCCTGATCGTCGTGGTGACCGCGGCCGTCACCAGGCCCGCAAGCGCGCCGTGGACGTGCTGTTCGAGGCCGAGGCTCGGGGTCTGACACCGGAGGCGGTGGCCGACGGCCGCATCGCGCTGGCTGAGGACGACCCCGAGGTGACCGCGCTGAACCCCTACACCGTGACCGTGGCGCGCGGCGTGACCGAACACGCCGCCCACATCGACGACCTGATCTCGGCGCACCTGCAGGGCTGGACGCTGGAGCGGCTGCCCGCTGTGGACCGCTCGATCTTGCGGGTGGCCGTCTGGGAGCTGTTGCATGCCGAGGACGTGCCAGAACCGGTCGCCGTCGACGAGGCCGTGGAGTTGGCCAAGGAGCTCTCCACCGATGAGTCACCCGGCTTCGTCAACGGTGTGCTCGGCCAGGTGATGTTGGTGACCCCGCAGATCCGGGCGGCCGCACAGGCGGTCCGCGGCGCGGGCAACGCCGAGGGATAGCCCTTGCACCGCGAGCGTGCGCGTCTGCCGGCCAACACGCCGTAAATGGTCGACATGACACGCACGCTCGCTCGTCATGGCCGAATTGCGCAGCAGCGCCACCTGGAGTTGTAGACGCGCTCGCGGCCGAACGCCGCCCGAGTGCAAGCGACGAAATCGCTACTGCGGAGGCAACACCGGCGGCCGGCACACATTGGCGACCGGGTCCCACCACCAGCCGTTGTCGCACCCGAGCGGGGTGGTGGCGATCGCGGGCCGGCACGTGTTGGCCACGGGATCCCACCAGCCGTCCGGGCAGTTCGGCACCAGCGGCGCCTGACAACTGTTGGATACGGGATCCCACCACGTGCCGTTGTCGCAGTCTGCCCGACTCACCGCCGGCGTGACCGCCGCGGTGAATGCCATCGGAATGAACGCGGCCGCGGCGATCACGGCCGCGCGCTGCAGTGTCTTCACGGTGCCCTCCCTGGACCGTTGTGCAGTGCATCTGCTGTCACCATAAGCGGTGCGTCCGCGTTTCGATCAGCGCGATTGTAAATTCTCGACCCGCGCCAGGTGGCGCAATACCGTCCCTGTACCCGGTTTGACCTGGTGCGGGAGCCGTTGCGGCGGCGCAATCAGTTAACCTGCGCCAGCAGCGGATTCGTCGCACTGCAGGGGCTGCGCAGGCGCCCTTACCGTGTTTGCGTGTCGCAGCCCGAAGCTCATCCTGGCCCCGTGCCCATCCGGCGTCCCCGCGCCGACCAGGCCCGGCAGGTGGCCGACGTACTGCGCCATCAGATCTACGACGGGGCCTACGCGGGCGGCCTCCCCACGGAGGCAGAACTTGCGGGGGAGTTCTTCGTCTCGCGCAACACCGTGCGCGAAGCACTCTCCGTGCTCAAGAACGAGGGTTTGATCGACCGCGGCACCAAGGTCGGCACCCATGTGGCGGTCCGCAAATACAACCATGGCCTCGACGCGCTCGTCGGGCTCAAAGAGACGTTCAAGGACTACGGCGAGGTCCGCAACGAGGTCCGGGCGGTGCTGCACCTGGCGGCCCCGCCGGCCGTCGCGCGCAAGCTGGCGCTGGAACCTGGCGCTCAGGTGGTCTACATCGAACGGCTGCGGTATCTCGGCGAACTACCCGTATCGCTCGATCTGACGTACCTCGTCCCCGATATCGGCGAGCAGGTCATCGGCTATCCGTTGGAGACCAACGACGTGTTCTCGCTCATCGAGCAGGTCAGCGGGCAGCGGCTGGGCGGGGCAACCTTTGCGCTGGAAGCGGTTTCGGCCGACGCTCACTCGGCGGCCACCCTGCAGGTGCCTGCCGGGTCGGCACTGTTGATGGCCGAACGGCTCACCAGCCTGGACGACGGCAGGCCCGTCGACCTCGAATACATCCGGATGCGCGGTGACCGAATCACCATGCGCGGCAACCTTATTAGGAGCGATACATGACCCTGGTCAATCAGCGCGCCGATGTCCCGGTGACCATCGACGAGTCGCTGTGCATCGAGGGCTGCACATTGTGCGTCGACGTCTGTCCTCTGGACGCACTGGCCATCAACCCCGCCAACGGCAAGGCCTACATGCACGTCGACGAGTGCTGGTACTGCGGGCCGTGCGCTGCCCGCTGTCCCACGGGCGCTGTCCACATCAACATGCCGTATCTGATCCGCTAAGAGGACTCCCGTGAAAACAGCCCTGATCGCCCTTGCCGCCGGCGTCACGCTCGCCTCGGCGGGTTGCTCGCTGGACTCGGCGACGAAGTCGGCCAACACTGTCGACGTCGTCGTCGGCTATCAGTCCAAGACCATCAACACCGTCACGGCCGGAACACTGCTGCGCGCCCAGGGCTATCTGGAACGGCGGCTGGCCGACATCACCACCCGCACCGGCACCAAGTACAACGTGACCTGGCAGGACTACGACACCGGCGCACCCATCACCGCGCAGATGGTCGCCGAGAAGATCGACATCGGATCGATGGGCGACTACCCGATGCTGATCAACGGCTCCAAGACGCAGGCCAACGAGCGCGCCAAGACCGAGATCGTCTCGGTCACGGGATACAACCCCAAGGGTGCGCTGAACATGGTTGTGGTAGCACCGAATTCGCCGGCGCAGACGCTGAACGACCTGGCCGGCAAGAAGGTGTCGGCCAGTGTCGGATCGGCCGGGCACGGCATGCTGGTGCAGGCGCTCGGCAAAGACGGTATCGATCCCAACACCGGCGTCGAGGTGCTCAACCAGCAGCCGCAGATCGGCGCGTCTTCTCTGGAATCCGGGCAGGTGCAAGCGCTTTCGCAATTCGTGGCATGGCCCGGGCTGCTGGTGCAGCAGGGCAAGGCCAGGTTGCTGTACGACGGGGCCGAACTCAACTATCCGACCCTGCACGGCGTCGTGGTGCGACGCGCGTACGCCGCCGAGCATCCTGAGGTGCTCGACGCGTTTCTGCAAGCCCAACTCGACGCGACCGACTTCCTGAACACGAAACCGCTCGAGGCGGCCAAGATCGTCGCCGACGGCAGCGGTCTGCCGCAGGAGGTGGTGTACCTCTACAACGGCCCCGGCGGCACGTCGTTCGACGCCACGCTCAAACCGTCACTCGTCCACGCACTCAAAGGTGATGTGCCGTACCTCAAATCGATCGGCACCTTCGCCGATCTCGACGTCACCGGGTTCGTGCAGGACGCACCGCTGCGCGCCGCGTACGCCGCCCGCGGCAAGGATTACGACGCCGCAGTGAAGTCCGCCGCGAACCCGTCGGTGCTCGCCGGCACGGACACGCTGTGCCACGCCGCCGTCGACAACCCGGCCACGGCCAGTGAGCTGTGGCTGGACGGTGCTGACGGTACGACGGCAGCGGCCAACCCGACCTGCCTGCTCAAGGCCATCCGCGACGCCGAGGGCCGCGGTGCGAAAGTCCGCGCCGCCTACGTCCCGGACGCCGAACTGGGCACCCGGTGGTTCGCCGACAAATCGGTATGGGTCCGCGACGGTGCCGGCTACCTGCCTTTCGGGACCGCGGCAGGCGCGCAGCGCTACAGCCGCGCCCATCCGGGTACCACGGTCGTCGACTACCAACAGGCTCTGGCAGGTGCGGTATGACCACCACCGACGCCGCGCCGGTCACGGGAGCAACCGCGCCGGTGGCCAGCACGGGCGCGGCGACCACGCGCCGGGCCTCCTCACCCTGGCCGCACCGTGTGGTGCGGCTGGCGTCGGTGCTTGCCGCGGTCGGGCTGTGGCAGCTGTTGACCGCCAATCACATTCGCTTCGGCCTGCGCTTCGACACGTTGCCGACCGTCACCGAGATCGCCGCTGCGCTGGCGCACCGCGTCGGGACCGAAGAGTACTGGCTGGATCTGGGGCAGTCGTTGATCCGGATCCTCACCGGCTTCGGACTGGCCGCTGTCGTCGGTGTGATCACCGGCATCCTGCTGGGCCGCTCGACGCTGTTCGCCGACGTCCTCGGCCCGCTGACCGAACTGGCCCGGCCGATTCCGGCCATCGCGATGGTGCCGGTGGCCATCCTGCTGTTCCCCAGCGACGAGGCCGGAATCGTGTTCATCACGTTCCTGGCGGCGTACTTCCCGATCATGGTCAGCGTGCGGCACGCAGTGCGGGCGCTGCCGACCATCTGGGAGGACTCGGTGCGCACCCTCGGTGGTGGACGTCTCGACGTGCTGCGGCTCGTCGTGCTGCCGGGCATCCTGCCCGGCTTGTTCGGTGGGCTGTCGGTGGGCATGGGTGTCGCGTGGATCTGCGTGATCTCGGCCGAAATGATCTCGGGCCGGCTCGGTGTCGGCTACCGCACGTGGCAGGCGTACACGGTGCTGAACTATCCCGACGTGTTCGTCGGCATCATCACCATTGGCGTGCTCGGTTTCGGCACGGCCGCCGCGGTCGAGCTGATCGGTCGCCGCGCAACCCGCTGGCTGCCCCGCGCCGAGGAGAACGGTCGATGACCACGACACTGACCAGCACCGGCATGCGCCTGGAGCTCGACGCGATCACGTTGTCCTACACCGGAACCCCGGTGATCGACGGGCTGAGCCTGACCGTGCAGCCCGGCGAGATCCTGGTGCTCACCGGACCGTCGGGTTGCGGCAAGTCGACGGTGCTGCGCGCGCTGACCGGGCTGCTGCGACCCGACGCGGGCCGGGTGCTGGCCGACGACGTGCCGGTCACCACCACCTCGCGGGACCGGGGCATGGTGTTCCAGGACAGCGCCCTGTTGCCGTGGCGCAGTGTCCGGTCCAACATCGAAGTGGCACTGCAACTTCGGGGAGAACCGAAGGCGGGTCGCCGGGAACGCGCCGACCGCTGGATCGCCGAGGTGGGGCTGGACGGCTTCGGCGATTTCCTGCCCAAGAGCCTTTCCGGCGGTATGCGTCAACGGGTTCAGCTGGCGCGCGGGCTGGCCGGGGCGCCGCGTGCGGTGATGATGGACGAGCCGTTCGCCGCGCTGGACACCCAGACCCGGTCCGCCATGCAACGACTGCTCATCGACACGTGGCGGGCGCACCCGACGACGATCGTCTTCGTCACCCACGATGTCGACGAAGCGCTGGCCCTGGGGGACCGGGTTGCTGTGCTCGGGCGCGCCGGCCAACCGTTGCGTGCACTCATCGAGGTGCCCGAACCGCGCACCGACGTTCAACGTTCGGCGGTACGCGCCGAGATCATTGCCGCACTGGAGCAATCATGACCGAACCGACCGCGATCCCCGCCATCACCGACGCGGTGCACCTGGAGTGCGACGTCCTGGTGATCGGGGGCGGCACCGCAGGCACGATGGCCGCGCTCACGGCCGCCGAGAACGGGGCGCAGGTGCTCCTGCTGGAGAAGGCGCACGTGCGACACTCCGGCGCACTGGCCATGGGCATGGATGGGGTGAACAACGCCGTCATCCCCGGTAAGGCCATCCCGGAGGACTACGTCGCCGAGATCACCCGCGCCAACGACGGAATTGTCAACCAGCGCACCATCTATCAAACCGCCACCCGTGGTTTCGCGATGGTGCAGCGGCTCGAGCGCTACGGGGTCAAGTTCGAGAAGGACGAGCACGGCGAGTACGCAGTGCGGCGGGTACACCGCTCGGGGTCCTACGTGCTGCCGATGCCCGAAGGCAAGGATGTCAAGAAGGCGCTCTACCGCGTCCTGCGGCAACGCTCGATGCGCGAGAAGATCCGGATCGAGAACCGCTTCATGCCGGTACGGGTGCTCACTGCCGGGGGACGCGCGGTCGGGGCCGCCGCATTCAACACGCGCACCGGGGAATTCGTGACGGTCGCGGCCAAGGCGGTGATCCTGGCCACCGGGGCCTGCGGGCGGCTGGGGCTGCCCGCCTCGGGTTATCTCTACGGCACCTACGAGAACCCCACCAACGCCGGTGACGGCTACGCGATGGCCTACCACGCCGGGGCCGAGCTCTCCGGTATCGAGTGCTTCCAGGTCAATCCGCTGATCAAGGACTACAACGGTCCGGCGTGCGCGTATGTGGCCAACCCTTTCGGCGGCTACCAGGTCAACGCGCTCGGCGAGCGGTTCGTCGACTCAGACTACTGGTCGGGCCAGATGATGGCCGAGGTGAAGCGGGAGATCGAATCGGCCCGCGGCCCGATCTACCTCAAGCTCAGCCATCTGCCCGACGAGACGCTGACCGCTATCGAGAACATCCTGCACACCACCGAACGGCCGACCCGTGGGACCTTCCACGCCAACCGCGGGCACGACTACCGCAGTCATGACATCGAGATGCACATTTCCGAGATCGGTTTGTGCAGTGGGCATTCCGCGTCCGGCGTGTGGGTCGATGAGCATGCCCGCACGACGGTGCCCGGGCTGTATGCGGCGGGCGACCTGGCCTGCGTGCCGCACAACTACATGATCGGGGCCTTCGTCTACGGTGACCTCGCCGGCGAGCACGCAGCCTCCACCCGCGCCGATGTCGAACTCCCGCAACAACTTCCGGCAGACCAGCTGGCCGAAGCGCACGAGCTCATCTACCGCCCGTTACGTCAACCCGACGGCCCGCCGCAGCCGCAGGTCGAATACAAGCTGCGGCGATTCGTCAACGACTATGTGGCGCCGCCCAAGACCGCGACCAAGCTGTCGATCGCGGTGCAGACTTTCGAGCGGATGTCCGGCGAGGTAGCCGGAATCGGCGCGCGCACCCCGCATGAACTGATGCGCGCGGCTGAGGTCTCGTTCATCCGCGACTGCGCGGAGATGGCGGCCCGTTCGTCGTTGACCCGCACCGAATCACGCTGGGGGCTCTACCATGAGCGCGCCGACCTGCCCGATCGTGACGACCAGGGATGGCGTTACCACCTGAACCTGTACAAGGACGCCGACGGCACGATGCGGTTCGTCAAGCGGCCGGTGGCACCGTATTTCGTGCCGGTCCCCGGGCTGGAGCATCTGCCGTCCGATCATCCCGTGACACCGGTCGCGCAGCCCGAACTGCACGGTGGACGGGCGCCCGCCGAACCCCGCTCACGCGTGCGCGCGGAGGCTCCGGTGCAGCCGCCGTCGCCGCGGATCGCCGCGGTGCTGGCCCTGCAGGAGCCGTCGCTGGCCGAACTCGGTGGTTATCTGGCCGACCCCGATCCGGGGGTGCGGCGCACCGCGGTCGCCACGTTGGTCGAGCAGTTGCCCGAGGGCTACCAGGCAGCACTCGTCGACGCGCTGGCCGACGAGGACGCCGCCGTGCGGCAGGAAACCGCCGATGGTGTCAGGGAACTCGTCGAGGTGCTGCCCCAGCCCGCAGCGTTCGCCGACCGACTCCAGTCACCGGATCCGGTGGTGCGCGCGGTCACTGTCTACCTGCTCAGTTCGCGACGCGTCGGCACCGTCGACGCCTACCGCGCGGCGGTTGCCGACCCGGATCATCGGGTGCGGATCGAGGCGGTGCGGGCCCTGGTGTCCGTCGACGACGCAGCGGGAGTGGCCGAGGCGACCCGCGACACCAACCGGGAGGTGCGGATCGCCGCCGCCAACGGGTTGGCGACGCTGCGTTCCGGTGCCGCCGCGGTGCGCGAATTGCTTGCCGACCCGGACCCGTTGGTGCGTGCGGCCGCCCTGGCGTCGCTGGGCGCGGTCGGCTGCGACGATGTCGACGTGCCCAATGTGCAACGCGCACTGGAGGAGTCGGCCTGGCAGATCCGGCAGGGCGCGGCGCGCGCCCTGGCCGGTGCCCCGCCCGCGGTCGCGGTGCCCTCGCTGTCGCAGGCGTTGACCGACCAGCATCTCGACGTCCGCAAGGCCGCCGTGCTCAGCCTGAGCCGCTGGGTGGGTACCGAGGATGCCGCGCGGGAGGCGCTCACCGGTGCACTCGACGACGGCGACGCCGACGTCCGGGCGTATGCGCGGCACGCACTGTCGCGCGCGGGCTGACGGCTCGCGGGTGTTGACTCCGCGGTGAGGGCGATGACCACTCGAACGTCGTCACCCTCAGCGCAGGCTCAGCGCTCGAGGGCCTGGTAGGTGCGCCGGACAAAGCGGGGTTGCGCGGACTGCAGCCGGGCCAGTGACGTGTTGCCCGCCACCGCGGCGGCGTCGACCGACATCTCCGGATGGTTCTGGATCAGGTACAGCAGGATCAGATCCGCCGACGGATCAGCCTGCCACCACGTGCCGTACGCACCCGGCCAGCTGAACGTCCCCAGCCCGCCGGGCCCGTACAACTGCCGAGACTTCGCCGGATCGGTCACCACCGACAAGTTCAGCCCGAAGCCACGGCCCACCCAGAACGGCGATCCCAGAAAGGGATACCGCTTCTGCTCGGCGGTCAGCCGGTCGGTGCGCATCGCGGCGACCGACTGCTCGGAGAGCACCCGCACCCCGTCGACAGTGCCGCCGGCTAGCAGCATGCGGGCGAACGTCAGGTAGTCGTCGACAGTCGAGAACAGGCCCGAGCCGCCGGTGCAGAACGGCGGGTCGACAATCGGCGGCGGCCCCATCACGTCGTCGCGCAGCAACGTGCCCTCGGCGGCCGTGCTGTCGAGCTGGTACATCGTGGCCGCCCGGCGCCGCCCCGCCGCGGTCACCGAGAACGCGGTGTCGGTCATGCCCAGCGGCGCGAAGATGCGCTCGGCCAGCACCTGCGCCAGCGGCTTGCCCTCGATCCGCGACAGCGCGATGCCCAGCACATCGGTCCCATGGCTGTAGGTGAGCCGAGCGCCGGGCTGATGGGCGAGCGGCAACTCGGCCAACGCGGCCAGCCACCGGTCCTGGTCCTGACGCAACGGCAGCTTGCCGTACTCGCGGCTCAGCGGGCCGAGCACCGAGAACACATAGGCCAGGCCGCTGCGGTGGGTCATCAGGTCGTCGAACGTGATGGGTCTGCGAGCCGGTTCCGTGCGGTCCAGCGGCCCGCGAGGCTCGGTCAGCACCCGCATGTCGGTCAGTTCGGGCAGCCAGCCGGTGACCGGCTCGTCGAGGCGAAGCTTGCCCTCTTCCACCAGAGCCATCGCGGCGGCGATGGTCACGGGCTTTGACATCGAGGCGATCCGGAAAATGGTGTCGCGCTGCATCGGGAGCCGGGCGTCGACGTCGCGGTAGCCCAGTTCGTTGACCTGCAGGACTTCCCCCGCCTGCCATACCAGCGTGACCGCACCCGAGAGCAGCCCGGCGTCGATGGCCTCCCGGATGGATGCTTGATTGCCGTCGAGGTTCACCCCGCCACGTTAGCCGTCACCCGGGTCGCGGGCGCCATGGTGCCACCGGGCATTCCCGACAAGAATCGGCCGGGACTGCGCGATACTTCCCTGCGGACACCATGGCGTGAGAAGAGGCAGATGACCCAGCAGGACCAGATCGACGGCGAACCGAACTCCGTCGCCAGCCCCACCCCGAGCCCGATGAACAAGGTGGCCTTCGCCAGCTTCATCGGCACGGCCATCGAGTTCTACGACTTCTACATCTACGGCACCGCGGCCGCTCTGATCTTTCCCCACGTGTTCTTCCCGAACATGGGGTCCACGATGGCGACCATCTCGTCACTGGGCACCTTCGCGGTGGCCTTCCTGTCCCGCCCGATCGGGGCCGCGGTGTTCGGGCATTTCGGAGATCGCCTGGGCCGCAAGAAGACCCTGGTCGCCACGCTGCTGATCATGGGCTTGTCGACGGTGTGCGTCGGGCTGGTGCCCAGCGCGGCGAGCATCGGCATCGCGGCGCCGATCATCCTGCTGACGTTGCGGCTGCTGCAGGGGTTCGCCGTCGGCGGGGAGTGGGCGGGCTCGGCGCTGCTGAGCGCCGAATACGCACCTGCGGGCAAGCGGGGCACCTACGGCATGTTCACCCAGCTGGGCGCCGGCGCCGGCCTGGCGGTGAGCAATCTAGTGGTGTTCATCGTCAGTGTGACCGTCGGCGAGAAGAGCGCGGTGTTCCTCGACTGGGGCTGGCGGCTGCCGTTCCTGTTCAGCGCGGTACTGCTCATCGTCGCGCTCTACGTGCGGTTGAGTATCGACGAGACACCGGTCTTCGCCCGCGAGCAGGTCGCCGGAGGCGTGCCGAAAGCCCCGTTCACCGAGCTGTTCCGCAGCCAGAGCAGACAGGTCGCACTCGCCGCGGGCTGCATGGTCGGCATCTTCACCATGAGCTTCCTCGGTGGCACGTACTTGATGAGCTATGCCAGCACCCGCATCGGGCACCCACGCAGTCTCATCCTCGGCGTCGGCGTGCTCGCCGGCGTGGCTTTGATGGCCTTCTCGGCGCTCTCGGCGGTGCTGTGCGACCGGTTCGGCCGCCGTCGCATCATTCTCACGGGATTCGCGCTCGCGTTGCCGTGGGCGTTCGTTGTGATGCCGTTGATCGACTCGGGTTCCCCGATCGGCTTCGCGGTCGCGATCGCCGGAATCTTCTGCATCTTCGGACTGTCCTACGGACCCATCGGATCCTTCCTGCCTGAGATCTTCGCCACTCGCTACCGCTACACGGGTGCAGGGATGGCGTTCAATCTCGCGGGCATCGTCGGCGGCGCCATCCCGCCGCTGGTGGCCGGCGCGCTGGTGGCCAGCCTCGGCAGCTGGGCGGTGGGCCTGATGATCGCCTTCTTCGTCGTGGTCAGCATCGTGTGCACAGCCCTGCTGCCCGAGACGAAGGGGGCCGCGCTGGAAAGGACGGCCGCTGGCGCCTGATAGGCTGCACGGCAGTTCGACGTCCTTTAACGATCCGTCCCGAGAGGCGGAGAAGGAGGTCAGGGTCACCTTATGGGCTCTTCAAGTGCCGACCGGGAATTGATGTCAGCGGCGGACGTCGGCCGAACCATTTCCCGGATCGCTCATCAGATCATCGAGAAGACCGCGCTGGACGATCCCGCCGAGCGGGCCCGCGTCGTCCTTCTCGGAATCCCCACCCGCGGTGTGATGTTGGCCACCCGGCTGGCCGCCAAGATCGAGGAGTTCGCCGGCGTGACGCTGCCGCACGGCGCGCTCGACATCACGCTCTACCGCGACGATCTCAACTTCAAACCGCCGCGCCCGCTGGCCGCGACCTCGATCCCCGCTGGCGGCATCGACGACGCCGTCGTGATCCTCGTCGACGACGTGCTGTTCTCCGGGCGGTCGGTGCGTTCGGCGCTCGACGCGCTTCGCGACATCGGCAGGCCCCGCACCGTCCAACTCGCCGTGCTGGTCGACCGCGGGCACCGGGAGCTGCCCATCCGGGCCGACTACGTCGGCAAGAACGTGCCGACCGCACGCAACGAGAGCGTGCACGTGCTGCTGGCCGAACACGACGACCGTGACGCCGTGGTGATTGCCCGATGAGCGCTTGCGCGAAGAGAGACACGTGGGATGAGCGCTTGCGCGAAAGAGGAGACAAGTGAGATGAGCGCCCGCGCGAAGAGGAGACAGTTGCGATGACGACTCGTCATCTTTTGGCGGCGGCGGAGCTGACCCGGGAGGACGCGACGGCGATCCTCGACGACGCCGACCGGTTCCGCGAGGCACTGCTGGGCCGCGAGGTCAAGAAGCTGCCGACGCTGCGCGGCCGCACCGTCATCACGATGTTCTACGAGAACTCGACGCGTACGCGCGTGTCCTTCGAGGTGGCGGGCAAGTGGATGAGCGCCGACGTGATCAACGTCAGCGCGTCGGGATCGTCTGTGGCCAAAGGGGAGTCGCTGCGCGACACCGCGCTGACGTTGCGGGCCGCGGGTGCCGACGCGCTGATCATCCGCCATCCCGCCTCCGGCGCGGCCCAGCAGCTCGCCGAGTGGACGGCCGAGGAGGGCGGGGGAGGACCCAGCGTCATCAATGCCGGTGACGGCACCCACGAACACCCCACCCAGGCGCTGCTCGACGCCCTGACCATCCGTCAGCGCCTCGGCTCCATCGAGGGCAAGCGCGTGGTGATCGTCGGCGATGTGCTGCACAGCCGGGTCGCCCGGTCGAATGTGTCGCTGTTGGCCACCCTGGGCGCGGAGGTCGTGCTCGTGGCACCGCCCACGCTGCTGCCGGTCGGCGTGACCGGATGGCCCGTCACGGTGTCGCACGATCTGGACGCCGAATTGCCTGCTGCCGACGCGGTATTGATGCTGCGCGTGCAAGCTGAGCGGATGAACGGCGGGTTCTTCCCGTCGGCCCGCGAGTACTCGGTGCGCTACGGACTGTCCGAGAAACGCCAGGCCATGCTGCCCGGCCACGCGGCGGTGCTGCACCCGGGCCCGATGCTGCGCGGCATGGAGATCGCCTTCCCCGTGGCCGACTCGTCGCAATCGGCTGTCTTGCAACAGGTTTCCAATGGTGTTCATGTGCGGATGGCGGTGCTGTTCCATCTGCTGGTTGGCGCGGAGCTGGGGGTACCTCCCGCTCGCGGGGGAGAGGCGATCAGCGTATGAGCAAGCGCGTGCAGGCCAATCCACAGGTGCTGATCCGTGGCGTGCGGCTCTACGGCGAGGGTGAGCCCGTCGACGTCCTGATCGCCGACGGGCAGATCGCCGAGATCGGCTCCACGGTGCAGGCTCCGGAGGATGCCGAGGTGATCGAGGCGGCCGGGCAGGTGCTGCTGCCCGGATTCGTCGACCTGCACACCCATCTGCGCGAACCCGGTCGGGAGTACGCCGAGGACATCGAGACAGGTTCTGCGGCCGCGGCATTGGGTGGTTACACGGCGGTCTTCGCGATGGCGAACACCGATCCGGTGGCCGACACCGCGGTGGTCACCGATCACGTGTGGGCCCGCGGGCAGCAGGTCGGGCTTGTCGACGTGCACCCTGTCGGTGCGGTCACGGTCGGGCTGGGCGGCAAGCAACTCACCGAGATGGGACTGATGTCCGCGGGTGCGGGCCAGGTGCGGATGTTCTCCGACGATGGTCTGTGCGTGCACGATCCGTTGGTGATGCGGCGCGCGCTGGAGTACGCCTCGGGCCTGGGTGTGCTCATCGCCCAGCACGCTGAGGAGCCGCGGCTGACGGTCGGTGCCGTCGCGCACGAGGGGCCCAACGCCGCCCAGTTGGGGCTGGCGGGTTGGCCGCGATCGGCCGAAGAGTCCATCGTCGCCCGCGATGCCATCCTGGCCCGCGACGCCAAGGCCCGGGTGCACATCTGCCACGCGTCCACGGCCGGAACCGTGGAATTGCTGAAATGGGCCAAGGCGCAGGGTATTTCGATCACCGCCGAGGTGACGCCGCATCACCTGCTGCTCGACGATTCCCGGCTGGCAAGCTACGACGGCCGCAACCGGGTGAACCCGCCGCTGCGCGAAGCCGCCGACGCCCAGGCCCTGCGACAGGCCCTCGCCGACGGTGTCATCGACTGCGTGGCCACCGATCACGCCCCGCACGCCGAGCACGAGAAGTGTTGTGAATTCTCGGTGGCCCGGCCCGGCATGCTCGGGCTGCAGACCGCGCTGTCGGTGGTGGTCGAGACCATGCTGCGTCCGGGCCTGCTGACCTGGCGCGGCATCGCCAAGGTGATGAGCGAGGCGCCTGCGGCCATCGTCGGCCTGCCGGATCAGGGCCGGCCACTGGAGGTCGGTGAGCCGGCCAACCTGACGGTCGTCGACCCCGACGCCACGTGGACCGTCACCGGAGCGGATTTGGCGAGTCGTTCGGACAACACGCCGTTCGAACAGATGGAGCTGCCCGCCACCGTGACCGCGACCCTGCTGCGCGGCCGCATCACAGCGCGCGACGGAAAGTCGGCACCGGCGGGTTGGGGATCAACACCGTGAACACCCCCACGCTGATCGCCTCGCTGATCATGGCGGTCCTGGTCGTCCTGCTGATCGCTTTCCTGATCAGGCAGATGCTGCGGGGCTGGCTGCACCGGGTGCAGCGGCAGGCCGAGATGATCGGCGCCCTGCCGCCACTGCCGGACACCGTCAGTGCGGCATCGGTTCCCGCCACCAAGGGGCTCTATGTGGGCACCACGCTGGTCCCGCACTGGAACGACAAGGTCGCCGCCGGGGATCTGGGCTTCCGGGCCAAGGCCGTGCTGACGCGTTATCCCGAGGGCATCATGTTGCAGCGCGTCGGCGCCGGGCCGATCTGGATCCCGCAGGAGTCCATCACCGCGATCCGCACCGAGCGCGGCATCGCGGGCAAGGCGCTCACCCACGACGGAATTCTGGCCATCCGGTGGAAACTGCCCTCGGGCACCGAGATCGACACCGGATTCCGCGCCGACAACCGCGCAGAGTTGGACCGCTGGCTTGAGGAGAAGGCATGACGAACACATATGGACAGGGCAGCGGATCCGCAGGTGGCACCGCGGTATTGGTGCTGGAGGATGGGCGCATCTTCACGGGAACCCCGTTCGGGGCTGTCGGCCAGACGCTCGGGGAGGCCGTGTTCTCCACCGGCATGTCCGGCTACCAGGAGACGCTGACCGACCCCAGCTACCACGGGCAGATCGTGGTCGCCACAGCGCCGCAAATCGGCAACACCGGCTGGAACACCGAGGACGGCGAAAGTCGCGAGGACAAGATCTGGGTGGCCGGGTATGCGGTGCGCGACCCGTCGCCGCGCGCGTCGAACTGGCGTGCCAGCGGAACACTCGACGATGAGCTGGTGCGCCAGGGCATCGTCGGCATCGCAGGCATCGACACCCGCGCCGTGGTGCGGCACCTGCGGACCCGCGGATCGATGAAGGCCGGGCTGTTTTCCGGTGACGCCCTGGCCGATGCCGACGAACTGCTCGACCGGGTCCGCAGCCAGCCGTCGATGCTGGGCGCCGACTTGGCGGGTGAGGTCAGCACGCGGAGCACCTACGTCGTCGAACCGGACGGAGCACCCGAAGGCGGACACCGCTTCACGGTCGCCGCCGTCGACCTCGGCATCAAGACCAACACCCCGCGCAACTTCGCCCGTCGCGGTATCCGCAGCCATGTGCTGCCGTCGTCGGTCACCTTCGATGCGATCGCCGACCTCAAGCCCGACGGGGTCTTCCTGTCCAACGGGCCCGGTGACCCGGCGACCGCCGACCACATCGTCGGGGTCACCCGTGAGGTGCTCGACGCCGGAATCCCGTTGTTCGGCATCTGCTTCGGCAACCAGATCCTGGGCCGGGCACTGGGCCGGTCCACCTACAAGATGGTGTTCGGCCACCGCGGCATCAACGTCCCGGTGATCGATCACCGCACCGGCCGGGTCGCGATCACCGCGCAGAACCACGGCTTCGCGCTGGAAGGCGAAGCCGGCGAGACCTTCGACACCCCCTTCGGCCCGGCGGAAGTCAGCCACACCTGCGCCAACGACGGTGTGGTGGAAGGCATCCGGCTCGCCAACGGCCGGGCGTTCTCGGTGCAGTACCACCCCGAGGCCGCGGCAGGCCCGCACGATGCCAACTACCTGTTCGACCAGTTCATCGATCTGATGGCAGGGGAGAAGTAGATGTCCCCCTGCACCGCGAGCGCGCGTGTCTGTCCCTCGACACGCCACATTTCCACCTGCAAATGCGCACCGTCGCGCCCGACCGGAGGTGCATTCAATGCCACGTCGCTCTGATCTCAACCATGTCCTGGTGATCGGCTCCGGCCCCATCGTCATCGGTCAGGCCTGCGAATTCGACTACTCGGGAACCCAGGCGTGCCGCGTGCTGCGGGCCGAGGGATTGCAGGTCAGCCTGGTCAACTCCAACCCGGCGACGATCATGACCGATCCCGAGTACGCCGACCACACCTACGTCGAGCCGATCACGCCGGCGTTCGTCGAGAAGGTGATCGCCCAGCAGGCCGAGCGCGGCAACAAGATCGACGCGCTGCTGGCCACCCTCGGCGGGCAAACCGCGCTGAACACCGCGGTCGCCCTGCACGAGAACGGGGTGCTGGAGAAGTACGGCGTCGAGTTGATCGGCGCGGACTTCGAGGCGATCCAGCGGGGTGAGGACCGCCAGCGGTTCAAGGACATCGTCGCCAAGGTCGGCGGCGAATCCGCCCGCAGCCGCGTGTGTTTCACCATGGATGAGGTGCGCGAGACCGTCGCCGAACTCGGCCTGCCGGTCGTGGTGCGGCCGTCGTTCACGATGGGCGGCCTCGGGTCGGGCATGGCCTCGACCGTCGAGGACGTCGAGCGGATGGCCGGCGACGGCCTGGCCGCCTCACCCAGCGCCAACGTGCTGATCGAGGAATCCATCTACGGGTGGAAGGAATACGAGCTCGAGCTGATGCGCGACGGCCACGACAACGTCGTGGTGGTGTGTTCGATCGAGAACGTCGACCCGATGGGCGTGCACACCGGCGACTCGGTGACCGTGGCCCCGGCGATGACGCTCACCGACCGCGAATACCAGGTCATGCGCGATCTCGGCATCGCGATCCTGCGCGAGGTCGGCGTCGACACGGGCGGCTGCAACATCCAGTTCGCGGTCAACCCCTCCGACGGCCGGCTCATAGTCATCGAGATGAACCCGCGTGTGTCGCGCTCGTCGGCGCTGGCGTCCAAGGCCACCGGCTTCCCGATCGCCAAGATCGCCGCCAAACTGGCCATCGGGTACACCCTCGACGAGATCCTCAACGACATCACCAAGGAAACCCCGGCCTGCTTCGAGCCCACGCTGGACTACGTCGTCGTCAAGGCGCCGCGGTTCGCGTTCGAGAAGTTCCCCGGAGCCGACCCGACGCTGACCACCACCATGAAGTCGGTGGGCGAGGCGATGTCGTTGGGCCGCAACTTCATCGAAGCGCTCGGCAAGGTGATGCGCTCGCTGGAGACGAGCCGCGCCGGGTTCTGGACAGCACCGGATTCCGACGCCGACGTCGAGCAGTTGCTGACCAACCTGCGCACGCCGACCGATGGCCGGCTCTACGACATCGAGCAGGCCTTGCGGCTGGGGGCCAGTGTCGAGGCCGTCGCCGAGGCCTCCGGCGTCGACCCGTGGTTCGTCGATCAGATCGCCACGCTGGTCGCGCTGCGTGCCGAACTGGTCGACGCCCCGGTCCTGGACGAGACGCTGCTGCGCCGCGCCAAGCACAGCGGGCTCTCGGACCGCCAGATCGCCGCGCTGCGACCGGAACTGGCCGGCGAGACCGGCGTCCGCGCGCTGCGGGAACGCCTCGGCATCCACCCGGTGTACAAGACCGTCGACACGTGTGCGGCCGAGTTCGACGCCAAGACGCCGTACCACTACAGCAGCTACGAACTCGATCCCGCCGCCGAGACCGAGGTGGCGCCGCAGACCGACAAGCCCAAGGTGCTGATCCTGGGCTCGGGGCCCAACCGCATCGGGCAAGGTATCGAATTCGACTACAGCTGTGTGCATGCCGCGACGACGTTGAGCGCGGCGGGCTTCGAGACCGTGATGGTCAACTGCAACCCAGAGACGGTGTCCACCGACTACGACACCGCCGACCGGCTGTACTTCGAACCGCTCACGTTCGAGGACGTGCTGGAGGTCTACTACGCCGAACAGGCTTCCGGCGCAGGCGGACCGGGAGTCGTCGGGGTCATCGTGCAGCTCGGCGGGCAGACCCCGCTCGGGTTGGCCGAACGGCTGGAGCAGGCCGGAGTCCCGATCGTCGGCACCAGCCCCAAGGCCATCGACCTGGCCGAGGACCGCGGCGCGTTCGGTGAGGTGCTGACCACCGCCGGGCTGCCCGCGCCCCGCTTCGGCACCGCCACCAGCTTCGAGCAGGCCCGCCGGATCGCCGCCGACATCGGCTACCCGGTGCTGGTGCGGCCGTCCTATGTGCTCGGCGGACGCGGCATGGAGATCGTCTACGACGAAGAGACCCTGCAGGGCTACATCACCCGCGCCACCCAGTTGTCCCCGGAGCATCCGGTGCTGGTGGACCGGTTCCTGGAAGATGCCATTGAGATCGACGTCGACGCCCTGTGCGACGGCACCGAGGTGTACCTCGGCGGGATCATGGAGCACATCGAGGAGGCCGGCATCCACTCCGGTGACTCGGCGTGTGCCCTGCCGCCGGTCACGTTGGGGCGCAGCGACGTCGAGGCCGTGCGCCGCGCCACCGAGGCCATCGCCCACGGCATCGGCGTGGTCGGTTTGCTCAACGTGCAGTACGCGCTCAAGGACGATGTGCTCTACGTGCTGGAGGCCAACCCGCGGGCGAGCCGCACGGTGCCGTTCGTGTCGAAGGCCACCGCCGTTCCGTTGGCCAAGGCCTGCGCCCGGGTGATGCTCGGCGCCACCATCGCCGAGCTGCGCGAGGAGGGCATCCTGGCCCGCAACGGCGATGGCGGGACCATCGCGCGCAGCGCCCCGGTGGCGGTCAAGGAGGCCGTGCTGCCGTTCCACCGGTTCCGCAGAGCCGATGGCGCACAGATCGATTCGTTGCTCGGACCGGAGATGAAGTCGACGGGTGAGGTCATGGGCATCGACCACGACTTCGGGACGGCGTTCGCCAAGAGCCAGACCGCGGCCTACGGTTCGCTGCCTGCGCAGGGCACGGTGTTCGTGTCGGTGGCCAACCGGGACAAGCGCTCGCTGGTGTTCCCGGTGAAACGCCTGGCCGATCTCGGTTTCCGCGTGCTGGCCACCGAGGGCACCGCAGAGATGCTGCGCCGCAACGGTATTCCGTGTGACGAGGTGCGCAAGCACTATGAGGAGCCGAGCACAACCGACCCTCGACCGTCCGCGGTCGACGTGATCAAGGCCGGCGAGGTCGACATGGTGATCAACACGCCGTACGGCAACTCCGGGCCCCGCGTCGACGGCTACGAGATCCGTTCCGCCGCGGTGTCGATGAACATCCCGTGTGTCACCACGGTGCAGGGCGCTTCGGCGGCCGTGCAGGGTATCGAGGCGGGCATCCGCGGTGACATCGGTGTGATGAGCCTGCAGGAGCTGCACAGCTCCTTCGAGTCACGGTGACCGTGGGCGGGTTCGGGGAACGGCTGACGGCTGCGGTCGCTGCCCGGGGCCCGCTGTGTCCCGGCATCGACCCGCACCCCGAGCTGCTGCGGGCCTGGGGACTGGACACCGACCCGGGCGGGTTGCGCCGGTTCTGCGACATCTGCGTGACGGCTTTCGCCGACTTCGCGATCGTCAAACCCCAGGTCGCCTTTTTCGAGGCTTACGGCGCAGCGGGTTTCACCGTGCTCGAGGACACCACGGCGGCGCTTCGTGAAGCCGGGGTGCTCGTGCTGGCCGATGCGAAACGCGGTGACATCGGTTCCACCATGGCGGCGTACGCGGCGGCGTGGGCGGGCGATTCGCCTCTGGCGGCCGACGCCGTGACGGCCTCGCCGTATCTCGGGTTCGGCTCACTGCAGCCGTTGCTCGACACCGCGACGGCAAACGGTCGCGGCGTATTCGTCCTGGCCGCCACATCCAATCCGGAGGGCGCGGGCGTCCAGCGCGCGATGGCGGGGGACCGCACGGTTGCGCAGTCGATCGTCGACGCGGTCGCCGCGGCCAACCGGACAGCGGCCGGGTCGTTCGGCGTCGTCGTCGGCGCCACGGTGACTGAACCGCCCGACCTGAGCAGCCTGGGTGGGCCCGTCCTGGTACCCGGGGTAGGGGCGCAGGGCGGTCGTCCGGAAGCGCTGGGCGGACTCGGCGGCGGAAAGCAGCTGCTGCCCGCGGTGTCGCGGGAAGTGTTGCGGGCCGGGCCCAAGGTCGACGAGCTGCGCGCGGCCGCCGAGCGTATGCGCGACGCGGTCGCCTATCTGGCCTGACGCCGCGACCTGACTATCCGCGCCGCGCCCACGGCGATGACGCCCACGCAGAGCACCGGGACCAGGGCGACGAGCGCCAGCCCGGTGAGGCCACCGCGGTCGCGTTCGCGGTAGATGACCTGCTGATACGGCGTGTCGCTGGCGGTTGCCGCGAACACGTAGTCGCCCGAAATACTTGCCGGAGTGCCGATTTCGTTGGTCCAGCGGGTCAGGAACGCGCCGTCGCCGACGAACGGGGCGAGGTCGCCGGACACCGCGCCTGGGTCGAGTCGCCCGGCGAACTGCAGCGTGGGATCGTCACCGGGCACCGGCACCGACGTCGGATCCATCCGGTGCTCGGCCAGCACGTACAGGTCGACCGACTGTGGAGTTTTGGCCGACTGCGACAGCCGCATCGGATAGACCGCGCGACCGGCGTCGAACGACAGTCGCAGCGGTTGCAGCGCGCCGGTGAGCGTGGCGCCGCGCGCGTCGGGCACAAGCCTGATCGCCACCACTTGCCAGCCGTCGGCCAGATAGGGCGCCAGATTGCGGTCCAGACCGGCCGGATGGGCGAAGCCCTTCGACGTCAGCCACGCACTCAACGCCGCGGGATCGTCGGCCGCCAGCCGGGTGACGTCGAACGGTCCGATGCGCTGGTTGCTGAGCACATCGACGTGGTGCCCGGGTGCCGCCGCCGACACCAGGCCGCCCGCATCGGCGAAACCGTGCAGCCAACCGAACGTCGGCCACCACGAGTCGCGGTACTCGATGCGGGGCGCCGTCAGTTGGGCGAGTTCGTCGAAGACGCCCGCCTCACCCAGCGTGACACCGGCAGCAGACGGGACCGGCATGATCCACGCCGCCGTGTTGGACTGGCCCCGCACGTTCAACGACATCAGGATGTCCTCGCGGTGCCCGTTCCAGGCCAGCAGCGCGCGTTCGTTGACCACCGCCGGGCCTGCGGTGTCGGGGATGTATGCGCCGCAGCCGCAGGCCCATGCGGGTGCCGCGACATTGGCCGTCAGACCGACCAGTAACAGGATGAGCGCGGCACATGCCGACCGAATCACGATCAAATCTTAGAGCCGTCGCCGGGCGATGACGCGCACGTCCTGAGCCCGACGCGCGGATGGCGGGCCGCCATAGACGGCGACCCGCCACCACGTGGCGGTAGCTCTCTCACGCGGTCACAGGGGGATCCAGATCCCGAACAGCCAGAAGCCCCAGGCGTTGTAGCCCGGATCGAACACCGGGGTCACCCAGTTGCCGTTGTAGTTGAACGGCTGATGGTCCCAGCGGCCCTGATCGATACCGCGCCAGCTCAGGTCCGGCGGTGGGGGTGGCGGGGGGTCCCACCGGTGATCGCCGCGGTGGTCATCGCCACCAGGCCAGCCACCGGGACCTCCCGGCCCGCGATCTGGTCCGCCGGGCCCGCGATCGGGCCCGCCCGGGTCACCCTGCCAGCGGCCGGGATCTCCGGGGCCGTTGTCCGGGCCTCTGTGATCTTGGCCGCCCGGTCCGGCCCCACCCGGTCCCGGGCCCCCTGGTCCGGGGCCCTGGCAGTTCCCGAAATTGCACGGCGGCGGACCCGGTTGCGCGGAGGCCACCCCCGCCCCGAGGGCCAGGGTGGCCGCTCCGACCGCGACAGTCGCGGCGGAAGCGCAGGTCAGTCGCTTGATGTTCATGTCCAGCTTCCCTCCGAACGGAGTTTGGTACCCGACGCCGGCGACGTTATTTAGCTAAGCTGTGCATCGGCTTTGTGGGAGTTAGGCGGGCGTTAGGCGTCACATGGGCGCCGGCTTGTCGGGCCTGTCACGGGCCCTGCCGACACGCCCGACACGCCGTGACCAGCGAAAATTTTCTCGAACCCGCTGTGTGACCACTGGTCGTGCTCGTTCGTGACGGCGGCGTGCTTGTACCAGGCCGGTCACGGCGTGCGCGAAAACCGTTGACGTGCAGCGATATCCGCTGGCGGGGATGGAGTTCGAGGCGTCACCGGGAAATCCCGGTCGGCTTCGCGCGGGCCCGCGCGGCGCACTACACGCTGGGCTTTTAGCGCTGTAACCAGGGGGTGGGGTTAGCTTTCGTCAGCCCGCGTGGGTACGGTCGTCGTCGCTGGCTGGTTTGTTTTCCAGCCGATCAAAACAAGTGATGGCCGAAGAAGAATTGCCAGGAGACGGAGGAACCCGTGGCCCTTCCCCAGTTGACCGACGAACAGCGCGCGGCAGCGTTGGAGAAGGCTGCTGCCGCGCGTCGAGCGCGAGCCGAACTCAAGGACCGGCTCAAGCGCGGCGGCACCAACCTCAAGCAGGTGCTCACCGACGCCGAGACCGATGAGGTCTTGGGCAAGATGAAGGTCTCCGCGCTGCTGGAGGCCCTGCCCAAGGTCGGCAAGGTCAAGGCGCAGGAAATCATGACCGAACTGGAAATCGCACCGACACGCCGCCTGCGCGGCCTCGGCGACCGGCAGCGCAAGGCCCTGCTGGAGAAGTTCGACCAGTCGTAAAGGCGCACAGGTTGAGCGTCGGCCGAGGGGTCGGACAACCCCGAGTCGTGGTGTTGTCCGGCCCCTCTGCCGTCGGGAAGTCCACTGTGGTCCGCTGCCTGCGGGAGCGGCTTCCCGACTTGTATTTCTCCGTCTCCGTCACGACCAGGGCCCCGCGGCCCGGTGAGGTGGACGGTGTCGACTACTTCTTCGTCAGCTCCGAGCAGTTTCAGAAACTGATCGAGACCGACGCCCTGCTGGAATGGGCCGAGATCCACGGTGGCCTGCACCGATCGGGCACACCCCGGGAACCGGTGCATGACGCCGCCCGAGCCGGCCGGCCGGTGCTCATCGAGGTCGACCTGGCCGGCGCGAGGGCCGTCAAGAAGGCGATGCCCGAGGTCGTCTCGGTCTTCCTGGCACCGCCCAGCTGGGACGAACTGGTGAGCCGATTGTCCGGACGCGGCACCGAGACGCCCGAGGTCATGGCCCGGCGACTCGAGACGGCGCGAGCTGAAATGGCCGCTCAGGGTGACTTTGACCAGGTCGTGGTGAACCGCCAGTTGGATTCGGCGTGCGCCGAATTGGTATCCTTGCTGGTGGGCCAAAACTGACCTGGCCTCCGCCCGGCCCGATCGGGCCCGCGGGCCACCCCGCCAATAATCCAAAAGCATTTTCGTATAACCGCCAGGAGACCTTTTCGTGAGCACCCCGCATGCCGATGCGCAGCTGACCGCTGCGGACGATCTGGGCATCGATTCGTCCGCCGTCAGCGCCTACGACACGCCGCTGGGCATCACCAACCCGCCCATCGACGAGTTGCTGGACCGCGCGTCGAGCAAGTACGCCCTGGTGATCTACGCCGCCAAGCGCGCGCGCCAGATCAACGACTACTACAACCAGCTCGGCGACGGCATCCTCGAATATGTCGGCCCGCTCGTCGAGCCCGGCCTGCAGGAGAAGCCGCTGTCCATCGCGATGCGGGAGATCCACGAGGATCTGCTCGAGCACACCGAGGGCGAATAACGTAGGCGGGGCCGTGCGTCGATGAGCCTCTCGGGCGAAGAGCAGATGGCATGAGCACGACGCGGAAGCGCATCGTCGTCGGGGTCGCCGGTGGCATCGCCGCCTATAAGGCGTGCACCGTTGTCCGACAACTGACCGAGGCCGGCCACTCCGTGCGGGTGGCCCCGACCGAGTCGGCGCTACGGTTCATCGGTGCCGCCACGTTCGAGGCGTTGTCCGGAAACCCGGTGCACACCGGGGTGTTCGAAGACGTTCACGAGGTTCCGCACGTCCGGATCGGCCAGGAAGCCGACCTTGTCGTCGTCGCACCGGCCACCGCCGACCTGCTGGCCCGCGCGGCCGCCGGACGCGCCGACGATCTGCTGACCGCCACACTGCTCACGGCGCGATGTCCAGTGCTGTTCGCGCCGGCCATGCACACCGAGATGTGGTTCCACCCGGCGACCGTCGACAATGTCGCGACGCTGCGCCGCCGCGGCGCCGTGGTGCTGGAACCCGCCTCGGGCCGCCTCACCGGACAGGACAGCGGCGCGGGCCGCCTGCCCGAGGCCGAGGAGATCACCACCCTGGCGCAGTTGCTGCTCGACCGTGGCGACGCCCTGCCGTACGACCTCTCCGGGGTGAAAGTACTGGTAACTGCGGGTGGTACCCGCGAACCCCTCGATCCGGTGCGGTTCATCGGCAATCGCAGCTCCGGAAAGCAGGGCTACGCCATGGCGCGTGTGCTGGCCCAGCGCGGCGCGGAGGTGACGCTGATCGCCGGGAACACCGCGGGCCTGGTCGACCCGGCCGGCGTCGAGGTGCTGCACATCGGCTCGGCCACCCAGTTGCGGGACGCGGTGTCCAAGCGGGCGCCGGGTGCGAACGTCTTGGTGATGGCGGCTGCCGTCGCCGATTTCCGGCCGGCCCACGTTGCCACCAGCAAGATCAAGAAGGGCGCATCCGAGCCGAGTTCGATCGATCTGGTCCGCAATGACGACGTGCTCGCCGGCGTGGTGCGGGCACGAGCCGACGGGCAATTGCCAAATATGCGTGCAATCGTCGGGTTCGCCGCCGAGACCGGCGACGCGAATGGCGACGTGCTGTTCCACGCCCGGGCAAAACTGCAGCGCAAAGGCTGTGACCTGCTCGTGGTGAACGCGGTGGGGGAGAATCGGGCCTTCGAGGTCGACAACAACGACGGATGGTTGCTGGGCTCCGACGGCACCGAAGTCGCCCTGGAGCACGGATCGAAGACGCTGATGTCGACCCGTATCGTGGACTCGATCGCGGCTTTCCTGCGCAGTTACGGCGCCTGAACCGGCGTCCGAATTTCGGTGCGGGTAAGCCTTGCGCAACGGCGTTCGACACGCTTGGGTGCAAACTGGGCAGAGATATAATTCGCCTAACTAAGCTTTTTGTAGGTTTTGATACGTGAACGGAAAGGAAGCGGACCGTGAGCCAAGGTCGCCTGTTTACCAGTGAGTCGGTAACCGAAGGGCACCCCGACAAGATCTGTGACGCGATCAGCGACTCTGTGCTCGACGCGCTGCTGGAGCAGGATCCGAAGTCGCGGGTCGCGGTCGAGACGTTGGTGACCACCGGCCAGGTGCATGTCGCCGGCGAGGTCACCACTTCCGCCTACGCAGACATTCCCAAGATCGTGCGTGACCGCATCCTGGAGATCGGCTACGACTCGTCGACCAAGGGCTTCGACGGCGCCTCGTGCGGCGTCAACATCGCCATCGGATCGCAGTCCCCGGACATCGCCCAAGGCGTCGACACCGCGCACGAGGCCCGCGTCGAGGGCGCAGGTGACCCGCTGGACGCCCAGGGCGCCGGGGACCAGGGCCTGATGTTCGGGTACGCGATCAGCGACACCCCCGAACTCATGCCGCTGCCCATCGCGCTGGCGCACCGGCTGGCCCGCCGGCTCACCGAGGTCCGTAAGAACGGCGTGCTCGACTACCTGCGTCCCGACGGCAAGACCCAGGTCACCATCCAGTACGACGGCAAGACCCCGGTCCGGCTCGACACCGTCGTGCTGTCGACCCAGCACGCCGAGGGCGTCGACCTGGACGCGACGCTGACGCCGGACATTCGGGAGAAGGTCGTCAACACCGTTCTCAACGATCTCGGCCACGAGACCCTCGACACCTCCGACTACCGCCTGCTGGTCAACCCGACCGGCAAGTTCGTGCTGGGCGGCCCGATGGGCGACGCCGGACTGACCGGGCGCAAGATCATCGTCGACACCTACGGCGGCTGGGCCCGTCACGGCGGCGGCGCGTTCTCCGGCAAGGATCCGTCAAAGGTGGACCGCTCCGCGGCATACGCGATGCGCTGGGTGGCCAAGAATGTCGTCGCAGCGGGACTGGCCGAACGCGTTGAGGTCCAGGTGGCCTACGCGATCGGCAAGGCCGCCCCGGTGGGTCTGTTCGTCGAGACCTTCGGCACCGAAACCGTGGACCCCGCCCGCATCGAGAAGGCCATCAGCAGCGTGTTCGACCTGCGGCCCGGCGCCATCATCCGCGACCTCGACCTGCTGCGCCCCATCTACGCCCAGACCGCCGCGTACGGCCACTTCGGCCGCACCGACGTCGAGCTGCCCTGGGAGCAGCTCAACAAGGTCGATGACCTGAAGGCTTCTGTCTAGCGTTTTTCTCGCGAGCAGTCCCAAAGGCCCCCGACACGCCGGTGTTCGGGGGCCTTTGGCGTCTGCTCGCGCTCGATTCTCAACGGCTGTCGGATACCAGGCCGAAGAGCTGGCCGCCATAGCAGGTGACGACGATGGCGCCCGCGACGGTGTAGAGGTCCTGCACATCTGTACCGCCTCGGCATGGGCTCTCGGTGCTGGTAGGGACCTGAGCGGGCCCGTCGATGAGTTGGATACGCCCCGAGTGGTCGAGTTCGGTCGCGACGACGAGACCGCCCTTGAGCCAGGTGGTCCTGACGTGGTTCACGCCATTGCGTGCGTCGACCTGGACCGGATGTGACTGATGCGTCCGATAGTTGCGCATCAGCCAGGCTCCCTCGCTCGAGTAAACGAGCAATAGGCCGTTGTCGGCCCGAGACATTGGGCGTGCACCGTGGATCTCATCGACGACCTGACCGCCTGGGTCGAGGACCTGGATGACGGCAGTGGTTGCCGGGGTGCCCTCGGCATACGGAGCGTCGGATTGTTCGTAGACGTAGACGTCCGAGCCTGCCTCGGGAGGGTTGTACTTGCCCGGCATGTCGGTGGTTTTTCCCGTGTGCGCATCGATGACCTTCGGAGTCATGCCGCACCCATAGGCGAACTGGCCGGGAGTACCCGGGACGAGGGTCGGATCGCTGCAGTCGGTGGGTCTCGTCCAGCGCACGTGTCCGCTGGCCGGGTCGAGCGAATAGAAGCGCGTGCGGTCAGAACTGTCGTCGGCGGTGAATACCGTCATGCCGAGCGCGTCGATACCGCCTGCGGCAGCCGTCACGGTGCCGTCGTGCTGTCGGCGCCAGATCACATCGCCAGTGCTGCCGTCGAGCGCGACCACGGCACCGCCGAGGAACAACACGACAACGCCTGCCACATCGTTGCGGTCACGCCATGCCACCTCGACGTGGTGCGGGGCGCCAGCTGCGGTTGAGCCGAAACCGGTTGCACGCCAACGGGCTACGCCAGACTGGCCGTCGTAGGCCGTCACCGCGTCATCGGCAGTGAGTATGAAACCGTTACCAATGGGGCGGACGTCCCGCGCGTAGGAGAGCCGGTATGTGACCGGGCCGATCGAGGAGGGAGCCGGGGCCGGCGCAGCAGCCGCTGCGGTGAGACTCGGGTACCAGATGCGGGCACGGTAATCGTCGACCGAACGATGGATCGCAACCGGGAGGACGACGGCGACAACGACAAAGGTGCACAACGCTATTCGCCGGTTGGGTGGCGCATCGCCCGCCGCCGCAGTCACCCCGAGCACCACGGCGACGAGTGCGCGAGCATCGCCTCCGCAGCGAGCAACGATGCGCCGGTGGAGTCCACCAGTGGCAGCGCGGCGCGACCGGGGTAGGTGCGATAGATGCTCCAGGCAACCCACACACCCAGCATCACCGCAACCACGTCGACGAGCATCCTCATGACCCACGGCGATCGGCGTCCGATCAGCCCAGGCACCAACCGGAACAGCACACAAACGCCGATGATCATGGTTGACGCGGCGGTGCCGGTCTGTGAGACCGCGACCATGTCGGTGGGTGATCTGGTGGCCCACATGATGATCGGGATGAGGATGGCGCCAACAGCGGCTGCCGCCGAGCAGCCTATACAGACGCTGCTCAACACGCTGCGCATCTGATTTCTGGTCACGGAAACGTCCGGCACCTGCTAACGGTATCCGACGGGAATGGCCGTCGATGGCGGGAAAATCCTGCGCATCTGCCTTTGCTGACATGTCCGCGCACAGCGTGAACATAGCTGGAGCCCAGTGGTTTCCCATTGCGGTTGATCAAGATAACCCGGTTGCTCAACGCATCCAACCGGAAGGAATCTATGCAATGACGATGGAGAAGACCCCCTGGCGCCGCCGCGCCGCCCTTGCACTCGGCATGGCTGCACTGGCGGCCGCGTTCGCGGTGGCGTGCGGCTCGAACGGCTCAGCGCCGCAGAAATCCAGCACGACCACGACCACCACCACGACGACGACCGCGACGACCTCCGCCAACGACAGCGGTAGCTCGTCAGGCGGCGGGGGCGGTGAGGGCGGCGGGGCGCCGCACCATCACGAACAGGGGCAGGCGCCGGCCACCGATACCGTCACGCAGACCGACACCGCCACGGCCACGGCCACGGCCACACAAACCGAAACCCAGACGCAGACCGAGACGTCGACGGCCACACAGACCGTGCAGCAGCGCCCGGGCTGGCAGGATCAGCGACCCAACGAGCGCAACCAGTACGGCGGGCAGAGCCAGTACAACGGGGCGAACCCGTCGAACCAGCAGCCCGGCGGTCACTGACACTTGGCGAGCAGACGTGAAGGTCCCCGAAATGCGGGTTGTCGCGAACTTTTACGTCTGCTCGCCGGAGAACTGATCATCCGTGCAAGGCGGCCCGCAGCGCGGCCAGCGCCCGCTCGGATGCCTCGGTCGCAGCGGGCACAACGCCGACGTATCCGAGGTAGCCGTGCACCAGCGTCTCGGCGACGTGCAGTTCGACGGGCACCCCGGCCGCGCGCAGCAGTTCGGCGTAGCGGGCACCGTCGTCGCGCAGCGGATCATGGCCCGCGGTCGCGATATAGGCGGGCGGCAGATCGGCCAGGCTCTCGGCCCGCGCAGGCAGCAGCGTTGCCGGAGGATTGGTCAGGTCGACGTCCTTGCTGACGTACCACTTGGTGAAACCCTTGACCGCGGCCAGGTCCAGGATCGGGGCATCGGCGTTCTCTTTGAACGACGGCAGCGAGGTGTCCCCGGTGGTGGCCGGGTACCACAGCAGCTGGAACCGGATCCTCGGACCGCCTGCGTCGCGCGCCAGCTGCGCCATGACCGCGCTGAGGTTGCCGCCGGCCGAGTCGCCGGCGACCGCCAGTCGGTCCGGGTCCGCACCCAGTTCGGCGGCGTGGGCGGCCACCCACTGCGTGGCGGCCCAGGCGTCGTCGACGGCGGCCGGGAACGGATGTTCGGGCGCCAGTCGGTACTCCACCGACACCACCACGGCGTGGGCGCGTACGGCGTGGTCGCGGGCGATGCCGTCGTAGGTGTCCAGATCACCGACCGACCAGCCGCCACCATGGATGAACACCACGACCGGCAGCGTCGTCCCGTCGGCCGTCGGCGGCCGGTACACCCGCAGCGGGATGGGGCCTGCCGGACCCTCGATGGTGCGGTCCTCGGTCACGACCTCCGGATGGACGCCGCGGCGGGGCAGTTCCTTGAACTTCCGTCGGGCCTCGTCAACACCGTCGGCGGTGGAGAGTTGGAACGGCACCACCTGCAGTACCTTCTGCAGGATGGCATCGACAGCCGGCTTCTCGTCAGCAACAGACACTCCGTCACCGTACGCACACCGCCGCACGGCGTGGCTGTGGGTCGCGGCTGCGGTCGTCGCGGCGGGCTACGGGGTCTTCCTGATCGTGGCGGCGACGGGCCTGCCGGCCGGGGCAGATCTCACCGGCCAGTTCCCCGGACAGCCCGCCGTCAAAGCGCTGACGGCGGTACTGCTCGCGGTCGCCGCGCTGGGCCATCCGATCGCCCGCGAACGACGGTGGTTGGTTGGCGCACTGAGCTTTTCGGCGGCGGGGGATTTCCTGCTGGCGATGCCGTGGTGGCAGCCGTCGTTCGTCTTGGGCCTGGGCGCGTTCCTGGTGGCGCACCTGTGTTTCCTGGCCGCGCTGTCGCCGCTGGCGCGCCGAACGACGCCGCGGCTCGTCGCGGTTGCCGCCACCGTCGCGGCGTGCCTGACGCTGCTGGTCTGGTTCTGGCCGCGGCTGCTCGAGCAGGGCATGGCAGTGCCGGTGACGGCCTACATCGCGGTGCTCGGCGCCATGGTGTGCACGGCGCTGCTGGCCGCGTTACCGACCCCGTGGACAGCGTTGGGCGCGGTGACGTTCGCGGTGTCGGACTCGATGATCGGGATCAGCCAGTTCGTGCGCGGTGATCAGCTGCTTGCGGTCCCGATCTGGTGGGCGTACGCGGCGTCGTTGCTGCTCATCACCGCCGGGCTGTTCTTCGCCCGGACGTCAGGGCCTTCTGGTACACCGGCGCCGTGACCACCACCCGGCAGGCAGCCGAGCACGAGCCCATCGCGCGAGTCCTGCCGATGCTGTCGGTGCCGCATCTGGACCGCGAATTCGACTACCTGGTCTCCGCCGAGCAGTCCGACGACGCGCAGCCGGGGGTCCGTGTCCGGGTGCGGTTTCACGGCCGGCTGGTCGACGCGTTCCTGCTGGAGCGCCGTTCGGATACCGAGCACACGGGCAAGCTGGGCTGGCTGGATCGCGTGGTGTCGCCCGAATCGGTGCTCACCGCCGAGGTCCGACGGCTGGTCGACGCGGTCGCGGCGCGCTACGCCGGTACCCGGGCCGACGTGCTGCGCCTGGCGGTGCCGCCGCGGCACGCCACGGTGGAGAAACAGACACCGGCCGAACCGGATCCGGTGCCGCAGGCGGCCGTCGACACTGCGGGATGGGCGCGCTACGGGCGCGGCGAACAGTTCCTGACGGCGTTGCGCGACGGCCGCGCCGCCCGCGCGGTATGGCAGGCGTTGCCCGGCGAGCAGTGGCCGCGACGCCTCGCCGAAGCAGCGGCGGTGACCGTGTGCTCGGGCCACGGTGTGCTGGCGATCATGCCCGACCAGCGCGACGTCGACGCGTTGTATGCGGCTGCTGTCGAGCATGTCCCGGCGTCGCGGGTCGCGGCGTTGTCGGCCGGCCTCGGCCCGGCGCAGCGGTACCGGCGCTGGCTGTCGGTGCTGCGCGGAGATGCCCGGCTGGTGATCGGCACCCGCAGTGCGGTGTTCGCCCCCGTCCGGGATCTCGGCCTGGTCCTGGTGTGGGACGACGGCGACGACAACCTCGCGGAGCCCCGCGCGCCGTATCCCCACGCCCGCGAGGTGGCGATGCTGCGGGCACACCAATTGCGTTGCGCGGCAATGATCGGCGGGTATGCCCGCACGGCCGAAGCACAGGCCCTGGTGCGCACTCGCTGGGCCCACGACCTGGTGGCGGCCCGGCCGGTGGTCCGCGCCGCCGCAGCCCGGGTGGTGGCGCTCGAGGACAGCGGCTACGCGCAGGAGCGTGATCCCGCCGCGCGCACCGCGCGATTGCCGTCGATGGCGTTGCAGGCCGCTCGTTCGGCGTTGCAGGCCCAGCGCCCGGTGCTGGTGCAGGTACCGCGCCGCGGCTACGTTCCCGCGCTGGCCTGCGCCCGATGTCGCACGATCGCCCGCTGCAGGCACTGCACCGGCCCGATGGCGCTGCCGGACCGCGACAGCGCGGCCGCCGAATGCCGATGGTGTGGGCGCCCCGAGCCGACATTGCGGTGCGTGCGCTGCGGTTCTGATGCCGTACGCGCCGTCGTCGTTGGGGCCCGTCGCACGGCCGAGGAACTCGGTCGTGCCTTCCCGGGCGCCAGCGTGATCACCTCCGGTGGCGAGGCCGTGGTGGCCGCCGTGGGCGAGGGACCCGCGCTGGTGGTCTGCACACCGGGCGCCGAACCGGTGGCCGAGGGCGGCTACGGCGCCGCCCTGCTGCTCGACGGCTGGGCGCTGCTGGGCCGGCAGGACCTGCGAGCCGCCGAGGACACCCTGCGGCGCTGGATGGCCGCCGCAGCCCTGGTGCGTCCGCGCAGCGACGGCGGCGTGGTCGCGGTGGTGGCCGAGGCGGCCATACCCACCGTGCAGTCGCTGATCCGCTGGGATCCCGTGGGCCATGCCGACGCCGAGCTCGACGCCCGCGGCGAGGTCGGGTTGCCGCCGGCGGTGCACATGGCGGCGGTCGACGGTACCGGCCCCGCGGTGACGGCCCTGTTGGACGCCGCGCAGTTTCCCGACTCGGCCGAACTGCTCGGGCCGGTCGAGTTGCCCCCGGGCGCGCGGCGTCCGCCCGGGCTCGAACCGGACTCCGACGTGACGCGCATGCTGGTCCGGGTGCCGCGCAACGACGGGTTGGCGCTGGCGGCCGCGCTGCGCCGCGCGACGGTCGTGCTCAGTGCCCGGCGGGAACAAGAGCCTTCACGTGTGCAAATCGACCCGTTGCACATAGGGTAGGGCGGACATCGAACCGGATGATCGGTACGCGCCGGACGGGAGGTGTCATGCGTCGGGTCATTGCGTGGTCGCTCGCCTTGGCGCTCATCGTGTTTGGACTGCTCTGGCCCGTGTTCTGGCCCAGCGGCGGTGGTGCAGCGCGAACCGACGACCCGGTCATCATCACCGACTACGCGGCGGATCTCACCGTCGGCGCCGACGGCCGGCTGACCGCGGTCGAGACCATCACCGCGGATTTCCCGCCCGGCCGCCACGGGCTCTTCCGGTACTGGGATGTGGCCAACCCCAACAATCCGCGGCTGCGTCAACCGCCAACGGTCACCTCCATCCGACTCAACGGGGCCCCGGCCCCATACGAGATGCTCGACGAGGACGGCGGGCGGTTCGTGGTGGCCAAGATCGGTGACCCGAACCGCACGCTCAGCGACGGCATCCAAGTGTTCGAGATCCGCTACACCGTCGACGGTGTGCTGGCCCCCGGACGAGTCGGCGCCGACAAAACGTTCGCGGGATCCGTCGGCGATCCCAACTCCGCTTCGGCGTTCTACTGGAATGTCCTTGCCCCGGCGTGGAACAACCACATCGGCCGGTTCAGAGTCAGCGTCACCCTTCCGGCAGCGGTCACCGGCGCCCAGTGCAGCGTGGGCTACGGAGTGGGCCGGGCCTGCACGGACCTGACCACCTCGGGCGACACCGTCCGGCTCAGCGCCGTCAATCTGGATCCGCACGTCCCCGTCACGCTGCGCGCCGGTGTCGACGTGCCCACTCCTCCGCAGCCCACGCTGCCCTGGCCGTACACCTGGGATCAGGTGCTGGGCCGCTCCGTGGCCGGCGTGATCTGGGTGGCCGCACTGTCGGTGGCGCTGGGCCTGATCGCGTTCGGTTGGTGGCGGCGCACCGCAGAACGTCCGCCGAGCTTCCCGCTGCAGTACGCACCTCCGGATGGAATCGGCCCGGTGCAAGCCGAGTACATCCGGACCGAAGCGATTCCGAAGAGCGCGCTGACGGCGACGCTGTTCCATCTCGCCGACCGCGGCCTCATCGAACTGCGTCAGGTCAACGCCGAGCAGTGGAACATCCGCGGCCTCGCCAGCCAGTCGGCGTGGACCGAGGTCGACCCGGTCGCTGCCGCCGTGGGAGTCGCGCTCAGGATCTCCTACAAAGACGCCGAATTCCGTGCCAGGAAGACGGCGAGCTCGGGCGAGAAACTCACCAAGGCCAAGACCAATCTGGCTGCGGCGGTTCGCAAGTGGGCCCTGGACGACGACCTCATGGTCAAACGCCCCGAGGAATTGTGGCTGCGTGGCGCCAACGCGGTGGCGCTCGTGCTCGCAGTGTGCGGTTTCCTGACGTGGTTCGGTGCCGGCGTGACCATGTGGGGTCTGCCGTTCGCGGTGTTCTTTTTGGTCACGGCGCGGTCGTGGCGTGCCGGGCTGGGCACCCGGCGCACCGAAGCGGGACGTGAACTCTGGTCGCGGGTGGGCGGATTCCATCGGCTCCTGACCACAGACTCGGCCGAGACCCGGTTCGATTTCGCCGCGCGCAAGGATCTCTACACCGCCTACATCCCGTTCGCGGTGGCCGCAGGCGCCGCGGCACTGTGGGCCAAGAAGTACCAGGACGTCACGGGTTCTGTTGCTCCGCAACCGGATTGGTATCACTCGTCGTCGGGCGGTGGTTGGGCCTTGACCGGCGGATCCTCGGGCATGAGCTTCGACAGTTTCGATTCGGCGCTGTCGTCATCGATCGGCGCGTACACCGCGACGCAGTCATCGTCGTCGAGTGGCGGAGGATTCAGCGGCGGCGGGGGATTCAGCGGTGGCGGCGGGGGTGGCGGCGGCGGAGGAGGAGGTGGGTCATGGTGACGGTGCTGCTGGTCGTGGTGCTGGCGCTCGCCGTGCTCGTGCTGTTCGGATTTGTGGCTGGCTACAACAAGATTCGCGCAGCGGACATCACCGTGTCCGAGGCGCTCAGCGGCATCGACGTCGAACTGACCCGTCGTGCCGCGCTCATCCCGGCACTGGTGCACACCGTCCAGAGCTTCGCCACACATGAACAGGCGATCCTCGACCGGGTGAGCTCTGCAAAGGCCGCCCTGGCTTCGGCCACCGGCGGCACGTCGGTCGCCCAGCGCAGCGCCGCCGAGCAGAATCTGGACAACGCCCTGGCCGGCGTGCTGGCACTGGGCAGCTCCTATCCGCAGCTCAACTCGTCGAACAACTTCCTGGACCTGCAGAAGAACCTGGCCGACACCGAGAACAACCTCGCCTTCGCCCGCCAGTACTACAACGATGCGGTGGCCACGCTGAACCGGTTGGTCGGCACCATCCCCGGGATGTATGTGGCACCGCTCGCGGGGGTCTCCGAACGCGAGTACTACCGGACACCCAAGTAGCCGACGGGGCGCCACTACACTGGCGCGGTGCGACTCGTCTTTGCCGGAACCCCCGAACCCGCGCTGCCGTCGCTGCGCCGATTCATCGACTCGCCGCGTCACGAAGTCGTCGCCGTGCTCACCCGCCCGGATGCCGCCGCAGGCCGCCGGGGCAAGCCCGCGCCCTCGCCGGTGGCGAAGCTGGCGCTGGAGCACGACATCCCGGTGCTGCGCCCGGCGCGGCCCAACGATGACGAATTTGTCGCCGAACTCACCGAACTGGCCCCGGACTGCTGCGCCGTGGTGGCCTACGGCGCGCTGCTGAGCCGGCGGCTGCTGGCGGTCCCGGCGCGGGGCTGGGTGAATCTGCACTTCTCGTTGCTGCCTGCGTGGCGCGGTGCGGCACCGGTGCAGGCGGCGATCGGCGCGGGGGACACCGTCACCGGTGCGACCACGTTCCTCATCGAACCGGCGTTGGATTCGGGCCCCGTCTACGGGGTGGTCACAGAAGCTGTCGGCAGCACCGACACCGCGGGCGACCTGCTTGGCCGCCTTGCCGTTTCGGGTGCAGCACTGCTTGAGGCCACGATCGACGGGATCGCCGACGGCTCGCTGACCGCGGTGCCGCAGCCGTCCGACGGTGTCACCATCGCGCCGAAGATCACGGTGGAGTCGGCCAAGGTGCGCTGGGATCTGCCCGCCCATGTCGTCGACCGGCACATCAGGGCGGTCACTCCCAACCCTGGCGCCTGGACGATGATCGGTGACCAGCGGGTCAAGGTGGGCCCGGTGACGGTGGTCGACGATGCCGATCCGTTGGCTCCGGGGGTGATCCAGGTGCACCGCAAGGATGTGGTGGTGGGCACGGGTTCTCAGCCGGTGCGGCTGGGCCAGATCCAGCCGCCGGGCAAGAAACTCATGAACGCCGCCGACTGGGCGCGAGGTGCCCGGCTCGACGAATCGGTACGAGCCTCATGACCCGGCCCGACAGGCGGCCACCGCAACGCAAGCGTCAGCCGCGGCGCACCCCACTGGATCCGGCGCGCCGCGCGGCGTTCGATGTGCTGCGCGCGGTGTCCGAGCGCGATGCCTACGCCAACCTGGCGCTGCCGGCGTTGCTGACCGAACGCAAGATCGAGGGCAGGGACGCCGCTTTCGCGACCGAGCTGACCTACGGTGCCTGCCGCGCCCGCGGGCTGCTCGACGCGGTGATCGAAAAGGCGGCTGGGCGGTCCACCGAGAACATCGATCCCGTGCTGCTCGATCTGTTGCGGCTGGGCGCCTACCAGTTGCTGCGCACGCGGGTCGAGCCGCACGCCGCGGTGTCCACCACCGTCGACCAGGCCGGTATCGAATTCGACACGGCCAGAGCAGGTTTCGTCAACGGGGTGATGCGCACCATTGCCTCTCGCGACGAGCAGGCCTGGGCCGACGAGCTGGCCCCGCCGGCGGCCACCGACCCGGTCGGGCACTCGGCGTTCGTGCATGCCCATCCGCGCTGGATCGCCCAGGCGTTCGCCGACGCCCTCGGTGCGCGAGCCAGCGAACTCGACGCCCTGCTGACCAGCGACGACGAGCGTCCGCTGGTTCATCTGGCGGCCAGGCCCGGTGTGTTGACGGCCGACGAACTCGCCGAGCAGGCCGACGGCACCGTCGGCAAGTACTCGCCGTATGCGGTGTATCTGCCCGGCGGCGATCCGGGGCGGCTTCCCGCCGTGCGCGACGGCGCCGCCCAGGTTCAGGACGAGGGCAGCCAGTTGGTGGCCCGGGCCCTGACGGTGGCTGAGCTCGACGGGCCGGACACCGGCCGGTGGCTGGACCTGTGCGCCGGACCGGGTGGCAAGACCGCACTGCTGGCCGCGATCGGGGCCGCCTCGGGCGCCAGGATCACCGCCGTCGAGCCGGGGGAGCGCCGCGCTGACCTGGTCGAGGAGAACACCCGCGGCTTGGGCGTCGACGTGCATCGCGTGGACGGCCGCGACTCGGGCCTGCCCCCGGGCTTCGACCGCGTGCTGGTCGATGCGCCCTGCACGGGACTCGGTGCGCTGCGGCGCCGCCCGGAGGCCCGCTGGCGTCGCGCCCCCGGCGACGTGCCCGGCCTGGCGAAACTGCAGAAGGAGCTGCTGGCCGCCGCCATCAAGCTGACCCGGCCGGGCGGGGTCGTGCTCTACGCGACCTGTTCGCCGCACCTGGCCGAGACCGTCGGGGTGGTGGCCGATGCGCTGCGCCGCCAGCCGGTGACCGCGCTGGACACCCGAGAGCTGTTCGCCCCGGTCGACGACCTCGGTGCCGGACCGCACGTGCAGCTGTGGCCGCACCGGCATGGCACCGACGCGATGTTCGCCGCGGCCCTGAGGGTGCGATGAGCGCACCGGCGACCGACGCCACGATGCGCCTGGCGATCGAACAGGCAAACGGCGTCAAGGGCACCACATATCCCAACCCGCCCGTCGGCGCTGTCATCGTCGACCGCGACGGTCAGGTCGTCGGGGTGGGCGCGACTCAGCCGCCCGGCGGCCCGCACGCCGAGGTGATGGCGCTGCGCCGGGCCGGGCAGCGGGCGCTCGGCGGCACCGCGGTGGTCACCCTGGAGCCGTGCAACCATCACGGCCGCACCCCGCCGTGCGTCGATGCGCTTGTGGCAGCGGGTGTTTCGACGGTGGTGTACGCGGTCTCCGATCCCAACGAAGTGGCCGCTGGGGGCGCGGCACGGCTGGCCGATGCGGGTGTCGTGGTGGTGTCCGGTGTGCTGGCCGACGAGGTCTCGCGTGGTCCGTTGCGCGAGTGGCTGCACAAGCAGCGCACCGGTCTGCCGCACGTTACGTGGAAGTTCGCCACCAGCGTGGACGGCCGCAGCGCCGCCGCCGACGGTTCCAGCCAGTGGATCACCAGCCCGGCGGCACGCGCCGACGTGCACCGCAGGCGTGCGGTGATCGACGCCATCGTGGTCGGCACCGGCACGGTGTTCGCCGACGATCCGGCGCTCACGGCGCGCCTGGCCGACGGCAGCCTCGCCGAGCACCAGCCCCTGCGCGTCGTGGTCGGGTACCGCGAGGTGTCGTCGGAAGCCAAAGTGCTCAACGATGATTCGCGCACGATGGTGATCCGTACCCACGATCCGCACGAGGTGATCAAGTTCCTCGCCGACCGGACCGATGTGCTGCTGGAGGGTGGCCCGACGTTGGCCGGCGCGTTCCTGCGTGCCGGTGCGGTCGACCGGATCATCGCCTACGTGGCACCGATCCTGTTGGGCGGCCCCATCACTGCGGTCGACGATGTCGGTGTGCTCAGCATCGCCCAGGCGCAGCGCTGGCGCTTCGACGGGGTCGAGCCGATCGGTCCCGACGTGCTGCTCAGCCTCGTGCCCGGCTGAGCCGTCGGGCTATTCGTCGTCCAGCGAGCGGTGCTCGATGAGGCTGCGCACACCGGTGGGGCCGAGCCGTTCCCGGAATGCCTGCACGGTGTAGCCCACGACGGTGGCGTCGGTGCGGGCCCGCGCGGTGGCCGACCGCGGGAGCCCGAACAGCGGACCCATCTCGCCGAAGTAATCGCCGGGTGTGGAGATCCTGACCATTTCCTCACCGCCCGTTGCCAATTCGCGGGAGATGGAAATCTCACCCGCGGTCACCACGTAGATCAGGTAACCCATCGTGCCCTGGGCGAACAACACGTCACCGGCCCGCAACCGCACCGTTTCCGGGCCCTCGTGGGCCTCGGTCATGTGCGGCACCAACTCGACCACCTGATCGGCCAGCGGCAGGATGCGCGTGTCGTGCGTGGCGACGACCACGACGCGCTCGTCTGCGGCGAGCTCACGGATGAGCCGCAGCACCTCCTCGACCTGGATGAAATCGAGGTGGGCGGTGGGCTCGTCGGCCAGGATGAGCGGCGGGTCGAGGGCGATGGCCCGTGCCACCGCGACGCGCTGCTGCTGCCCGCCGCTCAGATCGCCTGGGCGATGGCGCATCCGGTGTTCGAGGCCGACGCGGGTGAGCAGTTCTTCGGCGCGCCGGCGCGCGTCCTGCCGGAACATCCCTGCCGCGTGCATCGGCACCATCACGTTCTCCAGCGCGGTCAGGCTGGGCACGAGGTTGAACGCCTGGAAGACGATGCCGACGGTGTCGCGTCGATAGGACGAGAGTTCCCGGCTGGCCAACGCCGTGACGTCGATGTCGCCGAACTCGATGCGCCCGGCCGCCGGTTTGAGGATGCCGCCGAGGCAGGACAGCAGCGTGGTCTTGCCACATCCGCTGGGGCCCAACAGAATTGCCAACGAGCCAGCCTCGACTTCGAGGTCGAGGCCGTCGATCGGCCGGACGGCATAGTCGCCGCTGGAGTATTCGACGACGAGATCCTTGATGCGCAGATCGGCCACGGTCAGGGTCCTCCGAACGCAAGTGCAGGGTCGACCCCGACCGCCCGGCGCAGCCCGGCGATGCTGGCCAGCAGGCCGATCACCACGGCGATGAGTGGTAGCGCGGTGAACGCGACCGTCGGCACGTCACAGCGCATCGGGAACAGTGGGCCCAACACGATCGACAGGCCGCTGCCGAGCAGGGCCGCGAGCACGGCAACCAGAACGGCTTGCGTCGCCAGGCCGGCGAGGATCGACCGCGTGGCCACCCCGACCGCCTTGAAGACCGCGAAATCCCGGGTGCGTTCGAGCGCGGACAGGTACACCACCGAGCCGACGATCATCGCGGCGACCGCCCAGAGCAACCCCGCCATCAGCGTCATCGCCTGGTTGGCGCCCCGCAGCGGCCGCACCATGTCGTCCACCGCGCCGCCGCGGTCGACCACCCGGTTAGCCGTCGAGTGCCCCGGTGGGCTTGCCGCGCAAGCCGATCGACGATATGAGCGGCTGTCCGGAGAACAGCAGCTGCTGCGCGCCGGTGACGGTGAGGTAGACGTTGGCCTGGCCGGCCAGGGCGGTGGAATCGTCGACGAGGCCCACGACGTGCAGCCGCCGCGCGCCGATGTCGACGTCGGCTCCGACGGCGCGGCCCATGGTCGTCGAGGCGGCAACTTCGTCGGGCGTCGCGGGGGAGCGGCCGGTGACCACCGCGGGCGCGCCCGGGCCCCGCTCCGGTACGCCGAACACGTTGACGTTGCGCGGCGACGCGCCGTCGGGGATCGTCGAGCTGCCGTACACCACCGGCACCGCCGCCGTGATCCCTGGAAGGCGTTCGGCCCGTTGGACTTCGGCCATCGGAATCGGCGCCGAGCCCAGGAAGGGGCCGGCCGCCCCGGCCTTGATCATGAACGCGTCGAGGCCCAGCGCGTCGACGGTGCGCTGCGCCTCGACCCGGAAGCCGTTGGCCAGGCCCGTGAGCACCAGGGTCATGGCGAAAACCAGACCGGTGCCGATGACGGCAATGGCGAATCGCCTGCGTCGCCACTGCAGGTCACGCAGCGCCGCCATCAGCATGTCGACGCCTCGGTCATGGCTGGAGATTACCGAGCGGCACCCCGGCCAGGGGCCGATTTCACCGGGTGCAGGGCCGTTCTGGGACGGCCAGTTGTCGGTCGGTCTCGGTACACTCGTGCCAAAGCGCTTTCGCCGATGAACGTGCGCCCGGTGAACTTGAGCAAAGGAACACGAGCGTGACCGCTCTGCAAGACTGGCTCAGTACGTCCCCGCTGAACCCACGAATATCCCCGCGAACCGTCAAAGCACTGATCTGCGCCCCGCTACGTGGTGTACTTCCGGCCCGGCACGTGGTGGTTCGTCATGAACCACCACGCATCCGGCCAGGTGTCGAGCGCTGCTGAGCTACTGACTGCGGTGCCGGCCCGGGTGATCGTCAGACCCGTTGGTCACCCGCGTCGGCGTGCTGATCAGTTCGGTCGCGGCATCGTCGGGGTCGTCGGAGCCCTCGGTCGGGACCTCCTCGGCGTGCTCGTGGCGCCCCGCGATGAGCAGGCCGAGCAACGCACCGATGACGCATACGATGGCGGCGCTCAGGAAGATGTCGCCGTACATCATCACGTAGGCCTCGCGATAACGCGCCGCCTGCGCGGTCAGGCGCTCGACCAGCGACATGTTGGCGTTGGTGTGCGCAGCGGCGAGCGTCGCCAGGTGCTGATTGAACCGGTAGAAGCCCCAGGCTCCCAGCGCTGCGATGCCGATCAGCATGCCGATCATGCGCGATACCACCACTGCCGCCGACGCGATGCCGTGCTCGGCCGAGGGGACGGCCCGCAGCGCCGACGACGTCAGCGGTCCGATCACGACACCCAGGCCGAGGCCCACGATCGCCAGATCGGTGTCGAGCACGGGAAGCGTGAACAGGCCCAGGTTGTGCCGGTCGGCCAGGACATTGACCGACCAGTGCGAGACCAGGACGAAACCGCCCGCCGCGATGAGCAGGCCCGCGAACACCATGAGCCGGTCGCCGAGCTTGGTGGCCAGCCAGCCGCCGATGAGCGCGCCGATCGGCAGTGCGATCAGGAACCGCAGCAGCAGGAACGCCGAGTGGTTCTGGTCCTGGCCCAGCACGCCCTGCCCGAACAGTTCGACGTTGACCAGGGTCACCATCAGCGCCGCGCCGGCGCACAGGGACGCGGCCAGGGCCGCCAGGAACGGCCGGAAGTGGACGCCTGCGGGGTCGATCAAGCGCGTCCTGGCGACCTTCTCCCACGCGAAGAACGCGACGGTCGCCACCGCAGCGGCGATGAGCACCGGGATACCCCACGACGGCAGCACATGCTTGCCGTCGGGTTGCGGGTTGTAGAGCCCCACCACGGTGAGCCCGAGCGCGATCGCGAGCAGCACGCCGCCCACGACGTCGACCTTCTCGGGCGGCTGATCCTTGTCCTTCGCAGGCAGGCTGAAGTGGATCATCACCATCGCGATCAGGGCCAGCGGCACGTTGACCCAGAACACCGCCTGCCAGTGGTGGAACACCCATACCAGCGCGATGCCGTACATCGGGCCCAGGACGGCGCCCAACTCCTGGGCCGCACCCACGCCGCCCAGCACACCCGCGCGGTTACGCGCGGACCACAGGTCCGCCGCCAACGCCAGCGTCACGGGAAGCAGGGCGCCACTGGCCGAGCCCTGGATGAGCCGGCCGATGACCAGCACGGTCACGTCGGTGGACAGCGCGGTCACGATCGAACCGACGGCAAAACCTGCCAGGCCCACCTGGATCAGCATCTTGCGGCCGAACCGGTCCGACGCGCGGCCCAGCAACGGCATCGCGGCGATATAGCCCAGCAGGTACCCCGTGATGATCGGGGTGACCCGCTGGATCTGATTGACCGCGATACCGACGTCTTTCATGATGTCGACGATGATCGTGATCACGACATAGGTGTCGAGGGCGCCCAGCAGCACCGCGAGGCTGCCTGCGCTGATCGCGATTCCGCGGCTCGATGTCCGGGGCATCGGCATCAGCCCGCAGGCTTGGCGACGGTGACCTGCTTGCCCCAGTCAGACAACGTCATGGTGACGCTATTGCCCTCGCTGGGGGTCAGCTTGGCCTGCATGAGCGCGTGGTCGCCGTCGGACTTGATCCACGCCACGGCCGGGACCGGGGCGGTGGCCTTGATGGACGGGGCGATCGCGTTGACCGCGTCGGCGGAGACCTGCCCGGTCACCCGCACGGTGTCGACACCGCCGATGGTCTCCCGACCCTCGGCCTTGGGGTCGGTGAAGTTGGCCAGGATGTTGGCGAGGCCCTTGTCCGGGCTGAGGATGGCCGCGATGTCGTAGATGTTGGCCGCCGGGCCCCAGTTCGACAGCGGATCACCGGGGGTCAGCGCCGCCCACAGATCGTTGTCGACGACCGCGAACTTGGCGTCGCTGATCTTCTGACCCGCCACGGTGACGTCGGCCGTGCCCTGCGCGGCCACCGCGGGCGAATTGGTGAGGTCACCGTCGAGCTTCTGGATCGGCAGCCCGCTGACGGTGCCCTGCGTGGTGAGCTGCAGGTGAACGCTCTGCTGGCCCTTGGTGGTCGCGGTGGACTGCTGGACCAGGGTGGCCCCGTCCGGCAACGGCTCGTTGGACTTGTCCGCCGATTTGCCAGAACATCCGGCGATCAATGCGACCGCGGCGAAAAGGATTGCGAGCAAGGATTGGACAGCGAAGCGTGGGCGCGTCTGCATGACTGCATCGTAGAGGCTCACGGTGACGGGCTGCTTTCTCCGACCGCGGGCAGGCTCCAATACTCTGGGGGCTGTGTTCACCGGAATCGTTGAAGAGCTGGGCGTATTGGTCGACAAGAAAGAGTTGACCGATGCGGCGCGATTGACCATCCGCGGGCCTGTTGTCGCTGCTGACGCGGGCCACGGCGATTCGATCGCGGTGAACGGCGTGTGTCTGACCGTGGTGGACGTGCTGCCCGACGGTGCCTTCACCGCCGACGTCATGGGCGAGACCCTCAACCGGTCCAGCCTCGGGGGTGTCGGCGTGGGCAGCCAGGTCAACCTGGAGCGCGCCGCGGCCGTCAACAGCCGGCTCGGCGGCCACATCGTGCAGGGCCACGTCGACGGCACTGGTGAGGTGGTCTCCCGCACCCCGTCCGAACACTGGGAAGTGGTGCGGATCGCACTGCCGCGCGAGCTGTCGCGGTATGTGGTCGAAAAGGGCTCCATCACCGTCGACGGGATCTCCCTGACGGTGTCCGCGGTCGGCGACGACTGGTTCGAGGTCTCGTTGATCCCCACCACCCGTGAGCTCACCACCCTCGGCAAGGCCGAGGTGGGCACCCGGGTGAACCTCGAGGTGGACATCATCGCGAAATATGTCGAGCGGTTGATGGGTGGCACCGGTCAGTAAGAGCTGGCAATAACCGCTGGGTTCCGGTGGTTCATACTGAACACGATGACAACGGGTTCCGTGCCGGAGTCGGCACTGGAACAGGCAAGGTGGCGAAGATGACCAGGCTCGACTCGGTCGAGAGGGCGATTGCCGATATCGCCGCGGGCAAAGCCGTGGTGGTGATCGACGACGAGGATCGGGAGAACGAAGGCGATCTGATCTTCGCCGCCGAGAAGGCCACCCCCGAGTTGGTGGCGTTCATGGTGCGGTACACCTCGGGTTACCTGTGCGTCCCGCTCGACGGCGAGGTCTGCGACCGGCTCGGCCTGCTGCCGATGTATGCGGTCAACCAGGACAAGCACGGCACTGCCTACACCGTTACCGTTGATGCGAAAAAGGGTGTGGGAACCGGTATTTCAGCATCGGACCGAGCAACCACCATGCGGGCGTTGGCCGATCCCAAGGCCGTCGCCGAGGACTTCGCCAAGCCCGGGCACGTGGTGCCGTTGCGCGCGAAGGACGGTGGCGTGCTGCGCCGCCCGGGGCACACCGAGGCCGCCGTCGACCTGGCCCGGCTCGCGGGGCTGCAGCCCGCGGGCGCGATCTGCGAGATCGTCAGCCAGAAGGACGAGGGCGACATGGCCCGCACCGATGAGCTGCGGGTGTTCGCCGACGAGCACGACCTCGCACTGATTTCCATCGCCGACCTGATCGAGTGGCGCCGCAAGCACGAGAAGCACGTCGAACGTATCGCCGAGGCTCGAATTCCCACGCGGCACGGCGTGTTCCGCGCGGTGGGCTACAAGAGCATCTACGACGAAGTCGAGCACGTCGCGCTGGTTCGAGGTGAGATCGCCGGGCCGCACAGCGACGGCGACGACGTGCTGGTGCGGGTGCACTCGGAATGCCTGACCGGCGACGTATTCGGCTCGCGGCGCTGCGATTGCGGCCCGCAGCTGGACGCCGCCATGGCGATGGTGGCCCGCGAAGGCCGCGGCGTGGTGCTCTACATGCGCGGCCACGAGGGCCGGGGCATCGGCCTCATGCACAAGCTTCAGGCCTATCAGCTGCAAGACGCCGGTGAGGACACCGTCGACGCCAACCTGAAACTGGGCCTGCCCGCCGACGCGCGGGACTACGGCATCGGCGCTCAGATCCTGGTCGATCTCGGTATCCGGTCCATGCGGTTGCTGACCAACAACCCGGCCAAGCGCGTCGGACTGGACGGCTACGGATTGCACATCATCGAGCGCGTGCCGCTGCCGGTGCGCGCCAACGCCGAGAACATCCGGTACCTGATGACCAAGCGCGACCGGATGGGCCACGATCTGGTGGGGCTCGACGATTACGACGAAGCGGTGAGCATGGACGATTACGATGAGGCCGTATATCTACTCGGGGACCGGCGTCCGCCGAGTGCGCACGATTCCGGTGACATTCCGGGTTCGGGTGGCGCGGTGAGCAGCGTCGGCGGAGACGACAAATGAGCGGGGGCGCGGGCGTTCCCGACATGCCCAAGGTCGACGCCTCGACCGTGAAGCTGGCCATCGTGGCCAGCACGTGGCACACCACGATCTGTGACGCCCTGCTCGACGGCGCCCGCAAGGTCGCGGCCGAGGCCGGCGTCGTGGACCCGACCGTGGTGCGTGTGCTGGGCGCCATCGAAATTCCCGTCGTGGCACAGGCTTTGGCTGCCACACATGATGCCGTCATCGCATTGGGTGTGGTGATCCGTGGTCAGACACCGCATTTCGACTATGTCTGTGATGCCGTCACCCAGGGTTTGACCCGGGTCTCGCTGGATGCGTCGACGCCGGTGGCAAACGGTGTGCTGACCACCAACGACGAGCAACAGGCTCTGGACCGGGCCGGGTTGCCCGGGTCGGTCGAGGACAAGGGGGCGCAGGCTGCCGCCGCGGCTCTGTCCACCGCGCTGACCCTGCGGGAACTACGCGCGCTGGCATGACCAAGCCGATGACCGAAGCCGGCTGGGACGTCGAGATAAAGCCTTATCGCACACCGATGTTCGCTTACGCGGCGGCGTTCGTGCTCGTCGCCGCGCACATCACCATCGGCGCGCTGCTGAAGGTGGGATCCACCGGCGTGGTGTTCCAGACCTCCGACCAGGTCGCCATGGCACTGCTCGGCGTCATCCTCGCCGGCGCGGTGCTGATGCTCGCGCGGCCGCGGCTGCGTGTCGGTGCGCAGGGTCTGGCCGTGCGTAACCTCGTGTCGTACAAGCTGGTTCCGTGGTCCGACGTCGTCGGGGTGTCCTTCCCGGTCGGCGCCAGGTGGGCCAGGGTCGACCTGCCCGACGACGAGTACATCCCGCTGATGGCCATCCAGGCGATCGACAAAGGCCGGGCCGTCGACGCGATGGACCAGCTGCGGGCGCTGACCGACAAGTACCGTCCGAGCGCGGGCTGACTCAGCCCAGGTTTCCGGCCGGGTCAGCGCGCGTCTCCCATCACCAGGCCTTCCCGGCGCGGGTCCGCGCCGCCCACCCAGCCCGGCTGTGCGCGCATCAGGGCCGAGAGCCCGCTGGACTGGTCGGCGACGTTTACCCGGTGGCCCAGCTTGCGCAGCCCGGCCACCAGCGGATCGTGATCGCCCTGGGCGCCGGGCGGACCGGACGCGTCGACGGCGGGATGCTCGCCGCCCACGTTGGTCTCCGGGGTGTTGGCGGCACCGAAGTCGACCATGGACACCGCCTGCTGCGGATCCAAGCCCCAATCCAGCATGCCGACAATCGTTTTCACGACGAACTGGATGATCACCGAGCCGCCCGGTGACCCCAGGACCGCGTACAGCGGCCCGCGTCCCGGACCGGTCTTGTCGAACACCAGCGTCGGCGCCATGGAACTGCGCGGTCGTTTGCCCGGCTGCACGCGGTTGGCGACCGGGACGCCCTCGGGGCTCATCGGATCGGCAGCGAAGTCGGTGAGCTGGTTGTTCAGCAGGAATCCGTCGACCATGTGGAACGAGCCGAACGACGATTCGATCGTGGTAGTCAGCGACGCGGCATTGCCGTAGCTGTCGACGATGCTGACCTGACTGGTGCCGTGTTCGCGCGCCGGTGCCGCGGTGGCCGGCGGACCGAACTCGCCGGGCTGTGCCGTGCCCATGGTGTGCTGCTGGGAGATCAGCGCCGCGCGCCCGGTGAGGTATGCGCTGCCCAGCAGTGTCTCCGGGGTGCCGCCGGGCAGGGGCACGAAGTCGGTATCGGCGACGTAGCGGTCCCGGTCGGCGTAGGCCAGCCGCTCGGCCTCGGACACCAGATGGACTCCCATCACGGTGGGATGTCCGCCGTTGAGGTCGATATCGGTGGGCCGGTCGGCGCTCATCGCGAAGTGTTCCAGGATGCCCAGCGTCGCGGCCACAGCCATGCCGCCCGACGACGGTGGCGGCATGCCACAGATCTCGCGCCCGCGGTACCCGGTGCACAGCGGTGGGCGTTCCTTGGCGGTGTAGCCGGCGAGGTCCTGCTCGGTCATCAGGCTCGGGGTGCGCCCACCGGTGGTGTCGGTCGCTGCCGCGACGATGGCCCGGGCGATGTCGCCGGTGTAGAAGGCCTGGGCGCCGCCCGACCCGATGGCGCCGAGCGTTTTGGCGTATGCGGGGTTGGTCAGCCGGGTGGCCACCGGCTTGGGGCTGCCATCGGGTTGCAGCAGGTATGCCGCGGCGGCGGGATCGACCCGTAGTTGGGGCGCGGCGTCGGCGATGGCTTCCGCCATCCGGGGGCTGACGTCGAAGCCGTTGTCGGCCAGTCGCACCGCGGGTTCGAAAAGCTCGCGCCACGGCTTCTTTCCGAAGGTGCGGTGAACGTCGTCGAGCATCCGCACGATGCCGGGTACGCCGATGGAGCGTCCCGAGGCCCTGGTATTGGGTCGGGGCTCGACGCGGTCGGTGTCCGACACCCATCGCAGATAGTTCTCGGTGGCCGCGGCAGGTGCGGTTTCGCGGCCGTCGAACGTCCGCACCGCCCCGGAAGCGGCGTCGTAGTAGACCAGGAATCCGCCGCCGCCGATGCCTGAGGACTGCGGCTCGACGAGGCCGAGCACGGCCTGCGCGGTCACCAGGGCATCCGCGGCGGTGCCGCCGTCGCGCAACACCTTGCAGGCGGCCTCGGTGGCGAGCGGGTTCGCGGTCGCGACCGCGTAGGTGGCGGTGTGGACCGCGGTCATGTCCCGGCGGTAGCCCGTCGCCACTTCGGGATTGGTCGCCAGGTTTGCCGTCGTGCCCGGCGCGGGCGGCGGCGCAGGTGCGGTCGGCGTCTTGGGTGTCGGGGTGCCGTTGGAGGCGATCGTGCACGGCGCGGTCGTGGTCGTGCTTCGGCGCTGACCGTCGCCGGCGCATCCGCCGAGAACCAACACGACGCCAGTGAGCAGGGCGATGACCAATCGCGTGGACGCCAGCATCCGCACCCTCTCGACGGTAGCGGAGATCAGTCGGATCGCGGCAGTAACCTTGAATCCGTGCCCGATCCAGCGACATACCGGCCGGCGCCCGGATCGATCCCAGTTGAACCGGGCGTCTACCGGTTTCGCGATCCCCACGGGCGGGTCATCTATGTCGGCAAGGCCAAGAGTCTGCGCAGCAGGCTGACGTCGTACTTCGCCGATCTCGCCGGACTGGCGCCGCGCACCAGACAGATGGTGATGACGGCGGGCAGCGTCGAGTGGACGGTGGTGAACACCGAAGTCGAGGCGCTGCAGCTCGAGTACAACTGGATCAAGGAGTTCGACCCCCGCTTCAACATCCGCTACCGCGACGACAAGTCGTATCCGGTGCTGGCGGTCACGCTCAACGAGGAGTACCCGCGGTTGATGGTGTACCGCGGCCCGCGCAAGAAGGGTGTGCGCTACTTCGGCCCGTATTCGCATGCCTGGGCCATCCGCGAAACCCTCGACCTGCTGACCCGGGTGTTCCCGGCCCGCACCTGCTCGGCCGGAGTTTTCAAGCGGCACAACCAGATCGGGCGTCCGTGCCTGCTCGGCTACATCGACAAGTGCTCGGCCCCCTGCATCGGCAGGGTCACCGCCGAGCAGCACCGGCAGATCGTCCTGGACTTCTGCGACTTCCTGGCCGGCCGCACCGACCGACTGGCGCGCGACCTTGAGCAGCAGATGCTCGCGGCCGCCGAGGAACTCGACTTCGAGCGCGCAGCGCGCTTGCGGGACAACATCTCTGCGCTCAAGCGGGCGCTGGAGAAGCAGGCGGTGGTGTTCGGCGACGGCACCGACGCCGATCTGGTGGCCTTCGCCGACGACGACCTGGAGGCCGCCGTCCAGGTGTTCCATGTCCGCGGCGGCCGGGTGCGCGGCCAGCGCGGCTGGATCGTGGAGAAGTCGGGTGATCCGGAGCAGTCCGGGCAGGAGCAGTTGGTCGAGCAGTTTCTCACCCAGTTCTACGGTGATCAGGCCGAGCTGGGCGGTGCCGCCGACGAGGCGACCAATCCGGTGCCGCGACAGGTTCTGGTGCCGGTGCTGCCACCCAACGCCGATGAACTGGCGGTCTGGCTGTCGGGGTTGCGCGGCTCACGCGTGGCGTTGCGGGTGCCGGTGCGCGGTGACAAGCGCGCGCTGGCCGAGACGGTGCAACGCAACGCGCAGGAGGCGCTCGCCCAGCACAAACTCAAGCGGGCCGGGGATTTCAACGCCAGATCCGAAGCTCTGCAGAGCATCCAGGAATCGCTCGGGCTGGCCGACGCGCCGCTGCGCATCGAGTGCATCGACATCAGCCATGTCCAGGGCACCGATGTGGTGGCCTCGCTGGTGGTGTTCGAGGACGGGCTGCCGCGCAAGAGCGACTACCGGCACTACGCCATCCGGGAGGCGGCGGGGGAGGGACGCTCCGACGACGTGGCCTCCATCGCCGAGGTCACCCGGCGGCGGTTCCAGCGGCACCTCGCGGACACCAAACCCGATGTGACGGCCGAGCAGCGGCCGCGCCGGTTCGCCTATCCGCCCAACCTGTTCGTGGTCGACGGCGGCGCCCCGCAGGTCAACGCCGCGGCCGCGGTCCTCGAGGAGCTCGGCGTCCACGATGTCGCGGTGATCGGGTTGGCCAAACGTCTCGAAGAGGTGTGGGTGCCCTCCGAGCCCGATCCGGTGATCCTGCCCCGCACCAGCGAAGGGCTGTATCTGTTGCAGCGGGTGCGCGATGAGGCACACCGCTTCGCCATCAGCTACCACCGCAGTAAGCGGTCCAAGCGCATGACGGCGTCGGCCCTCGATGCCGTGCGCGGGCTGGGGGAGAATCGGCGCAAGGCGCTGGTGACCCATTTCGGTTCCGTGGCCCGGCTCAAAGAAGCGACTGTGGAGGAGATCACCGCGGTGCCGGGCATCGGTGTCGCGACGGCGCGGGCCGTCCGGGAGGCGCTGAGCGGGCCGGATTCCGACGCAGCCGCAACCGTTATCCAGGATGATCGATCGAGGGGCAGTGCGATGACAGGGGCGGACATGGACACCAGTGAGCGGCAGGCGGATCGGGCGTGACAGAACAGCCACATCGGGACCCTCTCGACAGCACCGGGGCGGTCGCCGATTCCGGTATCGACGTGGTCCTGGTCACCGGCTTGTCGGGGGCGGGACGCGGCACCGCGGCCAAGGTGCTCGAGGACCTCGGCTGGTATGTCGCCGACAATCTGCCGCCCGAGCTGATCGCCCGGATGGTCGAGTTCGGCCTGGCGGCGGGGTCGCGGATCACCCAGTTGGCGGTGGTGATGGACGCGCGGTCCCGGGGCTTCACCGGCGACCTGGATTCTGTGCGCAAGGAGCTCGCCACGCGGAACATCACACCGCGGGTGCTGTTCCTGGAGGCGTCCGACGCGATCCTGGTGCGCCGCTATGAACAGAACCGGCGCAGTCACCCGATGCAGGGCAATCAGACCCTGGCCGAGGGGATCGCCGCCGAGCGCGCGATGCTGGCCCCGGTCCGTGCGGTGGCCGATCTCGTGATCGACACCTCGGCTCTGCCGGTGCCGGCACTGCGGGCGAGCATCGAGCGGGCGTTCGGCGGCGAGGCGGTATCGGACACCAACGTGACAGTAGAGTCGTTCGGCTACAAGTACGGGCTGCCGATGGACGCCGACACGGTGATGGATGTGCGGTTCCTGCCCAATCCGCACTGGGTGGACGAACTGCGCCCACACACCGGTCAGCATGCCGCGGTGCGGGACTACGTCCTCGGTCAGCCCGGAGCCCACGAGTTCCTGGAGACCTACCATCGGCTGTTGAACGTCGTGATCGACGGCTACCGCAGGGAGGGGAAGCGCTATATGACCGTGGCCATCGGGTGCACCGGCGGCAAACATCGCAGTGTCGCGATCGCCGAAGCCCTGGCGCAGCGGTTGGCGGGCGGCGACAAACTCACGGTGCGGGTGCTGCACCGGGATCTGGGTCGCGAATGAGGCCCGGACGCGAGGAGGACAAATGAGTCCCGGACGCGACGAGAGCAATTCACCCAGTCGCATCGTTGCCCTCGGTGGTGGGCACGGCCTGTACGCGACGTTGTCGGCGGCCCGGCGCCTCACGCCGCACGTGACCGCGGTGGTGACGGTTGCCGACGACGGTGGCTCGTCGGGCCGGCTGCGTTCGGAGCTGGACGTCGTCCCACCCGGCGATCTTCGAATGGCATTGGCGGCGTTGGCATCCGACAGTCCGCACGGCCGGCTGTGGGCCACCATCATCCAGCACCGCTTCGGTGGCAGCGGAGCGCTGGCCGGTCATCCCATCGGGAACCTGATACTGGCCGGGCTCAACGAGGTCCTGGCCGACCCGGTGGCCGCGCTCGACGAACTCGGCCGGATCCTCGGGGTCAAGGGGCGGGTGCTGCCGATGTGTCCCATCGCGCTGCAGATCGAGGCCGACGTGGCCGGGCTGGAATCCGATCCCCGGATGAGCCGGGTGATCCGCGGTCAGGTGGCCATCGCGACGACGGTGGGCCAGGTGCGGCGGGTGCGGTTGCTGCCCGGTGACCCGCCTGCCACGCGGCAAGCCATCGATGCGATCATGGCCGCCGACCTCGTGGTGCTGGGCCCGGGCTCGTGGTTCACGAGCGTCATTCCGCATGTGCTGGTGCCCCAGTTGGCGGCCGCACTGCAGGCGACGACGGCCCGACGCGCGTTGGTGCTGAATCTGGTGGCCGAGCCCGGTGAGACGGCGGGCTTCTCGGTGGAACGGCACATCCATGTGCTGGCCCAGCATGCGCCGGACTTCACGGTGCATGACATCATCGTGGACGCCAGTAGCGTGCCGAGCCAGCGCGAACGTGAGCAGCTCAGCCGCACGGCCAAGATCCTCAACGCCCGCGTTGAGTTTGCTGACGTGTGCCGACCTGGTACACCTTTACATGACCCGGCGAGGTTGGCCGCGGCCCTGGAAGGCGTCGGCCTGCGCGCCAAAACACCCGACGGCGGCATCGTGCAGGAACCCACGGTTCCTACGCCGACCGCCAGGTCGGTCGATGTCATGCGGCAGGAACCGGCACCAAACAGATCGAGAGGGGACGATCCGTGGCGATGACAGCCGAGGTCAAGGACGAGCTGAGCCGGCTGGTGGTCAATTCGGTGAGTGCTCGCCGCGCCGAGGTCGCGTCGCTGCTGAGGTTCGCCGGCGGATTGCACATCGTCGCAGGCCGCGTCGTGGTGGAGGCCGAGGTGGATCTCGGCATCATCGCGCGCCGGCTCCGCAAGGACATCCACGATCTCTACGGCTACAACGCGGTGGTGCACGTGCTGTCGGCCAGCGGTATCCGCAAGAACACCCGCTACGTGGTGCGCGTGGCCGCCGATGGCGAAGCGCTGGCGCGGCAGACCGGCCTGCTCGATCTGCGTGGCCGTCCCGTGCGCGGGCTACCCGCACAGGTGGTGGGCGGCAGTGTCGGCGACGCCGAAGCCGCCTGGCGAGGAGCGTTTCTGGCCCACGGTTCGCTGACCGAGCCCGGCCGGTCGTCGGCGCTTGAGGTCAGCTGCCCCGGGCCCGAGGCGGCGCTGGCCCTGGTGGGCGCGGCGCGGCGGCTCGGTGTCAACGCCAAGGCGCGCGAGGTGCGTGGCAGTGACCGCGTGGTGGTCCGCGACGGCGAGGCCATCGGCGCTCTGCTGACCCGGATGGGCGCTCAGGACACCCGGCTGACGTGGGAGGAACGGCGCATGCGCCGCGAGGTCCGGGCCACCGCCAACCGGCTGGCGAACTTCGACGACGCGAACCTGCGCCGGTCGGCACGCGCTGCGGTCGCTGCCGCCGCCCGGGTCGAGCGGGCGCTGTACATCCTGGGCGACGGGGTGCCCGACCACCTCGCGGCGGCGGGCAAGTTGCGCGTCGAGCACCGGCAGGCCTCGCTGGAGGAGCTGGGCCGGCTCGCCGACCCGCCGATGACCAAAGATGCTGTGGCGGGGCGGATTCGACGCTTGCTCTCGATGGCAGACCGCAAGGCCAAGCAGGACGGCATTCCGGACACCGAGTCGGCGGTCACCCCCGACCTGCTCGACGACGCCTGATCCAGGTCACAGGGCCAAAAGCGCCCAGCCGACACCGAAGGCGGTCAGCACCGACACCGCGGTGAGCGGCAGACCGAACCGCACGAAGGCCGCCGAGGTGTACCCGCCGGGGCGCATGACCATCAGGTTGGACTGGTGGCTGAACGGGTTGAGGAACGTGAACGAGATGCACGTCCCGACGAGGATCAGCAGCAGCACCGGATCCAGCCCGGTCGAGGCGGCGATGGTCAGCACGACCGGGGTCAGGATCGCGGCCGCGGCGGCGTTGGTGACGACATTGGTCAGCAGCGTGGTGCCCACCACCACGACGAGCACGACCAGCGGGATACTGCTGCCCGACAGCCGCAGGATGGCGTCGGAGATGTAGCCGCCCAGGCCGCTGTTCACCACGATCGTGCCCAGGCCGATCGACCCGGCGATGATGGCCAGGATGTTCCAGTTCAGCGCCCGCGCCGCGGAGCGTGGCGTGAGCACCCCGGTGAGCACCATCAGGACCGCCCCGGTGACGGCGACGAGTTCGACGGCGGCCAGGCCAAGGGACCCGGCGACGATGACCGCGGTCAGGATGGCCAGGGCGACCCAGGTCTTGCCGGTCTGCGGTGCGGTGCCGGTGGCCTGCTGCCACAGCCCGACGAGCGGCTGCTCGGCGAGCGCCTCGGCGGAGCTCGCGGTCACCAGGCACAGTTCCCCGGGTTCGGCGTGGGCCTCGCGCAGCAGCTTGTCGGTCTGCGCCGCGACCACCACGATGTCCTCGTCCTCCTCGAGATCGCGCACAGTGGCCTGCTCGTTGTTCGCCACCGCCACGAGATAGAGGCGCTGCGGCGACAGCCCGAATCGTGGACTGCCCCAGAGCATTCGGACGCCGTCCTCGGTGCACTTGTAGACCAGGACGTCGTCGGCGGCCAGCACCGAATCGGACGCCACCGCCTTGCCCCAGCGGCGGATTTCCAGCAGCTGATATTCCAGCGTGGTGTGGACGCCCAGTTCCGCGGCGGTGCGGCCGACGGCGTTGGCGTTGACCGAGACCGGGATCTCCGCGCGCCAGGACAGTTCCCGTTCGGCCTCGTCGGCGCGGCCACGCAACATCACCGGGGCGGTGACCAGCAGGACCAGCCAGCCGATGATCGCGACCGGCACCGCAACGGGGACGAACGAGAACATCGACAGCGTCACGCCCGACGGGGCCGCCAGCGCGGCGATCAGGAGGTTCGAGCTGGTACCGATCAGGGTCGCCGAACCGGCCAGGGTCGTGGCGTGCGCGATCGGCAGCAGGACGCCGCGCGCCGGCACCCCGGACTGCTGCTGGAGTTCTTTGGCGGCCGGGATGAGCATCGCCACGATCGGCGTGGTGTTGATCAGTGCCGAGACGAACCCGACCGGCGGGATCAGCCGACGCAACGCCTGCCCGGCGGTGGTGACCCCGGACAGCAACCGAAACGTCACGCGTGACACCACGCCGGTGTGCAGCACACCCTTGGCGATGACCAGCATCGCCGCGATGGTGACGACCCCGCCGTTGCTGAGGCCGGCAAACAGTTCGCCGGGCGTGGCGATACCGAGGAGTCCGGCGGCCACCAGGGCACAGATCAGGGCCAGTACCGCGGGTGTCCGGCCGGTTGTCATCACGATCAACGTGACGACGATGATCACCGCAGCGGTCAGTGCCATGCCCAGATTGTCAACCAGACCCGGTCAACGGCGTGTGAGGGCACCCACGGTGAGTTCCGCAGGTCCTGCACTGACCAGATGGCGCGCACGGAGACCGGCACCACTAGGCTGTTGCGCGAGCAGTCCACTGGCGACAAGGGAGAAATCACGTGACCATCCGGGTAGGCGTCAACGGCTTCGGCCGCATCGGCCGCAACTTTTACCGGGCCGTTGCGGCGCAGCAGGCCGAGGGCCAGAACACCGACATCGAGATCGTGGCGGTCAACGACCTCACCGACAACGCCACCCTGGCTCACTTGCTGAAGTTCGACTCGATCCTGGGTCGCCTGCCGCAGGATGTCAGCCTGGAGGGTGACGACACCATCGTCATCGGCGACAAGAAGATCAAGTCGCTCGAGGTCAAGGAAGGCCCGGCGGCGCTGCCCTGGGGTGACCTGGGCGTCGACGTCGTCGTCGAGTCCACCGGCATCTTCACCAACGCCGCCAAGGCCAAGGGTCACCTGGATGCGGGCGCCAAGAAGGTCATCATCTCGGCGCCTGCCACCGACGAGGACATCACCATCGTGCTGGGCGTCAACGACGACAAGTACGACGGCAGCCAGAACATCATCTCCAACGCCTCGTGCACCACGAACTGCCTCGGGCCGCTGGCCAAGGTCCTCAACGACGAGTTCGGCATCGTCAAGGGTCTGATGACCACCATCCACGCCTACACCCAGGACCAGAACCTGCAGGACGGCCCGCACAAGGACCTGCGTCGCGCCCGCGCCGCGGCCATCAACATCGTGCCGACCTCGACCGGCGCCGCCAAGGCCATCGGCCTGGTGCTGCCCGAACTCAAGGGCAAGCTGGACGGCTACGCGCTGCGGGTGCCGATCCCCACGGGTTCGGTCACCGACCTGACCGCCGAGCTCAGCAAGTCGGCCACCGCCGACGAGATCAACGCCGCGTTCAAAGCCGCCGCCGAGGGCCCGCTCAAGGGCATCCTCAAGTACTACGACGCGCCGATCGTGTCGAGCGACATCGTCACCGACCCGCACAGCTCGCTGTTCGATTCGGGCCTGACCAAGGTCATCGACAACCAGGCCAAGGTCGTCTCCTGGTACGACAACGAGTGGGGCTACTCCAACCGCCTCGCCGATCTGGTCGCGCTGGTCGGCAAGTCGCTCTGAGCCAGGGCGAGCGAAGCGACGGGATAAAAACAACAGTGGCTGTCTCAACTCTGTCCGATCTGCTGGCCGAGGGTGTGGAAGGTCGGGGCGTACTGGTTCGCTCCGATTTGAACGTCCCGCTCGACGACCAGGGCAACATCACCGATCCGGGCCGCATCATCGCCTCTGTCCCGACGCTGCAGGCGCTGGCCGAGGCGGGCGCCAAGGTCGTCGTCACCGCGCACCTCGGCCGGCCCAAGGGCGGTCCCGACGCCAAGTTCTCGCTGGCCCCGGTGGCCGTGGCGCTGGGGGAGAAGCTGGGCCGGCACGTGCAGCTGGCCGGTGACGTGGTCGGGACCGATGCGCTGGCCCGCGCCGAGGGCCTCACCGACGGCGACGTCCTGCTGCTGGAGAACATCCGCTTCGATCCGCGCGAGACCAGCAAGGACGACACCGAGCGGCTGGCGCTGGCCCAGGAACTCGCCGCGCTCGTCGAGGGTGCCGATGGGTCACCGGGTGCCTTCGTGTCTGACGGCTTCGGTGTCGTGCACCGCAAGCAGGCGTCGGTGTATGACGTCGCGACGCTGCTGCCGCACTACGCAGGCACGCTCGTGGATGCCGAGGTCAAGGTGCTCGAGCAGCTGACCAGCTCGACCGAACGGCCGTACGCGGTGGTCCTCGGCGGCTCCAAGGTGTCCGACAAGCTCGCGGTCATCGAAAACCTCGCCACCAAGGCCGACAGCCTCATCATCGGTGGTGGTATGTGCTTCACCTTCCTTGCCGCACAAGGTGTTTCAGTGGGAACCTCGCTGTGCCAGGAAGAGATGATCGACACCTGCAAGCGGCTGCTGGACACCTACGCCGACGTGATCCACCTGCCCGTCGACATCGTCGTCGCCGACAAGTTCGCGGCAGACGCCGAGCCTGAGACGGTCGCCTCGGACCGGATCCCGGACGGCAAGATGGGGCTCGACATCGGCCCCGAGTCGGTCAAGCGCTTCACCGCGCTGCTGTCGAACGCCAAGACCGTGTTCTGGAACGGCCCCATGGGGGTGTTCGAGTTTCCGGCGTTCGCGGCAGGCACCAAGGGGGTGGCCGAGGCCATCATCGGTGCCACCGCAAAGGGCGCTTTCAGCGTGGTGGGCGGCGGCGACTCGGCCGCGGCCGTGCGACAGCTCGGTCTGCCCGAGGACGGTTTCTCGCACATCTCCACCGGCGGGGGCGCATCGCTGGAATACCTGGAGGGCAAGGTCCTGCCCGGTATCGAAATTCTGCAGTAGTTCGTCCACTCAAGATCAACGAGGAGACCCGTGGCTCGCAAGCCGCTCATCGCCGGCAACTGGAAGATGAACCTCAATCACTTCGAGGCCATCGCTCTGGTGCAGAAGATCGCTTTTGCCTTGCCGGACAAGTACTTTGACAAGGTCGACGTGACCGTCATCCCGCCGTTCACCGATCTGCGCAGCGTGCAGACGCTCGTCGACGGTGACAAGCTGCGGCTGACGTACGGCGCACAGGATCTGTCTCAGCACGACTCCGGCGCCTACACCGGCGACATCAGCGGCGCGTTCCTGGCCAAGCTGGGCTGCAGCTACGTCGTGGTGGGACACTCCGAGCGACGCACGTATCACCACGAGGACGATGCGCTGGTGGCCGCCAAGGCCGCCGCGGCGTTCAAGCACGGTCTCATCCCGATCGTCTGCATCGGGGAGCAGCTCGAGGTGCGTGAGGCCGGCGACCACGTCGAGTTCAACATCAACTCGCTGCGCGGTTCCCTTGCCGGGCTGTCCAAAGAACAGATCGGCAATGTCGTCATCGCGTACGAGCCGGTGTGGGCCATCGGCACGGGCCGGGTCGCCAGCGCAGCCGACGCGCAGGAGGTCTGCAAGGCCATCCGCGAGGAACTCGGCAACCTGTCGTCACCCGAGCTCGCGGCCGGTATCCGGGTGCTCTACGGCGGCTCGGTGAACGCCAAGAACGCCGGTGAGATCGTTGCGCAGCCCGACATCGACGGTGCCCTCGTCGGCGGTGCGTCGCTGGATGGCGAGCAGTTCGCCACCCTCTCGGCCATCGCCGCCGGTGGGCCGCTGCCGTAACCCCGGGGCCGGGACCGGCAGCCTGACCAGGTACTCTGGCGGCCATGCAATTGGCGCTGCAGATCATCCTGGTCGTGACCAGTGTGCTGGTCGTGCTGCTGGTCCTGCTGCACCGTGCCAAGGGTGGCGGTCTGTCCACCTTGTTCGGCGGCGGCGTCCAGTCCAGCCTGTCCGGGTCCACGGTGGTCGAGAAGAACCTCGACCGGTTGACGCTGTTCGTCACCGGCATCTGGCTGGTCTCGATCATCGGCGTTGCCCTGCAGATCAAGTACTCCTAACGTTTCACCCCGTCGCCAGCCCAGCGCAAGTCCACCGGTCATCCGTATTCGGGTGCCAGGAACCACTCAGCGCAGCCTCCTAGGATCGCCGTCGGTGCCTGAATCAGTCACCGACCAGACCTTTTTGGGGCTTAGGCGGGGTGTACGTGTTCAGACTTCTCGGCGCCGGCGCGGGCGCGGCATCGCTGCTCTGCCTGGCAGGTGGCCCGGCCCATGCGGAGCCGCTTCCGGTGGCCGACGTCACCCAGTCGGCTGACACCGACGACGGATGGCATCTCAGCGCGTCGCTGACCCGCATGACGATCAATTCGGTGCCGAACATGGCCGCGACCGCGTTCACGCGTGAGGGCTTCGTCACGGGCAAGGCCGCGGCCACCATCGACGGCAACGGCGGCGTCGCCGTCAACTCGGGAACCCTGGTGCTCGGGCTCCAACTGGGCTGCCAGATCGACCTCAGTGAGGGCGCAAGCGTCGGCGGCGACGCTGACATCGGGGTCAACCCCGGTATCAATGGCAACGCGCTCAACGACATCGGCCCGTATGCCGATCTCGGCGGCAACGTGTCGGTGAACCTGTTGCCGGGCACCATCACCAACATCGGCTTGGGTAAGAAGGAACTCAAGGGCCGCACCGGGGAGATCGTCGTGCACGATGCGCACGTCAAGGTCGACGCCTGCGGCGGGCCGGTGTCCATCCGGTTCTTCGCTACCGCGATGATCGATACCGACAAATCCGACGACAGCGTGAACGCCTACGGGGACATCCTCTCGCTATGACGGCCCGACAGTTCCTGATGGCGGCCACGCTGGTGGCCGCGGCCCTCGCCAACCTGCCCGCGGCCAACGCCGACAACTGCACGGGCGCAGGCGATTTCGGTGCGGCTGCGGGCTGTGCGGCACCGGGCAACGGATCGGGGAAGACCGAAATCTGGCCACCGACATCGGTGGACTGGCCGCCCGACTTCAGCTCCGAGACGGACACCGGTGGCAAGGACACCGGCCAGGCTGCCACAACCCCGATCGTGCTGCCGCCTGGCCAGCCGACGCCACATGCCAAAGCCTCTGGCGGCCAAAGTGATTCGACCGGCACATCGACGAGTCCCACCCCGATCGTCCCGGTGACCGGGGTCCGGTCGACACTGTCGGCCACGTCAGTCCCCACCCCCGCACCGATCGTTGCGCCCACGCCGTAGTCGGATACCTGCCCGTTGTGCGCCCGGCGCGCCGACCCCCGATACTGGGACACATGGCAGAGGCTTTCGACACCACCTTGTTGCCCATCGGTTCGGTGTACCGGACCCAGGTGGGCCGGGAAGCCACCGAGCCGATGCGCGAGGACATCAGGCTGCTGGGCACGATCCTCGGCGACACCGTGCGCGAACAGAACGGCGACGAGGTGTTCGACCTCATCGAACGTGCCCGGGTGGAGTCGTTTCGCGTCCGGCGCTCCGAGATCGACCGAGCGGAGCTCGCCGGACTGTTCGGCGGTATCGATGTCCACCAAGCGATTCCGGTCATCCGGGCCTTCACCCACTTCGCGCTGCTGGCCAACGTCGCCGAGGACATCCACCGGGAACGGCGCCGTGCTGTGCACGTCGCGGCGGGCGAACCCCCGCAGGACAGCAGCCTGGCGGCCACCTACCGCAAATTGGACTCGGCAGCTCTCGATGCTGCAGCCGTCGCCGACGCCCTGGCCGGGGCGCTGGTCTCGCCCGTCATCACGGCACATCCCACCGAGACTCGGCGCCGCACGGTGTTCGACACCCAGCACCGCATCACGGAGCTGATGCGGTTGCGGCTGCACGGCCAGACCCGCACCGCCGACGACCGCGATATCGAGGTCGAGCTGCGACGGCACATCCTGACGCTGTGGCAGACGGCGTTGGTGCGACTGTCGCGGCTGAAGATCTCCGACGAGATCGAAACCGGCCTGCGGTACTACCCGGCGGCCTTCTTCGACGTCATACCGCAGGTGAACGCTCAGGTGCGCAGTGAACTGCAGAGCCGCTGGCCCGAAGCCGGGCTGTTGGAGGTCCCGATCCTGCGGCCGGGTTCGTGGATCGGCGGCGACCGCGACGGCAACCCCAATGTCACACCGGAGATCGTCCGGCTGGCCACCGGGCGGGCCGCGTACACCGCGCTCGCGCACTACTTCACCGAGATCACCGCGCTGGAGGAAGAGCTGTCGCTGTCGGCGCGCCTCGTCCACGTCAGCCCGGCGCTCGCTGCGCTCGCCGACGCCTGTGCCGAGCCGGCGCGCGCCGACGAACCGTACCGGCGCGCGCTGCGCGCGATCCACGGCCGTCTGACCGCGACTGCCGCCGAAATCCTCGACGAGCAGCCCGAACGGGTGCTCGACCTGGGGCTGACCGCGTACCGCATGCCCGCGGAGTTGCTCGCCGACCTCGATATCGTCGACGCTTCACTGCGCGGGCACGGGAGCGCCGTGCTGGCCGATGATCGCTTGGCCCGCCTGCGAGAGGCCGTGCGGGTCTTCGGTTTTCACCTGTGCGGCCTGGACATGCGGCAGAACTCGGAGACGCACGAGCAGGTCATCGCCGAGCTGCTGGCCTGGTCCGGCGTCCATCCGGACTACGCGTCGTTGCCGGAGGCCGAGCGGGTCGAGCTGCTCGCCCGCGAGGTTGCCACCCGCCGGCCGCTGATCGGTGAGGGCGCGGAGCTCTCGGAACTCGCGCACAAGGAGCTCGGGATCGTCGCCGCGGCGGCCCGGGCCGTCAAGGTGCTCGGCGCGGAGGCGGTGCCCAACTACATCATCTCGATGTGCCAGTCGGTCTCCGATCTGCTGGAGGCCGCGGTGCTTCTGAAAGAGGCTGGGCTGCTGGATGTTTCGACCGGGTACTGCCCAGTCGGGATCGTACCGCTGTTCGAGACCATCGACGACCTGCAGCGCGGTTCCACGATCTTGGAGGATGCGCTTGATCTGCCGGTGTACCGCGACATCGTCACGGCGCGCGGCCGGCAGCAGGAAGTCATGCTCGGCTACTCGGATTCCAACAAGGACGGTGGCTATCTGGCCGCCAACTGGGCTCTGTACCGCGCCGAACTCGACCTCGTGGAGTCGGCGCGTAAGACCGGAATCCGGTTGCGGCTCTTCCACGGTCGCGGCGGCACCGTCGGCCGCGGCGGCGGCCCCAGCTACGATGCCATCCTGGCGCAGCCGCCCGGCGCGGTGAAGGGATCGTTGCGGATCACCGAACAGGGTGAGGTGATCGCGGCCAAGTACGCCGAGCCTCGGATCGCGCACCGCAACCTGGAAACCCTGCTGGCGGCGACCCTGGAATCGACCCTGCTCGACGTCGAAGGGCTCGGTGACGAGGCTGCCCCGGCGTACGCGGTACTCGACGATCTCGCTGCCCGGGCCCAGCGGGCCTACGCCGAATTGGTGCACGAGACAGCGGGTTTCGTCGACTATTTCAAGGCGTCCACACCGGTCAGCGAGATCGGCGCCCTCAACATCGGCAGCAGGCCCACCTCGCGCAAGCCGACCACCTCGATCGCCGATCTGCGCGCCATCCCGTGGGTGCTGGCCTGGAGCCAGTCGCGCGTCATGCTGCCCGGCTGGTACGGCACCGGGACGGCGTTCGAGGAGTGGATCGGCGAAGGGGACGGGCGGCTCGAGGTACTGCAGGATCTCTACCAGCGCTGGCCGTTCTTCGCGACGGTGCTCTCCAACATGGCCCAGGTGCTCGCCAAGTCCGATATGGGCCTGGCGGCGCGGTATTCGGAGCTGGTGGAAGATGAGGATCTGCGGTCCCGGGTGTTCGACAAGATCGTCGCCGAACACGAGCGCACCATTCGCATGCACCGGCTGATCACCGGCCAGGACGACCTGCTGGCCGACAACCCCGCCCTGGCCCGCTCGGTGTTCAACCGGTTCCCGTATCTCGAGCCGCTCAACCATCTGCAGGTGGAACTGTTGCGGCGCTACCGTTCCGGGGACACCGATGAATTGGTGCAGCGTGGCATCCTGCTCACCATGAGCGGGCTGGCCACTGCGCTGCGCAACAGCGGCTGAGTGGTCCCGCAACCATCACAGGACCGCGTCGGCGAGCCGCTCGACCTGGTCGACCTCCGGGTTCGCCGGATGAAACAGCACGCGGTCGAATCCGAGGTCCCCGTACCGGCGGACGGTCTCGCGTGCGTCGGCTGCGGAACTGACCATGTCGGCGACGTTGACCTGCGCGTACTCCGGCGTGAAACCGTAGTAGCGGGCCAGATGGTCCCGTCCGGTCGCGACAGCTTCCGGTGACCCGAGCGCGAAGTTCACCGATGTCTGTAGGTAAGGGCTCCCGGAGCGACCTGCGGCCTGCCAGCCGGTCCGGATCCGCTCGGCCAGCTCGGCCTGAGTGTCGTAGTGGCGTACCGCGCCGGCCGCCCACCCGTCGCCGACTGTGGTCACCCGCCGCACCGTAGCCGCGGAATGTCCGCCGAACAGGAGCGGAATATGCACGGGCGCAGGGCACAACGCGGCATCGCCGGCGACCGGGTCCCCGGTCCACAGCCTGCGCATCTGCTCGACTTGTTCGTCGAGGATCTTGCCCCGCCTGTCGAAATCGGCGCCGCCGGCGGCATAGTCATCGCGACGGTTGCCCACCCCGAGGCCCACGACCAGCCGGCCCCCGCACATCTGTGCCACGCTCGCGAGTTGCTTGGCCAGGGGAACGACGGGATATACCGGTGCCAGAAGGACATTCGTCACCAGGTGCACGTCAGTCGTTGCGCCGGCGGCAGCGGCCAGCGCAATCACCGAGTCGACACTCGGGTAGATCAGGCGGTCGATCGTCGTGACGGACTCGAACCCGCGGTGCTCGGCACGGCGGGCCCAGGCAAGCACGGCGGGTCCCGGTACACCGGCGATGTGGTTCGGCAGCCCGATTCCCAGTTTCACAGCACATCCTCGACTTTCACATCTGACGGTGGTGATTCTCAGCCTCGGCTGTGTCGTTGATTTCCGCAACAAATGACCCGGTAAGCGGCAAAACAGAACAGAATGACGGGATATCTGTAGTGTTTTCTTCACTATGGACGCACTGGACGGCGGAATTCTGCACGCACTGCAGATCGCGCCGCGGGCCTCGTTTCGCCGGATCGCCGAGATCGTCGGCGCTGGTGAGCAAACCGTTGCACGTCGTTACCGCGCACTCTGCCGGGACGGCGTGCTCCGCGTGGTCGGCGTGGTGAACCCGCGGGTGTACGGGGAATGCCAATGGATGGTGCGCATCCACGCCAAACCTGACGATTTGCCTCGGCTCGCCGATGCGCTGGTCCGCCGCCCCGAGGTGACCCACGCCAACGTCCTGTCGGGCGGTACCGAACTCGTCTGCGTCGTCCGGGCTCCGATCGGGGACTCCGGCGACGGGCTGCTGCAGCGTCTGCCCCGTACGTCAGCGGTTCTCGACATGCGGGTCGACTTGGTACTCAACGTGTTCGGTTCGCCAACCGGCGCGCAATGGACCGGACACGGGCACCCTCTCGACGCGGACCGGATCGCCGCGCTGGAGACACCGGTGCGTGCGCAACCTGACCGACCCGTCGCGCCGACGGCTGCGGATCAGCCGCTGCTCGATGCGCTTGCCGCCGACGGCCGGATCTCCGACAGTGCACTCGCCGCGCTCACCGGATGGTCACCGGCGCGCGTGAAGCGTCGGCTCGCTGCCTTGCAGGCCTCCGACACCGTCGCCTACGACGTCGACGTCTTGCCGGAGCGGCTGGGATTCACGCTGAATGCGATGATCTGGATCTCGACGATGCCGCGCCACCTCGAGTCGGTGGCAGCGCAGCTCGTGCGGCACGACGAGGTTGCCTCGGTCGCCGCGGTCAGCGGCCCTGCGAACCTGATGGTCGTGGTGATCTGCCGCGACACTGCACACCTCTACCGCTATGTCGCCGAGCAACTCGCCACCGTCGATGGCATCCAGACCTACGAAGTCAGTATCCGCAGCAAGAGAGTCAAGCAGGTGGGTTCGCTGATCTCGCACGGCAGGCTGGTCCGGGCGGGGTAGGGGCCGCGACCCGCGCTACGTCCCTAGATCCCCGTGGTCCGGCGCACCACCCCGACCACCCGGCGCACCGCGTTCTCGGCGGTGGCCATCGGCGACGCCACCGCCTCACCGATGTCCACCATCGCCTCCACGCGGTTCACGATGCCTTCGAGGCGCTCGACCATCGCGATCAGCCGCGGCGCCAATTCATCGATGCTGGTGATGGTTCGGTTGAACCGCTCGAGCGTGACGTCGAGGTCGCCGATCGAACTGTTGAGACTGGTCACCGTGGTGTCGAGGTCGACCAGCAGCGCATCGATCTGCTCGACCGTGGCGTCGGCGTTCAGCGCCGCCTGGGTCAGCGTCCTGATCCGGCGCCGCGGCGCGGGGCGGGCCCGGCTGTCGCCTCTGTCTCCCATGACAGCAAGTATGGCCGGTGATGGAACCGAACCCGGAACCGGTGCGTCTGAACCGGTGTGGCGAAATACTGTTCGCATCCCTGGCAACTGAGCCGTGAGCGCGCTTCAGAATCAGCACCCACCGACTATCTGGCCGGGTACCGGGAGGCACTGGCCGACAGGTTGGGCGGCCGGCGCCCTGACCCTGCCGCCGAGGACGTGTGAGCCGATCAGTCGGGCAGCTTGGAGGCAGCCTGCTCGTCGAGCAGCCACACCGTGCGCTCACGGCCGATCGCACCGGCCGCGGGCACATCGACCGGGGCGGCCCCGCCGACCGCGGCAGCCACCGCTTCGGCCTTCTCGGCGCCGGCCACCACGAGCCACACCTCACGGGCGCGGTGTACCGCAGGCAGGGTCAGCGTGATGCGCCGGGGCGGCGGTTTGGGGGAGTCCGTCACCGCGACCACCAGCCGCTCGGTTTCCTGCACCGCGGCGGTGTCGGGGAACAGCGAGTTGATGTGGCCCTCACCGCCCATGCCGAGCAGATGCACGTCGAACTCTGCGGGCAGCACCTCGGCGTACGCCGCCGCGGCATCGTCGATGGCGTCGCCGAATTCGCCGTCGCTGGTGGCCATCCGATGCACATTGGCGGGCGGGATGTTGATCGACTCCAGCAGGGCGTCGTGCGCCTGCTGGTCATTGCGGTCGGCGTCGCCCGCCGGTACGAAGCGCTCGTCGCCCCAGAACAGCTGCACCTTGGACCAGTCGATCTCGGCCCCGGCGACGTGGCGCAGCATCGCGATCCCGACGGTGCCGCCGGTCAACACGATGGACGCCTCGTCGCGGGTCGCGATGGCCGACGTGATCGCCCCCACCAGCCGGGCTCCCGCCGCAGCCGCCAATTGCTCTGCGTCGACGTAAGTTTCGATCACGCGCTCAGACATATGTCACCTTCTCGATTCCCTGGAGCGCTTCGAAGTAGATCTCGTCGTCGTCCAGTCGACGCATATCCTCGGCAAGGCAGTCGCGAGTCTCCCTGCGGGCCAACGGAATCTGCGCATCCGGCCGGCCGGTGCGGATCAGCGTCGCGGTGACGCCCTCCTGCGGCCGGGTCAGTGTGATGGTCTCACTGGCACGGTTGAGCTCCACCTTGAGCTCCCCGACGGCTCTGGTCACCGGACCGTCGATGCGGCTGGCCAGCCAGCCCGCCATGACGTCAAGTGCCGGTTCGTCTTTCAGTCCGGACACCAGCGCAGACGTGATCGGTTCGTAAGGTCCCTGATCCACTGCCGCGGTCAGCAGGGCGCGCCAGTAGGTCACCCGGCTCCAAGCCAGGTCGGTGTCGCCGGTGCTGTAGCCGGCCAGCCTGCTCTTGATGCACGCCAACGGGTTCTCGCCGTTGGTGGCATCGGTGATCCGCCGAATCGCCAACTTGCCCAACGGGTCCTGCGCCGGAACCTTCGGAGCCAGATCCGGCCACCACGTCACCACCGGAGTGTCGGGCAGCAGGAACGGGGTCACCACACTGCTGGCATGGTTCGCCAACGGCCCGGAGAGCCGCAACACCACAACCTCGTTGGCGCCCGCGTCCCGGCCGACCCGAAGCTGGGCATCCAGCCGGGCCTCGGTCGCCAAGCGGTCGCCCGGGATGACGACGATGACGCGGCAGGGATGCTCGCGGCTCGCGGCATTGGCTGCCTCGATCGACTCTTCGAGCAGCGACTCGTTGTCGGGTGCGATGACCAGCGTCAGCACCCGGCCGAGCGTGATGGCGCCGCCTTCCTCACGCAGCGCGACGATCTTCTTGTTGATGGCACCGGTGTTGGTGTCGGGCAGATCGACAATCATCGGAGTCCTCTGTTCTTCATCGATGGCTCCTCGCCCGAGGGCTCATCACTACGGCCGTCTCCATTCCCGGCCGGACCGACGCAACATCTCGAACGCGGAGTCCGGGCCCCAGGTCCCGGCTTCGTACGGGTCCGGCTTACCGTGCGTGGCCCAGTACTCCAGCGCCGGATCGAGGATCTTCCACGACAATTCGACCTCGGCGTTGACCGGGAAGAGCGACGGTTCACCGAGCAGCACGTCGAGGATCAGCCGTTCGTAGGCCTCCGGCGACTCCTCGGCGAATGCCGAACCGTAGGAGAAGTCCATGCTGACATCGCGCACTTCCATGATGTGGCCCGGAACCTTGGATCCGAACCGCAGCGTGATGCCTTCGTCGGGCTGCACCCGGATCACCAGTGCGTTCTCGCCGAGCTCGTCGGTCATGCTGGCATCGAACGGCAGGTGCGGCGCCCGCTTGAACACGAGTGCGATCTCGGTGACCCTGCGCCCCAACCGCTTTCCGGTGCGCAGATAGAACGGCACCCCGGCCCACCGGCGGGTGTCCACCTCCAGGGTGATGGCCGCGAACGTCTCGGTGGTCGAGGTCTTGGAGAAGCCTTCCTCGTCGAGCAGGCCCACGACCTTCTCGCCGCCCTGCCAGCCGGCGACGTACTGTCCGCGCGACGTGGTCTCGTCGAGCGGCTCGACCAGCCTGGTCGCCGAGAGCACCTTGATCTTCTCGGCCTGCAGCTCGGCGGGGGAGAAGCTCACCGGCTCCTCCAGTGCGGTGAGCGCGAGCAGCTGCAGCAGATGGTTCTGGATCACGTCGCGGGCCGCGCCGACACCGTCGTAGTAGCCGCCGCGCCCCCCGAGGCCGATGTCCTCGGCCATGGTGATCTGGACGCTGTCCACGTAGTGGGAGTTCCACACCGGTTCGAACAGCTCGTTGGCGAAGCGCAGCGCGAGGACGTTCTGCACGGTCTCCTTGCCCAGATAGTGGTCGATGCGGAACACCGACGACTCCGGGAAGACGCTGTTGACGACGCTGTTGAGTTCCTCGGCGCTCTTGAGGTCATGGCCGAACGGCTTCTCGATGACCACCCGGCTCCAACTGCAGTCCGGCTTCTCGGCCAGCCCGCTGCGGGAAAGCTGTTCGCAGACCTGCGGGAACGCCTTCGGGGGGATCGACAGGTAGAACGCGTGATTGCCGCTGGTCCCGCGCTCCACGTCGAGCTTGTTCAGGGTGTCCTTGAGCCGATCGAACGAGGCATCGTCGTCGAACGTGCCCTGGACGAACCGGAAACCCTCCGCCAGCCGGTCCCAGACCTCCTGGTGGAACGGGGTGCGGGCGTGCTGGCGGACCGCGTCGTAGACGATCTTGCTGAAGTCCTCGTCGGCCCAGTCCCGGCGGGCAAAGCCCACCAGCGCGAAGTTCGGCGGCAGCAGTCCGCGGTTGGCCAGGTCATAGATCGCCGGCATCAGCTTCTTGCGGGCCAAGTCGCCGGTCACGCCGAAGATCACCACGGCACACGGCCCGGCGATCCTGGGCATGCGCTTGTCCCGTTTGTCCCGCAGCGGGTTGACCCAGTCTGCGGGACGCCTGTTGGTTTCGGTCATTTCTTTGCGGCGTCGAGCTGGCCCTGGGTCGCGTCGAGCAGTTCCTGCCACGACTTCTCGAACTTGTCCACGCCCTCGTCCTCGAGAAGCTTGAACACGTCGGGGAGATCGATGCCGATCGCGGCGAGCTTGTCGAAGGTCTCCTGCGAGGCTGCGGCCGTGCCGGAGATCGTGTCACCGGTCACCACCCCGTGATCGGCGACAGCCTCGATGGTCTTCTCGGGCATGGTGTTCACGGTGTTCGGGGCCACCAACTCGGTGACGTACAGCGTGTCGGAGTAGTCCGGGTTCTTCACGCCGGTCGAGGCCCACAGCGGTCGCTGCACGCGTGCGCCGTCACCCTTGAGCGCGGCAAACCGGTCGCCGCCGAACACCTCTTCGTAGGCGGCGTAGGCCAACCGGGCATTCGCGACCCCGGCCTGGCCACGCAGCGCCAGCGCGTCGGCGGAGCCGAGCTTCTCCAGCCGGGCGTCAATCTCGGTGTCCACGCGGGACACGAAAAACGATGCGACGGAATGGATCTTGGACAGGTCGTGACCGGCCTCGCGGGCCTTCTCCAGACCCTCCAGGTACGCGTCCATGACGGCGCGGTGCCGCTCAACCGAGAAGATCAGTGTGACGTTCACCGAGATGCCCTCGGCGATCACCGCGGTGATGGCGGGCAGGCCGGCCAGCGTCGCCGGGATCTTGATCAGCAGGTTGGGCCGGTCGACGATCTTCCACAGCTCGATGGCCTGCAGGATCGTCTTGTCGGTGTCGTGCGCCAGCCGCGGGTCGACCTCGATGGACACCCGGCCGTCGACGCCGTCGGTGGCCTCGTAGGTCTTGGCCAGGACGTCGCACGCATTGCGCACGTCGTCGGTGGTGACCGTGCGGATGGTGGCGTCGACGTCGGCGCCCCGCGCGGCGAGCTCGGAGACCTGCGCGTCGTAGGCTGTGCCCTTGGACAGCGCGGCCTGGAAGATCGACGGGTTCGTGGTGACGCCGACGACGCTGCGGGTGTTGATCAGCTCGGTCAGGTTCCCTGACTGCAGCCGCTCACGGGACAGGTCGTCGAGCCACACGGATACGCCCGCGGCACTCAGCGCCGCGAGATTCGGGTTCTGAGTCATGATTCGCTTCCTCTACTAGTTGTTCAGGGATCGTTCCGCAGCGGCAACCACAGCCTCTGGCGTGAAACCGAACTCGCGGAACAAGGTCTTGTCGTCGGCCGACGCGCCGTAGTGCTCGATGGACACGATCTGGCCGGTATCGCCGACCAGCTTGTGCCACGGCTGGGCGACACCCGCCTCGACCGCGACCCGCGCCGACACACTGGGCGGCAGCACCGAGTCCTGGTAGTCCTGCGGCTGCTTCTCGAACCACTCCACACACGGCATCGACACCACGTAGGCGACGATGTCCTTCTCGGCCAACGCCTTCTGCGCTGCGACCGCGAGTTGCAGTTCCGAGCCGGTCGCGATGATGACGACGTCGGCGTCGTCGGCGGGCTTGCCGCCACCGAGCACGTAGCCACCGCGGGCCACACCTTCGGCGCTGGTTCCCTCCAGCACCGGGATACCCTGCCGGGTCAGGATCAATCCGACAGGCCCGGTGCTCGCGGTGCGCTCCAGCACGGTCTTCCACGCGTACGTGGTCTCGTTCGGGTCGCCGGGGCGGACCACGGACAGGTTCGGGATGGACCGCAGGGCCGCCAGGTGCTCGATCGGCTGGTGAGTCGGGCCGTCCTCACCCAGGCCGATCGAATCGTGCGTCCACACGTAGATCGGATCGATGTCCATCAGGGAGGCCAGCCGAACGGCGGGCCGCATATAGTCCGAGAACTGCAAGAACGTGCCGCCGTACGCGCGGGTCGGGCCGTGCAGCACGATGCCGGACAGGATGGCGCCCATGGCGTGCTCGCGGATGCCGAAGTGCAGCGTGCGGCCGTACCAGCTCATGGTCCAGTCGTGGGTCGACTGCGACGGCGGGCCAAAGGAGTTGGCGCCCTTGATCGTGGTGTTGTTGCTGCCGGCCAGGTCAGCCGAACCACCCCAGAGTTCGGGCAGCTTGGGCCCGACAGCGGCGAGCACCGCACCGGAGGCGGCCCGGGTGGCCACCGGCTTGGAATCGGTGTCCCAGTGCGGCAGGTCGGCGTCCCAGCCCTCGGGGAGTTCGCGGGCCAGCAGGCGGTCCAGCAGCGCCTTGCGCTCCGGCTCCCGCTTGGCCCACGCGTCGAACGACACCTGCCAGTCCTCGTGGGCCTTCTTGCCGCGGGCCACGAGCTCGCGCGTGTGGGCGATGACGTCGTCGCGCACCTCGAAGCTCTTGTCCGGGTCGAAGCCGAGCACCTTCTTGGTGGCCGCGACCTCGTCGGCGCCCAGCGCCGCGCCGTGCACGCCGCCGGTGTTCATCTTGGTGGGGGCGGGGTAGCCGATGATGGTGCGCACCGCGATGAACGACGGCTTGTCGGTCACCTTGCGGGCGGCCTCGAGGGCCTCTTCGATGGCCGTGACGTTCTCGCCGCCCTCGACTTCCTGGACGTGCCAGCCGTAGGCCCGGTAGCGCGCCGGGGTGTCCTCGGTCAGCGCGATCTGGGTGTCGTGCTCGATGGAGATCTTGTTGTCGTCCCACAGCACGATGAGGTTGCCCAGCTCTTGGGTGCCAGCCAGAGACGATGCCTCGCTGGTGACGCCCTCTTCGATGTCACCATCCGAGGCGATCACGTAGATGAAGTGGTCGAACGGGCTCTCGCCGGGGGCCGTGTCGGGGTCGAACAGGCCTCGCTCGTAGCGGGCGGCCATCGCCATGCCGACGGCGGAAGCCAAACCCTGTCCCAGCGGACCCGTGGTGATCTCCACGCCCTTGGTGTGGCGGTACTCGGGGTGTCCCGGGGTCAGCGAACCCCAGGTGCGCAGCGCCTCGATGTCGGCCAGCTCCAGGCCGAACCCGCCGAGGTACAGCTGGATGTAGAGCGTGAGGCTGGAATGTCCGCAGGACAGCACGAACCGGTCGCGGCCGATCCAGTGGGTGTCGCTGGGGTCGTGGCGCATCTGCCGCTGGAACAGCGTGTAGGCCAGCGGCGCCAGGCTCATGGCGGTACCGGGATGGCCGTTGCCCACCTTCTGTACCGCGTCGGCGGCGAGCACACGGACCGTGTCGACCGCGGCCGAATCGAGGTCCGTCCAGTCGTCCGGATGGTTCGGGCGGGTGAGGGCGGAGATCTCTTCGACGGTGGTCACTACCTCGCTCCTAAGTTCTGATTGCTTGTGCTGAGCTGTGCGCGGCCGGCCCACAACCCCATCCAACACCCTAGTGCCACCGCGTCATCGAGGGCGGTTGGTTGGGGCACGATTACGCCGCCGTTCACCTCGGCGGGGTTCGCAAATCGGACCCTGCGGTGTGGTGCACTCAGCCATGCGGTCTACCATCGTCTGTAGTAGAAGTCGCGTGCAGTCACCCGAGGAGTTATTTGCGTGAGCATTCGCGAGCGCCGTTCCCTCGGTGGGGCGCCGAGCCGAATACGCACCACTTTCCTGGCGTATTTGGCACTCACCAAACCGCGTGTCATCGAGCTGTTGCTGGTGACGGCGATCCCAGCCATGCTGCTGGCGCATCGCGGTGTCGTTGATCCGCTGCTGATCCTCAACACGCTGGTCGGCGGCATGATGGCGGCGGCGGGTGCCAACACCCTCAACTGCGTGGCCGACGCCGACATCGACAAGGTCATGAAACGTACCGCCCGCAGGCCGCTGGCGAAGGCGTCGGTGCCGACCCGGCACGCGCTGATCTTCGGGCTCGCCCTGACGGTCGCGTCGTTCGCGTGGCTGTGGTGGACCACCAACCTGCTCTCGGGCGTGCTCGGCCTGGTGACCATCGCGTTCTACGTGTTCGTCTACACACTGCTGCTCAAGCGGCGTACGTCGCAGAACGTGGTGTGGGGCGGGGCGGCAGGCTGTATGCCCGTGATGATCGGCTGGTCGGCGGTCACCGGGACCGTTCAATGGCCCGCGCTGGTGATGTTTCTGGTCATTTTCTTCTGGACACCGCCGCACACCTGGGCGCTGGCGATGCGCTACAAGGACGACTACAAGGCGGCCGGCGTGCCGATGCTGCCCGCCGTCGCCACCGAACGTCACGTCACCAAGCAGATCCTGATCTACACGTGGCTCACCGTGCTGACCACGCTGGTGCTCGCGCTGGCCACCGGCTGGCTCTACGCGTCGGTCGCGCTGCTGGCGGGGGCGTGGTTCCTGGTGATGGCACACCAGCTGTACTCCGGGGTGAAGCGTGGCGAGCCGGTCAAGCCCCTGCGACTGTTCCTGCAGTCCAACAACTACCTGGCCGTGGTGTTCTGCGCGCTCGCCGTGGATTCGGCTCTGGCACTGCCGACGCTGTTCGGGCGGTAATCTGCGGGGGTGCTGGTCACCCCTGACAATTTCGCCCGCGCGGAATCCGACCTCTATTTCGGCAACATCGTCAAGGACGGCGGCTTCGCGGCGCTGCACCACATCCGCGAACTCAGTCCGCTCGACAACCAACTGGTGATCCGGCAGAACCGCGACACCCTCTACTCGGCAGGGGTTTTCGATCTCGACGCCGGGCCGGTCACCCTGACCCTGCCCGACAGCGCCGGGCGCTTCATGGCCCTGCAGATCATCACCGAGGACCACTACGTTCCGACGGTCGTGTACGCCCCGGCGTCACTCACCCTCACCCGGGCGGATATCGGCACCCGGTATGTCGCAGCGGCGGTCCGTACCCTCGTCGACCCGAACGATCCCGCCGACGTGCAAGCGGTGCACGCCCTGCAGGACGCGATCTCGATCAGCCAGGCCGAGGCGGGCAGCTTCGAAGTGCCGCAATGGGATCCGGTGAGTCAGAAGACCGTGCGCGACGCCCTGATCACGTTGTCGACGACACTTCCGGACAGCAAGGCCACGTTCGGACCACGAGACTCCGTCGATCCGGTGCGGCACCTGATCGGTTCGGCGTACGCCTGGGGTGGCAACCCGGAACGTGACGCGCTGTACCTGTCGGTCTTCCCGGCCGCCAATGACGGCACCACCGTGCACCGGCTCACCGTCGAAGACGTCCCGGTGGACGGGTTCTGGTCGGTGACCGTCTACAACAGGGACGGGTACTTCACGCCCAACGCCCAGAACGCCTACTCGCTGAACAACATCACCGCCGTGCCCGGCGCCGACGGTGCGACCACCATCCAGTTCGGCGGTGCGGACGCTGTGAATCTGCTGCCGATCACCGACGGCTGGAACTACATCGTGCGGCTCTACCGGCCCCGTCCGGAGATCCTCGACGGATCATGGACGTTCCCGGTGGCCGAGCCCATCTGACGGCGTCCGGCGCTAGGGCACCAAGACGATCGAGCCGACGGTCTTGCGGCCCTGCAGATCGGTGTGGGCCTGGGCGGCCTCGGCGAGCGGATAGCGTCCGCCCACGGTGATGTTGATGGTCCCGTCGGCAATGGCGTTGATCAGTTCTCCTGCCCGCCAAGAGAATTCGTCGGGTGTGCGAGTGTAGTGCGCCAGTGTCGGCCGGGTCAGGAACACCGAACCCGACGAGTTGAGGCGCTGCGGGTCCACCGGCGGGACCGGACCACTGGCGGCGCCGAACAGCGCCAGCGTGCCACGCACGGCCAAACTGGCCAGGCTCGCGTCGAACGTCGACTTGCCCACCCCGTCGTAGACCGCGGCGACCCCGAGACCGCCGGTGAGGTCGCGGATCTTCTCGGCGAACTCGGCCGGGTCGTCGGGGTAGTCGAGCACCTCGACGGCACCGGCCTGCCGGGACAGCTCGGCCTTCTGCGGCGTGGACGCCGTGGTGATCACCCGGGTGCCGATGCTGGTGGCCCACTGCGTGAGGATCAGCCCCACGCCGCCTGCGCCGGCGTGCAGCAGCACGGTGTCCGACGGTTGCACCGGATAGGTGGACTTGATGAGGTAGTGCGCGGTCATGCCCTTGAGCAGGGCGGAGGCCACGGCGTCCGGTGCCACGCCGTCCGGCACGTAGGCGCTGAAATCGGCTGGCGCGACACAGTATTCGGCGTATGCGCCGGTGGCGTTTGCGGTCACCACCCGGTCGCCGACCGCCAGTGCCGCCACATCGTCACCGACGGCGGCGACGGTGCCGCACACCTCGGTGCCGACGACGAACGGCAGCTCCCGCGGGTAGAGCCCGGAGCGGAAGTAGGTGTCGATGAAATTCACGCCGATCGCTTCGGCCTTGATCAATATTTCGCCGGGGCCCGGGGTGGGCTCGGGCTGTTCGATGAAATTGAGGACCTCGGGTCCACCGGTCTCGGCGACTTCGATCGCGTGCATGGTGACCATCCTGCCAAGCCTCGGCCGTTCGCGTGTGCCGCAACACCCGGCCGGATCCCATGACACCCTTGAGAGAACCCGTCGCCACCGACCCCGGAGGATCGTGTGAAGCTCGCCCGCCCGGACATCTTCCATCCACGCATCGTGTTCGCCGGTTGCCCGACACTGCCCGACGGCGACGGTGACGATGCAGGTCTGGTCGCCGCGCTGCGCACCCGGGGCCTGCACGCGCGGTGGCTGTCCTGGGACGACCCGGCGACCCTGGACGCGGATCTGGTGGTCCTCAGGGCAACGTGGGATTACCCCGAACGGCTCGACGAATATCTGTCATGGACACGCTCGGTGCGCAACCTGATCAATCCGCCCGCGCTCGTCGAGTGGAACATCGACAAGCACTACCTGATCGACCTCGATCGGCTCGGGGTGCCGGTGGTTCCCACCCAGCATTTCCCGGTCGGCCAAGCCGTGCGCATCCCCGCGGGAGAGGTCGTGGTGAAACCGGCCGTCGGGGCGGGTTCGCAAGGAGCGCAACGGTTCGTCGACGCCGACGCGGCCGCCGCACACGCGGCCCAACTGCACGCGCAAGGTCGCGCGGTGTTGGTGCAGCCCTACGACCCGCGCATCGTCGACGGGGAGACGGCCCTGGTCTTCCTCAACGGCGAGGGGTCCCACGCGTTCACCAAGGGGCCTATACTTCCGGCTGCGGGCAGCGCGCCGGAGTTCGAGGAAACCGGGACCTACGCCACCGAAAGCCTGTCAGCGGCCGAGCCTGACGACGAGATCTGGGAGGTCGGGCGGCTGGCAATCGCGGCCGTGACCCGGATGTTCGACATCGCCGCGCGCGACCTGCTGTACGCCCGGGTGGACGTGATCGGCGGGGCCGCAGCTACGGGGAGTGGGCCCGACGATCCGCGGCTGCTGGAACTCGAACTCGTCGAACCGTCGCTGGGTTTCCGTCAGCTCAGCGCAGGCAACCGCGCCGAAGCCGAACGACAGTTCGCGCTGGGGGTCGAGTCAGCCCTGGAGCGCCTCGGCCTCGGTCCGCTCTCGCATCGACGCCCATAGCGCCGCGGTGGCGGCCGTACATGCCACCGCCCCGGCGACGTGCACGGCGACCAGCGCGGCGGGCACGCCGGTATAGAACTGCACGGTCCCGACCAGCCCCTGCGCGCACACCAGAGCCAGCAGCACACCCAGTCGGACCATGATCGGCCGAGCCGCGTGCACTGCGGCGAGGGCGAACCCGAGCGCGATGATCATCGACAGATAGGCGACCAGGAGCGACGAGTGGGCGTGTACCAATGTGGTGATCTCCACCTGCAGGCGTGGCACCACGCGGTCGAGGCTCTTGTCGCCTGCGTGCGGGCCCGCGCCGGTGACCAGGGTTCCGGTCACCAGGATGGCGGCGAGGATGACGGCGCTCAGCGCGGTCAACTGCCGCAAGGGTCTTGCCACCAGCACGGTGGGGGTGCCGTCGTCGGGCTGGCCGACTTTCACGTACAGCAGCACCGACAGCCACACCATGGTCATCGAGGCCACCAAGTGGATGGCCACGGTCCACCACAGCAGGCCGGTCCGCACGGTGATGCCGCCGATGACGGCCTGCACCACCGTCGAGGCGGGCATGAGCCAGGCGTAGATCAGCACTTCGCGGCGGCGCCGGGCCCGGGTGACGGCGAGCACGGCTGCCACCGCGGTGAACACCACCAGGAAGGTGATCATCCGGTTACCGAATTCGACGGCCTGATGCACCACGGCGACCTCGGCGTGCGGCACCGGGGTGAAACTGCCGGGGAAGCACTGCGGCCAGGTCGGGCAGCCGAGACCCGATGCGGTCACCCGCACGATCGCGCCGGTCACCGCGATGCCGCCCTGGGTGAGGATCACCAGGAACGCGATGATGCGCTGGACCCGCAGGCTCGGCAGTGGCAGCAGATCGACCAGTCGCAGAAAAAGACGTCCGACGGTCACGGGCTGATCGTAGATGAACCGGAACTACAGCTCGTAGTAGGGGCCGCCGGGCTCATCAGGTGAAGCGGAACCAGCGCATGGCGCACACGGCCGCGACGCCGCCCCACGCCACCAGCACCAGGATGCCGAACCAGTCCACCGACAGCGACATCGCGCGGGTCAGCGCCTCGGTGAGGGCCCCCGACGGGGTGAGCCGGGCTGCCCACCGCAGGGCCGACGGCACCAGGCCGCCTTCCAGCGTCAGCGCGCCCAACCCGGCGAACACGAACCACAACAGGTTCGCCAATGCCAGCACGATCTCGGCCTTGAGCGTGCCGCCGAGCAGCAGGCCCAACGCCGCGAACCCGGCGGTCCCGAGCGCGATGATCACCGCACCCAGCGCCAGACCGGCGACCGGCGGGCGCCAGCCCAGAGCGACACCGATGGCGCCCAGCAGGATCGCCTGCAGGAACACGACCGTGACCACGGCCAGCGCCTTGCCCGCGATGATGCCCCAGACCGGTAGTGCCGTCGCGCCGAGCCGTTTGAGCGCGCCGTACCGGCGGTCGAACGCCACGGCGATGGCCTGCCCGGTGAAGGCTGTGGAGATCACGGCCAGCGCCATGATCGGCGGCGTGAACGCCGCGGCGCGATGCTCACCGAACGACCCGAGTGGCAGAAGAGTCAGGCCGATCAGCAGCGTGATGGGGATGAACATGGTCAGCAGCAACTGCTCGCCGTTGCGCAGCAGCAGTTTGAGCTCGAGCCCGTACTGCGCGGCCAACATCGTCGGCACGCCTGCCGGCCGCGGATCGGGGGAGAACGTCCCGGGTTCGAAGCGGTTCGTCGTGGTCATCTCGTTGTCCGTCATGTCGTCTCGTCAGCCCCGCAGCTCGCGTCCGGTGAGGTCCAGGAACACGTCCTCCAGGCTGCGCTGCTCCACCCGCATATCGGTGGCCAGCACGTCCAGCCGGGCACACCACCCCGTCACCGTCGCCAGCACCTGCGGATCGATGAACCCCTCGACCAGGTATTCGCCCGGCGCGGTCTCACTGGCCTTGTAGTTCTCTGGCAATGCTGCGACGAGCAGCGACAGATCGAGCTTGCGGGGCGCGGTGAACCGCAGCTGGTTCTCGGCGCCGGTGCGCATCAGTTCGGCGGGCGTGCCGGTGGCCACCGCAACGCCGTGGTCGATGATCACGATGCGGTCGGCGAGTTCCTCGGCCTCGGTCAGCTGATGCGTCGTCAACACCACCGTCACGCCGTCGCGACGCAGCGCATCGATCAACTCCCACACCACGATTCGTGCGTGCGCGTCCATGCCTGCCGTCGGCTCGTCGAGGAAGACCAGCTCGGGACGCCCGACCACGGCGCATGCCAGCGCCAGCCGCTGCTGCTGACCGCCGGAGAGCCGCCGGTAGGTGGTGCGGGCGGATTCGGTGAGGCCGAGGGTGTCCATCAGCCAGGCCGGGTCGAGCGGGTTGGCCGCGTACGACGCCACGAGGTTGAGCATCTCGCCGGCCCGGGCTGCCGGGTAGCCACCGCCGCCCTGCAGCATCACGCCGATGCGCTCACGTAGCCGCGCGTTGTCGCCGACGGGGTCGAGGCCCAGGATCTCGATGGTGCCGCCGTCGGGCCGGATGAAACCCTCGCACATCTCGACGGTGGTGGTCTTGCCCGCCCCGTTGGGGCCGAGCAAGGCCAGCACCTCGGCCTTGTGCACTTCGAGGTCGAGGCCGGATACCGCTGTCGTCGTGCCGTACTGCTTGGTGACGCCGCGCAGCAGCACGGGTGTTTCGGTGGGCGAAGCGTCGGAACGCGAGTTCACGGGGACTCAGCGTAGGCGTCGGAGGTGGTGACCGGTGCCGCCGGTGGGCTGGTGGTGGTGTCGGACAGCTTGCGCCAGGGCAACCGGCGCCAGGTCAACCCGATCAGGATCAGGACGATCACCGTGCTCGCCAGCGTCGCCATCACGATCTGGAACAGCGCGAACCGGTCGCCGTTGGCGGTGGGACCGAAGATGCCGACGACGAGCGTCAGCACGATGGTGGCGCCGCGGAAGCCGGGCCGGGTGGCCCAGGCCGCGAGCGGCACGATGGCCCACAGCAGGTACCACGGCTGCACCACCGGGAACAGCAGGACGGTCGCGCCGAGGGCGACGCCGAGGCCGCCGACCGGATGCAACCGCCCGCGCATCACCGCGAGCAGCAGCCATGTGACGACGACCGCGATGATCGAGACACCGATCGCACGGGTGAGCGCGAGAACCGCGGTGGTGTGGTCGCCGAGCCCGAGCAGGATGCCGACCTGGCCGGTGCCCAGGGCGAGCAGCGTCGGCGGTGACATCCAGCTCCGTACGACGTTCGCGGTGCCGAGGGTGAACAGCCAGCCGAAGCCGAGGCCACTGGCCCAGCCGATGATCGCCATCACCACCAGCGATACCGTGCCCAGCGAAAAGCTCGCGAGGAAGAACGCCTTCACGGTGCCGCCCCAGCGCCATGCCAGGGCCATCGCGACGAACCCGAGCGCTAGCAGGGACGGCAGTTTGACCTGCGAGGACATCGTGATGAGCACGGCGCCGAGGAGAAGCATCGCCATCGGTCGCCAGCGGGCCCACTCGGCCGAACCGCGCGGCCAGGCCAGTGGACCCAGGGGATTTGTGCTCCTCACGTGCGCGGGGCCATTTGTGCTCCTCACGTGCGCGGGGCCATTTGTGCTCCTCACGTGCGCAGGGCCTTTTGTGCTCCTCACGTGCGCGGGCAGCAGGGGGTGACTCGAATCGATCCCGCGCAGTGCGAATTCGGTGCCGGCGAGCATGAGGCCGAGCATCAGCGCCTCGTTGTGGATGCCCGCGACGAGATGCATGAACAGCAGCGGGTTGCAGGGGCCCAGCCACAGCGCGCTGACTTCCGCGACGCCGCAGCGGTGAGCCAGCCGCGGGGTGGCCCACACGATGAGGCCGACGCCGAACAACACGACCAGGCGGTGGCACAGCACGGCGGCGACGATGTTCTCGCCGGTCACGCCGGAGATGGTCTGACCGATCCACAGAAAGAGCGGACCGTAGGGCGCGGGGGTCTCACGCCACAGGCTGGGTACCGACAGCGTGAACACGTGGTCGAGGCCGAGGCCCGTGGCCGGGCCCACCCGGTACGGGTCGAGCCCGAGCAGCGCGATCTCGCTCTGGGCCAGGTAGGAGTAGACGTCCTTGCTGTACATCGGCGGGGCGATCAGCAGCGGCAGCGCCCACAGCAGCAGCGTGCGGTCGAGCTGGCTGCGGGACATGCGGCGCGGACCCAGCGCGAACCTGCCCAGCATCAGCCAGGCGAGCGCCATCATCACGGCGCCGGTGGTGGTCATGGTCAGCGACACCGTCTGGATGCGGGACGGCAGGTTGAGCAACCGCACCCCGAAAGTCGGGTCCTGCACCACGGGGCGGGCACCTGCGCCCAGCGCCCCGATGGCCATCAGGACCGTCCCGGTGGCGCCGAACAGCCTGGTCCGGCGCAGTGCCACGACCTCGGCATCGTTCAGTGGGGAGCCGACCGCACGTTCGTCGCCGTGCCACCGGGCGATCGACGAGCTGAAGGACGACAGGCGGCTGGCCATCAGAGCAGAGTAACCGCCGGGATCGAGTGGTCCGGGTCGGTGAGCGCACACCGGGGTGGCCCAAATCACGTAAGGCTACCCTTGCTAGAACCGCTGGCCGAATTCCGTCACAATGGTGTTGTGAAAATCCGCTCGGACGCTGCGCGCAAGGCTGGGGTCGGTTCGCCGGCCCCTGTCGGTGTTGCCGGTGTGACCGCTGCGGACAGTCTGGCCGCCGCTGACGTCGTGCCCGTGTCCGACGGCCAGACCCGCCGCGCCATCATCCAGCTGCTACTCCAGGGTCCCACCACCGCGGGCCAGATCGGCGAGCGGCTCGGCATCTCGGCTGCAGGGGTGCGCCGCCACCTCGACGCTCTCATCGACGCCGGTGATGCGCAGGCCAGCGCCGCGGCGCCGTGGCAGCACAACGGCAGGGGCAGGCCCGCCAAGCGTTACCAGCTGACGTCGGCCGGGCGGGCCAAGCTCGGACACACCTACGACGATCTGGCGGTCGCCGCCATCCGGCAGCTGCGCGAGATCGGTGGCAAGGACGCGGTCCGGACGTTCGCCCGGCGCCGCATCGACACCATCCTTGCCGGGGTCGGCGCAAGCTCCGGCGATGTGGCCGAAACCGCCGACCGCGTGGCCGCAGCGATGACCAAGGCCGGCTATGCGACCACGACCAATCCGGTGAGTGGGCCGGTGCGGGGCGTGCAGATCTGCCAGCACCACTGCCCGGTGTCGCACGTCGCGGAGGAATTTCCCGAACTGTGCGAGACCGAGCGCGAGGCGTTCGCCGAAATCCTGGGCACCCATGTCCAGCGGCTGGCCACCATCGTCAACGGTGACTGCGCCTGCACCACCCACGTTCCACTCGACACCGACAATTCGTCCGATGTTCGGAGCGCGGCCCACGCCCGAACCGCCATCACCAACAATCAAGGAGCGTCGACATGACCATCACGCCCGATACGCCACTGACCCAGGAAGAGGCCATCGCGTCGCTGGGGAAGTACGGCTACGGCTGGTCGGATTCCGATGCCGCGGGTGCCAGTGCGCAACGCGGCCTGTCCGAGGCCGTCGTGCGTGACATCTCGGCGAAGAAGAACGAGCCGGAATGGATGCTGGAGAGCCGGCTGAAGGCGCTGCGCACGTTCGACAAGAAGCCCATGCCGCACTGGGGTTCGAACCTTGACGGCATCGACTTCGACAACATCAAGTACTTCGTGCGGTCCACCGAGAAGCAGGCCGCGTCCTGGGAGGAACTGCCCGAGGACATCCGCAACACCTACGACCGCCTCGGCATCCCGGAGGCGGAGAAGCAGCGGCTCGTTGCCGGTGTGGCGGCGCAGTACGAGTCCGAGGTCGTCTACCACCAGATCCGCGAAGACCTTGAGGCACAAGGCGTCATCTTCCTGGACACCGACTCGGGCCTGCGGGAGCACCCGGAGATCTTCAAGCAGTACTTCGGCACCGTGATCCCGGCCGGGGACAACAAGTTCTCCGCGCTGAACACCGCGGTGTGGTCGGGCGGATCGTTCATCTACGTGCCGCCGGGCGTGCACGTCGACATCCCGCTGCAGGCGTACTTCCGGATCAACACCGAGAACATGGGCCAGTTCGAGCGGACGCTGATCATCGCCGACGAGGGCTCCTACGTGCACTACGTCGAGGGCTGCACCGCGCCGATCTACAAGTCGGATTCGCTGCACTCGGCGGTGGTCGAGATCGTCGTGAAGCCCGGTGCGCGGGTTCGCTACACCACGATCCAGAACTGGTCGAACAACGTCTACAACCTGGTCACCAAGCGGGCCCGGGCCGAAGCGGGCGCCACCATGGAGTGGATCGACGGCAACATCGGCTCCAAGGTCACCATGAAGTACCCGGCGGTGTGGATGACCGGTGAGCACGCCAAGGGCGAGGTGCTCTCGGTGGCGTTCGCGGGCGAGGGACAGCACCAGGACACCGGTGCCAAGATGCTGCACCTGGCGCCCAACACGTCGTCCAACATCGTGTCCAAGTCGGTGGCCCGCGGCGGTGGCCGCGCGTCCTACCGCGGCCTGGTCCAGGTGAACAAGGGTGCGCACGGATCGCGCTCCAGCGTGAAATGCGATGCGCTGCTGGTCGACACCATCAGCCGTTCGGACACCTACCCGTACGTCGACATCCGCGAGGACGACGTGACCATGGGCCACGAGGCCACGGTGTCCAAGGTCAGCGAGGACCAGCTGTTCTACCTGATGAGCCGCGGTCTGACCGAGGACGAGGCAATGGCAATGGTGGTGCGTGGCTTCGTCGAGCCCATCGCCAAGGAACTCCCGATGGAATATGCACTTGAGCTCAACCGGCTCATCGAGCTGCAAATGGAAGGCGCGGTCGGCTAGTGGCAGGGCTTACTCAAGCTGTTGAGGGCACCAACAAGGGCGAGATATTCACGTCCTTCGACGTCGATGCCTTCGAGGTACCGCACGGTCGCGACGAGATCTGGCGGTTCACGCCGCTCAAGCGACTTCGCGGTCTGCACAACGGATCCGCACCGGTCACCGGCAGTGCGCTGATCGAGGTTTCCGAGCGTCCCGGCGTCACCGTCGAGACCGTCGAGCGTGGCGATGAGCGGCTCGGCCAGGGTGGTGTGCCCGCGGACCGGGTTGCGGCGCAAGCATTCTCGTCGTTCGGTCACGCCACGGTCGTCACGGTGGGGCGCAACACCCAGGTCGCGGAGCCCATCGAGATCACCGTCACCGGCCCCGGCGAGGGCTCGACGGCCTATGGCCACCTGCAGGTGCGGCTGGACGAGCTCGCCGAGGCGGTCGTGGTGCTCGACCACCGCGGTGGCGGAACCTACGCCGACAACGTCGAATTCGTGGTCGGCGACGCCGCGCAGCTGAAGGTCGTGTCCATCGCCGACTGGGACGACGACACCGTCCACGTCAGCACGCACCACGCGACGCTGGGCAAGGACGCGGTACTGCGGCATTTCGCGGTGACCCTCGGTGGCGACGTCGCGCGGCTGACCGGCCGGGTGCGGTTCACCGCGCCGGGCGGCGACGCCGAACTGCTCGGCCTGTACTTCGCCGACGACGGTCAGCACTTCGAATCGCGGCTGCTCGTCGACCACGCCCAGCCCAACTGCCGGTCGCACGTCACGTACAAGGGTGCGCTGCAAGGGGATCCGCAGTCGGACAAGCCGGACACCCACACCGTGTGGATCGGGGACGTGCTGATCCGCGCCGAAGCCACCGGCACCGACACCTACGAGGTGAACCGGAACCTGGTGCTCACCGACGGCGCACGCGCCGACTCGGTGCCCAACCTGGAGATCGAGACCGGCGAGATCGTCGGCGCCGGGCACGCAAGTGCCACCGGCAGATTCGACGACGAGCAGCTGTTCTACCTGCAGGCCCGCGGTATCCCCGAGGACCAGGCCCGTCGCCTGGTGGTGCGCGGCTTCTTCGGCGAGCTGATCCAGAAGATCTCCGTCCCCGCGGTCCGGGAGCGCCTCACCGCAGCCATCGAACACGAACTTGAGCTAACCGAAGGAATCACGCACGCATGAGCACTCTGGAAATCAAGGACCTCCACGTCAGTGTGGCCGCGACCGACGCCGCCGAGGAGATCCCCATCCTCAAGGGCGTCGACCTCACCGTGAAATCGGGGGAGACCCACGCGGTGATGGGTCCCAACGGTTCGGGTAAGTCGACGCTGTCCTACGCCATCGCGGGGCATCCGAAGTACGTCGTGACGTCCGGGTCGATTACCCTCGACGGCCAGGACGTGCTCGAGATGAGCATCGACGAAAGAGCGCGTGCGGGTCTGTTTTTGGCGATGCAGTACCCGGTCGAGGTGCCCGGGGTGTCCATGTCGAACTTCCTGCGCACCGCAGCGACCGCCGTTCGCGGCGAGGCGCCGAAGCTGCGGCACTGGGTCAAGGAAGTCAAGTCCGCGATGAGCGACCTGGAGATCGATCCGGCGTTCGGCGAACGCAGCGTCAACGAGGGCTTCTCGGGTGGTGAGAAGAAGCGGCACGAGATCCTGCAGCTGAGCCTGCTCAAGCCCAAGATCGCGATCCTCGACGAGACCGATTCGGGCCTCGACGTCGACGCGCTGCGGGTCGTCAGCGAGGGCGTCAACCGCTACGCCGAGGAAACCCACGGCGGCATCCTGCTCATCACCCACTACACCCGGATCCTGCGCTACATCCAGCCGCAGTTCGTGCACGTGTTCGTCGGCGGGCGCATCGTGGAATCCGGTGGGCCCGAACTTGCCGACGAACTGGAAGAGAACGGATACGTGCGCTTCACCCAAGCCGTAGGCGCCTGATCATGGCGCGGACGTGAGGAGCAGGACTATGACTGCCGCCTCGGTCGACTTGGACGTCACCCGGATCCGTGCGGATTTCCCGATCCTGTCTCGGGTGATGCGCGGTGGGAGCCAGTTGGCCTACCTGGATTCCGGGGCGACGTCGCAGAAGCCGTTGCAGGTGCTCGACGCCGAACGGGACTTCCTGATCACCTCCAACGGGGCCGTGCACCGCGGTGCGCACCAGTTGATGGAAGAGTCGACCGACGCCTACGAGCAGGGCCGCGCCGACATCGCGGCCTTCGTCGGAGCCGAGCCCGACGAACTGGTCTTCACCAAGAACGCGACCGAGTCCCTCAACCTGGTGGCGTATGTGCTGGGGGACAAGCGGTTCGACCGCGCTGTCGGCCCGGGCGACGTGATCGTCACGACCGAACTGGAGCACCACGCCAACCTGATTCCGTGGCAGGAGCTCGCGCAGCGCACCGGAGCGACCCTGAAGTGGTACTCGGTCACCGATGACGGCCGTATCGACCTGGACTCGCTCGAACTCGACGAGCGCGTGAAAGTGGTGGCGTTCAGCCATCATTCGAATGTGACGGGGGCCATCGCCCCGGTGGCCGAACTGGTGTCGCGGGCCAAGGCGGTCGGGGCCCTGACGGTGCTCGATGCCTGCCAGTCGGCGCCGCACCAGCCTGTCGACTTCCATGCGCTCGACGTCGACTTCGCCGCGTTCTCCGGGCACAAGATGCTGGGGCCCACCGGAATCGGTGTGCTCTACGGCCGCTCGGAACTGTTGAACGCGATGCCGCCCTTCATCACCGGCGGTTCGATGATCGAGACCGTCACGATGGAGAAGACCACCTACGCGCCTGCGCCACAGCGGTTCGAGGCCGGCACGCCGATGACCTCCCAGGTTGTCGGATTGGCCGCTGCCGCACGGTATCTGACGGCCATCGGGATGCCCGCCGTCGAGGCGCACGAGGCCGAACTGGTGGCCGCCGCCTTGGAAGGCTTGGCGGGGCTACCCAATATCCGCGTGATCGGGCCGACGACCATGCAGCACCGTGGGTCGCCGGTGAGCTTCGTCGTCGACGGCATCCATGCCCACGATGTCGGTCAGTTCCTCGATGACGACGGCGTCGCCGTGCGCGTCGGGCATCACTGCGCGTGGCCGTTGCACCGGCGGTTCGGCATCGCCGCGACCGCACGCGCCTCGTTCGCGGTGTACAACACGCTCGACGAGGTGGACCGCCTGGTGGCAGGGGTCAGACGTGCTGTGGAGTTCTTCGCATGAGAATGGAACAGATGTACCAGGATGTCATCCTGGACCACTACAAACATCCGCACCACCGCGGACTGCGCGAGCCGTTCGCGGCCGAGGTGCATCACGTCAACCCGACGTGCGGGGACGAGGTGACGCTGCGGGTGGCCCTGTCCGACGACGGTGACACCATCGCCGATATCTCGTATGACGGGCAGGGCTGCTCGATCAGTCAGGCGTCCACTTCGGTGCTCACCGATCAGGTGATCGGGCAGAGCGTCGGCGATGCCCTCGACACGGTCGCGGCGTTCACCGAGATGATCTCCTCCCGCGGCAATGTCGAGGGGGACGAGGATGTGATCGGTGACGGCATCGCGTTCGCCGGGGTCGCCAAATACCCGGCACGGGTGAAATGCGCGTTGCTGGGTTGGACAGCTTTCAAGGCCGCGCTTGCCGAGGCCAACGATTCGCACAGGGAGACGGCATGACCGACACCACCAATGAGGAATTCCTCGCCGATCTCGAAGAGGCCATGCGCGACGTGGTCGATCCCGAGCTGGGAATCAACGTCGTCGACCTCGGTCTGGTGTATGGATTGAACGTCGAAAAGGCGGATTCCGGCACCGTGGCACTGATCGACATGACCCTGACATCGGCGGCGTGCCCGCTGACCGATGTGATCGAGGATCAGTCGCGGACCGCGCTCGTCGGCGCCGGGCTGGTCGACGAACTCCGCATCAACTGGGTGTGGAATCCGCCGTGGGGCCCGGACAAGATCACCGACGACGGTCGCGAACAACTGCGGGCTCTCGGTTTCACCGTCTAGCCGCCCTGGCCCCGTCACAATGACGGTGTGCTGACGGTCCCGGCCTTCGTATGGCGAGGTGGTTTCCTCTACCGCGCCGCGATCATCGGAGGCAGTGTCGGGCTGTGCCTTGCCGTCCTGGCCTTGCTCGACTCCGGATTCTGGATCGCAGGCGTCGCCGTGTTCGTGATCATGGGCATCTTCTTCGGGATATGGATGCCGCGGCGCATGGCGCGGTACTGGCCGGCCGCCAAGCAACTCGGCGGTGCCGACCGGGTTGCGGTGGCGACTGCGGCCCGGAACGGTGAGCGGATCGGCGATCCCCGACTGATGCCCGTTGCGCTCGACTATCGCAGCGGTATGCATGCCGCAGCCGAAGACACACGGCCGCTGAGGTGGCTGCTTCCGGTGGTCCTTGTCGTCGCGGCGGCCACCGCGGCCTGGGATGCGGTGTTCGGTTCGTGGGGCAACGCCGTGGCCTCGGTGATCTATCTCGTGGCCTTGCTGGTCGAAATGTTCTGGTGGCCGAAGCGCAGGCAACAATTGCTCGCCAATGTCGACCGCGCCTGTGGATAACTTCTGATCCTGAGCCGTTCTTGTCGGCTGTCCTCGTTAGCTTTCGGCCAGACGGGTCCGATGGCGGGCCCACAGGTTTGGAAGGCATCGAAATGAACACTGACGTCGAGCGGTTGCGGGCTGCGTGCGAACGCGATCTCGGCGATCCGGCCGATTGGCCGGGTCCATTCGGATATCCAGATGCGTTGGCGCTGTGCATCATTGACGCGATCTACGTGACCGGGACGCGCCACCTGACAGTCGAGAAGGTGGTTGAGCGCTACCGCGCCTACCGGGCGGCCCAGGGCGGCAACGCCGACACCGATGGCGCGCCGGAACTCCTCGCGAATGTCGAGGAGCTCGGCGGTCCGCTGCAGTGGGCAGCCGCGATCGGCAATCGCCGTCCGACGTCGACGGCCAAGGGAGCGCCGCTGCGGTCAGCAGCGCTCGTCGAGGTCTCACAGGCGCTCGTCGACCTAGGGGTTCGCACCACCGCGGATCTACGTGCCGTCGTCGAGGACGATGGGCGTGGCGCTCAGGCCAAGGCGGCGTGGTGTGCGGTGCCGGGGCAGCGGTCAGGTTTCACGTGGCGTTATCTCGTGCTCCTCGCGCAACAGCCCGGGGTCACCGCGGATCCGGGCGTCGCCGGTTACGTGTATCGCGAACTCGGTGCGGCGCACGGCGATGACGTGGCTGCGCTCCTGCAGGCCGTAGCTGACGAAGCCGGCTGGGATGCCACGGCGTTGCACCATGCGATCTGGCGGTTCGAGTCGGCACGCCCGGGCCGGCGCGAGCTGCCGTCCACCGCTTAGGCCGTTCGTCCTGGCGAAAGTTCGTCGTGCGCGGCAGTTGTCTGACTAAAGTCAGAGATATGTCCGTGGAGATGGTCGCGCAGGTCCGTAGGTTCAACCGGGTCGTCACCCGCAGCGCGGGAGTGCTCAACGAGAACTTCCTGGCCAGCGGGCGATCCCTCGGACAAGACCGGCTGCTGTGGGAGATCGGGACGGGCGGATGCGACGTGCGGGACCTGCGGGAGCGGCTCGGGTTGGATTCGGGTTACCTGAGCCGGCTCCTGCGGGCTCTGCAGCGGGAAGGGCTTGTCACGGTTGCGCCCAGTGACGCAGACGGGCGCGTGCGTACCGCGCAGCTCACCGACGCCGGGCGCCGGGAGCTCGACAGGCTCAACGAGCACTCCGACGATGCGGCAGCCGCCGTGCTGCGGACACTGACCGACAGTCAGCAGGACCGGCTGGTGACGGCGATGGCCCAGGTCGAGAGGCTACTCACGCTGTCAGCGGTCCAGGTCGACGTGTGCGACCCGGGGCATCCCGACGCTCGGTACTGTCTGGCGACCTATTACGCCGAACTGGCCGAGCGGTTCACCGGCGGCTACGACCCGGCGGTCAGTCCGGTCGCCGACGCCGAGATGACGCCGCCGGCGGGGTTGCTGCTCGTCGCCTCGCTGCACGGCAGGCCGGTGGGGTGCGGTGCGGTGATCTGGTATCCGGACGCGGTCGCGCTGGTCAAGCGGATGTGGGTCGCTCCGAGCGCCCGCGGCCTGGGCTTGGGCCGGCGCATCCTCACGGCCCTGGAGTCACACGCCCAGGCTCACGGCGCCCGGCTCATGCGGCTGGACACCAACGCGGTGTTGATCGAGGCGCAGCGGATGTACCGCAGCTGCGGATATCGGGAAGTCGAACCGTTCAGCGGCGAGGTCTACGCCGATCACTGGTTCGAGAAGCCGCTACCCACCCAGGCTCGCGGTGAGTAAAACGGAATCCCCGCGCGCCACCCGATGTTGGTTCGGCATGTGAATCAGCCACACCCAGAGTTGTTCAGCCCGATCACCGTCGGGTCCCTGACCGTCCCCAACCGGTTTGCCATGGCCCCGATGACCCGTCGCGCGTCGCCGGAAGGCGTCCCGGGGCCCGACGTCGCGGCGTACTACGCGCGCCGCGCCGCCGGCGGGGTCGGCTTGATCATCACCGAGGGCGTGCGGTTGCCCGATCCCGTGGCCGGCTGGCCGTTCAACATCCCGACCCTGGCCGGTCCGGAGGTGCTGGCCGGCTGGCGAGCGGTCACCGACGCCGTACACGCTCACGGCTCAACCATCGCCGCCCAGCTGTGGCATCAAGGCGCTGAGCGCGATGACCGTGACGGGCTCGTCCCGGTCAGTCCGTCAGGCATCAACTCCCTCGGCGAGGCCAAAGGGCGCGCCTTGCGCGCCGACGAACTGGCCGGCGTGGCCGCCGGTTTCGCCGAGGCGGCCCGCAACGCGAAGAATGCCGGGTTCGACGCCGTCGAGCTGCACGGTGCGCACGGCTATCTTCTCGACGAATTCCTGTGGGAGAGAACAAATCAGCGCACCGACGGGTACGGCGGCTCGATCGTCGCGCGCACCCGGTTCCCGGTCGAGGTGATCACCGCGGTACGCGACGCTGTCGGTCCGGAGTTCCCGATCATCTATCGGTTCTCGCAGTGGAAGGCCAACGCCTACGACGCACACATTGCCGCCGACCCGGCTGAGTTGGAGGCGGTGTTGACACCGCTGGTGAACGCGGGCGTGGACATCCTGCACCCGTCGACCCGCAGGCATTACGTGCCGGCGTTCCCGGGCTCCACGCGCAGCCTCGCGGGCTGGGTCAAGCAGATCACCGGCATCCCGGTCATCGGCGTAGGCTCCGTGGGGCTGGCCACCGAATTCAAGCCAGGCCGGGCCGATGGAGATGTGATCACCCCGGCTCCGGTGGACCGGGTGCTCGAGCAGTTCGCCGCAGGCGAGTTCGACATCGTGGCCATCGGGCGGGCGTTGCTGGCCGACCCGGGCTGGGTGAACCGGTTGCGCGACGACACGCTCGACGGCTTCGGCGGCTACCACGCTGAAACCGCACTGGCCGGCTTGCATTGACCATAGGCTGGGAACAGCCCGCCGCACCGCAACGTTAGGAAAGTCGTGAGCACGCAAGACATCACCGCAGAACAGTTCAACGCCACCATTGCCGACAACGAGATCGTGCTGGTGGACTTCTGGGCGTCGTGGTGCGGGCCGTGTCGTGCGTTCGCGCCGACCTTCAAGGCCGCATCGGAGAAGCACCCCGACGTGGTATTCGCCAAGGTCGACACCGAGGCCGAGCAATCACTGGCGGCCGCTGCCGAGATCCGGTCCATCCCGACGCTGATGGCCTTCAAGAAGGGCAAGCTGGTGTTCAACCAGGCCGGCGCTCTGCCGCCCGCAGCACTCGAGGACCTGGTACAGAAGGTCAAGGATTTCGACGTCGACGCTGCGATCGCCGCGCAAGGCGACGGCAAGCAGGTCTGACCCGATCTGATCCGGGGTTGCTGCGCGCCCAGGCGGCCGGGCACGCGATAGCGTGCTGTGCGTGACAGAGCCCAATCAGTTCGTCCTTATCGACCATCCGCGGCCGGGTGTCGCCCTGGTGACCTTGAACCGGCCCGAGCGGATGAACTCGATGGCGTTCGACGTCATGGTTCCGCTCAGGCAGACGCTCGAAGAGCTCCGCTATGACAACTCGGTGCGGGTCGTGGTCCTGACCGGCGCCGGGCGGGGGTTCTCTTCGGGTGCTGACCACAAGTCCGCCGGGTCGGTACCGCACGTGGAAGGCCTGACCAGGCCTACGTTCGCGCTGCGGTCGATGGAAGTACTCGACGAGGTCATTCTCGGGCTGCGGCGGCTGCATCAGCCCGTCATCGCGGCGGTGAACGGGGCTGCGATCGGTGGGGGTCTGTGTCTGGCGCTGGCCTGCGACATCCGAGTGGCCGCCGAGGGCGCGTACTTCCGCGCGGCCGGTATCAACAACGGGCTGACTGCCAGTGAGTTGGGCCTCTCCTATCTGCTGCCCCGGGCCATAGGCGCTTCGCGGGCCTTCGAGATCATGCTGACCGGCCGCGACGTCGACGCCGAGGAGGCCCAGCGCATCGGTCTGGTGTCGCGGTCGGTTCCCGGGGACGACCTGCTGGAAGCCTGTTACACGATGGCCGAGGGCATGGCGGCGTTCTCCAGGCCGGGAATCGAGTTGACCAAGCGGACACTTTGGAGTGGACTGGACGCCGCTAGCCTTGAGGGGCATATGCAGGCCGAAGGCCTCGGGCAACTCTTCGTGCGCCTGCTCACCGCGAACTTCGAGGAAGCGGTGGCTGCGCGTGTGGAGGGTCGCCCTGCGGTGTTCACCGACGAGCGCTGACGAGCACGGACGAGCGCTTGCGCGAGGAACCGATAAACACCGACGACACATGAGACGACAGGCAGGGAGGCAGTAGCGTGATCACCGCAACGGACCTGGAGGTCCGCGCCGGCGCGCGCACACTGCTGTCCATCGAAGGTTCGGCGCTGCGGATCCAGCCTGGCGACCGGATCGGTTTGGTCGGCCGCAACGGCGCGGGCAAGACCACCACCATGCGGATTCTCGCCGGTGAGGGCGAGCCGTATGCCGGCACCGTCACCCGTACCGGCGAAATCGGGTACCTGCCACAGGATCCCCGGGAAGGCAACCTCGACGTACTGGCGCGTGACCGGGTCCTCTCGGCGCGTGGCCTGGACACCTTGCTGGCCGATCTGGAGAAGCAGCAGGCGCTGATGGCCGAGGTGGCCGACGACGCCGCCCGGGACAAGGCGGTGCGGAAGTACGGTCAGCTGGAAGAGCGCTTCGCCGCACTCGGTGGATATGCGGCCGAGAGCGAAGCGGGTCGTATCTGCGCGAGCCTGGCGTTGCCCGACCGTATCCTGACCCAGCCGCTGCGGACTCTCTCGGGTGGTCAGCGCCGCCGGGTGGAGCTGGCCCGCATTCTGTTCGCGGCGTCTGACACGGGTTCGGGTTCGGCCACCACGTTGCTGCTGGACGAACCCACCAACCACCTCGACGCCGACTCGATCGGGTGGCTGCGGACCTTCCTGCAGAACCATTCCGGTGGCCTGGTGGTCATCAGCCACAACGTCGAGCTGCTGGCCGACGTCGTCAACCGCGTGTGGTTCCTGGACGCGGTGCGCGGCGAGGCCGATGTCTACAACATGGGCTGGCAGAAATACCTCGACGCCCGCGCGACCGATGAGCAGCGCCGCCGTCGGGAACGTGCCAACGCGGAGAAGAAGGCAGGCGCTTTGCGTGCCCAGGCCGCCAAGATGGGCGCCAAGGCCACGAAAGCCGTTGCCGCGCAGAACATGTTGCGTCGAGCCGAGCGGATGATCGCCGAGCTGGACGCCGAACGGGTTGCCGACAAGGTGGCCCGGATCAAATTTCCGAGCCCGGCGCCGTGTGGCAAGACGCCGCTGGTGGCCAAGGGGCTGACCAAGACCTACGGGTCGCTGGAGATCTTCACCGGTGTCGACCTGGCCATCGACCGCGGATCGCGGGTGGTGGTGCTCGGACTCAACGGTGCGGGCAAGACGACCCTGCTGCGTCTGCTGGCGGGGGCGGAAACACCCGATGCGGGCGTGCTCGAGCCGGGCCACGGACTCAAACTCGGCTACTTCGCACAGGAACACGACACCCTCGACGATCACGCCACGGTGTGGGAGAACATCCGGCACGCGGCGCCGGACACGGGGGAGCAGGATCTGCGAGGTCTGTTGGGCGCCTTCATGTTCACCGGCCCGCAGCTCGAGCAGCCGGCCGGAACGCTGTCCGGCGGCGAGAAGACCCGCCTGGCGCTGGCCGGCCTGGTCGCCTCGACCGCCAATGTGCTGCTGCTCGATGAGCCGACCAACAACCTCGACCCGGCGTCGCGGGAGCAGGTGCTCGATGCGTTGCGCAGTTATCAGGGCGCGGTGGTGTTGGTCACCCACGATCCTGGCGCGGCCGAGGCGCTCGACCCGCAGCGCGTGGTGCTGCTGCCCGACGGTACCGAGGATTTCTGGTCGGCGGAGTACCGCGACCTCATCGAGCTGGCGTGAGTTTCTTGCACTCGCCAAAACTGGATTTACGCCAAATCCTAAGACGTTGGCCAATTTCGCCCGCCGACGTGTGAGCTGTTTCTAGTCTGGGTAACCGTCGGGACATCCACAGCGGGGAGATGTCGATGAAGGAAACCAACAAGACCCGGGACGAATTGCTGACCGAGTTGCGTAGCGCCTACGAGAGGGGCGCCAGCATCCGCTCGCTGGTTGCGACGACCGGTCGGTCTTACGGTTCGATACACAGCCTGCTGCGCGAATCGGGCACCACCATGCGCAGCAGGGGTGGGCCCAATCACCGCACCCGAGCCCGGGCCTGAGCGCAGAGCCGTTGCGGCGCAGCCGGTTTCAGTGATCGGCTGAAGGCGGGCGTTGTTGCCGCACCGACGCTTCCACGAGGTCGAGGACCGCACTGAGATTTTTGGGGTCCTCGCCGGAGGCCAGCCGCGCCACCAGGCCGTCGAGCACCAGGTCCAGGTAGATGTGCAGAACCGCGCTCGGGACGTCGTCACGCAGCCGTCCGGCTTGCTTCTGCCGCCGCAACCGTTCAGTGGTGGCGGCGGACAGCTCGGCCGACCGTTCTGCCCAGCCCTGGTGAAATGCCGGGTCGTTACGTAGCTTTCGGGCGATCTCCAGCCGCGTGGCGAGCCAGTCGAACTGCTCGGGCGCGGCCAGCATGTTACGCATCACCTGGATCAGGCCCTCGCGGGCGGCCACGTCGGCCATCCGCTCGGCGTCCTCGCGGGCCAGTTCGAAGAACAAGGTGTCCTTGTCCTTGAAGTGATGGAAGATTGCGCCGCGCGACAGCCCGATGGTCTGTTCGAGCCGCCGCACGGTCGCACTCTCGTACCCGTACTGAGCGAAGCAGCGCCGGGCGCCGTCGAGAATCTGGCGGCGGCGAGCTGCCAGATGGTCGTCGGTCACCCGGGGCACTGGTTCACTCCTCGCACAGGCGCCTGTCCTAGCGCCATAGCTGATTTGGTTGTCCCGGCCAGGACTACTTCGACTTCAGCATGTTGCGCAGCACGTACTGCAGGATGCCGCCGTTGCGGTAGTAGTCCGCCTCACCGGGCGTGTCGATGCGCACGACGGCGTCGAATTCGACCTTCGAGCCGTCGTCCTTGGTGGCCGTCACGTGCACGGTCTTCGGCGTCTTGCCCTCGTTGAGCGCTTCGATGCCGGTGATGTCGTAGACCTCGGTGCCGTCCAGCTTCAGGCTGGCCGCCGACTCGCCCGCCGGGAACTGCAGCGGGATGACGCCCATGCCGATCAGGTTGGAGCGGTGGATGCGCTCGAAGGATTCGGTGATGACGGCCTTGACGCCGAGCAGCACCGTGCCCTTGGCCGCCCAGTCACGCGACGAGCCGGAGCCATACTCCTTGCCGCCCAAGACGACCAGCGGGATGCCGGCGTTCTTGTAGTTGACCGACGCGTCGTAGATGAACGCCTGCGGGCCACCCGGCTGGGTGAAGTCACGCGTGTAACCGCCGGAGACATCGTCGAGCAGCTGGTTGCGCAGCCGGATGTTGGCGAAGGTGCCGCGGATCATCACCTCGTGGTTGCCGCGTCGGGAGCCCAGCGAGTTGTAGTCCTTGCGCTCAACGCCATTGGCATCGAGGTACTGGGCCGCCGGGGTGCCCGGCTTGATCGAGCCGGCCGGGCTGATGTGGTCGGTGGTCACCGAATCACCCAGCAGGGCAAGGACTCTGGCACCCTTGATGTCGCTTACCGGCTCAGGCTCGGCCGGCATGCCGTCGAAGTACGGGGCCTTGCGCACGTAGGTCGAAGCGTCGTCCCACGCGAAGGTGTCGCCCTCCGGGGTGGCCAGCGAGCGCCAGCGGTCGTCGCCCTTGAACACGTCGGCGTAGGAGTCGGTGAACATTTCCCGGTTGATCGACGACGCGATGGTCTCCTCGATTTCCTGGGCCGACGGCCAGATGTCCTTGAGGAAGACGTCGTTTCCGTCCTGGTCCTGGCCCAGCGGGTCGGTCTCGAAGTCGAAGTCCATGGTGCCGGCGATGCCGTAGGCGATCACCAGCGGCGGGGACGCCAGGTAGTTCATCTTGACGTCGGGGGAGATGCGGCCCTCGAAGTTGCGGTTACCGGAGAGCACCGCGGTCACCGACAAGTCGTTGTCGTTGATGGCCTTGGAGATCTCGTCGGGCAGCGGCCCGGTGTTGCCGATGCACGTGGTGCAGCCGTAGCCGCCGAGGAAGTAACCGAGCTTCTCCAGGTACGGCCACAGACCGGCCTTGTTGTAGTAGTCGGTGACCACCTGGGATCCCGGCGCCATGTTGGTCTTCACCCACGGCTTGGTGGTCAGGCCCTTCTCGACGGCCTTCTTGGCGAGCAGGGCCGCACCCAACATCACCGACGGGTTGGAGGTGTTGGTGCACGAGGTGATGCCCGCGACCACCACGGCGCCGTGGTCGAGCACGAACTCGCCGCGCTCTTCGGACGTGACCGTGATCGGCTTGGAGGGCCGGCCCTCGGAACCGTTGGCCGCCGACGGACGCACGTCCACGGCGCCGTCGTCGGCGAAGGTCAGCTTGGCCGGATCGGAGGCCGGGAACGACTCCTCGATGGCCTCGTCGAGCTTGGTGTGCTCGACCGGCAGGTTCTCCTCGACGTAGTTGTGGATGTCCTTGCGGAACGCGTTCTTGGCGTCCGACAGCTCGATGCGGTCCTGCGGGCGCTTGGGACCCGAGATCGACGGCACGACGGTCGACAGGTCCAGCTCAAGGTATTCGGAGAACGCAGGCTCGTGATCGGGGTTGTGCCACATGCCCTGGGCCTTGGCATAAGCCTCGACGAGCGCGAGCTGCTGCTCGCTGCGCCCGGTCAGCCGCAGGTAGTTGATGGTCTCCTCGTCGATCGGGAAGATCGCTGCGGTGGAACCGAATTCGGGGCTCATGTTGCCCAGGGTGGCGCGGTTGGCCAGCGGCACCTCGGCCACGCCCTTGCCGTAGAACTCGACGAACTTGCCGACCACACCGTGCTTGCGCAGCATGTCGGTGACGGTGAGCACGACGTCGGTGGCGGTGACACCGGGCTTGATCTCACCGGTCAGCTTGAAGCCGACGACGCGGGGGATGAGCATCGAGACGGGCTGGCCCAGCATGGCGGCCTCGGCCTCGATACCGCCGACGCCCCAGCCCAGCACGCCCAGGCCGTTCTCCATGGTGGTGTGGCTGTCGGTGCCCACACAGGTGTCGGGGTAGGCCTTGCCATCACGGACCATGACGACGCGGGCCAGGTACTCGATGTTGACCTGGTGCACGATTCCGGTGCCCGGGGGGACGACCTTGAAGTCGTCGAACGCGCCCTGGCCCCAGCGCAGGAACTGGTAGCGCTCGGAGTTGCGCTCGTATTCGAGTTCGACGTTGCGCTCGAAGGCGCCTGCGTTGCCGAAGACATCGAGGATGACGGAGTGGTCGATGACCATCTCGGCGGGGGAGAGCGGATTGACCTTGTTCGGGTCGCCGCCGAGCGCGGCCACCGCCTCGCGCATGGTGGCCAGGTCGACGATGCACGGCACGCCGGTGAAGTCCTGCATCAGCACACGGGCCGGGGTGAACTGGATCTCGATGCTCGGCTCGGCGGAGGGATCCCAGTTGGCGATGGCCTCGATGTGCTCCTTGGTGATGTTGGCGCCGTCCTCGGTGCGCAACAGGTTCTCGGCGAGCACCTTGAGGCTGTACGGCAGCTTTTCGGTACCGGGTACCGCGTCCAGGCGATAGATCTCGTAGCTCTGGTCCCCGACCGTCAGCGTGTCGCGGGCACCAAATGAGTTAAGGGACGAATTTTCCGTATTCTCGCTGCTCACATCAACTCCCGGCTTGTTCTCGCCCCGACGGGCTGTGTCGGCGGCGTTCCGATGTTAACAGTACGCTTGTCCTGCAATGCGCCGCAGGGCGCGTAACAGTCTTCTCTTGTTGCTTCCCCGGTGCTACCCGGACGTCCGGATTCGGTCATCCGTCCCCGCGGCGGGCGCCACGGCCGTGTCGCTGCTCGGCGACTCAGCGACACGGCGTACCGTGCCCCTGTGACTGGACCGCACGTCATCCCGTTTTTGCCTGCCTTCATCCCGGTCGAAGTGTGCGACACCGTGGGAATGAGCCCGGCGCAACCTGACGGCGTTGCGCAATGCATGGCGGCCGTGCAGGCCGACGTTGCCGACGACGGGGTGAGCGCACCTGCCGCCGACGTGCCGGAGCTTCGCCAGGTGGTCAGCGACGCGCGCCAGGCGGGCGTCGACCTCAAGGTGATCGTGGTGCCGAAGAATCCGTTCATCGACACCCCGCTGCGGGACATCGCCACCGAGGTCGGTCAGGCCAATCCCGGGTCGACAGTGCTGGCCATCAGTCCGTCATTTGCCGGCACCTACAGCGAGTCGATAGATCGCGTCACTTTGGAGGCGGGACAAGACGTTGCCAAGACGGGCAACCCGGTGCAGTCGGCACGGAATTTCGTCGATCAGATAACGACTCCGATTTTCCCGTGGACAACCCTGACGATCGTGTTGACGCTAGGGGTGGCCGCAGCCGCCGTCATCACCCGCGTCCTGCAGGTTCGTGGCAAACGCGCCGCGGCGTCGGGCGCCCCGACGGCCCCCGAACGTGAGTCCGCCGATCCATCGAACATTAGTTCGTAAATTCCTCGAATATCACTAAACGGTCACACTATTCGCAATTACATATCTGTAATTTGTGACTAAAGTTTCTTTAGCTTCTCATGTGACGTACGGTGCAATCGGTACCCATTGTTGTAGTTGTGCTTTGTGTGACTTCTGCGCAAAGGCTGCGAGCAAACCTGCCGGTACGCCGTCGTTGAGCCCAAGGAGACTTGAGTCGCATGAGACGCTCCCTTCGCGCCTCTAGGTCGCAGTTGTACGGCCGCATCTGCGCCGTACTGCTGGCGACCGGGATGCTGGTCGCCACGGCACTGGCCGGCGGTGTCCCGGCGGCGGTCGCCGAGCCGGGCGGCCCGGAGGATGTAGCGACTCTCGTTGCCGCGGTGGCCAATGCGAACCAGAAACTGCAAGAGCTGGGTGCCGCCATCCAGACCCAGCAGGAAACCGTCAACAAGGCGATCGTCGCGGTGCAGGATGCCCGCGATGCCGCCGACGCGGCCAACCGCGAGGTGTCTGCCAGTCAGCAGGGCATCGCCGACGCCAACGCCGCCATCGCCGCCGCACAGAAGCGCTTCGACACCTTTGCCGCGGCCAGCTACGTCAACGGCCCGTCGAGCTCGTACCTGACCGCGACCGACCCCGCCGACATGATCGACGCGGCCGCCACCAGCCAGACTCTGGCCGTCAGCTCCGATCAAGTCATGGCCGACCTGCAGCGGGCCCGCACCGAACAGGTGAACCGGGAATCGACCGCACGGCTGGCCAAGCAGAAGGCCGACCAGGCTGCCCGCGACGCCCAGGCCAGCCAGGATTCGGCAGTGTCAGCGCTCAAGGACGCTCAGCAGACCTTCGGCACCCAGCGCGACCAGCTGCAGCAGCTCACGGCGCAACGCGCCGCAGCCCAGGCCAAACTCGACCAGGCGCGGCCCATGTCGGCACCGGCAGGCGGGGCGCCCGCCTCGACACTTCCGCAGGCGAATCCGGGCAACTGGGACCGCGCCCCCGGGGCGGCGGGGCAGCGTCCCGCAAATTGGGACAGCCAGTGGGACCCCACGCTGCCCGCGATCCCGAGCGCGTTCGTGCAGGGCGATCCGATCGCGATCATCAACACGGTGCTGGGCATCTCGTCGACGTCGGCGCAGGTCACCCAGAACATGGGCCGTAGCTTCCTGCAGAAGCTGGGCATTCTGCCCACGCCGACGGGCTACACCAACGGCGCCATTCCCCGGGTCTATGGGCGGCAGGCCTCCGAGTACGTCATCCAGCGCGCGATGTCGCAGTTGGGCGTTCCCTATTCATGGGGTGGCGGAACCGCCGCAGGCCCCAGCCGGGGAATCGACTCCGGTGCCGACACCGTCGGTTTCGACTGCTCGGGTCTGATCCTGTACGCATTCGCCGGCGTCGGCATCAAGCTGCCGCACTACTCGGGGTCGCAGTACAACGCAGGCCGCAAGATCCCGTCCTCGCAGATGCGCCGCGGTGACGTCATCTTCTACGGACCCGGCGGCGCTCAGCACGTCACCCTCTACCTCGGCAACGGCCAGATGCTCGAAGCGCCGTACACCGGGTCGACGGTCAAAGTCTCACCCGTTCGCACCAGCGGCATGACGCCGTACGTCGTCCGCTACATCGAGTACTGAAACGTAGGGATTGCATTGCGCTCCAAGTCATTTCGCCCCACCAGGATCCTGGCATCGACGGCGGTCGCGCTCGCGCTCGCCGTCGGGGGCGCATGGCCTGCCGCGGCCGCACCCGACGACGGCGCCTGGGATCCGACGCTGCCCAAGGTGGTCAGCTCCGGCGCCCCCGGCGACCCGGTCGCGATCGCCAACGCCTCCTTCCAGGTCAGCCAGATCGCGCTGCAGACCACTCAGAGCCTCGGTCAGCAGTTCCTGCAGAGCATCGGCCTGGCACCGAAGACGGCTGCGGCGTCGCCGCTGCCCGCAGGCGCGGTGCGGGGCCCGCAGGCCATCGAATACGTCATCCGCCGCGCAGGCAGCCAGATGGGCGTGCCCTATTCATGGGGCGGTGGCACGCTGACCGGGCCCGGTCCCGGGGTCGACTACGACGCCGGGAAGATCGGCTTCGACTGCTCGGGCCTGACCCGCTACGCCTTCGCCGGCGTGGGCGTTCAGATCCCCAAGTACTCGGGCGACCAGTTCAACACCGGCCGCGCGATCCCGCCGTCGCAGGCCAAGCGTGGCGATCTGATCTTCTACGGCCCGGGCGGTAGCCAGCACGTCGCCATCTATCTCGGTGGTGGGAAGATGCTGGAGGCGTCCGGCAGCGCAGGGAAGGTCACCGTCAGCCCGGTGCGGACCGCGGGTATGTCGCCCCATCTGTCCCGCATCATCGAATCCTGAGCGGAACCTGAACTCTTCCGGGCAGCGTCGACGGATTCCGAAGTGCCTGGAATAGTTGACCGAGGGCACCCGGCTGCCCGGCTATTGGCATTGATGCGTTTGCAGATGAACACCGTGGGAGGAAGTTGATGACGTCACCGAGTGGACCGCCGCAGGGCGCCGGAGGTTACCCCGGCTCGAGCCCGGCGCCGGGCTATCCCCCCGGCTCCCCGGCTGCGCCCGCTGCTCCGCAGCCCGGCGCGCACGCCGCCCCGGCGTCGAACAACGGCGGCCTGCAGGGTGAGGTGCATACCCTCGAGCGGGCAATCTTCGAGGTCAAGCGCATCATCGTCGGCCAGGACCAGCTGGTCGAGCGCATGCTGGTCGGCCTGCTCGCCAAGGGCCATGTGTTGCTCGAAGGTGTTCCCGGCGTCGCCAAGACCCTGGCCGTGGAGACGTTCGCCAAGGTGGTCGGCGGCACGTTCGCCCGCATCCAGTTCACCCCCGACCTGGTGCCCACCGACATCATCGGTACCCGCATCTACCGCCAGGGCAAGGAAGACTTCGACATCGAGCTCGGCCCCGTGGTGGTCAACTTCCTGCTCGCCGACGAGATCAACCGCGCGCCTGCCAAGGTGCAGTCGGCACTGCTCGAGGTGATGGCCGAGCGCAAGATCTCCATCGGCGGCAAGACCTTCCCGCTGCCCAGCCCGTTCTTGGTCATGGCCACCCAGAACCCGATCGAGCAGGAGGGCGTGTACCAGCTGCCCGAGGCGCAGCGCGACCGCTTCCTGTTCAAGCTCAACGTCGACTATCCGTCGCCGGAGGAAGAGCGCGAGATCATCTACCGGATGGGCGTCAAGCCCCCGGAGCCCAAGCAGATTCTCAACACCGGCGACCTGCTGCGCCTGCAGGATGTCGCGGCCAACACGTTCGTGCATCACGCGCTGGTGGACTACGTGGTGCGCATCGTCACCGCGACGCGTGAGCCGGAGAAGTTCGGCATGCCCGACGCGAAGGCGTGGATCGCCTACGGCGCCTCGCCACGTGCCTCGCTGGGCATCATCGCAGCCGCGCGGGCGCTGGCGCTGGTGCGCGGCCGCGACTACGTCATCCCACAGGACGTCGTCGAGGTCATCCCCGATGTGTTGCGGCACCGGCTGGTGCTCACCTACGACGCGCTCGCCGATGAGATCTCGTCGGAGACCGTGGTCAACCGCATCCTGCAGACGGTGGCCCTGCCGCAGGTGAATGCCCTTCCGCAGCAAGGGCATTCGGTTCAGCCCGCGGTGCCCGCCGCTGCCGCCGCGGCCGCGGGTCGGTGACGGGTCCGGGCCGCCGCTCAGTCGACCTCCCGTCGCTGCAGCGCGGCGAGATCCGTGACCCCGCGCTGTCGGCGGCCCTGCGCAAGCTCGAGCTGACGGTCCGCCGCAAGCTCGACGGCGTCTTGCACGGCGACCACCTGGGCCTGATCCCCGGCCCAGGTTCGGAGCCGGGGGAGTCGCGGATCTACCAACCCGGCGACGATGTGCGCCGGATGGACTGGTCGGTGACGGCGCGAACCACGATGCCCCACGTCCGGCAGATGATCGCGGACCGCGAGCTGGAGACCTGGCTGGTGGTCGACGTGTCGGCCAGCCTCGACTTCGGCACCGCGGGCTGCGAGAAGCGTGACCTCGCCGTCGCCGCGGCTGCGGCCATCACGTTCCTCAACAGCGGTGGTGGCAACCGGATCGGCGCGATCATCGCCAACGGCGAAACGGTCCGGCGCGTCCCGGCGCTGTCGGGCCGCATGCACGAGCAGGAGATGCTGCGCGCCATCGCCACGATGCCGAAGGCGCCCACCGGCGTGCGGGGCGATCTGGCCGCAGCCATCGACGCGTTGCGCAGGCCGGAACGGCGACGCGGCATGGCCGTGATCATCAGCGACTTCCTGGGGCCGATCAACTGGATGCGCCCGCTGCGCGCCATCGCAGGCCGTCACGAGGTACTGGGCATCGAGGTGCTCGATCCACGTGACGTCGAGCTGCCCGAGGTCGGGGACGTGATCCTGCAGGACACCGAAACCGGCGTCACGCGGGAGTTCACCATCGACGCTCAACTGCGCAGCGATTTCGAACAAGCCGCCGCGGCACATCGCGAGGAAGTGGCCCGGACCCTGCGCCGCTGCGATGCCCCGCTGCTGAGCCTGCGCACCGACCGAGACTGGATCGCCGATGTGGTGCGGTTCGTGGCGAACCGCCGCCGGGGCGCGCTGGCCGGCCGGTAGGCGACTCAGGGTGACGACCATCGACACTGAAATGACAACTAGCACATGACATTACCGATACTCGGGCCGATCAGCCTGTCAGGCTTCGCGCACGCGTGGTGGTTCCTGTTCCTGTTCGTGGTGGCGGCCCTTGCCGCGCTGTACGTCATCGTGCAGCGGGCGCGTCAGCAGCGGATCCTGCGGTTCGCCAACATGGAGCTGCTGGAGAGCGTGGCGCCCAAGCAGCCGACCCGCTGGCGGCATGTGCCCGCGATCCTGCTGGTGGTCTCGCTGCTGCTGTTCACGGTGGCGATGGCGGGCCCGACCCACGATGTGCGGATCCCGCGCAACCGTGCGGTGGTGATGCTGGTGATCGACGTCTCGCAGTCCATGCGGGCCACCGACGTGGCACCGAGCAGGCTGGCCGCGGCCCAGGAGGCCGCCAAGCAGTTCGCCGACCAGCTCACGCCCGGCATCAATCTCGGTCTTATCGCCTATGCGGGCACCGCGACCGTGCTGGTCCAGCCGACCACCAACCGCGACGCGACCAAGAACGCGCTGGACAAGCTGCAGCTCGCCGACCGGACCGCGACCGGCGAGGGCATCTTCACCGCCCTGCAGGCGATCGCGACGGTGGGTGCGGTGATCGGCGGTGGCGACGAGCCGCCGCCGGCGCGGATCGTGCTGATGTCCGACGGTAAGGAAACGGTGCCGTCGAACCCCGACAACCCCAAGGGCGCCTACACCGCGGCCCGCACCGCCAAGGATCAGGGCGTTCCCATTTCCACGGTGTCCTTCGGCACCCCGTACGGCTATGTCGAGATCAACGATCAGCGCCAGCCGGTGCCGGTCGACGACGAGACGCTGAAGAAGATCGCGCAGCTCTCCGGTGGAGACGCGTTCAATGCGGCCAACCTGGAACAGCTCAAGGCGGTCTTCACGTCGCTGCAGCAGCAGATCGGCTACGAGACCATCAAGGGCGATGCCAGCCTGGGCTGGTTGCGGCTGGGGGCTTTGGTGCTTGCGCTCGCGGCGCTGGCCGGGCTGCTGATCAACCGCCGCCTGCCCAGCTAGGTGAACTGCGAACGCTCGTGCACCGGCTCCGGTGTCGATTTCGGCGAACGATGACCGAGGCGTTAAGTTGACCAGCATGACTGCGGACGTGAGGAGCGATCAGATTTCTGCGGACGTGAGGAGCAAAGAGATTTCTGCGGACGTGAGGAGCGATGAGATTTCCGCTGAAGCCGGCACCGAGACCACCCCAGGCCGTCCCGCGTTCGTTTCCCGCTCGGTTCTGGTCACCGGTGGCAACCGCGGCATCGGTCTGGCGATCGCGCAGCGACTGGCCGCCGACGGGCACAAGGTGGCCGTAACCCACCGCGGGTCGGGCGCGCCGGACGGGCTTTTCGGTGTCGTGTGTGACGTCACCGACAACGACGCCGTGGACCGCGCCTTCAAGGAAGTCGAGGAGCATCAGGGCCCGGTCGAGGTGCTCGTCTCCAACGCGGGCATCTCCAAGGATGCGTTCCTCATGCGGATGACGGAAGACCGCTTCACCGAGGTCATCGATGCGAACCTGACCGGTGCGTTCCGGGTGGCTCAGCGCGCCTCGCGCAGCATGCAGCGCAAGCGTTTCGGCCGGATCATCTTCATCGGCTCGGTTTCGGGCATGTGGGGTATCGGCAACCAGGCCAACTATGCGGCCGCCAAGGCCGGTCTGATCGGCATGGCCCGCTCGATCTCCCGTGAACTGTCCAAGGCCGGGGTCACCGCGAACGTCGTCGCCCCCGGCTACATCGACACCGAGATGACCCGCGCCCTCGATGAGCGGATCCAGGCCGGCGCGCTGGAATTCATCCCCGCCAAGCGGGTCGGCACGGCCGAGGATGTCGCCGGTGCCGTCAGCTTCCTGGCCTCCGAGGACGCCGGCTACATCGCAGGCGCCGTGATCCCGGTCGACGGCGGCATGGGCATGGGCCACTGAGCCAAAGCCTTTGGCGTACTAGAACTTTCGCTCAACTTTTCGCCCAAGAAGGAGTCGCACTCATGGCAGGTTTGCTCGAAGGCAAGCGGATCCTGGTCACCGGGATCATCACCGATTCGTCCATCGCGTTCCACATCGCCAAGGCGGCCCAGGAGGCCGGGGCCGAGCTGGTGCTGACCGGTTTCGATCGGATGAAGCTGATCCAGCGCATCGCCGACCGGCTGCCCAACCCGGCTCCGCTGCTGGAACTCGACGTGCAGAACACCGAGCACCTCGACAGCCTCGCCGAGCGGATCACCGGCGTCATCGGTGAGGGCAACAAGCTTGACGGCGTTGTGCATTCGATCGGCTTCATGCCCCAGTCGGGCATGGGCATCAACCCGTTCTTCGACGCGCCGTACGAGGACGTCGCCAAGGGCATCCACATCTCGGCCTACTCATACGCCTCGCTGGCCAAGGCGACGCTGCCGATCATGAATCGCGGCGGCAGCATCGTCGGCATGGATTTCGATCCGACCCGCGCGATGCCCGCCTACAACTGGATGACCGTCGCCAAGAGCGCACTGGAATCGGTCAACCGATTCGTCGCCCGCGAGGCCGGCCCGTTCGGGGTCCGCTCCAATCTCGTTGCCGCCGGGCCCATCCGCACGCTCGCGATGAGCGCCATCGTCGGCGGGGCGCTGGGCGCCGAGGCCGGCGACCAGATGCGGCTGCTGGAAGAGGGCTGGGATCAGCGCGCTCCTGTCGGCTGGGACATGAAGGATCCGACGCCGGTCGCCAAGACGGTGTGCGCCCTGCTGTCGGACTGGCTGCCTGCCACCACCGGCACCGTGGTCTACGCCGACGGTGGAGCTCACACCCAGTTGCTGTGATGAGCGCTCGCGCGAAGAACCGACAGCTATTGATGAGCGCTCGCGCGAAGAACGGACAGCTGTGATGGATTTTGATGCCCTGTTGCTGCTGTCCTTCGGCGGGCCCGAGGGCCCTGAGCAGGTGCGGCCATTTCTGGAGAATGTCACCCGCGGGCGCAACATCCCGCCGGAGCGGCTCGATGAGGTCGCCGAGCACTACTTGCATTTCGGTGGCGTGTCACCGATCAACGGGATCAATCGTGCGCTGATCGAGCAGCTGCGGGCCGAGATGCCCGATCTGCCGGTGTATTTCGGCAATCGCAACTGGCATCCCTTTGTCGAGGACGCCGTCGCCACCATGCGCGACAACGGTATTCGGCGTGCCGCGGTGTTCACCACGTCGGCGTGGGGCGGCTACTCGAGCTGCAGGCAGTATGTCGAGGACATCGCTCGGGCTCGGGCCGCGGCCGGCCCCGACGCGCCGCAATTGGTGAAGCTGCGACAGTATTTCGATCATCCGCTGTTCGTGGAGATGTACGCCGAGGCGGTCACGAAGGCTGCGGCCTCGCTGCCCGGTGACGCGCGCGTCGTATTCACCGCACACTCCATCCCGATCGCCGCTGACGAACGGTACGGGCCCCGGCTCTACAGCAGCCAGGTGGCCTACGCCGCGCGGCTCGTCGCGGCCGCGGCAGGCATCGATTCCTACGACCTGGTGTGGCAGTCCCGCTCCGGGCCCCCGCAGGTGCCGTGGCTGGAACCCGATGTCGGCGATCATCTTTCGGCTCTGGAAGAGCGCGGCGTCAAGGCCGTCGCGGTGTGTCCCATCGGCTTCGTCGCCGATCACATCGAGGTGGTGTGGGATCTCGACCACGAACTGCGGCTGCAGGCCGAGGCTGCGGGCATCGCGCTGGCCCGCGCCGCCACGCCGAATGCCGACCGGCGCTACGCCAAGTTGGCTGCGGGGCTGATCGCCGAGCTGCGCGACGGGACCGAGCCGTTGCGGGTGGCTGGGCCTGATCCGGCGCCGGGATACGGATTGAGCATCGACGGCGTGCCCTGTTCGCCGCACTGCCCCGTCAGCGCGGGCTAGGCCCGCTCCGGGTTCAGCGCCACGCGGACTGCATGATGGCGCCGAGTGCCGCCAGTCTTGCCGCTCGCACCACTTGGTTCAGCGGGCGCAGCGTGTCGCCGGCCAGCTGCACTTCCGAGGAGGTCTGCAGCCCGATCGGCGTCAGCCCGGCGCTCACCGTGACGATCGCGTCGACGTGCGCGGCGGTTTCCAGGACCCGGATGGCCCGGCTGGGCGCATGGTCGGGGAGGCGGTGCAGTCGCGTGGCGTCCAGGATCTGCTCGACCATGCCGCGCGGATCCTCGACCTCCATGCCTGCCCCGGACCGCAGGGCGCCCAGCGTCTCGGCGGCCGAGCGCACGGCGGAACGCAGTTCGTACTCGGCGGTGCCCAGCTCGAACTGCTCGGGCGGCGGCAGCGTCGGGACCGAGTACACCGTCCAGGACAACGCGCGCGGCTCCGGGTCGAACATCGAATCGTCTTCTGTCTCATCGAATTCGAAGTACTCGAACTCGGGGACCAGGCCCACGCCGGGCAATTCGTCGTGGCTGACGATGACGGCCTCGCCGACGGTCACGGCGTCGCGTTGGAACTGGGTGCCCGCCGGCAGGCCGCGCACGTCACCGGGAATCGGCTGGGCAACCGTGATGGTGGGGGTCCGTACCGAGCGGCCGGCGGCGGTGCGCAGCGTCTGCAGCAGCGACACCGAACCGGAGTCCTCCAACTCGGGCCAGGGCAGGCCCGTGCGGACCGCCGCCGACGAGTCGTAGGCGGTCACAGAATGCGTTGGAGCCCATTGGGATAACGCGTCGAGAACGTCGTCGGGCGCGGCGGCACCCGCGAGCCAGGCATTGGCCCACACCGACAGCGTTGCACTTGGACACCACATGATGCTGGCAGTGTAATAGTCGGTCGCCGTAACGGCGGTATTCGCTAGGGTGGATGCATGCCTATGTGGCTGATCTGGCTCATCGTGGCGCTGGGGCTGGCCGGGGCTGAGGCGCTGACCGGCGACATGTTCCTGCTCATGCTGGCCGGCGGAGCGCTGGCGGCCACGGCTTCCAGCGCGTTGCTGGACTGGCCGGTATGGGCCGACGGCGCGGTTTTCCTCGTGGTTTCGGTCCTGCTGCTGGCGCTGGTACGGCCCGCGCTGCGCAGGCGGATGCTCAGCGGGCATGGCCTCCCGGACCCGGTTCAGGCGCTGGAAGGCAAGTCGGCGCTGGTCCTGGACAGGGTGGCGCGGCACGAAGGCCAGGTCAAACTCGATGGCGAGGTCTGGACGGCCAGGCCACTCAACGACGACGATGTGTTCGAACCGGGTGATCACGTGACCGTCGTCAAGATCGACGGTGCGACCGCAGTGGTGTTCAGGTCACTGTAAAACGACGAAGGGGTCTGCCAAATGGACGGTGCTATAGCCGGGTTGGTCTTCCTGGCGGTGTTGGTGGTGTTCGCCATCATCGTGGTGGCGAAGTCCGTCGCGCTGATTCCACAGGCCGAGGCGGCGGTCATCGAGCGGCTGGGTCGCTACAGCCGCACGGTCAGCGGCCAGCTGACCCTGCTGGTGCCGTTCATCGACCGGATCCGGGCCCGTGTCGACCTGCGTGAGCGGGTCGTGTCCTTCCCGCCGCAGCCGGTGATCACCGAGGACAACCTCACGCTGAACATCGACACGGTCGTCTACTTCCAGGTGACCAATCCGCAGGCCGCGGTGTACCAGATCAGCAACTACATCGTCGGTGTCGAGCAGTTGACCACCACCACGCTGCGCAACGTGGTCGGCGGTATGACGCTGGAGCAGACGCTGACCTCGCGTGATTCCATCAACGCGCAGCTGCGCGGTGTGCTCGACGAGGCCACCGGCCGCTGGGGTCTGCGGGTGGCGCGTGTCGAGCTGCGCAGCATCGACCCGCCGCCGTCCATCCAGGAGTCGATGGAGAAGCAGATGAAGGCCGACCGCGACAAGCGGGCCATGATCCTGACGGCCGAGGGCGTGCGGGAGTCGTCGATCAAGCAGGCCGAGGGCCAGAAGCAGTCGCAGATCCTGGCCGCCGAAGGTGCCAAGCAGGCCGCGATCCTGGCCGCCGAGGCCGACCGGCAGTCCCGGATGCTGCGGGCCCAGGGCGAGCGCGCCGCCCAGTACCTGCAGGCGCAGGGCCAGGCCAAGGCGATCGAGAAGACGTTCGCGGCCATCAAGGCGGGCCGTCCGACCCCGGAGATGCTGGCGTATCAGTATCTGCAGACCCTGCCCCAGATGGCGAAGGGCGAGGCGAACAAGGTGTGGATCGTGCCGAGCGATTTCGGTTCGGCGCTACAGGGTTTCACCAAGATGCTGGGCGCGCCGGGAGAGGACGGGGTGTTCCGGTACACGCCGACCCCGGTGGACGAGGATCTGCCGAAGCCCGAGGACGACAGCGACGAGGTCGCCGAGTGGTTCTCGACCGATACCGATCCGGCCATCGCGCAGGCGGTCGCCAAGGCTGAGGCCGAAGCCCGCGCGACGACACCGCCGCTGGGTGCTCCGACGGCCGTCCCACCGGCACCGTCGTTGGACGGGCCGTATCCGCAGGGCGGGTTGCCCGGCGGCGCGCACCGCGCCTGACCGAGGTCGTCAGGCCGGGGACCGCAGGCGCAGCTCGACCATCGGCAGCGGGGCGTCGGTGTCGGTGATCGGTTGGCCGAGCGTCTCTTCCAGGATCGGCTTGAACTGTTCCCAGGCCTTGGGGCGGCGCAGCCGGTAGGCGGTGAGTACCTGGTCGATGCTCGCCTGATCGAGCACGTGTGCCACCGCGGGCCTGGGCGGGTGGCTGCCGATCCACACACGGACCGCAGCATTGGCGCGAATGTTGCGGAACCACTGGGCTTTTGCGCCGAACCCGGAGGCTACGACGTAGCGGTCGGGGGCAGGGTGGTCGATGACTTCGAGGACGACGTAGCGCGCTCGGCCCGATGTGCGGCCGATGTGTTCGAGCATCAGTACCCGCGAGCCGAGCAGTGCTCCGGCGCGCAGCCGGTAGATCCAGATCGGGGCGCGCACGAGCCGGCGGTTGCGCAGGATGCGGGCGCCGAGATCGGCGAACATGTTGGCGGTCACGGCGTTTGTCCTTCAGGTCCGGCTCGCAGTCCGTTGCGGTAGATCGCGAGAACCTCTGCCGCCCAACGCGTCATCCCGCCGGGTGCCAGCGGGTCGACGCCCAGCACTTCGGTGAGGCGGGGTCGCAACATCAGGACGGCGAGGTCATTGGCCATCAGCACCGCGGCACGCACGGCGGGATCCGCTCCGGCGTCGGCGACACCGCCGGCGACCATGGCGTCGAGAGCGGTTCGGCTGATCCCGTAGAGCCGGGCAAAGACTGCCGACCCGACGGTGCCGCCCGTCGTCAGCAGCCTGCTCAGGTACGCCGGAATGGGCGAATCGGGCGGCAGGTGCGAGGCCAGGGAATCCACCAGGGTCGGCACCGCGGACGGTCCGAGGGTGTCCTCGGAGGGCCGGCCCGTCGCTTCGGTGAGCAGTGCCTCCAAAGTGGCCACGACGTGATCGTCGACGGCTGTCACCAGCCCGTCCTTGGACCCGTAGTGCCGCACCAGCAGAGCGGGGGACACGCCTGCGGCCCCGGCGATGTCGCGCATGGTGACCGCGTCGGCGCCGCGTTCGGCGAACAGCTTCAGGGCCTCGTCGCGAATGCGTGCCCGCGCAGTCCGGTCATCTGCGACAAGTGAACTCATGTTTACTATTGTAAACAATTGTTTACATCCGTGGTGTGCCCAAATCCGCGGTCATCCGCGGGGGATTCGCTTCAGCCGCCGGTCACGGTGTCGACCGCGTCGCTGGACACGGCGCTGTGTGCAGCCCGGCGATGGCTGCGCACCTCGAAGATCAAACCGGCCACGCCGAGGGCGGCCGTGCTGAGCGACACCAGGAACAACGCGGGGCTGATGTTGCCGGTCAGCGCGTCACCGAGGATGACGACGGCGGCCGTGCCGGGCAGCAGCCCGACGACGGTGGCCAGTGTGTAGGGCACCACGCGGACGGCCGAGGCCCCGGCGGCGTAATTGAGCACCGAGAACGGAACGGCCGGGATCAACCGCATCGAGATCACCACCGGCCAGCCCCGCTGGCGCAGCCGCGCATCGACCGCGTCGAGCTTCGGGTGCGACACCAGCCGGTCGAGTTGCCAGCCGGCCGCCCGGACCAGCAACAACGCGATCACTGCGCTCACGGTGCTGGCCACCACGGCGATCGCCACGCCCAGCGCCGGACCGAACAGCAGCCCGGCCGCGAGCGTGAACGCCGTGCGGGGAAACGGAAACACCGTCACCACGATGTGGGCGGCCAGAAATGCCAGCGGGAACCACGGTCCGACGGAGCCGGCCCAATCGCGCAGCTGCAGCGCAGTGGGCAGCGGCACCAGAAGTGCGACTGCGACAAGAATCACAATTGCCGCCAGGATGGCGACGATGCGGCGCGGCGGCAGCTGCAGCACGGTCGTCATCACCGCGGCACGCACGGTTCGCAGGGTGCTGACGACGGGTTTCACGCTCATCAAGACTACGGGCCGCAGGCGAACATCTCGCAGTCCCCGCCGTATGCGTCGGCTGCCCGGCGGGCAGGGTCGTGATAGTGATCATTTAGCCTGAGAAACGAGTGGCTAGGTCACAAGCTGCGACAACAGGAGATGCGGGTGTCGTTACAGGGGTCCAGTGCGGTCGAATCCGACCGTGATCAGTGGCGCAAGGCGGTTGCCGGCGTCCTCGCCAAGAGCCGACGAGGGGACAGCGCCGACATTCCGGCCGAGCCGGAGCGGCTCCTGGACTCGGCCACCTACGACGGTTTTCCCATCCGGCCGCTCTACACGAGCCTCGACACCGTGGCCGAGCCGTCGTTGCCCGGCCACTGGCCCTATATTCGTGGTGGCGACGCACGTCGCGATGTGAAAGCCGGCTGGCGCGTCGCCGAGCCGTTCCCGATCGTCCCCGGGTCCGGCGTCGAGACCGTCAACGGCGTGCTGCTGCTCGCGCTGACCGAAGGCGTCAGCGCCCTGCTGCTGCGCGTCGGCGGCCCGGACGGCGTCGCGGCAGCCGACCTCGACCGAGTGCTCGACGGCGTGTTCCTCGACCTCGTACCGATCGTGTTCGAGACCTCGGGCGCCGACTATCGCGAGACCGCCGAAAAGGTGCTGGCCCTGCTGGCGGACTTCGACGACGACCAGCGTGCCCGGTTGTCGGTCGACCTGGGCGCCGATCCGCTGACCGCAGGCTTCTCCGGGCGCGATGCGGCCGGCGAGGCCGACGTGATCGCCGCCGCAACGCAGCTGACCGGCTACGCGGGCCGGGTCCGTGCCATCACCGTCGACGGCCCGGCCTTCCACAACGTCGGCGCCAGTGCGGCCTTGGAGTTGGCCGGTTCGATCGCGGCGGGCGTGGCATATCTGCGCATCCTCGGCGACGGCGGCATCGCGGCCGAGGATGCGTTGCGGCAGATCAGTTTCCGGTACGCCGCCGACGACGACCAGTTCATGACGATCGCCAAACTGCGGGCGGCCCGGCAGCTGTGGGCCAGGGTCGCCGAGGTGGTCGGTGCGCCCGACCGCGGTGCGGCGACGCTGCACGCCGTCACTTCGCTGCCGATGATGACCCAGCGGGATCCCTGGGTGAACATGCTGCGCACGACGCTCGCCGCGTTCTCCGCTGGTGTCGGCGGCGCCGACACCATCACGGTGCATCCGTTCGATGTGGCCATCCCCGGCGGATTGGACGGCACCTCAACCACTTTCGCCCGGAGGATCGCGCGCAACACGCAGCTGCTGCTCCTCGAGGAGTCGCACCTCGGCCAGGTGCTCGACCCGGCCGGCGGATCGTGGTTCGTCGAGGACCTCACCGCCCAGCTCGCCGAGCAGGCCTGGAAGCACTTCCAGCAGATCGAATCCCGCGGCGGATTCGTGACGGGCCAGGATTACCTCAAGGCCGAGATCGCCGAGGTGGCCGGGCGCCGGTCCGATGACATCGCGCATCGCCGCACCGCGATCACCGGCGTCAACGAGTTCCCGAACCTCGCCGAAGCACCACTCTCGCAAGGTGATTCAGTGCTGGGCTGGGCGCGTTACGCAGCAGGCTTCGAAGAGTTGCGAGACCGCTCCGACGCCTTCCTGGCGGCCAACGGAGTTCGGCCCCGGGTATTGCTGCTGCCGCTCGGCCCGCTGGCCGAGCACAACATCCGCACCACCTTCGCGAGCAACCTGCTGGCCTCGGGCGGCATCGAGGCGATCAACCCCGGCACCATCGAGGCCTCGAACGTCGCCTCGGCCGTCGCGGAGGCCGGGTCGCCCAGCGTCGCGGTGCTGTGCGGCACCGATGCCCGGTACGGCGCCGAAGCGGCCGCTGTGGTGGCGGGCGCACGCGCGGCCGGGGTGGGCCAGGTTCTGCTGGCCGGGCCGGAAAAGGCTGTCGCGGAAGCAGACTCGAAACCGGACGGATACCTGACCGCGAAGATCAACGCGGTGCAAGCCTTGTCGAACCTGCTCACCGGACTGGGGGCCTGATATGACTGCGACAACAGGAATCGGGAGTTTCGCCGACGTACCACTGCACGGTGATGGCACCGGCGAGCCCGCCACCCCGCAGGCCGTCGAAACACACATCGCGGCCGCAGCGGCAGCCCACGGATACGCCCCAGAGCAGCTGACCTGGGCCACCCCCGAGGGCATCGACGTCAAGCCGGTCTACATCGCCGCCGACCGGGACGCGGTGGTCGAAGCCGGGTACCCGCTGGACAGCTTCCCGGGCGCCCCGCCGTTCGTCCGCGGGCCGTACCCGACGATGTACGTCAACCAGCCGTGGACCATCCGCCAGTACGCGGGTTTCTCCACCGCTGCCGAGTCCAACGCGTTCTACCGGCGCAACCTCGCGGCCGGACAGAAGGGCCTGTCGGTGGCCTTCGACCTGGCCACCCACCGCGGCTACGACTCGGACCACCCGCGCGTCCAGGGTGACGTCGGAATGGCCGGTGTGGCAATCGATTCCATTCTCGACATGCGGCAGCTGTTCGACGGTATCGACTTGGGCAGCGTCAGCGTCTCGATGACCATGAACGGCGCGGTGCTGCCGATCCTCGCGCTGTACGTGGTGGCCGCCGAGGAGCAGGGGGTGCCGCCGGAGAAGCTCGCCGGGACCATCCAGAACGACATCCTCAAAGAGTTCATGGTCCGCAACACCTACATCTACCCGCCGAAGCCGTCGATGCGGATCATCTCGGACATCTTCGGCTACACCAGCGCGAAAATGCCCAAGTTCAACAGCATCTCGATCTCGGGCTATCACATCCAGGAGGCAGGTGCCACAGCCGATCTGGAGCTGGCCTACACGCTGGCCGACGGTGTCGAGTACATCAAGGCCGGCCTGGACGCCGGCCTGGACATCGACAAGTTCGCCCCCCGCCTGAGCTTCTTCTGGGGCATCGGGATGAACTTCTTCATGGAGGTGGCCAAGCTGCGCGCGGGCCGCCTGCTGTGGAGCGAGCTGGTGGCCGAATTCGGCGCCAAGAACGACAAGTCACTGTCGCTGCGCACGCACTCGCAGACCTCCGGCTGGTCGCTCACGGCGCAGGATGTGTTCAACAACGTGGCCAGAACCTGCATCGAGGCGATGGCCGCGACCCAGGGGCATACTCAGTCCCTGCACACCAACGCACTCGATGAGGCACTGGCGCTGCCCACCGACTTCTCGGCCCGCATCGCCCGCAACACCCAGCTGCTGCTGCAGCAGGAATCCGGCACCACCCGACCGATCGACCCGTGGGGCGGTTCGTACTACGTGGAGTGGCTGACCCACCAGCTCGCGGAGAAGGCCCGCGCTCACATCAAGGAGGTCGCCGAACACGGCGGCATGGCGCAGGCCATCAGCGATGGCATCCCGAAGCTGCGCATCGAGGAGGCCGCGGCACGCACCCAGGCCCGTATCGACTCCGGTGCCCAGCCCCTGATCGGCGTCAACAAGTACCAGGTCGACGAGGACCAGGAGATCGAGGTCCTCAAGGTCGAGAACTCGCGTGTCCGGGCCGAGCAGATCGCCAAGCTCGAGCGGTTGCGCGCCGAGCGCGACGAGGCCGCCACCCAGGCCGCGCTGGCCGAACTCTCCCGTGCCGCAGGCGAATCCGGTGTGGCCGGTGACGACGGGCTGGGCAACAACCTGCTGGCCCTGGCGATCGACGCCGCGCGTGCCAAAGCCACCCTCGGCGAGATCTCCGACGCCCTGGAGAAGGTGTACGGCCGGCACAGGGCCGAGATCCGCACCATCGCGGGCGTCTACCGCGACGAAGTGGGAAGTAGTGGCAACGTGACGTCAATAGGCCGGGCAACGGAATTGGTCGAGAAGTTCGCCGAGGCCGACGGGCGCCGGCCCCGCATCCTGGTCGCCAAGATGGGTCAGGACGGCCACGACCGCGGGCAGAAGGTGATCGCCACGGCGTTCGCCGACATCGGCTTCGACGTCGACGTGGGCTCGCTGTTCTCGACCCCGGACGAGGTGGCCCGCCAGGCCGCCGACAACGATGTGCACGTCGTCGGGGTGTCGTCGCTGGCCGCCGGGCATCTCACCCTGGTGCCTGCACTGCGGGATGCGCTGGCCGAGGTGGGCCGACCGGACATCATGATCGTGGTCGGCGGAGTCATCCCGCCCGGCGACTTCGACGAGTTGTACGAGGCCGGTGCCACCGCGATCTTCCCGCCCGGCACGGTCATCGCCGACGCGGCCATCGGCCTGCTGCAGAAGCTGGCTGATCGGCTCGGCTACCAGCTGAGCTAGTGGCCGACTCGGTTAAGGATCTCGCTGCCGCGATCCGGGATGGTGACCGCGCCGCGCTGGCGCGGGCCATCACCCGGGTCGAATCGACCCGCGCCGATCATCGGGACCAGGCCCAGCAGCTGCTGCTCGAACTCATGCCGTTCGCGGGCAAGGCCATGCACGTCGGGATCACCGGCGTGCCCGGCGTCGGCAAGTCGACCACCATCGAAGCCCTGGGCATGCACCTCATCGAGGCTGGTCACCGGGTGGCGGTGCTGGCCGTCGATCCGTCCTCGACCCGCACCGGGGGCTCCATCCTGGGGGACAAGACGCGCATGGCGCGGCTGGCGGTGCACCCGGACGCCTACATCCGGCCGTCGCCGACGTCGGGGACGCTCGGCGGGGTCGCCAGGGCCACCCGCGAGACCATCGTGCTGCTGGAAGCCGCGGGCTACGACGTCATCCTGGTCGAGACGGTCGGGGTGGGGCAGTCCGAAGTCGCCGTGGCCAATATGGTCGACACCTTCGTGTTCCTCACGCTGGCCCGCACGGGAGATCAGCTGCAGGGCATCAAGAAGGGCGTACTGGAGCTGGCCGACGTCATCGTGGTGAACAAGGCCGACGGTGAACACGCTGTCGAGGCCAAGCAGGCCGCGCGTGAGCTCGCCGGTGCCATCCGGCTGATCTATCCTCGCGAATCTCTCTGGCGCCCACCAGTTCTCACGATGAGTGCGCTGACCGGCGACGGCCTGGCCGAGCTGTGGGACACGGTGCTCAAGCATCGGCAGGTGCTCAGCGAGGCGGGGGAGTTCGACAAGCGGCGGCGCGAACAGCAGGTCGACTGGACCTGGTCGATGGTCCGCGACGCCGTGCTCGATCGGCTGCTGTCCAACCCCGACGTGCGGGGCATCCGCGCCGAAGTGGAGCGACAGGTGCGCGAAGGCGAACTGACACCGGCGCTGGCGGCGCAGCAGATACTCGACGCGGCGAATTGATGGCCATCGACAGCAACCGAAGGGCGGGTCGAACCGAATGTCACGTGTGAACTCCACGCTGCGCCTCCTGATCGCGGGCGTCGCGGTGCTCGGCGTGCTGCTCACCGGGTGCAGCAGCGATAGCCAGCCGACAGTCTCGAAGTCGGAGCTGCAATCCATGGCCAAGGACAGGCTGGAAGCCGCGGCCAAGAAGAAGGCCAAGTCGGTCACGTGCGACGACGGCATCGCGGGCAAAGTCGGCAACACCCAGCATTGCGTGCTGACCGCTGGCAATGGCACCAAATACGGCGTCACCGCGACCGTCAAAGCGGTGAAGGACGGCAAGGTCAACATCGACTTCAAGGTCGACGACAAGCCGATGGGGTGACGTTCGGGCCCAATGGCGTTAACAGATCGGTAACACGGCAGTAGTTAGCCGGGGTTCCAGGTAAATTCGGAGTTGTGTCGGACAGTGACTGTCGGGGACGCAATGCCGCGCTCCCGCACGGCGTCCAGGGTGCTGCGGACGCCAATTTCGGCTGCACCGTGCGCGCCTTTTCGCAGCTCTTTCCCGGCCGCCGGTTCGGCGGCGGCGCTTTGGCGGTGTTCCAGGACGGTGAGCCCGTCGTCGACGTCTGGACCGGATTCTCCGACCGGGCGGGCACCGAGTTCTGGACAGCCGACACCGGCGCGATGGTGTTTTCGGCGACCAAGGGGATGGCCTCGACGGTCATCCACCGCCTGGTCGACCGCGGCCTGCTGGACTACGACACCCCGGTGTGCGCCTACTGGCCCGAGTTCGGTGAGAACGGCAAGGCCGGCATCACTGTCCGGCAGGTCATGGCGCATCGCGCCGGGCTGTCACAGCTCAACGGGGTGAGCCTGACCGAGCTGCTGAACCCCAGGCTGATGGAGGAGCGGATTGCCGCCTCGCCGGTCAGCGCGGTGCTGTTCGACAAGCCCGCCTACCACGCGTTGACCTACGGCTGGCTCCTGTCGGGATTGGCTCGGTCCGTGACGGGCCAGGGCATGCGTGATCTGATGCGTGCCGAGTTGGCAGAGCCCCTGGGCACCGACGGCCTGCATCTGGGCCGGCCTCCCGCGGGCGCGCCGACTCGTGCGGCCCAGATCCTCGCGCCCCAGCGGCTCTGGCCCAACCACCTGTTCGATTTCCTCGCACCCAAGTTGGCGGGTCTGGACCGTTCAGGCGCCTTCGGCTCGATGTATGTACCGGGCGTGATGTCACTGATCCGGGGCGAGACCCCATTCCTGGACAGCGAGATACCTGCCGCCAACGGTGTCGCCACTGCGCGCGGACTGGCCAGGATGTACGGCGCGATCGCCAACGCCGGCCGCTTCGAGGGCGTCGAATTCCTGTCCCCCCAGACCGTCGCCCGTCTTACCGGCCCGTCGGCGCTGCGGCCCGATCGCAACCTCGTCCTGCCGCTGCCCTTCCATCTCGGCTACCACTCGGTGCCGTTCGGGGTCATGCCCGGCTTCGGGCATGTCGGTATGGGCGGCTCGGTGGGATGGGCCGACCCGGCCAGTGGTCTGGCGATCGGTTTCGTGCACAACCGGCTGGTGACCCCGATGGTGCTCGACATGACCGCGTTCGTCGCCCTCAACGCGATCATCCGCAAGGACGTCGGGGCGGCGCGCCGGCGCGGCTACCAGCCGGTGCCCGACTTCGGGTCGGGCCCGTTCGAGCTGACCAAACCGGCCGCCGGTTGACCCGCACCCAGCGGGGCCGCTGTCCGTCGTTTTGACGATTTTGGTGGCCGGTGTAACGCGACACACCGGCCAGTGATCTATCTCACTTTTAGGTTTGACGGCTGTTCGGCGGGTGTGTGACGAGCGAAGCCCCTGTGCGAGGGTCGGATTTGCCCTCCGGGTTAATTGCGGGTGACGGCCGCTGGATCCGGTACCGGGCGGGATGTGCGCCATGGCGAACGCCGACGGTGGCCGGCTCGCCCGGGCGGCCGCGCGGCGAGGTGGTTGTCACAGGTCATTGCATGCGCAACGACGGAGGCAAGACTTGTCGACTGCATGGTCAGCTATCAATTAGCTCGGCGTATTAAATGGGCGTTCAGTATCTGTTGCATATTTGCTCCACCACGGAATTCGAAGTTTGCGAATGGATGAACAGCAAACTCTCTGTCACATTCCTTAGAATCCGCTGAGTATTGCTTAGCAATGGCTATTCGGATGCCGAGGAGTCGTGTCGTTGACAGCGGAGAGCTCATGAATTACGCGTGCGCGCGCACTCGCGACGTGGTGGAGTGGGGGCACCGCAAAGGGTTGGGGCGCTGCCTGAAGATCTGGTGATCGCCTGCGGCGCAGGATATTTCGCTTAGCGCCATAAGGGCGTGCCGACGACGTACCAGCGTCCGCGCCGTCCATCGGCGACTGGCCGTCGGCTTCGGCGACAGGCGCTGTGGGTGAATGTCGGCAATTGTGCGATCCATTGTTTCCAACATTGCCCACATGTGAAGCGCTACGCTACGCACTCGGATTGGCAACATTCCGAATGAATGCGGGATCAGGTAGCGTGCGTCGACGTTGACGCATCGAGCACTCTTTTTCGGCACTTCTCGGTCCGGTCGTCGCCGGTATCGAGAGAGGTGGCCGCGCAACTGGTAGCCCAGTTGCCCGGGTTCGCCTCGATCGGAAGTGTTCGTCCGACGATTCCGTCGGTCGGACGCCGGGCGGCGAGGTCCGGGCAGGAGCGCGAGGCGTCTTCGCCCTTCGGTGTCGCAGCACTGGCGCCCGGCCCGATTTGTCTGCATAGACGTCTTGAAAGAGGTTGAAGTTGGTGGTTGAGGCACCAGTCACTGCGGTAGCGGTCATCGGAATGGCCTGCCGCCTGCCTGGCGGTATCGATTCCCCAGAACAGATGTGGCAGGCCCTGCTACGCGGCGACGACCTTGTCACCACCGTACCCACGGATCGTTGGGACGCCGAGGAGTACTACGACCCCGAACCCGGTGTGCCCGGGCGATCGGTGTCGAAGTGGGGCGCATTTCTCGACGACGTCGCCGGTTTCGACGCCGACTTCTTCGGCATCAGCGACCGTGAGGCCACGGCCATCGATCCGCAGCACCGGCTCCTGCTGGAAACCGCGTGGGAAGCCGTCGAGCACGCCGGTATCGACCCCGCCACCCTCGCCGGATCGCTGACCGGTGTGTTCATGGGCCTGACCCACGGCGACTACCAGCTGCTCGCGGCCGACGCCCACTCCATCGAGGGGCCATACGGCTTCACCGGCAACAACTTCAGCCTCGCCTCCGGCCGCATCGCCTACCATCTCGGCGCGCACGGCCCGGCTTATTCGGTCGACTCGGCCTGCTCGTCGGGCCTGCTCGCGGTGCACAACGCATGCCGCAGCCTGCACGACGGCGAGAGTGACCTGGCGCTGGCGGGTGGCGTGTGCATCGTGCTCGAGCCGCGAAAGCTCGCTTCGGGTTCGGCGCAGGGCATGTTGTCGCCGACGGGCCGCTGCCATGCCTTCGACGTCGCGGCCGACGGATTCGTCTCCGGCGAGGCGTCCGCGGTGCTGCTGCTCAAGAGGCTGGCCGACGCCGAACGCGACGGCGACCGCATCCTGGCCGTCGTCCGCGGCACTGCTGCCAATCAGGACGGTCACACGGTCAACATCGCCACGCCGTCGCGCGACGCGCAGGTGGCGGTCTACCGTTCGGCGTTGACCGTGGCGGGTATCGACCCGGCGACCGTCGGGCTCATCGAGGCCCACGGCACCGGCACCCCGGTCGGCGATCCCATTGAATATGCAAGCCTGGCAACGGTTTACGGCACGTCAGCGGCGTGCGCACTGGGGTCCGCGAAAACCAACTTCGGCCACAGCCAGTCGGCTTCGGGCGCGGTCGGGCTGATCAAGGCGGTCCTGGCGTTGCAGCACGGCACCGTTCCGCCCAACCTGCATTTCACCGAACTGCCGGCCGAGATGGCCCGCATCGAGACGGGTCTGTTCGTGCCGCAGGAGGCGGCCGACTGGCCGATCTCCGACGCGCACCCCCGTCGTGCGGCGGTGTCGTCCTACGGGTTGTCCGGGACCAACGTGCACGCCGTGCTGGAACAGGCCCCGACCGGCCCTGCCACCGCAGGCGCGGCGTCGCGGGACACGACAGGTTCTGCGGTGTTCGCGCTGTCGGCGACCTCTGCCGATGAGCTGCGACGCACCGCAGGACGGCTGGCCGAGTGGCTGATCGACCGGCCTGACGTCGACATGGCCGACCTGGCCTACACCCTGGCGCGCCGCCGGGCACACCGGCCGGTGCGTACCGCGGTGCTCGCCGAGGACCGGTCCGGTCTCATCGCCGGGCTTCGCGAGATCGCCGACGGCGAGATTCCCTACGAGGCTGCGGTCGCGCAGGGTGATCGCGGACCGGTCTGGGTGTTCTCGGGCCAGGGCTCGCAGTGGGCCGGGATGGGCGCCGGACTTCTGGCATCCGAGCCGGCGTTCGCCGCCGCCGTCGCCGAGCTCGAACCCCTCATCGCCCGGGAGTCCGGGTTCTCCGTGACCGAGGCCATGACGGCAGCCGACGTGGTGACCGGCATCGACCGCGTGCAGCCCACGGTGTTCACGGTCCAGATCGCTCTGGCCGCGACGCTGCGGGCTCGCGGCGTGCAGCCGGGAGCCGTCGTCGGGCACTCGATGGGCGAGGTCGCCGCCGCCGTGGTGTCCGGGGTGCTGTCGCTCGACGACGGTGTGAAAGTCATCTGCCGGCGCTCCCGATTGATGGCGACGATCGCCGGTGCCGGCGCGATGGCATCGGTCGAGCTGCCGGCCCAGCAGGTGCTCTCGGAACTGGCCGCGCGCGGTGTCAGCGACGTGGTCCTGGCCGTGGTGGCATCACCCAAGTCGACCGTCGTTGGTGGCGACAAAGAGTCGATCCGGGCGCTCGTCGCCGAATGGGAGAGCCGCGACATCATGGCCCGCGAGGTGGCCGTCGACGTCGCGTCCCATACGCCGCAGGTAGACCCGATCCTCGACCAACTCGCCGACGAGCTCGCCGATCTCGATCCCGCCGAACCGGCCATCCCGTACTACTCGGCCACCCTGTACGACCCGAGGGACCTGGCCGACTGGGACGCCGACTACTGGGTGGACAACCTGCGGCACACCGTCCGGTTCGCCGCGGCGGTGCAGGCCGCCCTCGAGGACGGCTTCCGGGTGTTCACCGAACTCGCGCCGCATCCGCTGCTGACCCACGCCGTGGACCAGACCGCCCGTGCGCTCGACATCCGCCACGTGGCCCTGGCCGCTCTGCGCCGTGACCAGGAACTGCCCCACGGCCTGTTGCCGGTGGTCGCCGACGTCCATGCCGCCGGTGCCCGCGTCGACTTCTCGGTGCTGCATCCGCAGGGCCGGCTGGTCGACGCTCCTTTGCCCACCTGGACGCGGCGGCACCTCATCCTCACCCGCGACCCCAATGAGCTCGCACCCGGCGGAGCGGTACTGGCAGTGCATCCGCTGCTCGGCGCCCACGTGCGACTTGCCGAAGAGCCCGAACGCCACGTGTGGCAGGCCGATGTCGGCACCGCGACGCAACCGTGGCTGGGTGATCACCAGGTGCACAATGTCGCGGCGCTTCCCGGTGCCGCCTACTGCGAGATGGCGCTGGCAGCCGGGCGCGCCGTGCTCGGCGACGACGCCGAGGTACACGACATCACGTTCGACCAGATGCTGCTGCTCGAGGAGCAGACACCGGTATCGGCGGCCGCCACCGTGAGCGCAGCCGGAAACGCCGACTTCGTGGTGGACACCCTGCAGCAGGGCGAGCTCGTCCGGCGCTGCGGCGCCCGGCTGCGTCTGGCCGACAGCGCGGCGAGTGCGCCGTCCTACGACGTCGACGCGCTGTTCGCCACCCACTCGCAGCGGGTCGATGGCTCCGAGATGCGGGCGGGCTACAGCGAGCGGGGCATCCAGTACGGCCCAGCCTTCTCCGGTCTTGTCGCAGCGTATATCGGTGCGCCGCAAGGTGATACGGTGCTCGCCGAAGTGACGCTGCCGGGTTCGATCCGGTCGCAGCAGGGCGTGTACGGCATCCACCCCGCGCTGTTGGACGCGTGCTTCCAAGCCGTGGGAGCACATCCACACCTGCGCGACGACCGCACCGGCACATTGATGCTGCCGCTCGGCGTGCGTCGCCTGCAGGCCCACGGGTCGACCCGTAACGTGCGCTATTGCCTCGCCCGGATCACCGAGACCACCCCGACGGGCGTCACGGTCGACATCGATCTGCTCGACGAGCAGGGGGCGGTGCTGCTGGCGGTCGCCGGACTGCAACTCGGCACAGGCCTATCGGCGACTGGGCTGCGGGAGCGCACCCTCAACGAACGCCTGCTGGCCGTCGAATGGCGTGTCCAAGAGCTGCCCGACGAGGATTTCAGCGATCCGGGACGGTGGCTGCTGATCAGCACGTCCGACGCCGCCGACCTGATGGCGACCAAGCTGGCCGATGCGCTCAAGACGCACGACGTCGACGTCACCACCATGGCGTGGCCGCAGCACTCCGATCACGAGGCCCGCGCCGAACGGCTGCGCGAACACCTCGCGGCCCGACCCTTCAGCGACGTGCTCGTGGTGACGGCGCCACGCAGCGGCGCCACCGACGAACAGTCCGGCATCCGTGGCGGCGACACCGTGCGCCACCTCGTGCACATCGCGCGTGAGCTGCCCGAGGTGCACGGGGAGCCGCCGCGTCTGCACGTGCTGACCCGCAACGCGCAGACTGTGCTGGCCGAGGACAGGGTCAACCTGGAAGAGGCGGGCCTGCGTGGCCTGATCCGGGTGATCGGCATGGAGCATCCGCGGTTGAAGGCCAGCCAGATCGACGTCGACGACTACACCGACGCCGCCCGGGTGGTGGCGCAACTGGTGTCGGGATCCGACGAGGACGAGACCGCCTGGCGAGGCGGCAATTGGTATGTGGCACGGCTGGTTCCGGGTCCGCTGCGACCCGAGGAACGCCGCACGACCGTGGTGAACCCCGCGCGGGAAGGCATGCGGTTGCAGATTCGCACACCGGGTGACATCCAGTCGCTGGAACTCGCCGCGTTCGAGCGGATGGCGCCGGGCCCGGGGCAGATCGAGGTGTCGGTCACCGCGTCCAATCTGAACTTCGCCGACGTGCTCGTGGCATTCGGCCGGTATCCCAGCTTCGAGGGTCGCCTGCCGAAGCTCGGTGCCGACTTCTCCGGCGTGGTCACCGCGGTGGGCGCGGGTGTCGTCAACCATCGGGTCGGCGACCGCGTCGGCGGCATCTCGGCAGACGGTGCGTGGTCCACGTTCGTCACGTGCGATGCCAATCTCGCTGTGACGCTTCCGCCGAGCGTGCCGATGAACCGGGCGGCCGCCGTGCCCAGCGCGCACGCGACCGCGTGGTACGGCCTGCACGACCTGGCGAGGATGTCAGCCGGGGACAAGGTGCTCATCCACTCCGCGACCGGCGGGGTCGGGCTCGCCGCCATCGCCATGGCCCGCGCCGCAGGCGCCGAGATCTACGCCACCGCGGGCAGTGAGTCTCGTCGTAACCTGCTGCGCGACATGGGTATCGAACATGTCTACGATTCGCGGAGCATCGACTTCGCCGAGCAGATCCGCCGGGATACCGATGGCTACGGCGTGGACATCGTGCTCAACTCGCTCACCGGCGCGGCCCAGCGGGCCGGCCTGGAACTGCTGTCCTTCGGCGGCCGGTTCGTCGAAATCGGCAAGCGCGACATCTATGGCGACACCCGGATGGGGCTGTTCCCGTTCCGCCGCAACCTGTCGTTCTACGCCGTCGACCTGGCCCTGTTGGCGCTGACCGAGCCCGATACCGTGCGCCGGCTGCTGGAGGTCTGCTACCACCGGATCGCCGACGGCACACTGCCGTTGCCACACACCACGCACTACCCGCTGCAGGATGGCGCCACCGCCATCCGCGTCATGGGCGCGGCCGAGCACACCGGCAAGCTGGTGCTCGACATCCCGCACGGAGGCCAGATCTCGGCCGTGGTGCCGCCGGAGGAAGTGCCGGTGTTCCAGCGTGACGGTGCCTACGTGATCACGGGCGGTCTGGGCGGACTCGGGTTGTTCCTCGCCGAGACCCTCGCGAGCGCCGGCTGCGGCCGGATCGTGCTCAACGGCCGGTCCGCACCGACACCCGAAGCGCAGGCCGTGGTCGACCGGATCCGCCGGGGCGGCACCGAGGTTGCCCTCGAACTCGGGGACATCGCCGAACCCGCCGTCGCCGTTCGCCTGGTCGAGGCGGCCTGCGCCACCGGCCTGCCGTTGCGCGGGGTGCTGCACGGTGCCGCGGTCGTCGAAGACGCGGTGCTCGCCAACATCACCGACGAACTCGTCGAAAGAGACTGGGCGCCCAAGGTTTACGGAGCCTGGAACCTGCATCAGGCCACCCGCAAACAGTCGCTGGACTGGTTCTGCTCGTTCTCGTCGGCGGCGGCACTGGTCGGCTCGCCCGGGCAGGGCGCCTACGCCGCGGCCAACAGCTGGCTCGACGCCTTCACGCACTGGCGACGCAGCCAGGGCTTGCCCGCACTCGCGATCGCGTGGGGACCGTGGTCGGAGATCGGTCGCGGCACAGGCCTGGCCGAGAACTCGGGAACCGCGATCTCGCCCAACGAGGGTGCTCACGCGTTCACGACGCTGCTGCGCCACGACCGCGCCTACAGCGGCTACGCGCCGGTGGTGGGGACCCCATGGCTTGCCGCGTTCGCACAGAACAGCCGGTTCGCCGAGGCGTTCCGCTCCGCGGGTGGCAGCCGGGCCGGCGGCAGCGCCTTCCTCACCGAGTTGCACGCGCTGCCCCAGGAGGAATGGCAGGCCCGGATGCGCCGGATGATCGCCGAGCAGATCGGTCTGATCCTGCGCCGGGCGGTCGATCCGGATCGGCCGCTGGCCGAGTACGGCCTCGACTCGCTGGGCACGCTCGAGGTGCGCACCCGGATCGAGGCGGAAACCGGAATCCGCATCGGGGCAACGGATATCAGCACCGTCCGGGTGCTCGCCGAGCGTCTGTGCGACGCCTTGGCCCCCGAGTCGCCCGTAGCGGTTCCGTCGTGATGGCGGATGCCGCAGGGGCCCGCACACCGTCCAGCGCTGTCGTCGAGGCAGGAGATGTCCAGTGGTTGCGATGAAGCCGATCCACGACTGGGCCGGTGAACCCGGCGAGCTGGTGTCGTGGCACCCGTCGCGCGCCTCGGTGGCCAAGGTGCGCGAGGCGCCGGTCAGCGACGTGCCCGTGAGCTACCAGCAGGAACAACACCTGCTCGCATACCGCAAGCACCGGGCGCACGGTACCGACATGGCCCGGCTCAACATCCCGGCGTGGGACATACCCGGCCGCTGCGACATCCGCGCGATGACGCATGTCATCAACGCGTACCTGCGCAGGCATGACACGTTCCACAGCTGGTTCGAGTACACCGACGACCATCGCATCCTCCGGCACACGGTGGCCAACCCGCGCGACATCAAGTTCGTGCCCACCCAGCACGGTGAGATGTCGGCGAGCCAGTGGCGCGACCACATCCTCGCCACCCCCGATCCGTGGCAATGGGACTGCTTTCACTTCGGAATCATCCAGCGCCCTGGGCATTTCACGATGTACATCAGCGTCGACCACGTCCACACCGATGCCATGTTCATGGGTTTGGCGTTCGTCGAGATCCACATGATGTACCACGCGCTGGTCCATGGGGCGGCGCCGCTGCAGCTGCCGGAGGCCGGCAGCTATGACCGGTACTGCGTGCAGCAACGGGAATTCACCGCAGGCCTCGACGGGGATTCCCCGGAGATCCGCGACTGGATGAGCTTCCTGGAGGCCAATGACGGGACGCTGCCGCGCTTTCCGTTGCCCCTGGGAGATCCGTCGGTGCCGTACACCGGGGACGTCGTCACCGTGGAGTTGCTCGACAAGGAGCAGGGGGACCGGTTCGAGTCGGCCTGCATGGCGGCAGGCGCGCGGTTCAGCGGTGGGGTCTTCGCCTGCGGGGCACTGGCGCAGTACGCGTTGACCGGTGCCGAGACCTACAGCGTCATCACGCCGACGACCACTCGCCGCACCGAAACCGAGTTCATGACGACGGGCTGGTTCACCGGGCTGGTGCCCATCACGGTGCCGGTGTCGACGGCGTCGTTCGCGGCGACGGCCCGTGCCGCGCAGCTGTCGTTCGACGGCGGCATGGATCTGGCGCACGTCCCGTTCGAGCGGGTGCTCGAATTGGCCGACCCGCAGAGCGGCATCCGGCCTCCCGATCCCGGCGTCCCCATGCTGTCGTATCTGGATGCCGGTCTGCTCTCGCCCGGCGTGATCGGCGAGTGGCAGCGCCTGGGCGGCACCATCTACAGCGACTCCCGCTCGGCGTACCAGGTCGGCATGTGGGTCAACCGGGTCGAAGACCGGACCACGGTGACCGCGGCGTTCCCGAGCAACCCGATCGCCCGGGAATCGGTGCTGCGCTACCTCGACGCGATGAAGGCGGCGTACCTGCGGGTGATCGAGGGCCACGACACGGTACGACCGTTCGCCGACGTCGACGACCTCGACCTGAAAACAGCGTGAGCATGGCAGACGACCGGCTCGAATTCACCGACCAGGCGATGTTTCTGGGCTTGCGCGCCACCGGCCAGGAAGCCGTCATGCAGTGCGTGTGGATCTACGAACGACCGGTCGACTACGACGGCCTCCGGCGGTTCCACGCGGGTATGGGTTATGGGCTGTTCGGCAGGCGGATTGAGCGCTCGCCTTTGCCTTTCGGCAGGCACCGCTGGGTCTGCATGCCGGGTCCCCAGGCGCGGTTGGACATCGCCGAACCGCGTGACCGCGCGGAACTGGGCCGCTGGGTGGACGAGCGGGCGGCGCTGCCGCTGGACCCCGAGCACGGTCCCGGGTGGCACATGGGTGTGCTGCCCATGACTGACGGCGCGACCGCGATCAGCCTGGTGGGATCGCATTGCCTGGGTGATGGCGGCGGCGGAATCCTCACGATCTTGGACGCGGTGTACGGCAACAAGACCGACTTCGGTCATCCGCTGCCCGGCTCTCGCAGCCGGCGGCGGGCTATCGGGGCGGACCTGCGCGGCACGCTGCGCGGCGTGCCCGAGGTGGTCCGCACGGTGCGGGCAGCAGTTTCGCTCGCCCGGCGCAGGCGCGACGATATCGCCCGGTCCGGCGCGGCGCGCCCCCGCGTGCTCACGGGTTCGGACGACCGGGTGTACATGCCTGCTGTCACGGCCTACGTCAATCGCGAGGATTGGAATCTCCGCGCGAAAATGCTTGGTGGCAACAGTTATTCGCTGGTCGCGGGGTTCGCGGCGAAGCTCGCGGAGTCGATGGGGCGGGTGCGTGCCGACGACGGTCTGGTGACGCTCAACATCCCGCAGAACGATCGCACCCTCGACCGGGACACGCGCGCCAACGCGGTCCGACTCGTCAATGTCGCGGTCGATCCGACCGGGGTGACTGCCGATCTCACCGGGGCCCGCGCCGCCATCAAGCAGGCGATCAACACCGCCCGCGACACACCGGACGAAACGCTTGTGCTGCTGCCGCTGACCCCGTTCATCCCGAAGCGGGTGGTGCGCAAGATGGCCGATGTCGTGTTCGGGTTCGCGGCCGACCTGCCCGTGTCCTGCTCCAATATGGGCGATGTCCCGTCCGCGCTGGCGATGGCCGACGGCACCGAGGCCGACTACGTGTACTTCCGCGGTGTGGACCGGTACGCCACCCGCCAGGCGATCGAGCAGCGCTGTGGCCTGCTCACGGTGGTGGCCTGCGGGGTGGGCGGCACCATCTCGCTCAGCATCGTCGGTTACCAACCGGGCGCGGAGAACTCCACGCCGTGGCTGCACAGCCTGGTCGGCAAAACCCTGGCGGCGTTCGAACTCACCGGCAAGATCGAGTAGGTCCTGATGACTCAATCTCATTCCCCGACAAGGGTGTCGACGTTACCGGATGATGCTCTGCGGGAGCATCGCCTGGCACTGTGGGACGAGGCCGCCGTGCGCACCATGCGCGCCACCGGCCGGGTCCAGGTCATGCAGTGCACGTGGGTGTACGACCATCCGATCGACTTCGACGGATTGCGCCGGTTCCATGCGAACTTCGGCGGCGGACTCTTCGGCCGCCGAATCGAGCGTTCCCCCTTGCCCTTCGGCCGGTACCGGTGGGTCTCCGCGCTGGGGCCCCAGGCTCCGCTCGATGTTGCCGAGCCGCGCCCGCGGGCACAGATCGGCGACTGGCTCGACGAGCGGGCCCAGCTGCCGATCGACCCCGAGAACGGACCTGGCTGGCACCTCGGTGTGCTGCCGGTGACCGACGGCTCGACTGCGGTCACGGTGGTGGCCTCGCACTGCCTCGGCGACGGCGTCGGGGGAGTGATGGTGATCGCCGACGCGATCGCGGGCCGGCGGCCGGATCTCGGCTACCTGCCACCGAACTCCCGCTCCCGGTGGCGGGCGATAGCGCGCGACATCAGGGAGACCGCGTCGAGCATGCCGGAGGTCGCGCGCACCATTGCCGACGCGGTCAAGCAGCTGCGTGGACAAAATCACCGCGAAGCCGCGCCGGCGGCCGCCAAAGCGGCGGTGCCCGACGGCGACAAACCGATTGTGCCGCCGATGATCTCGGTGTTCGTCGACCTGGACGACTGGAACGCCCGAGCGCAAGCCGTTGGCGGCAACAGCTATTCGATGCTCGCCGGTTTCGCGGCGAGGCTCGGAGAGCGGATGGGACGCTGCGGCGCCGACGGCAACGTCACGCTGCTGATCGCCGTCAACGATCGCACCGAAGGCGATACCCGGGCCAACGCGATGTCGCTGGCCACAGCGCGAATCGACCCCCTGACGGTCACCACCGACCAGGCTCGCGCCCGCGGCGTCATCCGGCAGGCGTTCACGACCATGCGCGACACGCCTGACGAAACTCTCAAGCTCCTGCCGCTGACCCCGCTGGTGCCCAAGCGGTTGCTGAAACGGGTGGCCGACGGCTTCCTCGCATCCGGTGATCTGCCGGTGTCGTGCTCCAATCTCGGCGACCTCCCGGCCGAGGTGACCCGGGTGGACGGCACCGAGGCCGAGTACATCGTGTTCCGCGGTGTCGACCAGGGCATCACCCGCCAGGAGTTGGCGGACGCCGACGGGCAGCTGGTGCTGGTGTCCGCCCGCGTGGCAGGCAAAGTCTCCATCGGGATCACGGGATACCAAGTGGGAGAACATAATTCGAAGGCCCGACTGGCCGAACTGGCGGCGAAGACCCTTGCCGAGTTCGATCTCACCGCCGAAATCGACTGGAACAGCTGAGAAAGGCTGAATTCGATGACCGATACGACGCTGATTGGTGTGCTGCGGGAACGCGCCAGCCTGCAGCCCGACGACGTTGCCTACACGTATCTGGATTACGACCACGATTCCGAGGGCGTGCCCGTCCCGCTGACCTGGGCGCAGCTCTACCGCAAGGTTCGGGGACTGGCGCACGTTCTGCGCCAGAACGGCTCGGTCGGGGACCGTGCGGTGATCCTGGCTCCGCAGGGCCTCGAATACGTCATCTCGTTCCTGGCCGCGCTGCAGGCCGGCTTCATCGCCGTCCCGTTGTCGGTCCCGATGGGCGGCGTACACGACGAGCGGGTATCGGCGGTGCTCGCCGATTGCCGTCCGTCAGTGATCCTGACCACTTCGCCGTCCACCGCCGAGGTCGCCGAATATGCGGTGCGGCAAGGAGATTGCGCTGAACCCGCGGTCATCGTGGTCGACACGCTCGATCTTGACGCCCGGGTGAAGGCGATCAGCGACCGCGAAGCCCGCCCGGCGACCGCCTACCTGCAGTACACGTCGGGATCGACCCGCACGCCTGCCGGGGTGATGGTCACCAACCGCAATCTGACCGCCAACTTCGAACAGATGATGTGCGACTTCTTCCCGCACTTCGGCAAGGTCCCGCCGCCCGGTACCACCGTGGTCTCCTGGCTGCCCTTCTATCACGATATGGGGCTGATGCTCGGGGTGGTCGCCCCCATCCTCGGCGGCTGGCACACGGTGTTCACCACACCGCTGCAGTTCCTGGCCAAGCCCGCCCGCTGGCCTCAGCTGATGGCGCGTTATCCCCGTGCGCTGACGGCCGGCCCCAACTTCGCCTTCGAGCTCGCCGCAGCCCGCACCGCCGACGAGGACATGGCCGGTCTGGACATGGGTGACGTGCTCGCGGTGATGAGCGGTAGCGAACGCGTTCACGAGGCCACCCTGCGGCGCTTCGCGCAGCGGTTCGCGAAATTCGGTTTCCGCGAAGAGGTGCTGCGGCCGTCCTACGGTCTGGCCGAGGCGACGCTCTACGTCGCGACCGGCGAGCCGGGGCCGCCCAGCGTCGTCACCTTCGAACCCGAGAAGCTCTCGGTCGGCCACGCCGAGCGCACCGGTACCGGACCCGGCACGCAGCTGGTCGGGTACGGCACTCCGGAATCGCCGGTGGTCCGCATCGTCGATCCCGATACGCGCCTTGAGGTCCAGGCCGGGGCCATCGGTGAGATCTGGTCGCACGGCGAGAACAACTGCATCGGCTACTGGGAGAAGCCCGAGCAGACCGAGCACACGTTCCGGGCCACCCTGGCCGATCCGTCGGCGGGCACGCCGGAAGGACCGTGGCTGCGCACGGGGGATCTCGGCTTTATCTCCGACGGCGAACTGTTCATCATCGGGCGCATCAAGGATCTGCTGATCGTGCGGGGCCGCAACCATTACCCCGACGACATCGAGGCCACGATCGGTGAGATCACCGGCGGACGGGTGGCGGCGATCGCGGTCGAAGAGGACCGCACCGAACAGCTCGTCGCCATCATCGAGGTCAAGAAGCGCGGCGACACCGAAGAAGCGGCAGCGGAGAACCTGCTGAACATCAAACGCGATGTGGCCTCGGCCATTTCGCAGGCGTACGGGCTCAGTGCCGCGGACCTCGTGCTGGTGCCGAGGGGTGCCATCCCGATCACCACCAGTGGCAAGATCCGGCGCGCGTCGTGTGTCGAGCAGTACCGCAACGACCAGTTCGACCGCCTCGACGAGAGGATCGCGTAGCAGAACTTGTTGGCTTTCCTGAGCGGCCTGAGAACCCGCGGCGTATTCGCCGACGGGTTCTTCGCTGTCCTCGGTCGGCTGGTCGTCCGGCGGCCCGTGCTGATCATCGTGGCCTGGGTGGCCCTCGCCGTGACACTGCTGCTGGCGGTGCCGCCCCTGGCCGTGGTTGCCCAGAAGAACCCACCGGATCTGCTGCCGGCCGACTCGCCGGTCCTGGTGGCCAGCCAACACATGCAGAACGCCTTTCACGAAGCTGCCGCGGGCAACTTCGCCGTCGTCGTCCTGACCGACGAGAACGGCCTGTCACCGGCCGACGAGGACACCTACCGGGATCTGGTCGACAAGCTCAAGGGCAACTCGAGCGTGACCTCGACGCAGAACTTCATCGACATCCCCGAGCTGCGTCAGGTGATGACCAGCGAGGACAAGAAGGCGTGGACGCTGCCCATCAGCCTGTCCGGAACGATGGGCACCGGGCCCGGTCAGGCGGCCTACCGCAGCGCCATCGACACCGTGCACGACTCGACGCGCGACTCAGCGCTGACGGTCAACGTCGTGGGTGCGGCTGCCACGTTCGACGACATCGACAAGGTCGGGGCGCGCGATCAGCACCTCATCGAGATCTCGACCGTGGTGCTGGTGCTGACCATCCTCATCGTGGTCTACCGCAATCTGGTCGCGATGCTGATGCCGCTGCTCACCATCGGCGTCTCGATGGTGGTGGCCCAACAAGTGGTGGCGGCCCTGGGCGAGGTGGGTCTGGGGCTCGGCCCCCAGACCATCGTCTTGATGACGGCGATGCTGATGGGCGCCGGGACCGACTACGCGGTCTTCCTCTTCAGTCGCTACCAGGAGTGTCTGCGCGACGGCGTCAGCTCGGACATCGCCGTCGCGACCGCCCTCAAGTCGATCGGTGAGGTGATCGCAGGCTCGGCAGCAACGGTCGCGGTCACGTTCCTGGGCCTGAGCTTCGCGCACCTGGGTGCCTTCGCGACGGTCGGGCCCGCGCTGGCCGTCACCATCGCGTTCGGCTTCCTGGCGTCGATCACCATGCTTCCGGCGCTGATGGTGCTGGCCGGGCGGCGGGGTTGGGTGAAGCCCCGCAAGGATGTGACGGGCAGATTCTGGCGACGCTCCGGCGTGCATGTGGTGCGGCGGCCGGTGCTGCACCTGGTGTCGAGCCTCGTCATCCTCGTGGCGTTGGCCGGCTGCGCGGCGATGGTCAAGTTCAATTACGACGACCGCAAGCTGCTGCCCGCCGACTCGTCGAGCAACCGCGGCTACGAGGCCATGGACAAGCACTTCCCGGTCAGCAGCACGTTGCAGCAGTTCCTCCTGATCGAGTCACCGCAGGATCTGCGCAGCCCGAAAGCTCTTGCCGATCTGGAACAGATGGCCCAGCGCGTCAGCCAGGTCCCCGACATCGACAAGGTCCGCGGCATCACCAGGCCCACCGGTGAAGTCCTCGAACAAGCCAAGGCCACCTATCAGGCCGGCGAGGTCGGGGCCAAGCTACGCGACGCCTCCGACCTCATCGAGAGCAACAACGCCAACCTCGACAAACTGGCCGGTGGTGCGCATCAACTGGCCGACGGGCTGGGGGAGATCCGCACGCAGGTGCTCACCGCGGTCGGCTCGGTTCGCGGACTCGTGGGTGCACTCACCGACCTGCAGACCCAGTTCGGTGGGTCCAAGACGCTCGCCGACATCGACAAGAAGGCCACACTCGTGGCCAATATGCGTTCGCTGGGTGGAGCGCTGAATAAGAATGTCGCGCAAGTCAAAGACCTCTACAACTGGGCGATGCCTGCGGTCACGGCTCTGAACGCCAGCCCGGCATGCAACATCGACCCGGCGTGTGTGTCCTCGCGCGCCGATCTGCAACGCGTCGTCGCCGCCTACGACGACAGCAGCGTCAACACCCTCACCGATCTGGGCAAGCAGCTGGAGGCCACCGACGGCAGCGACACCCTCGACGACTCCATCCGCGGATTGGGGACGACGGTGACCAAGGTGACCAATGCCCTGCAGCAATTGGGGATGAGCGATCCCAGCGGCCTGCAGCAGAAGATCTCGTCCGCGATCGACGGCGCCAACCTCCTGGCGGATTCCAGCCGCCAGCTCGCCGACGGGGTCCAACTGCTGGTCGATCAGACGAAAGGCATGGGTACCGGCTTGGACCAGGGCTCGGCCTTCCTGCTCGGCATGAAGCGCGATGCAGCCAGCCCGCCGATGTCGGGGTTCTACATCCCGCCGGAGATCCTGACGCAGGCCGAATTCGAGAAGGCCGCCAAGCTGTTCGTCTCCGACGACGGCCACACCGTGCGCTATCTGGTTCAGACGGCCCTCAACCCGTTCGGCAGCTCGGCGATGGACCAGATCGAACAGATCCTGGCAGCAGCCGAGAGTGCCAAACCGAATACGACGTTGTCCGATGCGAAGATCTCGATGGTCGGGTTCTCGGCCGTCAACCGCGACGTCCGCGGCTACTACAACGCTGACATCCGCTACATCGTGTGCGTCACGCTGATCGTGGTGTTCCTGATCCTGGTCGCCCTGCTGCGCGCGATCGTGGCACCGCTGTACCTCGTGATTTCGGTTGTGCTGTCCTATCTTTCGGCGCTGGGCATCGGCGTCGTGTTCTTCCAGTTCATCCTGGGCCAGGAACTGTCATGGACAGTTCCTGGAATGGCCTTCCTGGTTCTCGTGGCGGTAGGCGCCGATTACAACCTGCTGCTCATCTCCCGAATACGCGACGAGTCCAAACTGGGGATCCCCTCCGGCGTCATCCGCACGGTGGGCGCGACGGGGGGCGTGATCACCTCCGCCGGTCTCATCTTCGCCGCGTCGATGCTCGCGCTGACGGTCAGCCACATCGCGAGCATCGTGCAGATCGGGTTCATCATCGGCGTCGGTCTGCTGCTCGACACATTCCTGGTCCGGACCATCACGGTGCCCGCCGCGGCGGTGCTGATCGGGAAATTCAACTGGTGGCCGTCGAAAGGCAGGCATGCCCACGGTCACGCGGTCGGGCACGAGAACGACGACGCAGAGTCAGCGGCCGACGATGAACGGGAGTTGGCCGACGCGGCAGGCGGACGCTGAGCCGCTCAGCGCTGACCGTGCATCGAGAGCCAGCGCGTCTTGATGCGCCACGAATGTGCCGAGGCCAGCGCGAACACCGCACCGCACATGCAGGCGAACAGCCAGACGAATTTGCCGTTCTCCCATGGCTGCAGCACGGGGAAGCACGCGGTGGTGATCCGCACCGCGCAGGCCAGGATGCCGCTGACGGAGGCGATGAGGTAGATGTTCGCGATCCGCCGGGACCGCGGGTCCCTGCGCAGCACCATCATGGCCCGGGCGCCGTAGAGCAACAGGTAGGTCAGCGTGCCGCACAGCAGAATCCAGTACGCGCTGAGCCAGAAGTCGGTGGGCACCGTGAAGAAGTCGGCGCGATAGACCTTGGCGCCGTTGCCCAGCGAGAACGTCGCGAGCAGCAGCGGGATGCACAGGGTCGCGGGCCGCTCGACGTACTGCTTGAACGACCGCTGCATCGCATCGTCGTCCTGCAACCGGCCGAGGGTGTTGTAGACGATGGCCGACGCGGCCACGATGTAGCAGTCGTGGCCGATGTAATCCTCGACGTTCCACTTCCCGGTCAGCTCATGGAGCACGTGGCCGAGGGTTTCCGAGGCGAGCGGCGACATCAGCAGCACCGCCAAGCCCTGAAGGGCGATGTTGAGGGTGGCCGCGACCTCCCACCGGCACGACCACGTGACGCGCCGGATCCACAAGCTCCAGGCAATGCACCCGAGGGTGATCGTTATGAGCACGGCTACTGACATCGGACAGTCGTTTCGACGAGATTCAACGGATAGCTGATTGTATTGCTAAAGCGGCGGTGCGTCGGCGCGAGGCGCTAATTCGGACAACTTTGCCGGACGCGCCGTGCGCGTCCTGGTGTCCGACGGCGCGACGGTCACCGGCGCCGACTCCATGTAGTGCCAGACTTCCTGGCGACTCATCAGTCCGAACCTGATCTGGAGGTCGGGATAACTGAGTCCAAAACGGTCCGCGACCTGCCTGAGCTCCTCGGCATTGGGGTAGTCGGACTCTTTGATGCGCCGATAGTAGGTGCTGCTGGACGTGCCGAGCGCGGTGTAGATGGCCTTCGCGTCTATCTCGCCGTCGAGCAGGTAGTCCAGCAGTGCCTTGAGTTGCCTGCCGTTCTCATCGGTGCGGGGCATCACCACACCATAGACCCGATCATCGAGTTTGGGCAGACTGAATCGGTTTGCTCACAGCTATTTCTTTATTGACACGCATGTCAGACTTTTGGCACTACTCTCCCAAAATTGGGACAGTGTGGCTAACGTGATCCTCATGGTCGCTCCGCTGCTGCACCCCGGTACCACGAGCTGGTTTTCCGATTACCCCACCGCGACGCCGTCGCGGGAATCCGATTTGGCGACGATGACAAGTGCGCTCGACTATGTACTCGGCGCAGAACTGGCCGGCGCCAGCGCGGCCATGGGCAGCAGTGCCGAGGCGATGCTGCTGGCCGCACTGGGGCGCACTGTAGCCCGCACCATCGGTGAGGGCGTGCTCGACGTCGACGTCGACGGTGCGACGGTGCACCGGGCCTCGGTGGCCTGCAGTGCGCACCGGAGCCTGTCCGGGTACGACCTGCTGACGACGGTCAGCCGTGCGGCCCCGTCCCACGAGCGCTCGTGCGCCGACGTCCAGTTCAGTTACGACGAGGCAGACCGAGGGTCCACGACACGCACCGGATATTTGCTCTCGCTACACGTGCACCCTGATTCCGGGACCGGGGTGCAACTCGAATGGACGTATGACACGCGTGCTTTCGATCCGGCTACGGTCGCGGAACTGACCGAGCAGTTCCCGTTCGCACTCATCGAGGTGACCTCCGGCTAGTTGCCGCCTGCGCGATTTGCACCGCTCATTAGACTGATCAAAACGGCGTCGATCCGGCCATCACCGGGGAGCCTCCGGAAGAACGGCTGCGACGCAGCTCAGTAGAACCGGGCGGGTGGGCCCGTCATCGCCCGATAGTTGAGCGGCGCGCGTTTTTCGCGTGCAAGCGGGGTGGTACCGCGGCGCTCGCGCACCTGCGCGACGTCGTCCCCGTGCCTTGAACACAGTTGGGCCTGCGGGCGCAACACAGGCACAGGAGACGAAGACGTGAGCGCCTATCCCAAGCCCGTCGCACCGAATTTTCCGGAGCGCGAACTTGAGGTGCTGGACTACTGGGCCGGCGATGACACGTTCCGGGCCAGCATCGCCCGCCGCGACGACGCACCGGAGTACGTCTTCTACGACGGGCCGCCGTTCGCGAACGGCCTGCCGCACTACGGCCACCTGCTGACCGGCTACGTCAAGGACATCGTGCCCCGCTACCGCACGATGCGCGGCTACAAGGTCGAGCGCAGGTTCGGCTGGGACACCCACGGCCTGCCCGCCGAGCTCGAGGTCCAGCGGCAGCTGGGCATCGCCGACAAGGCGCAGATCGAGGCGATGGGTATCGAGAAGTTCAACGACGCCTGCCGGGCCTCGGTGCTCAAGTACACCGACGAATGGCGCGCCTACGTCACCAGGCAGGCCCGCTGGGTCGACTTCGACAACGACTACAAGACCTTGGATCCCACCTTCATGGAGTCGGTGATCTGGGCCTTCAAGCAGTTGTGGGACAAGGGCCTGGCCTACGAGGGCAACCGGGTGCTGCCGTACTGCTGGAACGACGAGACCCCGCTGTCCAACCACGAGCTGCGCATGGACGACGACGTCTACCAGAGCCGCCAGGATCCCGCGGTCACCGTCGGGTTCGCGGTGACCGACGGCCCGCTCAAGGGCGCCCATCTGCTGATCTGGACGACGACGCCGTGGACCTTGCCGTCCAACCAGGCCGTCGCCGTCAACCCTGACATCACCTACGTGGTGGTGCAGGGCTCCGAAGGACGGCGTTATGTGCTCGCGGAGGCCCGGCTGGCCGCCTACGCCCGCGAGCTGGGGGATGAGCCGGAGGTGCTCGGCACCTACCCCGGCCGGGAGCTGCTGGGCACGCAGTACCTGCCGCCATTCCCGTATTTCATGGACTCGCCCAACGCTTTTCGCGTGCTCGCGGCCGACTTCGTCAGCACCGAGGACGGTACGGGCATCGTGCACATGGCGCCGGCGTACGGCGAGGACGACAAGGCCACGGCCGATACCGCCGACATCGTCGCCGTCACACCCGTGGACTCCAAGGGCCGGTTCGACGCATCGGTTCCCGACTACGCGGGTCAGCATGTGTTCGAAGCCAATTCGCAGATCATCCGGGATCTGAAGAACGGTGACGGATCGGCAGGCGCCAACGGCGCGATCCTCCTGCGGCACGAGACCTACGAGCACTCCTACCCGCACTGCTGGCGGTGCCGTAACCCGCTGATCTACCGCGCCGTATCGTCATGGTTCATCAAGGTGACCGAGTTCCGCGACCGGATGGTCGAGCTCAACAAGGAGATCACCTGGTACCCCGAGCACGTCAAGGACGGTCAGTTCGGCAAGTGGCTGTCCAACGCGCGTGACTGGTCGGTATCGCGAAACCGGTACTGGGGCAGCCCCATTCCGGTGTGGAAGTCCGATGACCCGGCGTATCCGCGCATCGACGTGTACGGCAGCCTCGACGAGCTCGAGCGCGACTTCGGGGTGCGCCCGACGAATCTGCACCGGCCGTACATCGACGAGCTGACCCGGCCCAACCCCGACGACCCGACCGGCAAGTCCACCATGCGCCGCATCGAGGACGTCTTCGACGTGTGGTTCGACTCAGGATCCATGCCGTATGCGCAGGTGCACTATCCGTTCGAGAACCAGGCCTGGTTCGATGGCGTCGGCGGTGCTGAGGCTCACTTCCCGGGCGACTTCATCGTCGAGTACATCGGGCAGACCCGCGGCTGGTTCTACACCATGCACGTGCTGGCCACCGCGCTGTTCGACAAGCCCGCATTCAAAACCTGTGTGGCACATGGGATCGTGCTCGGCAACGACGGCCAGAAGATGAGCAAGTCGCTGCGCAACTATCCCGATGTCAGCGAGGTGTTCGACCGCGACGGGTCCGACGCCATGCGGTGGTTCCTGATGGCCTCGCCGATCCTGCGGGGCGGCAACCTCATCGTCACCGAACAGGGTATCCGCGAGGGCGTGCGTCAGGTGCTGCTGCCGCTGTGGAACGCCTACAGTTTCCTGGCGCTCTACGCGCCGGAGCGAGGGACATGGCGCACCGATTCCACCAACGTCCTCGACCGCTACATCCTGGCCAAGCTCGCGCAGTTGCGCGATGATCTGACCGCATCGCTGGACGTCTGCGACATCTCCGGGGCGTGCGACGAGTTGCGGCAGTTCACCGAAGCGTTGACGAACTGGTATGTGCGCCGGTCACGTTCGCGCTTCTGGGAGGAGGACGCCGACGCCATCGACACCCTGCACACCGTGCTGGAGGTGACCAGCAGGCTCGCCGCTCCGCTGCTGCCGCTGGCCACCGAGGTGATCTGGCGCGGGCTGACCGACGGGCGGTCGGTGCACCTGACCGACTGGCCGGAGGCCGACGTGCTGCCCAAGGATCCCGATCTGGTCGCGGCGATGGACCAGGTGCGTGAGGTGTGCTCGGTGGGCTCATCGCTGCGCAAGGCCAAGAAGCTGCGGGTGCGGCTGCCGCTGCCGAAATTGACTGTGGCCGTGGAGAATCCGCAGGCGCTCGCGCCGTTCGGTGATCTGATCGCCGACGAACTGAACGTCAAGGCGGTCGACCTGACCGACAACATCGATGCCTACGGCAAGTTCGAGCTCGCGGTCAACGCCAGGGTCGCCGGACCCCGGATCGGCAAGGACGTACAGGCCGCCATCAAGGCCGTCAAGGCGGGCGAGGGTGCGGTCAATCCCGACGGCACGCTGACCGCGGGCCCTGTGGTGCTGCAGCCGGCCGAATACACCTCCAAACTCGTTGCGGCGGACCCGGAATGGACATCGGCGCTACCCGACGGGGCCGGGCTGGTGGTGCTCGACGGCACGGTGACCGAGGAACTCGAAGCCGAAGGCTGGGCCAAGGACCGCATCCGCGAGCTTCAGGAACTGCGCAAGACGACGGGACTGGAGGTCTCCGACCGGATCGCGGTGCGGATGGCGGTGCCCGCGGAGTTCGCCGCATGGGCAGACACCCACCGCGACCTCATCGCCGGCGAGATCTTGGCCACGAGTTTCGAATTCGCCGACGCCGTCGATGGTTCCGAGATCGGCGATGGCGTGCGGGTGGCGATCGCGAAGGCGTGAGTGTCAGCCTGGTGCGCCGCGCCGAAAGTGAGCTTGTGTGCGAGATTTTCCGACTTTTTGACACATAAGTTCACACTCGGCGTACGAGACGCGAGTCAGCCGTGGACGACCCGCGCCGTACGGCCTTCGAGCGACACCGTGTCGCCCGGGTGTAGCTGGCGGCCGCGCCGCAACTCGACGTCGCCGTTGACGGTGACGAGCCCGTCGGCGATCACCGCTTTGGCATCGGCGCCGGTGTCGATCAGCGACGCCAGTTTGAGGAACTGGCCGAGGCGGATCGACGCGTCACGGATCGGGACCTCATCGGATGCCATGCCGGTCAGGTTAGCGCCATAGCATCGACAGGTATGGCGGGCAGCAGGTTCCACACGGGCGGACGCTGGGTCCTGCATCTCGACATGGACGCATTTTTCGCGTCCGTCGAGCAGCTCACCCGGCCGACGCTGCGCGGGCGCCCTGTGCTGGTGGGCGGTCTCGGCGGGCGCGGCGTCGTCGCAGGCGCCAGCTACGAGGCCAGGCGGTACGGCGCTCGGTCCGCGATGCCGATGCACCAGGCGCGCCGTTTGGTCGGTGCCCCCGCGGTGGTACTCCCGCCGCGTGGTGCGGTGTACAGCGTGGCCAGCCGCCGGGCACTCGACACGGTCCGCAGTGTGGTTCCGGTCGTCGAGCAGCTGTCGTTCGACGAGGCGTTCGGCGAGCCGGCCGAGCTTGCGGGTGCTTCGGCCGCCGAGGTCGAGGAGTTCTGTCAGCGGTTGCGCGCCAAGGTGCGCGAGCACACCGGGCTGGTGGCCTCCGTCGGGGCCGGTTCGGGTAAGCAGATCGCCAAGATCGCATCAGGCCTGGCGAAACCGGACGGGGTGCGGGTGGTCAGCCGCGACGAGGAACGGGTCCTGCTCGACGGGTTGCCGGTCCGGAGGTTGTGGGGGATCGGCCCGGTCGCGGAGGAGAAACTGCACCGGTTGGGCATCGAGACCGTCGGCGCCTTCGCAGCCTTGTCCGAGACCGAGGTGGCGAGCGTGCTCGGCGCGACGGTCGGTCCTGCGCTGCATCAGCTGGCCCGGGGGATCGATGACCGGCCGGTGACCGAACGGGCCGAGGCCAAGCAGATCAGCGCCGAGTCGACGTTTCCCGAGGACCTTGTCACCCTCGCCCAGCTTCAGGACGCCATCGGCCCCATCGGTGAGCACGCGCACCGGCGCCTGGAGAAGGACGGCCGCGGCGCGCGAACCGTCACGGTCAAGCTCAAGCGGTCTGACATGAGCACGCTGACCCGGTCGGCCACGCTGGGCTATGCCACCACCGAGGCCGCCACTCTCATCGGCACCGCGCGCCGACTGCTGCTCGACCCGGTCGAGGTCGGCCCGATTCGTCTTGTCGGCGTGGGCTTTTCGGGCTTATCAGACACCCGGCAGGAGTCCCTGTTCCCGGATCTGGAGCAGCCAGAAGAGGTCTGGGACACCCAGCCTCACGTCGATGCGGGTCCCGCGGCTGCGACTGTGTGGCGCATCGGGGACGACGTCATGCACCCGGAGCACGGCTTCGGCTGGATCCAGGGTGCCGGCCACGGTGTGATGACCGTTCGATTCGAAACGCGGGCGTCAGGGCCGGGGCCCACCCGCACGTTCGCGGCGGACACGCCCGGTCTGAGCCGGGCCAATCCGATCGACAGCCTGGCCTGGGAGGACTACCTCGAGGGGCTCGGGCGGACGTGAGGAGCAAAAGCGCGCGGCGGACGTGAGGAGCAAAAGGGCGCGGCGGACGTGAGGAGCAAAAGGGCGCGGCGGACGTGAGGAGCAAAAACGGCAGCCGACTACCAGAGCACGCCGTAGGTCGACGACAGCACGAAGCCGTGCTGCCCGTAGGTCTTGCATGTCACGGTGCCCTGATGCCCGACGCCGCAGCTGGCGCCCCAGTTCTCGAGCCTCTGCCCTTCGGGCAGGACATCCACATCGCGGGTGAATCTGGCGTTGTCGGAGTGCTGGTACTCGGCGGGTCCTGCGCTGTTGACCACGGTCTGGTTGGTTCCGGCAGGCGCATCGGTGGGCACGGCGTCACAGCCCACCGGGCCGCCGTTGGGGCCGATGCCGCAGTGCCTACCGTCCGGGGTCTTGAAGAAGATCCAGTAGAAGTCGCCGGGTGCGGCCGACGAGAACGAGCCGCGGGCACTCGGATAGCTGTCGATGTCGTCGGCACCGGGTGGCGGCTGGGCGCCTGCGGACGGCGCGGCCGCCAGGGCCAGTGCCGCGGCCGCGAGCGCCATAGCTAAGCGGTACAGCATGCCTTCCATTGAACCGAAGCGGTCAACCCCACTGGCCGATGATGCCGCTCACCGGTTGCCCCGAGGCCAGCGCCGCCATCAGCAACACCCGGGCCTGCCCGGGCCGCAACCGTCGCGCCAGAACCGCGCCTGCGTCGAGGAGGCGTTGCCCCGGTCCGTAGTCGGGGCTGACCGGTCCGTCGGGCACCCGGGTGGACACTGTGACGGTCACCCCCTCGGCGGTGAGCCTGCGAACTCCTTCGATCACGGGTTCACCTGCGTTGCCCGACCCCATCGCCTCCAGCACGATCCCGCGGGCCCCGGCGGCCGCGCACGCCTCCATGGCGGCTGCGTCGCTGCCCGGATAGACCGCGACGATGTCGACGCGGGGCGCGCAGCCCGCGGTCAATCCGCTCAACTGGGGCCGCGGCTTGGCGGCACCGGGCTCGAATACACCGGCGGTCACCGCACCGACCGGGGTTCCGGTGAAGCCCGCCAGCTTGATGGTCGAGTCCTTGCGCAGCCCCAGCGGTTGCCACACCGTACCGGCGAACGTGACGAGGACGCCCAGGTCACGGGCGGCTGGGCTGCCCGCCACGATCAGCGCGTCGTGCAGGTTGGCCGGCCCGTCCGAATCTGGCGAATCAGAGCTGCGTTGGGCCCCGGTGAGCACCACCGGGGCGGCTCCCGCATAGGTCAACTCCAGCCACAGGGCGGTTTCCTCCATGGTGTCGGTGCCGTGGGTGATCACCACCCCGTCAGACCCGTCGGCCGCGGTCTCGACCGCATTCCGGATCCGGTCCCAGTCGGCCGGCGTCATCATGGCGCTGTCGGTGGACATCAGATCGACGATCTCGATGTCGGCGGCGACGTCGAGACCGGCGGTCAGGTCGGTGCCCGTGCGCGTCGGGTGTCGCACCCCGGCGCCGTCGGTGCTGGTGGCGATGGTGCCGCCAGTTGTTATGACGGTCAGACTCACGGGCTTGTGCACGGCTCTAGATTGTCGCGCATCGACACTTTGGGATGATGGGGGAGTGACTGAGGAAACCCCCACCCCGGCGGAGCCGGTGACCGAGGCTTCTGGGGATGCGAAATCCCCCGCCCCGCCCCGACGCCGGCTGCCCCTGCTGCTCACAGTTGCCGGGGTGGTGCTGTTCCTCGACGTCGTGACCAAGGTGCTCGCGGTGCGGCTGTTGACGCCTGGTCAGCCGGTGTCGATCATCGGCGACACGGTGACCTGGACGCTGGTCCGCAACTCGGGTGCAGCGTTCTCCATGGCGACCAGCTACACGTGGGTGCTGACGCTCATCGCCACCGGCGTGGTCATCGGCATCGTCTGGATGGGTCGCCGGCTGGTCTCGCCCTGGTGGGCGATCGGCCTTGGCATGATCCTCGGCGGCGCGATGGGCAACCTGGTGGACCGCTTCTTCCGTTCGCCGGGTCCGCTGCGTGGCCACGTCGTCGATTTCTTCTCCGTCGGCTGGTGGCCGGTTTTCAACGTGGCCGATCCATCCGTGGTGGGTGGCGCGATCCTGCTGGTGGCGTTGTCGTTGTTCGGGTTCGACTTCGATACCGTCGGCCGGCGCCAGCCGGACTCGCAGCGTGACGTGGCGAAGCCGAAGACAGAGCAAGCGACGACTGATACTGCCGAGGCAGACACCGCCACCACCGAGAAAGCCGGCGACCAGGACGTTCAGGAGCCGGCCGACGAGTCGAGCCCGGTCGGCCGCCAGGCCGATCAGTCATAGTGGCCACGCGATCGATGCCGGTCCCCGAAGGGCTGGCCGGTATGAGGGTCGACGCCGGTTTGGCGCGGCTGCTGGGGTTGTCCCGGACCGCCGTGGCGGCGCTGACCGAGGACGGTGGCGTCGACCTCGACGGAGCGCCCGCCACCAAATCCGACAAGCTCGTCGCCGGGGCCTGGCTGGAGGTTCGGCTGCCCGAGGCTCCCGCGCCGGTGGAGAACACCCCGGTCGACATCGAGGGCATGGCCATCCTCTACTCCGACGACGACCTTGTCGCAGTGGACAAGCCGCCGGGTGTCGCCGCGCATGCCACAGTCGGCTGGCACGGTCCGACGGTGCTCGGGGGGTTGGCGGCCGCGGGCTTCCGGATCAGCACGTCAGGTATCCACGAGCGGCAGGGCATCGTGCAGCGCCTCGACGTCGGCACCTCCGGGGTCATGGTGGTTGCGCGTTCGGAGCGGGCATACACCGCGCTCAAACGAGCGTTCAAGCAGCGCACCGTCGACAAGCGTTACCACGCTCTGGTGCAGGGACACCCCGACCCGTCGAGCGGCACCATCGACGCTCCGATCGGCAGGCACCGGGGCCATGACTGGAAATTCGCGGTGGTCGAGGACGGCCGCCACAGCGTCACGCACTACGACACGATCGAGGCCTTCCAGGCTGCCAGCCTGGTCGACATCGCACTGGAAACCGGCCGTACCCATCAGATCCGGGTGCATTTCGCCGCACTGCACCACCCGTGCTGCGGTGACCTCACCTACGGCGCCGATCCGACTCTGGCGAAACGGCTCGGGCTCGAGCGCCAGTGGCTGCACGCCCGCTCACTGGCCTTCGCGCACCCGGCCGACGGCCGCCGCATCGAGATCACCAGTCCGTATCCGGCAGACCTGCAGCACGCGCTCGACGTGCTCCGCCGGCACTGATCGTGGGTCAGGCCCATCGCGGACGTGAGGAGCAGATCGCGCTCCGGACCGGGGCGCTCTACGGGGCCGCTGCATACATCTGGTGGGGTCTGTGCCCCGGTTTCTTTCTGCTCCTCCTGCCTGCCGGACCTCTGGAGGTGCTCGCCCACCGCATCGTCTGGAGCGCGGTGTTCCTGCTGGTGGTGCTGGCCGTCGCGCGTCGGCTCGGCGATCTGCGCCGGCTGCGCGCCCGCACCTGGCTGCAACTGCTGGCCGCGGCCGCGCTCATCTCCGTCAACTGGGGCACCTACATCTACGCGGTCACCAACGGCCACGTCGTCGACGCCGCACTCGGGTACTTCATCAACCCGCTGGTGAGTGTGGCGCTCGGGGTCGTGGTGTTCCGGGAGCGCATCAACCGCTGGCAGGCGGTGGCCCTGGCCATCGCCGTGGTAGCCGTCGCGGTGCTGACCGTTCAGGTCGGTGCCCCGCCTTACATCGCGGTCGTGCTGGCCGTGTCGTTCGGCGTCTACGGATTGGTCAAGAAGGTGGTCGCGGCCGATCCACGGGTCAGTGTTGCCGTCGAGACGCTGCTGGCGCTGCCGCTGGCCGCCGGATACCTGATCACCCTCGGTGTGCTGGGGCAGGGGCATTTCCTCAACAACGGCGTCCCGCATGCCGCCCTGTTGGTGCTGGCCGGCCCCGTCACGGCGATTCCGCTGCTGCTGTTCGCCGCCGCCGCGCAACGCCTCCCGATGGTCACCCTGGGAATGCTGTTCTACCTCAACCCGGGTCTGCAGATGGCGTGGGGCGTGTTCATCGGACACGAGCCGATGCCGCTGGGCCGGTGGATCGGGTTCGCGCTGATCTGGCTGGCGCTGATCATCATGACCGCGGGGGCGCTCGGCAAAAGATCTCAAGATTCGGTTGCCGGAACTGTCGATCGAGTGGAGCCGGAATCGTCATCACGGTGACAGGCTGAAAACCACGACACCGGGAGGACACCATGCAGTACTGCCTGCTCATGCACTACCAGGAAGGGCCCGAGGCCGGCCTATCCGACGAGGACATGGCGCCCGCGCGTGCGGCGTTCGCCCGCTACGCCGACGATCTCGACGCGGCGGGTGTGCTGATCGGCACCCAGGTACTCCAATCTGCCTCTGCCACAACCACATACACCGCCCGAAACGGTAAGCCCGAGATTCAGGACGGTCCGTTCGCCGAGACCCGCGAGCGGCTCGGCGGGGTATTCGTCATCGACGTGCCGGATCTGGACGCAGCGCTGCAGTGGGCTGGGCGGTGCCCCGCCGCACAGTGGGGTTCGGTCGAGATCCGCCCCGTTGCGGTCACCTATGCCCGCGGAACCGGCTGGTACACGCCCTGACCGAGTCATCGTCGGCGCAGTCGCGGGTGGCGGCGATCACCCGCGACTCCTACGGCCGGTTGCTCGCGCTGCTGGCCGCGCCCACAGGGGACATCGCGTCGGCCGAGGATGCGTTGTCGGAAGCCTTCGAGCGAGCGTTGGAGCGATGGCCGCGCGACGGCGTGCCCGGCAATGCCGAGGCATGGATCCTGACCGTGGCCCGGAACAGATTGCGCGACCTGTGGAAATCGTCGGCCTATCGACTCACCCGGCCGCTGCCCGCGGATCACGATCCCGCCGAAGCCGCGGATGAACCAGCCGAGATACCGGATCGGCGGCTCGAACTCATGCTGGTGTGTGCGCACCCGGCCATCGCGCCCGATGCCCGCACCCCGCTGATGCTGCAGACCGTGCTCGGTGTGGACGCGGCGGCCATCGCAGGAGCGTTCGCGGTCGCGCCTGCGACCATGGCACAGCGGTTGGTGCGCGCGAAGAAGCGTGTGCGGGACGCCCGCATTCCGTTTGTCCTACCGGAACGGGCCGACTTGGCCGCGCGGCTTCCCGGCGTGCTGGAGGCCGTCTACGGGGCCTATGCCATCGACTGGCAGAGCACCCAGGGCGCCGTGGTGGACTCGCTGTCCACCGAGGCGCTGCACCTGGCCCTGATTCTGACCGAACTCTTGCCCGACGAACCTGAGGTGCTCGGGCTGGCGGCGCTCTTGTCGCTGTGCGAAGCACGCCGGGCAGCCCGGCATGGTCCCGACGGCCGATTCGTCCCGCTCGACGCACAGGACCCGTCTCGCTGGGACAGGGCGCTGATCGAACGCGGCGAGCGGATGCTGACGCGTGCGCACGGGTTCGGCTCACCCGGGCGGTTCCAGTACGAGGCGGCGATCCAGTCCGCGCATTGCGCGCGACCGGTGGACCAGGCGGCGTTGCGTAAGCTGCACCGCGCGCTTGTGCAGATCGCGCCGACGCTGGGGGCTCTGGTGGCCCTGGCGGCCCTCGACGGCGAGATCGACGGTCCGCGGGCAGGTTTGCGCAGTCTCGACGCGATCGACAATCCGGCCGTGACCCGCTTCCAGCCCGCGTGGGTGACCCGGGCACACCTGTTGTCCCGTGCGGGCCGCAGCGACGATGCCGTGCGGGCCTACCGCCGTGCGATCGAACTGACCCCGCAAGCCGACGTGGCCTCATATCTACGCCGAAAACTCGACGCGCTCACCTAGCGTCGGTCGCCTCGGTGCGCGCGCTGACCGAGCGGCCCAGCGCCGCCACCTCGGCGTCCATCCTCGGCAGCAGCGCGGGGGCGGATTGCCGCATCGCGGTCTCGCCGACGTAACTGGTCAGCACCGGCTTGAGCCACCGGAACAGCCCGACCCAACCGGGGCAGTACACGCGGGTCTTGCGGCCTTCGATGCCCTTGACGAAAGCCTTGGCGCACTTGTCCGCCGAGGTGGTCCAGTTCACCGGCCACCACGGAGCCATGGCCAGCATCTCGCCGAACACGGGCAGATCGGCTTTGGTGTCGCGGATCAGGTCGGTGTCGATCCACGACATGTGAGCCGAGCCCACCTTCACGCCGCGGTAGGCGACCTCCAACCGCAGCGCGTTGGCGAGATGTTCGGCACCCGCCTTGGACGTGCTGTACGGCGCCATACCCGGAGCGGCGGCGAACGCCGCCATCGACGAGACGATCAGCACATAACCCTGGCGGTCGATCACCGACGGCAGGGCGGCGCGCACGGTGTTGAAGACGCCGAGCACGTTGACGTCCATGACCCGCCTGAACGCCTCCGGGTCGACTTGGAGCAGGGAGCCGTAACTGGCCACGCCCGCGTTGGCCACGACAACATCGATGCCGCCGAAACGTTCGACGGCCTTGTCGACGACGTTCTGCATCGCTGACAGGTCACGCACATCGGCGGTCATCGTCATGACCTTCGCATCATCGGCGAGTTCGGCGGCCAGGGCAGCCAAGGGCTGCGCGTCGACGTCGATGAGCACCAGTGTGGCGCCGCGCTTGTGCAGCAGGCGAGCCACCGCGGCGCCGATGCCGCGAGCGCCACCGGTGATGACCACGACTTGCGAACTCAATGACACCATGTGCCGAAAGGTACCCCCGGCGCAGCAGGGGTACTGACCGAATTGCACGACTGGTAGCTGATTTTCGCGCACATGCCCACATGGGCAGCCACGAGGGGCCGGTCGGCCGCTATCGACCGTTGCCGTGTGATGCCAGCCTGCGCTCGATGTCGTCGACCACCTCGCCGACCTTCTCGGTGACGAAGAAATGGTCGCCGGCCACCACCCGGATGTCGAAAGCGGCGGTGGTGAATGCCGACCAGGCCGCCACCCGCTCGTAACTGACCGCGGTGTCGTCGGCCGCCGCGTAGGCATAGATCGGACACGCGACGGTTGTGCCCGGCGGGCAGTTGTATTCGGTGATCGCACCGTAATTGCGCAGGGTTCGCAGAATCGTCGCGCCGAATCGGTCTCCGATGAATTCGGTGTCGGTGCCGGTCATGTCGGCCACCATCTTCAGCAGCTCACCGTCAGTACTCTGGTGCAGCTCTTGATAACCGCCGTGTCCGGGTGCGGGCGAGGCAGACAAGAACAGTGCCGCAATGCTTTTCCCGCTGGCTTCGAACTTGCGCGCCACTTCGAAGGCGATCAGGCCGCCCATGCTGTGGCCGAAGAACGCGACCGGCGCCTCCGATGTGATTCCCGCTGCGAGCAGGTCGTACACGTCACCGGCAAGCGTTGGGATACTGCCGATGTCGGGCACGTCGTGCCGGTCCGCGTGGCCGGGGTACTGCACGGCGACGCGCCGAACCGGCGAGGAGAACGCACGCGCGAACGGTACGTACGACCGCGCCGAGCCGCCGGCGTGCGGAAATATGTACAGGGTTTCGACGGTATGCGGCGCGTGATCGCCCCGAACCCCTGCCGTCATGCCGCGGTCCACGAGCTGTGTGTTGTCGTTGACGAATACACCGGCCATTACCTCCCCGGGCCCGTCGGCGCAGCACCGTCGGGTCGAGCTCATTATCAGCGAGCGACGAAAGAATGCCAATCGGCAAATGACAGAACAGAATCCTGCTAGACGAGCTAGGCGATTGCTCAACTCATCAGTAGGTGTCCAGCCGCCCTGCCGCCGGCGGCGACACGCGACCTTCGCCTCTGCGTACGAGGCGGAGCGCGTCGGCCACGGATCGTGTTTTCGGTTTGTGCACGATCGGCTGCCCATTGGGGCAAAACTTTGCGATAACAAGATCGGCAATCATGATCGGTTGGATACAAACCGGGCATGCGACACGAATATGGTTGTGCGCCAATCTATTTAGATGGAGACGCGTCGGACCGAGAAAACGCGTGGTGATGATCGGGCAAACGGCGTGCGAGGAGTCAAACCGTGTGACATCTCGAGGAAAGACTCGATTCGCGCCAGTTAGCTAATTTGCACCGGCAAACAAGTTGGCGAGGTCGCCACTCTCGAGTGGGAAAACCGATGACAGTTTGCCAACACCGGCGTAAATTTCCGCAAAGACGCCACGGGAGCCATCTTCGCTAGCCCGCACAACGGATGTGCGGCTGACGGAGAGATGACGCCCGCTGTCAGAACCAGTCGGGGACGGGCTTGCGCTGGGCACCGACGGCCAGCGCAAGATGCGGCGTGCGTCGCCGACGACAGCGGCGCATAGCAAACAAACACGCAGATTGTGTGCTGTTCGCGTGCGATCGGCATGAGCGACGAAGTCTGAGCGGGAGTGAGTGGAAGGAACACCCATGGTCGAACATTCCCTGACAGCGCTTCTCCATGAGCGAGCCAGTAGGCAGGGCGACGCCACTGCCTACACCTATCTCGACTTCGATGTCGACCCCAATGGGTATCCCGAGACACTCACCTGGGCCGAGGTGTACCGGCGAGCCCGCGTCGTCGCCGAGGAAATCAGGTTGTGCGGCGCGCCAGGTGATCGTGCCGCCGTGCTGGCACCACAAGGACTCGAGTACATCGTCGGTTTCCTCGGTGCCATGCAGGCTGGTTTCGTCGCGGTCCCGCTGTCGGTCCCGCAGCCGGGCGTACACGACGAGCGAGTCGTGTCGGTCCTGCGGGATTGCACTCCCTCGGTCATCCTCACCACGACCGCCTCGGCCGCCGAGGTTGCGGGCTACGCCGAAGGCACGGGAACCACCCGTCCGCCGGCGATCATCGAAATCGACTCGCTTGACCTTGATTCGCCGCGCGAACCCGACACGATGCGGCCGGGCATGCCGCCGATCGCCTACCTGCAGTACACCTCGGGCTCGACGCGGCTACCTGCCGGCGTCGTGGTCACCCACAAGAACGTCGTGACAAACGTCGATCAGGCGCTCAGTGACTACTTCGGCGGCGAGATCCCGTCCGACACCACCTTCGTATCGTGGCTGCCGTTCTACCACGACATGGGGCTGATCAAAGGCATCTGCGCCCCCTTGGTCTGTGGCCGTAGCGCGGCGTTGATGAGTCCGTTGTCGTTCCTGCAGCGTCCGGCCAGGTGGATGCAGTTGCTGGCCACCAGTCCGGCGGCCTTGTCAGCGGCCCCGAACTTCGCCTTCGAGCTGGCCGCCCGGCGAACCACCGACGACGACATGGCCGGCCTGGACCTCGGCGATGTGCGATCGATACTCAGCGGCAGCGAGCGGGTGCACGCCGCCACCTTGAACCGATTCATCGACCGGTTCACGCCGTTTCACCTGAAGCCGAGCGCTATTCGACCGTCCTACGGCCTCGCCGAGGCAACCGTCTATGTCGCCACCTCCGACCTCGGCACAGCCCCGTCACGGGTCCGGTTCGATTACGAGAAGCTGTCGAACGGTCACGCGAGGCGGTGCGACGCCGACGCGAGCGGAAGCACGGAGCTGATCGGGCACGGCACCGGCCGGTCCACCATGCTGAGGATCGTCGATCCCGCCGCGCGCACCGAGAACCCGGCCGGCACGGTCGGCGAGATCTGGGTGCACGGGGATAACGTCGCCGCGGGATACTGGCACAAATCCGAAGAGACACAACGCGTCTTCGACGGAAACCTGGTCAACGCCTCACCCGGCACGCCAACCGGGCCGTGGCTGAAGACCGGTGATCTCGGTGTCATATCCGACGGTGAGCTGTTCATCATCGGCCGGATCAAGGACCTCCTGATCGTCGACGGCTCGAACCACTATCCGGACGATATCGAGGCCACCATCCAGGAGCTGAGCAACGGCCGCGCGGCAGCCATATCGGTGCCCGACGGCGAGTCCGAGAAGCTGGTGGCCATCGTGGAGGTCAAACGCCGCCGCGAATCCGACGAGGACTGGGCAGAGCGGCTGCGGGTGTTGAAACGCGAACTGACAGCCGCCATTTCGACGACACACCGGGTACGAGCCGCCGATCTGGTGTTCGTGGCGCCAGGTTCGATTCCGATCACGACCAGTGGGAAGGTGCGCCGGTCGGCCTGCGCCGAGAGCTATCGACACGACGGGTTCGAGCGATTGGACGGACCACGATGACTGCCACCATCGGAGACGACGCCGGACTCCGGCGCTGGCTCATCGACTACCTGGTCACGACCGTCGGCTGCAAGCCCGAAGAGATCGACCTCGATCTGTCGCTCAACGACCTCGGCGTCGGATCCAAGGACGCCGTGGTGCTCTCCGGTGAATTGGCCGAACTCCTGGACCGGCCGGTGTCACCGGTCGACTTCTGGCAGCACCCGACCATCAACTCGCTCGTCGGTTTTCTGGTAGACGGTGAGTCGGAATCCGCTGGGGACCCGGCGCCCGGATTCGACCGCGGGTCGCTCGACGAACCCATCGCCGTCGTCGGCCTGGGATGCCGGTTCCCTGGCGGGATCGCCGGCCCGGAGGCTCTGTGGGACTTCCTGTGGGATGGCCGCTGTGCGGTCAGCGAAGTTCCGCCGCAGCGTTGGCAGCCCTTCGACGACGGGTCACCCGAAGTTGCGGAGGCTCTCGCGGCCACCACCCGCTGGGGTTCGTTCCTGGGGGATATCGACGCCTTCGACGCGGATTTCTTCGAGATCTCCCTGCGTGAGGCCGCGAAGATGGACCCGCAACAGCGTTTGCTGCTCGAAGTCGCCTGGGAGGCTTTCGAACACGCGGGAATTCCGGCGAGTTCACTGCGCCGTTCGCAGACCGGGGTGTTCGCGGGAGCGTGCTTCAGTGAGTACGGCTACCTGGGGTCGACGTATCTTCCGACAGTCGATGCCTGGAGCAATACCGGTGGGGCACTGAGCATCATCGCCAACCGGTTGTCATATTTCCTCGACCTGCGCGGACCCTCGGTGACGATCGACACCGCCTGCTCGTCGTCACTGGTCGCGATCCATCTGGCGTGCCAGAGCCTGCGGATGCGCGACTGCGACACGGCGCTGGCCGCCGGGGTGAACATGCTGCTGTCGCCCGCGGTTTTCCACGGTTTCGACCAGGCGGGTGCGCTGTCACCGAGTGGCCGGTGCCACGCATTCGACGCTGCGGCAGACGGTTTCGTGCGCGGTGAGGGTTGTGGGGCGGTCGTGCTGAAGCGTCTCGGCGACGCCGTGCGTGACGAGAATCGCATCTTTGCCGTGGTCCGCGGATCAGCGGTCAACCAGGACGGCCGGTCCAACGGGTTGATGGCGCCGAACCCGGCCGCCCAGATGGCGGTGTTGAAGTCCGCGTACACCAATGCCGGCCTGACGCCGCACGACGTCGACTACGTGGAAGCCCACGGGACGGGAACCTTCCTCGGGGATCCGATCGAGGCGCGCGCACTGGGAACCGCACTGGGCCGCGGACGCCCCGAGCAGTCCCCACTGCTGATCGGCGCGGTCAAGTCGAATCTGGGTCACCTCGAGGCTGCGGCCGGTATCGCGGGCTTCCTCAAGGCGGTGCTCGCGGTGCAGCAGGCCCGGATCCCGGGAAACGTCGGGTTCGAGACACCCAATCCGCACATCCCGTTCGGCGCGCTGCGGCTGAAAGTAGTTGCCGAGAACCAGGATTGGCCGTCGGTGGGGCGGGTGCGGCGGGCCGGCGTCTCGTCGTTCGGATTCGGCGGCACCAATGCGCACGTGGTGCTCGAACAGGCCCCCGATGCGGCCCCGGTGTCGCCCCGACAGGATGCGGCTGTCACAACGCTGGTGATTTCGGGCAAGGATCGCGAGCGGATCGAACGCACCGCCGAGACCTTGGCCGGGTGGATGACCGGCGCAAGCGCGGGGATCGCGTTGGCCGATGTTGCCCATACGCTCAACCATCACCGCACCAATCACCCGGTTTTTGCCACCGTGTGTGCCCGCGATCACGAGCAGGCTGTCGCGGGTTTGATCGCGTTGGCGCAGCGGCAGCCCGCTACTGGCGTCGTCGGCCCGCACGAGGGCTCCTGCGGCGCGGGAACGGTGTTCGTGTACTCCGGTCAGGGTTCGCAGTGGGCGGGCATGGGACGGCAACTGCTCATCGACGAACCGGCGTTCGCCGCAGCGGTTGCCGAACTGGAACCGATATTTGTCGAGGAGGTCGGGTTCTCCCTGCGGCAGGTGCTTGCAGACGGATTGCCGATGCGCGGCGATGCCCAGGTGCAACCCGTAACCGTGGGGCTGCAGCTGGCGCTGACCCAGCTGTGGCGCCATCACGGCGTGACGCCGGATGCGGTCATCGGCCACTCGATGGGCGAAGTCTCGGCAGCCGTGGTGGCCGGGGCGCTGACGGCTCAGGAGGGGCTGCGGGTGATCGCCACCCGATCCCGCCTGATGTCGAGACTGGCCGGCCAGGGCGCCGTCGCGCTGTTGGCTCTGAACGCCGAGGCGACAACGGAACTCATCGCCGGACATCCTGAGGTGAGCCTGGCGGTGTACACCTCGCCGCGCCAGACGGTGATCGCCGGGCCGCCGGCCGCGGTCGACAGCTTGATCTCGGAGGTGCAGCGCCTCGGCCGGTTCGCCCGGCGGGTCAACATGGAGGTGGCGTCCCACAACGCCCTGATGGATCCGATCCTGCCGGACCTGCGCGCCGCGCTGGCCGATCTCTCGCCTCGGCGACCCGTGATTCCGTTCCTCTCCACGGTTCGCGACTGCGCCACGGACCCTGTGCTCGACGCCGACTACTGGGCGGCCAACGTCCGCCAGCCGGTACGGCTGCACCAGGCGGTCACCGCTGCCGGCGAAACCTATACGAGCTACGTCGAGATCAGCGCGCATCCGATGCTGGCAACCGCGATCTCGGAAACCCTGGGGGACATCCACCACCACAGCATCGGCACCCTGACGCGCGACGGCGACGACACGGTCAGTTTCCACACCAACCTCAACGCCATGCACACGGCGCAGCCGCCGGTCACACCACACCCCGCCGGCCCGCATCCGGACCTGCCGACGACGCCGTGGCTGCACACGAGCCATTGGGCGGACTTCATGCCGATGAGCAGGCGATCCCGCGGCGGTACCCCGTCCGCGACGTCCGGCGTGGTCCCCGCTGAGTGGTATTGCGAGCTGACCTGGCCCGAACGGCCCGTCGAAGCCGAACCGGTGCCCGCGACGGGCTCGTGGGTGGTGATCGGCGACCACCGCCTCACGGCAGAAATCGCTCGTGCCGGGCACAACCGGGTCACCGAGTTGGATGAGGACGCGGATGCCAGCACATTGCGGGCTGCCGCGGCCGATGCCGACTACGTGCTCTACGCGCCACCTGTGTGTCCGGCGTTCGACGCGGCCTCCGGCTACCGCGTGTTCACCGCCGCGCGCCGAGTGGCAGTCGTGCTGGCCGACGCCGGATTGCCGACGCGCGTGATCCTGCTGACCCGCAACGCGCAGCCCATCTCCGACGGGGATCGCGCCAATCCGTCCCACGCGGTGCTGTGGGGCCTGGGCCGCACGCTGGCGTTGGAATGCCCCGACATCTGGGGCGCGGTGATCGATGTCGACGAGTCGGTGCCCGCCGGTCTGGTCGCCCAGTACGCGGTCACGGAGGCTCACGCCGGTGATGAGGAAGATCAAATCGTCTACCGGGCGGGTGTCCGCCGGGTAGCCCGGCTACGCCGGGCGCTGCCGCCCACCACGTCGGGGGATGGGCTGGACGGCAACGGCAGCTATCTGGTGGTGGGCGCGACCGGCAACATCGGTCCACAGCTGATCCAACAGTTGGCCGACATGGGCGCCGGGACCGTCGTGGCGGTGTCACGGAATCCCGGTGCCCGGTTGGACGCGTTGGCCGCGACACTGGCCGGTCAAGGAACGACGCTGGTGCCGGTCGCTGCGGATGCCGCCGACGAAGCGGCCATGACAGAGCTCTTCGGCCGGTTCGGGGGCGATCTGCCCCCGTTGGCCGGGATCTACCTGGCTGCCTTCGGCGGTGGTCCGGTCACCGTGACGGATATGACCGACGCCGACGTCGCGGCGATGTTCCGGCCCAAGCTCGATGCGATCGCCGTACTGCACAAGCTGTCGCTGGACACGCCGCTGCGGCAATTCGTCCTCTTCAGCTCGATATCGGGACTGCTGGGTTCGCGATGGCTGGCGCACTATGCGGCGACGACGACCTTCCTGGACACCTTCGCCTATGCGCGGCGCGCCGCCGGCCTGCCTGCCGCGACCGTCAACTGGGGGCTGTGGAAATCGTTGGCCAACAGCCAGATCGAGCACGAGCGGAACATCACCCTCGGGTCCGGGCTCGAACCGATGCCCGACGAGGTCGCGATCCAGGCGCTGTGGTCGCTGTGCGGATCGCGTGCTCCGGTGCGCTCGACTGTCGTGGCGGCCGACTGGACCCGTCTGGCGGCCGCCTACCGCACCAGGGCGCCATTGCATATCGTCGACGACCTCCTGCCGGTGGACAACGACGAGCCCGCCGCGGCCGACGCGCCCGCGGTGCCCACCACCCAATTCCGGAAAGCACTGCGCGAGTGCGCACCCGAACAGCGCTATGACCAGCTCGCCGAGCACGTCAGCACATTGGTCGCACGGGTGATGGGCCTGGCTTCGCCGCAACTTCTCGACCGGTCGGAGGGGTTCTTCCAGTTCGGGATGGACTCGCTGATGAGCGTGACCCTTCAGCGGGCGCTGGCGGAAAGCCTCGGGCAGGCGGTACCGGCCTCGGTGATCTTTGACTACCCGACTGTCGACGCGCTCACCGAGTACCTGACCACCATCCTGCCCGAGTTGATCGAGGTCGCCGACGACGCCGAGGTCGACACCTATGGTGAGTTCAGCGAAGACGAACTCCTGCAACAACTCTCGCAGAGGCTGGGTTGATTTTTATGGTTGGTGCTGGGGCGGATCGTCGGGCGATTATTGCTGAGGCGTTGCATCGGATTGATGAGTTGACGGCGCGGTTGGCGGTGGCTGAGCGTGCTGATGTTGAGCCGGTAGCTGTGGTGGGGTTGGGTTGTCGGTTGCCGGGTGGGGTGGGTTCTGCGGATCAGTTTTGG
>NZ_BCSX01000054.1 GCF_001570425.1 Mycolicibacterium brisbanense
AACCACCACGACGAAGAATCACACGACGACGTCGTACACCACGTCCCGGGACTTGACCATTCTTAGAGCTGAGAGGCGCAGGCTTTGGACGGTTGGGTTCGCTACGGTTAGGCGTGGGCAAAACGATCTACGTAGTGACCCATCCAGAAGCCACTCATCACTGCGAGGGTCTTGTCGGCGGCTGGTATGACTCAGACCTCACGGCCAGGGGCTTGGCCCAGACGATGTCAATAGCGCAATGGATGCGCGCACAGATCCCAGCCGGGGTCACCGCGGAGGTCTTTTCGTCGGACTTACTACGTGCCCGACGCACCGCCGACCAGATCGGTCACGCGATCGGATCGGCTGTGATGCTGGACCGAGACTTGCGTGAAAAGTCGTATGGGATTGCAGAAGGGCGACCCCAACACTGGCTCGATGAGCGGTTCATCCCCCCTCCTGCAGACGGTGACCGCCTGAACCACGACGAGGGCATCCCCGGAGCGGAAACAAAGGGAAAGTTCGCCGCTCGGGTCTACTCGGCGATGAGATCCATCACCGCGCGCCCCGCCGAACACCAGATCATCGTGACACATGGGTTCGCACTGACCTTCGTCATCGCCGCCTGGATACACATGCCCCCGGAGTCATTGGGCTACGCCAACTTTCGGTCGAACCCCGGCAGCATCACCACCCTCCGCCAGGATGACTACTTCCACAATCGCCAGGTGTCCGCGCTGGCCGACACACGTCACCTCGAACCCGCCACCTCTTAGAGCCACCGACGAATCGAATCGAACCGAGGACCTCTACCCGGATCCGAGTCGCCGCCGATGTTCTGCGGCAACGACAATGCTGGGAACCACATGTCTTCGACCAAGCCGCTCACCCGCAAGCCGGCAGCCAGATCCCTGTCGGGCGGCGTCCATATGAATGAATCACTCGAAGAAGCTGTGCTGCGGGAAGTCCGAGGAGACGGGTCTCACGGATTTGCGCTCTCGGCAAGCAACTGCCGATCGAGGACAACCCGCACCTCCTGACCGGGCAACCGCGCCGCACCACCTTCTTCACGGTCGAAGTTGATTCCGAACTCCTGATGCATGGGAGCACGTCGTGGGGAAATCCGACGCCGGCAGCCGCCAGCCGTGAGACCGGATCTGATCGGCCTCGAATCTCTACATGCGAGACGCGCGAATGTCTTGTCGACACCTCACAACAACGCCGCAAGCTCAAAATTCTGTCGCGCGCGGAATGGTCCGAGTGGCAGGTTGTCAGGATGGCCGACGAGGTGGTGTTCATCGGGGGACCGTCGGGGGTTGGCAAGTCCAGCGTCGGCTTAGAGATGCACGCCCAGTTGAGCGCCGCCGAAGTCTCGCACTGCGTCATCGACGGCGACTTCCTCGACATGGCCCACCCAACACCCTGGGAACACCGGTTGGCCGAGCGCAACCTCGCGGCCATGTGGACCAACTACCGCGCGCTGGGCTACACCCGATTGATCTACACCAACACCGTCAGCGTGCTGCCCACCGTGATGCAGTCGCTGCTTCAAGCAATGGGCGGCGACCTCGAAGCGGTCGCCATCCTGCTGACATGCAACGAAGACACCGCCCGCCAACGCCTCGGCGAACGGGAAAAGGGTTCAGCACTCAACCACCACATCGAATTAAGCAGGAAGATGGCGGTAACGCTCGAAGCCGACTGCCCACCGACCGTGCACCGTGTCCCTACCGACACCCGCAGTATCCAGTCGGTAGCTGCACACGTTATCCGGCTGACAGCCTGGCTTACCGGCTAGCCTCACCACCTGCGGAGTGAGACAAAACGATCGCTCTCGTTTGTCTAGAAACGAGATACCGTCCACAGTGACTGCGGCACCTGTTGAACGGGTCGAGCCTCCGTGGCGCAATTCAGTTCGAAGTCCTCACAGCCACCAGAGATTGACAACAACGATCCGAGACGGGATCTGAGCCGCCCTCATTCTCTAGAAGCGAGACGCTCCGCCAATTTCCGTGGTTGCTCGGCGGTGTCCCGTTCCTGCGTTCTGGTGCTGCTCGGTCTGCCACTCGACCGCCTGCCTGCGGCCAGCGCAGTCGTTTTCTGTGTGCTCGGAAAAGCTATGTCCCAGTTAAGTTTTCGCTATGCCTCCGGTAGGCGGTCTTCCTTCGTCGGCGCGACATTAGATAGACTTACTAAGTGTGGCGACGAGGAGGTGCACGATATGCCACGACGAAAATTGCGGCAGAGGCTGATCGGCGGGGTAGTGATCGGCGGAGCGCTCATGGCGGGAGCACTGAGCCTGTCCGGTGTGGCCAATGCCGCGCCGGCGGTTCAACTGGGGCCGGTTCCGCTGTGGGGTCCGCCGCCACCACCGCCCCCGCCATTCTGGGGGCCACCGCCGCCATACTTCTGGGGACCACCCCCGCCGTTCTGGGGTCCGCCGCCACCGCCCCCGCCGCCGTTCTGGGGCCCACCGCACCGGCGCTGGTGAACAACGCCCCCGAACGACGACAACGCCGAGGATTGCGGTCACATACTGACCGCAATCCTCGGCGCAATGGCTGTTGGAGCGCTTACTTCATCTGAAAGTTGGGTGCCCGCTTCTCCTTGAACGCCAGCGGGCCTTCTTTGGCGTCCTGGGACAGGAACACCGGGATGCCGTTGGCGGTGTCCGGCTTGAACGCGTCGAGTTCGTGCATGCCCTCGGTCTCGCGGATGGTTTTGAGGATCGCCTGTACGGCCAGTGGGCCGTTGTTGTTGATCACCTCGGCGATCTCCAGCGCCTTGTCCAGCGCTGTGCCGTCGGGCACCACATAACCGATCAGCCCGTAGGACAATGCCTCGGCGGCGGTGATGTGGCGGCCGGTCAGCAGCAGATCGCACGCGATGGTGTACGGGATCTGTCGGACCAGACGCACCGCCGAACCACCCATCGGGTAGAGGCTCCACTTGGCTTCGGAAATGCCGAACTTCGCGCTCTCGCCGGCCACCCGGATGTCCGTGCCCTGCAGGATCTCGGTGCCACCGGCGATGGCCGGGCCCTCGACCGCGGCGATCAGTGGCTTGGTGAGGCGGCGGCCCTTCAGCAGGCCGTCGATGCGTGACGGGTCGTAGCTGCCGTCCTTGAAGGAGTCGCCCGGCGGCTTCTTGGTCGCGCCCTTGAGATCCATGCCCGCGCAGAAGTAGCCGCCGGCGCCGGTGAGGATGCAGGTACGGATCTCCGGATCGTCGTCGACGCGGTCCCAGGCCTCCACCATGATCGAGAGCATCTCGGCGGAAAGCGCATTGCGCGCCTCCGGCCGGTTCAGCGTCACGATCAGGGTGTGTCCGCGCTGCTCAATGAGGGCGTCGGGCCCCTTTGGGGTATCGCTCACGGGTGTCCGCCTCTCTGCGTTCTCGACCCAGACTTGTCACGAAATGTAACACGTTCTAGTTTAGGTTCTGTGGCTCTGAATATCGCCGATCTCGCCGAGCACGCCATCGACGCTGTGCCGGACCGTGTCGCCCTGATCTGCGGGGACGAAAAGCTGACCTATGCCGAGCTCGAGGCCAAGGCCAACCAGTTGGCTCACTACCTCATCGCCCAGGGCGTCAAGAAGGACGACAAGGTCGGCTTGTATTGCCGCAACCGCAACGAGATCGTCATCGCGATGCTGGGCATCGTCAAGGCCGGCGCGATTCTGGTCAACGTCAACTTCCGCTATGTCGAGGGCGAACTCAAATACCTGTTCGAGAACTCCGACATGGTCGCTGTGGTGCACGAGCGCCAGTACTCCGACCGGGTCGCCAACGTGCTGCCGGAGCTGCCGCTGCTGAAGACCAAACTCGTCGTCGAGGACGGCAGCGATCTGGACTACCAGCGGTACGGCGGCGTCGAGTTCTACTCGGCCATCGCCGACCAGTCGCCCGAGCGTGATTTCGGGCCGCGCAGCGAGGACGACATCTACCTGCTCTACACCGGTGGCACCACGGGATTCCCCAAGGGGGTGATGTGGCGTCACGAGGACATCTACCGGGTGTTGTTCGGCGGCACGGACTTTGCGACCGGCGAACCGATCGCCGACGAATACGATCTGTCCAAGCAGGCCGTCGCGAACCCGCCGATGATCCGGCTGCCCATCCCGCCGATGATCCACGGCGCGACGCAGTCGGCCACCTGGATGGCGTTGTTCACCGGTCACACCGTGGTGCTGATGCCGGAGTTCGACGCCGATGCGACGTGGCGAATGATCCACGAGCACAAGGTGAATCTGCTGTTCTTCACAGGCGACGCGATGGCCCGCCCGCTGCTCGATGCGCTGTTGGCACACCAGGACGCCGGCAACGAATACGACCTCTCCAGCCTGTTCCTCCTGGCCAGCACCGCGGCGCTGTTCTCGACCAGTCTCAAGGAGAAATTCCTTGAGCTGCTGCCGAATCGGGTCATCACCGATTCGATCGGATCGTCCGAGACGGGTTTCGGCGGCACCAGCATCGTCGCCAAGGGGCAGAGCCACACCGGCGGCCCGCGCGTGACCATCGACAAGAACACCAAGGTACTCGACGACGACGGCAACGAGGTGGTCCCGGGTTCCGGCGTGCGCGGCATCATCGCCAAATGCGGCCACATCCCGGTTGGCTACTTCAAGGACGAGAAGAAGACGGCCGAGACGTTCCGGACCATCAACGGTGTGCGGTACGCGATTCCGGGTGACTACGCCGAGGTCGAGGCCGACGGCAGCGTGACGATGCTGGGCCGCGGCTCGGTGTCGATCAACAGTGGCGGCGAGAAGATCTACCCCGAGGAAGTCGAGGCTGCGCTGAAGGGTCACCCCGACGTGTTCGACGCGCTGGTGGTGGGTGTTCCCGACGAGCGTTTCGGTCAGCATGTCGCCGCGGTGGTGCAGCCGCGCGAGGGCGCCCGCCCTTCCCTGGCTGAACTGGACGCCTTCGTGCGCTCGGAGATCGCCGGGTACAAGGTGCCGCGCAGCCTGTGGCTGGTCGACGAGGTGAAGCGCTCACCGGCGGGCAAGCCCGACTATCGGTGGGCCAAGGAGCAAACCGAGCAGCGTGCCGCCGACGAGGTCCACGCGAATCACGTGGGAGCAACCAAATGAAGACAGATCTGTGCGAGCGGTTCGGGATCGAATATCCGATCTTCGTGTTCACGCCGTCGGAGAAGGTGGCCGCCGCGGTGAGCAAGGCCGGCGGGCTGGGCGTGCTCGGCTGCGTGCGATTCAACGAGGCCGACGACCTGGAGAACGTCCTGCAGTGGATGGACGCCAACACCGACGGCAAGCCCTACGGCGTCGACGTCGTCATGCCCGCCAAGATCCCCACCGAGGGCACCGCTGTCGACATCAACAAGCTCATCCCACAGAGTCACCGCGACTTTGTCGCGAAAACCCTTGCCGATCTTGGTGTTCCGCCCCTGCCGGAGGATGAGGAGCGCAACGAGGGGGTGCTGGGCTGGCTGCATTCGGTGGCCCGCAGCCACGTCGAGGTGGCGCTCAAGCATCCCATCAAGCTGATCGCCAACGCGCTGGGCTCGCCGCCCAACGACGTCATCGAGCAGGTGCACGCCGCGGGTGTGCCGGTGGCAGCGTTGGCGGGCAGCGCCAAGCACGCACTGCGCCACGTCGAGAACGGCGTGGACATCGTCGTCGCGCAAGGGCACGAGGCGGGCGGGCACACGGGCGAGATCGGCTCGATGGTGTTGTGGCCGGAAATCGTTGACGCGCTTCACGGTAAGGCCCCGGTGCTGGCCGCCGGCGGCATCGGCACCGGCAAGCAGGTCGCGGCCGCGCTGGCATTGGGAGCGTCGGGGGTGTGGATGGGCTCGGCATTCCTGACGTCGGCAGAATACGACCTGGGCCATCGGCTTCCCGGCGGCACGTCGACCATCCAGGAGGCGCTGCTGCGGGCGGGTACGGCCGACACCGTGCGCCGCAGGATCTACACGGGAAAACCGGCCCGGCTGCTCAAGACCAAGTGGACCGATGCCTGGGATGCCCCGGACGCACCGGAACCACTGCCGATGCCGCTGCAGAACATCTTGGTCAGTGAGGCGCATCAGCGGATGAACGAGTCGGACAACCCCGACACCGTGTCCATGCCGGTCGGTCAGATCGTGGGCCGCATGAACGAGATCCGTCCCGTCGCAGACATCATCGCGGAACTGGTGAGCGGATTCGAGGCAGCCACAAAGCGGCTCGACGACGTCCGCGACAGCTGATTTTTTCCTCGCGAGCAGACATCGCGGTACGCGACACGCCGCGATTGCGGGACCTTGATGTCTGTTCGCCGGAAAACGTGGGCGGCTACGGATCCGGTGGCCGGCTGTGATCGGCCGCTGCCCGAGCGACAGCGATGCGACTTGAGGTAGCGGCCGTCACGCGCTTGTTGTAGCGCATCCACGCCCAGAGCAATATCAGCGGAACCACCAGGCCGCCGATGCCGAACACGATGAAACTGGTGAACCCGCTCATGTGTTCGGTGAGCCACGCGAAATTCTGTCCGAAGAATCCGGTGATGAAAGTCAGCGGCAGGAACACCGTGGCCAGGATCGTCAGCTGTTCGATCGTGCTGTTCTGGCGCACGCTCACCTCGGTTTGTTCCACGGAGATGACGGCCATGTTCGCTTGCAGGACGGTGGCCAGGAGTTCCTTCTGAGCCGCCACTTCTTCGCTGATGAGATGCACGTGGTCGTGCACATCGCGCAGATATGGCGCGAGTTCGGCCTCCTCGACATTGCGCTCGACGCGAGTGAGCACCGCGAGCAAGGGGTGAACCGCGCGATAGAAGTTGGTGACCTCGCGACGTAGATCGTAGATCTTCTCGGTCGGCGCGACCGCACCGGAGAATACGGTTCCTTCGACCAGTTCGATGTCGGATTCCAGGCCGGCGACCACCGGCCCGTAGCCCTTGATCACCTGGTCGAGGATCGCCCACAACACCGAGTTCGGGCCGAGCGCAAGCAGTTTCGGATGTTGTTCGAGCCGGGTCCTGGCGCCGTGCAGCTCGCTCGCGACACCTTGCCGAACCGTGATGACGAAGCCGGGCCCGACGAAGATGCTGATCTCGCCGAAGTCGACTTCATCCTGATCGTGGTTGTAGCGGGCGGTGCGCAGGATGACCAATTGCACGCCGGATTCGTACTCCTCGACCTTCGGACGCAGGTGAAACGTCTTGGCGTCGTCGACGGCCAGCTCGTGCAGATCGAAGGAGTCCCGCACCTCGTCGAGTTCCTCACTGCTCGGCTCGAAGAGCCCCAGCCACACGAACCCGCCTTGATGGCATTGCTGTGCCGCTTCGTCCAGGGAGATCGTCCGGTCGCTTTGCCGGCTACCGTCGAGATAGTGCGCGCAGTCGACAATCACGGGACACCTCCGGCAGAACAAGGGTGTGGCTACTGGCTGTATTCAACACCGCCGTCGGAATCTACGGCCGGTATATGAGCGCACACCTTCGCCACATCCCAAAGTCGTGACGTCGCACCGGGTTTCCCGCGAGATTGTCTGAGAATTTGCTGGCGAGTGCCTGGACATCTCCCGCGAGCAGCCCCCGCAGGCGGGGGGCCCCAGCTGGGGCACCCCGACCCGCCGTGGTTGCCGGACCTTGGCGTCTGCTCGCGAGGGAAAGGTCAGCGGCCGGGCAACTTCTGGACGGCCTGGATCATGGGCGTCAATGCCTTCTGCCACAAGGTCTGCGAAATGCCGAGCGGCGGGTCGAGGTTGAGTACCCGTGCGGTGGAAACCGTCTGTGACTCGGTGTATTTGAGGATGCCGTCGGCCCCGTGGCGGCGACCGATGCCTGAGGCTTTCATGCCGCCCATCGGTGCCGCGGTGCTGCCGAACGCCAGCGCGTAGCCCTCGTCGACGTTGACCGTGCCGGCCTGCAACCGGGCTGCGATGGCCTCGCCCTCCGCCTTCGAGGCGGCCCAAACACTGGCGTTCAGGCCGTATTCGGTGTCGTTGGCCTTGGCTATGGCCTCCTCGACGGAATCCACCGGATAGATCGACACGAGCGGGCCGAACGTCTCGTTGCGTCCGCACTCCATCTCATCGGTCACGTCGGTCAGCACGGTCGGTTCGAAGAACAGCGGGCCGATGTCCGGACGGGCATTGCCGCCAGCGATCACCTTGGCGCCCTTGACCTTTGCGTCATCCACGTGCCCGGAGACGGTCTTGATCTGATCCTCGGAGATCAGGCTGCCCATGTCGGCGGTGAAGTCATAGGCGCCCGAGAGCTTCATGTTTCGCACCCGCTCCCCGAACTTGGCGGTGAACTCCTCGGCGATATCCCGTTCGACGTAGATGCGCTCGATGGAGATGCACAGCTGCCCGGCGTTCGAGAAGCATGCGCGGGTGGCGGCTTTGGCAACCACGTCCAGGTTCGCGCCCTTGGTGACGATCATCGGGTTCTTGCCGCCGAGTTCGGCGGAGAAACCGATCAGCCTGCGGCCGCACTGTTCGGCCAGTGAACGACCGGTGGCCGTCGACCCCGTGAACATCAGGTAGTCGCAGTTCTCCACGATCGCGGTGCCCACCACCGAACCAGGCCCGGGAACGACCGCGAACAGATCGCGGGGGAGGCCGGCCTGGTACAGCAGTTCGGCGTTGGCCAGGGTGCAGTACGGGGTTTGGCTGTCCGGCTTGACGACGACGGCGTTACCGGCGAGCAATGCCGGGATGGAGTCCGAAATCGACAGTGCCATCGGGTAATTCCACGGGGAGATCACGCCGATGACGCCCTTGGGATGGTGGTTCACCACGGTCTTGACGAAGCCGGGCAGTAGGCCCTGGACGCGCTTGGGGGAGAGCAGTTTGGCGGCCTCGCGCGCGTAGTAGCGCGAGTTGAGAATCATGTCGACGATCTCTTCCTGCGCGGCCGACCGGGCTTTGCCGGTCTCGGCTTGAGCCACGTCCATCAGGAAGTCGCGGTTCTGTGCCACCAACTCGCCGAATCGCTCGATGATCGCGCATCGGTCCTTGACCGGACGCTTTGCCCAGTTCGCCTGTGCAGCGCGGGCTTTTGCGAACGCAGCGGTGACATCCTCGGCGGTACCGACCGGGATGGTGGTCAGCTCTCTGCCGGTGAAGACCTCCTCGATCGACTTCGACTGACGCGCGTCAGGATCGGCGATCGCGACGAGGTTGCGGAGCCGGGCGAAGTCGGCGGCGGATGGAGCGGGCATGGAGGACCCTCCCTACTGGCGAGTAACTAGCGTATTAGGCCCAACCTACCCGGTACCCGTGGTCCGACCAACCCTCCGGGGAGCCAAGAAATCCGTCGAACGTCGTCTCCAACCGACAGACCTACCGGCACCGGATGGCTCGATGTTGTCCGATCTGTTCACGACTGTGCTACCCGAGCTGCTCTAACCTGCGGATATGCCTGTTCAGTTCACCTCGACCGTCGTCGAAATCGTGGCCAAAGACCTACCCCGCTCGCTGGAGTTCTATCGGTTGCTCGGCCTCGAGGTCCCCGAGCCGGATGGACCGCACGTCGAAGTGGCCCTGCCCGGCGGCAACACGCTGGCATTCGACACCGAGGACGTGATGGCCGGGATGCACGCCGACTGGACCCCGCCCACCTCGGCCGGCCGGGTCGCGATCGCGTTCGGTCTGGCCGCGCCCGCCCAGGTCGACGATCTCTATGGGCGGCTCACCGCTGCCGGGCACCCGGGCACGCTCAAACCGTTCGATGCGCCATGGGGCCAGCGCTACGCGACCGTCGAAGACCCGGACGGCACCTCGGTGGACCTGTTCGCGGCGTTGCCCAGCTGACGAAGGGGCAGCCCGGCCAGCGACCGCACCTCGCGGTACAGATGGGGCTGGTCGGCATAGCCCGCTTGGGCCGCGACGGCGGCGGGCGCGAGGCCTGACTGCAGGAGCCGCATGGCCCGTCGGAAGCGCAGGATGCGCCGCAGCTGCGCCGGACCGTAGCCGTACACCGCCGAGCAGTGCCGCTGCAGGCTTCGGCTGGACCAGCCTGTGGCGCGGGCAATTTCGATGACGCTGGCGCCGTCGGCCAACCGTCGGGTGATCTGGTGCAGGACCGGCAGCGACCAGGGTGCGGTCTGCGCGCATGGGGAGGAGGCGACGAGCGTGCGGGCCAACCCCTCCAGTGTGGCGTCATGGCGGAGCGTGCGCAGCTCCCGCACAGCGGTCCGGGTATCGCGAAGCTCGACGGCCGGGACGCCGAGCAGTCGCGGTAGGACACCAGGTCGAAATCGCAAACCCTGCACCGATTCCTGGCTGCCGCACGCTGTGAACGCCGTGGTGTCAGGACCGGCCACCACGAGCTCGTCGTCGAGCCGGATCAAGTCCATGCACCCGTCGGGCAACACGCGGCTGGGCGCTGCCGGACCGGTGCGCATCCACTGGCACTCGATCAAGTCAGCCAACCCGCGCGGTGGCGGCAGTTCGCGGTAGCCCACGACCGTGACGTTACCGGTCCACGACGACGTTTTTCGGCCCGAACGACGCGACAATCGCCTCCTGCGGCGGCCGCCAACGGTCGATCCCGAGGTCGGTGAGTGTGTCGGCGTCGTCGGTCGGTGTGGCGGCCGTGAGCAGCAGCGCGGCTTCGTAGCTGAGCCCGTCGCCGAGGGGCAGCACCCCGCCGACTTGGTCAGAAAGCCAGCCGATGGCTCGGAACACGCTCGGTGACAGCGGGATTCGGCGAATACTCCGTCCGGTTCCCTCCGCGAGCGCGTCGATCATCTCGTCGAACGTCAGCATGACGCCGCCGCAGACGTAGCGCCGCGGACCCCGGCCGGGTCGCATGAGCCGCACATGAACGTCGGCGACGTCGCGGACGTCGATCATCTGCATGCCGCCCCGCAGTCTGGGGGCGATCCGGGCGCGCACGATCGGCGCCCAGCCCCGCTCTGTGACGCCCGCGGCGGTGAAGTAGGCCGGTCCGACGACCGAGGACGGATAGGTGACGACGACGGGCGCGCCCTGTTGCTGCAGCCGCCGCGCCACCCGATCGGCGTAGGCCTTGGTTTGCGCGTAGGGGCTCCGCCCGGGGGCCGGTGGGGTCTCGGCGGAGATGACGCCATCGGGCGGCGGGAACAGCGCGCTGTAACTGCTCACGGAGACAACAGGATCCAGACCTGCCTCAACAGCGCGGGTCAGCACCGACTCGGTGGCGTGGGCGTTGATCTGCCACATCAACTCGGTGCGCCGTCGGTCGGTACCCACCACGCCCGCGGCGTGCAGAACGGCCTCACACTCGGCGAGCAGCTGGTCGACGATGCCGTTGTCGCGGATGTCGCCCTCGACGACCGTCAGATCGCCGACGCTCGCGAGGTGGCCGAGCACCGGATCGTCGGCGCATCCGGGCGCGGCCAACAGCCGGACCTCATGCCCGGCCTGCAGCAGTCCGCGCACGATATGAGCGCCCACATATCCTGTCCCGCCGGTCAACGCGATTCGCACAGTTCACCTTTCGATCGGCCACACCGGATCGGCGCAGTCGATGCCCTCCGCGGACAGCTGTCGCTTGATCACCTTGAACGTCTCGGTGCGCGGCAGCCCGGTGGCGACCCGAACGTGCGCAGGCCATTGTTTGGGCCCGAGATCGGACTGGTCGGCCAGGAACGTCCGGAACGCGGCCGGATCGAACACTGCGCCCGGCCGCAGCACCAGCGCGGCCATCACCTGATCACCCACCGCCGGATCCGGGATCGGGTACACCGCTACTTCGACGATGTCGGGATAGCGCAACAGGATTCGTTCGATCGGCGCGGTACCGAGGTTCTCGCCGTCTACCCGCATCCAGTCGCCGAGCCGCCCGGCAAAATATGCGTAGCCGTTCTCGTCGCGGTAGGCCAGGTCGCCGGTGTGGTAGACACCGCCGGCCATGCGCTCGGCTTCGGCGTCCGGATCGTTGTAGTAGCCACGGAACCAGCCGCGGCCCCTCGGATTGACCAGTTCGCCGGCGACGCCCGGCGGGCAAGGCTCACCGGTGTCGATATCGAGGATCGTCACCTCATCGGTGAGCGGGCCCAGTGATCCCTCGGGAGTGTCGGGGGTGCGGGCGATCGCCACCCCACCTTCGGTGGAGCCGAACCCGTCGACGACCATCACGCCGAACCTCTTGGCGAACCGGTCGATGTCGCGCGGTGCGGCCTCGTTGCCGTACATGATCTTCAGGGGATTGTCGGCATCGTCGGGGTGGGCCTCGGTGGCCAGGATGTAGGACAGCGGTTTGCCGACGTAGTTGGCGTAGGTCGCGCCGTAACGCCGCACGTCGGAGAGGAAACCCGATGCGGAGAACCTGCGGCGCAACGCAATTGACGCGCCGGCCGCGGCAGCGACCGCCCAGCCGGCCATGATCGCGTTGGAGTGGAACAGCGGCATCGACAGGTATGCGGTATCGGCCGCGCCGAGCCCGAAGCGCTCGGCGAGCATCCGACCGGGAAACGCGACCTTGTCGTGGGTGATCCGGACGGCCTTGGGGTCGCCGCTGGTGCCCGAGGTGAAGATCAGCATGAACAAGTCATCGGCGGAGAGGTTCCGAAACGTCACCGGGGTGCCCGCGTGCGATCCGAGTTCGCTTGCCCAGGAGGCTGATTCGACGTCGATGTGGTCGACGCCGGGTGGAACCGTTTCGGGGTTGTCGGTGAGCACCAGTTGGCAGTCGGCCCGGGCGATGTCGTTAGCCAGTGCCTCACCGCGTCGGGTCGGGTTGAGCCCCACCGGAACCAGGCCCGTCAGCCCGGCGGCCACCAGCAGGCTGGAGAAGAACGGGGTGTTGCCGAGCAACACGCCGACGTGCGGTGGCTTGGCGGGATTGAGGCGGGCCCACAAGGCCGCCGCCAGCTGGGCTCCCGCTGCGATGTGATCGGCCCAGCTGACGAATGTGTCGTCCGCGTAGATGCCGCGGTCGGTCACGTTCGCCAGCGGGGCCAGTAGTTGCGTGACGGTGGGGGCGGTCAAGCCGGCGTGCGGACTCGGCACAATCAAGCCGGCGTGTCTGCCAATTCGCGTCCGATCCGCAGCAGCTGTCCGGTCGCGCCGCCGAGAGCGAACTCGGTCTGCTTGGCGGCCAGGAAATAGCGATGAACCGGATGATCCATGTCGATGCCGACACCGCCGTGCACGTGCACCGTGGTGTGCGCGACCCGGTGCCCGGCCTCGGCGGCCCAGAATGCGGCGCTGGCAACGTCGATGTCGGCGGGAAGGTCCTCCGACAGCCGCCAGGCGGCTTGGGTGAGCGTCAGGCGCAGGCCCTTGAGGTCGATGTAGCCGTCGGCCAGCCGCGACGATACGGCCTGGAAGCTGCCGATCGGCCGGTCGAACTGCTCACGTTCGCGGGCGTACTCGGAGGTGAGCTCGAGCGCGCGTTCCAAGACGCCGAGCTGGTATGCGGTGCGGCCCAGGTCGGTGTGCGTCGTGAGCCAATCCACGACGTCGGCGCCGCCGACGAGGCGTCCGGCGCTCACCTCGGTGCCCTGCAACTCCAGCAGTCCGACGCTGCCGCGGGCGGTGGTGTCCAGCGCGGTCACCGTCACCCCGGGATCATCCGCGGCGACCAGGACCAGCCTTGTCCCAGAACCAGTTTCGGCCGGAACCAAGAACGCGTCGGCCACCGGTCCGAAGGAGACGAGGGTGCGGGTGCCGGTGAGGCGGTAACCGTTACCTGCGGACTGGGCCTGCACCGGGCCCTGGCCCATCTCGCCGTCGAGCGCGACCGTCAGGATCTTCTCGCCCGCCACCGCGGGCGTCGCCCACTGGGCCCGTAGCTCGTCAGATCCGAATGCGGCGAGCGCACCGGCGGCCAGCACCACCGACTCCAGGTATGGCACTGCGGCCAGCTGACGGCCCAGCGCGGTCAGCACCGCGGTCTGCTCGAGCACGCCGAAACCCCCGCCCCCCAGCGACTCTGGGGCAGCGGCCGAGAGCACGTCGGCCTCGACCAGCTTGGCCCACAGGTCGCGGTCGAAGCGCTGCGGAAGCCCGTCGAGCTCGCGCTGATGTTCGGGAGTGCACACCGATTCGGTGATGGTGCGCACCAGGCCGCCCAGATCGTCGGCGGCTTCTGTGGTCGTGAAGTCCATTGCTGTGGTGTCCTTACCGGTTCACTCGGGGCAGGCCGAGGGCAACCATGCCGATGATGTCACGCTGAATCTCGTTGGTGCCGCCACCGAAGGTCAGAATCAACGCCGAGCGGTGGAAGCGTTCGACGCGGCCGCGCAGCAGCGCGCCGTGGCTGTCGCCCCGCAGTGTCGCCGATGTGCCGAGCACCTCCATGAGCAATCGATAAGCCTCGGTGGCCAACTCGGTGCCGTACACCTTGGCCGCCGATGCGTCGGCGGGGGAGGGCGCGGCGTCCTGCGCAGAGGCCAGCTCCCAGTTGATCAGCTTGAGCACCTCAGCCTTGGCGTGCACGCGGGCCAGGTTGAGCTGCACCCACTCGGCGTCGATCAGTCGCTTGCCGTGCACGTCCTTGGTGTTCTGCGCCCACTCGCGCACACCGTTCAGCGCGACGTAGATGGGCTGCGCGGAGACCAGCGCGACGCGTTCGTGGTTGAGCTGGTTGGTCACCAGCTTCCAGCCGGCGTTCTCCTCGCCGACCAGGTTGGTCACCGGGATACGCACGTCCTGGTAATAGGTGGCGCTGGTGTCGACACCGGACATGGTGTGCACCGGTGTCCAAGAGAAGCCTTCGGCTGTCGTGGGCATGATCAACATGGAAATCCCGCGGTGCTTCTTCGCCTCGGGGTTGGTCCGTACCGCCAGCCACACGTAGTCGGCGTATGCGATCAAGCTGGTCCACATCTTCTGGCCGTTGACGACATAGTCGTCGCCGTCGCGGACGGCGGTGGTGCGCAGCGCGGCCAGGTCGGTGCCGGCGCCCGGCTCGGAGTAACCGATCGAGAAGTGCAGCTCACCGGCGGCGATCTTGGGCAGGAAGAACTTCTTCTGCTCCTCGGTGCCGAAGTGCATGATCGTCGGGGCGACGCTGTTGATGGTCAGGAACGGCACCGGGGCGCCTGCGATCGCGGCCTCGTCGGTGAAGATCAGCCCGTCCATCGGCGGGCGGGCCTGGCCGCCGAACTCCTTCGGCCAGCTCAGCGTCAGCCAGCCGTCCTTGCCCATCTGAGCGACGGTCTCGCGGTAGACGTTGCCGCGACCCATCTCGCCCTCTGAGGAGTTGAGTGCTTCAACCCGCTCCGGCGTCATCAGCTGGGAGAAGTACGCGCGCAGTTCGCGGCGCAGCTCCTCCTGCTCCGGGGTGTAACCGATCCGCATCCGCTTGCATCCTCACTGCTTGATGGACCTGAGTTCTCACCCGGTTGTAACACGTTCTAGTCTTGGGGTCCAGGCCGGTGCTTCACTGGCGTCGGTCGGACCGGGTCGTATTCTGTGGCTGCGTGCCGGCAGCCGGGTGCGCACACACGTCTTGAGGAGGTCGTGATGCGAGTTGAAGTTGACCGTGATCGGTGTGAAGGCAATGCGGTGTGCGTGGGAATTGCCCCCGACCTGTTCGATCTCGACGACGAGGACTACGCCGTGGTGAAGGCCGATCCGGTGCCTGCCGATCAGGAGGGGCTGGCCGAGCAATCCATCGCGGAATGCCCCCGCGCCGCCCTGCTTCGCAAAGACTAGAGGCATTCATAAATGTGACCGCACCGCGCACGCGGGAGCGGCAAGGATCAAGCGCACGCGAGGAGCGATATGACCAACGCTGATATCGACCTGTCCGGAAAAGTCGCGGTGGTGACCGGCGCGGCGGCCGGGTTGGGCCGGGCCGAGGCCATCGGGCTGGCCCGGGCCGGAGCCACTGTGGTGGTCAACGACATGGCTGCCGCGCTCGACGCGTCGGATGTGTTCGACGAGATCGCGGCAGCAGGCTCCAAGGGCGTGGCCGTGGCAGGTGACATCAGCCAGCGTTCGACGGCCGACGAGCTCGTGCGGACCGCGGACGAGCTGGGCGGCCTGAACATCGTCGTCAACAACGCAGGCATCACCCGCGACCGCATCCTGTTCAACATGACCGACGAGGAATGGGACGCGGTCATCGCGGTCCACCTGCGCGGCCACTTCCTGCTCACCCGCAATGCGGCCACCTACTGGCGCGCGAAGGCCAAAGCAGGGGACGGCAGCGTCTACGGCCGCATCGTCAACACCTCGTCGGAGGCCGGCCTCTCCGGACCCGTCGGGCAGCCCAACTACGGCGCCGCAAAAGCCGGCATCACAGCCTTGACCCTCTCAGCGGCGAGGGCTCTGGAGCGCTTCGGGGTGCGGGCCAACGCCATCGCGCCGCGCGCCCGCACGGCGATGACCGCAGAGGTGTTCGGTGACGCGCCGGAGCTTGCTGACGGCGCGGTCGATCCGCTGTCCACCGATCACGTGGTCACCTTGGTGCGTTTTCTCAGCTCACCGGCAGCCGAAGCCGTCAACGGCCAGCTCTTCATCGTTTATGGTCCAACTGTCACGTTGGTCGCGGCTCCGACGGCGGAACAGCGCTTCACGGCGAATGCCGACGCGTGGGCGCCGGAGGACCTCAGCGTGACACTTCGCGATTACTTTGCTGATCGTGACCCTGAGCGTGGATTTTCGGCCACCGCGCTCATGACGGAACGAGACTGACCGTCTCGGAGCTGAGGATTCAGCGCCGGGTAGAACACGTTCTAGAAAGGTGTCAGCGTTACGGGTCTTGATCAGCAAAAACGCGAGAATATTGACTGTTTTTGCCGTTCTTTGACACTGCGAACGTGTTCTAGTTAATATGAGCCGGCTCACTAAGAGCGACGTAAGAACATGGGGTGGGAGCGCCGCGGGGCGCGACGGCCTAGGGTCTTTCGCCATGGAGCCCAACACCTGCCCCGACCGCCGAGAATGGAGCCGAGGTTGATCGAACAGCTTGCGGTTCCGGCCCGGGCCGTGGGCGGGTTCGTCGAAATGTCGTTGGACACTTTCGCCAAGATCTTCCGCCGCCCGTTCCAGCTCAAGGAATTCCTCGATCAGACCTGGATGATCGCGCGCGTGTCGCTGGTGCCGACGCTCCTGGTCGCCATCCCGTTCACGGTGCTGGTGGCGTTCACCCTCAACATCCTGCTGCGGGAGATCGGCGCCGCCGACCTGTCCGGGGCGGGCACGGCGTTCGGCACCATCACCCAGCTGGGCCCGGTCGTGACCGTCCTCGTCGTCGCGGGCGCCGGTGCCACGGCCATCTGCGCTGACCTGGGCGCCCGGACCATCCGCGAAGAGATCGACGCGATGCGGGTGCTTGGCATCGACCCGATCCAGCGTCTGGTGGTGCCCCGCGTGCTGGCCTCGACGTTCGTGGCCCTGCTGCTCAACGGCCTGGTGTGTGCCATCGGCCTGGCCGGCGGTTACGTCTTCTCGGTCTTCCTGCAAGGCGTGAACCCGGGGGCCTTCATCAACGGCCTGACCGTGCTGACCGGTCTCGGCGAGTTGGTGCTCGCCGAGATCAAGGCACTGTTGTTCGGTGTGGTCGCCGGTCTGGTCGGCTGCTACCGGGGCTTGACGGTCAAGGGTGGCCCGAAGGGTGTCGGCAACGCCGTCAACGAGACCGTGGTCTACGCGTTCATCTGCTTGTTCGTCATCAACGTGATCATGACCGCCATCGGCGTCCGGGTGCTCGTCCGGTGACCGGCATGATTGTTGCGTGCGAAACGACCGGGGGAGCGGAGATGGCGACGGCATGAGTTATGACGCCACACTTCGTTTCCGCCGACTGTTTCGCGGCGTCCCGCGCGTCGTCGACAACGTCGGGGAACAGGCACTGTTCTACGGCGAGACCATGCGCTACATCCCCAACGCCGTCACCCGGTACCGCAAGGAGACCATCCGCCTGGTCGCCGAGATGACGATGGGCGCGGGCGCGCTCGTCATGATCGGCGGCACGGTCGGCGTCGCGGCCTTCCTGACCCTGGCCTCCGGTGGCGTCATCGCCGTCCAGGGCTACTCGTCCCTCGGCAACATCGGCATCGAGGCGCTGACGGGCTTCCTGTCGGCCTTTCTCAACGTGCGCATCGTCGCGCCGGTGATCGCGGGAATCGCACTGGCCGCAACCATCGGCGCGGGCGCGACCGCACAGCTGGGCGCGATGCGGGTGGCCGAGGAGATCGACGCGGTCGAGTCGATGGCCGTGCACGCCGTGTCCTACCTGGTGTCGACGCGGCTGATGGCCGGGCTGATCGCGATCGTGCCGCTGTACTCGCTGTCGGTGCTCGCGGCGTTCTTCGCAGCAAGGTTCACCACGGTGTTCATCAACGGACAGTCCGCTGGCCTGTATGACCACTACTTCAACACCTTCTTGATCCCGAGCGACCTGTTGTGGTCGTTCCTGCAGGCCATCGTGATGGCCGTCGCCGTCATGCTCGTGCACACCTACTACGGCTACAACGCCTCCGGCGGCCCGGTCGGCGTGGGCATCGCGGTCGGACAGGCCGTGCGTACCTCGCTGATCGTCGTCGTCACCATCACCCTGTTCATCTCCCTGGCCGTCTACGGCGCGTCCGGCAACTTCAACCTCTCCGGGTAGGCCAGATGTCCGACGGAAACGCGAAGAAGAGCCATGTCAGGATCGCCGCGGCGATCCTGGTTGCGATCGTGGCCGTGGCGGTGGCCTTCACCTACCTGTCCTACACAGCCGCGTTCACCAGCACCGACACCGTCACCGTCACCGCACCGCGGGCCGGTCTGGTGATGGAGCAGGACGCCAAGGTCAAATACCGCGGCATCCAGATCGGCCAGGTCAAGAACATCGAGTACGCCGGCCACGAGGCCAAGCTGACGTTGTCGATCAAGAGCGACGAGATGCGCTACATCCCGTCGAACGCCGGGGTGCGGATCGCGGGCAACACCATCTTCGGGGCCAAGTCGGTCGAGTTCCTGACGCCGGACAACCCGGACAAGAAATCGCTACGGCCGGGGACCAACGTTGCCGCCAAGGACGTGCAGCTGGAGGTCAACACCCTCTTCCAAACCCTGTCCGACGTGCTGAACAAGATCGACCCGGTCAACCTGAACGCGACCGTGAGCGCGTTGGGGGAGGGCCTGCGTGGCCACGGCGATGATCTGGGTGCCGCGCTGACGGGGCTCAACCAGTACCTGCAGCAACTCAATCCGAAGTTACCGACGCTGCAGGACGATTTCGCCAAGACCGCCGTGGTCGCCGACATCTACGGCGACGCAGGCCCCGATCTGGCCAAGATCATCGACAACGTGCCCGCGCTCAACAAGACCATCGTCGACGAGAAGGACGACCTGAACGCGACGCTGCTGTCGGCGATCGGGCTGGCCAACAACGGCACCGCCACCCTGGCCCCGGCCGCGGACAACTACATCGCCGCCATCCAGCGGTTGCGGGCGCCGCTGAAGTTGGCCGGCGACTACTCCCCGGAATTCGGTTGCATCCTCAAGGGGACCAGGGTCGCGACCGAACGGTTCGCCCCGATCATCGGCGGCATCCGGCCGGGCCTGTTCGTATCGTCGAACTTCCTGCCCGGTTCGCCGGCCTACACGTATCCGGAAAGCCTGCCGATCGTGAACGCCTCAGGCGGTCCGAACTGCCGCGGCTTGCCGGACATCCCGTCGAAGCAGTTCGGCGGCAGCTGGTACCACTCGCCGTTCCTTGTCACCGACAACGCCTACGTGCCGTTCCAGCCGAACACCGAGGTGCAGTTCGACGCTCCGTCGACCCTGCAGTTCCTGTTCAATGGCGCATTCGCGGAAAGGGACAGATTCTGATGACTGCGCGTCACGACCGCACCATGCTCAAGGTAGCCATCTTCGCCATCGCCATGCTGCTCGTCGCGGCCATGCTGGTGGTCGTTTTCGGCCAGTTCCGGTTCTCGTCGAACAACAGCTATCACGCCACGTTCGCCGAGGCCTCCCGGCTCAAGGCTGGTCAGGACGTGCGGATCGCGGGCGTGGCGGTCGGCACCGTCAACAAGGTCAAGCTCAATCCGGACAACACCGTTGACGTCGCGTTCGACGTCAACAAGCGCTACCAGCTCTACACCTCCAGCCGCGCGCTGGTGCGGTACCAGAATCTGGTCGGCGACCGGTACATGGAAATCGCCGCAGGCCCCGGTGAGCTGCGCAAACTACCGCCGGGCGGAACCATCGCCATCCAGAACACCCAGCCCGCGCTGGACCTCGACGCGCTGCTCGGCGGGTTGCGCCCGGTGCTCAAAGGCCTGGACGGAGCCAAGGTCAACGAGATCTCCAACGCGGTGATCGAGCTACTGCAGGGCCAGGGCGGTGCCATCTCGAACCTGCTGACCAGCACGGGCGCCTTCACGCAGAACCTCGCCGCGCGCGATCAGCTCATCGGTGACGTGATCACCAACCTGAACACCGTGTTGGGCACCGTCGACGAGAAGGGCGCCAAGTTCGACGCCAGCGTCGACGAGCTGCAGAAACTCATCACCGGACTGGCTCAGGGGCGGGACCCGATCGCAGGTGCCATCGGCCCGCTGGCGTCGGCCGAGAACGACCTGACGTCGATGCTGCAGCAGTCCCGGCGGCCCGTGCAGGCGGTCATCGAGAACGCGCGCCCGTTCGCGCAACGCCTCGACGAGCGCAAGGCCGACGTGAACAAGGTGGTCGAGCCGCTCGCCGAAAACTATCTGAGGCTCAATGCCCTCGGCGCCTACGGTGCGTTCTTCAACATCTACTACTGCTCGATCCGGATGAAGATCAACGGTCCCGCGGGCAGCGACATCCTGATCCCGTTCGGCGGTCCGCCGGACCCGTCCAAGGGGAGGTGCTCGGACAATGGCTAGGCGCGACGGTGACAATGCGCTGCGGACCGGAATCTTCGGCATCGTCCTGGTGACCTGCGTTGTGCTGGTGTCGTTCGGCTACAGCAGCCTGCCCTTCATGCCCCAGGGCAAGGTGTACGACGCGTACTTCAGCGACGCGGGCGGCATCAGCCCCGGCAACGACGTCAGCGTGTCCGGTATCAGGGTCGGCAAGGTGACCGGCGTGGCGCTGGCCGGTGACACCGCCAAGGTCAGCTTCACCGTCAACCGGGACATCAAGGTCGGTGATCAGTCGTTGGTCGCCATCAAGACCGACACCGTGCTGGGGCAGAAGTCCCTTGCGGTCACGCCAAAGGGCTCGGGCACCTCGACGGTCATCCCGTTGGGGCGCACCACGACGCCCTACACCCTCAACACGGCGTTGCAGGACCTCGGCCGCAATGTGAGCGAGCTCGACAAGCCGCGCTTCGAAGAGGCCCTGCAGACGCTGACCGACACCTTGCGTGATGCCACCCCGCAGCTGCGCGGTGCGCTCGATGGCGTGGCCAATCTGTCGCGCAGCATCAACAAGCGCGACGAGGCCCTCGAACAGCTGCTGATGCACGCCAAGCGCGTCTCGGATCTACTGGCTCAGCGTGCCGGCCAGGTGAACCAACTCGTCACCGACGGTAACCAGCTGTTCGCTGCACTCGATGAGCGTCGCCAGGCGCTGAGCAACCTCATCGGTGGCATCCGCGATGTGTCCGAACAACTTTCGGGATTTGTCGCGGACAACCGACGTGAGTTCAAGCCGGCGCTGGAGAAGCTCAACGCCGTGATGGACAACCTGCTGGAGCGCAAGGAACACATCGGCGAGGCACTCAAGCGGCTGCCGCCGTACGCGACCACGCTCGCCGAGGTCGTCGGCAACGGGCCCGGCTTCAACATCAACCTGTACGGTCTGCCGCCTGCGTCGATGTCCGAGGTGCTGCTCGATGTCTACTTCCAGCCCGGCAAGCTCCCCGACAGCCTCGCCGACATGCTGCGCGGTTACATCTCGGAGCGGACGATCGTGAGGCCGAAGTCGCCATGACGCAAGACAATTCGGTGTCCAAGCGCAGCCGCTGGCTGCGGATGGGGCTCGCCGCGGCGCTGCTGATCATGCTGGCGGTGGGGGTCTACCAGGTGTGGCCGTCGCGGGTCGGCAACAAGCTGACCGCATACTTCAGCAACGCGGTCGGGCTCTACCCCGGCGACGAAGTGCGCGTGGTCGGGGTTCCGGTCGGCCGGATCGACTCGATCGAGCCGAGGCCGACCGACGTCAAGGTCGACATCACGCTCGATCGCGGGATCAAGGTGCCCGCCGACGCCAAGGCGCTGATCATCGCCCCGAACCTGGTGTCCGCCAGGTTCATCCAGTTGACGCCCGCTTACACCAAGGGCGACGCGATGGCCAACGGAGCTTCGATCGGCCTGGACCGCACCGCGGTTCCGGTCGAGTGGGACGAGGTCAAGGAGCAACTGACCCAGCTCAGCACACAGCTGGGCCCACAACAGGGTTCGATCCAGGGGCCGCTGGCCCAGTTCGTCAACCAGGCCGCCGACACTTTCGACGGCAACGGCGACTCGTTCCGCAATGCCTTGCGTGAGCTGTCGCAAACCGCTGGGCGACTGGGCGATTCGCGCACCGACCTGTTCGGCACCATCAAGAATCTGCAGATTCTCATCGATGCGCTGTCCAACAGCAACGAGCAGATCGTGCAGTTCACCAACCACGTGTCGTCGGTATCGCAGGTGCTGGCGCAGAGTTCCAGCGGCCTGGACACCACGCTGGCCACGCTCAACCAGGCGCTCGGCGACGTCCGCGGACTGCTGCACGACAGCAACGACGCGCTGATCGGGCAGGTCAGCAAGCTGGCCGAGTTCACGCAGATCCTCACCGATCACAGCGACGACATCGAGCAGATCCTGCACGTGACGCCCAACGGCCTGGCCAACTTCTACAACATCTACAACCCGGCCCAGGGCACGGTCGGTGGTCTGTTGTCGCTGCCGAACTTCGCCAACCCGGTGCAGTTCATCTGCGGTGGCACGTTCGACGTCGGTGCGAACCCGGACAACTACAAGCGCGCCGAGATCTGCCGGCAGCGGATGGGCCCGGTGCTCAAGCGCATCACGATGAACTACCCGCCGGTGTTGTTCCATCCGATCAACAGCATCACCGCCTACAAGGGGCAGATCATCTACGACACTCCCCAAACCGAGGCCAAGTCGGAGACGCCGGTGCCCTATCTGCAATGGCAGAACGCGCCGGGCGTCACGCCGCCGCAGATCCCCCCGGATGCCTCGCTGAGTTCGTTGATGGTGCCACCGGCGCCGCCTGCGGCCCCGACCACGTCGCACGCAGGCGGTCCCGAGGCTGTCGCGCCACCGGGGCCGGCTCCGGCTGAGCAGGCACCGGCCGAGCAAGCTCCCGTGGCGCCGCAGCCCGCCGAGTCGGGGGCAGGCGGATGATGCGGGGTAGAGCATTGGGACGCAAGGCATCACGGCTGAGCAGCCGGACGGTGGCGATCGGGTGCGGCACGGTGTTGCTGGCGGGTTGCCAGTTCGGTGGGCTCAACTCGCTCAACATGCCGGGCACTGCCGGTCACGGTCCCGGCTCGTTCACCGTCACCGTCGAGTTGCCCGATGTGGCTACGCTGCCGCAGAACTCGCCGGTGATGGTCGACGACGTGACAGTGGGCAGTGTGTCGGGTGTGGACGCGATGCAACGTCCGGACGGTTCGTTCTACGCGGCGGTGCAGTTGTCGCTGGACGGCAACGTCAAGCTGCCGGCCAACGCCACCGCCAAGGTTGCCCAGACATCGCTGCTCGGATCGCAACACGTGGAACTCTCCGCGCCGGTCAACGAGCCCGGCGAGGGGCAACTGCGCCAGGGCGCCAACATCCCGTTGGCGCAGACCGGTCGCTACCCGACCACCGAGGAGGTGCTCTCCTCACTGGGCATGGTGGTCAACAAGGGCAATCTCGGTGCGCTGCAAGACATCACCGACGAGGCCTATGCGGCCGTGGCCGGCCGAGCGGGCCAGTTCACCGACCTGATCCCGCGGCTGGCCGAGCTGACCCAGTCGCTCGACCGGCAGACCGACGACATCATCGCGGCAGCCGACGGGTTGAACCGCTTCGCGTCGATCCTGGCCCGCAGCAAGGACAATCTGGGCCGCACGCTGGACACGCTGCCTGGTGCGCTCAAGGTGCTCAACGACAACCGGTCCAACATCGTTGAGGCGTTCACCGCGCTGCGCAGCTTCGCCGAGGTGGGTGCCCGCATCCTGTCGCAGACCAAGGACGACTTCGCCAAGGATTTCAAGGATCTCTACCCGGTGATCAAGTCGTTCAACGACAACGCTGATGACTTCATCAAGGATCTGGAGTTCCTGCCGACCTTCCCGTTCCACTACAAGTACCTGCGCAACGCGGTCCGCGGCGACTACCTCAACGTGTTCGTGACGTTCGACCTGACGTTGCGTCGGTTCGGCGAATCGGTCTTCACCACAGGCGGTTTCGATCCGAACATGAAGCACCTCGACGAGGTGATCAACCCGCCGGACTGGTTGACGGGCGAGATGGCGAATCTGTCAGGGCAGGCCGCCGATCCGTTCAAGATCCCACCGGGAACCGCGACGCAGCATGAAGGGAAGCCGTAGATGATCGACCGGCTCACCCGAATGCAGCTGATGATTTTCGGCGTCGTCACCGTGCTGACCGTCGGGGCGATATCGCTGTTCTACCTACACCTGCCCGCCGCTGTGGGTATCGGCACGTATCACGTGAACGCCAATTTCGTCACCGGAGGCGGGATCTACCAGAACGCCAACGTCACCTACCGCGGCGTCACGGTCGGTCGGGTGGAGTCGGTCGGACTGGCTCCCGACGGTGTGGTCGCGAATCTGCGCCTCAACAGCGACACGGCGATCCCGGACAACGTCATCGCCACGGTCAAGAGTGTCTCGGCGGTCGGCGAGCAGTACATCGACCTGGTACCGCCAGCCGACCCGTCGGCCAACAAGCTGCGCAACAACGCCAGCATCGACCAGAAGAACACCCGGGTCGGTCAGGACATCGCCGGGCTGTTGGCCACGGCCGACAGTCTGGTCAGCAGCGTCAGCAACAGCCGACTGCAGGATCTGCTGCGGGAAACGTTCAAGGCCTTCAACGGTTCGGGGCCGGAACTGGCCCGGCTCATCCAGTCGTCGAGGCTGCTCATCGATGAAGCCAACGCCAACTCGGCGCAGACCAATCAGCTGATCGACCAGGCCGGCCCGTTCCTGGAAGCGCAGATGCGCAGCGGTGACAGCATCCGCTCGCTCGCCGACGGGCTGGCGCGGTTCACCGGTGAGGTCAACAACGCCGATCCGCAGCTGCGCTCGGTGCTCAAGACCGTGCCGGGAGCGACCGCTGAGGCCAACACCGCGTTCAGTGGTATCCGCCCGACGTTCCCGGTACTGGCCGCCAACCTGGCCAACTTCGGGCGCATCGGGGTGATCTACAACAAGTCGATCGAGCAGGCGTTGGTGATCTTCCCGGCCCTGCTGGCCGCACTGAACACCGTCGCAGGCGGCGTGCCCGCCGACGAAGGTGGCAAGCTGGACTTCAAGATCGACCTGGGTGATCCGCCGCCGTGCAACACGGGCTTCCTGCCGCCGACCCAGATCCGGTCTCCCGCCGACCTGACACTGCGGGATCTGCCGACCGACATGTACTGCAAGACCGCCCAGAACGATCCGGCGGTCGTGCGCGGTGCCCGCAACTACCCGTGCCAGGAGTTCCCCGGCAAGCGGGCGCCCACGGTGCAGTTGTGTCGGGACCCCAAGGGCTACATCCCGCTGGGCAGCAACCCGTGGCGCGGGCCGCCCGTGCCCTACGGCACGCCGATCGAGGACGGCCGGAACATCCTGCCGCCCAACAAGTTCCCGAACATCCCACCGCAGGTGGACCCGGATCCGGGCCCGCCGGTGGTGCAACTGCCCCCGGGTGTCGAGCCGGGCCCCGGGCCGGCGCCCCACGCGCCGTTCCCGCTGCCCGTGCCGCCGAACAAGCCGGGCCCGCAGCCGCCGCCATGGCCGTACTTCGCGCCGCCGGACCAGGTGGTGCCGCCGTACGGTCGGACCCCACCGGCACCGGATGCGCCGCCTGCGCCGGAGGCACCGGCGCCTGAGGCTCCGCCTGCACCGCAGGCGCCGCTACCTGCGGAAGCGACACCGCAGGCCAGTGCTTCCAGCTTGGGCACCTACGATCAGCACAGTGGGGTCTTCGCGGACGCCAACGGTGGCACCGGTGTGTATGCGCCCGGCGCCGAGAATCTGAAACCCGCGGAGACCTGGGTAGACCTGATGATGGATCCAAGGCAGGCTTGATGACCGAAAAAACGGCCTTGACGCAGGACACGAGGCCGGTGCGACGCAAGGCGTCGCGGGCAGCCGGCCCGGCGGGTGAGGCGGCCACGACGACCACCGAGGTGCGCGTCGAACCGGCCATCGCCGCGGTGCGTGCGAAACCGGCGACGAAGATGACGAAGATGAAGCCGCCGCCCCGGCGGCGCGCGAACAGCAGGCTCGTCGTGAGCGTCGCCGGTGCCGTGCTGGCAGGTGCGACCGGCGCGGTGGGCGGGCTGACGTACGTCATGCTCGGTGAGCAACGTGCCGCCGAGGCTGAGCAGGCCCGTGAGGGACGGTTCGTCGACACGGCCACACAGACCGTGGTGAACATGTTCAGCTACACCCAGGACACCATCGACGAGAGCGTGAACCGCTTCATCGACGGCACCAGCGGGCCGCTGCGCGACATGATGAGCCAGGGCAACAATGCCGACAATCTCAAGGCGCTGTTCCGCGACACCAAGGCCAGTTCCGAGACCGTGGTCAGCGGAGCGGCTCTGGAGAAGATCGACAACATCGCCAACAACGCCTCGGTGCTGGTGTCCGTCCGGGTGACCGTCACCGACCCCGACGGCGTCAACGCGCCGTCGAAGCCGTACCGCATGCGGGTCGTCGTGCACGAGGACGACAACGGCCACATGACGGGATACGACCTCAAGTACCCCGACGGGGGTAACTGATGAACCGCATCGTCGGCGTCGTCGTCGGGCTGCTTGCGGTCGCCTTTGTGGCGCTGTCCGGGGCGGGCGGCGTGCTGTACTGGAACCGCGTCGAGCAGCACGGCGAGCAGCAGACCCGGGCGGAGCTGCCGGGCTTGGCCGCCACCCAGGTGCCGCAGATCCTCGGCTTCGACTACCAGACCATCCTGGATACCCGGACGAAGGCCTACCAGTTGATGACGCCCACGTTCCGCAGCCAGTACGAGGACGACACCACCAAGAACGTCATCCCACAGGCGCACGACCGGCAGCTGATCAGCCAGGTCAATGTCGTTGGCGCGGGAATGCTTGACGCGCAACGTAATTCGGGTTCGGTATTGGTCTTCATGAACCGCGTGCTCACCGACAAGAGCAAGCAGTCCCTCTATGACGGCTCACGGCTGAAGGTCGACTACCGCAAGGTGGACGGCAAGTGGCTGATCGACGGGATGAAGCCGATCTAGCGCGCTACTGCTCGGCTTGTTCGGCAGCCGAACTGGTGCCCGCCAGCGCGTCGAGGAACGAGCGTGCCCACCGGTCCACATCGTGGGCCAGCACTTGGCGGCGCAATGCGCGCATCCGTCGTCGGCCTTCCTCTGGCGACTGCTGCAGCGCAGCCTCGATGGAGTCCTTGACGCCCTCGAGGTCGTGCGGGTTGGTCAGGTAGGCCTGTCGCAATTCGGCTGCCGCGCCGGTGAATTCGCTCAGCACCAAGGCGCCGCCCAGGTCGCTGCGGCAGGCCACGTACTCCTTGGCCACCAGGTTCATGCCGTCGCGCAGCGGGGTCACCAACATGACGTCGGCGGCCACGTAAAACGCGATGAGCTCGTCGCGTGGCACCGGCCGGTGCAGGTAGTGCACGATCGGATGGCCGACCTCGCCGTACTCGCCGTTGATGTGACCGACCTGGCGTTCGATGTCCTCGCGCATGGCGATGTAGCTGTCGACGCGTTCGCGGCTGGGGGTGGCCAGCTGAACCAGTACGGTGTCGTCGTTCTTGACGCGATGCTCGTCGAGCAGTTCCGAGAACGCCCGCAACCGGACGTCGATGCCTTTGGTGTAGTCGAGCCGGTCCACCCCGAGCAGGATCTTGCGGGGGTTGCCGAGCTCGGCGCGGATCTGCCGGGCCCGCTGCCTGACCGAGCGGTCGCGGGCCTTGGCGTCGAGCTCGGCAGAGTCGATGGAGATGGGAAACGCACCCACCTTGATGGTGCGGAAGCCGTACTGCACCTCGCCGAATCTTGAGCGGACCCCGACTGAGGCGCGCGAGGTGTTCGCGCCGACGAGACGACGTGCCAGCACCAGGAAGTTCTGGGCTCCGCCGGGCAGGTGGAAACCGACCAGGTCGGCGCCGAGCAGCCCTTCGACGATCTCGGTCCGCCACGGCATCTGCATGAACAGCTCGACGGGCGGGAACGGGATGTGCAGGAAGAAACCGATGGTCAGATCGGGCCGAAGCATCCGCAGCATCTTCGGCACCAGCTGCAGCTGGTAGTCCTGGATCCACACGGTGGCGCCGTGCGCGGCGGCCCGGGCGGTGGCCTCGGCGAAGCGGCGGTTGACGTCGACGTAGCTGTCCCACCATTCCCGGTGGTACTCGGGTTTGACGATGAGATCGTGGTAGAGCGGCCACAGCGTGGCGTTCGAGAACCCCTCGTAGTAGGCCGCCACGTCGGCGGCCGACAGCCGCACCGGGTGTAGCCGCAGATCGTCCTGGACGATCGGTTCTTCGTCGCTGTCCGGTATGCCGGCCCAACCGATCCACGCGCCGCGGCGTTTCCGCAGCAGCGGCTCCAGGGCCGTGACCAGCCCACCTGGGCTGCGCTTCCACCGGGTGGTGCCGTCGGGCAGCCGCTCAAGGTCGATGGGCAGCCGGTTGGCCACCACGACGAAATCGGACTCCCCGGAGGCAGCTGTCAGACCGCCGTCCGGAGCCATTTACGCCTCGATTTTCGACGGTCCAATGCCGAGCATGGAAAGGAACATCCGACATTCGTCGGCATCCGTCGCGTACGTGGCGACCACCCGTCTGGCCTGGCTGGCAGTGCTATCGGCCAACGGTTCCACGTCGTCGATATCGGTGGGGTCAGTTTTTGCAGACATACAGCAACTCTAGGCGACCGGGCGGTGCCCGGTCGCCACAGCGGCCGTCAGCCGATGGAACCGGTGACGGTCGGGCTGCTGCCGACGGTCGATTCGGGGATCGGCTGCGGGCCCTCCGACTGCTGTTCCTCGGACAGGCCGATGCACTCACCGGAGTTGGCGCCGGTGCACGGGATGGAGCCGCCGCCACCGGGTACGTCGACCGACGGCAGCGTCGGATTGTCCGGGGTCTCCGCGATCGGCGAGCCGGAATTGGGGACGGTGTGCGGAACACACATGCCCGTGTAGAGGTCTTCCTCTTCACCGGCGACACAGGCCACAGCGGGCGCGGGCGACATGGGGAGGGCGGCAACGGCAATTGCCGGAGCAGCGACCGCAGCGACGGCGAACCCGCCGGCCAGGATCAAACGTCGCATCGGGAACGGGAAGGTCGCCATCGTCACGCTTTCTGTAGTTATTCGACTGCTTGTCGGTGGATTCTATGAAAGCTGAGAGCAATCTGCATCGGTTCTGCGTGTTGTCTGGCAGCGTTCCGGGCTAGGGACTCGCGCTGATGGTCGAGCGGGGCACCACCGCCGGCCCCTCGGCCTCGGCGTCCTCGGCCAGTCCGATGCACTGACCCGAGTCGCGGCCGGTGCACGGCACGCCGTCGATCTCCGGGATGTCCGGATTGCCCGGGATGGCGGTGAACGGTGACGTGGTGTTCGGCGCCATGAACGGCGTGCACACGGTCGTATAGACGTCCTCTTCCTCGCCCGCTGTGCACGATGCGTGCGCAGCGGGAGCGAGCAGCGTCGAACCGGCGATGGCCACCGCACAACCGGCGACCAGAGTCAGGCGTGGGATCACGCCCAGCAGCTTATGGCTGCTGGGCGTTTCCTGGGTGAGGTCTGCGGATCCGCTGTGTCAGCCGATGGAACCGGTGACGGTCGGGCTGCTGCCCACGGTCGACTGTGGAACCGGTTGCGGCCCCTGCGCCTGCTGCTCCTCGGACAGGCCGATGCACTGGCCGGAATTGCCACCGGTGCAAGGGATCCCGTCGATCTGCGGCAGCTGGTCGGGCGCCGAGTTGATCGACGGGGTGTTCGGTGCGATGTCCGATGTGCACATCCCGGTGAAGAGGTCCTCGGACTCGCCGCTGGGGCAGTCCGCGAGCGCGGTGGCCGGCAGGGTGAATGCGGTCAGCGCTGGCGCGCCGACGATTGCCAGCGCAAGTCCGCCCGCCACGATGAACCGGCGTGCTGAAAGCTGGGAAATGGCCATGAGTCATGCTTTCTCTAGAGTGCTGACCAGTTTGCTGACTGCACGGTTGCGATGGTTATGCCATCGCTGGCCACGATGTCGTCTGGTGCTGCACAGATTACGCGTAAACCGCGAAATGCGCTGCAGGATCGGGGGTGTCGACGCGTGCCGGGGGTCAGCCTGTGAGTCCACTGCCAAGGTGCTGTAGGACCGGCAGCGGAAGCTGTGCGTGATACACGTAGTGTGCAGTTTGTTACGTGCCGGCCCGCTCGACAAGGTGGTTCTCGATGGTCAGTTCCGACGACGGCTCCACGCGCCAGGTGAACTACGAAACTCTGGACGACGGCCGTATCGCGCGGATCTGGCTCAACCGGCCTGCGGCGCAGAACGCCCAGACCCGGACGCTGCTCGTGCAATTGGACGAGGCATTCACCCGGGCTGAGGCCGACGACGCCGTCCGGGTGGTGATCTTGGCCGCCCGCGGCAAGAACTTCTCGGCCGGCCACGATCTGGGCTCGGAGGAGGCGCTCGCCGAACGCCAACCGGGTCCGGGCCAGCATCCGACCTTCAGTTCCCACGGCGCCACCGCGGCGGGTGTCGCCGAGCGGACCTATCTGCAGGAGTGGCACTTTTACTTCGAGAACACCCGGCGCTGGCGCGATCTGCGCAAGATCACCATTGCCCAGGTGCAGGGCAACGCGATCTCGGCCGGCCTGATGCTGATCTGGGCATGCGATCTGATCGTGGCGGCCGACGACGCCAAGTTCAGCGACGTCGTGGGCGTCCGGATGGGCATGCCCGGTGTCGAATACTATGCCCATCCTTGGGAATTCGGGCCTCGCAAAGCCAAAGAGCTTCTGCTGACCGGTGATTCGATCGACGCTGAGGATGCCTACCGACTCGGCATGGTGTCGAAGATCTTCCCGCGCGATGAACTCGAGGACAAGACACTGGAATTCGCGCGCCGCATCGCCGAGCGGCCCACCATGGCGGCACTGTTGATCAAGGATTCGGTCAATGCGGCCAGCGACGCTATGGGATTCGCCGAGGCGTTGCGGCACGCCTTCCACATCCATGAACTCGGCCATGCGCACTGGGCGGCGGCCAACGAGAACCGGTTCCCGGTGGGCATGCCGCCCGATGTTCCGGATTGGCGCACATTGGGGGCCCCGAAGCCGGCCCGGCGTGATACACCTTGACGCAACAAGAACGTGTTCCACTTTTTAAGGGGTCGCAGCAGTGCAGCTGTCGTTGGCGGATCGGACATATCTGGTAACTGGCGGCGGTAGCGGCATCGGCAAGGGTGCCGCCGCCGCGATCGTCGCCTCCGGCGGTAACGCCGTGCTCGTGGGCCGCAATGCTGACAAGCTCAGCGCCGCGGCGGATGAGATCGCCGCGCAAGGCCCCGGTTCGGTGCGGTACGAGCCCGCCGACGTGACCAGCGAGGACGAGGTCAGCCGCGCCGTCGATGCGGCCACTGCCTGGCACGGCCGGTTGCACGGCGTCGTGCACAGCGCGGGTGGGTCGGAGACCATCGGGCCCATCACCCAGATCGACTCCGAGCTGTGGCGGCGCACCATCGATTTGAACGTCAACGGCACGATGTACCTGCTCAAGCATGCCGGTCGCGAGCTGGTGCGCGGCGGTGGCGGATCGTTCGTCGGGATCTCGTCGATCGCCTCGAGCAACACCCACCGGTGGTTCGGCGCGTACGGCGTGAGCAAGGCCGCGCTCGACCACCTGCTCAAGCTGGCTGCCGACGAGCTCGGGCCATCATGGGTGCGCGTCAACAGCATCCGGCCCGGGCTGACCCGCACCGACATGGTCGGACCGGTGTTCGAACTTCCTGCCGCGCGCGACGATTACCAGAAGTGCACGCCGTTGCCGCGCTTCGGCGAGGTCGAGGACATCGCCAACCTGGCGGTGTTCCTGCTCAGCGATGCGTCGGGCTGGATCACCGGGCAGGCCATCAACGTCGACGGCGGTCACGGGCTGCGCCGTGGCCCCGACATCTCCGCGATGCTGGAGCCACTCTTCGGCGCCGACGGGCTGCGCGGCGTGGTGGCCGCCGAATAGATCTGCAGCCTGTGCCGAGGATCTCGGTCACCATGTGGCTGCGATCCTCGGCGCTGTGGTGTGACCGGGTCAGGCCGCCAGGTCTAGGCACGTGAACTCGCATCCCGGCCTGCAGGTACGCCCGCCGACGGGAATACCGTGCCGGCGCATCACCTGCGCGATCTTCGCTGCTGTGCGGCACGGCCGTTCGAAAACCTGGTGGTAGGAGAGCCGGACGGTCGACCGGCCGTCGACCGCGGCGTCGAGATCACGTTCGAAATCCCGGTTTCTTGCAGCCGCCGAGTCGTGGAACATGCGGCCGTCGAGTTCGACCACGAGCCGACCGTATTCGTTGTCGCGGTAGCACACGCCCACCGACGAACTCGAACGCATCTGGCGGCTGGCCGTGGGCAGCCCGTGTGCCCGTTCGACGCGAGCCAGGTATCCATGTTCGAGGACCGAGCAGGTGCCCTCGGCAATGTCGAGGAGTACCGCCCGCAGCCAGCGGCGACGACGCACCCTCTGTCGGTTGTCGAGAATCCGCAGCAGGCGTTGCGCTGTGGTGCGCCGCGACTGGCAGGCGTCGGCCAGCACCGCGATGGCCTCGAAATCAGACCTGGCGCAGCACGCAACGTCGAGTACTGCGTCGTCGTAACGCATCCTGGGCGGTCCGACGTTCCAGAGCACCCGCTCCTCGAAATGCGCGAGATGGTGAATGCGGACGCCGGCCGGCTCGGCCAGCATGGCCCGCTGTCGAGCGACGGCCACGTGGATCAGCGGACCTTCGTCCGCCAACGCCGATTGCAGGCACAACGCCGCCGGCGACGCGTAAAGCACTGCAGCCCAGGCCCGTTGCAGCCAGGTCAGTGGCCCGGTGTGGTCCACATACACGCCGTCGTGGACCCGCGCCCACTCATTCCGTCGGAGCAACCGGCGGATATCGTGCTGCTGCAATCCGAAATCGAGAGCTTGCCGACGCGATATGACACCTTCCTGCTGCCGGAGCGTCTGGCCGATGTCCATGGCATCGATGGTCGCCGACCGCCACGACGCCGACCAGACCCAATCCGCAGTCTGTGGATAAACCACCTGTGCCGAGGATTTCGGTCACCATGTGGCTGCGATCCTCGGCGCTGTGGTGTCAATCAGCCGGATGATCGGCGCCGGACTCCCAGGCACTGAGTGCACCCACTGCCGCCCAATCCAGGTCGGCGCCGCCCGTGGCCAGCAGGGTCAGGAAGCGGTCGCGCAACAGGCTGGCCACCGGCAGTGGCACCTGCAACGCCTCGCCCGCGCTGAGCGCCAATTTGACGTCTTTGAGTCCCAGGCTTGCGGCGAAACCGGGCGGGGTGAACTCGCCGCGCGCCAGCAGCCCGCCGTAGGTCCGGTACACCGGGGCGTCGAACAGCGTGGAGGTCAAGAGCTCCAGGTACTGCTGCTTGTCGACGCCGGCCTTGGCGACCAGCGCCATGGCCTCGCCGACGGATTCGATGACCGAGGCGATCAGGAAGTTGCCGCTGATCTTCACCAGGTTGGCGGCCCTGGGTTCTTCGCCGAGCACGAAGGTGCGCTGCCCGATCGCGTCGAAAATCGGGCCCATCGCCTCGACGACTGAGGGCGCACCGGCCGCGACCACGAACAGCTTGGCCGCGGCAGCGGCCTCGGGTCTGCCGAATACCGGTGCGCTGACGAACCGCTGGCCTGCTTCCGCATGGCGTGCGGCCAGCTGATCGGCCAGCTCGACGCTGATGGTCGAGCAGGAGATGTGAGTGGCGCCTGCGGGCAGTGCGGCGAGAATGCCGTTGTCCCCGAAGGTGACCGCGTCTACTGCGGCGTCGTTGGCCAGCATGGTGACGACGGCCTCCGCGTCGCAGGCCTCGGCGACCGATGTCGCAGGATGTGCGCCCTGGGCGGCCAAGGCGGTCACCTTGTCCGCGGACCTGTTGTATGCCGTCACGGCGTGACCTGCCGTGAGCAGATTGGCGGCCATCGCCGCGCCCATGTTGCCCAGTCCGATGAATCCGATCCTCATGACTCCACTCTTACCGGGTTAGTTTGGAGTCGGGAGGGCTCATGAAATTCTCGACGGAAATGCTCCAGATGGGCAACAACACCGGTATCGAGGTTCCTGCCGAGGTGGTGGAGGCGCTCGGTGCGGGCAAGCGTCCGGCTGTGGTGGTCGATGTCAACGGCTATCGGTACCGCTCGACCGTCGCGCCGATGGGCGGCAAGTACCTCATCCCGTTCAGCGCTGAACGCCGCACGAAGTCCGGCATCAATGGAGGCGACGCGATCGATGTCGAGCTGACCGTCGACACCGAGCCGCGCGTCGTGGAGGTACCCGAGGACCTGCGGGCCGCGCTCGATGAGTCGCCCACGGCGGCGAAGCGATGGGAGACCCTGTCCTACAGCACCCAGAAGGGCCACGTCACCGCGGTGACGGGCGCCAAGGCGGCCGAGACCCGGGCCCGTCGCATCGCGAAAGTCATTGCTGAACTGGAGAGTTGAGTTCTGCGGTCGCGCCGGCGCGGCGGACGGCGTTGATGATGCCCTGATAGCCGGTGCACCGGCAGAAGTTGCCGGACAGTCCCTCGCGGATCTCGGCGTCGGTGGGCGCCGGGTTGTCCCGTAGCAACGCGGTGATGGAGGTGACGAAACCCGGTGTGCAGAAGCCGCATTGCAGTCCGTGGCATTCCTTCAACGCGGATTGTACCGGCGAGAGCTCGCCGCCCGGCCCCTCGATGCCCTCGACGGTCGTCACCTCCTGCCCGTCGACCTGCACCGCGAAAACGAGACATGACCGGACCGCCTGACCGTCCAGCAGCACGGTGCAGGCACCACACGCGCCGTGTTCACAGCCCAGGTGGGTGCCCGTGAGCCCGCAGGTCTCCCGCAGAAAATCCGCGAGCGTGACGCGAGGCTCGACCACACTGCGGTAATCTCGGTCGTTGACCGAAACGGCAACGGGCAGTTCATGCATTGAGCGCCTCCGCACTTGCGCGTTTCCAGGCCCGGGCCACCATGGCGGCACCGACGCGGGCCCGGTAAGACGCCGAGCCTTGCAGGTCCGAGGGAATGTCGGTCAGTGTCGACATCGCGAGTTCGCCGATGTGCTCGGCGGACACGTTGCCGATCGCCGTTCCGGTCACGGCGGCTTCGGCCGAGGTGGCCCGCTTCGGCGTCGAACCCAGGCCGAGCAGGCCGATGCCGCACCTGCGCACCCGGTTGTCGTCGTCGAGCTCGATGCCGACAACCGCTCCGGCAATGGCGAAATCGCCGTGGCGGCGGGCGAACTCCTCGACCGCGAAGCCGCTGCGCGCAGACCACACCGGAAACCGGACAGCGGTGAGGATCTCGTCGGCGGCCAGTGCGGTCTCCCACAATCCGGTGAAGAACTCGCTTGCCGGGATCGCGCGGACGCCGCGCGGTGAGGTCGCCTCGATCGTCGCGTCGAGCGCCAGCGCCACAGCGGCGTATTCGGCCGCCGGATCGGCGTGGGCGATCGCGCCGCCGAGGGTGCCCCGCGTACGGATCTGAAAGTGCCCGATGTGCGGGGTGGCCAGCGTGAGCAGCGGAACCGATTCGGCCACTTCGTCGTCGAGGCCGACGAGCGCATGCGGCGTGGCGGCACCGATCACGACCTCGTCGCCGCGCCGGGCGATGTCGCTGAGGCCGGTTATGCGGGATATGTCGATGAGATTGTCGAAATGCGTGAGCCGCATGGCCAGCATCGGCACCAGGCTCTGCCCGCCGGCGAGGATTTTCGCGTTGTCGCCGTACTCATCCAGGAGCGCCACCGCGTCGTCGATGCCGGCCGGCCGGTGGTAGGCGAACGGAGCAGCTTTCACGAGACCGACCGGAGCCGGCCCAGGAGGAATCCGAGTGCCCCCGCGACGGCCACGGCGCCGATGGTCGGGGCGAACCGCTTGGCCATCGGTACGGCCATCACCTTGGCCAGCGCGAGCGCGTTGATCGAGCCGCCTTGGTTTCCCACGGATGTGGTTGTGGCGGAGACGTTTTCGGTCGCAGGTTCGGCGCCGGCGAGCAGTTCTGCCTCGAGGCTGCCTGCGAACTGGTCGATGAGGGCCCCGGCCACATCGCTCAGCACGCCGCGGCCGAACTGCGCGGCCTTACCCGAGATGGTCAGCTCGGTGGTGACCGAGACGAGGGTGCCTGCGGTGCCGTCGTCTTTCAGCTGGGCGGTGACGACGGCAGCGGCTCTTCCGTTGCCGCGGGTCTCCTTGCCGATGGCCTTGAGCACCACGCGCTGCGCTTGCGCGTCCTTCTCCTGAAACGTCGCATTGCCTTGATAGGACACGGTGATGGGCCCGACCTTGACCTTGACGGCTCCGGTGAAGTTGTCACCATCGACGCTGAGCAGGGTTGTGCCGGGCAGGCAGGGGGCGACGCGTTCGACGTCGGTGAGTACCTCCCACGTCTGCGTCGCGGGCACCGCGACCCGGAATTCGTTGTTGAGTTCCACGGCTAGTGGTCCTTCCCTTCGGATCGTTCGAGTGCCGCGACGATGGCGGCAGGGCTGGCGGGCAGGCTGGTGATCGTGACCCCGAGCGGGGCCAGGGCGTCGTTGATCGCGTTGATCACGGCGGGCGTGGATCCGATGGCACCGCCCTCGCCCGCGCCCTTGTAGCCACCCACGCCGGGCCCGGGGATCTCGACGTGGCCGTACTCGATGAGCGGCACCTCGGTGGCGGTGGGCAGTAGGTAGTCGACAAAGGTTGAGGACAGCGGGTTTCCGGCGTCATCGTAGGAAAGCTGTTCCAGCAGGGCGCCGCCGATGCCCTGCACGGTGCCACCGGCGATCTGGCCCTCGACAACGTTCGGGTTGATCATCGGACCGACGTCCTCGCTGACGATATAGCGCGTGATGTCGACCCGGCCGGTGTCCAGATCCACCTCGCACGTACAGGCGTGGGTGGCGTTGGCCCAGTGGATCGGTGCCGTCGGTGGAGCGGTGAAGCGCGCGGTGGCTTCGAGCGTCGCCGACATGCCCGGCGGCAGCTGCTGCGGCTCGTAGTACGCGCGGTACGCGAGATCGGCGAAGGTGACCGCCTTTTCGGCGTTGTCGCGGACCGTCGCCCGCGACCCGGCGAGTTCGAGGTCGGATTCGTCGACGCCGAGCCTGGCGGCGGCCATGGCGACGAGTTGCTTGCGCAGGATGGTGCCTGCCTCGTTGACCGCGCCTGCGGTCATCGGCGCGCTGCGGCTGCCTTGCGTGCCCGCGCCGTACGGCGTCACAGCCGTATCGCCCTGGATGGTGGCGACGTCGGCGATATCTGCGCCAAGGGCGTCGGCGGTGAGTTGAACGACGGTGGTTTCCAAACTGTTTCCGGTCGACCCGCCGTTGACGTAGACGTTGATCTTTCCGGTCGGCTCCATCCGGATCGTGCAGCCCTCGGTGGCCAGGTGACCGGTCGCCGCACCGGTCGGCTCGATATAGGCGGAGAAGCCGAGCCCGAGGTAGCGGCCCTGCGCGAGCGCCTCGGCCTGTTCTTTGCGGAAGCCCTCGTGATCGATGATCTTCACCGCCTGTTCGAAGGTCTCGATGGGGGCGACGTGGTCATAGGGCATGCCGTTGGGGTTGAAGTAGGGCATCTCTTCGCGGCGCAGCAGATTCTTGCGCCGCAGCTCGACCGGATCCATGCCCATCTTGCGTGCGGCGATGTCGAGAAGGATTTCCCGCGTGAGGGTTTCGTACTGCCACGGCCCGCGGTAGGCATGCAGGCCCGGGGTGTTGGAGAACACCGTCTTGTAGTTGAAGCTGGCCTTGGGCACGCGGTACGGGCCAGGGAAGAACATGCCGATGGCCGCGGTGGTCAGTACCGGGTAGGGGGTGGGGTAGGCCCCGACGTCCTGGATGAAGTCGATGTCGGCGGCCAGGATGGTGCCGTCGTCGGCGAAGGCCATCCGCACGTCGCCGTCGACATGGCGGGATTGCCCGGCCGACATCAGGTTCTCGCGCCGGTCCTCGATCCACTTCACCGCTGTGCCCGACCGCGCGTTCGACGTCGCGGTGGCAACCTTGCGCGCGGCGAGCATGATGCACATGTCTTCGCGCATCGGCACCACCTTCTGCCCGAAGCCGCCGCCCGTGTCGCGCATGATGACGCGGACGTGCTGGGCCGGGATGCCCAGCAACCGTGCTCCGAAGGCCCGTAGCTCGTGCGGCGTCTGGGTGGATGCCCAGATGGTCATTTCACCGGTCGATGCCACCCATTCGACGACCATGCCGCGGGTCTCGATCGGTACGGGAACGTACATCTGTTGGTAGACATGCTCTTTGACCACATGAGCGGCCGAGGTGAAGGTATCCTCGTCGGGCGGCGCCCCGGCCAGGCCGCCCGCGTTGTTGTCGGGATACGCCGCGTGCACCGCCACATCGGAGGTCAGGGCGTCGCGAAAATCGGCGACGGCGGGGAGTGGTTCGTAGCCGACGTCGACCAGATCGGCCGCGTCCTCGGCGATGTAGCGGCTCTCGGCGATCACGAGTGCGACCGGGTCGCCGACGAATTTGACCTCACCCTCGGCCAGCGGTGGTCGTGGCGTGTCCGGCAGGTCCTTGCCCGCGACGGCGTGCCAGGCCTCTTTGACGTCGGGGTTGAGATCGGCCGCGGTGAACACCGCGCTGACTCCGGGCAGGGCGAGCGCCGCAGCGGTGTCGATGCCTGTGATGGTGGCCCGTGCAAAAGGACTGCGGACAAAGCAGGCGTGCAGCATCCCGGGGCGAGCGATGTCGTCGACGAAGGTGCCGCGACCGGTGAGCAATCGGGTGTCCTCGACGCGTTCGATCCGCCGGCCCGCGTAGCGGGTGCTGACGGCCCCGGATGTGGCTGACGCCATAGACGCTCCCGATTCGTCGGCTACTTCAGCGCGTAAGTAGAGTCTGATTATCGTACATCGGAAATAATGCCTCCTGTAAAGGAGAGTCATATTTCCGCTCGGGCCGGCGAGGTGCCTTTAGGCTTGCTGACTATGCGTCGCATCGCGTTCGGGCTGCTGCTGTCCGCGGCCGCCGCGCTGGTCCCGGCACCTGTCGCGTCGGCCGTGCCTGCGGCCGCCGCCGGTCTCGTCGACATCCACACCGTGGTGCCCGACGCGATCGTCGATCTGCGGTACGCCACCGCGGACAACTTCGTCGGCCAGCAGCTCTACCCGGCCGACGCCCATTGTCTGGTGCACGAGTCGATGGCAGCCGGACTGGCCGCCGCGGCCGCGGCACTGAGGCCTGACCGGCTGGTGTTCTGGGACTGTTACCGCCCACACGAAGTGCAGGTCCGCATGTTCGAGGCGGTCCCCGACCCGAACTGGGTGGCCCGGCCCGGGACCTCGGCGCGCAGCCACGAGGCGGGCCGGTCGGTGGACGTGACCATCGCGGGCGTCGACATGGGAACCGGGTTCGACGACTTCACGCCGCGAGCCAAGGCGTATGCGACCGATGGTGTCAGTCCCGCCGAGCAGGCCAACCGCGCCAGGCTGCGGCAGGCCATGCAGTCCGGAGGGCTCTCGGTGTACTCGGGGGAGTGGTGGCACTTCGACGGCCCCGGCGCCGCCGATCCACGGCCGTTCCTCGACGTGCCTCTCGACTGAACCTCTCGACTGAACCGCGGGATCACCCGCGGCGCCGCATTTTTCGCGTGAGTCAGCTCTGACGCAGGCGCTAATTTGACTTGACGCATCGAACGTTTCGCGCCGAGGCCGTCCCGGGTATGTGTTTGCGTGTGCACACGACTCTGATGGATAACGATTTGAAACCTCAACGATTTCAAAGTGATACGAGAGACGAAGCCCATCCCTTGCACACACTACGGTCACTTGGTGCACCGTCGAACGGCCCTGAAGCTCCCGCTGGCGCTGGCAGCCGCCGCGGCTCTACCCGCCATGTCCGCGATGCCTAGCGCCGGCGCCGACACAGGACGGTGGCCGGCCGACCGTGCCAATGCGTGGTACCAGTCGCAGGGCTGGCTGGTCGGTGCGAACTACATCACGTCGACGGCGATCAACCAGATCGAGATGTTCCAGGCAGGCACGTACGACCCGCGGCGAATCGATGCCGAACTGGGTGCGGCGCGGCTGCTGGGGTTCAACACTGTACGGGTCTTTCTGCATGATCTGCTGTGGGCGCAGGACCGCGGTGGATTCTTGAGCAGACTGGCGCAATTCGTCGGAATCTCGGCCAACCACGGCATCAAACCGCTGTTCGTCTTCTTCGACTCATGCTGGGATCCGTATCCGCGGCTCGGTGCGCAGCGTGCGCCGCGACCCGGCGTGCACAACTCGGGATGGGTGCAGAGTCCCGGCGCTGAACGCATCGCCGACTCGCGCTATCGGCAGGTCCTCTACGACTATGTGACCGGCGTGATCGGCCAGTTCCGCAACGACCAGCGGGTGCTCGGCTGGGACCTGTGGAACGAACCGGACAATCCGTCCGGCCAGTACCGCTCCGTCGAACGCAAGGACAAGCAGCAGCAGGTCGGGGCGCTGCTCCCGCTGGTGTTCCAGTGGGCGCGGTCGGTCAATCCGGCACAGCCGCTGACCAGTGGTGTCTGGCAAGGCAGTTGGGGCTCCGACCGCAGTGCGATGAGCGGTTTCCAGCTCGACAACTCCGACATCATCACGTTCCACTCCTATGGCACGCCCGATCAGTTCGAGGCGCGGATCGGGGAACTGGCGCCGCTGGGACGACCCATCCTGTGTACGGAGTACCTGGCCCGCACGCTCGGCAGCACCATCGAAGGGGTGCTGCCGGTCGCCAAGCGGCACAACGTCGGCGCATACACCTGGGGACTGATCGCGGGGAAGACCCAGACGTACTTCCCGTGGGATTCGTGGAGCCACCCCTACAAGACTCTGCCGAAGGTGTGGTTCAGCGACCTGCTGCAGCCCGACGGCCGGCCCTACCGCGACAGCGAGTACCAGACGCTGCGCAAGCTCACGAGCACGCCGGGCGCAACCTAGAACAGGTCGCCGGTCTCGCCGAGCATCGCCTTGCGGATGAGTGGCAAGGGCAGTGGGCCGATCTTCACGAAAGCGTCGTGAAAGCCCTTGAGTGAGTACGCGTCGCCCATCTTCGCCTTGTAGTCGTCGCGCAGTTTCAGGATCGCCAGCTTGCCCATGGTGTAGTAGCCGTACGTCGCATCTGACGTACCGCGTTTGGCTTCCGACTCGGCGACCGGCGCCGGCTCGTGCGCTTGTTCGACGAACATCTGCTGCGCCTGTTCGACTGTCATCCCCTCGGTGTGCATCTTGATGCCGACGATGAAGCGGACATCGCGCAGCAGCGCATCCTGCAGTTGGGCCAGCCGATCCCTCGGGTCACCGCCGTGCAGACCCTCGTCGAGCATCATCTGCTCGCAGTAGTGCGCCCAGCCCTCGAAATTGCTGGCCGCGCCGAACACCTTGCGGATGTCGGAGGGATAGTCCTTGGCGTAGAGGAACTGCAGATAGTGACCGGGCCACACCTCGTGCACCGACACATTGCTGATCGCCGGGCGGTACCACTGCGCCATGAACTCGTCCTGTTCGGGCTTCGGCCACGCCGGGTCCGGCAGGGTCATGTTGAAATACGCTTCGGTGGCGACCTTTTCGAACGGACCGGGAATGTCCATCGACGCGGACGTGGTGGCCCGCAGGAAGGGTGGCGTCTCCACCACCCGCGCCGCAGGCGCAGGCGGGACGTCGACGATCTGCTTGTCACGGACGAACTGCTCGACGCTGTCGAGATTGCTTTGCGTCACAGCGAGCAGTTGCGCCGGTGGCGGGTAGTCCTTCTGCACGTCGGCCAGCACATCCAACGGCGCCTTGGCGGGATCGATCGCATGGGCCGCGTCGTCGAATGCCTGCTGGTTGCGCTTGAGATCTGCCTCCGCGATGTTCAAAAGGTCGGGTAGCGGCGTGGTGATCATCTCGTCGGCCGCCAGTACCTTGCGATAGGTGTCCGCGCCGTACGCGAACGATCCGTTGGACCGCGGTAGCAGGTCGTTCTGCAGCCAGGCCTTATAGTCGTCGAGCGCGGCGATCACCCCGGCATTTGCCTTCGCGAAATCATCAAGCAGTGTCTTGTCTTTCACCTCCGTGAATGCCGCGGGCACATCTTTGGCGAAGAAATCGCGATTGCCGTCGAGTTGGTCGATCGCGATCTGGGTGTAGATCCGTGGCGGATCGTCGAGGTTGTCGCGCGCCGCGGACAAGGCGTTCGGCATCAGCTTGAGCCGGTTGGTCAAGGACCGCAGGCGCTGCTCCGGCGGCGCGAAATTGCGCGAGATCATGACGAAGGCGTCGTTGGTGATCCCGCTGCTGTAGAGGTCAGGATCCTTCGCCCAGCGTCGAATAACCTCGTTCTGCAACAGAGTTCCATCCAGCGCGTGCTCGGTCTGTTCGAGGTCGAGCTGATTGTCGAGGGTGAGAGTGTCGGCGTCGATCCCGTCGAGGCGTGCCCGGAACGCCTTCACGGCCTCGGTGTCGGCCGCCAGGGCCGCCGCGGAATAGTCGGCGATCACGTCGTCGTACTTGTGGATACCCAGGGACGTGGCGTGGGAAGGATTCTGCCGATAGGTGTATTCGAGAATCTCAGCGGTGAGCTGCTGAAAAGCGGTGTCACCGGAACCGGCTGCGGGCTCGGCGCGCTTATCGCATGCCTGCAGGAATCCGATTGCGAGTACCAGAACGGTGAGCGTTGACCCCAGACGCTTCATGGTCGGAGGCTAAGTCACCGGGCCTGCGATGGGAAACTCTTCTGGAAATCCGCTGAGTTCAGACAGCGGGCCTGAGCCTCGACGGCGACCCGCAACGCTGCCGCCGAGCCCAGGTGCCTGCCTGCCTCGATGGCTGCCCGCGCGCCTCGGACGGCGAGTGACGGCTGGGCGGCCAGTCGTTCAGCGAATTCATCGGCAGCGTAATCGAGTTCGTCGCCAGCGACGACGCGGTTGGCCAGGCCGATACGCAACGCCTCTGCCGCGTCGATGATTTCTCCGAGCAGGATCAGCTCGCGGGCGCGACCCTCACCGACGATGCGTGGAAGTCGGAAGGTGGCACCCATATCCGGAAGCAGGCCATAGCGCGATTCGGTGAGGCCGACGCGCGCATCGGCGGCGAAGATCCGGAAGTCGCAGGCCAACGCCAATTGCAGACCCGCGCCGTAGGCGTGGCCCCGCACGGCCGCGACGCTGGGGCACGGCAGTTCGGGGATGAACTCGAAGACCCCTGCGATACCCAACCCCAGCGCGACGGTCTCCTCGTCGGGTGTGCGGCCGACGAACTGCGCCAGTGTGCCCGTCATGGCCTCGCTCAGGTCCAGGCCTGCCGAGAACGATGTCCCCGCGCCTGTGACGACCAGACACCGCAGCGTGTCATCGTCAGCCAGCAGCGCGCCGAGCCGACAGAGCTCCTCGCGCATCTGGGGGTTCAGCGCATTGAGCTTGTCCGGACGGTTCAGGGTCAGCGTGCCGATGCCGCCGCGACGCGAATAGTCGAGGGTCTCGTAGTCCTGGGTCATCGAGTCGACCGCCGGGCCAAGGGAGACAGCGGGAAGCCGAGATGGTCGAGTTTGTCGGGATTGATGACCGAGCGGACGGTGCAGATGCTGTTGCCCGCGACGTCGACGGTCAACACGTTGATGAGTCCGCCGTCGGGGTCGAAGCTGAGCAGCCCGGGCTGACCGTTGACCAATGAGCGTTGGAAGCGGGCCCCGATGCCGTGATACGCACGCACGATCCCGGCCAGCACCCGCAACACCCGGTCGCGCCCGAACACCGGTCGCGGCAGGCCGCGGCCCATGCCTCCGCCGTCGCCGTAGAACGCGACATCGGCAGCCAGCAGCTCTACGAGATTCTCGAGGTCGCCGTCCTCGGCCGCGCTGAAGAACCGCTCGGCCAACTCGGCGCGGTGCGCGGCGTCGACGTCGAAACGATGCCGCCCGGCCTCGATGTGCCGACGGGCCCGGTTGAGCAGCTGCCGGCAATTCGCGGGCTCCTTGCCGACGATGCGCGCGATGTCGTCGTAGTCGTAGGCGAACACCTCTCGCAGCAGGAACACCGCGCGTTCCACGGGAGACAGCGTTTCCAACAGCACCAAAAATGCCATCGACAGCGAATCCGATGTCGCCGCCAGCTCTGCGACATCCGAATCGGCAGACGTCAGCAGCGGCTCCGGAAGCCAAGGGCCGATGTAGGTTTCGCGCTGCACCCGCGCTGAGCGCAGATGGTCGATGGCCAGCCGCGTGGTGATGGTTGTCAGCAGCGAACGCGGTGAATCCGCTTCGCTGCCGCGGGCCAGATAGTCGAAGTAGCGGACGTACGCGGCCTGCACGACATCTTCGGCATCGGCGACGCTGCCCAGCATGCGGTACGCGATCGAGAACAGCAGTGGCCGCAGCTCGGCGGGGTCTGCCTGGTCGGTCATGGCACCTCCCTGTCTTCCCCTAGACGATTCGGCGCGGCTGGTTGTGACACGTCACATCCGAGTGCCGTCGTACGTCATCAGGTCTGCACGTCCACAGCAGAAAGGGATACGACCATGAACACCGCACTCTGGACCGCCCAGCTCATCCTCGCCGCGGTATTCGCGTTGTCCGGCACGGTCAAACTCACCATGAGTCGCCAGCGGTTGCTGGACACCGGCCAGACCGGGATCGCCATGTTCCCCATGCCGGTCGTCCGGTTCACTGCGGCCATGGAGTTGCTTGCTGTAGTCGGGCTGGTGGCGCCGGGGCTCACTCGAATCGGCTTGGTGTTCACCCCTCTCGCAGCCGCCGGCTTGTGCGTGGTGATGATCGGCGCCGCGTGGGCACACAGCCGGTTGCACGAGCCGCGCAGCTTTTTGGCCAACGCCGTGCTGTTCGGGCTGGCGGTGTTTGTGTTCGTCGGGCGGTTGCTCTAGCGAGTGATTCGGTAGCGCACGTGCGTTGCCAACGGCGAATGCTCGGTCTCGACGAGTTCCAGCTCGTTGACGGTGGTGTCGTCGAAGATGCGTTCCCCGCGTCCGAGCAGAACCGGGATGATGTCGAGGCTCAGTTCGTCGAGTTCGCCTGCCGCGAGCACCTGGCGCACCGCGGACGCGCCGCCGGCAATGTCGACGTCACCACCGCCCGCAGCGCGGGCCTGCGCCAACGCGTCGCCGATGCCGCCGGTCACGAAATGGAAGGTGGTGCCGCCGTCCATCTCGATGGGCTCGTGCTCGTAATGCGTCAGCACGAAAACCGGTGCGTGGTAAGGAGGTTCGTCACCCCACCAGCCACGCCACTGCTCGCCGTCGGCGGCCCAGTCGCCACGGATCGGGCCGAACATGTTGCGTCCCATCACATATGCACCACGAGGGCGCAGCAGGTTCGCCGTCCAACGGGCATCCACCTCATGCTGGGGCTGGTCGAGGTGCCAATGATGCAGCCGCATCCCGCCGCGGCCGATCGGGTCGTCACGGGTTTGGTCGGGGCCGGCGACGAAGCCGTCCAGCGAGATCGACATGTGTGCGGTGGTGAAGGTCATGTACTAGTAGACCGCCTGCGCGGCACAAACTCATCTGCGGTCAGTACGACTGCCCGTTGGCATACCTCTCGCGGCGGTAGTGGCGCCCGTTGCCGCGGTTGCGGCTTTTGTACGTCGGGAGCTGGGAGTCACAGTTCGGGCAGATCAGTCGCAGGTTGTCTCTGTGGTTGTTGGTCGGGTCGCCATCGATGTGGTCCAACACCAATGCCAACGGCAAGTTCTGCCAGGTGGTGGCGCCGTTGCAGATCGCGCAGCAGCCGGATTGGGCGTCGGCCAAATACTCGCGAATGTAGTGACCCTTATGGGAATCGATCCGCGCCACGCCTGTCTCAAGCCACTTCTTTGTGTGGGCGTCGCGTCGGGCCAACGCCTGGCAGGCATTGCCGCAATAGACTTTTTGGCTGCGCTTCGCGAGGGGTGCACCGCAGCCGAGACATGACCTCATGAACGGACATTACGACGGGCTACCGACAAGCTGCCGCTACATACATACCGGAGCCCCCGGTCAGGTTCGAACTGACGGCCTACGCTTTACAAGAGCGTTGCTCTACCACTGAGCTACGGAGGCGGACGGCGTCCATCCTAACGGGTCACATGTCCTGGTCGATCACCCGCTGGGAGGCGACCACGCGGGCCGCGGTGCGGCGCCGTTGCCGGGACAGCGGAATGCGGTCGGCGATGTTGCTCAGTGGGTTGACGACCGCGGTCAGGGACAGCACCGCGTCGTGCAGCGTGTCGACCATCGGTGCCAGCGCTTCCAGGCCGGGCACCAGGCGGTTGAGGGTGTCGGAGAGGTCGACGAGCTTGGCGAGCGGGCCGTCCGGATCGGCCAGGGTCTCCAGCAGGCCGTCGTCGGCGAGCAGTTTGTCGACGACGCCGTCCTCTCGCAGCAGGCGTTCGATCAGGCCTTCGTCGGCCAACAGCTGATCGGCCAGCCCTCCGGGTGAGACAACCCGCGACAGTGCACCGTTCTCGGTGGTCAGCCGGTCCATCAAGCCACCCTCGGAGGTGATCTGGTCGACCAGGCCACCTTCCTGCAACGCGCGATTGACGGGGCCGGTCTCGGCCAGGAGTTTGTCGGCGACGCCGTCCTCGCGCAGGATCCGTTCGACGATGCCGTTCTTGGCCAGCAATCGGTCGGCGAGCCCGCCGGGGGCCAGCACACGTGAGACCACGCCATCCTCGGCGGTCAGCCGGTCGGCGAGGCCCCCCTCGGCGGTGATCTGATCGACCAGGCCGCCCTCGGCGAGAGCGCGCGACACCGGACCGGTGTCGGAGTTGAGCCGATCCAGCAGCCCGCCCGGTTTGGTCAGCTGATCGACCAGTCCACCCGGCTGCAGTAGCTGATTGAGTGGGCCGTCCGGCGCGAGTGCCCGGCCGATCGGGGCATCGTCGTCCATGAGGTGGGCCAACCGGTTTGCTCGCTCCACCGCGTCGTCGAGTCCGAGCAATCCGGCCACCGAGGGCTTGCCCTGGATCGGGTTGGCGTCGTTGAGTGAACGTTGTACGACGTTGAGGGTGCCCCCGGCGATACCGAGGCCGAGGTCGGCGACGGCCAGACCGACCTTGACCGGGGCGGTGGCAACCTGGACCAGGGTTTTGCCGAGGTTCATGACGCCAGTCTAGGGGCGTGTGGCCGGCATCACCCGTGGGGTTCTCACGGGACCTTGGAGCAAAACTTTCAGGAAGCTCACAGCGAGCGCGCAGGATTAAGTCATGCGACAGCGGCAACATGGCAGGATGGCCATGCCAGCAGTGCCCGAGAGCGTCCCTGAAGCACGGATCCTTGTCGTCGACGACGAGGCCAATATCGTCGAGTTGCTGTCCGTCAGCCTCAAGTTCCAGGGCTTCGAGGTGCATACCGCGTCTAACGGTGCGGCTGCCCTCGACAAAGCCAGGGAAGTTCGACCGGACGCGGTCATCTTGGACGTGATGATGCCCGGCATGGATGGCTTCGGCCTGTTGCGGCGTCTGCGTGCCGACGGCATCGACGCGCCCGCGCTGTTCCTGACCGCGCGCGACAGCCTGCAGGACAAGATCGCCGGCCTGACTCTCGGCGGCGACGACTACGTCACCAAGCCGTTCAGTCTCGAAGAGGTGGTGGCACGGCTGCGCGTGATTCTGCGCCGGTCCGGCCGCGGCGTCGAAGAAACCCGCGTCGCGCGGTTGTCGTTTGCGGATATCGAACTCGACGAGGACACCCACGAGGTGTGGAAGGCCGGCGAGCCCGTCTCGCTGTCGCCGACCGAATTCACCCTGCTGCGCTACTTCATCATCAACGCGGGCACGGTGTTGTCGAAGCCGAAGATCCTCGACCACGTGTGGCGCTACGACTTCGGCGGCGACGTCAACGTAGTCGAGTCCTACGTGTCCTACCTGCGCCGCAAGATCGACACCGGCGACAAGCGTCTGCTGCACACCCTGCGCGGTGTCGGTTACGTGCTGCGTGAGCCGCGCTGAGGACTCTCCGCGGCGAGCCGCGCAGATGGCAATTGTCCGGCGGCATACTTCTTGAGTGGTGTTAGACCGGGTTAACCGCGCGCGCGGGCAAGGTGTGCCGCTGCGCGTGGGGTTGGTTGCCGCCGCTCTGGTCCTGGTGGCCTGCGGCCTGCTGGCGTCGGGCGTTGCCGTCACCTCGATCATGCGGCACACCGAGGTCGACCGGATCGATCAGACGTTGCTCGATGCATCGCGGAGCTGGGCATTGGAACCGCGACGCATGCCGTCCACGCCCATGGAAGGTCCGAACCCCGCGCGGCCACCGTCGAACTTCTACGTGCGCGGCGTCGACGAGGACGGGCGCACGTGGATCGCGATCAACGACCGGGAAGCCGAACCGGACCTACCCGACAACAACGATGTCGGGCCGATCCCGGTGACCGTCGGGTCGATCGGGGATTCCAACATCCAATGGCGGGCGATGACGGTGCGTTCATCGGACGGCTCGCTCACCACGGTCGCGATCGATCTGTCTGACGTGCAGTCGTCGGTGCGGGCGTTGATCTGGTCGCAGATCGGGATCGGCGCGGCCGTGCTGCTGGTGCTCGGTATCGCCGGCTACGCGGTGGTCCACCGGAGCCTGCGTCCCCTGGTCGAGGTCGAACAGACAGCTGCCGCGATCGCTGCCGGGCAGCTCGATCGTCGTGTCCCCGAACGGGATCCGCGCACCGAAGTCGGCCGGTTGTCGTTGGCGCTCAACGGGATGCTCGCACAGATCCAGCGGGCGGTGGCAGCGTCGGAGGCCTCGGCCGAGCAGGCGCGCAGCTCTGAGGAGCGCATGCGACGGTTCATCACCGACGCCAGCCACGAGCTGCGCACACCGTTGACCACCATTCGCGGTTTCGCCGAGCTGTACCGGCAGGGCGCGGCCCGCGACACCGAAATGTTGATGGGCCGCATCGAGAGCGAGTCGCGGCGCATGGGCCTGCTCGTCGAGGACCTCTTGCTGCTGGCGCGCCTCGATGCACAACGACCGCTGGAACGCCGACGGGTCGACCTGCTGACGCTGGCCACCGACGCAGTGCACGACGCGCAGTCCATCGCACCTGAGCGCAAGGTGTCCATGGAGGTGTTCGACGGGCCGGGAACACCCGAAGTGCTCGGGGACGACGCCCGATTGCGGCAAGTGCTGGGGAACCTGGTGGCGAACGCGCTGCAGCACACGCCCGAGACCGCGGGCATCACGGTGCGGGTGGGTACCGACGGGGACAACGCGGTGCTCGAGGTGTGCGACGAAGGCCCCGGCATGAGCCAGGAAGATGCCCGACGGGTCTTCGAGCGGTTCTACCGTGCCGACACCTCACGCACCCGGGCGAGCGGTGGTACCGGGCTGGGCCTGTCGATCGTCGATTCGTTGGTCTACGCCCACGGCGGGACGGTGCGCGTCGCCACCGCCCCGGGTCAGGGCTGCCGGTTTACCGTCAGCCTGCCGCGGATTGCAGATCTGCCAGCGCGGCTGTGATCTTCGCCTGGGCCTCGTCGAGGGATTCCGGCGACGGGTTGTTGTCGACGTGGGCGAACCCGAAGTCGGACAGGTTGTAGGCCGGGAAGACGTGCACGTGCAGGTGCGGAACCTCGAGCCCGGCGATGATCACCCCGGCGCGCTCCGCGCCGAAGGCCTTGCACACGGCCTTGCCGATCAGCTGCGACACCTCCATCACGCGCGCGAAAACGGCGGGCTCGACATCCTGCCAATTGTCGATCTCGGCGCGGGGCACGACGAGCGTGTGGCCCTGGGTCATCGGGGCGATGGTCAGGAACGCGACTATCTCGTCGTCCTGATAGACGAATCGGCCCGGTAGTTCGCCGTTGATGATCTTGGTGAAGACGGTCGCCATGCCCCGAGCATAGTGAGCGCTGTCTCGACCGACTCAGCCGATCAACTCGGCCAGTTCCCCGACAGTCCACGGTGGTGAGGCATGGTGGTCCCGGTAGGCGATGAAACCGGGTGTGGGACGGGTGAATTCGCCGACGAAACCGCCTGCTGCGATGAAGATCCGGCCGGTCACGTCCCGCGCGGCATCGCTGACCAGGTAGCCATAGGTCGGCGCCACGTAGTCCGGTGGCGCCGCGTCGAGGGCACCCTGCATGCTCACGTCGTCGAGCAGGCCGCGGCGGTTGAGCTCGGCGATGTGCTGCTCGTAGTCGGAGCCGGTGGACAGCCGGGTGCGCGCTCCGGGGCATACCACGTTGGCGCGCACCCCGTGCTCCTTGAGTTCGGCCGCGATCGCCATCGTGAGGCCGTTGACCGCGCCCTTACCCGCCGGGTAACCCGAGCCGCCATAGTCGCCCAGGAACGCGAACGAACTGGTGTTGACGATGGCACCGCCGCCCTGGGCCACCATCGGCGGCGCGGCGGCCCGGCACGTCTCGAACACGGTGCCCAGATGCGCGTCGAGCAGCTCCCGGAACTGCGCACTGGTGACGTTGAGGATGGACGAACCGACCGGCTCGGCGGTCCCGGCGCAATTCACCAGGATGTCGATGCTGCCGAACTCCGTAACGCACCGGTCGACCAGGGCGTCGGCCACAGCCGGATCAGACGGCGAACCGGCATGTGCCACACCGGAAATCCGCTGCGCCGCAGCATCTGCGGCTGCGGCGTCGCGGCCGCTGATCACGACGCCTGCGCCCAGTGATCCCAGGAGTTCGGCCACAGCCAGGCCGATACCGCGCGTGCCGCCGACCACGACCGCGCCGCGGCCGGCCAGTGCTCCGCTGGTCAGCTCTCGCCGTCCTGGGCGAACGTCATCGCATCCATGTTCCAGTAGCCCCGCAGATTGGTGATCAAGCCGGCGTCATCGACCTTGTAGGTGAACACCCCGCGCACGGTCGCGGTGTAGCCGTTGGGAAACCTGGTGTGCAGCACCAAGATGTAGGCGATCTCGGTCGGCGAGCTCGACGGGAAGGTCTCCTCGCAGGTGACGGTCAACGTGTTCGGAGCGATGTTGGCGTCGTAGAAGCCCGCAACGGCTTCCTTGCCGCGAACCCCTGAGCCGTCGGGGTTGGTGATGGCCTCGCCGATCGGGTCCTCGACCACGACGTCGTCGGCCATCAAGGCCAGCCAGCCGTCTCTGTCGCCGGACTGCACGCAGCGCCAGGAGGCCTGCGATGCGATCTGGACAGGCGAAAGCTCTTGGGTCTGGGTCATATTCGTCTCCTACCCGGTGAGCGGCAGCGTCTAACGCCACCACTCACCGGATCACGGTTGTCAGCGGTCGGCGTCGGTGTAGCGGATGATGCCGCGAATGTTGCGGCCCTCGAGCATGTCCTTGTAGCCGTCGTTGATCTGCTCCAGCTTGTATTGGCGCGTCACCATGTCGTCGAGGTTGAGCTTGCCGGCCTTATACATCGACAGCAGTTGCGGAATATCGTAGTGCGGGTTTCCTCCGCCAAAGATGGTGCCCTGCAGGTTCTTCTGCATGAGCGTCAGCATGGCCAGGTTCAACGTGACGTTGGTGTCAAGCAGGCTGCCGATCGCTGTCACCACGCAGGTGCCGCCCTTGCTGGTGAGGTTGAGGTAGTTGTCGATGTCCTCACCCTTGAGTTCCCCCACCGTGACGATCGTCTTCTTGGCCATCAGGCCCCACGTCACCTCGGCGACGCCCGCCATGGCGGCGAGGATGTCCGGGTAGACGTGGGTGGCGCCGAATTTGAGCGCCTGATCACGCTTCCACTCGACCGGGTCGACCACGAAGACGTGCCGAGCGCCGGCATTGACCGCGCCCTGCAGGGCCGCCATCCCGACGCCGCCGACGCCGATGATGGCCACGTCCTCGCCGGGGCGGATGTCACCGGCGCGCACCGCTGAGCCGTAGCCGGTGGTGACGCCGCAGCCGACCAGGCAGGCGACCTCGAACGGAACGGACTTGTCGATCTTCACCACCGAGCTCTTGTGCACCACCATGTACGGGCTGAACGTGCCGAGCAGAGTCATCGGGAAGACGTTCTGGCCCTTGGCCTGAATGCGGAACGTGCCGTCGGACACCGCTTGGCCGCCGAGCAGCCCGGCACCCAGATCACACAGGTTGCGCAGCCCGGCCTGACACGACGGGCACTGGCCACAGGACGGGATGAACGACAGCACCACGTGGTCGCCGGGCTCGATGCCTTCGACGCCGGGCCCGACCTCTGTGACGATGCCTGCACCCTCGTGGCCGCCCAGGACGGGGAATCCGGCCATCGGAATGCCGCCGGTCACCAGGTGGTGGTCGGAGTGGCACATGCCCGACGCTTCCATCTGGATCTTGACCTCATCCTTGACGGGATCACCGATCTCGATCTCCTCGATCGACCACGGCTGGTTGAACTCCCAGATGAGAGCACCCTTTGTCTTCATCACGTCCTGCTTTCGTTGGAGGCTTCCCGCGCCAGAGTAAGTTATCTAGGTCACATAAGGAAGGTCGCATGTGACCTTCGGGCTCACCAGATCGGAACCGGCGCTTCTCCTAGCGGGTAGTAGCCGGGCAGCTGCTCGCCGGCCAGACTCCGTTCGATGCGCTTCTGCATGCCCGCGCTGAGGTCGCCGGAGGAGATGAGCTTCATGAACATCGACGAGACGTGGCCGAAATCGAAGAAATCGCGTTGCCATTCGATCAGCAGGTCACCGTCCTGCTCGATGAGCCGGAACCAGCTCCCGCCGATACCGTAGATCTCGTCGGTGGTGCCGTCGGACTTGTTGACGATCTGCTTCCAGAAGCCGACGACCTCGCCCTGCCTGTCGTCGACCAGTACCTTCTGGTATTCGTAGACCCAGTTCTCCAGACCCTCCATCTCCAAACCCAGTGCCACGTCGCGGATTTCGTCGCGTCCGATGCACATCACGTCTTCCTTGGGGCCGATGTTCCAGCCGTACGTGGCGTCTGCGGTGTAGAAATCGGCCAGCGGCTTCCAGTCACCGGCCTTCTCGGCGTCCTTGTTGGCTTGCAGCCAGCGTTCGACCCAGTGATCCAATGCTTCGCGTGACGGCATCGCTATTCCTTCTCGGTGATGGATAGTGCTCGGGTAGGACACATATCGACGGCTCTCTCGACGTCCTCGCGGAGTGCGTCGGGTGGCTCGGGGTCGGTGATCTGCACGATGCCGCGTTTGGGCACGGTGAAGACGTCGGGGGCCTCCAATTCGCACATCGCGTGCCCCTGGCACAGGTCGGCGTCGACCTCGACGCGGTAGCAACCCATGGATGCTCACCCCTTCGTGCGTCTGCGGTACCGAACTCTGGCGGGGCGCTCGAGTTGGACCACCATCTTCGAGTGGTCGTTGCGGTATGAGTCCGCCGGCTGGGCCATCTCGAACTCGTACTCCCGCAACAACACCGAGAAGATCGCCTTGATCTGCATCTGGGCGAACGCCGCTCCGACGCAGCGGTGCCGCCCGGCGCCGAACGGGATCCAGGTCCACCGGTTGACGACGTCGGCCTGCTCGGGTTTGTTGTAGCGATCGGGGTTGAACGCATCCGGGTCGGGGAAGTCCTCGGGGATGCGATTGGAGATCGCGGGGGACGCCGCGACGAAGTCACCCTTGTGGATCGGGTATCCCTCGACTTCGAACTCTCCCTGGGCCACGCGCATCAGGATGATCAGCGGCGGGTGCAGCCGCAGTGTCTCCTTGACCACGTTGTCCAGCTTCGGGATCTGGCGTAGCGCATGGAAACTCACCTCCTGGCCGTCGGCGTAGAGCTCGTCCAGTTCCTTCTGCACCTCGGCGTAGACCTCGGCGTGCCGGATCAGCTCGATCAGGGTCCATGACGAGGTGCCGGAGCTGGTGTGGTGGCCGGCGAACATCAGCGAGATGAACATGCCGGTGATCTCGTCGGCCGAGAACCGTAGGCCGCCTTCTTCGTCCTTGATCGACACGAGCACGTCGAGCATGTCGCGATCGGACTTGTCCTTCGGTGGGTTGGCGAGTCGCTGATCGATGATTTCCTGCACCAGTGCAACGAGTTTGACGCGCGCTTCATCGCGGCGCTGGAAGCTCTCGATGGGCAGGTACGGGTCGACGTAGCACAGCGGATCGGTGCCACGTTCCAGTTCGTGGTAGTACCGCGCGAATCTGGAGTCCAGTTGTTCGCGGAATTTCAGGCCGATCAGGCACGCCGTCGAGGTGTAGATCGTCAACTCGGCGAAGAAGTCCAACAGCTCGATCTCGCCGTCGTCGCCCCAATCGGCGATGATCTTCTTCACCTCGCCCTCGATGGTCGCGGCGTGCGCTTTCATGTGGTCACCGCGCAACGCCGAGTTGTGCAGCATCTCCTTGCGCCGTTCGGGGCTGGCGTCGAACACCACGCCTTTGCCGAAGATCGGCGTCATGAACGGGTAGGCCTCGGCCTGGTCGAGATCCTCGTCGGCAGAACGGAAGAAGAACTCGTTGGCCTGTGCGCCCGAGAGCAGGATGACGTGTTTGTCGACCAGTTGGAACCAGCCGACGTCGCCGCATTCGTCACGGACGCGCTTCATCAGACCGATGGGGTCGGTCCGGAATTCCTCCAGGTGGCCGTGTTCTTCTTCGCCACCGGAAACGCGTTGTACTTCCTTGAGGGCGTTGCTCATTGGTTCGGCATCCCTTCCTCACCGAGGGCAAGCTTCTGACGGTCCTTGATGTCGGCGAGCGGAGCTTCGGGCTGAATCTCCAGGTTCGCGATGAACCCGCCGCGTGGCGTCTCGGCCACGAAGGTGATGGCGCGCGCCAGATCCGAGGCGCGCAGGAAGTAGTCGTGACGGGCTTGCCCCCATTTGGCCCAATCTTCCAGGGCCGGACCGATTTTCTCGGCGGGTAGCGTCCAGCCCATCGCGGTCCGGGTCGGCCCTGGATGCACGATCGAGGCTCGCACACCGGTGCCTTCCAGCTCCATCTGCAGGTTGGTCACCATCGCGACGAGACCGGCCTTGGCGGCGCCGTAGGCCCCCATGTGGGGGCGCTGTCGCAGGGCGACGTCCGAGCCGACGAAGATGACGTCGCCGCGCCGGCGTTGCACCATGGCGGGCAGCACCGCGGTCGCCATTCGGTTGGCCCCGATCAGGTGGATCTGCACCTGGGCCTCGAACTCGTCGGTGCTCATTTCGTAAAGCCTGCCGAAGTTGGTGTCGCCCGCGCCGGCCACCAGCACCTCGATCTCGCCCAGCGCCTCGGTGGCACCGTGCACGAACGACTTCACCGAATCGGCGTCGGTCACGTCCAGCGGCAGCGCAACCGCTTCGCCCCCAGTGGCTTTGATTTCTTCGACCAGCTCCTGGCATTTCTCGACCCTGCGTGCGCCGAGCGCGACCGGGAAGCCGTGAGCGGCCAGTTGTTTCGCGGTCGCGGCACCGATGCCCGAGGAAGCGCCGGCGACGATCGCGGGCCGCCGGTCGGGGTGCGGTTCAAAACGGGCCATTTAGCGTTTCTCCATTGTGATGGGTTCAGCGGTGGGACACCGCAATTGGCTTCAGCGGTGGGACACCGCAATTGGCAGATGCGCGAAGCCACGGACATTGCTGGAGTGGACGCGGACGGCGTTGGCTTCGTCGACCTCGTATCCGCGGATTCGTTTGAACAGCTCGGTCAGTGCCACCCTCGCCTCCATGCGCGCCAGATGGGCGCCGAGGCAGAAGTGGGCCCCGCTGCCGAAACTCACCAACTTCGAGCCGATGTCGCGGCCGATGCGGTATTCGTCGGGGTTGTCGAAGGCGCGTTCGTCGCGGTTGGCGGACCCGGCCAACAGCAGCAGCACATCACCTTGTGGGATGGTCGTGTCATAGACGGTGAAGTCCTCGACCACGGCGCGGGCCAGGATCTGGCTCGACGTGTCGTAGCGCAGCGTTTCTTCGACCCAGGGGGTGATGAGGCTGTGATCGTCGAACACCGGCGCCAGCTGGTCCGGATTCTTGTAACCCCAATATGCGGCATTGGCAAGAAGTTTCGTGGTGGTCTCGTTACCCGCCACCACCATGAGGAACAAGAAGGCCATGATTTCGTCATCGGTGAGTTTGTCGCCGTCGATCTCTGCCTCGACCAACGCTGAGGTGAGATCATCGGTGATCTGATTGCGCCGTTGCTTCACCATGTCGGCGTAGTAGATCAGCAGTTCGGCTGAGGCCTGCACGGCTGAGGCAGGGACGTCGGCCACCCCGTCTTCCCGGTGCATGACACCGTCGGCGAGGGCACGAATCCGGACTCGGTCCTCCTCCGGGACCCCCATCAATTCGGAGATGACATCCATCGGGAGCTTACCGGCGAATTCATCGACGTAGTCGAAGCTTTCGTGTTCGAGCGCGGCCTCAAGATGCTGGACGGCGATCTCGGTGACTCGGCCCTCCAGCTCGCGGATGCGCCGGGGCGTGAATCCCTTCGACACCAGGGTACGCAGCCGCAGATGGGCCGGATCGTCCAGCGCCAGAAAGGACATCACGCGGTGGGCCTCGTCGTTGCGGGAGATCGGGTCCAGCGATACGCCGTGCTTGTTGGACAGGGCGGTGCTGTTCCTGAAACCTCGCAGCACGTCGCTGTGCCGCGACAACGCCCAGAAGTTGAGCGTGTCGTTGCGGTAGAGCGGAGCCTCGTCGCGCAGCCGCCGGTAGTACGGGTAGGGGTCCTCGTGCAGGTCGTAGTCGTACGGATCGAAAACCAGTTCTGGGGCTTTCACGCTCATTGGTCCTCTCCCAGGATCAGTCCGACCACATAGGTCAGCCGGTCGGCGATCTGGTGGTAGGTGAAGGCGCCGCTGCCGGCATTGACCAGTGCGCCGAAAAACGTCATCTCCAAGGCCGAGACGATGCGCGGATCGGCGTCGGGGCCGACCGCGGAGCGGATGCGTTTGTGGATCTCGGCGCCGATGCGGTCGCGGACGGTGCGCACCGCGGGATCGCTGCCGCCACCGAGCAGGGCCGTGGTGCACGCCGCGGCGACTTCCGGCTCGTCGGCGACGACCAGCGTCAGTGCGCGCAGCGCCTTGTCGACACGCGTCGGCATCGCGTCGTTGACGTCGGTGAAGTACGGAACCTTGTTGACCAGGTCGAGGTACACCTCGGCGATCAGGTGGTTCTTCGAGGAGAAGTAAGTGTAGGCAGTCGCAGGCGCGACCTTCGCGCGGCCGGCAACGGCGCGCACCGTCAGATCGGCGTACGAGGACTCGCGCAGCATCTCGATCGCGGCGGCGAGGACCTTGCGAAAAGTCTCTTCCTGCCGACGGTTGCGCGGTGTTTCTGTGACGGCTGCCACGGCATCGCTGGACACCTGTCCAAATTATCTGACGACCCGCACGTTGGGCAAGGGTGGAACGCATATTCGCAGCTCATGTCGCTAACAATGGTTGTATGCGGCGTCGCCTCCCGGTCCGGTCTTGCGGGTCTTCGGGCTCTGAGGCTATGGTTCGAAATGAGACAGCCGGACAGTTGTCCAGAATTCGTGAAGTGGAGTTCACCGATGCCGGTACTGGCCGATCGTCAGAGTCAACTGCTCATCGACGGCAAGCTCGTCGCCGGCCGCGGCGGGGTGTTCGACACCGTCAACCCCGCGACCGAAGAGGTGCTCGGCGTAGCGGCCGACGCCGATGCCGAAGACATGGGCAACGCCATCGAGGCGGCGCGGCGAGCCTTCGACGACACCGACTGGTCGACCAACACCGCACTGCGGGTGCGTTGCCTGCGTCAGCTGCGAGACGCATTGCAGGAGAACGTGGAAGACCTGCGTGAGCTGACCATCGCGGAGGTCGGTGCGCCCCGCATGCTCACTGCGGGTGCGCAATTGGAAGGTCCCATCGGCGATTTGGCGTTCTCAGCCGACACGGCGGAGAACTATCAGTGGCGCACCGACCTGGGACACGCTACCCCGCAGGGGATCCCGACCAACCGCGTGGTGGCGCGCGAAGCCGTCGGTGTGGTCGGCGCCATCACGCCGTGGAACTTCCCGCATCAGATCAACCTGGCCAAGGTCGGACCCGCATTGGCGGCAGGCAACACCCTGGTTCTCAAACCTGCTCCGGACACGCCGTGGGCCGCAGCGGCTGTCGGCCAGATCATCGCCGAGCAGACCGATTTTCCGGCCGGGGTGATCAACATCGTCACGTCCAGCGATCACGCTGTCGGTGCGCTGCTGTCGAAAGACCCTCGGGTGGACATGGTTTCGTTCACCGGGTCGACCGCGACGGGCCGCGCGGTGATGACCGACGCCGCGTTGACCATCAAAAAGGTGTTTCTTGAACTCGGCGGCAAGTCGGCGTTCCTGGTCCTCGACGACGCCGACCTGGGCGGCGCGTGCGCGATGGCGGCCTTCACAGTCGCCATGCATGCCGGGCAGGGCTGCGCCATCACCACCCGCTTGGTGGTACCGAGATCCCGATATGACGAGGCCGTCGAGGCGGCCGCCGCAACGCTCGGATCACTCAAGCCCGGTGATCCCAACAGCAAGCGCACGGTGTGCGGGCCGCTGATCTCTGCGCGCCAACGGGTTCGGGTGCAGTCCTACCTGGACCTGGCTCTGAAGGAGGGGGGTCGCTTCGCCTGTGGCGGCGGACGGCCCGCCGATCTGGATACCGGTTACTACATCGAGCCGACGGTGATCGCCGGACTCGACAACTCGGCGCGGGTGGCCCGCGAGGAGATCTTCGGGCCGGTGCTGACCGTGATCGCCCACGACGGCGACGACGACGCGGTCCGCATCGCCAACGACTCGCCGTACGGGCTGTCCGGCACGGTGTTCTCCGGCGACGACGCCCGCGCCCAGGCCGTGGCCGCGCGGATGCGCGTCGGCACCGTCAACGTCAACGGCGGCATCTGGTACTCGGCGGACGCACCTTTCGGCGGCTACAAGCAGTCCGGGATCGGCCGGGAGATGGGTGTGGCCGGCTTCGAGGAGTACACCGAGATCAAATGCATTGCCACGCTGGCCGGTTGAGACGTTGTCGAGCCGCCAGTTGTGACACGCAATCTCACGAGCACCGGGTATTGACTGGCCATTCGACGGGAAAGGATTGAGACATGGGACAATTCGACGACAAGGTGGCCATTGTCACCGGAGCCGGTGGCGGCATCGGCCAGGCATACGCCGAAGCGCTAGCGCGCGAGGGCGCGGCGGTCGTGGTGGCCGACATCAATACTGAAGGCGCGCAGAAGGTCGCTGACGGCATCAAGGGCGAAGGCGGGTCGGCGCTCGCGGTCCGGGTCGACGTATCCGACATCGACTCGGCCAAAGACATGGCAGCGCAGACACTTTCGGAATTCGGCGGCATCGATTACCTGGTCAACAACGCCGCGATATTCGGTGGCATGAAGTTGGACTTCCTGCTCACGGTCGACTGGGACTACTACAAGAAGTTCATGAGCGTGAACCTCGACGGTGCGCTGGTGTGCACCCGGGCGGTGTACCGCAAGATGGCCAAGCGCGGCGGTGGTGCCATCGTGAACCAATCCTCGACCGCAGCATGGATGTACGCGAACTACTACGGCCTGGCCAAGGTCGGTATCAACGGCCTCACCCAGCAGCTGTCCCGGGAACTCGGCGGCCAGAACATCCGTATCAATGCCATCGCCCCCGGCCCGATCGACACTGAGGCCAACCGCAGCACCACGCCGCAGGAGATGGTGGCCGACATCGTCAAAGGCATCCCGTTGTCCCGCATGGGCCAGCCGGAGGATCTGGTCGGCATGTGCCTGTTCCTGCTGAGCGATCAGGCCAAGTGGATCACCGGGCAGATCTTCAACGTCGACGGCGGACAGATCATCCGATCATGACGTCCAAGTACGGATACATCGGTCTGGGCAACATGGGTGCCCCGATGGCCAAGCGCCTGGCCGAATGGCCGGGCGGATTCATCGTGTACGACGTGCGAGCCGAGGCTCTCGCGCCCTTTGCCGAACTCGGGGCGTCGTTGGCCGAGAGTGTGGGCGACGTCGCCGACGCCGACATCATCAGCATCACAGTGCTCAACGACGAGCAGGTGCGGTCGGTCGTGGCCGAACTGGCGGCAAAGGCCAAGCCGGACACTGTGATCGTGATCCACTCGACCATCAGCGACACCACCGCCGTCGAGCTCGCCGAGCAGTACAAGCCGCAGGGCATCCATATCGTCGACGCCCCGGTCAGCGGCGGTGGGGGAGCCGCGGAGAAGGGCGAGCTGGCCATCATGGTCGGCGCCGAGCGGCCCGTCTACGAGCGGATCAAGCCGGCGCTCAAGCAGTTCGGCTCGATGGTGATCCACGCCGGCGAGCCCGGTGCGGGAACCCGGATGAAGCTGGCCCGCAACATGCTGACATTCACGTCGTATGCCGCGGCAGGTGAGGCGATGAGACTGGCCGAGGCAGCCGGCCTGGACCTTCAGGCGCTCGGCCGGGTGGTGCGGCATACCGACGCGTTGACCGGTGGTCCGGGCGCCATCATGCTGCGTGACGACATGTCCGAGCTGACGCCGGATCACTGGCTTTACGACGCATTCACCCACACCCGCGGACTCGGCGAGAAGGACCTCAGCCTGGCCCTCGGTTTGGGTGAGGTTGTCGGCGTTGATCTTCCGATGGCCCACGTGGCCTTGCAGAGGCTGGCCGATGGTCTCGGCGTGCCGCATACGAAGGAGTCGTGATGGACGAGTTGCGCGCCAAGGGCCTGTCCAAGATGAACGAGGTCTACGGCTGGGAGATGCCCAACATCGAAGGTGACCCGTACTTCGACCTCACCGTGGATCATCTGTTCGGCACCATCTGGACCAAGCCGGGACTGTCGATGCGTGAGAAGCGGTTGATGACGTTGTCGGCGGTGACCGCACTCGGGTTGCAGGATCTCGCTGAGGTTCAAGTGAACGCAGCCCTGCTCAATGGTGAGTTCACCGAGGAAGAACTCAAGGACATCGCTATCTTTCTCACCCACTACGTCGGTTTCCCACTCGGTTCCGGCCTCAACGGCACGGTATCGAAGGTGGTCGCGAAGCGGCGAAAGGCGGCCGAGAAGGGACTTGGCGAGGACAGGCGCGCCAATGTGAACGCCGCAGTCAAGATGAACACCGGAAGCGAGCTCGATGACCAGTAGGTACGCCTCGCTGTCCCACGCCGAGCTGGTCAAGCTGGTTCCCGAGCTGCTGCTCATGGGACAGCTGATCGACCGCTCCGGGATGGCTTGGTGCATATCGTCATTCGGACGCGAGGAGATGCTGCAGATCGCCATCGAGGAGTGGATGGCGTCCAGCCCGATCTACACCAAGCGGATGCAAAAGGCGCTGAACTACGAGGGTGTCGACGTCATCACCATCTTCAAGGGGCTGCAACTCGATATCGGTGCGCCGCCACAGTTCATGGACTTTCGGTACACCGTGCACGATCGCTGGCACGGTGAGTTCCAGCTCGATCACTGCGGCGCCTTGCTGGACGTCGAGCCGATGGGTGACGACTACGTCCGCGGCATGTGCCACGACATCGAAGACCCGACATTCGACGCGACCGCACTCGCCACCAACCGACGCGCGCAGGTCCGGCCCATCCACCGCCCGCCGCGGACCCCGGCCGATCGACAGCCGCATTGCGCGTGGACGGTGATCATCGACGAGTCCTATCCGGAGGTCCCCGATATCCCGGTACTGGACGTGATTCGCCAAACCCACGCCGCCCAAACGGTTCTCGATGACATTGACCCGTCGCAGCCCGGGCAGTCCGATTACTCGGGCCCTTTGGTGTCCGACTTCGACTTCGCCGCCTTCTCGCATTCCGCGCTGGTCCGGATGGCCGACGAGGTGTGTCTGCAGATGCACCTGCTCAACCTGGCGTTCGTCCTCGCGGTCGGCAAGCGGGCCGGCACTGACACCGCGCTTGCCGCCGATATCTGCGTCAAGCAGCTGATCGGCGTGGCAGGCGTTGGCGCCGAACGCATTCACCGCGCGCTCGGGTTGCCCGGCGGTATCGAGGGTGCCGTGCGTGTGCTTGAACTGCATCCCCTGCTGAACCCGGCTGCCTACGTCAGCGCGGAGTTCGGGCCCGACACCGTGTCGGTGCGGCGCTCGCCGGCACACGAGGACGGTGCTTGGGTGTCATTGACCGGGCCTGCCGAGATCCGGCCGTTGCAAGCCATCGTCGCTGCCGTCGACCCGCATTTGGCCGTCGAAGTGAGCGGCTCGGATGCCGAGTGGACAGCGCGGATTATTGAAAGCGACTCGGCAGCAAAGGAATTCAGTGAGGTTGCGGTGGTCAAGTTCAGTGGCGGCGCGTCGTTTGTCTTCGAGCCACGGAAGTCACTGCCGCTGACTGTGGTGTGAGGGGTTGTCTACCCGCCCAAGCGGTGTCAGGCAGGCGCGAGCATCAGGGATCCGTTGCCCCATGGGTTCAGGGCGCCATCGGTGCCTCGTATGGACCTGATTGTCTTTGCCGCGGAGATAATCTCGGCGGGCACCGATGGCTTTGGCCGGGTTCGCGCGGTTTTCGAGTACCAGCAGGCCGGCCTTCCAGTCGTCGAAGTTGTTCTGGATCACTGCGGGTCCGACAATCATCTCGATGAAGTCACGCTCCGTGTACTCATGGAAAGGCGCGTTTCGTCCCAGCCCCATGACACGAAATCGCTGAGATACCCTGACTTATTCTGGTACAGAAGGCTTTCCATGCCCACCCTGGGGTCTGATCGTTGTAGGCGATATCCATGGATTGCCTGAACGCTCCGCAGCTCGTCAGCAACAGGCAGAACTGTAGGACGGGTCCTGCCCGTCGCCGCCGGTGCTCCACTGTAGAGGACTGTCGCAAGGAGTCGAGTGCGTGCGTGTTCGACGGATTCTAGGGTTGCGCATGCTCGAGTTGATCGAGTATCTCCTGAGTGAATTGCTTACGCTCGGACGGTCCGACGGTGGATACATGTATGAGGGTCGCCCCATTCAGCCTGTAGGCGTCGTCGCCCAAATCGCCGTACAGCAGCACGGTGTTGGAGTCGGGGCGGCGTTCTGTCCGCCTGTCGAGGCTTGCGCTGGCGGCAAGGCAGCCCGGTATAGCTGCCACGACTCGGCTGAACGCGGTGCCGGATGCAACGCTGTCGGGGTATACCGCAACGTTCTGGGTCAGCATCAGCGATCCGTCGATCAGCGGGTGTGGGATAGCCGCCGCATACGTGACCGAACGAAATTGAGTCCAATTGTGTCCGAAGACGGTTTGTTGGTCGTAGACCGCGCGGCACGGTGCGGACGTGTCCGTGATAGCGACTGGTACGGTTCGTTCCCCGTGATCGGGTTCATTCGGCGCCTCGAATCCCTGTATTCCGGAGATCTGTCGCACTTCGTCGAGTGAGAGTACGGCGGGTGGTTTATCGGAACTGGGGCTCGATGTCGGAGTGACAGTTGAATCGTTGCCGCACGCAGCCGCAACGAAAGCGCAACAAACTAGCGCTGCGGTGCTGAGATTTATACGGACCATGGCTTGCTGACTCTCGGGACGTTGGCAAGCCCGGATGGTCCAGTGATTCCGAGCGGTCCACGGGCGCCCGCAGGTGCTGTGGTCGTAGACCCGCCCGGCACGGTAGGAGGTGCTATGCCGCTGAGGTCTAGTCCGAGTTCAGAACCTTCGCGTGTCAAATCACCAAGTTCCTTCAGGAGTTGATCGCGTTCTTGATTCCATGCCTTGCCTTGCGCCGCATACTCTGGACGGTCAGGAGGCTTGCTGGCGTTGTGTCTCCGGATCTTATCCATCAGCTCCTTGAACTTGATCGTCCACTCAGCGACTTTCGCGTCTGGCGTGGGTTCCCAAGGGTCAGGGGCGGGGGTGGTTGTCGGGCTCTGCTTCCAGCCGCTTTTCTTGCCGCCAGCGAGCGCGCTCTTTTTGTCGTCTCCACCGATTTCGTCGTATTCCTTGCCGATGCCGCGGACGCGTTCTCCGATGGCGGTCATTTCGTTGTTGGATTGTTGGATGATGTCGCTGATCTGGCCGAGGCCCTTGCTGGCGATGGCGAGTTTGACGTATTCGCCGGATTTGTCGTTGGGGGCTGAGGCGGCGGCGCTGGTGACCCAGTCGCGGATCTGGTCGAGGTTTTGTCGGCCGGCGGTGACGACGGCGGCGGAGCGGTCGACTTCGGTGGCCATCCGCTGGTCGAGGTCGGCGAGTTTGCCGTAGAGGGCGGCGTGTTGCTGGTTTTTGGCGGTGTAGGCGTCGGCGGCTGAACCTTGCCAGCGGGAGTCAGGCGTGGCGGCTTGGACGGCGGTCTGCATGTCGCGTAGTTGTGAGCTGCGGTCGAATTCCGCGCCGGTTTGTGGTGCGCCGGAGCCGAAGGTGTTGCGGGCTTGGTCCCAGGTTGAGTAGAAGGCGTCGAGCGCGCTCATCGGATCAGTCTAAGGGCGACGCGGCGGCCGTAATGACAGCAGATCCGACCCATCGCCGCAGGTAGGCGCGCAGTGCCTCGCCGGTGCGTGGCGGCCGGCCGGGATCGATGACGAACGATTGGATGATCCGCAGCAGATGCTCGGCGAGCTCATCGAGGTCGTCGTCGGTGAATCCGAGGCCGGCCCAGTCGACGTCGAACCGGCGCAGCACAGCCCGGGCGAAATCCACCGCCACGTCCGAGGTCACCGACTCGGTGTGCACGTCGGCACGCCCGGGAGCGATCAGCAGGCCGATGTGCTTGTCCTTCGGGAGCCACTCCAGTGCGGTGGCGATCGCTTCGGTGACAGCCTCCACGGGATCGGTGATGCCCTGCAGGTGCGCGGCCAGCCGGTCGAGGAAATCGCTGGCAGCATGCACCGCGGCGGCCACCAGCAGCGCGTCGGTGCTGGGGAAGTACCGGTATACGGTTTGACGGGTGACACCGAGGGTGCGGGCGACGTCGGCGATGGAGAAGTCGGCGCCGCGCTCGTCGATCGCCTTGCTGGCGGCGGTCAAAATGCGCGCGACGGCCTCGTCATCGGTGGCGGGCGCTGAGCCGGCCCAGCCGTGGGTACGCACCCGGGAATTGTAGCCAGCTACCGGTAGGCGACCTGCAGATCCTTGACGCCGTTGATCCAGCCCGACCGAAGCCGTTGCGGTTCAGCCAGTTTGGAGATGTTCGGAATCTGGTCGGCGATCTCGTTGAAGATCAGCTTGATCTCCATGCGAGCCAGGTTGGCGCCGATGCAGTAGTGCGCGCCGTTGCCGCCGAACCCGAGATGTGGGTTGGGATCGCGCAGAATGTTGAACTGGAACGGGTTGTCGAACACGTCTTCGTCGTAGTTGGCGGAGCTGTAGAAGAGTCCGACGCGTTGCCCGGCGCGCACGGTGACACCGCCGATTTCGGTGTCGACCAGAGCGGTGCGCTGGAAGCAGTGCACGGGGGTGGCCCACCGGACAATCTCGTCGACGGCTGTCGCGGGCCGTTCGCGCTTGAAAAGCTCCCATTGGTCCGGGTTTTCGAAGAACGCGTTCATGCCGTGCGTCATGGCGTTGCGGGTGGTCTCGTTGCCGGCCACTGCAAGAAGGATGACGAAGAACGCGAACTCGACGTCGGTGATGGATTCACCACCTCCGTCGCTCAGGTCGGCCTGCACGAGCTTTGTGACGATGTCATCGGCCGGACACTGACGGCGCTGCTCGGCCATGTTGTACGCGTAGCCCATCAGCTCGGCGTTGGCCGTCGTCGGATCGCTGTCGAAGTCTGGGTCGTCGGTGTTCATGATCGCGTTGGTCCAGTGGAACAACCTCTCCCGGTCGGCTTCCGGCACTCCGATCAGATCGGCGATGGCCTGCAGCGGAAGACACATCGCGATGTCTTCGACAAAGTTGCCGGAATCTCGTTCTTTGGCGGTGGCCACGATCTCGCGCGCGGCGACGGCGAGCTTCTCCTCCAGCGTGGCCACGGCTCGCGGCGTGAACAGTCGCGACACGATCTTGCGCAGCCGGGTGTGCTCAGGTGCATCGTGATTGATCAGAAGGGCTTTGGTCAGGTCCAGTTGCTCGCTGGTGACGCCCTCGGGCAGGCGCATGACCGCGCCCTTGGCATTGGTGGACCACACGTCGCCGCCGTTGCGGGAGATGGTCTTGATGTCCTCGTGCCGGCTGACCACCCAGTAGCCGCCGTCGTTGAAGATCGATTCGCCCTGCTCGTTCCACCACACCGGGGCGGTCTTGCGCAGCTGGGCGAACTCGGCGACCGGGATGCCATGGAGCAGCACCTCGGGGTCGGTGAAGTCGTATCCCTGCCCGAACGGACAGGCGCTCAGTGTCGTCAAACCGACCATCTCCTCGTGTGACGTCGAACACTTTCTTGAGTTTGACCATACACCTCGGTGTCAACTGTATGCCCTAAGGCGTGCGGCTACGCTTTACGTCCGTGCGCGTCCTCGTGATCGGATCCGGTGCCCGTGAACACGCTCTGCTCCTGGCGCTGCGTCGGGATCCAGAGGTCGAAGAGGTGGCGATCGCCCCCGGCAATGCGGGAACGGCGATCATCGCCGACCAGTACGACGTCGACGTCACCTCCGGCGAAGCGGTCGTCAAACTCGCCCAGCGGCTGAAGTCCGACCTCGTGGTGATCGGCCCCGAGGTGCCGCTGGTGCTCGGGGTCGCGGACGCGGTGCGTGAGGCAGGCATCGCCTGCTTCGGTCCGACGAAGGACGCCGCCCGCATCGAAGGCTCCAAGGCCTTCGCCAAGGACGTCATGACCAAGGCCGGAGTCCGGACCGCGAGCAGTGAGATCGTCGACAACCCCGGGCACCTCGATGCGGCGCTGGACCGCTTCGGCCCGCCGGCCGGGCAGGCCGCCTGGGTGGTCAAGGACGACGGCCTGGCCGCGGGCAAGGGTGTGGTGGTCACCACCGACCCCGACACCGCGCGGGCACACGCCGCCAGCCTGCTCGACTCCGGCCACCCGGTGCTGCTGGAGTCGTTCCTCGACGGCCCCGAGGTTTCGCTGTTCTGTGTGGTCGACGGCGAGACCGTGGTCCCGCTGCTGCCCGCGCAGGACTTCAAGCGTATAGAGACAGGCGACTCGGGACCCAACACCGGCGGCATGGGTGCCTACTCACCGCTGCCGTGGCTGCCCGAAGCCGTGATCACACAGATCGTCGACGAAATCGTCAAACCCGTTGCCGCAGAACTGGTTGCGCGGGGCAGCTCGTTCTCGGGCCTGCTGTACGCAGGCCTGGCCATCACGTCGAATGGGCCCGCGGTGGTCGAATTCAACTGCCGCTTCGGCGATCCCGAGACGCAGGCGGTGCTGGCGTTGCTGGAGTCACCGCTGGGGCAGCTGTTGCGCGCGGCTGCGACCGGTGAACTGGCATCGTTCGGCGACCTGCAATGGCACGACGGCTATGCCGTCGCCGTGGTGGTGGCTGCCGAAAACTACCCGGGCCGGCCTCGGCTCGGTGACGTGATCACCGGGTCGGAGGCCGACGGCGTGCTGCACGCCGGTACCGCGCGTCGCGATGACGGCGCCATCGTTTCCTCCGGCGGCCGGGTGCTCTCGGTGGTGGGTACCGGCCCTGACCTGTCGGCTGCCCGCGACGTCGCGTACTCGTTGGCCAAGTCAATCAAGTTGCCGGGCAGCCACTTCCGCACTGACATCGCCCTGGCCGCGGCCGAGGGACGCATCGGCCTCTAGGGCTCACCTTCCTAGCGCGAGCAGACGCTGCGGAACCGGAAGCGCGGCGTGTCGGGTACCGCACTGTCTGCTCGCGGGAGAAGGTGACGCGCGGGAGAAGGTGACGCGGGAGAGGGTGACGCCGGGATCAGGCCACCAGCAGCGGAGCCATCCAGGAGATCTCGGCGGGCAACTGCTGACTCCAGAATCCTGAGTCGTGACCGCCGGGGGAGAAGCCGCCGGCCGGAGGGTGGGGCAGCTGCGCGATGAACTGCTGAGTGGCTGAGTAGAAGGGATCGCTGTTGCCGCAATCGATCCGGATCGGGATCGATGCCAGTGCCGGCAGTCCCCACACCGTGTTGGCGGCGTAGTCGTCGGCGCCGTCGAAGGCGCCGGGCGCGGTCGCCCCGGACGATGTCCACAGCGCCGGGCTCACCGCGCAGATCGCCGCGGTGCGCGCAGGTCCCAGTCGTGCACCGAGCAGCAGGGCGCCGTAGCCGCCCATCGACCAGCCGAGGAAGCCCACCCGCGAGGTGTCCAGACCCTGATCGCCCAGCATCGGGATCAGCTCGTTCAGCACCATCGCCCCCGAGTCCTCACCGGACGCGCGCTTGTGCCAGTAGCCGCCTCCGCCGTCGACGGCGACGACCGCAAACGGTGGCAGGCCGGCCGCAACCGCTTGTGCCAGGCCGTTTTCCACGCCGCCCGCCATCACCTCGGCGGCGTCGGAACCCTTGCCGTGCAGGGCGATCACGGGTCGCAGCTTGCCGGTCTGGCCGGGTGGGCGGGCGATGGCCCAATTGGTGTCGACGCCGCCGCGGGCTGCGGACGTGAACGATCCGCTGACGTAGGTCGGGGCGGCAGCGGGCGGATTGGCCATCGCGGGAGCGGACGGAAGGGCTACCCCCAGCGTGTAGGCACCGGCCGCACCGGCACCGAGGCGCAGCAGGGCGCGACGGTTCAAGTCAGGCATGGCGGCCATCTTGCCATCGCGTGATCGCCACCGGCGAATGGCTCCGGTGCGCGACAAACCTGAGTAGAGGCTGATGAATTGCCGAAAGCGCGATGGCGCGTCGGCTCAGCTGGCAGCATGCTAGTGGTGACAGCAGCAGTCACTCCGAAGGGGGAGCGTCGGCGATACGCCCTCGTAAGGGCGGCCGCTGACCTGTTGTGTGAGGGCGGATTCGACGCCGTTCGTCACCGTGCGGTGGCCCGCCGGGCAGGTTTGCCACTCGCGTCGACCACCTACTATTTCTCGTCGCTCGACGACCTGATCGCCAAGGCCGTGGAGGACATCGGAATCCGGGAAGCCGAGCAGCTGAAGGCCGGCGTGGCCGCGTTGAGCCGTCGCCGCCGCGGCGCAGAATCGACGGCCGACGTGCTGGTGGACCTCCTGGTCGGGGATTCTCCGGAAACCCGGGTCACCGAGCAGTTGATCTCCCGCTACGAGCGCTACATCGCGTGCGCGCGCCAGCCCGGGCTGCGCGACATCCAGCGCCGCATCCGGCAACAGCGCACCGATGCCGTGGTGGAAGCGGTCGAACGGTCGGGCCGGGCGGTGCGTTCGGAATTGCTGACCGCGCTGGTGTGCGCGGTGGACGGCGCGGTGGTCGCGTCGCTCATGGACGAAGGTGACGGTCCCCGCGCCAGTGCGCGCGCGACGCTCATCGATGTGATCGATGTGCTCGCCCCGGTCGACGAGCGGCCCGTGCACATCTAAGTATTGCCGCGCAGCTTCTCAATCCTGTTCTGCAACAACTCTGTTCGGTGCGCATTGCCTTCCAGACCGATATAACGCTCGCCGTACACCGCGAGCAGGACGTCGTCCAGGCGGCGCACCGCGCCCGGCGGGAACCGGTATCCCATGGCGTCGTTGACCTTGTCGGCGTTCACCGAATCGAGCAGCCCGCTCAGCGCGTCCAACGACGTGATGCCGAGTTCCAGCAGCAGCCCCGAGATCCAGCCGTAGTGGTCGGTGCGTGACCATCCCGCATCGGGGTAACGGTTGCCCAGATACGTGGCCAGCACGGGCGTGGCGATCCGCGAATCCGTCGACCAGTCGGATTCCTCTTCGGTGACCGTCGTACGCAGCCGCTGGCGGATCGCGGTGAACTCCCGATCGGCCAGCTCGAGCAGCCCCGCCGCGAGAGTGAAGCGACGGTCGAGATCGGCGCCGTGCTCGGCAGGGATCTGCCCCTTGTAGCGGATGTCGTGCTCGAATTCTGCCCATGCGTGCTGCAGCACCGTGCGCACCTGGATCGAGGCCGGTTGCGTCTCGCCCTCGATGCCGACCAACAGGTGCCGGCTGGCATAACCCCAGCGACCCTTGCGCGCGGTCTGCAGGCCGATGTCCTGGTCATCCAGGAGTCGCATCTCCGTGGCGAGCAGATGGGCGACCGTGTCGACGTCCTCGCGCAGATAGGTGATGACCCGCAGCCCGACTTGATCGGTGATCTCCACCAGCGGGTCGGTGTAGAGCCGGCGCCCGTCGACAGTCCGGTCGACCTTGGCGGCGAAGGACTCGACGCTCTTGGTCCGTGCCGTGATGCTGAGGTAGTTGATGCCGGCGTCGTCGAGCAGGGCGGTCACCAGTTCCAGATAGTGCTCGGTGGCGGTGACCAACGCGGGACGCCGTCGCCGGTACTCGGCCACCGCGTTCTGTGCGGTCAGCACGGCCGGAGGCGCAGGTTGGTTCGAGGGTTCTTTTCGAGGGCGGGGGAGCCTCTCGGCAGGCAGTGACGGGGTGACGATGTAGCCGGAGGCGACGTCGCCGTAGATCGTCACGTCTTCCGGCCGGTGGTACCAATACAGCCCGATGTAGGCACAGATGAGGGCGTCGACCGGGTCTTCGTCACGGTCCAGCTGGCCGGGGCGCGTCGCGGCTTCGACCCGCTTGCGCAGCTCGACCCAGCTGACGCTGCGGTTTGCCCGCAGCCGCGGTGTCGCCTTGTCGAGCTCTTCGATATGGGTCATCAGTTTCAGCAGCTCGCGCTGGCGATCCTCGAACGAGCCGCGCTTGTACTTCAGCGTCTTGTCGAGGCCGAACAGCACGACGGTCGCCGGGTGTGGGTAGACCTCGATTGCCCGTCGATGGGACGACGAGGAGGGGTCTATGTCCAGGTCGAGCGCGGACGCGATGCGCGCGGCGCGCGGATGCCTGAACTCTGGCCGCTCGGTGAACGCGGGGCGCGCGCCGGCGTCGAACCGCTGGAAATCCCGGTTGAGCTCCCGTTCGCACGGCCGGTAGCCCTCGGCGTTCTTGACGATCAGCGGTGCGTCGATGGCGACCAGACAGTCATCCTTGACGTACGGCCTGATGGTTGCTGCGATGCTGTCGTCGTCCTGTGCCACGCCGACGTGAAGAACACGCCCGTCCGCGTCGATCGCCGCGACACCGGTCTGATTCTTCTCGCCCCAGGCGAGGTCGAGCCCGACGAAGTGCATCCGTCCACTGTCTCATTGGTGTGCCCGGCTGGCCCGTAAGCTGTGTGTTCGTGACGATTCCGAATGTTCTGGCCAACCGCTACGCCAGCGAGGAGATGGTCGCGATCTGGTCGCCAGAGGCCAAGATCGTCGCGGAGCGCCGCCTGTGGCTCGCTGTCCTGCGTGCCCAGGCCGAGCTGGGGGTCGACGTGCCCGAGGGCGTGATCGACGACTACGAACGCGTCCTGGAGAACGTCGACCTGGCCTCTATCGCCGCGCGCGAACGCGTGACCCGCCACGATGTGAAGGCCCGCATCGAAGAATTCAACGCCCTCGCCGGCCACGAACACGTGCACAAGGGCATGACCAGCCGCGACCTCACCGAGAACGTCGAGCAGCTGCAGATCCGCAGCTCCCTGGAACTGGTGTTCGCCCATGGTGTCGCGGTGGTGGCCCGGTTGGCCGAGCGCGCCGTGGTGTACCGCGACCTGGTGATGGCAGGCCGCAGTCACAACGTCGCCGCGCAGGCAACCACGCTGGGCAAGCGGTTCGCCTCGGCGGCCGAGGAAAGCTTGGTGGCCCTGCAACGTGTCCGTGAGCTGATCGACCGGTACCCGCTGCGGGGCATCAAGGGGCCGATGGGCACCGCGCAGGACATGCTCGACCTGTTCGACGGCGACACCGGCAAGCTGGCCGAGCTGGAACGCCGGGTTGCCGAATTCCTGGGATTCACAGACGTTTTCACCAGCGTCGGGCAGGTGTATCCGCGGTCGCTGGATCATGACGTGGTGTCGGCGCTGGTGCAGCTGGGCGCCGGCCCGTCGTCCATGGCGCACACCATCCGGCTGATGGCCGGGCACGAGCTGGTGACCGAGGGCTTCGCGCCGGGACAGGTCGGATCGTCGGCGATGCCGCACAAGATGAACACCCGCTCCTGCGAGCGGGTCAACGGCCTGCAGGTCGTGCTGCGTGGTTACGCGTCGATGGCCGCGGAACTGGCCGGAGCGCAATGGAACGAGGGCGACGTGTTCTGTTCGGTGGTGCGCCGGGTCGCGCTGCCCGACGCGTTCTTCGCCATCGACGGACAGACCGAGACCTTCCTGACGGTGCTCGACGAATTCGGTGCCTACCCCGCGGTGATCCAGCGGGAACTGGACCGCTATCTGCCGTTCCTGGCCACCACCCGCATCCTGATCGCCGCCGTGCGCGCCGGAGTCGGCCGCGAAGCCGCCCACGAGGTGATCAAGGAACACGCGGTCGCTGTCGCGCTCGCCATGCGCGAGCAGGGCAAGGAACCCGACCTGCTGGACCGGCTGGCCGCAGACCCGCGACTGCCGCTGGACCGGGTCGCGCTGGAGACGGCTCTGGCGGATCGGCAGGCGTTCACGGGAGCCGCGGGCGCGCAGGTCGATGGCGTTGTCGCGGCCGTCGACGAACTGGTCAGCCGGTACCCGGAAGCAGCCAAGTACACCTCGGGTGCCATCTTGTGACATTGGCAGATCTGACCGATCTGGACAATTTCGCTCATGGGTTTCCCCATGAGCTGTTCGCCGAGCACCGGCGGGCAGCGCCGGTGTACTGGCACCCGCCGACGGAACACACCCCCGACGGCGAGGGCTTCTGGTCGGTGGCCACCCACGCTGAAACCCTTGCGGTGCTGCGTGATCCGTCGACGTTCTCGTCGGTGACCGGGGGTTCGCGGCCATTCGGCGGCACCCTGCTGCAGGATCTGTCCATTGCGGGACAGGTTCTGAACATGATGGACGACCCACGGCACTCCGAGATCCGGCGGCTGGTGAGTTCTGGGCTGACGCCCAGGATGATCCGCCGCGTCGAGGAGGATCTGCGGGCGCGGGCGCGCGGGCTACTGGATGCTGTGTCGCCCGGCGAGGAGTTCGACTTCGTGGTCGACGTAGCGGCGGAACTTCCCATGCAGATGATCTGCATCCTGCTGGGAGTTCCGGAGTCTGAACGGCATTGGCTCTTCGAGGCCATCGAGCCGCAGTTCGACTTCGGCTCGGCCCGCACGGCGTCGGTGGGGCAGTTGTCGGCCGAGGAGGCCGGCACCCGGATGTACACCTACGGGCAGGAACTCATTGCCGCCAAACGGGCCCACCCCACCGACGACATGCTGTCGGTGGTGGCCAACGCGTCACTGGCGGAGACACTGACCCCGCTCTCTGACGTCGAGCTGTACCTGTTTTTCAGCCTGCTGTTCAGCGCGGGTGCAGAGACCACCCGCAACGCGGTCGCGGGCGGCCTGCTGGCGTTGATCGAGAACCCGGATCAACTGCAGATGTTGCGTTCAGATCCGACGCTGTTGCCGACCGCGATCGAAGAGATGGTGCGCTGGACCTCGCCGTCACCCTCGAAGCGTCGTACCGCGACCCGTTCGGTGTCCGTCGGAGGCTGCGATATCGAGGCCGGGCAGAAGGTTCAGGTGTGGGAAGGCTCGGCCAACCGCGACGAGTTGGTGTTCCCCTCCGTCGACGTATTCGACATCACGCGTAAACCCAATCCGCACTTGGGATTCGGTTACGGCGTGCACTACTGCCTCGGCGCCAATCTGGCCCGCTTGGAGCTGCGCGTGCTGTTCGAGGAACTCCTCGCGCGGTTCGCGTCGGCCCGACTGGTCCAGCCTGTCGAATGGACCCGCAGCAACCGGCACACCGGCATCCGGCATCTGGTGGTGGAGCTCGGGGCGTGAGGCCCGAGATGTTCGCGATGGTCATGGCGACGGGCATCGTGTCAATCTCCGCAGCGGATCACGGCTTCGGCATCATCAGTGTCCCGTTGGCGGCTCTGGCCGTCGTCGCGCTTCCGGTATTGATGTATCTGGCTGCCGTTCGATGGCGGACGTTCGATCTGCGCGACATCGACACGGTTCTCGGCCTTTTCACGTATGTGGCGGCTTGTGCAGTGCTGGCCTCGAGATTCGCCGATCACCCGATCGCAGTGTGGGGCCTCGGAGCGATGGGTCTTGCGGGGTGGTTGTCCCTCGTGCCGATGCTGCTGGCGAGGATGTGGCGGTTGGGCCCGACCAGGCTGCGCGACCGGGCACGTGGCACCTGGGAACTCGCCAGCGTCGCGACGTCCGGACTCGCCATCGTATTCGTGGCCGAGAGAATCCTGTTCTGGGCGTTGATCTTCTGGGGCTGCGCGCTGGTGGCCTACTGCGTGATGACGTCGCTCATCGCGTGGCGGGCGTTGGGCGAACCGCAAGCTCGACGCAACGTGCCACCTGATCATTGGATCCTGATGGGTGGCCTGGCGATCGCCACGTTGGCCGGCGAGCACATTCACGCCGCACTGCCTCCGGGCCCCCTCGCCGATGCCGTGCGGATCGTCACCATCGCGACCCTCGCAGTCGCCACGGTGCAGATCGTGCCCCTGGCCATCACGAGTTGGCGGCAGATGCTCGACTGGCCGGCGGTGTTCCCTCTCGGCATGTACTCGGCGGCCACGTTCGCCATGATGCTCGAAACCGGTTGGCGGCCATTGGCTGTGGTCTCGCTGGTGTTCTTCTGGATCGCGTTTGCGGCGTGGCTTGCCGTCGCGGTCAGCGTGACCCGTCGGTTGATTCGCCTAACCTCGGAGCATGGACTCAGGCCAGAATGACCACCTCCGCGTCTCCGACGCCGAGCGGGCCAAGGTAGGCCAGCTGCTGGAGCGCGCGGTGAGCGAAGGAATGCTCACGCTCGACGAATTCACCGAGCGTTACGACGCCGCACTGGCCGCACGGACCCGCGGCGAATTGCGGGTCGTGCTCGCGGACCTGCCCATGGCGCCGACGGCCGCACCACGCCCGGCCCCGGAGGTGTTGCGGGGCCGCATGTCGTCGATCGTGCGGCGCGGGCAATGGACGGTAGCCCCGGTCCTGCAACTCAACACCCGGATGTGCAGCACCACACTCGACTTCACCTCAGCCGTGTTGCCCGGCCCGGTCGTGGAGATCCTCATCGACGACTATTGCAGTTCGACCGAGCTCATCGTGCCGGCCACCGCGACCGCCGACCTCAACGGCGTCGACGCCGTCGCGGGTAGTGCGACGGTCAAGGTGCGCACCAGCCCGCCGTCACAGCAGCTGCATCTCGTCGTGCGGGGCCGGGTCCGGATGGGCTCGGTCACCGTGCGCCATCCGTTCGGGAGCTGGCTGCGACGGCTGCACGGGACTCGATAGTGAAGCGGACCTCGCCGAGCACCCGGTGCGGGTGGCTGAGACTCCACAAATCACTCGGGGTTAGTCGAGGCGGCGCAGTCGCATGCCTGCTGAGCGCAGTTCGAGGGCGGCCAGGCCCCGGATGGCGCGTGGTTCCTCGCGGCGCCAGGCACCTACGGGGTCGTCGGACACCGCGGTCAGCTTGGACAGGGGGCGGTTGGCGAGGGCGCGCAACGCGAGGAGCTGCTCGCCCGCGGCAGTCGAGGCCAGCGTGATGGCGGTCCACTTGCGCCGGAAGAACCGCACGCGCAGGTACAGCCACGGCATCGCCACGAACAGGATCGGCGCGGCGGCCACGGCCAGCGCCAACACCCAGGCCAGCCAGCTGGCCGTGGAGTCGAGGCTGCTGCCTGCTCCGGCAATGTCCAGCGCCGCCTCGCTGGCTGCTCGCAGCGGCTTGCTCAGGGTGTCGCCGACCAGCGGTATGTGGTGAGCGCTGTCACCGGCCGAGTCCAGATTGTCGGCCACGCCGTTGGCACCGTCATGCACCTGGCGGCCCACCGTTGCGATGGTGGCGATGGCCGAATGCACGGCCATACCGACGAGCACCCACACCGTTATCCACGCCAGCACCGCGACGTCGCTGAACAGTTGTGCCAGCAATCGGCCGGGTCTGTGGGCATACGGCAGGTACCGCGATCTCATGGCACCGATCCCAACACATAGGCTGACCGGATGCGTCCCGCTCTGTCCGAGTACCAGCACCTGGCCAGCGGCAAGGTCCGCGAGCTGTACCGCGTCGACGACAACCACCTGCTGTTCGTGGCGTCCGACCGGATATCGGCCTATGACCACATCCTCGACTCGCAGATCCCCGACAAGGGCCGGATCCTCACGGCGATGAGCGTGTTCTTCTTCGACCACGTCGCGGCGCCCAACCATCTCGCGGGGCCTCCGGACGATCCCCGCATCCCCGAGGAGGTCTTGGGCCGTGCGCTGGTGGTGCGTCAGCTCAAGATGCTGCCGGTCGAGTGCGTGGCGCGCGGCTACCTGACCGGGTCGGGCCTGATCGACTATCAGAAGACGGGTTCGGTGTGCGGTATCCCGCTGCCGCCCGACCTCGGGGAGGCCAGCAAGTTCGAAGAGCCGCTGTTCACCCCGGCCACCAAGGCCGAAATGGGTGAGCACGACGAGAACATCTCGTTCGCCCAGGTGATCGATCTGGTTGGTCCGGTGCTGGCGAATCAGCTCAAAGCGCGCACGCTGCAGACCTATCTGCAGGGCGCTGATCACGCGTTGACCAAGGGCATCATCATCGCCGACACGAAGTTCGAATTCGGTGTCGACGAGAACGGTGACGTGGTGCTGGCCGACGAGGTCTTCACCCCGGACTCGTCGCGGTACTGGCGCGCGGATACTTACCAGCAGGGTGTGGTGCAGGACAGCTTCGACAAGCAGTTCGTGCGCAACTGGCTGACCGGGCCGGAGTCGGGCTGGGACCGCCACGGCGACGCGCCGCCACCGCCGTTGCCCGATGCGATCGTGGCGGCGACCAGGGACCGCTACATCGAGGCCTACGAACGGATTTCGGGCCTGCGCTTCGCCGATTGGATCGGCGCATGAGTCAGCCCGTGACCCCGCCCATCGCCAAGCGCGGCAACCATCGTCGCGAACACCACGGCGACGTGTTCATCGACCCGTACGAGTGGCTGCGCGACAAGAACGATCCCGAGGTGATCGCTCATCTCGAAGCCGAGAACGCGTTCACCACGTACTCGACGGAGTATCTGGAGCCCTTGCGGCAGAAGATCTTCGATGAGATCAAGGCCCGAACCAAGGAGACCGATCTCTCGGTCCCCACCCGCCGGGACAACTGGTGGTATTACGCCCGCTCCTTCGAGGGCAAGCAGTATGGCGTGCATTGCCGCTGCCCGGTCACGGATCCCGACGACTGGACGCCGCCCGAGTTCGACGAGCACACCGACGTTCCGGGTGAGCAGGTGCTGCTCGACGAGAACGTGGAAGCCGACGGTCACGACTACTTCGCGCTCGGTGCGGCCTCGGTCAGCCTGGACGGCAACGTGTTGGCGTACTCGGTCGACGTCAAGGGTGACGAGCGCTACACCCTGCGCTTCCGGGATCTACGTACCGGCCAGGAGTACGACGACACGATCGTCGGCATCGGTTCCGGCGCGACCTGGGCAGCCGACAGCAGGACGATTTACTACACCACCGTCGACGATGCGTGGCGGCCGGACACGGTGTGGCGGCACCGCCTCGCGGCGGGCCTGCCGGCCGAGAAGGTGTATCACGAACCCGACGAACGATTCTGGGTCGGTGTCGGCCGCAGCCGCAGCAACAAATACCTTTTCATCGCTGCGGGCAGTGCGGTCACGACCGAGGTCCGCTACGCCGATGCCAACGATCCGGAAGCAGAGTTCATCCCGGTATGGGAGCGGCGGGATCTGGTCGAGTACTCCGTCGAGCATGCCGTCATCGGCGGTGAGGACCGCTTTCTCATCCTGCACAACGACGGCGCCGAGAACTTCACGCTGGTCGAGGCACCGGTCAATGACCCCACCGCATTTCATCCGCTGATCGCTCACCGCGGCGATGTGCGTCTCGACGCCGTCGACGCCTTCGACGGTTTCCTGGTGATCAGCTACCGCAGTGAGGCATTGCCGAAGATTCAGCTGTGGCCCGTGAACGCCAACGGCGGGTACGGCACACCCGAGGAATTGACCTTCGACTCCGAGCTGACCGCTGCGGGTCTGGGCGGCAATCCGAACTGGTCGGCGCCCAAGCTTCGAATCGCCGCAACCTCATTCATCACCCCGGCCCGGGTCTATGACCTGGATCTCGCGACGGGACACCGGACACTGCTGCGCGAGCAGCCTGTGTTGGGCGGCTACCGGCCGGAAGACTATGTGGAGCGCCGGGATTGGGCGACCGCACCCGACGGCGCGCGGGTACCGATCTCGATCATCCATCGGGCCGGGCTGCAATTCCCCGCTCCCACGCTGCTGTACGGCTACGGCGCTTACGAATCGTGCGAGGATCCGCGGTTTTCGATCGCCCGGCTGTCGCTGCTGGACCGGGGCATGGTGTTCGCCATCGCCCATGTCCGCGGGGGCGGTGAGCTCGGCAGGCCGTGGTACGAGCACGGCAAGCTGTTGGAGAAGATGAACACCTTCACCGACTTCATCGCGGTGGCAAGGCATCTCATCGATACCGACCTGACACGGCCGCAGAACCTGGTGGCCCTAGGGGGCAGTGCCGGTGGTCTGCTGATGGGCGCGATCGCCAACATGGCACCGGAGCTGTTCGCGGGCATCCTGGCCCAGGTGCCGTTCGTCGACGCGCTCACCACGATTCTCGATCCGTCGCTGCCGTTGACCGTCACCGAATGGGACGAGTGGGGAAATCCGTTGGAGGACCCCGAGGTTTACGCCTACATGAAGTCCTACACGCCGTACGAGAACGTCGCGGCCCGCGACTACCCGCCGATCCTCGCGATGACCTCACTCAACGACACCCGGGTGTATTACGTCGAACCTGCGAAATGGGTTGCGGCGCTGCGGCATGTCCAGTCCGACCCGGCGAACGATGCCGGCAAGGTGCTGCTGAAGACCGAGATGGTGGCCGGTCACGGCGGAATCAGCGGGCGCTACGAACGCTGGAAAGAGGCGGCCTTCCAATACGCCTGGCTACTGGCCGCCGCCGATCGCGACAACTATGGCAGCGGCCAGGTAGACAGCCTCTTCAGCGGTCCGAAGACCTAACCGGGTGGTCATCGTCTTCGGTGGGTTCGGCATCCGGGCCGCGTAGACATTGGCCGGAAACATGGCGAGCATCAGCAGGAAGAGGCATACTGCCGCGGCCACCCGCGTCGGCGGGTAGAGCAGTCCCAGCGCGCCGGCCAGCTCGAGTGCGCCGGTGACGGTCACCAGCAGTGCCGGCGCGGGAAGCCGCGGCGGCACTATCGCGATCATGTCTGCGCGCAACGGGTTGACGAAGTGCGCCACGCCCGTCATCACGAACATCGCCGCGAGGCCGACGGCCACGGCGCGGGGCCAGCTGTCGACGTAGTCGACCCCTGCCCAGCCGATGACGCGAGCAGCCACGCTGCCCAGAACCAGCATCAGGAACACGGCCATCGCGCACCCCAATCTTGTCATTGTCTAGTTGGATACGGTACCGCGAATCTAGTCGCTGTCAAGATCGAGGGATAGGATGGCTGCATGAGCTACCACCACGGTGATCTGAAAGCCGTGATCCTCGCCCAAGCCGCGACCCTGGTGGCGCAGCGCGGGGCCGACGGCGTCTCGCTGCGCGAACTGGCGCGCGCAGCCGGCGTATCGCACGCGGCGCCGGCGCACCACTTCACCGATCGGCGCGGGCTGTTCACCGCGCTGGCCACCGAAGGCTTCCAGTTACTGGCCAAGGCGCTGGCCGACGCGCGTCCCCAATTCATCGACGCCGCCAAGGCCTATGTCCGGTTCGCGCTGGACCATCCCGGCCACTACGCGGTGATGTTCGACAAGTCGCTCTATGACGAGACCAACCCCGAACTCGTCGTGGCGGCCGCGGCCGCGCGGGCCGAACTCGACAGCGGAGTCGGCACTCTCGTCGACCCAAAAGCCCACGCCGACCCCGAGGCTGCGGCGCTGGCCGCATGGTCACTGGTACACGGCTTCGCGTTGCTCTGGCTCAACGATGCGATCGACACAGGCGCCGACCCGCTCGGCGTCGTCGAGCGGTTGGGCCTGATCCTGTTCGACGCATAGGTGCGGTAGCGTCGACGTGTGAGCATCGACCAAATTCCGCTGACCACCCTCGACGGCACCCCAACCACGTTGGGCGCGTTGGCAACTGGCGCGGCGCTGGTGGTCAACGTGGCATCGAAATGCGGCCTCACCCCGCAGTACGCGGCGCTGGAGAAGCTCGCGCAAGACTACGGTGACCGTGGGCTCACGGTCATCGGCGTGCCCTGCAACCAGTTCATGGGGCAGGAACCCGGCACGCCCCAGGAGATCCAGACGTTCTGCTCGACCACCTACGACGTCACCTTCCCGCTGCTGGCCAAGACCGACGTCAACGGGCCCGACCGGCACCCGCTCTACGCCGCCCTGACCGAAGCCGCCGACGGCGACGGCGCGGCCGGCGACATCCAGTGGAATTTCGAGAAGTTCCTCCTGGCACCCGGCGGGGTGGTGGTCAACCGGTTCCGGCCGCGTACCGCGCCCGACGCGCCCGAGGTGGTGGCTGCCATCGAAGCCGTCCTGCCGCGATAGTCCAATCGACATTCGGCGGCAGAGTGTTGGAAACCGTTGCGTCATGTGACGTTGTCACACTGATGGGGTGACCGGACAACTCTTCGTCTCGATCTCACAGATCAGCGACCGCACGCTGGGCGACGTCGAATCGTTCTGCGCCGAACTCGACGGCCGGGGCGTGCCGGCCTCGCTTCTGGTCGCACCGCGACTCAAGGGCGGCTACCGCTTGGACCGCGACGCCCCGACCGTGGAGTGGCTGACCGCCCGCCGCGCTGCGGGTGACGCAGTGGTGCTGCACGGCTACGACGAGGCCGCCACCAAGAAACGTCGCGGCGAGTTCGCGAGCCTGCCCGCGCACGAGGCCAACCTGCGCATCATGGGCGCCGACCGCGTGCTCGAGCACCTGGGCCTCCGCACCAGGCTGTTCGCCGCTCCGGGGTGGACGGTTTCGCAAGGCACCGTGACCGCTTTACCGCGCAACGGCTTTCGGTTGCTGGCCGGGCTCAGCGGAGTTACCGACCTGGTCCGCCAGACCACGTTGCGGGCGCGGGTGCTCGGTATCGGCGAGGGCTTTCTCACCGAACCGTGGTGGTGCCGGACGCTGGTCCTGGCTGCTGAGCGCACCGCTCGACGCGAGGGCGTGGTGCGCGTCGCCGTGGCCGCCCGGCATCTCCGCAGGCCCGGTCCGCGACAGGCCATGCTCGACGCCATCGACCTGGCTTTGCTGCACAACAGTGTGCCCGCCGTCTACCACTGGGACGCCGATCCGGTACTGACCGACGCCGCCTGACTCGCGCTAGTCTTGCCTCTCATGGCAGACGCCGATGTCATCGTCGTGGGAGCGGGTCTGGCCGGACTGGTCGCCGCCTGCGAACTAGTCGATCGTGGACACCGCGTGCTCATCGTCGACCAGGAGAACGCGGCCAACGTCGGCGGTCAGGCGTTCTGGTCGTTCGGCGGGCTGTTCTTCGTCGACAGCCCCGAACAACGCAGGCTCGGCATCCGCGACAGCGAGGCGCTCGCACTGCAGGACTGGTTGGGCACGGCAGGGTTCGACCGGCCTGAAGACCACTGGCCCCGTGAATGGGCGCATGCCTACGTGGATTTCGCGGCGGGGGAGAAGCGCAGCTGGCTGCGGGCCCGCGGTCTGCAGACCTTCCCGTTGGTCGGCTGGGCAGAGCGGGGTGGTTACGACGCGCTCGGGCACGGCAATTCGGTACCGCGGTTCCACATCACCTGGGGCACCGGCCCTGCGCTCGTGGAGATGTTTGCCCGGCGCGTGCGCAACAACACGCACGTCCGATTCGCCCACCGGCACCGCGTCGACGAGCTGATCGTGTCCGACGGTCTGGTGATCGGGGTGCGGGGCTCGGTGCTTGAGCCGTCGTCAGCGGCCCGGGGTGTGGCGTCATCGCGGAATATAGTGGGCAGCTTCGAGTTCCATGCTTCGGCAGTGATCGTCGCCAGCGGCGGGATCGGCGGCAACCACGACTTGGTCCGCAAGAACTGGCCCACCCGCATGGGCCGGGTGCCCGAGCAACTGCTCAGCGGGGTGCCCGCCCACGTCGACGGGCGCATGATCGGCATCTCCGAGGCCGCGGGCGCGCGCGTCATCAACAGCGACCGGATGTGGCACTACACCGAGGGAATCACCAACTACGATCCCGTCTGGCCCGCACACGGCATCCGCATCCTGCCCGGCCCGTCGTCATTGTGGTTGGACGCCAACGGAAGACGTCTGCCGGTGCCGCTCTATCCCGGCTTCGACACCCTCGGCACCTTGGAGCACATCTGCCGAACCGGGCAGGATTACACGTGGTTCATCCTCAACGCCCGGATCATCGCCAAGGAATTCGCACTCTCGGGCCAGGAACAGAACCCCGATCTGACCGACCGTAGCGTGCGCGACGTGCTGGCGCGGGTCAGGCGGGGCGCGCCGGCTCCGGTTCAGGCGTTCGTGGACCGCGGCGTCGACTTCGTCAGCGCACATACCTTGCGCGAGTTGGTATCCGCGATGAACACGGTGCCCGACGTGGTCGAACTCGACTATGCGACGGTGGCGGCCGAGGTCACCGCCCGCGACCGGGAAGTGGCCAACCGCTTCACCAAGGATGGGCAGATCACCGCCATCCGTGCAGCCCGTGGCTACCTCGGTGACCGGTTGGGGCGCGTCGTCGCACCGCATCGGCTCACCGACCCGGAAGCCGGCCCCCTGATCGCCGTAAAACTCCACATTCTCACGCGAAAGTCGTTGGGCGGCTTGGAAACCGATTTGGATTCCCGGGTGCTGCGCGAGGACGGCACGGCGCTGCCCGGGCTGTACGCCGCCGGCGAGGCGGCCGGATTCGGCGGCGGCGGTGTACACGGCTACCGCTCGCTGGAGGGAACCTTCCTGGGCGGTTGCATCTTCTCCGGCCGCGCCGCCGGTCGGGGCGCGGCGGCCGACATCGCCTAGAACTCGGTGCCGTTTTCCTCTTCGAGGACCTGGAAATCGGTGGTGGTCATCTCGCTGAGCCGCCCGTAGTAGATTCCCCGCGCGTTGCGTTCGATGATGCCCTGGTGGATCGGCACCGCCCGGGCCGGTGCCACCGCGCGCAGGTATTCGACCGCCTCGGAGACCTTCATCCACGGCGCGGCTGCCGGGGTGGCCAGCACGTCGACCGGCTCTCCGGGCACGAACAGTGCGTCGCCCGGGTGCATCAACCGCGCCGGATGCTCGTCGTCGCCCAGCAGATACGAAATGTTGTCGATCACCGGGATTTCCGGGTGGATCACCGCGTGTCTGCCGCCGACCCCGCGCACGGTGATGTTGCCGACCTGGAATTCGTCGCCCACCTGCACGGCTTGCCACGCTCCGCCCAGTTGGGCGGCGGTCTGCGGATCGGCGTACAGGGCGGCCTGCGGGTTGGCGTCAACCAGCGCGGGCAGGCGGGCAGGGTCGGCGTGATCGGGGTGCTGATGGGTGATCAGGATTGCCGACAGGCCGGTGATGCCCTCGAATCCGTGCGAGAAATTGCCCGGGTCGAACAACACCGTGGTGTCCGACATGCTGGCCAGAAGGCATGAATGTCCGAAATGCGTCAATTGCATGCCTATATTGTTGCCCTCAGTGGCTGCAATCATGCGGATGATGTGGGCGATGTTGCTCGCGGTCTTCGGGCTGGCGGCCACGCCTGGGGCGGCCTCGTCGCAGCCGTCAACGTGTCCGCCGACATGCCACCAGATTCCCGCTTCCGCATGGATCGCCGCGTCGGACATTCCGCTGTACCGCACTTACCACTGGGGCGAGCCGGCCGGACTGGCCGTGGCGACGGTGGGCCCGCGGTTCCGGTTCGAGGACGACTGCGCGACGCCACCGCTGCCGGGTGACGCCCGTGGCTACGCGGTGAGCGCGCGGGCCCTCATCCCTGAGCCGGGCGGCCAGTGGCAGGTGCAAGCACAGGTGGTGCACTGGCGCGGCGAGACCTGGCGCGGCGCCGACATCGCGCTCGGCGTGATCCGGGTCGCGGCCGGCGCGCTGCGGGCCTGCCAGCTGACCGCGCCGCAGAGCTCTCCGTCGATCACCACCGATGTGCCCGGTCAGTTGGCGGCGGTGCTCAGCATCGACGGCAACCGGGTGCTGCATCAGTATTTGCTGGCTGACACCCGCAACAGCACCGTGGTGGAGCTCGCCATGTGGTCAACAACCCCGCCGCAGGTTCCGTGGCCGACGATTCCCGATAGCCAGGTCTTCGATGCGATGACCAGGCCACTGTGCGACGCCTACCTGGGATCGTGCCGGTAGAGTGTGCGCCGTGGCAAAGGTAGTTGTGCATGTGATGCCCAAGGCTGAGATCCTGGACCCCCAGGGGCAGGCCATTGTCGGGGCGCTCGGTCGCCTCGGGCATGCGGGTATCTCAGATGTTCGACAGGGCAAGCGTTTTGAGCTTGAGGTCGACGATTCCGTCTCCGACGAGGCGCTGGCCGAGATCGCCGAGTCCCTGTTGGCCAACACCGTGATCGAAGACTTCGCGGTGAGCCGGGAGGATTCGTGACCGCTCGCATTGGGGTCATCACCTTCCCCGGCACCCTCGACGACGTCGACGCCGCACGCGCCGTGCGGCTGGCCGGGGCTGAAGCCGTCAACCTGTGGCACGCCGACGCGGACCTGCACGGCGTCGACGCCGTCGTGGTGCCCGGCGGCTTCTCCTACGGCGACTACCTGCGCTGCGGCGCGATCGCCAAGTTCGCCCCGGTGATGGGTTCGGTGATCTCCGCGGCGGAAAAGGGTATGCCGGTCTTGGGCATCTGCAACGGTTTTCAGGTGCTCTGCGAGGCCGGCTTGCTGCCCGGAGCTTTGACCCGCAACGCCGGACTGCACTTCATCTGCCGCGACGTGTGGCTGGAAGTGGCGTCCGCCTCGACGGCATGGACGACACGCTACGAGCCGGGCGCCGATCTGCTGGTCCCGCTGAAGTCGGGCGAAGGCCGCTATGTGGCCTCCGAAGCCGTGCTCGACGAACTCGAAGCCGAGGACCGGGTGGTCTTCCGTTACCGCGAGAACCTCAACGGCTCGATGCGCAACATCGCAGGCGTCTGCTCGGCCAACCGTCGCGTCGTCGGGCTCATGCCGCACCCCGAGCACGCGACAGAAGCCTTGACCGGGCCCTCCGACGACGGCCTCGGCCTCTTCTACTCTGCTCTGGACGCGGTTCTCACGGCCTGACGGCTGAGCCGACGCGTTGGGTCTGCGTTGAGGGCGTTCGCTTCTCGATGTCTTGTGCCCTCACCGCAGACTCGATGTAGTGCTAGTCGACTGCTCAGCATCGCGATCAGGTGCTGCGTCAACTACCTCTCGCTCACCGATCGACTACCTCTCGCTCACCGCGAGCGTGCGCAAAATGCCGACCGCGAGCGGCGTGTCGAGGGACAGACACGCACGCTCGCGGTGCAAAGGGCAAAGGGCAAGGGATCAGGCGGTGAGCGCGACCGATGCCTCAGCGGTGTAGCAGAGGAACGTCAGAGTCTCCTGCATGTACAGCTTGACGCTGTCGGCATCGTGGGACAGGTAGCCGATGGACACATCGGTGCCGAGGTGCAGATCGAAATCCCCACCGCGGGTGGACAACACGAATGCACCGTCGATGGCAGGGGCCCAGATGATGTCCCCGTCGACCAGTCGGCTCAGGTGATCGCGGATCGGATAGCCGTGTGCGGTGGTCTCACTGACCTTGGTGTAGGTCGCCGCCGACAGCAGCACCGAGTACGGGCCGTCGACACCGGCGAGACGCAGCTCCGAAAGCGCTTGGGCGATCACGTCGGGAATCTCGCGGGCGTCGTCCGGAAGCGCCAGCGCGGGATTGGAACTGGCGCTGCGGATGCCTTGGATGGATGCGGCGCCGTAGCCCTCGAAGATGGCCCGGTCCTCGACGAAGGCGAGCTTCTTGGCGGCGTCCTTGACCGGATCCCAGTCCGAATCCTGGGCGCCGCGCTCGACATCGTCAATTGCGGTGCGCGACACCGTGAACGGCACACGCAAGCGCACCAGTGGCTGGCTTGCTCTTAGATTGGCCTGCACGCCGTCGGCCGGTGCTTCCACGTCGAGCAGATGACCGGTGCTCACCGCCGCCTCCACCGGACTGCCAGACCCCGTCACGTCGACGACGCGCCGTCCTGCGATGTGGCGCTTGAACGTCCGGGTCGCCTCGGTTTCGATCTCGCCCCAGGCGGACTCGGTGATCGGAGCTAGTTCGCGGTAGAGATTGTTCATTGCGGTGTTCCTTTCAGGCTGCCGATCCCAAGTGAGGTGTCATTGCTGCTCGCCGCCGGCTCCTCGACCGAAACCGGCTGCGATTCTTCTGCCCGGTCCGCCGGGAGTGGCGGTGGAGCGTCCAGGAAGTCGATGGTGGGGCTGAAGAACAAGCCGCCTGTGACGGCCGTGGAGAAATCGAGGATGCGGTCGGTGTTGCCCGGCGGATCACCGATGAACATGTTGCGCAGCATGCGCTCGGTGACGTCAGGTGTGCGCGAGTAACCGATGTAGTACGTACCGAATTCGCCCTTGCCGATCTCGCCGAACGGCATGTTGTGCCGGATGATCTTCAGCTCATTGCCGTCGGCGTCTTCGATGACGTTGAGGGCGACATGCGAATTGGGTGGTTTGACCGCATCGGGCATCTCGATGTCGTCGAGTTTCGTGCGTCCGATCACCCGCTCCTGCTCCTCGACGGACAGCGAGTTCCACGACGTCATGTCGTGCAGATACTTCTGCACGTGCACGTAGCAGCCGCCGGCGAAATCGGGGTCCTCATCGCCGATTTGGCTGGCGTTGGTGGCGATCGGCCCGTTCGGGTTCTCGGTGCCGTCGACGAATCCGAGCAGATCCCTGTTGTCGAAGAACTTGAAGCCGTGCACCTCGTCGACCACGGTGATGGCCCCCGCCATCGCGTCGACGAGTTTGGTTGCGAGTTCGAAACATACGTCCATGGACTCGGCCCGCAGGTGGAACAGCAGGTCTCCGGGGGTGGCCGGGGCGTGGTGGCGCGGACCGTCGAGGGGGACGAAGGGATGCAGTTCGGCCGGGCGTGGGCCGGCGAACAGCCGGTCCCAGGCCTCGGAGCCGATCGACACGATCGCCGACAAATGCTTGGTGGGATCGCGGAATCCGATTGCGCGGACCAGGCCCGAGATGTCGGGGAGAGCGTCGTGTACTGCCGCTTCTTGACCTTCGTCGATCGTCGAGACCATGAACACGGCAGCCGGTGTCAGCGGGGCCAGAACCGGCTGGGGCTGTGGTGCGGGCACACCAGGACCCTAGCGCGGACCGCCGTGAAATCCAGGCCAAGATAGAGATATGCCAGCTAGCCCCCATGGTCTGTGTGAATTCATCGATGCCTCGCCGTCTCCGTTTCATGTGTGCGCTCATGCCGCACAACGACTGACCGCAGCAGGTTTCACAGAGCTCGCCGAAACCGACGCGTGGCCCGCCGGCGGTCGCTACTTCACGGTGCGGGCCGGTTCGCTGGTCGCGTGGCGGGCCGACCAGCCCGACCCGGTGAGACCCTTTCGCATCGTCGGCGGGCATACCGACAGCCCGAATCTGCGGGTCAAGCAATATCCCGACCGCGTGGTGGCCGGCTGGCAGGTGGTGGCGCTGCAGCCCTACGGCGGCGCATGGCTGAACTCCTGGCTCGACCGTGACCTCGGCATCAGCGGCCGGCTGGCGGTCCGCGTCGGGAGCCGCGTCGAACACCGCCTGGTCTGCGTCGACGACCCGATCCTGCGGGTACCGCAGCTGGCGATCCATCTGTCCGACGACCGCAAAGGCGTCAGCCCCGACCCGCAGCGACACGTGAACGCCGTGTGGGGACTGGGGGAGCGGCCGGGGTCGTTTCTCGGCTTCGTGGCCGAGCGGGCCGGTGTCGCCGAGGCCGACGTGCTGGGATTCGACCTGATGACGCATGACACGAACCCGTCGGCCGTCACCGGTGCCGAGGACGAGTTCGTCAGTGCGCCACGGCTGGACAACCAGGTGACGTGCTACGCCGGGTTGGAGGCCTTCCTCGCCGCGGCCGAATCCGATCACATCCCGGTGCTGGCGCTGTTCGATCACGAGGAGGTGGGCTCCACCTCCGACCACGGTGCCCAGTCCCTTGCTCTTATAACCGTGCTGGAACGCATCACCCTGGCGGCCGGAGGCAGCCGCGAGGATTACCTGCGCCGAGTGGCCGGCTCGATGGTGGCATCGGGAGACATGGCGCACGCCACCCACCCGAACTATCCCGAGCGTCACGAGCCGTCCCACCAGATCGCGGTCAACGCCGGGCCGGTGCTCAAAGTGCAACCGAACCTGCGCTACGCCACCGACGGCCGCACCGCGGCGGCATTCGCTCTCGCGTGCGAGCAGGCGGGCGTGCCGCTGCAACGCTACGAGCACCGGGCCGATCTGCCCTGTGGATCGACGATCGGGCCGATGACCTCGGCACGCACCGGCATTCCCACCGTCGACGTCGGGGCCGCGCAGCTGGCGATGCACTCGGCGCGGGAGTTCATGGGCGCCCACGACGTTGCGGCCTACGCGGCGGCGCTGCAGGCGTTTTTGTCACCGGCCTGATCTATCGTCGGGCGCATGACCCTGCATATGGAGATGGCGACCGTCGACTGTGCCGAACCGGAGTCCCTGGCCCAGTGGTGGGCACAAGCCGTCGGCGGCACCGTAAACGCTGTGATCCCTGGCGAATTCATCATCGTCGCGCTGCCCGACGGTTCCAAGCTGGGATTCCAGCACGTCGGGGATCCGACGCCGGGCAAGAACCGCCTACATCTCGACTTCCACGCCGACGACATGGAAGCCGAGGTGACGCGGCTCGTCGGGTTGGGCGCCAGTGAAACCGAGCGGCACAGTTTCGGCGACGCGTTCTCCTGGGTGGTGCTTGCCGACCCGGCGGGCAACGCCTTCTGCATCGCCGGTCAGTAACGGCCGACAGCTGGCAGGATTCCGGCCATGCTGCTGTCGCTCGTCGCGGTCTCGGTGGTGCTGGCCGGCTGGTCGCTCTTCTCGCGTGGCTTCGAGCGACTGCGGCTCACCTCGCCCATGCTGCTTGTGCTGGCCGGGATCGCGGTCGGGTTCACCACCAAGGATGCGCTGGCGTCGACCCTGAATGCCGTCGCCGCCCAGCACGTGGCCGAAATCATCCTTGCCGTACTGCTTTTCGTCGATGCCACCGACGTGCGCGGCGGGTATCTCGGTGCCGACCCGCGTTCGGCACTGCGATTGCTGTTCATCGCGATGCCGCTCGGCCTGGCAGCGTCGGTCCTGCTGGGCCTGTGGCTGCTGCCGGGCCTGCCGTGGGCCGTGCTGCTGGTCATCGCGTGCGTAGTGGTGCCGACCGACTTCGCGCCGACATCCTCGCTGCTGCGGGACGACCGGATTCCCGAACGGGTCCGTGGCCTGCTCAACGTCGAGGCAGGCTACAACGACGGCATCGTCTCGCCGGTCTTCATCTTCGCCCTCGTCCTGGCCTCCGACCGCACCCAGGCCGAGACCCCGCTGGACGCCCTCGGGCGGGCCATCCCCGAGGCAGGCAAGGCCCTGCTGATCGGCGCAGTCGTCGGCGCCGTCCTGGCAGTGGCGACCAACTCGGCCGAACGCCGTGGCTTGATGACCGGCCAGGCCAAGCGCATGATCCTGGTGAGCGCGCCACTGTTGTCGTTCGGAGCCAGCCTCGGCGTCGGCGGCAACGGCTTCGTCTCGGCGTTCGTCTGTGGCATGGCATTCAACTACTTCCGGACCTCGCCGGCCTTCGCGACCGAACTGGAACTCGTCGACGACGTCGGATTTCTGCTGGCCGCAGGCATGTGGTTCGTGTTCGGCCTCACCGCAGTGCTGGCGCTCGGTTTCGGCGTGCCGTGGGGGATGGTCGTGTTCTGCCTGTTGGTGCTGACGGTGGTGCGCGTCGTCACGGTGCTGCTGGCGATGCTCGGGTCACGGGTCGGATGGTCGGAACGGCTGCTGCTCGGCTGGCTGGGACCGCGCGGCACCAGCTCGATCGTCTTCGGGCTGCTGGCGTTCAATGCCCTCGAGGGCGTGGCGGAGAACACCGTCGTGCAGGTGCTGGTGATCGCGGTGCTCGGCAGCGTCATCGTGCACGGGGCCAGCGCCCCGGCGGCCGCCCGCGCCTACCAGCGGTCGCAAACCAAACAGGTCGCGTGACGTCCCAGCTCAGCCGGGGCAGTGCTCGAACTGGGCGCGCAACCTGGCTTGCAGATCCGCATCCGCCGGCGTCCGTGGCTGAGGTTCCTGGACGCCTTTCGAACAACCTCCCGGCCGCACCGTGATCTGTGCGTCCTCCACGTCGTACGCCGCGGGCAGCCCCGAGTCCTTGATGAACTGAAGTTGGGCGACGACAGCGCGATCCACGTCTGGACCCGGAGGCAGGGCATCCAGCGAGAAGCTGTTCTGGTCGGGCCGATCGAGGTTGAACGCGCCGTCGATCGGCGCAATCTGATCGAGCGCCTGCCACAGCGCCAGTTGAGCCGGGCTGGGCAGGCCGCGGTCGGACCGGATACTCGGTGCCTTGTTGGTGTCGGCGTCGAAGACGGTCCAGCCGACGGTCGAATCGGGGAAGTCCGTGGTCAGCCGCCGGACCGATGCCGCGAACTCCGACGCGCTGAGGGGATCAGCCGAATGCTTGATACTGCGCAGCGCCACTGTGAGGCTGGTGTTGTCGGGCGACGCTGACCCGGTGATCTCGTACGCGTAGTCGCCTTTGGACAAGGCGAGCCAGTCCCGCCACGGCGCTTGCGGGGTGGGACGCGACGGTTCGAAGCTGACATACATCGTGGAACCTGACTGGGCGGAGTAGGACTGCGCGCTGCGCATGACAACGAAGCTGGCTCCCAGCCCGCTGTACACCCAGGAATCGTGGATCTGCGTGGCGAAGGTGTGGCCCAGCGCCGACAACTGGTCGGCCGTCGCGTCGGTGCCGACGTACACGTCGAAGCTGGCCGTGCGGACCCCGAAGCCGTCGTTACTCGAGACGGTGTGGGCCACGAACGTCACACCCGGTTGTCGCCGCAACACGGTGTCGATGAGGCGGGCCGACCACGACCCCCTGAATTGGTAACAGGTGGCGACGAGCACCAACACCACGACGACAGCGGCGAGCCACCCCCTGGACCCCAGCTTGCGCATCCGCCGAGTATGCCGCTGACCTGCTCGGGGTCAGAGCGGCAGGGCCGGCAACGATACACTCTGAGCGTGACGTCTGAGCTCACCCACGACATCGACTCGGTGGAGCGGGCAGCCGCCACCCCCGATCACCCCCAGCCCTACCGCGAACTCGGCCTCAAGGATGACGAGTACCAGCGGATCCGGGATATCCTCGGCCGGCGTCCCACCGACGCCGAACTGGCCATGTATTCGGTGATGTGGAGTGAGCACTGCTCCTACAAGTCCTCCAAGGTGCACCTGCGTTATTTCGGTGAGACCACCACCGACGAGATGCGCGCAGGCATGCTGGCCGGCATCGGCGAGAACGCAGGCGTCGTCGACATCGGCGACGGCTGGGCCGTCACCTTCAAGGTCGAGTCCCACAACCACCCGTCCTACGTCGAGCCCTACCAGGGCGCGGCGACCGGTGTCGGCGGCATCGTCCGCGACATCATGGCCATGGGCGCCCGCCCGGTCGCGGTGATGGACCAGCTCCGCTTCGGTGCGGCCGACGCCCCCGACACCCGCCGCGTGCTCGACGGCGTGGTGCGCGGTGTGGGCGGCTACGGCAACTCCCTGGGTCTGCCCAATATCGGCGGCGAGACCGTCTTCGACGCGTCCTACGCGGGCAACCCGCTGGTGAACGCGCTGTGCGTCGGGGTGCTGCGCAAAGAAGACCTGCACCTGGCGTTCGCGTCGGGCACGGGCAACAAGATCATCCTGTTCGGTGCTCGCACGGGCCTCGACGGCATCGGTGGTGTGTCGGTCCTCGCGTCCGAGACCTTCGGCGGCGACGAAGGGTCCGGCCCCGGCCGCAAGAAGCTGCCCGCGGTGCAGGTCGGTGACCCGTTCACCGAGAAGGTGCTCATCGAGTGCTGTCTTGAGCTTTACGCCGCCGGCCTGGTGGTCGGCATCCAGGACCTCGGCGGCGCCGGATTGTCCTGCGCCACATCCGAACTGGCCTCCGCAGGCGACGGCGGCATGCGGGTGGAACTGGAACGTGTACCGCAGCGCGCGGCCAACATGACCCCGGCCGAGATCCTGTCGAGCGAATCGCAGGAACGGATGTGCGCGGTGGTCACCCCGGAGAACGTCGACGCGTTCCTCGCGGTGTGCCGCAAGTGGGACGTGCTGGCCACGGTCATCGGCGAGGTGACCGACGGCGACCGGCTGCAGATCACCTGGAACGGCGAGACCGTCGTCGACGTGCCGCCGCGCACGGTTGCGCACGAGGGCCCGGTCTACCAGCGTCCGGTGGCGCGCCCCGACAGCCAGGACGCGCTGATCGCCGACACCTCGGCGAAGCTGCCGCGACCCACGACCGGCGACGAGCTGCGCGAGACCCTGCTGACGATGGTCGGGAGTCCGCACCTGTGCAGCCGGGCGTTCATCACCGAGCAGTACGACCGGTACGTGCGGGGTAACACCGTGCTGGCCGAGCACGCCGACGGCGGCGTGCTGCGCATCGACGAGTCCACCGGGCGGGGCATCGCGTTGTCCACCGACGCCTCCGGACGCTACACCCAGCTGGATCCCTACACCGGTGCGCAGCTCGCGCTTGCCGAGGCGTACCGCAACGTCGCCGTCACCGGTGCCACCCCGGTTGCGGTGACAAACTGCCTCAACTTCGGGTCTCCCGAGGATCCCGGTGTCATGTGGCAGTTCAGCCAGGCTGTCCGCGGCCTCGCCGATGGCTGTGCGGCGCTGGGCATTCCGGTGACCGGCGGCAACGTCAGCTTCTACAACCAGACCGGGACCACCGCGATCCTGCCGACCCCGGTGGTCGGTGTGCTCGGCGTGATCGACGATGTGAAGCGCCGGATCCCCACCGGCCTGGGCACCGAGCCCGGCGAGACCTTGATGCTGCTCGGCGACACCCACGACGAGTTCGACGGGTCGATCTGGGCGCAGGTCACGGGCGACCACCTCGGTGGGGTGCCACCGAAGGTGGACCTCGATCGCGAGAAGTTGCTGGCCGAGGTGCTGGTGGCGGCATCGCGTGACGGGCTGATCTCCGCCGCCCATGATCTGTCCGAGGGTGGACTGATCCAGGCCGTGGTCGAATCGGCACTCGCTGGTGAAACCGGTTGCCGGGTAATCCTTCCCGAAGGAGCTGACCCGTTCGTGACGTTGTTCTCCGAGTCGGCGGGTCGCGTGCTGGTGGCCGTGCCGCGTACCGAGGAGAGCCGGTTCCGGTCGATGTGCGAGGCACGCGGCCTGCCGGTGACCCGCATCGGCGTGGTCGACCAGGGTAGCGATTCGGTTGAAGTGCAGGGCCAGTTCAGTGTCACCTTGTCCGAGCTGCGGAGCACGTCGGAGGGCGTGCTGCCCGGGTTGTTCGGGTGATTGAACAGACCACAAATCGACACCCGTTACTGGTCTGGGCCTGGAATCTGGTCCGGCTCGATTTCGTCGGCATCGCCGTCGGCGCTCTGTTCTTCTGTCTGTCGCTGACCCCGTCGCTGCTGCCCAGGGATTGGTTGTTCGCCGGGTTGATCGGCGGGATCAACGCCGCCATCGGCTACGGCATCGGCGTCGTCCTGGGAAAAGTGTTGTACCGCTTGCTTTTGCGACGCAGACCGTGGTGGCCCCCGGGCAAGCGGGTGCTGTACGGCCTCAAGGCGGTCGTCGTCACCGGAGCGATCACGGCATGCATTCTGATGCTGATCCCGGCTGCGGCCTGGCAGCGGCAGGTGTCCGCGGTGATGGGCATGGAAGGTCCGGGCACCGCAGGCTATCTGCGCACGTTGATCATCGCCGTCGCCGTGGGCACGGCGTTGATCTCCACCGCGCGGGTGCTGCGCGACGCCGTGCGCCTGCTGGCCCGGCTGTTCATCCGGCGGTGGCATCTGCACCGTGAGGTCGCCCAGTTCATCGGGACCGCGATCGTGGTGGTGCTGGTGGTCACGCTGGTCAACGGTGTGCTCTACCGAGGGTTTCTGGCCGGGGCCAGCCGGGTGTTCCAGCCGCAGAACACCACCACCCGCGAGGGGGTCAGTCAACCCGATCAACCTGAAAGGTCTGGAAGCCCAGACTCTTTCGCGCCGTGGAACACGCTCGGCTTCCAGGGCCGCAACTTCGTCGCCACCGGGCCGCACGCCGACGAACTCACCAAGCTCAACGGAAGGCCCGCAAAGGAACCCATCCGGGTCTACGCCGGATTGCAGACCGGCGACGACGATCAGCAGCGGATTTCGGTGGTGCTCAGCGAACTTGAGCGTACGCACGCGTTCGATCGCAAGATGCTGGTGATCGTCCCGACCACGGGTACCGGCTGGGTCAATCCGGTCGCGGCGCGGGCGCTGGAGATGATGTACAACGGCGACACCGTCATGGTCGGCATGCAGTATTCCTATCTGCCGAGCTGGATTTCGTTCCTGGCGGACCGGGAGAAATCGGTGGACTCCGGTCGGACCATGATCAATGCCATCCATGAACGCTGGGCTCAACTGCCCGCGGACCACCGGCCTGAACTGGTGCTCTACGGCGAGAGCCTGGGCTCGCTGGCCGGGCAGGGCGCCTTCAGCTGGCTGCCCGACATCGCGAGGATGGGTTTCTCCGCTGTGCTGTGGGTGGGCCCGCCGAACGCCAGCACGCTGTGGCACGGCCTGCTGGTCCGACGCGATCCGGGGACCCCGGCGGTCAGACCGCGTTACGACAACGGCCGCACGGTCCGGTTCTCCGAAGCTGTCGATCCCGGCGAGATCGCCGCTGACACGGCAGGTACCTGGGAGGGGACACGCGTGCTGTTCCTGCAGCATCCGTCGGACCCCATCGTCTGGTGGTCGACGGATCTGCTGTTCTCCCGGCCGGATTGGCTCGTCGAGCCGCCGGGCCGCGACCGCACGGCGTCGATGCGCTGGTACCCGATCATCACGTTCTGGCAGGTCGCCGCGGACATCACCAACGCATCGGGGGTGCCTGCCGGGCACGGGCACAACTACGGCGAATCGGTGTTGGACGGCTGGATCGCCGTGGCGCCGCCGGCCGGTTGGACACCGCATGACACCGAGCGGATCCGCATCGCGCTGCAGAAGACGATGGCCGAGGACGGTCCCGAAAACTGATGCCCGCCACCAAGTTACGGGCGTTGCTGCTGGCCGGTGGGCTGGTGGCCTGGAGTGCCCTGGTCGATCCGCGGCTGCCGGCGCGCTGGCAGCCCGCGGTGCGGGCGGCTTTGGGCACCGGCCTGGTCGCGCTCACCCGCGCCCCGACCGGCCTGCAGCCGGCCCGGATCCGGCCCGGCCTGCGCTGGGGTGCGGCTGCCGCCGTCGCGGTCGCCTCCGGTACCGCGGCGACGACGGCGGTGCCAGCGGTCCGCGCCGCGATGCGTCGGCGGGAACTGCCCTCGGACCCGGTCGGATGGCTGACGCTGCGGATACCGGTCGGCACGGTGTGGGCGGAGGAGACGACCTACCGTGCGGCGCTCGCGAGCCTGGGTTCCCGCGCATTCGGGCCGCGCGGCGGGCGGCTGCTGCAGGCGGCGGCATTCGGCTTGTCGCACATCGCCGATTCGCGTGCGACAGGTGCACCGGTCATCGGCACCGTGCTGGTCACCGGCGGTGCGGGCTGGGTGTTCGGATGGTTGGCCGACAACTCCGGTGGCCTGGCCGCGCCGATGCTGGTGCACCTGGCGCTCAACGAGGCTGGGGCGCTGGCCGTTCTGTTCGTCCGACGCCGCTGAGCAGCGCCGCGACACCGACGATCAGGACTGTGACGCCCAGCGGCCACCACGCCGCAATCGCGAAGTCCCTGGCCCGAAGCGGGATGAACACCACCGCAGCTGCCGTCGCCAACACCACGGCGCGCGGCGCCTGCATCGCAGCGACTGTTCCCGAGACACGCGAGTTCGCTTCGGCAACAAGGACATACACCGCAAGCAGGAGCAGTGCCGCCACGATGGACAGCAGGCCGCTGATGTCACGCTGGTAGCGGCAGAGCGCCACGGCGACGACGGCGGTGGCCGCCGCGACCAGGCTGGAGGTCGCCACGCCGCCGCCGAACAGCCGGCCGGCCACGCGCGTCGCTGCCCACAGCAACGCAAGCAGGGCCGCACACGACAGCGGCACGGGACCCGCGAGCAGCCAGAAACGGCTTGACTCACCGAAGATCTCGATCGCTATCGCCGAGAACGAACCGGCCTGGTACTGGAAACCGCTTGTCGTTGCGAGGTTCACCGCCACCAGCAGCGTGAGCGTGCACACGGCGACCCCGGCCAACACCACACCGAGGGGCCGGCCCACCGAGCGCAGCCTGCCGTTGGCGGCGCTGGCCACTTCGAACCCGGCCAGCCCCAGGCCAAGTGGAATCACCGTGGCCAATGTGATCAGTGCTGACGGAAAGCGTTGCGGGCCGATGTCCAGCGGTGCGGTACCGCTGAGCATCTTGGCGATGATGGCCAGGCCGACGTAGAAGTACACCAACAGGCCCACGACCGCGAGCACCGCGGCTGCTGCGCCGATGGTCCGGGTCGGCAGCACGGCAACCAGTGTCGCGGCCAGTCCGACGAAGGCCAGTGACAACATCGGCCACCACCAGCTGGCCATCGCCGAGGCCGGGTCCGCCGAGTGGTAGAACGACAAGCCGCCCAGCGACACCGCGACGCCGGCGGCCATGACAACGTAGGCCGCCAGCTGGATCATGCCGGTGAAGCGCGCAACCGACGGACCGAGCGTCGATCCGACGAGATCGCCCGTCGACGGCGCTTCCGGTGCGTGACGGTGCAACCGCTCGAGCGCGTAGACCACCACCGCGGCGATCAGCACGGCACCGAGGGCGCCGACCCCGTTGAACACAGCGCTTCCGGCCACTGCGAGCGACAGGCCTGCTGCTCGCCACATCGGCAAGATCCCGGGCACGAAGTAGCCGGTGTCGTCGGTCTCGGACACCGTCCGCTTCGGCATCGTTCGATGGTAAGGCTGCCTACATCGTCCTGACGTCAGGAATCAGTTGGTGCGGTTCGGTTTCCTGATCGTCGATGCCGAAGCTGATGATCTTGTGCGGCGTCACCCGGATGATGGCGGTGTCCAATTCGTCGCCCCCGGCGCCGCGGGCGGCAGGCACCTGGGCCTGCTCGGCGGTGCCGCGGATCTCCAGACAGCGAACGCGCCACGGGTTGCGGGAGGTGATGTCGTCGACCACGAACGCGACCTTCGGATTGCCGGCGATGTTACGGAACTTCTGGCTGTGCGCCATCCGGTAACCGGCGATGTCGATCGTGCCGAGCTGCTCGTTGAACGTGAAGCCGACCGGGCTGTTCTGCGGTGTGCCGTCGGGTTGGATGGTGGCCAACCTGCCCAGGTCGGCATTCTGCAGAAAGGCGACCTCATGCGGTTTGAAGATCATGCCGTCACGGTAGAACCTCAATGAAAGTTGATGTCAACGCCTGCGTCACGGGTTGATGGTCGGTTCCCCGATCTGACGGCCCCACACGTAGTCCGTGAACATCGGTGAGCCGAGCTCGAAGTGGTTGTACGGCGCGATCGACAGTCCGGTGTCCATCACCAGATACGGAGCGGGCCACAGGTCGCGCGTGATCTTCTGCCAGCAGCCCGGCTTGCCCTCGGGACCGCCGTGGGCGTTCACGCGCGGCAGGTTGTCCGGGTAGACGTAGGCATTGGCCGATCCGACGCTGTAGAGCGTGCCGGAGGACGCCAGCGAATAGCCGTTGTCTCCGCCGAGCGCCAGGTTCAGCTCCGGTGCGACGTCGTGATAGTTGCGGATCATGCACAGGATCTCGCCCTGATACTCGTCGAGAAGCTTCGACGTCGGAAGCAGATCCTGCGCCCCGCGCTGCAGGTACGGGCCGCCGCGTTCGGCGATGTCGGCCCCGGTCCCGGCGAACCCGATTGCCGCCATCAGCGCCGAATCGATGTTGTCGCGTTCGGCATTGAACGTGGCTGCGGTGCGGGTCGCGCCGGCCAACCCGTCGAACAGGTCCGGCGCCGCACCTGCGTACACGTCGCCGAGGTCGGCCAGCGCGCTGATGTCGTGGCGCAACTGCGGCATCCGCGGGTTCAGATCGTCGAGGATGGCGTTTCCGTCGACCAGCGACCGGCCGAACTTGTCGCCGAGACCGGACAGTGCCTGTGCCGTCGCCGACAGGGTCTGGTTGAGCTTGATCGGGTCGACCTGCTCGGAGATGGCCGTGATGGTTTCGAAGAGCGTGTTGAACTCGGTGGTCACTGCTGACACGTCGATGGGTGTTGTGGTGGAAACCCGCTCTGCACTTGGGTTTTGCGGCGAGCGGAACGCAACGTACTTGTTGCCGAACACGGTGGTGGCCTGGATCGAGGTTTCCACGTTGGCGGGTAACAGGTTCAGATAACGCGGGTCGATGTCGAGCACGACCCGCGCTTTGAGGTCATCCCCGTTGACCGTGCTGACGCCCGCGACCCGGCCGATCGGGACACCGTTATAGGTGACCTTCGATCCTGGGTCCAGCACCAGGCCGGCGCGTGCGGACACCAGGGTCAGCTGTGCTTTCGGCTGGAAAGCCCCGCGGAACTGCAGCGCGATCAGCATCAGCAGAACCGCCACGACCGCAAGGAGAGCGGCTCCGGCCGTCTTGTACGGCGGATTGTGGCGATCGGCAAACACTTTGAGACACTAAGGTATGGCAGCGCGCGGTAGTGCAGATCCGGTGAAGACCCGGGTCGCCGTGTCGGCAGTCGCCGACTGGTTGCGCGACGCCGACGCCCCCGAGCCCAGTCGCGCCGAGCTTGCCGACGCGGTACGGCTCACCGCGCGCACACTGGCCGCGGTCGCACCGGGCGCGAGCGTCGAGGTGCGGGTACCTCCGTTCGTGGCGGTGCAGTGCATCCAGGGGCCGCGGCACACCCGCGGCACACCGCCGAACGTCGTCGAAACCGACGCCCGCACGTGGCTGCTGCTCGCCACCGGACTGCTGTCGCTCGACGAGGCCGCCGGCGCCGTGCAGCTGTCGGGTTCGCGCGCCACCGAGGTCGCGCGGTGGCTACCACTGGTCGCCCTCTGACGCTCACCGGAAGAACGGATACTCCTGAACCCAGTGAAAGCCCCTGTTGCGCAAGGTGAATCCGGTCAGGTCGACCTGGTCGAGCGTCATCGCGACGCGACGGCCCTGCAGTGTGCCCGTCAGGTGCAGCTGCTGCTCAGTCGGCCGTGACACGGTCAGTTCGGCCAGCACGTGGCCGCCGGGTTCCGACGCTCGGATGGTGTCCGCACTGATGTCGGCGGTCGCGTCCACCAGGTCGCCGTTCATCCGCTGATACGTCACTGCGCCGGGCTTGTCGAAAACCACACGCTGCCAACGGGTCTGGTCGGTGGTCAGCGGCGGCAGCGAAGTGCCGTCGACGCTGAACTCGCGGACCGCCCAGATGCCGTACAGCTCGGGTTTGGCGCTACCACCACCGTATTGGTGCCAAGCCTGCCAACAGGTCCACACGCAGCCGATCGCCACCCAGGCGCCCAGCACTGCCTGAGCTGTGGCGACTCTCCGGTTGGCCCGCTCGGTGCCGAACAGTTCTGGTTGGCTGACCGGCTCCGACGGGCGTTGCAGCACAAAAAGGTTGGTCAACCGGCGCAGCTGCGGGGCGAGCAGGACCAGGCTCATCAGCAGAAGGTGACCGGACAAGATCTTGACCGGCACGTCGAAGGTCATGTTCAACAGGAACACCTGCGCCATGCTCGCCAGGGCGACCAGCGCACCCAGGGTGGCGGTGCGCGGCAGGAACAGCAGCAGCCCTGCCAGCACCTCCGCGGCGCCCAAGGCCATCTCGTAGGGCTGCGACGTGCCGACCTGCAGCCACAGCACCGAGGCCGGGCTGAAGTTGCCGTAGGGCTGCAGCAAGGCGGTCAGCGGTGGGCTCGGCATCTGTGTCGGGATGAGTTTGGCGAACCCGTAGAACAGCATCTGGCCCGCCACGCACAACCGTACGAACGTCAGAAACCACGCCCACAGTCGGGCGTAGTCGCGGCGGCCCCGGTCCACCAGCGACCACACCGCGGTGCCCACGAGGGCGATGACCAGCAGGCAGAACACCATGACCCAGATGGCGGCCTGATCCCCGCTGCCCGAATCCAGGTGCAACACCGCATCCACACCGAAGACGCTCCTGCCGACCCAGCTCAACACCGGGCCGAGCACCGTCATCTGCCACATCACGGCCGATTCCGGCAGCCACTGGCCCACGACGCCGAGGAAGGCAAACGTGATCTGGGCGAACAGCAGACAGAACAGGCCGAAGTAGATGAAACAGAATCGGAATGAGGTCTTCGTCACGTTCGACCACGGGCGCCGCTGAGCTTCACCGACGGAATCGGCAGGACCGGTTTCAGGCTTCTCCGAGAGTTGGCTGGTCACGAAAGTCATCCTTGCCGTTGACCTGTGGCGAATCGATGGGGTTATCCCGAGGGAGGGGGTGGGGTTGTCCACACTGTCGGAGCGGGCCCGGAAATGCGCCCGCCGCACCCGTTGTTGAACGTTTCCGATACCAGACGCGGCCATTCGATTCTTTTTCAGGCCCATCTGGACCGTAGACTCTGTGATGTCTCCAACCGCCGCCCCGGGAGCAGCCCTATCGTGACTGGTCAGGAACTCGACGACAACGAACCGCGCGAAGAGTGTGGTGTATTCGGGGTCTGGGCCCCGGGAGAAGACGTCGCCAAGCTCACCTACTACGGCCTGTACGCGTTGCAGCACCGTGGTCAGGAAGCCGCGGGTATCGCGGTCACCGACGGTTCGCAGATCCTGGTGTTCAAGGATCTCGGCCTGGTCAGCCAGGTGTTCGACGAGCAGACCCTGGCCGCGATGCCGGGCCATGTCGCCGTCGGCCACTGCCGCTACTCGACCACCGGCTCGACCACGTGGGAAAACGCCCAGCCCGTCTTCCGCAACACCGCTGCGGGTACGGGCGTGGCGCTCGGACACAACGGCAACCTGGTGAACACCGCCGAACTCGCCCGCCGGGCGCGCGAAGCGGGCCTCATCGACATGAAGGGCGCCCCGGCGGCCACGACGGACTCCGACATCCTGGGCGCGCTGCTGGCCCACGGTGCCGCCGACGCCACGCTGGAGCAGGCCGCCCTCGAGCTGCTGCCGACCGTGCGCGGCGCGTTCTGCCTGACTTTCATGGACGAGACCACCCTCTACGCCGCACGCGACCCGCACGGGGTGCGGCCGCTGTCGTTGGGCCGGCTGGACCGCGGCTGGGTGGTCGCCTCCGAGACCGCGGCCCTCGACATCGTGGGCGCCTCGTTCGTCCGCGACATCGAGCCCGGCGAGCTGCTGGCCATCGACGCCGACGGGGTGCGCTCCACCCGGTTCGCCAACCCGGAACCCAAGGGCTGCGTCTTCGAATACGTCTACCTGGCCCGCCCGGACAGCACGCTGGTCGGCCGTTCGGTGCACGCCACGCGCGTCGACATCGGCCGGCGGCTGGCCCGTGAGCACCCCATCGACGCCGACCTGGTGATCGGTGTGCCCGAGTCGGGCACCCCCGCGGCGGTCGGATACGCGCAGGAATCGGGCATTCCCTACGGGCAGGGCCTGATGAAGAACGCCTATGTGGGCCGCACGTTCATCCAGCCGTCGCAGACCATCCGCCAGCTGGGCATCCGGCTCAAGCTCAACCCGCTCAAAGAGGTGATCCGGGGCAAGCGGCTGATCGTCGTCGACGATTCGATCGTCCGCGGCAACACCCAGCGCGCCCTGGTCCGCATGCTGCGGGAAGCCGGCGCCGTCGAGGTGCACGTCCGGATCGCGTCGCCGCCGGTCAAATGGCCCTGCTTCTACGGCATCGACTTCGCCACCCCGGCGGAACTGATCGCCAACGCCGCGCCGCAGGAGCACGAGGGGGAGATGCTGGAGGCCGTGCGCCACGCCATCGGCGCCGACACCTTGGGTTATATCTCGCAGCAGGGCATGATCGCGGCCACCGAACAGCCGGCAACCCGGTTGTGCTCGGCCTGCTTCGACGGCAACTACCCGATCGAACTGCCTGGTGAGACCGCGCTCGGCAAGAACGTCGTCGAGCACATGCTGGCCACCGCGGCGCGTACCGGCATCCCGTTGAGCGCCGAGAACGACAACGTCTCGGCGCTGCGCAGGCCCTGAGGAGAGCGTCACCGCGCTGGCGCTGTATCGCGCCGATCTCCGGGGCGGTAGCCTTATTTGCGATGACTAAAGGCGCCGCACAGCACGGCATCGCCGATCAGCAGGGCATTTCCTACGCATCGGCCGGGGTGGACATCGAAGCCGGTGACCGCGCTGTGGAACTCTTCAAACCGCTCGCTGCCAAAGCAACTCGTCCCGAGGTCCGGGGTGGGCTGGGTGGCTTCGCCGGACTGTTCGCACTGCGCGGCGGTTACCGCGAGCCGGTCCTGGCCTCGTCGACCGACGGGGTGGGCACCAAACTGGCGGTGGCCCAGGCCATGGACAAGCACGACACCGTCGGACTCGACCTGGTCGCGATGGTGGTCGACGACCTCGTCGTGTGCGGGGCCGAGCCACTGTTCCTGCAGGACTACATCGCCGTCGGGCGCACCGTCCCCGAACGCGTCAGCGCCATCGTGTCCGGAATCGCCGACGGGTGTGTGCTGGCCGGCTGTGCGCTGCTCGGCGGTGAGACAGCCGAGCACCCGGGACTGATGGAGCCCGACCACTACGACATCTCCGCGACGGGCGTCGGCATCGTCGAGGCAGACGATGTGCTGGGCCCTGATCGGGTCAAGCCGGGTGACGTGATCATCGCCATGGCCGCCAGCGGGCTGCACTCCAACGGCTACTCACTGGCCCGCAAGGTGCTGCTGGAGATCGACCGGATGAACCTGGCCGGCCACGTCGAGGAGTTCGGCAGAACCCTCGGTGAGGAGCTGCTCGAGCCGACGCGCATCTACGCCAAGGACTGCCTGGCGCTGGCCGCCGAAACCCAGGTCCGCACGTTCTGCCACGTCACCGGCGGTGGCCTGGCCGGCAACCTGGAACGGGTCATCCCGCACGGCCTGACCGCGACACTAGATCGCGGCACGTGGACGCCCGCACCTGTGTTTCAGATGATCGCCCAGCGCGGCCGCATCGAACGGGCCGAGATGGAGAAGACGTTCAACATGGGCGTCGGCATGGTCGCCGTCGTCGCGCCGGAGGACACCGACCGTGCGCTGGCGATCCTGACTGCGCGGCACCTGAACTGCTGGACGCTGGGAACCGTCGAGAAGGGCGGGAAGGACAGTTTGCGCGCCCAACTCGTCGGTCAGCACCCGCGCTTCTAACCCGGGAGGGGTTCTCGGCGCGGATAGAGGAATCCGGCCCTGCGGCCAAGGTGCCGTGGGGCCGGAATGCCGGTCAGCTCAGCGCCGCCAGTCGTCCTCGTTAGCCCACTCGTCGGCGTCGTCGTTTGCATCCTCGGAATCGGGAGCACCCGACAGCTCACGTTGGAGCTGGGAGAAATCGGTCTGCGGTGAGCTGTACTTGAGCTCACGTGCAACCTTGGTCTGCTTTGCCTTAGCCCGGCCGCGGCCCATGGGGGGACCCCCTCGCGCAATAACGGAGCGGCCCATTTGCTAGGCGGCTCCGATCTGTGTGTCTTTATTGTCCTGCCAACACTTTACCGTGCCCGGCGGCGAAGTGCTGGCAGGCCCTGCCTCCGAGGGGGCGTGAGTGCCGTCATGTACCGCTGCGCAGCCGGTCCACGGCAGCCCGGCCGGCGCCCGCGCTGGTATCCGCGGCAGGCAGCGAGTCCGGGTCGATGACGGCCGCGACGGCGACCTCCCCGCCGGTGAGCAGCTCGGTCTCGACCGGAATACCGCGTTTGAGCAGCGCGAGCGCGATCGGGCCGTCGTCGACGTGCTCGACTACGGTGCCCAGCCGGCCCACCGTGCGGCCGCCAGCGGTCACGGGGTCACCGGGCGACGGGCGTTCGGAGGATCCGTCGAGCTGCAGCAGAACCAGCATCCGCGGTGGTTTGCCCAGGTTGTGCACGCGCGCGACGGTCTCCTGGCCCCGGTAGCAGCCCTTGTCCAGATGCACCGCGGACCCGATCCAGCCGACCTCGTGCGGGATGGTGCGTTCGTCGGTGTCGACTCCCAGACGCGGCCGACGCGCCGCCACGCGGTGCGCCTCGTAGGCCCAGACCCCGGCACGCCGCACCCCGGCCGCCTCCAGTCGCTGCTTCCACGCGTCGACCTGGTCGCGGGGCACCACGAGATCGAGTTCGAGCGTGTCGGCCGGCATGCGCCGGACGAATCCACCGTCGGCGAGCGGGACCGCCGACAGCTCGGCGGGCAGGGCATCGAGGCCCAGCGCGGTGAGCACTGCCGAGTCGGCCAGCGCCGGGCCCAGCAGAGAGAGCACCGCGAGTTCGGCCGGCTCGATCTGCACGTCGGCCCAGAACACCATCTTGCGCAGATAGCTCAGCAGTGGTTCGGCCCGCCACGACTCGGTGTCGAGGTAGGTGGTGCCGCCGAGCTCGGTCTGAATCCAGTGATCCTCGACGCGGCCCTGCAGGTCCAAGCTGAGGTTCTCCGTCACAGCGCCGTCGGGCAGCGCGCTCACGTGCTGCGTCGAGATGCTGTGCAGCCAGCTCTGGCGGTCTTTCCCGGTGAGGGTGAGCGCTGCGCGGTGGGACCGGTCGACCACGACGGCGCCCCGGGCCGCGGCCCGCTGCTCACCGAGGGGATCGCCGTAATGCCACACCGCACCGGCGTCAGGGCTGCTGTCGGGTGCGGGAACGGCTGTCGGTACTTCTGACATGGTCCAACTCTACGGCGCTAGGGTGAGGCCCCATGGCGAGTCAACCAGCCGTGGTGGTCACCCTCGACGGGCAACTCCACGATCCGACGGCACCTCTCCTGCACGCCGACGATCTGGCTGCGGTGCGCGGCGATGGGGTCTTCGAGACCCTGCTGATCCGCGACGGCAGACCGTGCCTGCTGGAGTCGCACCTGGCGCGGCTGAGCCAGTCCGCCCGGATGCTCGATCTGCCCGAGCCCGATCTGCCGGCCTGGCGCAGCGCGGTGGGCATCGCTGCGCAACGCTGGGCGGCCGAACACCCATCCGGTCAGGCCGGCGACGGCGTGTTGCGCCTGGTGTACAGCCGGGGTCGCGAAAGCGGCGGGCCGCCGACGGCGTTCGCGACCGTCGGCGAGCTGGCCGACCGGGTCGCCGGTGCCCGCCGGGACGGGGTCGCGGCGATCACGCTGGACCGGGGACTGCCGCTCGGGGCCGCCGACATGCCCTGGTTGGTCGCAGGCGCCAAGACGCTGTCCTATGCGGTCAACATGGCCGCGTTGCGGCATGCCGCGCGTGCCGGCGCGGGTGACGTGATCTTCGTCAGTTCCGACGGGTACCTGTTGGAGGGGCCGCGGTCCACCGTCGTCATCGCGACCCCGGACGAATCCGGGGCGCCGCTGCTGCTCACGCCGCCGCCGTGGTATCCGATCCTGCGCGGGACGACGCAGCAGGCGCTCTTCGAGGTCGCTCGCAACAAGGGTTACGACTGCGACTACCGCCAACTTACACCGGCGGATCTTGTTGCCGCGCAAGGTGTTTGGCTGGTATCGAGCATCACGCTCGCCGCGCGGGTGCACACCCTGGACGGGCATCGCCTGCCCGACGCCCCGCTGCACGACGAACTGGCAGGTTTGGTCGACGCCGCCATCGTCAGCGATCGCTGAGAGTAAATCGCTTGTCGCGGTGCGGATACGGGGGTACGGTCGCTCGTACACAGGGAAGGAGGTGGTCCGAAAAATTGATTGATTTATGGACATGTGAGGTGGCTGCCCGCTAGCAGCGCGGGGTGAATTGCCTGCGCGCGCTGGCGAATTCCCCGCAGCCACCCGGCCCCCGAGCCCCTCGGTCAGTCCAACCCTGGAACCAAGGCTCGGGGGCCGCTCCATATCCGGGGCGGACTGCTCGTTACCGCGGAGGCGGTGCCGGCGCCAATGAGGCGCACGCCTGCAACGCGTTGTTCCAGGCGTCCTGGTCTACTCCCGGGGGCGGCGGCGGTGTGGCACCGTCACCGTGGTGCCCCGGTGGCGGCCCGGCAGGCGGCGCTCCCTCGGGAGGCGTCGCGCCGTCGGGCGGCGGGCCGTCAGGATGCCCCGGCGGCCGCTGGCCGAACCCGCCAGGTGGGGCGGGCATGCCGTGTTCCTGCATGCACTGGCCGTAGGCGTCGGGTGCCGCCGATTCCGGCGCCGCTGACGTGGCGGCCGATGATGCGGCCGACGAACTGGTCTGCCCGCTGTGCGGTTGGTTCGACGAACAGGCGGCTACGCCACCGATCACCGCGGTGGCCGCCACCCCGGTCAACACCGTTTTCAAGATCGACTGTCTCATGGCGGTGACGCTATGCGGCCGTGCTAAGTGCGGGTTATCGGAAAGCTATGTGCCTGCTGTGTGGCCGGTTAGCGCGGCCCGGGAGCCAGATCCGAGCATGCTGTCATGGCCTTCTGCCAGGTGCCCGGGTCGACCCCTTGAGGCGGTCCTGCGACCGGGCCCGGCGCTGCGGGCACACCGTGCTCGGTGAGGCAGTGCGCGAATGAACCGTGTTCGGGGGGCGTCGACGTCGGTGCCGGTTGTGGCGAACTGTCGGTCGAGCAGGATGCGAGGGTTGCCGCGGCGGCCAGCGCGGCCACCGCATATCCGAGGCGGTGCACTAGCCGACGAACCTGCTCAGCCGGGCTGACAGATGCGGAACCAGGCCGCCGTCGGCGTCGACACGCTCCTCCACATACGCCAGGTCGCCGCCCTCGATGATGCCGTAGAGCCGTTTGGCGCCGCCCACCAGCACGCCGGAGCGGCTGCGGGCCAGCGCATCGGTGGCCAGCTCCCACGACGACTGGTTGAGGGGCTGGCCGTAGAACAACTCGACGTAGCCGGCGGAATGGGCGAGGAGTAGTTCGATGGCCTGCGCCTCGGACGGATCCGACGGATCGTCGACGAAGCGCCAGTAGCCGGTTTCCCGCAGGGCGGGGGAGTCGTAGTCTCCGGCCTCGTTGAGTCGCCAGGACCGAGCTTCCCAGTTCAGGTAGTCAGAGCCGTCGTGGGACACCACGATCTGTTGGCCGAACCGGTAGTCGCCGTCCGCGTCGCGGCCCTCGCCCTCGCCGCGCCAGACTCCCACGAGCGGCAACAACGCCAGCAGGGCGTCGTTGAGGCCCACTCCGTCGCGCAGATTCGCGGTATCGGCGGGCAGCGGCAGGTCCTGGAAGGCCGGGATGTTGCGTACCGCCGTGGCCTTGGCCCGTTCGGCAGCCGCGGCGACCGCGCGGTCACCGGAGCCCGGTACGACCGGCTCAGGACCGTCGGCTGAAACGTCCTGCTCGGACGTCACGACTCGTCGGTGACGAGCCGGTAAAGGGTGTACAGCGCGAACCACGTGATGACCACGACGGCCGCGACAAGCATGATCTCGAAGAAGAGCACCACGGCGACGAGTCTAGTTCCTCGGCACAGGCCTCGCGGCCCCGGGTGGTGTGCCGGAGGTCACCCGCCGAACGTGAGCTTATGTGCGATATGCGGGCGAAACCTCGCACACAAGCTCACGTTCGAGCGAAGACCTCAGGCGACCTTGACGTCGACCTCGTGGATGCCCGCACCGGTCGGGGCGACGCTGGCGTCACCGTTGCCGGCGGGCGACAGCGCGCGCAGCGTCCAGGTGCCCGGCGCCGCGAAGAAGCGGAAGTCACCGGTCGCTGACGCCACCACCTCGGCGGTGAACTCATCGGAGGAGTCGAGCAGGCGCACGAACGCCCCACCGACCGCCTGGCCGGAGCCGTCGACCACGCGGCCCGTGATCACGGTTTCCTTCTCCAGGTCGACGCCGGCCGGCAACGTCTGTCCTTGCTTGGGTGCAGAGCACATATCAACTTCCCAACTCGATCGGGGCGCCCACCAGGGAGCCGTATTCCGTCCAACTGCCGTCGTAGTTCTTGACGTTCTTGTGTCCCAACAGTTCCTGCAGCACGAACCAGGTGTGCGACGAGCGCTCACCGATCCGGCAGTAGGCGATGGTTTCCTTCTCGCCGTCCAGGCCTGCCGCGGCGTACAGCGCGGCGAGTTCCTCGTCGGACTTGAAGGTGCCGTCCTCGTTGGCCGCCTTGCTCCACGGAACGTTGATGGCTCCGGGGATGTGTCCGGGCCGCTGGCTCTGCTCCTGCGGCAGGTGCGCGGGGGCCAGGATCTTGCCGGAGAACTCGTCGGGCGAACGCACGTCGACCAGGTTCTTGACGTTGATCGCGGCGATCACATCGTCGCGGAAGGCGCGGATGCTGTGATCCTGCGGCTTGGCCGAGTACGACGTGGCCGGGCGGCTGACCGCGTCCTTGACGAGCGGACGTCCGTCGAGCTGCCAGCGCTTGCGGCCGCCGTCGAGCAGCTTGACGTCGTTGTGGCCGTACAGCTTGAAGTACCAGTAGGCGTAGGCCGCGAACCAGTTGTTGTTGCCGCCGTAGAGAACCACGGTGTCGTCGTTGCTGATGCCCTTGTCACTCAACAGCTTCGAGAACTGCTGCTGGTCGACGAAGTCACGCTTGACGGCGTCCTGCAGGTCGTCGCGCCAGTCCAGCTTGACGGCGCCGGGGATGTGACCCTCGTCGTCATAAGCGCTTGTGTTCTCGTCGACCTCGACGAATACCACGCCAGGAGTATCGAGATTGTTCCCGGCCCATTCGGTGGAGACCAGGACGTCGGAGCGTGCCATAGACGAGATCCTTTCGGTTGCTTGATATTTGGTGATGTCAGGCGGGGCTTGGCGTGCGACGGAAACGGGCCACCAGCGGGTAGAGCTGGCAGCCCAGGCAGATGCCGAACGCGGCATTGAGGAACGCTGCCACCAAGGCCAGCGCGGTGGCTGCCAAGCCCAGCGCGGGGACCCCGAGCGCGAAGCCGACGGTACCCACGACGGCGAACGCAAAGCCGACCAGTTGGGCGAATTTCAGCGGAGCAACCGGTTCACGTTCGGTAACCGGACCAAGGCGCGGCGCCACGAGCGTGGCGAACACCCGGCCGTACGGATGTCTGCGGGGACCGCCGACGGCACCGATGGCGAACACCACCGCCTGCAGACCGAGCAGCACGGCCGCCGCGACGTTGCTGACCCCGGAGATCAGCAGGATGAGAATCAGGGCACCGGTGGTGACCCAGGCGGCGAATCGGGGGCCGCGCACGTCGACCTGACCGGTGGTCTCGAGGTGAGGACCTGACATGTGAAAAGCTCCTGTTGTTGTTGGAAGGCTGGGAGGTGAGCAGGCCGGAGGACAAGACTCCGAGCGGGCACGTCAAGACGCGCGGGAGCGCTCAGCAGCAGCAACAACAACAGCAGCAGCCCGCAACGCGGCACAGATCGACTGCGCGGCGCTTGGTGAGCACAAGCTCAATGCGGGCGGACACGAGCGACAGCTTACCCAATGACCGCTGACTCAGGCCAACAGCGGTTCGAGCGCTGCGCGCAGGTCAGCAGCCTTCGGCACCCCGCTGGTGCGGTACCGCTGATGCCCTTCGGCGTCGAAGATGAACGTCGTCGGCAGCGACAGAACCGAAAGACGCCGGGCCGCCGCCGGATTCGCGTCCATGTCGATCTCCACGTGCGCCACCGCGGGCAAGTCGGCGCACACCTGGTCGACCACGCGGCGTACCCCTGCGCACGGCCCGCACCATTCTGCGCTGAAGTGCAGGATGGTCGGTCCCGTGCTGGACAGCCCGAGGTCGGAGGTGTCCAGCTGCGTGGCAGCCTCGTCGGCGCTGCGCAGCATCCCGGCGCGCCGGGTCACCAGCCGGCCGATCACGTACGCGACGCCCAGCGCGGCGATCACCACCGCGATCACGGTGATCATGGAAGTGCTCATGTCTGTCTGAACTCGCTGAGCTCGACGGTTACTCCCTCGGCGATGCCCTCGATGATGATGTCCGAGCCCCGGGCACCCTCACTGGTCGGCGCGATGCCGAAGGGCAGCCTCTGCCCGGTGATGGTGCTGCTGAACTCTGCGAGCACCGCGGCGGTCTTGTCCTCGGGAACCGGCTGGTCGGCGGTGCCTGCGCCGGTGAGCACGCCGGTGGCGGTCATTACCAGCGTGCTGTGGTCTTCGCCGGTGATGGACAGATCCACGGTGACGCTGACGCGCTTGTCGATGCCCGCGGCGCGCGGGGTGCCGGTGAAGACCAGGCCCTGGTTGCTGGATATGCCCGATTCGGTGGTTCCGCCGGTGGGGTCGTTGGTCTCCCGGGACGGGGCCTCGACCAGCAGGTCGTCGATCCCCATGAACCGTCCGACGTGGGTGGAGTCGATGATGATGCGGCTCTCCAGCTTGCCGATGTGCATGGGCGCGTTCGGCCGGATGAGCCACGAAGCCTCGGTCAGGTTGATGTGGTGCATGGTGGCTTCCAGCGACGCCTTGCCGACCACGGGGTGGTCCACACCGATCGCCCGCAGCTCCACCTCGTTGTACTGGTGCCGGCGGGCCTGGGTGATGAACGGGAATCCGAGGATCGCGGCGGTGGGGTCCCAGTTCAGGGCCGCGACCGTGCGCAGCGTCCGGGCCAGCCGGTATTCGGCGTAGATGGCGGCGCCGAAGTCGACGCCGACGGCCGCCACGACGAGTGCGAGCACGGTCGCGACGAAGCCGATCACCAGTTTCCGCACCGGCACATTGTTGCCCACGTCCGAGCGGACGCTTCTCGCGGCGCGGCCGAACCGCAGGTAAGGCGTTATCGTTAGAAGACAAATGGCCGGTAACGGCCACGTGTCAGCCATGAATCCGGGTAAACACCTCCGACATCGGCGTCTGGGGGGGTTTCCAATGTGATTCCCGGTGCGCCGGAGGACCTGTTGGATCTGCTGCTACTCACCCTCGACCCGCATCCAGAGTCTGTCCTGCCCTCCCTGTCGTTGCTGGCACATAGCGTGCGGACAGCGCCGACCGAGGTGTCGTCCCTGTTGGAGGCGGGCAACGCCGACGTGGCGATCGTCGATGCGCGGGTGGATCTGGCCGCCGCTCGTGGCTTGTGTCGGTTGTTGGGCACGACCGGGACATCGGTGCCGGTGGTCGCGGTGCTCAACGAAGGCGGACTCGTCGCCGTCACCCACGAATGGGGACTGGACGAGATTCTGTTGCCGGGCACCGGCCCCGCCGAGATCGACGCGCGGCTGCGGCTGCTGGTGGGGCGCCGCGGCGGCGCGGCCAGCCAGGAGAACGTCGGCAAGATCTCGCTCGGTGAGCTCGTCATCGACGAGGGCACCTACACCGCGCGGCTGCGCGGCCGTCCGCTCGACCTCACGTACAAGGAGTTCGAGCTGCTGAAGTACCTGGCACAGCACGCCGGCCGGGTGTTCACGCGTGCCCAGCTGCTGCAGGAGGTGTGGGGATACGACTTCTTCGGCGGCACCCGCACCGTCGACGTGCATGTGCGTCGCCTGCGCGCCAAGCTGGGGCCGGAGTACGAATCGCTGATCGGCACGGTGCGCAACGTGGGCTACAAGGCGGTCCGCCCGTCCCGTGGCCGCGGCCCGGCCGTGGGACACCCGGCCGACGACAGTGACGATGATGACGACGACTACTCGCCTCCGGTCGCCAACGGCCCGCTGGCCGATCGGCTGCCCAGCCAGTGACCGAGACCAGCTGGCGCACGTCGTTGTCCGACGGCGACCAACAGCAGATCCGTGCGCTCATCTCAGCGGCGACCGAGCACGACGGGATCGCGCCGGTCGGTGACCAGGTTCTGCGCGAGCTCGGCCGGGACCGGACCAGGCACCTCGTGGCCACCGACGGCGACCACGTGATCGGCTACCTCAACCTCGCCCCGGCCGACGGGGACGACCCGGCGATGGCCGAGCTGGTGGTGCACCCGCATGCCAGGCGGCACGGGACGGGGTCGGAGCTGGCTCGCGCGGGACTCGCCGCGGGCGGGCCCGGCGCCAGGATCTGGGCGCACGGCAACCTCGAGCCTGCCCAGGGGCTCGCGTCGAAGCTGGGGCTCGTCATCGTCCGGGAACTGCTGCAGATGCGTCGTCCGCTGGCCGATCTGCCTCCGCAGCGGGACGCAGAAGGTGTGACGATCAGGACGTATCAGGGGCCGCAGGACGACGCCGAATTGCTGCGGGTCAACAACGCGGCCTTTTCCTGGCACCCCGAGCAGGGTGGCTGGACCGAGCGCGAGATCGCCGAACGACGCGACGAGCCGTGGTTCGACCCGGAGGGTCTGTTCCTGGCGTTCGGGGCCCGCACGCGAGGAGGACCGGAATCACCCCGCACGCGAGGAGGACCGGACTCATCCCAACGGCTGCTGGGTTTCCACTGGACGAAGATCCACGCCGGTGGCCTGCCGGACGGCTCCGGTCTCGGCGAGGTGTATGTGGTGGGCGTCGATCCGTCGGCGCAGGGCCGCGGACTGGGTTCGGTGTTGACGTTGACGGGGCTGCACCACCTCGCAACGGCGCTGTCAGGGACTTCACAGCCTGTGGTCATGCTTTACGTCGAGGCTAATAACTCGGCGGCGGTGAACACTTACCGAAAACTCGGTTTCGAGGTGGCTGTTGTCGATGCGGCCTATGGGGCCTCGCAACGCGACTAGCAGTGAACACGCCGAACCTGTTCACCATCCGTTCATATTCCATCACCGCACCGTCCACTGCGGCCGCATACGTTGCCGGGGAGTCTGACGCCGTCAAACGAAAGTGGGATAAGTGAAGCTCAACAGCATTGGTAAGAGGGTCGGCACTCCGCTGGGAGTGTTCTTGTCCGCGACGGCCGTCGCCGCGCTGACGCTGACCGCGTGCGGCAGCGACAACAACAGCGGCACCAAGTCGTCCTCGGCTGCCTCGGGCAGCGCTTCGGCGTCCGCAGAGTGCGGTGGCAAGAATGCGCTGACCGCCGAAGGCTCGACGGCCCAGCAGAACGCCATCGCGCTGTTCAACCAGGCTTGGGGGCAGGCGTGCCCGGGCAAGAACCTGTCGTACAACCCGACCGGTTCGGGCGCGGGGCGTGAGCAGTTCATCGCCAAGCAGGTTGACTTCGCGGGCTCCGATTCGGCGCTGAGCGGCGATCAGGTCAAGGCCGCCGCCGACCGCTGCGGCGGAAACCCGGCGTGGAACCTGCCGCTGGTGTTCGGTCCGGTCGCGCTGGCCTACAACCTCGAGGGCGTCGACAAGCTCGTCGTCAACGGTGACGTGCTGGCCAAGATCTTCCAGGGCCAGATCAAGAAGTGGAACGACCCGGCCATCGCGGCGCTCAACGCGGGCACCAACCTGCCGGATGCCGACATCAAGCCGATCTACCGTTCGGACTCCTCGGGCACCACCGACAACTTCCAGAAGTACCTGGCCGCCGCCGCACCGCAGGCGTGGACCAAGGGTGCGGGCAGCGAGTTCCAGGGCGGCGCCGGCGAGGGCGCGCAGAAGTCCTCGGGCGTGGTGCAGGCCGTGCAGAACACCCCCGGTGCCATCGGCTACGTGGAGAAGGGCTTCGCCGACAAGGCCAAGCTGAACGCCGCGCAGATCGACAGCGGCGCGGGCGCGGTCGCGCTGACCAACGACTCGGCGGCCAAGGCGATCGACGCCGCCAAGTTCGCCGCCGAGGGCAACGACCTCAAGCTCGACCTGAATTCGCTCTACGGCTCGAAGGAAGCCGGGGTGTACCCGCTGGTGCTGGCGACCTACAACATCGTCTGCTCCAAGGGCTACGACGCCGACACCTCCGCAGCGGTCAAGTCGTTCCTGACAGTGGCCGCCAACCAGGGCCAGTCGGGCCTCGGCGACGCCGGCTACGTTCCGCTTCCGGACGCGTTCAAGCAGCGCCTGCTTACTTCGGTCAACGCGATCGCCTAGTTCGCGACCGCAATTATTCTGGTGAGGATGGTTTTTCGATCGCATGACCGACAGGGGCCCAGACGGGACAACCGTGACAACACCTGATCCTGCCGACTCGGGGTCGGGCGAGGCCATAGCCGCGCCCACCCCGGCGCCGGAACCCATCTCCACCGATCCGTCGCGCGGGGCGGCGAAAGTACGGCTGGGCGACCGCATTTTCCGCGGCCTGGCCGAAGGCTCGGGCATCCTGATCGTCGCGCTCATCGCGGCGATCGGGGTGTTCCTGCTCTGGCGGGCCATCCCGGCGCTGGCCCGCAACCAAGAGAACTTCTTTCTGTACGGCGGTAACTGGGTCACCACCAACACGTCGGCGATGCACTTCGGCATCCTCGACCTGCTGCAGGTGACCGTGTTCGTGTCGGTGTTCTCCCTCGTGCTGGCGATGCCCGTCGCGCTGGGCATCGCGATCTTCCTGACCCAGTACGCCCCCAAGCGGCTGTCCAGCCCGCTGGCGTACATGGTCGACCTGCTCGCCGCGGTGCCGTCGATCGTCTATGGCGTGTGGGGTCTGTACGTCCTGGCGCCGGTACTCAGGCCACTGGCGGTGTGGCTCAACCACAACCTGGGCTGGCTGTTCCTGTTCAAGACAGGCAATGTGTCGCTGGCCGGCGGCGGCACCATTTTCACTGCGGGCATCGTGCTGGCGGTGATGATCCTGCCGATCATCACCGCGGTGACGCGTGAAGTGTTCGTCCAGACTCCCCGCGGGCAGATCGAGGCCGCATTGGCCCTCGGCGCGACCCGCTGGGAGGTGGTACGCACCACCGTGCTGCCGTTCGGGATGTCGGGTTACATCAGCGGTGCGATGCTCGGCCTGGGGCGCGCGCTCGGCGAAACCATCGCCCTGCTGATCATCCTGCGCGGCACCCAGACGGCGTTCGGCTGGTCGCTGTTCGACGGTGGCTACACCTTCGCCAGCAAGATCGCCGCCACCGCAAGCGAATTCAACGACCAGTACAAGGCGGGCGCCTACATTGCGGCCGGGTTGGTGCTGTTCATCCTCACGTTCGTGGTCAACTCACTGGCCCGCGCCGTCGTCGCCGGAAAGGGCCGCTCATGAGCGCTCCGACACTCGACCAGCCCGTCAAGGCGCCGACGTTCCAGGGCGTCAGCGCTCGTCGCAAGCTGACCAACCACCTTGCCACCGGGCTTGTTTCGCTGTCCATGCTGATCGCGCTCGTGCCGCTGCTGTGGGTGCTGTGGTCGGCGATCGCCAAGGGGTGGAGCGCGCTGACCTCCCCGGTGTGGTTCACCAATTCTCAGTCGGGCATGACGGCGTTCGCCCCGGGCGGCGGCGTGTACCACGCGCTCATCGGCACGCTGTTGCAGGGCGTCGTGTGTTCGGTCATCTCGATCCCGATCGGCGTCATGGTCGCGGTGTACCTCGTCGAATACGGCGGCGGCACCCGGCTGGGCAAGCTCACCACCTTCATGGTCGACATCCTCACCGGTGTGCCCTCGATCGTGGCGGCGCTGTTCATCTACGCCCTGTGGGTCGCCACCCTCGGCTTCGGCCGGTCCGGCTTCGCGGTGTCACTGTCCTTGGTGCTGTTGATGATTCCGGTCATCGTGCGTGCCACCGAGGAGATGCTGCGGATCGTCCCGATGGATCTGCGTGAGGCCAGTTACGCGCTGGGCGTGCCGAAGTGGAAGACCATCCTGCGCATCGTGATCCCGACGGCGCGCGGCATTCTATAGCCGACTGAACTGTTGTGATTGACTGATCGGGTCCATTGAGAATGGAGCCGATCATGAGTGATGCGCGATGGCAGGTTCATCGATACAGATTTGATCTGCCAGTCGGTGACTTGTCGTTGGTGCTGGCGGATAGATCAGAGTCGCTGTCGGAGTTGATCAAAGCCCTCGGGGGTCGTGATGGACAACGGTTCTTGTTGGGTCCGAATGGATTTCCAGATACTCGGGTGAACGACTTCCTCGGTTCAGCTCGGATGCGGAATCTGGCGGAAACAAGCAACCGCGACTATGCCGGCTGTTTGGCATTGTGGCTGAACTTCCTGGAAACCCGCGGGCAGGAGTGGTTTACAGCCTCTGTCGACGATGTCGAGGAGTTTCAGTTCTGGCGTCTGACAGACCCGACCAATCCGGAAAGAGTTGGTACGTCGACTTTTTCCAAGGACATCGCCGCCTGTAAGAAGTTCTATCGATGGGCCTCGTCCCGCTACCCGGAGGTGGCCGATATTTTCGCCGAAGTGGGTTCACCCCGGGCGAAGCGCACAGCGGGCGTCAAGTGGCTAGATCCCGCCGCGATCGCGAGGTGGCGCGACGTGGGCCTGCGTGGTCGAACCCTGGACGGCGGACCAGACAAATCGTGGCGAGGACGAAATGAACAGCGAGACAGCGCGTTTGTGGATGGTCTGTATGGGACAGGACTGCGGCTGACCGAGTGGGGCTCGGTGGTGTTGCCGGAGTTGCCGACGCTGGAGCTGGGAAGGTCGTTCTATACGTGCCGGTTGGCCGACAAATGCGCCAAGGGTGGGTACGGACATCCCTATTGGATGCCCGTTGATGTGTTGCGCGCGGTCCGTGCCTACATAGAAGGCCCTCGTGCGCGTGCTGTTCGTGACGCGCAGGCCGAGCATCGGTATGACGCCGTCGCAGCGCGCCAGATCGCACAACCGGCTAAACGTGGGGGCCACGTGATCCTCATTGCGGACGACGGCCAGGAGGTTCAGCGACCATGGAACCTCATTGATCCAGAACAGCGGCGAAGACTGTTCATGCGCACCGGTAGCGATCTGGAACCCTTGGCCCTGTGGCTAAATGAGGATGGGCTGCCCCGAGATCCCCATGGATGGCACCACACGTTTGATAACGCCAATCGGCGGATCGCCGCGCTTGGGTTGCCCAACTTCAGGTGCACACCGCATATGCACCGGCACTCATTTGCTCTGAAATGGTTCTCGATCGGCAAGCTGGTGTACGCAGCCCGGCTGAGCTCCCTCGAGGAGGACGGCACAAACGACTTCCGTACCCAATTCGGAGACACCTGGCATTTCGTTCAAACCATGCTCGGCCACGCCCGCGTCGAGACGACGAAAAACGTCTACTTGGAACCTTTCCGGAATCTTGACGTCGAGATTCTGCTGGCCCACGCCGACGGCTTTCCGGTGAAGGAGTTCCTCAGCCAGGCATTCCGCCTGCACCCCAATGTCGCCAGCGACCCGGTTGGAACCAGCTGGTGAGCCGCCGCGGTCGACGCGCAGCGCTACCCACCCAAGGACTGACATCCCATGGACTGCAGCCAGACCGACTGACGGTGAGGTGCTTTGACCATGATGGTGCCACCGTTCAGGATTTCGATTTCTCCCGGATGCCTGTGGCCCTCGATCTGCAAAAGGGATTGGCGATGACGTTTGCGAAACGGACAGCTCCTGGTGGCGCGGTGACCAGGATGGAAGGTTTCAGGTACTCTTTCCGCGCCGTTCGACTCTTCGCTGATTACCTCAGCGGACTGGCGGCCCCGCCCACAACGATGGCAGAGCTCGTCGATGACCACATTGACGGTTTCCGCGATCATCGCCGCGCCACAACAACGTCGGCACATCGCGAAGTGTCTGAGCTAAAAGTAGTGCTCCGCAATAGCAATGAACTAACTGCCATGATGGTGGCCAAAGTTTGCCAAATCACTCTGAGAAAATCGAACGCGAGTAAGAAGGCAAGTTACAGTCGCGACGAGTTCACTCAGATCGCTCGCGTTGCGCGATCAGATCTGCGCGCCGCGGCGACCAGAATCCGCAAGAACCGCGAGCTGTTGCGGCAGTACCGCGCAGGAAAGATGGCTGGCCGTGACCGGCGTTTGGAACTGCTGGAGTTCGTCGAAGAGCACACCGACGTACCCCGCTATACGCGCCCAGCTCACAAAGGGACGTACGCACCCAAGACTTGGGTACGGGACTCGGGGTTCGGCTCGGTCGCCGAGGTAGTGGGTTGGCTGCATCTGACGTGTACCGAACTCGCTGCTGCGGCAATTCTTATGGGGATCATGACCGGTCAGAATCGCAGTGTCATCCTCAACCTCACAACAGCGCATCACCGAACCGACGGACACGTCGATGGGCGGAAGTCCATCGCGATCCTCGATACTTACAAGCCCCGGCGAGGAGCCCGGGCCTACATGAATCTGGCCTTGGCCGAGATCCCGGACTGGATCACGCTTCCCTCGACGTCGTCATCTCCGACAGCCCGCGACGAATTGCACACACCGTTCGGTCTATATGCGCTGTTGCTTGACTTGACGTCTCACTCGCGTCAAATAACTGATACGGACCGCCTTCTGGTTGGCTACCACGCAAATGGGACTACCCGCGGCATTCGGGCGCTTGCCAGCAACGAGCCCTTCCGTATGTGGTCGGCGCGTCACAAGATCCAGCCTGATGCCTCGGCGGCCAACGCCCGCGGATACCTGTCGGTGACGTTGGACCTGATACGGCTCACTTATGTCTCATTGCACCAGAAACCCGTTGCTCACACCGAAACCACCCTGGTCAAGGACTATCTCAGCAGGGACCGCGGCAACCTCGGCCAGTATCGACAAGTCGTCGCGGCCGCACTGGCTGAAGAAGTCGACAAAGCGCGCAGTCGCAGCGTCATGGAGACCCTCAGTCGCGACGAGATCGCTCAATCCGACGCTTGCGCGCTCGCCGCAAAGCACGGTATTGAGCCGACCGTCGTCAAGCGCATGCTTGCGGGTGAACTGGACACAGTGATGAACTCCTGTATCGACAATGACAACAGCCCATTTGGGGCTCCGGGGCAACCATGCCGCGCGTCGTTCATGAAATGCCTGGAATGCCCGTGCGCGAGAGCGTTGCCCCACCATCTACCCGTGCAAGCTCTCGTCTTTGAGCGCCTTCAAGCCCGCAAGGCAGACATGACTCCACTGGCTTGGGCGCAACGATTCGCACGTGCTCACACCCAACTCGCCGACCTGCTCAGCCGGCATGACGCCGCTGCTGTCGCGCAGGCGCGCGCGGACGCGACTCCGCAGCAACACGCGATGGTGGACCGATTCATCAATCGGGAAATGGACATTCGGTGACCGCGCCCTGGCGTTCGGTCGAATGGGCAAGCCCGATTCCCGACGACGTCCAGTGGCCCGACGATCAAACGTTGGTCCTGACCAACCGCGAACTCGTCCCTGGGACGGACGTCGCTGCGCTGAGTCGCTTCGGTGACGACCACTGGAGCTTGACCGCTGCAGTCTTCGAAGAGCACGTTTACACGCTCACACTGAACTTCAGCTCAATACCTGAGCGGCTACGCCTCGCCTCCAAACACTATTTCTGGCAGTTGATCAACCACTCCACGCCCACCCCGTTTCACGAGAAGGCGGCGAGCAAGGCAGCGATCGCTACCGTGGTCAGTGCCTGGGCCAGCTTCAAGGCCTTCATGACGTGGTTGAACCAGCAACACATCTGGGCTTTCGGTGAGGTTGATGACAACGTCCTCGACCGCTACCTGGCATACCTCGTGGACGTGGAAGCCACACTCGACACCAAGCATCGGCGGGCCCTTGAGATACGGCGGCTATGGAGTTACCGATTGATCCTGCCCGAATCAATGAGGCTTCCCCTCGCGCCGCCGTGGAACGGCGATCCACTGCACGAAATCTTGGGAAAGTCGCAGTCGCGCAGGGAAAACCGGACACCGCGCATCGCAGAAGTCACCATGCAGCCGCTGCTGCACTGGGCACTGCGATTCGTCGAGGATTTCTCCGTCGACATCATCGCAGCGCATGACGAACACCTGCGTCTCAAAAGACTCTCCCCACAAGCGCGCCGCGCCGACAACGGCGGCCGCCTCGGGCGCACCCCGAGCCATGACCTGGAAGACAAGGTGCAGGCCTATGTGGCACGACTGCATGAAACCGGCGGGGCCCTACCCGGCAAGGTCGACGCCACGGGCAGGGTGCAGCTCGACATGCAGCATCTCGAGAGGCAGCTGGAGATGGTGTTCAACCAGAAAACACTGCGCTACCCCGCGGGCCAGTTGATTGCGCGATCAGGCCTACCGATTGCTGACGCACCCTATCTGGACACCCCGATCACCGCCCGCCTCGACGGACGTCCTTGGCGGCACCGTCCCATCGCCTACGAGGAGGCGCGGACATTGGCCAACCATCTCAGCGCTGCCGCGATGATCGTCATCGCTTACCTCTCAGGTGCGCGAGCCGGCGAAGTCCTCAATCTGCGGCGGGGATGCATCGAACGCGACGAAGCAGCCGACATGTGGCTGATGTCGGGACTGGTGTTCAAGAACGTCGTCGACGACGACGGAAACAAACTCCCCGAGGGACAACAACGCCGCGATCCGTGGGTGGTGGTCAAGCCGGTCGCCGACGCGGTCGCTGTTATGGAGCGCCTCCACGCCCACCCCCTGCTGTTCCCGTCCAGAATCCAGCCCTACAAGGAAGCAACAAACTTCGCCCGCATCGGTCAGGCTCGGACCAGCACGCGAGCCGTCGGCACCATTTCCGACTTCATCGACTGGGTCAACGACTACTGCACGCAGAACGACCGCCCGGGCATCCCTCTTGACCCTCAGCAGATCACGCTCTCACGGTTTCGGCGAACACTGGCCTGGTTCATTCGGCGTCGGCCCCGCGGCCTGGTCGCCGGAGCAATGCAGTACGGGCACGTGCACACACGACTGATCCAGGGATACGCCGGTGACTACAGCTCGGGCTTTCCCGACGAGTACGCCTACGAAGACTTCCTCGCGCGTCTGGAAGAGATGGCCATCGACCAACAAGCACTCGAAGACGGCGAACGCGTCTCTGGGCCCGCTGCAGACGAATACCGCCAGCGAGTCCGTGCCGCCGAACGCACCTTCGCCGGTCATGTACTCACCAGCCCCCGACAAGCGCGCGATCTGCTCGGCAACACGCTGCTGCAGATCTATCACGGCGACGGAATGACGTGCGTGTTCAAGGCGCAGGAGGCTGCGTGTCAGCTGCGCGGGAGCATGGACGATCCGATGCTCACCCCCGACATCGACGACTGCCGTCCCACATGCCGTTGCATCGCACACACCGACCGTGACATCGAAGCCATCCAACAACACCGCAACCAGCTCCACGAGATCGTCAGCGATCCGCTGGCCCCTCCGATAAGACACCAACGAGAGCAACGCGAACTGCAACGTCTCGACAAAATCCTGGAGCGACACCAATGACAACCGATGCCGCCCACAACGACCCTATCCGCGACCAGATCCTCGCCGCGATGGACCGGCTGCTCGCCGGTCAGCCGCTACGGTCCACCGGCCGACTGTCGGTGTCACAGCTCGCCGTGGAAGCCGACCTCCCGCGCTGGCATCTCACCCACCAACATGTCGACCTCAAAGAGCTCTTCCAGGCCAAGGTGCGCAACGCCGACGGTGCCCCGGCCGCATTCGCGCGCCGCCTCAGCGAGTATCAAAAGCTCAAGGAAGACCACGCCAAACTCCTCGCACACTGTGCAGAGCTAGAGCAGAGACTGCAGCTGTACGCCACAGTGATCAATGTTCTGACGCTCGAACGAGAAAGTGCTCAAAGCCAAAAGCCCGTCACCAACATCTCGACGCGCAGGCGACCCCGCTCGCAAGCTACATCCCGCCACCGCGGAAACGATGACGGCACCAGATAACCGCCGTGCTGGGCGCAGTCGGATGTGTCTGCGCCAGGATCGTGCCCTAGGCGTGAGGCCACCCTGCCGACAATCCGAAAACTGTTGATGCCGGGATAGTCTCGTGCGCGGTCACGACCACTTCACCGGTGTCGGGGTCAGCAGCGTGCGCCTCGAACGGGAGATCATCTTGTAGGGGGCGCTGTGCCCATGGGTTGCGCCACAGCCTCGGCAGCCCAGCCGCAACGCGTGAATGACTGACGCTTTCACCGAACAACACGGCCGAGACGACACTTCCGCGCGGCGGCGGCCCGGGGTGCCAATAGCCGTCTGTACCTTGAACCAGCTGGGTGGTGTCCCTGCCCGATTGCACGACGGCGGACCCAAACAGGGCACGGTTGACTTCGTTGAGCCGGGCGAACATCGACCAGTTGAGAATCGCGACGATCAGCGGCGCATCGACCGCCCGGCACTGTTTAGCCTTGCCCTTCAAGATGTCTCGAATCTCGCCAACGCTTTGCACCGCAAAGGCGCCATTCGCCGGGCCGAAGCCGATGCGGCCAACGTCATTGCCCCGCCTGTCGGGGTGCACGGGTATAGCAGTGAGCCTTACCCGCGAATCAGCGAAGTCGAAGTTCTTTGATGGGTAGTGTGATTCGCCTGCCCGGCTGGCCGCCGACACGGAGTCATAGTCCAGCGTTGCCAGCCAACCCTCGATGTGGCGTGTGACCTGGCTCTGTTTCGGCCGCAGTTTCCCGAAGTGCTCGAACCGAACCCCGACGACGAAGTCAGGGTTCTTGGCGGCGTCGATGCAGTCCTTGACCCAGGATTCGCTGTCTGTTGACTGCCGGCTCCCGTCCTCAAACAGCACCACACATTCGATGTACACCCGGGAACCGTCCTTGGTGAGCAGCAGGTCGGGGTGGCGGGTGGTGCCGGGAATCTCGGGGTGAACCGTCGGCGCATATCCGAGCCGGCGAAACAACGTGTAGATGTACAGCTCCCACCAGGCCGGAGCGTGCTGCCGGATGCTGACATCACGAAATCTGGCGCGCAGATCTCCGTCGGGGTCGGGGTAGTCGGCATACCACTGTTCGATCACGTCACGTACCTGCGCCCACATCGGGTCACTGGCCCGGTTCAGGAACGCGAAATGAGGTTCGGTGTAGAGCGCGGGACCGTCGTGATGCGGACCGTCATCAAAAAGGGGCTCGGGAGCCATCGCCGTCAGCGCCGAGGAAGCCAGCCGTGTTGGAGGCCGCAGCGTGCACAGTCGACCTCAACGATCCACGTCGACGGCTCATCGCCGCCATGAGACCAGATCGGATTGGCTGTGGCCACGCGGGCCGACTGGTTGCACTCACTGCACATCGCCTGCGCTGGAGGTGTCGCCATAGCCATCTACGGTAACCACGGCCACCGACTAACGCCGCTATGGAACCGCAGCCCTCAAGGCACCCGGCCGGGCCGTGCCCTCGAAGTTGGGCGACTGTTCACTTGCCAGACGGTATCGATAACTGTCAATATTGATGTATGTCGAATCAGTTTGATCAGTCGTCCGAGGTGCTGTGTTGCCCTCCCGGGGCGCTGCTGCGTGAACCGATCTCTGCGGTTGCCGCCGCGGACATGGCGGTCAAGCTCAAGGCGCTGGCCGACCCGGTCCGGCTGCAGCTGTTCTCGGCGATCGCCAGCCGCGCCGGCGGTGAGGCCTGCGTCTGCGACATCTCGGCCGGAGTCGAGGTCTCCCAACCCACGGTGAGCCATCACCTCAAAGTGCTACGCGACGCGGGTCTGCTGACCTCCGAGCGCCGCGCGTCCTGGGTGTACTACACAGTGGTGCCCGAAGCGTTGGCCAGCCTGTCGGTGCTGCTCGGCGCCACCGTCGAGACGGTGGGGGTGCTGGCATGACCGAGACCACCACTTCGTCGTCGGCAACACCGGTTGTCGGCAAGCTGTCCACCCTCGACCGGTTCCTGCCGTTGTGGATCGGTGCCGCCATGGTCGCCGGCCTGCTGCTGGGGCGCTGGATCCCGGGGTTGAACACCGCGCTGGAAAAAGTCCAGATCGACGGGATTTCACTGCCGATTGCGCTGGGCCTGCTGATCATGATGTATCCGGTGCTGGCCAAGGTGCGCTATGACCGCCTCGACACCGTCACCGGCGACCGCAAACTGCTGCTGTCCTCGCTGCTGTTGAACTGGGTGTTCGGCCCGGCCTTGATGTTCGCGTTGGCCTGGCTGATGCTGCCTGACCTGCCCGAGTACCGCACCGGGTTGATCATCGTCGGGCTCGCGCGGTGTATCGCCATGGTCATCATCTGGAACGACCTGGCCTGCGGTGACCGTGAGGCCGCCGCGGTGCTGGTCGCGCTGAACTCGGTGTTCCAGGTCGTCATGTTCGCGGTGCTGGGCTGGTTCTACCTGTCGGTGCTGCCGGGCTGGCTCGGCCTGGAACAAACCACCATCGACACCTCGCCATGGCAGATCGCGAAATCGGTGCTGATCTTCCTGGGCATCCCACTGGTGGCCGGGTATCTCTCGCGTCGCCTCGGGGAGAAAGCCAAGGGCCGTGACTGGTACGAGTCGAAGTTCCTGCCACGGATCGGGCCGTGGGCGCTCTACGGCCTGTTGTTCACCATCGTGATCCTGTTCGCGCTGCAAGGGGAGCAGATCACCAACCGGCCGTGGGACGTCGCCCGCATCGCGCTGCCCCTGCTGGCGTACTTCGCGATCATGTGGGGTGGGGGCTACCTGCTCGGCTCGGTGCTCGGATTGGGTTATGAGCGCACCACCACGCTGGCGTTCACCGCTGCCGGCAACAACTTTGAGCTCGCCATCGCTGTGGCCATCGCGACCTACGGCGCCACCTCCGGCCAAGCCCTGGCTGGCGTGGTCGGCCCGCTCATCGAGGTGCCCGTCCTGGTTGCCCTGGTCTATGTCTCGCTGGCGTTGCGCGGTCGATTCGGCGGCGGCAGTGGCACTGCCGCGGGCCCGGCACCGATCACCGCCCAGGAGCGCTGACCCATGAGCGAAACGGTCAAGCCGGCAGTGCTGTTCGTGTGCGTCAAGAACGGCGGCAAGTCACAAATGGCGGCCGGATTGATGCGCCAGGTCGCAGGCGAGGATGTCGACGTGTATTCGGCCGGCACCAAGCCCGGCGACACCATCAACGCGTTGTCAGCCGAAGCGCTCGGCGAGGTCGGTGTCGACATCACTGGCGAGACACCCAAACTGATCGATCCCGACCTCGTCAAAACCGTCGATCTCGTGGTCACTTTGGGGCGCGAAGCCAAAGTCGATCCGGTGCCGGGAACGCGTTTCGAGAACTGGGACACCGACGAACCTTCCGAACGCGGCATCGAGGGCATCGAGCGGATGCGGTTGGTCCGCGACGATATCGCCTCGCGGGTAACCGATCTCGTGTCTCGGTTGAAGAGCCCGAGCTTGCTCTAGAAGCGCACGTGCAGCGCGGCCGCGGCCGCCCAGCTACACCGCACCCAACGGCGGGTGTCGTCTGCAGTACTCGTCCACCGAGCACATCCCGTCCCCCAGGAGCGATGAGCCATGCCCCAACACATTGTTGCCGTCGGCGGCAGCGACGCCGGAATCTCAGCGGCACTGCGGATCCGCGAACTCGACCCCACCGCCGAGGTCACAGTGGTGGTCGCCGACGCCTATCCCAACTTCTCCATCTGCGGCATCCCCTATTACGTGTCCGGCGAGGTCGCCCATTGGACTCATCTCGCCCACCGCACCGCAGAAGACCTTGCAGCCACCGGAATGCGGGTCGTCACCGACACCACCGCCACCAAGATCAACGTCACCGAGCACACCCTGGATGTCCTCGATCCCACCGGCAACCCCCAGCAACTCGGCTATGACGCCCTGATCGTGGGCACTGGAGCTGTATCGGTACATCCACCCATCGCCGGCCTCACCGGTCCACACGCCCTCGGGCCTGCCGACGGGGTCCACCTGCTGCATTCCATGGGCGACACCTTCGCCGTGATGGACTCCCTGCAGCAGCGGGATCCGAAAACCGCGATCATCATCGGTGCCGGCTACATCGGCCTGGAAATGGCCGAAGCCCTGACCTTGCGCGGCATCGCCGTCACCCAGGTCGAGGCCTTGCCCGAAGTGCTGCCTACCGTCGACCCTGAGCTTGGCGCCCTGGTCCATACCGAACTGCAGCGCCACGGTGTGGAGGTCCTCACCGCGACCACCGTCAACGCCATCTCCAACACCGACACTGGGGCATTGACGGTAAACGCTGCACGCGACGGGGAAACCATCACCCGCACGGTCGATTTCGTGCTGGTCGTGGTCGGCGTGCGACCCGATACCGAGCTCGCGGCCGACGCCGGCGCCGAGCTCGGGGTCAAAGGCGCGATCGTCGTCGACGACGCGATGCGCACCAACCTGCCCGACATCTACGCCGCCGGTGACTGCGTACACACCCACCACCGGCTGCTCGGCTCAACGTGGCTACCGCTGGGCACCACCGCCCACAAGCAGGGCCGTGTCGCCGGGGAGAACGCCATCGGTGGTGACGCGCGGTTCGCCGGCAGCCTCGGCACCCAAGTCGTCAAGGTGTTTGACCTCGTCGCAGCCCGCACCGGGCTGCGCGAGCACGAAGCCATCGCGGCACAGCGCGGCTGGGCGCCGGTCACCACCGCATCGGCCCCCGATGATCACAAGGCCTACTACCCGGGCGCCACCCCGATCCATACCCGTATCACTGGCGACCAATCCAGCGGGCTGCTGCTCGGCGCTCAGCTTGTCGGGCATCGTGGCGCCGAAATCGCCAAACGCGTCGACACCTACGCCACTGCCCTCTACCACCACATGACTATCCCGGAGTTCAGCAGCCTCGACCTGTCCTACACTCCGCCGCTGGGATCACCTTGGGACGCAACACAAATAGCCACCCAAACGTGGAGCCGTGACCATCAGCGTGGACTGCGGCCCTTGCCAGGATGATGGGTCATCGCTGCGGCTCTCGGTTCAGGTCGAACCGACCTTTTCGGCATAAGTCGATATCCGGGGTTAGGGTGAAACCCATGCCCAAGTCGTTGCCGGTAATCGATCTGACCGAACCGATCTGCTGCGCACCCGTCTCGGCGGCACCCCTCGACGACGACGCGGCGCTGCAGATCGCTTTGCGGCTCAAAGCATTAGCCGATCCGGTGCGGATCAAACTGATGTCGATTCTGTTGACCGACGTGCAGGGCCAGGTGTGCACATGCGATCTGGCCACCGCGGTCGGGCTCGCCGAATCGACTACCAGCCACCACCTCGGCCAGCTGCGTAAAGCGGGGATGGTCACCGCGCAGCGGCGAGGAATGAATGTGTTCTACGAAGCGAACACGAAATCGTTGGATGCGTTGAGGTCAACGCTAACGACCTGCTGCTAGGGCCCTGGCAGCCACCACCTTTCGTCCCTTGACCTGAACAGGAATGCCCATGCCAACCACCCCCAGCGTGCTGTTCGTCTGCGTCCACAACGCCGGCCGATCCCAGATGGCCGCCGGTTTCCTCGCAGCGATGGCCGGAGACCGCATCGAGGTCCGCTCCGCAGGCTCTGCCCCCGCCGACCAGGTCAACCCCGCCGCGGTGGAGGCAATGGCCGAGGTCGGCATCGACATTTCCGCACAGAGCCCAAAGATCCTCACCGTGGACGCCGTGCAGGCCTCCGACGTCGTGATCTCCATGGGCTGCGGCGATGCCTGCCCGGTCTTTCCCGGCAAGAGCTACCGCGACTGGGTGTTGGAAGACCCCGCCGGTCAGGGGCTGGACTCAGTTCGCCTGATCCGCGACGAGATCAAGTCCCATGTCGAGGCATTGATCGCCGAACTGACCTCGAAGCACAGCGCCCCCTGATCCCAATGGCAACGGGTGTGGATGTCGTTGTGGTCGGCGGCGGGCAGGCAGGGCTGGCCGCTGGGTACTACCTGCGCCGCGCCGGCCACCACTTCGTGATCCTCGACGACCAACCCGCACCCGGAGGCGCATGGCCCCACACCTGGCCATCACTGCGGCTGTTTTCCCCGGCCCAATACGCCTCGTTGCCCGGGTGGCCGATGCCGCCGTGGAAGAACGGGTTTCCGCCGGCAAGCCATGTCGTGGACTACCTCACCGCCTACGAGGCCCGCTATGACCTGCCCATCGAGCGACCGGTGCGGGTGAGCGCGATACGCCGCGACGGCGCCGAACTGCGGGTCGAAGCGGAGACGCGCACCTGGCGGGCACGCCGAGTCATCAGCGCCACCGGAACCTGGCAACAGCCGTTCTGGCCCGTGTACCCCGGCATGCGGACCTTCAAGGGACGACAACTACACACCGTCGACTACCGCACGCCGGCGGAGTTCGCGGGCGCCGATGTCGTCGTGGTCGGGGGTGGCAATTCCGCGGCCCAGCTGGTCGCTGAGATCTCCCCGGTGGCCTCCAGCACGATGTGGGCCACGCTGCGACCACCGAGATTCCTGCCCGACGGTGTGGACGGCCGAGCCCTGTTCGAGGCCGCGTCCCGTCGGGCAATCGCGCTGGCCGCGGGCAAGCCCGATCCCGGTGGGGTCGCCGCACTCGGTGACATCGTGATGGTCCCCGAAGTCCTGGCCGCACGCGATCGCGGCGATCTCACACCGGTGTCCATGTTCGACCGCCTGACACCTGACGGTGTGGCCTGGGGTGAGCGAGTCCACCACGCTGATGTGGTGTTGTGGGCGACAGGATTTCGCCCGGCCCTGTCCCACCTTCGGCCGCTACGGCTGCGCGGCCAGGACGGTACCGTGCCGACCGCGGGCACTCGCGCCCTGGCAGAACCGCGCTTGCACTTGCTCGGCTATGGCGATTGGACCGGACCGGGATCGGCAACAATCCTCGGTGTCGGCCGCACCGCCAAGTCTGCGGTTGCCGAACTCGACCTCGACGACTGACATTCAAGCCCAGCCCGGCGATTGAGCTGCACTGACCGCTCGGAGATCAGAAGGCTTGGCCGCCGGCTGTCAGCTTGCCTGCACGTAGGGCGCAAGGTGATCGATCCGGCCGGTGAGGATGTCCACGGTGTTCTCGAAGGCATCCGGGTTGGTGCTGTGCACCGGGTCAGGAATCGACCAGTGGATCCGTTCGGGGTCCGGTGTGAGTTCCTCATGGGCGCTGTCGCACACCGCGATCACCAGATCGCCAGAAGCCAACACCTCGTTGAGATGACGCGGTGGCCGCGTCGACATCGGCACCCGCCGTTGCCGCGCGGCGGCGACCGCCGCCGGATGAATACGGTCCACCGGATGCGTGCCCGCCGAGGTGGCCAACACCGGACTGCGCCGATTCCAGATAGCGGCCGCCAGCTGGCTTCGAGCCGAATTCTGCGTACACACAAACACCACCCGGCGCGCATGACGGACCGCCGCGGGCACCAACTGCTCGAGCGCCTCACGCTGCAGATGCAAATAGGTGCGGCGTCGGTCGGCTTCGGATCGAGTCCGCCCGATCAGACCGGCCTCGGTCAAAACGCGCAGGTGATGGGCCATCAGGTTCGACGGCACCGACAGCTGAGCCTGCAACTCCGAGGGAGATGCGTCGGCGATCAACAACTGATCAACAATTGCCACCCGATATGGATCGGCCAGGGCGGCGTGAATCTCGGCGCGCCGCGACGCGTCGACGAGATCAGGCTGACCATCCATTGGCTCAATGGTCATTGAGTGATGGCAGGCCGTCAAGCCGGAGCTCGACCTACCGGCGGCCCCATTACTGCTCGACCGACTCGTGTTGTCCTCTGGGCTTCCTCGGGACTGCGACCCGCGGTGCGCGCCGCAGTCGGACGGACACGAGCGTGCACGCATCGCACCGCTCGCCCTCGGGGCGTCGATGCATGAACTCCCACCACCCGGGAGATGAATGCTCGGTGACATCACCCGGCGAATCCCGTTACGGCACTTGCCCATCACGAGATCACTCAATCATCATTGAGGCAATCATGGCTGAGCGATATGCGGACGGGCCGCAGGCGAATGGTGCGGCCCGAATCGACGCCGCGGCACGGCACCGTGGCCACGCCGTTGTCGGCGCACACCGTGTCCCACCTGCTTGGTCAACCCGCAGCGATGTGCGGCTGACTGCCCAGGCCAACACGTATCCACCCCTATCCAGACGAACGCAAAGGACACAGTCGACATGACACTTCGCCGATCCCGCACGGCGGCAGCTCTGGCCGTTGGCGGGGCACTGCTTCTGGCTGGGTGCGCCACCACCGGACCCGTGCAGCCCTACGCCAAGAACGCCACGGTGGACTGCGGGGGCACGCCGACCCTCACCGCGAGCGGATCCACCGCGCAGGCCAACGCGATGACCCGATTCATCAAGACCTACGAGGATGCCTGTCCGGGCAAAACGGTCACTTACACCGCCAACGGCTCAGGAGCCGGCGTCGAAGAATTCCTCAACGGCAAAACTGACTTCGGCGGATCAGACACTGCGCTACAAGGTCAGGAATACGCGGCTGCCAAGCAACGCTGCGGCGGCTCGGACGCCTGGAACCTGCCTGCCGCTTTCGGCCCCCTGGCCATCACGTTCAACCTCAGCGAGGTCGACGTGCTGACCCTCGACGCACCCACCATCGCCAAGATCTTCACCGGCGCCATCACCCGATGGGACGACCCGGCGCTCGTGGCACTCAACGGAAAAATGCCCGCCCTCGACATCCATGTCGTCTATCGCAGCGACTCATCTGGCACCACCGACAACTTCCAGCAGTATCTGCAGGCTGCCTCCGAAGGTGCGTGGACCCACGGCGCCGGAAAGACATTCCAGGGCGGCACGGGGCAGGGCGCACCTGGCAATCAGGGCACCTCGGAGGTCGTGAAAAACACCGAGGGTGCCATCAGCTACAACGAATGGTCCTATGCCATCGAAAAGGAACTGGCCGCCGCCGACATCCGGACCTCTGCCGGCATCGTGCACATCGGCTCGGACTGGGTCGGCAAAACCATCTCCTCGGTCGGAATTACCGGCCAGGGCAACGACATCGTCTTGGACCTGAAACCGATCTATCTCCCCACCGAAAAAGGCGCCTACCCAATCGTGCTGGCCAGCTATGAAATCGTCTGCTCGAAATACCCCGACCCCGAGGTAGGCAAGGCAGTCAAGGCATTCCTGCACTCCACCATCACCGCCGGCCAGACCGGGCTCAACAAGAGCGGCTACATCCCGCTGCCGCCCGACTTTCAATCCAAGGTCTCGACAGCAGTCGACAGCATCACCTAGCCGCGGCCCCGCAGTGAGGCCGACCATCTTCGGCAACAACCGGTCTCGCGCCGTTGCGCTCACGCGCCTGCGCTCCGGGCGAGGGCGCCAGCGTCTGACGCACGGATCTGAGTAAGCGGGGCGGAGTCTCAGGAGGGCACTGGAGGGCGTCTGGTTGGCGGTCACCCGCCTCCTGCGCGGCCGGGCCTAGGTCCTCCTCGCACCGGCGCTTCGGAAAAGCCACTCCTGAGACCCCGCCAGTCCAATGTACTACTAGTAGGGCAGACTCTTGTGTTGCTGAACTGACTACTGGGTGGCGTGCCGACCCGACCCAGTCAGACAGACCCCGAACGAGCCGCCCAGTGGGCCCAGCGCCGCCGCGCTGTGGGACGTCGTATCCGCAGCTTGCGGCTCGAACGAGGATTAACCCAGGAAGCGCTCGCCCTGGAGTCGGGCGTCACGCGCAATGTGCTCATCCACGTCGAGCACGGCAAGCGCGGGCTGTTGTTTGAGCGGCTCTATGACATCGCCGAGGTGCTCGGAGTGCCGGCCAGTGACCTGCTCGACGACTCGATGGACACCTGACACAGTCCGTGGGTGTCCGTCCGGGGGTGAGGGTGGTCGCCCGGTGGCGATTCACTGACCGGGTAAGAACGCGACATACGCGCGGCGGGTGAGGGTCAATTCGGTGAGCTCTGCGGGATTCTGATCGGCCAGCGCAAACGCCCACGGCGTCAAGCCATGATCACGTGCCGCACCCGACACCGAGGCGAACTCATCGCGAAAATGGTTGCGCTGCCCCGAGGTCCAGTCTCGATGGTCGACTACCAGCGTCCACGGCCGCGTGAATCGGCGCGAGTCGGGGTCGTAACCTTCTCCGGCATATAGTTCAACCCGGTAGATGCCGTCGACGTCGGAGATCTGCCCCGTCCAGCGCAGCTGGGCATGAAGCACCCGCCGATGCGGCAGCCGGACGATGTCGCGGCGCGGGAGTCCTTTGAACGCGAATTGGTACCGGTCGGCGTTGACGCCCGGAAGCTCGATCGGCGACCCTCGGCGCTCCTCGGCGCTCATCTCCAGAAACGCCGCTGCGAATGGCCTGATCGATCGGGCGATCGCGCTGCCCGACGTTCTCCGGCGTACGTCACCTGTCGCCGATACCGGCACTAGCGAGGTGCGGCGGCGATCTGCACTCGGCGACAAGCTGGCGGCGGGTTCCCCGCTGATCTTGCGGTCCTCGGATTCGACCAGCCGGGTCGGACGCAGCACCGGCAGTCGGCCAGGGGAACCGCCGGCGATCACGCCACCGGCAGCGGCGGTCTCATCAACCAGGGTGCAATTCACATGCTGGCGAAGCGGTTTGGTGGCAAAGTGCGCCTGCACTCGTCGGTCGGGGCGGTGGGCTTTCGGGTACATCTCGACGCTGCAGCCGCAGCACCGAAACGTCGCGGCCTCGACCTCGGCATCGGTCCAGGCCCGCAACTCCTGCGCCGACACCACGACTGCCGGATCGGTCCCATCGATCACCGCACTGTCCACGACCGCCCCCATGTCGACCGCCCCTGCAGATGGCCGACCCCCGGCGCATCCGAGCAACCCGCCCAGCACACCGGCGCGGCCGCTGCCCCCAGTGTCGCAGCCACCGCCGACACGCACGTCAACGCGAGCACCGCCGCCACCGTGCTCGACGTCGGGAATCCGGCACTGAGCTATTTGATATATATCAAATAGATGGTTATGGTTGGCGGCATGCCCAAGGCGTTGCCTGTTATCGATGTCAGTGCCCCGATCTGTTGCGCCCCGATCTCCGCGGCGCCGATGGATGAGGACGTCGCCGTCGCGCTCGCGCTGCGTCTCAAGGCATTGGCCGACCCCGCTCGGCTGCGGCTGATATCGATCCTGCTGACCGCCCGCGACGGTGAGCTGTGCACTCAAGACCTGGCCACCGCCGTCGGTCTGTCCGACGGCACCGTCAGCCACCATCTCGGCCAGTTGAAGAAGGCGGGATTGGCGCTGTCGCAGCGACGCGGGATGAACGTCTACTACCGGGCCCATGTCGCTGCCCTCGACGCCTTGCGCGGCGTGTTGGCTACCTGCTGCTAACCCAATCAATCCCATCGTTCGCCCTCTCGAGAAGGAGTTCTCCCGTGACCGCTTCAGTGCCAGTGGATTTGCCGTCGGTGTGGACGCCCGCCGATTTTCCCGATGAGCACGCATGGTCGATCGACCTCTCGCCCGCGGACCGCCGGGCTCTCATCGACTACGGGCGCGGCGGAGCGCAGCAGGACCTGGCACGTCACTTCGCCCCGGCAGCCGCGCGGTGGGCGGCCATGCTGCAGCGGGGAGCGGGGTTTGTGCGGCTGCGCGACTTCCCGATCGAAGACCTCACCGAGGCTCAGATTGAGCACGCCTACCTGGGGCTGGGCAGCCTGCTGGGCCAGCCCGTCGGTCAGGATCGCCACGCCAACCTGCTCACCCATATCCGCGATGAGCGCGGCCAGCACGGCCCAGGTGTGCGCAAGTACCGGACAAATCTGCGCCAGGACTTCCACAGCGACGGTTCAGATCTGGTCGGCCTGCTGTGTCTACATCCGGCCAAAACCGGTGGCGAATCAAAGATTGTCAGCGCCCACGCGGTCTACAACGAGATGTTGCGCCAAGACCCGCACCTGGTGGAGGTGATGTATCAACCCATGCCGTGGAGCCGCAACGGGGAACAGCCTGCCGGTGAACCCGAATTCTTCGAACTGGCACCGATCACCGAGATCGACGGCGTCCCACGGCTGTTTTTCATCGCCTGGTACATCCGCGACTCCCAACAGCACGCGGGCGCACCTCGACTGTCCGATGACCAGTTGGCCGCGCTGCGCCTGGTCGAGAACATCGCCAACGATCCGGGCTTTCACATCGAAATGGACTTTCGGCCCGGCGACGTGCAAATCCTCAACAACACCACGGTGCTGCATTCACGCGAGCAATACACCGACCACGACGAACTGAGCCGGCGGCGCCATCTGTTGCGTCTGTGGCTGACGACCGACACCCCGACCACCCACGAGCTGCTCCGCGGCGGGATCCCCAACCAGACCGCGCGCTGACACCTCCAGGCACCGGTGGGATGCGAACGCTGGTCTGCTCGCATCCCGCCGGTGGACCATCACTGCGTTTTCAGCACCTCGGCCAAGGGCTCGGGCGCGACGTGGTGGCCTTGGCCGGTCAGCTGCACCAGAGTGGCGTGGGGAAGCTCGTGCGTGAGCAGGTCGATGGCCTGGTGTAGAAACGCCGCGCTGGCGGTGCCCGACACCAGGGTGGTGGGTGTGTGCAGGGTGGCGTAGCGGCGCAGATCAGCGGGCAGTCCCGACAGCACCTCCATGGTGGGCAGCAGCGTGGAGGCATGGGCCACGTTGGCCAGCCACAACGGGTTGTCCCGTGCGGCAGCAACTTCGGCCGGTGAGAGTCCGCCGCCCCCGCGGCCCAGCGCATCCAGGACCAACTCCTCGTAGCGTCCTGCGTCGAGCATGCCGCGGATCCACTCCGGATCCGGGATGGGGTAGGTGATCGGCAGCGGTGGTTCATACAGCGCCAGGCGCGGCACCAAATCTGGTGCGGACAGCGCGGTTTCCAGTGCGACAACAGCACCGAACGAGTAGCCGAACAGGGCATCGATCGGGCCAAGCGTGTCGATGACTGCGCCGACATCCTCGGTGTAGCGGTCGATGTGTGGCGGTGACAGGCCACGCTGGCTGGTTCCGTGGCCGCGCAGATTGATCAGGGCGACCGTGAACCGGTCGGTGAGATGGTCGGCCAGCGGCATCAGACTTAGTGCGGTACCCAGGCCGCCATGCACCGCTACCAGGACCGGGCCCTCACCACGCACCAGGTACGTGATCTCCGTGCCGTCAGCTGAGCGCACCGATCCGCCGCGCAGCCACCCGTGGCTGCTCGTCGTTGCCACGCGCCTTGGCGGGAAGGGTTGCGGGCCAGCAGTTTATCCACGACATAGGTGGCGTCCCGGCCGACGCCGCGTAGCGACGCCGAAGATAGGGACCGCTGCCACTCCAAACCTACGAAGCCCAGCCCCAGGTGAGTGCGCGACAACCCGCGCCGCTGTCGGGGCAGCGCGCGGTCATCGAGTGCCCCCAGGTCGGCGAGATAGTCCAGCGCGGGCCGATACCCGGTCGCGCACAGCACGGTGTCGACTTGTTCGCGGGTGCCGTCGGCCCACACCGCCGAGTCGCCGTCGAGACGACGGAACATCGGTCGCCGGTCGGGACGACCGGCGGTGAGCGCGTCCCGATAGGTGCCGTGGTCGAACACCGGAACGGTAGGCGGTTGGTTCAGCCACGGGCCGATCGGTGCGGCATCCAGGCCGGTGACGGTGAACCAGAAGTGCATGTCGCGACCCCACGGTCGCTGCGGAATGAACCGCACCCGGTCTCGGGTGGCCAGGGATACGTCGGTGACTTCAGCCAGCTCGGCACCGATCTGAATTGCCGAGTTGCCGGCGCCCACAACCACGATGCGCCGCCCGGCCCACGGGTCGGGACTTCGGTAGGCACTGGCATGCAGCAGTTGGCCGGTGAACGTGTCGGCTCCGGGGAAACTGGGCAGGTAGGGCTTGGCGAAGCTTCCGGTCGCGGCGATCAGGATCGGTGTGCTCCACTGCCGGCCCGCGGCGGTGAAGACGGTGAAGCCACTCGGGTCGCCGGTGACGGTGGTGACCGCATCGCCGGTGTGGATGTCCACAGACAGCCCTGCGGCATAACCGCGGAGGTAGTCGATGACGTCGTCGCGATGCGGATAGCGGTCGGGATCGCCCGGGAATGCCACGCCGGGCAGCGCGCTGTAGCGGGCGGGGCTGAACAGGGTCAGGCTGGCGTAGTAGTCCGGCCAGGATCCGCCGGGTTCACCACGAGCGTCCACAATGAGCGGGTGCAGGCCGCGGTCGCGTAGCGCGGCGGCGGCGGCCAGTCCGGATTGGCCGGCACCGATCACGATCGCGTCGCGTGGTGAGGCGGAAGTCATTGCCGTGACGGTTCTTTCGTCGATGGTGTACCGGTGGTGAGTTCGGGTGCTGCCACGCCGGTGGCGGTGGCCAAGACCGCTGCCAGGCCGGCGGCCGCGCCCAGGACGACGAACATGGCCGCGTAGCCGTGCAGCGCGGTGGCCAGTGCGGCGCCGATGAACGGGGCTAGTGCGGTGGTGAACATCAATGGTGCTGACAGGATTCCGCTGAGATGCCCGTAATGGGCTGTGCCCCAGCGTTCTGTCACGGCAGTGGCCTGCAGCAGCGTCATGATGCCGCGCACCATGCCCGCCACGATCGCGACGCCGATCAGCGCCGCCAGCGAGGTGAACAGTCCCAACAGTGCGGTGGTGACCGCAACGATGCCCATGATCAGCGCAGTGCGGGTGACGACGCCGAAGCGCTGCACCAAACTCTGATAACCGATCCGGCCCAGCACCTGGCCCACGCCGCCGAGGCCGAGGGCCACCGCCGCTGCCTGGGTGCTGAACCCGCGCTGGGCCATCAACGGGACGAGGTTGATGACCACGGCGTAGGAGGCCAGCGCCGCCAGCGCGAACGCCGCCGTCAGGGCGACGAAGGGGCGGGTGCGTGCCGTGAGGGTCGCAGCCTGCACCGCATGGTGATGGATCATCGGCGGCCACGGCTGTCGCAGTCCGACGAGGTGGGCCGGGATGGTCACCACCGCCAGCAACGCCGTGAGCACGAGATAGGTGGTACGCCAATCCAGATGCGCCGAGAGCACTGCGGTCAGCGGGGCGAAAACAGTGCTGGCGAACCCGGCGACCAACGTGAGCACGGTCAGCGCCCGCACAGCATGGGGAGCGAAATACCGCGTCAGCGCGGCGAACGCCGGCGCGTAGAACACCGCGCTCATCGCCACGCCGGCCAGCGCCCACGCGGCAAGAAACCACCCGAAGGTGGGGGCCGCGGCGATCCCCAGCAGTGCGGCGACACCGAGCACCGAACCACCTGTCATGACCCAGCGGGGGCCATGGCGGTCCAGCGCTCGGCCCACCGGGACGCTCATGATCGCCGAGGTGAGCAGGCCTGCGGAAAACGCGGCAGTCACCGCCGAGGCCGACCACCCTGTGTCGCCGCAGATCTGGGGCAACAACACCGGGAAGGCGTAGTAGAGCACACCCCAACTGATGATCTCGGTGACACACAGCGTCACCAGCACCCCGCGCGGGCCGTGCGAGCCGGCGCGGGGCGGCAGTGATGCACTGCGCGGTGAGGTCATCCGCCGATCGGATTGAGTGACAACGTCAACGGCTGCGGGGCGCTGGCCGTGCTGCAGCAGCCGCCCTCATTGGCCGCCTCAGCGTCATCAACCAGGCCGCCGCCGCTGCACACACCGGTCTCGGGCAACACCAATTCGACGCGCTGCGCCGCCTCGTGGTCACCGGCCAGTTCCGCGGCCACGCTGCGCACCTGCTCATAACCGGTCAACGCCAAGAAGGTCGGGGCGCGCCCGTAGGACTTCATCCCCACCAGATACAGGCCCGGCTCGTCGGGATGGGCAAGCTCGGTCGCGCCGTGTGGGGGCACACTGCCGCACGAGTGCAGGTTGGGATCGATCTCGGGGGCCAGCTTGGCCGGGGCCTGCAGGATCGGGTCCAGATCCAGTCGCACCTCCGACAGGAACGACAGATCAGGCCGGAAACCGGTCAGCACCACGACATGATCAGCCGGCGCCAGCGTGCGCTCGTCGTCGGCGACCAGCACCACCTGGTCCTCGACGCGATCGACGCGCTCGGTGCGGAACCCGGTGTGCAGCTTGACCAGTCCGGCATCGACAGCCGCCCGGGCCCGAATCCCCAGCGCGCCACGCTGCGGCAACGCATCGGCCTCGCCGCCGCCGAAACCATCACCCACCGCGCCGCGCCGCCACACCCACGACACCTGCGTGGACGGATCCTCGCGGACCACCTCGGCCAACTCGATGACTGCGGTCATCGCTGAATGGCCATTGCCGACGACCACCACATGGTTACCGGAGAACTTCTCAGATTGGTTGCGCGAGGCGGGGATGTAGGTCACCAGACCCGCGTCGGCAGCCGCCTGCTCGCCGATGGCCGGAAGACCGTCGGCGCCCGCAGGATTGGGCTGCGTCCAGGTCCCCGAGGCGTCGATCACAGCCTGGGCCAACACCCGAGACTGCGCGCCGGCCTCATCGCTGATGCGCACCACGAATGGGGATTCCGCACGCCCGGTGCTGAGCACCCGGTCATGGCCCTGACGCGAAACGCCCACTACCCGGGCGTCGTAATGCACCCGATCACCGAGGGCCTGCGCCAACGGCGCCACATAGTCGTCGATCCACTCTTGCCCGGTGGGGTACCCCGAAGCCGGAGCTACCCACCCGGTCGGAGCCAGCAGCCGGGCAGCCGCCGGATCGATCAACTCGGGCCACGGCGAGAACGTACGTACATGAGACCAGCCCTGGATCGCCGAACCCGGCCCGCTGCCGGCCTCCAGCACCAGCGGCGTCAGGCCGCGTTCCAACAAGTGCGCAGCGGCAGCCAGGCCTTGCGGGCCGGCACCGATCACAACAACGGGCAGGTCGGACATCTTCTCTCCTCGGATCGACAACTATCGATACATCGACAATGCTCGATACATCGATGTTTGTCAATGTGTGTGGCATACTGGGGTCATGGCCAGCGCAACTGTCGCGGTGACCGCCACCGATATCGGTGCGTGCTGCTCTCCGCTGACCGGCGGTGTGATCGACACGCCGGCAGCCGAACGGCTCGCGGCGGTGTTCAAGGCCCTGGCCGATCCGGCCAGAGTCAAGCTGCTGTCACTGATCGCCGCCTCGGCCGGCGGTGAGGCCTGCGCCTGCGACCTCACCGAGCCCCTGGGTCTGTCGCAGTCGACGGTGTCGCACCACATGAAATTGCTCGTCGAGACTGGCCTGGTTAGCCGTGAGCAGCGCAGCAAATGGGCCTACTACCGGGTCAACGAAGTCGCGCTTGAGCGTGTCGCGCACCTGCTGATGGCCCGCTAGTCCCAGGTCTACCCGCCCCGCCGCCCCTTCTGTCCTAGGCGGGCCGTCCTTGTTCGGCCAGTTGTCGGCCATTGGCGCCAATTCTCTTAAATCGCAGTAATTTTCACGCCCAGCCTCGATCTGGGCCGTGGCTCCGAGTGGTCTGCCCGCGCAATCCGGTGCCGCGGGCCTGCGGTTTCGGTCACGGTGCCGAATCGGGGTTCGAAGTGTGAGCTCGGCAACCTCACCCTTGTCGGTAGTTGACGTTGTGGTGCTCGATCCTGCACAGTGTCGATGTCGTGACCTTTGGGTGGCACCTAGGGCACCGATGAACTATTGAGAGCCCCGCACTCCGTCGAGTGCGGGGCTCTTTTTGTTCTGGCGACACGCCGATGCCTGCATGCTCAGCAATGTCCTGAGCTGGAAATTCCATAAATGTTATTCAGAACATGTTGTATGCCCCCAGCTCGATGACCACTAGGTGTAGTGTTTGCGAAGCCACCCAAAGAGCGGCTCAGCGAACGCTGGGCCGGAGAACTTTCGAGACGGAAGGTCACGACAACACCATGACGGAGCAGTCCGCATCCGAGCACGCGTTCATTTCCTATGTCCATGAAGACAGCGATCACGTCGACAAGCTGTGCAACCTGCTGAACGCGGCCAGCATTCCGCACTGGCGGGACAGGGCCGATCTGGGGCCTGGCGACATGTGGAAGGCCAAGATCCGCGAGGCGATCAGCTCTGGCTCACTGGCCTTCCTCGCATGCTTCTCAACGAAGTCCACCGGCAAGCCCAAGAGTTACCAGAATGAAGAGATCACGCTCGCTGCAGAGGAATTCCGCCTGCGCCCGCCTGGCCGAACCTGGCTCATTCCCGTGCGATTCGATGACTGCGAGATCCCCGAATGGGATCTTGGTGGTGGCCGGACGCTTCGCGACATCAATTACATCGACCTGTTCGGCGACAACTACGCCGAGAACGTGGTGAAACTGATCGAGGCCACCAAGAAGGCCATGGGCCTGACCGGGGTCGACCCCGCCACCGTTCGAACAGCAGTCAGCGAAGCCGCCGCTGCCGAGCGTCCAGCCCTGCTGCGGCGGCTCACCAAAGACATGATCCGCGACCCGTCCCGGGAGATCGAACTCGATGAACTGATCACCCAGGAGATCTCCAACATGCTGGCAGGCATGCGTGACACCGAGCGTTTCCCCTCGGCGTTCTCCGGCACCACCAACGACGAGCACATCGTCCAGATTGCGGAAACCGCGATCGACTACTGGCGGTTGGTCGAGCCTTTCTGTGCATCGCTTCAGGTCGCTGCACGCTGGGGATCCCCAGAGTCGCTGTCGCCGTGGATCAAAGGCATCCGCGCCCTCACTGCGGAGGCGGTGAAGATGGTGGGCGACTCGCTCAACGCGCTGCGCTACCTCCCGAGCCTCCTCACGGTTACCGTCGCCGCCATGGCATCCAGTGGCCAGGGCCGCTGGGACAACTTCCGGGCGCTCATCGTGGACAATGTGGTCCCGAACCCCCGCCTGCAGGGAAAACGCGTGGCGATCATCGAAACCGTCAGCCCCTACACACCTTTCGGCGGAGCTGCCGAAGTCGCGGCCCACATCCTGGCTCGCTCAGAGACCACCGATGATGACCTTGCCACCGCCCTGGCTGGATACAACAAGAAGTACGGGAAGTTCCACACCCCGGTTTCCGAGTGGCTGTTCGCTATCTTGAAGCCGAGCTTCGTAGACCAGTTCCCGGACGACGACGCCTACCAGGATGCGTTCGACTACACCGAGATTGCCGTCGGAGTCGTGAACGAGGACCTCGGATTCATGCGGGCCGCTGAGTCTGGCCGCCCGTCCTACTCCCGAAACAAGTGGTTCGGACGTTCCACCTGGCGCTATGCCCACCGTCACTGCGAACCGGTGAAAGACTTCGCCGATGAACTGCAGCTCCGCGGGGAGCAGTGGGAACCGTTGCGTGCTGGCCTGTTCGGCGGGTCACCGGATCGCGCACGAGATGCCACCAAGCAATACGACGAGACCTTCAAGGAAATCGCCAGCCACAGGTGGTGAAGGTGGGCGCCGAGCCTGCGAGTGTGTTGCTGGCCATCGTGATCGATGGCCAGCACCCGCTCCGCCGATCACTGCGGCAACAAACGATCCCGCCATGCCCGGCTGACGGCGCAACGCTGACTGGGTGTCGGTAACCGGTTGGTGGCCATGGTGATTGCCACGTCGATGTCAGCAGAAGATGACGGGCCGTCGCCGAGCGCGGCGATCGCGCAGCTGAGCTGGCGCGCCGTCAGAGACGCCGGCCCGTGCAGTGCGATCAACGTCGCATGCCCTGTGCGTGGCGCCTGTTCGGCATAGCCGGCCCTCAGCCACCCAATCGCCGCGGTCAGCGCGGAACGCAGCGGGGCGCCGGGCTGAGGTCCCATGCGACCGGCCCCGCGCCCTCGGGTAGCGCAAGCCGACGAAGGGAATCGGTGGCGCAAGCGGTTACGCATGAGCGGCAACGCCAAGTTCGTTGAGCAGCTGACGAACTCGGCGTTCGATGTCATCGCGGATGGGGCGCACCGCATCGACATTCATGCTCGCCGGATCCTCCAGCTTCCATTCCTCATAGCGGCGACCCGGGAAGACCGGGCAGGCATCGCCGCATCCCATCGTGATCACCACATCGGCAGCCCGAACGATCTCCTCAGTCCAGGGCTTGGGGTACTCACCGGAGATGTCGATCCCGCGTTCGGACATCGCGGCCACCGCAGCCGGGTTGATCTCATTGCCCGGCTCCGAGCCGCCCGACCACGCCACCGCCGCATCCCCGGCGAAATGGCTGAAGAATCCCAAGGCCATCTGGGAGCGACCGGCATTGTGCGTGCACAGGAACAGCACGGTCGGCTTGCCGGTATCGCTCTTGCCTTCCACCTTGGCCAGCGCCCGTAACCGTTGGCGTGCGAAGCGCTCGGCCAGCAGCGGCAGAAACCGTGGGATCGAGGCCCTGCTCGCGAACTGGTCATAGGAGGAGTGCAGAAATCGCTCGATGGTCTCGATGCCGAAGCTGTCGGTGAACTCGTTTTCGAGCCGAACCGCTGCGGTCTTGAGCGCGAGCTGCTGATCGATGGACAGGTCGGAGCGCAGGTGGGTGGCGACGTTGTCGGACATGGTGGCAGTGACCTCCTTCGGGCCTATAGCGAAGTGGCGGACGTCAGGGGTTCTGGAGGACCACACCTATGGAGCGGTAGGCGCGGACCTCTCGGCGGGAGCGACGATTTCAGTCCAGAAATATTGACTCAATACTTGTTGAGCTATATCGGCGCCGTCAAGAGGGCAGCGTGAATCGACCTGAGGCCGTCAAGGTGGTTCATCTTCCGTTCATCCGGGTTGTGCTGTGGGTTCACTGGCAACCTTTAGGTTCAGGTCCCGAGCAGCCATCGGTTCTGCTCGGCGGAACAGCCGTTCCGCGGCTTGGCCCGCCGTGGTGGCAACGGGAGTTGACCACCCTGACCTCTAATAAGGAGCTACGTGAAGCTCAACCGTTTCGGTGCTGCGCTGAGCCTGATGGCCGCAGGCAGCCTGGTGCTTTCGGCGTGTGGCAGTGACAACAATGCAGAATCTGGTTCTAGCGCGACCAAGGCCGCCGGCGAGGCTTCATCGTCAGGTGTCGACTGCGCAGGCAAGAAGTCGCTGAAGGCCAGCGGGTCCACTGCGCAGGCCAACGCCATGACCCGGTTCGTCAACGCCTACGAGCAGGCTTGCTCGGGCTACACCCTCAACTACACCTCCAACGGCTCCGGCGCCGGTGTGAGCGAGTTCGTCGGCAAGCAGACCGACATCGGTGGTTCTGACTCCCCGCTGAGCAAGGACAAGGGCGAGTACGACAAGGCCGCCGAGCGGTGTGGATCGCCCGCCTGGAACCTGCCGGTGGTGTTCGGCCCGATCGCGGTTACCTACAACCTCGAGGGCGTCGACGGGCTGGTGCTCGACGGGCCCACCGCCGCCAAGATCTTCAACGGAACCATCAAGACCTGGGACGACCCGGCGATCAAGGCGCTCAACCCGTCGGCCACGCTGCCCGCGCAGCCGATCACCGTCGTGTTCCGCAGCGATGAGTCCGGTACCACTGACAACTTCCAGAAGTACCTCGACGCAGCGTCTGACGGTGCCTGGGGCAAGGGTGCGGGCAAGGCGTTCGCCGGCGGAGTTGGCGAGGGTGCCAAGGGCAACGAGGGCACCTCGGCGGCCATCAAGAACACCCCGGGATCGATCACCTACAACGAATGGTCCTTCGCCCAGGCCCAGGGCCTGTCGACGGCCAAGATCGTCACCTCGGCGGGCCCGGAGCCGGTCGAGATCAGCACCGAGACTGTCGGCAAGACCATCTCGGGCGCCACGATCAAGGGTGAAGGCAACGACCTCGTGCTGGACACGGTTTCGTTCTACAAGCCGACCGAGACCGGGGCCTACCCGATCGTGCTGGCCACCTACGAGATCGTCTGCTCGAAGTACCCCGACGCCGACACCGGCCAGGCCGTCAAGGCATTCCTGCAGTCGACGATCGGTGCGGGTCAGGAAGGCCTGGCCGACAACGGGTACATCCCGCTGCCGGCTGCGTTCGAATCGAAGCTGTCTGCCGCTGTCAACGCGATCGCTTGATCGGAATCACTGATGGCCTTACAGCCAGAGATCTCGGGAACCTTTCGGGGGCCGTCTACACCGGCGGCCCCCGAAAGGGGAGAGACTGCATCTATGCCTGATCCGGACAAGGCCACCAAAAAGACGAGCGCGATCCGCGCGGGGAGCGGCCAGCTCGGTGACCGTATCTTCAAGGCGCTAGCTGTCGCGGCGGGGTCGACCATTGTCATCGCGATCGCACTCATTGCGATCTTCCTGCTGATCCGCGCCATTCCATCGCTCGGGGCCAACCACGCCAACTTCTTCACCAGTACCGAGTTCAACACCGCCGACGCCGACAATTTGAGGTTCGGCATCCGCGACCTGTTCATGGTGACTGTGCTCAGCTCGGTATTCGCGCTCGCACTTGCTGTGCCGGTCGCGGTGGGCATCGCACTGTTTCTCACCCACTACGCACCGGCACGCCTGTCCCGACCGTTCAGCGCGCTGGTCGACCTTCTCGCCGCGGTGCCCTCGATCATCTTCGGTCTATGGGGAATCTTCATCCTGGCTCCCTGGCTGGAGCCGGTAGCCAGTTTCCTCAACAAATCCTTGGGCTGGCTGTTCCTGTTCGAGACCGGAAACGTGTCGCTGGCGGGCGGCGGCACCATCTTCACCGCCGGCGTGGTGCTGGCGGTGATGATTCTGCCGATCATCACCTCGGTGAGTCGGGAAGTGTTCCGCCAGACCCCGATCTCCCGGATCGAAGCCGCCCAGGCTTTGGGTGCCACGAAATGGGAAACGGTACGTATGACGGTGCTGCCGTACGGTCGCAGCGGTGTCATCGCCGCCTCAATGCTGGGCCTCGGTCGTGCGCTCGGTGAAACCGTTGCGGTACTGATCATCCTGCGCTCGGCAGCACAGCCGGGTAGCTGGTCGTTGTTTGACGGTGGCTACACCTTCGCCTCCAAAATTGCCTCGGCGGCAGCCGAATTCAGTGCACCACTGCCTACCGGCGCCTACATTGCCGCCGGTTTCGTCCTGTTCGCCCTGACCTTCGTGGTCAACGCGGCCGCCCGCGGCATTGCTGGAGGGAAGGTCAACGGATGACCACCGCATTCGACAGCCCGGTCAAGAGCCAGACGTTCCACTCGGTGAGCGTCGGTCGGCGCATCAAGAACAACATCGCGACCTCGCTATTCGTCGCAGCATTCGGGGTCGCATTGATCCCGTTGTTCTGGGTGCTCTACATCGTGGTGGAGAGGGGCTGGCAGGGCGTCACCAAATCGGGTTGGTGGACTCGCTCGCTGCAAGGTGTGCTGCCCGAATCCTTCGCCGGAGGCATCTACCACGCGCTCTACGGAACGCTGGTGCAGGCCGGCATCGCTGCCATCATCGCGATCCCGCTGGGCATCATGGCTGGCATCTACCTCGTCGAGTACGGCCGCTCCCGGCTGGCTCGGGTGACCACCTTCATGGTCGACGTCTTGGCCGGTGTGCCCTCAATCGTGGCTGCCCTGTTCATCTTCGCGTTGTGGATCGCCACCCTCGGATTCCCGCAAAGTGCCTTCGCCGTATCGCTGGCACTGGTCTTGCTGATGCTGCCGGTGGTGGTGCGCTCCACTGAGGAGATGCTCAAACTGGTGCCCGACGAACTCCGGGAAGCCAGCCTCGCATTGGGCATTCCCAAGTGGGTCACCATCGCTCGCGTCGTGCTGCCCACCGCGCTGCCCGGCATCATCAGCGGCATTCTGCTGTCGATCGCCCGCGTCATCGGTGAGACCGCCCCGGTGCTGGTCCTGGTGGGATACGCCAGATCCATCAACTTCGACGTGCTCGACGGCAACATGGCATCGCTGCCGCTGCTCATCTACACCGAACTGATCAACCCCCAACCCGCCGGGCAAATGCGTGTCTGGGGTGCTGCGTTGACGCTGATCATCGTGGTGGGCATCCTGATGTTCCTGGCCTCGATCGCGACACGCCTCCTCACCCGCAACCGCTAACCGCAAGGAACGTTCCTCATGGCCAAACGTATTGACCTCAAAGACGTCAACATCTACTACGGCGCATTCCACGCCGTGGCCGACGTGGGTTTGTCGGTGCAGCCGCGCAGCGTGACCGCGTTCATCGGCCCGTCGGGCTGCGGCAAGTCCACGGTGCTGAGGTCGCTGAACCGCATGCACGAGGTAACACCTGGCGCCCGTGTCGAGGGCTCGGTGCTGCTCGACGGTGAGGACATCTACGGCGCCGGGGTGGACCCGGTGGGCGTGCGCAAGACCATCGGAATGGTGTTCCAGCGTCCGAACCCGTTCCCCACCATGTCGATTCGTGACAACGTGGTGGCCGGGCTGAAGCTGCAGGGTGTGCGCAGCAAGAAGACCCTCGACGAGGTGGCCGAGCGTTCACTGCGCGGCGCGAACCTGTGGACCGAGGTCAAGGACCGCCTGGATAGGCCCGGCGGTGGTCTGTCGGGTGGTCAGCAGCAGCGGTTGTGCATCGCCCGTGCCATCGCCGTGCAGCCCGATGTGCTGTTGATGGATGAGCCCTGCTCGGCGCTCGACCCGATCTCGACGCTGGCCATCGAAGATCTGATCTCCACGCTCAAGCAGGACTACACGATCGTCATCGTCACCCACAACATGCAGCAGGCCGCCCGTGTCAGTGATCAGACCGCGTTCTTCAACCTCGAGGCCACCGGAAAGCCCGGCATGCTTATCGAGATCGACGACACCGAGAAGATGTTCTCCAATCCAGGCAAGAAGGCGACCGAGGACTACATCTCCGGCCGATTTGGCTAATAGTCGGCGGGATGCGCATCACGCACGGGGGTTTTGCGAGCGCGTGAGAAGAAGAGTGGGGTACACGATTTGACGATCGAGGTACGCCGTGCCGACGAGTTCACGCGGCCAGCATTTCGTGCTGCCGTGGGGCCTGCGCGCGGCAGTCTGTTGCTCGTCGACACCGATGCAATCATCGCCGAACAGTTGATGGAGGACGCCGCACGCACCGGAATCGACACCGTGTGGTGCAGCGATGGCGCTGAAGCGCTGCTGACAGTCGGTGCCGGACCGCCCAACGCGCTGGTGCTGCAGGCCCGCACCGAGATCGTCGACGCGGCCACCATCGCCGCAGCAGTGCGTGGCCGGTGGTCCCTACCGATCCTGGTTGGCTCGGCGCCCGAAGATGACGACGTGGCCCGCCAGGTCCTCGTAGCCGGTGCCTCGGCGGTCATCGCCCGGCCCTATGACATCACCGCGATCGCCCCATTCGCGCTCAGCGGTGACAAGCGCCCCGACGAGCCGGCCACGTTCTTCGCCGGACCCATCCATGTGGATCCCGATGGTTACGAAACCCGGGTTCGTGGCCGCGAAGTCCAACTCACCCAGCGTGAACTGGAACTGCTGATCTTCTTGATCAAGCAGCGTGGCCGAGTCGTCAGTTCCGAAGAAATCAGTGACGCCGTGTGGGGGCGTGTCTCTGACACCAACACCGTGGCCGTGCACGTCAAACGGCTGCGCGACAAACTCGGCGTCGACGCTGAACACGGAGAGTTCATCCGCACCATCCGTGGTGCCGGATACCGGCTGGCCCCCTCGATCTACACGTGAGTTCCACCGACACCAACTCCGAGGCCGACCAGTGGACACGGTCCCTGCAAGCGTTGAAGGCCTATCGCGATGCGCGCGGAACCACCGACGTCGCGCGAGGTGTCCGGGCATTTGGCGTTGACCTCGGCAAATGGGTTGTTCAGTGCAGAAACGACTACTGGAACGGCGCGCTGGACGCCAAACGTGTCAAGGCGCTCGAACGCATTGAAGGCTGGCAGTGGGGACCCTCGCGCCCCGACAGCTGGCGCCACGCTTACGACACCGTGCAGGCCTACGCGCGCAAGCACCGCAGCATCATTGGCTTCGAGGCGACCGTCATCGACGGCGTCGAGATCCAGGCCTGGGCGGCGGCGCAACGCAGCGCCCAGCTCAGCGGCCAGCTGTCTCTGGTCCAGATCACCCTCCTGGACAAACTGCCGGGCTGGACATGGGATCAGGACGAAACACGTTGGAAGCAAGGGATACTGGCCGCCAAACGCTACATCAAACTCCACCGAAGTCTCGACGACGTGCAGCAAGATGCCGAGCTTGACGGGTACCCGTTAGGACAATGGCTCCACCGCTGCCGAGAAGACTTCCGTGCCGGCACTTTGCCGCAGGAGCGGATCGCCACACTCGAGGCATTGCGCGGCTTCAGCTGGGGCCGCCAACGCGAGCAGTGGACCGTTGGTTTCGAGGCACTCACCAGCTTTGCGGCCGCAAACGGGCATGCCTCGCCCAGTCAACACACCGTCATCGACGGATTCCGGCTCGGCGCATGGGTGACCGGCAAGCGCTATCAGTACCGGCAAGGCACCCTACCCGAACAGCAAGCTGCAGCACTGGAGTCACTGCCAGGATGGCAATGGTCACCCCTAGATGCTCAGTGGCAGCGCGGATTTGACGCACTTCGCCGCTACAGCGATCAGAACGGCCACGCCAATCCGCCCCGCGGACACACCTACGACGACTATCCCGTCGGTGACTGGGCACGCGCCCAACGAGACGCACACGACCGCGGCCGCATGCCATCCACCAGAGTCTCCCAACTTGAAGCGCTGCCAGGGTGGTCCTGGAAGATCCAGTGAAGTCGGTAGCAGGCGTGCCCCAATCCCGTAAGCACCGCAACTGTATGCACTACTAGTAGTACCATTAGCTGAGTTGCTCGCCGAGACGCTGGACTCCTGTGGGTTGAGGAGGGGTTGTGTCCAATTCTGAGAATCGCCGCCTGACGGAACAGGTCAAGGTACGCCTGCTCCCGCAGGAAAAGAGTGCTCTCGAAGCCGAGGCCGCGCTCAGGGGCATCACGGTTCCCCGACTGCTGAGGCTCATCAGTGTCGGCCCGGATATCGGCGAGCCGGATAGCGAGATGTCCACTGCGCTTGACTGTGGCAGACCGCATCCTGTGATGCGCATAGGACCCTGGAGTGATTCGGGGGATGAGTGAGACGGCGCTGACTCGGCTGGCGGTGATCGCGCTCGTCGAAAATCCCCAGCTGTGCTCCTTGAAATTCCCCACCTGTGAGCATCGGTCAGTGTAGTGGTTGGCGGGTTCCGGTGGCGGCTCGTCGTAGGGTGTCGGCTGCGGCGTGGTGGTCTCGTAGTCGGTAGGACTCGCCGTCGAGGTTGATGACCACTGAGCGGTGCAGGAGTCGGTCGAGCATGGCGGCGGCCACGGTGGTGTCGCCGAGGATTTCGCCCCAGGCGCCGACCCCGCGGTTGGTGGTGATCACGATGCTGGTCTTCAAATACCGTTGGGACACAACCTGAAACAGTGCCGACGCCGCCTCAGCAGGCAGAGGCAGGTAGCCCAGCTCATCGATCACCAGAAGGGTCGGTCCGGCGTAGAAGCGCATGGTGGTGGCCCAGCGTCCCTCGATCGCAGCCCGATGGCACCGGGCGGCCAGATCGGCGGCGGTGGTGAAGTAGGTGCGATACCCGGCATGGGCTGCAGCCCTTGCTAATCCGACTGACAGATGCGTCTTGCCTGTCCCCGGTGGGCCGATCAGTAGAACGTTGGTCGCCGATTCGAGATAGCGGCAGGTTCCCAGTTCGTCGATCAGAGCGCGGTCGATGCCGGCGGCGGCATCGACATCGAAATCGGCGAGGGTGGCCGGGGTGGGCAGGCTGGCGAACCGTAGCCGACCCGCCAGCCGACGGGCGGTGCTGGCATCGACCTCCACAGCCAGCAGCCGCTCCAAGGCCACCGTGAGCGACAGACCCTCCGCGGTGGCCTGATCGAGCACCGATGGCAGTGCTTCGGCGGCAGCGGTGAGTTTGAGCTCGGCCAGGTGCGACCGCAGCTGCTGATAGCGGCTCGCCGCAGCCGCCGGCGTCGGGGCATCGGTGGTTCGGACGGTGGTTTTCGGGGTGCGGGCGGTGGGGGTCATTGCAGGGTCCTTTTCTGGGCGGCCCGCTCGTAGACGGACAAATCGATGACAGTGGGATCAGTTGATGGCGTCGCAGATTCGGCCATATTGGCGGTGGTATCGCGGCGTGCAAGGAGTTCGGCGGCAGCGGTTCTGGCGGCCGGTCCAGGTGGTATGCGTTCCTTGCGGCGGTGCGGTTTGCCCGTGTTCGCGGTGGCCATTGCGGCGTTATCCAGGGCGATGACGTGGCCGCTGTCGCGGACCATCGCCCCCAACCCATCGGCAGCTATGCGGTGGCGCGCGATCACGATCCCGCTCGTGGTGGCGATATCGAGATACTCACCACCGACCGGGTGGCTGACCCTCACCTGCGCGGCAGCCAGCTCCGGAGGCACCGAGTACCGGTTGCCGCGGTAGGACACCAACGCTTGGCGCGAGGCGGTCCGGGTCTCCGACACGATCACCGGATAGGCAGTGGGCGGCACCGGGTGCAGTGGTTCGGCCTTGGCGACCGCGGCCACCGAGGATCGCCCGTCGGCGGTGGCACGGATCCGGGTGTCGCCACGCAGCCGGGCGAAGCGATCCACGTCCGTCTGCGCCTGTTCGACCGTCAGTTCGTCAGCCAGGGTGCGCCACCAGCGTTGTGCAGCAGTGTGATTGATCTTCTCCACAACGCCCTTGCGGTTCCCGCGCCGCGGCGGACAGATCGCCACCGAGACTCCGTAGTGCTTGGCGACCCCGGCGAACGAGGCGGTCACCCGTCCTGAGCCTGGATCGCAGACGGTGGCCATCCGGTCGAACCGCCAAATGCGGGTCAGCCCGCCCAGACCACGCACGATGCGGTCGATGGCGGCCACGAGGTGCGGTTGGTCCGTCGACGGTGACAGCACTGCCCGCCACTTTCCCGAATGCGCCAGCGATCCGACCAGCAGGAAGGCTTTCTTGCCCCAGCCCCACGAAGCGGGTGGGTTGGGCAATTCCAGCCAGTCCCACTGGGTTTCCTCACCTGGTGGGTGCACGATGATGGCGTTGGGTCGGTCGGTGGCGGTGCGGCAGGCCTCACACGTCGGGCGCAGATTGCGAGCACGGATGTTGCGGGTCAGGCTCGGATAGGACAGCCCGAATCCCAGGTCTTCGAGCTCGTCGTAGAGGGTGCGTGCCCACAAGTGTGGATCATCAATCAGCCTCGCGGTGACGTAGTCGACGAACGGTACGAACGGATCAGGGCCGGGCCGGGCACGGACCCCGGGTTGGCCGTCACCGGCCAGGTACTTGCGGACCGTTTTGCGGTCGAAACCGGTGTGGCGGGCGATCGCTGAGATCGTCCAACCGCGTTTACGCAGGGCGTGTACTTCCATGTCGTCCTCCCATGTGAGCATGAGAAAGCGGGCCTCCTTCGACTGGAGCTACTGGCGTCAGACACCAGCAGCATCGAGGGAGGCCCGCCCTTCTCGGCGGAGCCACACAGGTGGGGATTTTCGATGAGCGTCAGTGGGGAATTTCAGTGAGCGCGGTCAGCGGCCAACGCCGCACTCTACCGGGTGCAGAAACGTGAACTCGACCGCGCGATCTACCAGGCTGCCACCGATAGTGGGCTGACTCACACGCAAATCAGCGACATCGTCGGCGTTTACTCGGTGCCGGCGGTGCAACGTATCTTGCGTCGGTTCACCGACGATCCTTCACAACTTGAACAGGCGCCTGCTGAGATCATCGACCGACACGTCGCAGGGCTGATCGATGGGGACGAGATGATGAACCAGCTCTTGAATCGTCAGTACTCCTTCGGCGCCCCGGCATCCGTTGGAGGCGTTGCTACTGATGCGTACAAGGCGGGCAGTTGGGACGACATCGAAATCGCCTTCTGCAAAGGACAGCTCGGTGAGGCCGAGTTCCGGCAACTCGCTACACGCCATTTGCGCAGGCGTGTGAGTGTGCCCGCGAGCCGGCGGCATGAACCCTTGTCGTGACAGAGACTGCAACGCCGAATTGCAAACAGTCACCCGCGCCGAATTCACATCTCGACAGGAGCTGAACTGCTCCATGCAGGCGATGCGATAGCGCTAGTAAGCATTCTTGTGGTCCGGCCGACTAGGCGTTTCGGCTGCCGATGGGCAGATCGCGCGGCCTGGTACTGCGATCTTCTGAGTCCATGTTAGGTCGACGTCTTATCGTCACTTTCGGTGTGCGTTCGCAAGGCTGAAAACGCGGTCTTCGCACGCCAGAGGGCTGCGCCGCCGATGAGAGAACTCCTAGAGGTCGTGCACGACCCTGACGTTGCGTTCAACCCCTTTTACGGCCCCGCCCCCGAGCATGACTGCCCATGTGGTTCAGGGCTGCAAGCTCAGCACTGCCATCGAGCCACCGACGACACATGGGTCGCAGAACGTCCGCCAGCTCTCATCACTGGGCCGCGCACCGAGTACGGCAACCCTGGCTGCTACGCCCGCAGCAGCCAGGACTGCGATGAGCAACTCACCCGCGAGCATTGGATCAGCGACGACCTGCTTGAACGCGTATCCAACGACAAGAAAGTTATCGCCGTCGAAGGTGCGGCCTGGCAAGGAAAAACGCCGAAACGGAAAACCATCGGTATCAACTCGATGTCATCGAAGATCCTGTGCAGTCGACACAACCGGGCCCTGTCGCCTCTGGACAAGGTCGCGGCGGAATTCTTCACCCACCTGCGAGACGATCTGCTCGACATGAACTGGCATACCGGAATGCCGCCGCATTTCCCAAACGGCTTCACACTGATCAGCGGACCGTACTTTGAACTGTGGCTACTCAAAGTTCTCTGGGGAGCGATCGAGTCCGGCGCCCTCACGGTCAACGGGCACGTCGCCTACCGATTTCGTCTCGGGGTGACCACCGCGACACTGACCGAAATCCTATGGCGGGGAGCCCAATGGCCGAAGCACCGGGGCATGTATGTGATGCTCGACCGAGACGCGGACTACTGGATCAAAGGGAACTCGGTGCGGGTACGACCGGCAAACGTTGAAAGCGAGATTCTTGGCGGTTACATCCAGATCGGCGGCTTCGAATACAACATCTCCTTCGAATCACCACCAGTCAGAAAGATTTACCGGCCCGCAGCTATCAGCTTCCAACGACGCGGCTTCAACAACTGCTGGAAGATGGCGGCTTTCGCCTGGCCGGAACTAGGGCACGAAATGGTCAATGCCTTCAGTCAACGCGCACCAGGGGAGGATCCGTCCGTCCCGCCGACTCGGAGGGCGGCAAGCCTGCGAGACAAGATCATGCCAGGCTCAGTCAACGTCACCAGTGGCGCAACCCCAGAGCAGCGGACCGTTGAACCTAACCAAGAAGAAGCGAGATTCACAGGTGACCAACGCTGAATTCCCTTCCAAGACAGCTCAATCACTAGGTAAATTCTGGTTGCCCGATGCCGACGATTCTCCGGTGTCGGGGATGCTCAGCGTCGATGGCACTGATGTTCGCCTAGAGGTCAGCCCGGAGATCACGCCAATGTTCTTGATCAGGAACACCGGGCCAGGTAAGGCGGCCGTGAAGCTCAGCGATCAACCTGACGACATGGTCGTCCTCGGTTCGATCCCGATGAAACCGCGAAAGGTCACCCTCTGGGACGCACAAACCACGCACCAAACACAACTGGCCGGCCTATTCTTTGCCGGCAAAAACGCCGGTCCGTCTAGACAAGGGCTCAAAGCCACGTGGTGTGTCGCGGGCCAACATCTGCCCGATCCAGACACGCCCCTTTGCGGTGTTCGGCCCGATGTCACAAACCTCGCCGAGTGGGCCAGACTTCCCGCACTCGCTACCACGGTCTATCCGCGTGACCCGCTCAAGCTCGACTGGCACATGAATGTACGAAACAAATCACTTGATGCCGAACTCGCCAATGGCGCAGGCTATCTCACCCTCGCACCATCAGCACGGCACAGTCCTCCTGACTTGCGCGGGCTCCATGTCACCACGACCAGTCAGCTCGAGATCGAGCTCTTTCAGGGTTGGAGCCTTCCGGACATCGCAATGAGAGTCCTGCGCCCCCTCGCCGACCTCATGACGCTGTTGTCCGGCAAGCCGTGCGTCATACGGTCGCTGGACGTTTGGGCCGATACCTGGTGCTCGGTACACGGCTACCAGATCGATCCGGCCGGCCCCGAGACCGCCGGCGAACTGCTATTCACCCGACCGCACGTCGGACTCGAGTTCCTTCCGCGATGGTTCGATCTACACCAACGCACGACACCCGTGCCTCAGATCCTTGCCGCCGTCATCCGAAACGAATATCCGACTGTAGAAGCAGATGCGCTGTCTCTGGCGACCGCTGTAGAGGCTCTGCACCGGACACTCGATCCAGATGCACGACGATTCAGCGTCGAGCAGATCGACAACTCGCTGGAGGCGGTTGAAGCTTCGAACATGCCGACAGAGGTCTCTCAATCTCTTTCAACAGCTCTACGCCAGTACTGGCACGAATACAGCTATCCCCAACGAGTCAAAGCTCTCGCTGAGCCGGTCGCTGAAGCTGTCCCCGCCTGCATCGGACGCTTGAGCCGTTGGAAAGAGCAGGTCGTCAACCAACGCATCGCTCTGGCGCACGGTCTCGGGCAGAACGGGCTCAGCGTCGACCAGATCCGCCGCATGCACGCACTGAACCAGTCGCTGCACTGGATGCTGACGCTTCGCCTCTTCATGGAGGCCGGAATCGATGGTTCGATCCTCGCAAAGACAACTGAAGATTCAGAGCGATTCAACGATCAATGCCACAACTGGCGTCACTCATGGCCAAAGGTGTTTTCCGCGTGAGAATGCCAGACACTACCCATCCGCGGGATGAGTGAGAATCAGCTTTGGGACGACGCGAACGTAGATGATCATGCCGAGCAGTTCGACGAGAGTTTGGGTGACCACGATGGCGGGGGTGGTCGCGTAGGCGGCTGGTAGTGCCAGTGCTAGCGGGAGTACGACCAGGGAGTTGCGGGTGGCGCCGCTGAAGATCAGGGCCCGACCACGTCCGCTGTCGAACCGGAGCAGTCGCACCACTGCCAACCCGAGCAGCGCCATGATGAGCAGGAACGCGGCGTAGATCGGGACCACTTTGAGAACTTGGTCGACCTGGTGGCTGATCTTGGGGAATTGGCTGGCGACCACCACGAACAGCGTGGCTGTCATCAGTGGCACCATCGCCGCGGCCATCGCCGAGGAGATCACTTGTCCGCTGCGGTGGCGCATTGCAAGCCCTTCGGTGGCCCAGGCCAACAGCAGGGGCGCCACGATGAGGATGAGGAAGGCTTCCAGGAAGGGGCCGACGTCGACGATGTCGGCGAGTTCGGGACCGACGAACAGCCACAACAGCAGCGGCAATGCAAGCATCTGGATCAGCATGAGCAGCGGCGCGGCGGCCAGCAGGCGTTGGTTGTCGCCGCCTGCTAGGCCGCAGAACACGATGACGTAGTCGATGCACGGTGTCAGCAAGGTCAGCAGCACACCCAGCAGCACCGCTTGGGGCATGGACACAAAGGTGGTCAGGGCGGCGACCACAAGTGGCACCACGATGAAGTTGACGCCCAGGACCGCGGCTAGAAACCGGACTTCACGAAACGCCGCGGTCAGTTTGGTGAACGGAACCTGCAGAAACGTCGCGTACAGCAGGGCGCCGAGTACCGGGTAGATGGCGGCCTCCCACGCATGCTCGCCGGCGGGCCAGGCTGCCCCGACTGCAGCCCCGGCGGCCAGCCCGGCCAGGTAGATGGGGATCTGGTGGCGTTCGAGCCACTCGGTCAGCGGTGACGACAAGACGTTACGTCCTTCCTCAGCATGCACCGGGCACGGGAGATAGCCGGCACCACGCTGGATCTGTTGCGGTGGTTAGGTATTGGTGGCAGGCAGCGCCGCTACCATCGGGTGGTCGAAGGCCTGGGCGCCGGTCTTGGTAGCGCCGCCGGGTGAGCCGAGGTCGGCGAAGAATTCGGCGCTGATCGTGGCGTAATGGGCCCAGTGGTCGGGCAGGTCGTCTTCGTAGAAGATGGCCTCGGCCGGGCAGACAGGTTCACATGCCCCGCAGTCCACACATTCGTCGGGGTGGATGTAGAGCATCCGGGTGCCCTCGTAGATGCAGTCGACCGGACATTCTTCGATGCAAGCTTTATCTTTGACATCCACACACGGTGCGGCGATAACGTAGATCACCGATGTTCCTGTCGCGCGGGTGATTTCAGGAAACTGCAAGATGCGTCGCATGGGGTGGCGCGGTCGGGCAGGGCATCGAGGTGATCGAGCGCGTCGGTGAGGACATCGGCGAAGGCACGCAGCTCGCCGATCCGGGAAGTGACTTCGTCGAGCCGTGCGGTCATCATCGGGCGCAGCCGGGTCCGCACATCAACACACGCGCCCTGATCCCACACCGTGAGTAGCTCGCCGATTTCCTCCAACGGCAGGCCGACCCGTTTGGCGGCGCGGATGAACGCCAACCGCTCGACGGTGGCCTCGTCATAGATCCGGTACCCAGAATCAGTGCGCTGCGCCGCCAACAGACCCAGCGTCTCGTAAAACCGCAGCGTGCTGGCTGGCACGCCGCTGCGCTTTGCGAGCTGAGAGATCCGCATCCGACTCACAGCGGGCAGCCTAAACCTTCAACCCCACTACAGGGCCAAGCCCCATGAACAAGCACTACTGGCTGGTGGCGGAGTGGTCAGCCGAGTCGTTGGTGAGTGATCGGCGACGGCGACAGGCTCTGCCGACAAGGACAGCCGTGCCCGCGGTCACCAGGATGACGGCCAGAATGCCGGCGAGAGCGGGGGGACCGGCCGAGCCGATTAGCGATGCGATGGTGGCTTGGATTCGGGCGGCGGCGTTGATGATCGGATCATTGACCCGCGCGCCGGCGAAGATCCGCAGCTCATAGATGCCGTACCAGCTGACATAGCCGCCGGCCAGTAGCAGCAAGGTGCCGGCGGCCCGTGCGGCATAGGGCAGGAGTCGGCGCAGCCGCTGGGTGGCCGACTGGCGGGCCAGCGCGACGCTGATCGAGGCCACCCCGACCACCAGGCCCATCCCGATCGCGTAGGCACCGTACGCACCGATCCCGGCGGGGATGTTGCCGGAGGTGAATGTTGTGGCGGTCACTACGAGAAACGGGCCGATCGTGCAGCCCAGCGACGCCACCGCATACACCACCCCATAGAGCGCCATTGGGCCCAGGCCCGCGGCCGGATTGAACGCAGATCCAGGTTTCGGCAACGGTAGCGTCAGCTCCCGGCCGGTGACCATCAGCAGACCCATCACCGCCAGCCCGACCCCGATCACCACGGTCAGTGCCGGCGCCCATCGCTGCAGGGTCGCCGCGACCGGGGACAAAACCAGCCCAGCGGTGACAAACGTGGCCAGAAACCCGGTCGTCATCGCCGCCGTCGCCGCCAGAGCGCGACGTACTGCGACCAAAGCACTCCCCAGTCCCAACGGCGGCTGGTCACCGGCGATGAACAACGCCAAATACGCAGGCAGCATGGCGAATCCGCACGGATTGACCGCAGCCAGCGCACCGGCCGCCAACGCGAAACCCAGAGTATCCATCACCGACCTAGGAGCTACTCAGCGCATCGACACGGGCCGCGAGCTCGTCTTCGCCCAGCGAGCCGCGCACCACCGTCACCGCCCCGGTGTGATCGATGAAGGCGTACGCGGGTTGCTGGACCACCCCGAAGCGCTGCCACACCGTCCCGTCGGTGTCGACGATATGAGCGAACCCGCCCACCCCGGTGGCGTCGATGAACGAGCGCATACCGGCGTTGTCGCCGCGGCCGGCCACCCCCATTACCACGACCTTGTCGCCGGTGGCCTTCTGCACCGCGGCCACATGCGGGGCCTCGCGGCGACATTCCCCGCACCACGGCGCCCAGAACCACAACACCGCGTCCTTGCCCGCCAACGACGACCCCTCGAAGCTGATCCCGTCGACCAGCGCGCTGGTGAACCTCAGCTGCTCGGGCACCGCCCGCCCGACCGCATCGGGCTGCATCCCCGAGGGTGCCGCCGACGTCACCGCGGCCTGCGACTGTGCCTGCTGGGCGCCGCTGCCGGCGCACCCCGCCAACGCGACGGCGACGGCCGCCGCTACCGCAATGCACCCTGACACGCGCATGACAAACCTCCACACCGTTTGGGCGGGCATACTCCCGCACAGAATTGACTGACCGGATAACACAAATCCGGTTGCGGCCCAACCACACTCGGTCGGGCCGAGGGCCGAGGGCCGAGGAACCTACCTCAAGCCTCGCAGTCCTATGAACCGCTTGGTTTCGACGGGATCTCAGGCAGGGTCGGATCCGACGGCATGCATCCGCACCCCGGACCGTCGTCAGCCGGCGAACAGGCGAGGTCTTGGGAGCGTCTGGCCCGGATCCTCATCAGCACGAACCCAGCCACGCCGAGTGCGACCAATGCGAATCCGATCGTCTCCAGCCGCCCGGCGCTTATCAGCAGCGCTGCGCTGCCAGCGATCCCTGCTGCTGCCAGTAGAGGCACCAGCAGGCAGCAACTCGCACAGATCAACGTTCCGGCACCGATCAGGGTCCACCACCGTCTACTGGAGCGCCTATCCGCAGCAGCCACCGCGCAGACCCTTCAGCTCGCGTCGAAATCAGTGGTGAACGGCAGTGGGCAACACGGGCTTTCCGCGCACGCGAGCAGATCATCACAGCCTGCTTCCAGCGCCGAGCGCAATGTGTCGCGCACCGCGGCGAGCTCGGCGAGCTTCTGGTCGATCTCGGCCAGCTTGGTCTGCGCCCGGGCCCGCAACCCCGCATCCGAGCGGGCACCCACCCGCGTCGCGGCCAACAAGTCCGCCACCTCATCGAGCGTGAACCCCAGACGCTGCGCCGTCTTGATCACCCGCAGCATCGTCACCGTCTGCGCCGGATACAACCGGTGCCCACCCAACGACCTCTGCGGCTTGGCCAACAGACCCCGGCGCTCGTAATACCGCAGCGTCTCAACATTCACACCCGCCGCGCCAGCCAGCTGACCGCTGCGCAGTCCTGTCTCACTCACGTGACGCCACCTCGGGTCGCCACGTCGACGCGGCCAGCCAGAGCATCCAGCACAGCGCTCTGCGACGGTGGAACCTCAATGCGCATCACCACATTCGGCCCCACTGTCTCAAAAGTAAACGTGAAGTACGAGCAGCACTCCGACTCCCGCGCGGCCAGATCCCGCGCGCGATGCTGCGCCGCGGCGTCCAGCTCCACGTCGAGCCGCGTGGTGGTCACCCGCGTTGACCGCACCGCCGATTCACCAAACAACCGGTCAAACTCAGCCACCCGCAATGGCCTCTCCGCGGACGGCAGCGAGCACGATTGGGGCACCCAATCCGAGCCATCTTCGATCGCCATACACCGACGATAAACCCGTACCTAGGTACGGAATGCAAGCCTCGTTAATCGTCGACAACGTCCAACCATCGACAACTGTCAGAGGTTGACCATCCCAATTCGGGCTCGTCGGCCGAACGACAGGCCCGAGTCCGGATGAGGGGGGCAGCACGACGGCCAACGTGTCGCTCACAGTCGCAGTGACAATACCTTTCACACACCTAGCCGATGGCAGCAGACCCCCAGCAGTTTCGGGCTCCGCCATCTGGATGGGCCTTGCACGCCACCTGCGTGAGAACGTGCAGGTGAGAGGATGGCGGATAGGTATTTGAGATGGCGGAAGTTGACAGATCCACCAACTTGGATTGCAAGGATGTGCAATGCGATGTTCATCAACAGTGTTGCCGTTCCTAGAATCTCGCGCCATCAGTGATGGCTGTGCGTGCGAGCTCGTTGCGTTCGCAAATAAACGGCTGCAACTATGTGGAGAATACCTACGTCGGCTTGACCCGATAGTTGACCCGATAGTTGGGTACAGGGTTCATGCTGGTGGGGTGAGAACCAGTGAGGTCGCTGCGGCGGCGCACGTCAATGCCCAAACCTTGCGCTACTACGAACGCCGTGGCTTGCTACCCTCACCGCAGCGGACCGGGTCGGGATACCGATGCTATTCCGCGGACGCGGTACGGGTCGTGCGGTTCGTCAAACGCGCCCAACAATTGGGATTCACGCTCGATGACATCGAGGAACTGCTGCACCTGGCCGGCGGAGGGCCGGCCTCGTGTGACGATGCCAAAGCGATGGCCTATGCGCGTATCGGCGACCTGCAGCGTCGGATCGATGAGCTGGCCGGTATGCGCAATGCGCTCGGCCGGCTCGTCGAAACCTGCGATCAGCCTCGACTCCAGCGGGAGTGCCCGATCCTGCACGACATTCACATCGCCGCCACCACACCACATTCGGCCACCGGAGACTGAACACATGCGCATCGAACTGCTCACTGCACCCGACTGTCCTCATGCCGCGTCCGCCCGGCAGCTGGTCACCGACTGCCTGAGCAGCATGGCTCTGGACTTGCCGATCATCGAGAGAGTGGGCCGCTACCCCTCGCCAACAGTCCTCGTCGACGGTGCCGATGTGATGTGCCCCGCAGCTACGGTCCTGGCTGCAGACGCCTGCCGGCTCGACCTGCCGACACCCGAGCGTCTCTTGACCGCATTGCGCGCCAATTCAGCCGATCACCTCCGGGATGCGGCACGGAAGGAGCCGCTGATGTGCGCAGACCCAGGCGCCGACAGCGTCTCAAGGGACACCGACCAGAAGACTGGACGGCACCTCATGCGCACCGCCGTGCGCCTGCTCGCCGGCGGCGGTCCCGTCACGGTCGCCGATCTCTGTGCGGCCGCCGGCGTCGATAGAGCCGACCTCACCACTGCTCCCGCAGGCCGTGATATCGAGTACGACGACCATCACCGCATCATCGGGTGGGGATTGACTCTCAACCCGAGCCCGCATGTTTACATCGTCGACGGGCAGCACCTCTATACGTGGTGTGCCGCCGACACCCTGCTGTTTCCGGTGATCCTCGATCGCCGCGCGCAAATCGAATCCCGCTGCCCGACAACCGATATCGTTGTCAGCTTCACGGTTGACCCGCGGTCCGGTGTTACCGACCTCTCGCCCTCTACCGCGGTGATCTCGATTCCTGGTTCCCAGACTATGGACTCCGCCGCAGTGCGTGCGACCATCTGCGACCCCGGCCGTTTCTTTGCGAACCCCCAAGCAGCCGACGACTGGCTCACAGCACACCCCGGGGGCACTGTGCTGCCCGTCGCCAACGCCTATCCACAGCTGCGCCTCATCAGCGGCCGACTCCTGGACTAGATCGCACTGTCTCCGGCAGCCGAGGCCGTTCGCGGCGCTTCATTTGGCCACCGATTTGATAGATACAAACGCGGTTAACCGGGGGCGAAGTGGAAGGTGCCGCCTTGGGCATGGACTCGTCGCCGGTGGTGTAGCCCGTGAACGTGGGCTGCAGCGACGATAACGGGTGCGATGACGGCAATAGATCACATGACGCTACGCATGGATCCCTTTTGGGCGACAAGTCTTTCGGCGGTCAACTGTGCGAGAGAAGGGCTTCTTGCTCCTTAGTCGGCGAGACCACTGACCAGGATGACGATGCCGAGGGCAATCAGGACGATCGGGAAGAGGATGTGTTCCCAGCGTTCGAGGATTTCGGCGATCGGCCGGCGGGTGGCGACGAATCTGGCGGCGACGACGAGGACCGCGATGAGCGCGAGGAAGACGATGCAGTATGCCACCACGGCCGCGGGTCCCACGCTGAGGAAGACGGGGACGTAGACGCCGATGTTGTCCCCGCCGTTGGCGAAGGTGACTGCAGCGACCGTCCAGACGCCGACGTTTTTGCCCGCGACCTTCGCCGCGTCGTCATCGTCGTCGTTGTCACGCCAGGCTTGCCAGGCCGCCCACAGCCCCAGCGCGAGCGGTATGAGTCCGAAGTAGGGGATGACTTGTGGAGGAAGGAACGCTCCGGCACCCACCGTGACGAGCACCGCCGCGCCCAGAATGCCCACAAATCCCAGGTATTGACCTGCGGTGATTCGGGCCGTTGTCCCGCGTTGTCCCGCGCCGCGGGCGAAAAACATTGAGAGCACGATGATGTCGTCGATGTTGGTGACGGTGAACAGGCCGATCGCGGGTAGCACGGACGACAGGATCATGCGCGTATCCCGGTGTCTGCGGTGCCGCTCGCGCGCCAACTGGCCACAACGAGTATGGCTGCGCCTGTGACGATGAAGGCGTCAGCGAGGTTGAAGGTGGGAAACCAGCCCGTGTGCACGTAGTCGGTGACCATCGCATCGGCGGTGCGGTCGATCACATTGGCCAGCGCGCCACCCGGTAGGGCGGCCATCCCTGCGACGAGGACCGCGGTGGCGGCCAGGGTGATGCGCGACCGCATCACGGTGGCCTGCCGGCCGGGGTGGCCGGGGGTCACGACGGTGCGTCGACCGAGGCCGCGCGGGTTTGGCGGGCCGACCGGTCTACTGTCGCGGTGGCTAGGGGTTTGGTGCGTCCGGCCCGTACTCCGTTGGCGATGACCACGATTTCGGCGAGTTCGTGGACCAGCACGACGGCGGCTAGGCCGAGCATCCCGAACAAGGCCAGCGGCATCAACGCGACAATCAGGCCCAGGGACAGGCCGACGTTTTGCAGCATGATCCGGCGCGCCCGACGCGCATGAGTGAACGCCTGCGGCAGGTGGCGCAGGTCTTCGCCCATCAACGCCACATCCGCGGTTTCGATCGCCACGTCGGTGCCCATCGCGCCCATTGCGATACCCAGGTCGGCAGTGGCCAGGGCAGGAGCGTCATTGACGCCATCGCCCACCATCGCCGTGGGGCGCTGGGCCCGGAGCTGTTCGATCAGTCGGGCCTTGTCCTCGGGGCGCAACTCGGCGTGCACGGCGTCGATCCGGACATCGCGGGCCAACGCCGCGGCGGTGGCCTGGTTGTCGCCGGTGAGCATCGCCACGTGGTAGCCGTCGCCGCGCAGTTGGGCCACCACCTCGGCGGCCTCGGGGCGCAACTCGTCGCGTACTGCAATTGCCCCGATCAGCTGTCCGTTGTCTTCGACGAGGACGGCGGTGGCGCCGGCCTGCTGCATGCGTGCGACATCGCCGGCGAGTGGGCCGGGGTCGAGCCAGCCGGGCCGGCCGAGCCGGATGGTGTGCCCGTTGCGATGCCCGGTGAGGCCGGCACCGGTGACGGCCTCGACGTCGGTGGCGGGGATGACGGTGTCGGCTGCGGCCAGGATCGCCGCGGCCAGCGGGTGCTCGCTGCGCGCTTCCAGGGCTGCCGCCAGATCCAGCACCTGTTCGCCAGTGGCACCGTTGGTGGTGGCCACCTCGATAACCGTGGGCCGGTTCGCGGTGAGTGTGCCGGTCTTGTCCAGTGCAACGCCGCGGATCTTGCCCAGCGCTTCCAGCGCGGCGCCGCCCTTGACCAATGCACCCAGCTTGCTGGCGGCTCCGATCGCGGCCACGACGGTGACCGGCACGGAGATTGCCAAGGCGCACGGGGAGGCGGCGACCAGCACCACCAGGGCACGTTCGATCCAGGTAGCCGGGTCACCGAGCACACTGCCCAGCACCGCGATCAGTGCCGCGGCGATCATGACCCCGGGCACCAGCGGTTTGGCGATGCGGTCGGCCAAGCGTTGGGAGGCGCCCTTGCGGGACTGCTCGGCCTCCACGATGCGCACGATGCGGGCCAGCGAGTTGTCCTCGGCGGTGGTAGTGACCTCCACCTCGAGTACGCCGGTGCCGTTGATCGACCCGGCGAACACCTCATCGCCTGGCCCTGCTTCGACGGGAACCGACTCGCCGGTGATGGCCGAGACGTCGAGCGCGGTGCGGCCTTGCCCGATGATGCCGTCGGTAGCGACACGTTCACCCGGCTTGACCAGCATCCGGTCGCCGATCCGCAATTCGGTTGGTGCGACGACAATTTCGGTGCCGTCACGCAGCACGGTGGCCTCATCGGGCACCAGCGACAACAGCGCGCGCAGTCCGCGGCGAGTGCGCGCCAGCGAGTACTCCTCCAGTCCCTCGCTGATGGAGAACAGGAAGGCCAGCATGGCGGCCTCGCCCACCTCGCCGAGGATCACTGCGCCCACCGCGGCGATGGTCATCAGGGTGCCGACCCCGATCTTGCCCTTGGCCAGCCGCGTCAGGGTGGACGGCACGAAGGTATAGGCACCGGCCAGCAGCGCCACCGCTTGCAGCGTGAGGACGATCGGCTCGGTGGCGCCGAGGAATCCAGCGATCAGCGCTGCCAGCAGGAACACCCCCGAAATAGCGGCGAACTGCAGTTCTTTGATCTGCCAGAGCCGCTCGGGTTCACGCTCCTGCTCGTCGGAGCGGGGTTCGTCGTTGCCGCAGCCGCATGCGTCGCTCATCGCCGGGCCTGCTTCGTGGAGGTCGCCGCGCCCGTGCGGGAGCGGGTTCCGTAGTTGGGGCACAGCGCCACCGCGCTGCCCGTGGCGGCCAGCAGCGTCTCCGCTGAGGCGAGCAGGTCGAGCAGTTCGGGGCGCGTCAGCGAGTAGAACACCTGTCGTCCTTCGGGGCGCCCGGTGACCAGTCCGCAGTCCCGCAGGCACGCCACATGGGCCGAGACGGTGGATTGCGCCAACCCCAGCTCACCGACCAGGTCGACCACCCGGGCTTCCCCGTCGGCCAGCCGGCGCACGGTCGCCAGCCGGGCGCCATCGGAGAGGCTGTGAAACAGCGCCACCGCGGCATCCAGATTGGAGGAGGTCCCTGAGGTACTGCCGACGAGGCAGGCATCCGACTCATTCATCGCCATATGACGATTATAACCGACTAGCGGCGATGCTTCGAGGTGGGGTTGGGACCCGACGTCTGTGTCTCCTCGGTGGCTCGGTGGGGTGGAGGTGCAGTGCCAGGCCGGTGCCATCCTTGTGGGCAACCCGCAACGCTGGTGGCCAGCCACATCTGTACTCGGACAGCCTGATTCATTCTGATGTCCAGTGTCGCGCCACGGTCATCACGCGATGACCCCGACCTGCTCGTTGCTGGTGCAGGTGGTCTCGATTAGAGCCGAAGTTCGGGTGGTAGGGGAACGACGCCCACGGCCAGGCCCACGCGACTACTGTGAGACTGTCGGCAGACGGCAGCCCATATTGGACGCTCCGCAACGCCTGACCGGCGACGCGAGGTGAACCATGGCTACATCAGATGATCGAAGCGCACGCTGGAACCGGTACTGGGACAAGAAATCCCGCAACTATGACCGTGAGATCGGGTTCTTCGACCGCCACCTGTTCGGCGACTCCCGCCAGTGGGTCTGCAGCCAAGCCACCGGCGACGTTCTGGAAGTCGCGATCGGCACTGGCCTCAACCTGCCCTTCTGCCCCGAAACTGTCCGGCCGACCGGCATCGACTGGAGCGAGCAGATACTCGACCTGGCCCGTGACCGCGCCGCCGATCTCGGACACCCCGCCGTTCTGCAACGGGCCGACGCCCACCGATTGCCGTTCGACGATGCCAGCTTCGACGCCGTCGTATGCCCCCTCGGGCTGTGCGCCATCCCCAACCACACCCAAGCGCTAACCGAGATGACCCGGGTACTGCGCCCAGGTGGGCGGCTCGTCCTGGTCGATCACATCCGCAGCAGCGCCGCCCACTGGACCACCTCCTTACCGCTGACGGCCTCGACATTGACCGCGTCGAGCGGTTCACCCTCGGGCTCGTCGAACGGGTCGTCACCCGTAAGGCCGCCACGACCTGACTCGCCGCGGGCGGTGGTGTGTCCACGCCGGCACCATCACGAAAGAAGCCGCACATGACCGAAATGCCCAGACGCACCGCTCTTGCCGTCCTCGGGGCGGCCGGCACCGTGGCCGCACTGGCCTACCTGCTGCGCACCACCATTCGGATGCCGGCAGGCCGAGCCGAGGGGCCCGGGATGATGGGTGGAATCTCGGGCACCGATATGAGCCGCTACATGGCTATGTTCGCCCGACACAATGAACTGCGGCGCACCGTCGAAGACATACCAGGCGGGATCCGTACCGTCACTGAATCCGGCGCCCCTGATCTCGTCGCGCAACTGCATGCCCACGTGTCCTCAATGTATGACCACCTCGGCCAAGGTGCTGAAGTGACCTGCATGAGCGACAGCCTGCCCACGCTGTTCCGGAGAGCATCTGACTACCAACGCCAAATCACGCTGACCTCCAACGGTGTTGCCGTTATCGAAACTGCCACTGATCCCGCTCTTATCGACGCCATCCGCGCCCACGCGCGAGAAGTTACCGGCTTCGTTGTCAATGGCATGCCAACCATGATGGGACCCATGATGGGCCGCTAATGGCCCCGCCCGTCAGCCCTTCGCGCCGCCGACGGTTCCGGGTGTACGCCGAAACGCCGGTCTATCGCCGCAACCAACTGCGCAGTTGCGACCTCCAACTAGGTAGGGTGCGACCCTTGTGGGAGGCCACAGTATCGGTGCGGGCGGTCAAAGGCGCTGTGGCCCCGGTGATCCCTGGCATCGAGGCGATGGGTGCCGATCACCTTGGCTACCCAGTACCGTGGCAGCTGGCCAGCACGTCCGGTATCTCCGGGGCGACCCTCGCTGAGGGTGCAACTGCCACAGGCAAAGTGTATTTCGCTGTCACCAGCGCCAAGCCGGCCATAATGTGGTGCGATATGGCGCTGCCGATGGCCGACTGTCTCTGCTGTGGTGCCGATTGCGCGTGCTTCACCAAGCCGTGAGGCCGCGTGACACTCGGCGTCAAGGCCCCGCGCTGGCACTGTCATCGGTGGAGTGGCTACGGGAGGTAGTGCGTTGGGCAACAAGCCGTTCGGCGGCGCTCGTTTGGTGCGTGAGGGCGTTTGACGGCCCCGATCAGGTGCTGTCCAATGTGCTTGACCACGTGGTCCTGTAGTTGAAACATTCTTCATCGCAACCACTTTCGCTGCGCATGAGCGCGTGCGTTCTCGGCAAGCTACGCGTTCTCCGCCATCGAGGAAGCCCGACGTTCCATCCACTGCTGAACCACATGGTTACCCGCAGTTCGAATCGTTTCCCGACGTACCGCCATATGTCGCTGTCTGCGATCCATCAATGCTGTTTCGACTTGCCTGCGATACGCATCGCGGTCGTCCTCGATGGATGCCGCCGGGTGGTATTGGCCGGGTGCAACTGCTTGTTCGGTATCAGAACTCGAAATCTCTACTTCCGCAATGCTAAGCAAATGGGGGTGCTGAGCCGCGCCTAGTGGTCCATCGCTTCTGGCGAACACGCCGCCTATCTCGGTTTCGAAGTCGTCGACATCGGATCGATCAGGAGGGGTAGCCGGTGCACCTTCCGCGACTGCGGCCCAGTGTCGATTGATGATCGAACCCGGTGTCATGCAATCGCTTTCGCGGCACAGCGGAGCAAACTCCGCGTCTTGGTTCAACAAGCTCGCTGCAATGAATGCCTGCCGAGCGACTCTCCCTGATGCGGCAAGGCTTTCGGTGAGCGGCTCGAAATCGATGATGGTTTCTTGGGAGATGGCATCCAAGGCAAGCAGGCACTCCAGAACGGATACGCGCAACTCGTCGAGTACCTCCACCGCCAGGGCGGTGGCGGCTTCTTTCCGGTCGATCATCCTCTCGAGAACCATCCGGCGAATGTACTACTAGTAGGGCTAGCTAACTGCATTCGCGTGAGTGGAGACGACTAAGCGAACAGTCAGGGGCCGCTTCGCGATTCTCAGGCTCCCTAGCCATGGCTCAACGGCGTGTTCCGTCCTGTGGCTAAGGCAACGTGAATCGACATTCAATCCACCTGGACATATATGCCGACAATCGACCATCGGTGCAACAGTTCTAACAAGCGATAGAATGTCGGGCATCGTCACCGGCGTCATGCTGGCACTGGCCCGCGTGATGGGGGAGACGGCGCCGCTGCTGATCCTGGTCGGCTACGCCCAGGCCATCAACTTCGACATGTTCAACGGGTTCATGGGATCGCTGCCGGGCATGATGTACGACCAGATCTCCGCGGGCGCGGGCGCCAACCCGGTGCCGACCGACCGGCTGTGGGGTGCGGCGCTGACGCTCATCCTGCTGATCGCGGTGCTCAACGTTGCGGCCCGGTTGGTCGCCAAAATCTTTGCACCCAAGAAGTTCTAGGAGCACACCATGGCCAAACGGCTTGATCTCAAAGACGTCAACATCTACTACGGCGCCTTCCACGCGGTCGCCGATGTCGCGCTGTCGGTGCAGCCGCGCAGCGTCACCGCGTTCATCGGCCCGTCCGGCTGCGGTAAGTCGACCGTGCTGCGCACGCTGAACCGCATGCACGAGGTCATCCCGGGCGCTCGCGTCGAGGGCTCGGTGCTGCTCGACGGCGAGGACATCTACGGTGCCGGAGTCGACCCGGTCGGTGTGCGCAAGACCATCGGCATGGTGTTCCAGCGGCCGAATCCGTTCCCCACCATGTCGATTCGTGACAACGTGGTGGCGGGCCTGAAGCTTCAGGGTGTGCGCAACAAGAAGACCCTGGACGAGGTCGCCGAGCGCTCGCTCAAGGGCGCGAACCTGTGGAACGAGGTCAAGGATCGCCTCGACAAGCCCGGTGGAGGCCTCTCCGGCGGTCAGCAGCAGCGGTTGTGCATCGCGAGAGCCATTGCGGTGCAACCAGATGTGTTGTTGATGGACGAGCCGTGCTCGGCCCTCGATCCCATCTCCACGCTGGCCATCGAAGACCTGATCTCGACGCTGAAGCTCGACTACACGATCGTCATCGTCACCCACAACATGCAGCAGGCTGCCCGAGTGAGTGATCAGACGGCGTTCTTCAACCTCGAGGCCACCGGCAAACCCGGCAGGCTCATCGAGATCGACGACACCGAGAAGATCTTCTCCAATCCGAGCAAGAAGGCCACCGAGGATTACATCTCCGGCCGGTTCGGCTGACGCTCCTCCCGCGAGCAGACGCGGCGGTACGCGAAAACCGGCGTGTCGGGTACTTTGACGTCTGCTCGCGCAAAAGAACTAGGGCGTCAGCACCACCCGGGTTCCCGACGGTTCGCGGGTGGTCCACACCTGCTCGACGTCGGCCAACGGCCGGGCCTGGGTGTGCAGCTGCAACTCGCCCGCGGCGACCATGGCGAACATCCGGGTCAGCCCTTCGGTGCGGGCCCGCACAAGCGCCTCGGGCGACACGCTGCCGATGCCCACGCCACACAGGGTGATGCCGTTGCCCCGCAGCACCCCGGCGTCGAGTTCGAGCGTGGGGCCCGCCATGGAGCCGATCTGCACGAATCGCGTGGCGTGGTAGTGCGCCGAGGGATGGCTGGCGGCCAGCGCCCGTAGCACCTGCGCCGCCGGATCGCCCCAGAGGTAGTCGAGCACCGCGTCGAACGGCTGCTCTGCGTGGAGCGTCTCGACGCGGGCGGTGAGATCCTCTGTGCCGAGGGCGATCACGTCGTCGGCCCCGACCGAACGCAACCACTGCAGCCGGCCGGCGTCGCGGCCGGCGGCCACCACCCGGCCGGCGCCGAACACGGACTTCGCGAGCTGCACGGCTGTGGCGCCGGTGACCCCGGTGGCGCCGAGCACCAGCACGTGGTGACCGCTCCGGACTGCGCCGGCATCGGCCAGTGCGGTCCACGCGGAGATGCCCGGGTTGGGGAGGGCCGCGGCGGTCACGGAATCCAACGCCTCGGGGATCTCGATGCCGCCGTGCGGGTCGATCAGGGTGCGTTCGGCCATCATGCCGTAGGGCGCGAGTGCGCCGGTGTAGACGCGACGCCCGTCGTCCAGCCGCGCCACGCCGTCCACGCCGGGGATGGCGGGCAGCTGTATCTCCTTGCTGGCGTAGTGCTTTCCCGATACCAGAGCGCGGGTGAGATTGGTCAGGGCGGAGGCCTCCACGGCGACCACCTCGGCACCGGCGCGGGGCTCGGGCTCGGGCACGTCGGTGTAGGTGGGCGCCTGGCCCCATTGGGTGACGACGGCGGCTTTCATGCCTGCTCCTTGGTTTCCCTAGATATTGTTTCTCTAGAAACAATATGTCGAGCGGGGCCGAGATGGCAATATGGTTTCCGTGAAAACCAAGCGGGAGCTGGTCGACGACATCACCACCCTGATCGGCGTGGTCGGCGACAGGTTCGACGACGGCGACGACGGTGACGCCGAACGCGATTTCATCGTCGACCGGTGCCCGGCCCGCTTGGAGCGGGCATTGCGCGAACTTCCCACGCTGAGCATGCATCTGCTGGCCGATATCGCCGAGGGTCCCGTCAGCGTGGTCGGGCTGGCCGCGCGGTCGGGCAGGCTCAAAGGCACGGTGTCCAAACACGTCCAGCGGTTGGTGGCCGCCGGATTGGTGGCGCGCGAGGCAATTCCGGGTAACCGCAAGGAGATCCAGCTCAGCCTCACCGCCGACGGGGAGCTGGTGGTCGGCGTGCACCGTCAGATGCACGCCGAAATGGATTCCGGCTGGCGCGATTTCCTGCTGCGCTACAGCAGCGCTGAACTGCAGGTCATCACCAAGGTGCTCGGCGACCTGGCGGCCGCCCGTAAGGTCGGCGTGCGGCTGGTGCCGGACCAGACGTGATTACTGTTGCTGCGGAATGGTCTCGCCGTCCGGGTAGACGCCGGTGACCTGGAAGATCACCCGGCGGGCCACCTCGACGGCATGGTCGGCGAAGCGCTCGTAGAACCGGCTCAGCAACGTCACGTCGACCGCGGCGGTCACACCGTATTTCCAGTCCCGGTCCATCAGCACGGTGAACAGGTGACGATGCAGGTCGTCCATCGCATCGTCTTCCTCCTGGATCCTGGCGGCCTTCTCGGGATCGCGGGTGATCAGCACCTCACGCGCGGCGTGGCCCAGTTCGACTGCCACGCGGCCCATTTCGGCGAAGTAGCCGTTGACCTCCTCCGGCAGTGCATGCTGCGGGTGACGACGACGGGCGATCTTGGCCACGTGCAGTGCCAGCGCGCCCATGCGGTCGACGTCGGCCACGATCTGGATCGAGCCCACCACCGAACGCAGGTCGCCTGCGACCGGGGCCTGCAGGGCCAGCAACACGAATGCGGATTCCTCGGCCCGGGTGCTCAGCGCAGTCAGCTGGTCATGGTCGGTGATGACCTGCTCGGCCAGGACCAGGTCGGCCTGCAACAACGCCTGGGTGGCGCGTTCCATCGCGGTACCCGCCAGCTCGCACATGGTGCCGAGCTGTTCTGTGAGGGAATCCAATTGTTCGTGGTACTGGGTACGCATGCGACAAGACTAGGCTGTCGGTCGCTAGGTAGTCACGACGCTACCGGTGAACGGAGGGTGAATGCCCCCCGATTATTCGCAGGTGGTGTCGGCGGCGTTGGTGACCGTCAGGTCCTGGGGCAGCTCGGTGTGCGCGGTGCTGGTGCCGTGCACCACGTTGACCTGCACCGCCGAACCGCTCGGCGTGGGCGCATTCACGTTGTGGAAGTCAGAGCCCAGCACCACCCGCACCACGCTGCCCATGCCGCTCACCCGCTCGATCGTCGGGTTGGCGAACGACGACGCGACCGTGGCCGCCGCCTGCTCGTTCCCGGGGGAGAAGAACACCGTGGTGGACGGCAGGGCCTCCGGGTAGTCGTCCGGGCTCGACACGTTGAAACCGTGCTGCTGCAGTTCCTGGGCCGCGGTCGCAGCGAGCCCGTCCGCGCCGGTCGAGTTCGAGACCCGGACCGTGACGTCCTGCGGATCGGTGGTGACGGCGTTGACCATTTCGGCGGGCGCCGGGTCGGCCGGGGCGGGGGCCGTCGTCGCCGTCTGGGGCGCCTCCGACCGCGCCGCCGAGGTGCTCGACGGCGTGCTGCCCGGCACCGGGGTGTTGTCGGGGTTCTTCTCGCCCGGCAGCGGATCGTCATTGATGATCGCGTCGAACAGGGCGCGCATATCGTCGGTCCGCGGGGTCTCGTTGCCGCTTTCGTCGGCGTAGCCGACGGTGGGCACCGTGACGAAGCTGATCCGGCCGGCGTTGACACCCTGGACCGACTGACCCAGGTCGACGAGGTCTTTGGTCTTGATGTTGTCGACGTAGCTGTCGCTGATGAACATGTTGACGACGTTGTTGAGCTTGCTCAGCGAGAAGAACGTGTCCTTGGAGATCAGCGACCGCAGCAATGACGACAAGAACAGCTGCTGACGTTTGATGCGGCCGTAGTCACCGTTGAACTCGGTGGTGACCTGGCGGGCCCGCACGTAGTTCAGCGCGGTGTGGCCGTCGACGATCTGGCGTCCGGCGTTGGGCAAGACGGTGCCGAGCTCGTAGTCCTCCAGCGGCGTGGTGCTGCACACCTCGACGCCGCCGAGGGCGTCGACCATCTTGGAGAAGCCCGCGAAGTCGACGGCCATGAACCGGTTGATGGACAGCCCGGACAGCTTCTGGATGACCTTCACCAGACACCTGGGGCCACCGAATGCGAAGGCCGAGTTCAGCTTGGTCTCGGTGTACACCTCGTCGGGGCCGTAGGTCCCGGTGTCCTTGTCGTACAGCGGGCCGTACGTGGAGGTTTCGGGGTTCCAGGGCTCGCATTGGATCGGAGTGATGGCCAGGTCCCGGGGGAACGACACGGCCACGACGCGCTTGCGGCTGGCCGGGATGTTGACCAGCATGATCGTGTCCGAGCGGGCGCCGCCGGCATCCTGCGTATCGCCTGCGCCCATCTGGGCGTTGTCGCCGAACCGGCTGTCGATGCCGACGATGAGGAAGTTCTCGTCGCCGAACTGCGCATTGGGGTCGAGGATGTCGCGCGAATTGGGGTCGAGTGCCGACACCTTGTTGAGCATGTTGTTCTTCGAGGACTGCCACTGCCACGCGCCGCCGGTCAACACCAGCGCCAGGACGGCCAACAGGGCCGCCGCCGCGCGGCCGGCCAGCTTGACCCCGTGCCGGCGCGCACGCACGGGCTCGATGATCTCGGTCAACGGGTCGGAGTCGAGCGGTCGACCGACTGCGCGGGCGGGCAACACGCGGGATGCCCGCCACGAGCGCCGGCCGGGCTCCGGCGATTCCGCGTCGTCCTGCGGTTCATCGTCGGTCACCACGGGGATGACCGTGGTCTCCGTCATGTCGTCGCGGTCCACAGGCTCTTCGAGGTGGCCCGGCTCCTCGGCATATCCCGAGTCGACGTATTCCGCGTCGACATATCCCAGATCGCCGGCGTATCCCGCGTCCTCCGGGATGTCGCGCACGGCCTCGATCACCTCGGTCGGATCGGGCCGCTCAGGCTCGGGGAGGGGTTCGTACTCGGGTTCGGGCTCGGGGTCTGGCTCCGGCTCGGCGCGGTGGCGCGAGCGGCGCGGAGTGGGCGCGTCGCCGGTGCGGGTCATCCTCGCGATGAGGTCGGCCACGGTGACACCGTCGGCGTGACTGCCGGTCGGCTCGTCGGGAGCCGGATCAGCCCCGGTCAGATGATCTGCGCGTTCCCACGGCGCGGCGCCTGGCAATGGTTGCGGAGATCGGGTAAGCCATTGGTTGTCGGCGTCTTCTGCACGTCGCCGACGGCCGGGAGTGGCGTTGTCACCGTCACTCATGTCCCTACGGGCCTCCGACTCTGTGGGCGTGCGCGTCGGCGCGCATCAAACGTTTCGCGACGCGATAAGCGTCTCTAGCTGCAGTAAGTGTCGTTCCGGACCCCGGCGCCGGCCACGACCGAGCCCCCATCGTAACGAGAAGCCCGGGGTGTGGGCCAGCCAGAGCAGATGACGGAGTCATCTCGAAACCGGGTCGGAACGGCCACCGATCAGCCCCCCGAGTGCATCACGTCCGCGCCGAACGGCACCGCGCAGTCGTCGGGATCGTCCAGCCAGCCCTCCGGCAGCGAGACCGACGCCGCTGAGCCCTGACGGCCCCGGGGCCCGGTCGCGGCCTCCGGAAACGCCGTGTCACCGTCCAACTGGCTGAGCAGTTCGTCGAGTTCGGCGCGCGTCTTGACCAGTGCCAGGCCGCGACGCAACTCGGCGCCGGCCGGGAAGCCGTGCAGATACCACGCCACATGCTTGCGGATGTCGCGCATGCCCTTGTCCTCGCCGAAGTGGGCACTGAGCAACTCGCCGTGGCGTCGGACGATGTCGGCAACCTCGCCGAGCGTCGGCGGGGTAGGAGCGGGACGTCCGGTGAACGCGGCCGACAGTTCGGCGAACAGCCAGGGCCTGCCCAGGCATCCGCGCCCGATGACGACGCCGTCGCACCCGGTGGCCGCCATCATGGCCAGCGCGTCGTCGGCCTCGAAGATGTCTCCGTTGCCGAGCACGGGGACGCTGGTGACGTGCGCTTTGAGGGCGGCGATCTGCTCCCAGTCGGCGGTGCCGGAGTAGCGCTGCGCCGCGGTGCGGGCGTGTAGCGCGACGGCGGCTGCGCCTTCCTCGGCGGCGATGCGGCCGGCGTCGAGGTGGGTGTGGTGGGCGTCGTCGATGCCGATGCGGAACTTGACCGTCACCGGGATATCGGTGCCCGCGACGCCACGCACCGCGGCCGCCACGATCTGACCGAACAGGCGCCGCTTGTACGGCAACGCGGAGCCGCCGCCACGCTTGGTGACCTTGGGCACCGGGCAACCGAAGTTCATGTCGATGTGGTCGGCCATGCCCTCGTCGGCGATCATCTTGGCCGCCCGGTAGGTGGTCTCCGGATCAACCGTGTAGAGCTGCAGCGACCGCGGCGACTCGTCGGGAGCGAACGTCGTCATGTGCATGGTGACGGGATGGCGCTCGGCAAGCGCGCGGGCCGTGACCATCTCGCACACGTACAGGCCGCTGACCGTGCCGGCGCGGGCGACTTCCAATTCGCGGCACAACGTGCGGAACGCCACGTTGGTCACGCCGGCCATGGGGGCCAGTACGACCGGGCTGCGCAATGCGATCGACCCGATCTGCAGTGCAGACCGGGTCGACGTCGCAGTCGTGGGTGGCGATGTCATGCAGACGACGACGACACCAGAAGGTTCTTCATGGCCTTCTTCTCGGCCATCTTGCGCTCACGCTCCAGGCGCCGCTCCTTGGCGACCTCGAACTTGTCGCAGGCGTCCTCGAGCTCCTTGACCAGGCGGCCGAGGTCGTCGCGCAGGCGGGCGCCCTCACCGGTGAAGTCCTCGCGCTCGAAGATGCGCCACTTCTTGAGCACCGGCATCACCACGTCGTCGAGGTGGATCCGCGGGTCGTAGACGCCGCCGACGGCGATGACCACGGCCTTGCGGCGGAAGTCAGGCACGGTGTAGCCGGGCATCTTGAAGTTCTCGAGCACCCGGTGCAGCGAGGCCATTGCCTGGTTGGGCGAGATGTCCAGGCCGGCGGCGCTGACGTCGCGGTAGAAGATCATGTGCAGGTTCTCGTCGCCCGAGATGCGCTGCAGCAGTTGGTCGGCGATCGGCTCGTCGCAGGCCTTTCCGGTGTTGCGGTGCGACACGCGGGTGGCGAGCTCCTGGAACGTCACGTAGATGACCGAGTCGAACAGGCTCTCGGCGAACAGGTCGCCCTGCTGGTTCTGGCCCGGGGAGAAGCCGCGCGTGACCTGCTCGACCCGCAGCTCTTCGAGCTCCACGGGATCGATGGCCCGGGTGACGACGAGGTAATCGCGCAGCGCGATGCCGTGCCGGTTCTCCTCGGCGGTCCAGCGGTTGACCCACTGGCCCCAGGCGCCGTCCATGCCCATGTTCATCGCGATCTCGCGGTGGTAGGACGGCAGGTTGTCCTCGGTCAGCAGGTTCTGCACCATCGCGGTCTGGGCGACCTCGGAAAGCTTGGATTGACCGGGCTCCCAGTCCTGTCCGCCGAGCGCGTAGTAGTTCTTGCCGTCCGACCAGGGGATGAAGTCGTGCGGATTCCAGTCCTTCCGCATCTGCATGTGCCGGTTCATGCTTTTCTCGACGACAGGTTCGAGCTCCTGCAACAGCTGCAGGTCGGTCATTTCCTTCGACATGGGTGCTCGCTTTCTCGTAACCATGTGTCCGAGTTATCTGTACCCGTTGGTTGCACTCAATATATCTGTGTATCTCGGTGACATTCAAGTTACCCCGGCTTGCGCACGAGTGGCCTGCGCCACGCCCAGGATGGCGGTAGCATCCGTCAATACTTCACAGCGGACTCGGAGGTACGGCACAGGTGAAGAAGCTTTTCGTCGTCGGCGCAGGCTCGGCCATCGCGGCAACGGCGGCAATGACAACCGTCCTGTTCGGAGCCGGTGTCGCCGCCGCTGACAGTTACGCCGGCCAGACCTATGCCGACGCGTCGTCGGCTGCCGGTGACGCCGGACAGACGGTCAAGATCGCGGCCCGGGTGGGTGACACGTTGCCGGACGACGAGTGCCTGGTCACGCGGTCGCAGACCTCGCCCTTCACCAGCGCCAACGACGGCGCGCATCGCAGCGGCGAGGTGCAGTTCTATCTGAACTGCGCCGGTGCGTACGCCTCGGCCACCAAGCCGGGTGCCTCTGTGGCCAGCCCCGAAGGACGTCAGGCCAAGGCCGCCGCCGACGCTGAGGCGGCGAAGGCCGAGGCAGAGGCGCAGGCTGCCGCGGATGCCTCCGAGGAGCAGGCGCTCATCGACACCAGCACGCCCAATCGGTAACTCGGTCAGAACCCGACCACGCGTCCGACCAGCATGTCGACGCAGTAGTCGATGAACTGATCGCGCGTCACCGGCAGTCTGTCGTTGAGATAGGCGGTGAAAAGCGCGGTCAGTGCGCCGATCAGGCTGGTGGCCATCATGGCCTGACGGACCGGGTCGGCGATCCGGGTGAGTTTCTGCTGCAGCAGATCGATGAAGCTCGGCATCCATTCGGCCCCTGATCGGGTCAGGACGGGCTCCGATTCCGGCGCCAGAAGCAACACGCGGCCGCGGGTGGGGTCGTCGACCATCAGGGCGACGAACCGCTCCACCGCCTCGCGGGGAGTGGCGGCGCTGGTGAGGGCCGTCATCGCTCCCGCGCACACGTCGTCGTAGACCGCGCGCACGAACTCGTCGCGGTCGTTGAAGCTCTCGTAGAAGTAGCGCTCGGTGAGCTCGGCCTCCCGGCATACGGCCCGCACGGTCAGGGCCGGGCCTTTGGCGCCGCCCAGCAACTTCACCCCGGCGGCGATCAGTTCGTCGCGACGTAGTTCGGCGCGCTCCCGCAACGGGACACCCGCCCACCGGCGCGAGCGTTGACCGGACGGCACATATGCTCCTAAACTCTCGCTGACAACATGCGTAGTCAAAATCGCGTGTGACGACCGTTTCTGCTGGCAGAAAGTGCACTTGTGACTCAAGATACGTCTGAGACATGCCCGGTGACCAGCGCCTCGCCCGCCATGGCGACGGGGTGCCCCATGGCCCCCGGGGGCTACGCCGCGCCGCCTGTCCCACTCGGCCCCGATTCACTGACGTGGAAGTACTTCGGTGACTGGCGGGGCATGCTGCAAGGCCCGTGGGCCGGCTCGATGCAGAACATGCATCCACAGCTGGGCGCGGCCGTCGAGGAGCACTCGATCTTCTTCCAGGAGCGGTGGCCGCGGCTACTGCGCTCGCTGTACCCGATCGGCGGGGTGGTGTTCGACGGCGACCGTGCGCCGCTCACCGGCGCCGAGGTGCGCGACTATCACGTCAACATCAAGGGCGTCGACGCACAAGGCCGCCGCTACCACGCGCTGAATCCCGACGTCTTCTACTGGGCGCATGCGACCTTCTTCGTCGGCACCATCATCGTGGCCGACCGGCTGGCCGGCGGCATCTCCGAGGCCGACAAACGGCAGCTGTTCGCCGAGCACAAGCAGTGGTACTCGATGTACGGCATGAGCATGCGGCCCGTCCCGGAAACCTGGGAGGATTTCCAGGTCTACTGGGACCACATGTGCCGCAACGTGTTGGAGAACAACAAGGCCGCCCGTGACGTGCTGGACCTGTCCGAGCTGCCCAAGCCGCCGTTCGCGGCGAAGATGCCCGACTGGCTGTGGGCGCTGCAGCGGCGCTACATCGTGCACCCGCTGTTCGTCTGGTTCACCGTCGGCCTGTACGACCCTGCCGTGCGGGACCTGATGGGCTACACCTGGACCGAGCGCGACGAGCGTCGACATCGCTTACTGGGCAAGGCGATCGGCCGCGTGTTCAAGCTGGTGCCGAAGCGCTATCACCATCATCCGCGGGCCCGCGCCGGTTGGGACCGCGCGGCAGGCCGGATCCCGGCCGACGCACCGCTGGTGCACACCCCGGCCCGGAACCTGCCGCCGGTCGGGCACCGCGACAACGGGATGCACTACAGCCCGGCGGTGTGACAGCCTCCGGCTGCCTCAGCGGCCGACGAGTGAGCGGTACTGCGGGCAGTAGACATCGACCGCGCCCCAGATGAGGTTGACGGCAACGCCTTTCTGCAGACCGCTCGCGGTGAGCTGACCGAGGATGCTGCGCACGGTGCGCGCGGGTTCGATCTTGCCGGCTGCGACCTTGTCGCAGATTCCCTTACCGGCCTGCACGGCCTGCTCGGGCGACTCCATCGGGATGTTGAGCTGCTTGACGATGTCGAGGAACCTCGCGTCGTCGGCCGGGTCGGCGTGTGCCGGGGCGATTCCGATGGCCATGGCCGCGATGAGCGCACCTGCGCTGGCCGTCAGGTGCCGCCGGGACAACATAGGGCGCTCCTCCGATTTCGACTGCCGACCCCGCGACAAACCATAACTGGTAATCGCCTGTGGCCGCGTGAGCGGCCTTTAGCGGCTAGGCCACGCTTCGGTAATCGAACGGCAATGGACATCCCCGACCCTGATCTCATGACGAGCATCTATGACCAGATCGGCGGGGGTGAGGCGCTGGAAGCCGTCGTCGACGATTTCTACGTCCGGGTACTGGCCGACGACCAGCTTGCCGGTTTTTTCACCGGCACCAACATGGCGCGGCTCAAAGGTAAACAGGTCGAATTCTTCGCGGCCGCACTCGGCGGCCCGGTCGAGTACACCGGCGCGCCCATGCGTCAGGTGCACCAGGGCCGGGGCATCACCATGCGGCATTTCGATCTGGTGGCGAGCCATCTTGCCGACAGCTTGTCTGCGGCAGGGGTTTCCGAGCCCGTCGTCGACCAGATCGTCGGTGCCATTGCGCCGCTGGCCGGGGAGATCGCCACGGCGCGCAGCGCTTGACCGCCCGGCGGGTGTGTCACAGTTGATCGGTGAAGTACGGGCAGGGCTGGGAACCGAAAACGGTCGACTGGACCTCGACGCGAGGGCGAATCCTGTTGGCGGCATCGGTCCTGTTCGCCCAGCGGGGCTACTTCGGTACCTCGACGCGCGATATCGCCGACGCCGTCCAGATCCGGCAACCCTCGCTGTTTCACCACTTCCAGGCCAAGCACGAGATCTTCCGCGCGCTGATCGAACTCGATCTGGGCCCGTCCATCGACCGGATGAACCAACGGCTGAACGAACAATCGAGCTGGGCGGAGAAGCTGCATCTCGCGATCGCGTGCGACGTGCGGGAGATCCTGCTGCAGCCGTTCGACGCTCGCGGGTTGTATCAGGACGCCGTGCTCGCGCTGGATGATTTCGAAGCCGAACGCGAAGGCATTGCGCTGTTTCACGATCAGGTCGAGCGGGTGATCGACGGTGGTCGCCGATCGGGCGAATTCGTCTCGTGTGAACCGAGTTTCGTGCTGCGGGCCATCAACGGCGTGCTCTTCGAGACGCTTCGGGAACAAGGCGGTCCGTCCGGGCACATGCGCCATGAACGCCCGCTGCAGGCCGCGGACTTCGTGGTGCGTGCCCTGCTCGTCGACCAGTCGCGGCTGGCGGCTATCCGCGACGTGACGAGTGGTCGACTCCGTGATCTCGAATTGGCCGAAGCCAACTGAGCCCGTCACTGCTCACGGCGTCCGCCGACTGCTCGTGACAACCAGGTAAAAATCCTGCGAAGCGGTTCCCTATCGACCGATAGTGCCCTATCGTTCGATAGATCATGGGTGTGACCTGGCCGACACCGGAACTGACTTTTGGAGGAACCTTGATGCGTGCGCTCATCGCCGGGCTTGCCGGATTTGCCGTTCTGGCTCTTGCGTCCTGTTCTTCGTCGGGCTCGTCGGATCCCGCGCCCAGCGGCCCCGCCAAGATCGCGCCACCGGCCATCTTGCAGGCCGGCACGCTGAAGATCTGTGCGCCCAACGACGGCACGCCGCCCAACGTCTATCACAACGAGTCCGGTGAGTTGGTCGGTGCCGAAGTCGATCTCGGCAAGGCGCTGGCATCCGAAATGGGCCTGAAGGCAGACTTCGTGCAGTCCGCGTTCGCGGCCGTCATCCCGACGCTTCAGGCCAAACAATGCGACGTGATCATGGCGCAGCTCTACATCAAGCCCGAGCGCGAGCAGGTTGTCGACTTCGTGCCCTACGTCTACTCCGGTACCGGCATCTCGGTGGCCAGGGACAAGCAGAGCGACATCACGGGTATGAACGACACTCTCTGCGGCAAGAAGGTCATGGTCGCAGTCGGCACGACCGCCGAATCGCTATCGCAGGAACAGTCCGCCAAGTGCACCGCAGAAGGCAAGCCGGCCATCGACATCAACCGCAACAATCACGCCGACGTATCGCTGCAGCAGGTGCAGAACGGTCAGGTCGACGCCTATCTCGACACCGCGGAGACGCTGGGTTACTACGCTACCAAGACCGGAGCGAAGATCAGGACGGCCGGGGAGCCGTTCGGAACCATCAAGATCGGAGCGGCAACGATCAAGGGCAACAAGGAACTTCACGACGCTCTCGCCGCCGCACTCGCCACGTTGGAAAGCAACGGCACCTACAACAAGATCCTCGAAGAATGGGGAATGACCGATCTGAGCATCGCGAAGTAGGCAGGGGCCGAACTCGTGAACTTCGATTGGCAGTTCTTCTGGAAGTCCCTCTTCACCCCCAGCGAACCGTTTCTGCAGGGCCTGGTCCTGACGATCGTGATCTCGGTCGTCGCGATGGTCCTGGCGACGCTGCTCGGCCTGGTCCTCGCGCTGATGCGGCGATCGCAGTTCGCCGCGGTGCGGTGCTGCGCGAGCGTGTACATCTGGGTGATCCGCGGGACTCCACTGCTGGTGCAGTTGGTCATCATCTACACCGGTCTGGCCGCGGTGGGCATCTACCAGTTCCACGACGTGTCGCTCATCGGGTTGTCGGTGAAGGCGGCGGTGCAGGCGGCGATCATCGGCCTGATGATCAACGAGAGCGCCTACATTGCCGAGATCATCAGAGCAGGGCTCGATTCCGTGCCCAAGGGGCAGTTCGAGGCGGCCGCATCGCTCGGGATGACACCGACCAAGCTGATGCGCTGGATCATCGTGCCGCAGTCGCTACGGGTCATGGTCCCGCCGTTGGGCAACTCGTTCAACGGCATGATGAAGACCACCTCGGTGCTGTCGGTGATCGGGGTCAGTGAGATGTTTCTGGTCACCCAGTCGATCAGCTCGTACACGTTCCACACGTTCGAGATCTTCATCGTGGCAGCGATCTACTACCTTGCGCTGACCACGATTTGGACCTTCATCCAGGCCTGGATCGAGAACCGGTTGTCCCGTCAGCTCGGTATCCAACAGCGCGTCCCCATCACCCAACGACTGCTGGGCGCCCGCCGTGCCGCGGCGCTGCAGCCCCACGGGTGAGCGAAGGAGATCCATGAATTCCATATCTGAATCCGACCTTCCTGCAAGCATTCCGGTCGTCTCCGTGCGCAATGCTCGCTGCACGCTCGGTGGGCGGCGAGTCCTCGATGACGTCAATTTGGATGTCGACCGCGGCCAGGTCGTCGTCCTGATCGGTCCGTCCGGTGCCGGAAAGACGACCCTGTTGCGTTCGCTCAACCACCTCGAGGAGTTGGAGAGCGGTGAGGTGCTCATCGCCGGCGAGTCGATCGCGCACGGATCGGGCGGCCGCAAGATCGGCAAGACCGAACTGGCCCGCCGGCGCCGCGAGATCGGGTTCGTGTTCCAGCACTTCAATCTGTTTCCCCATATGACGGCGCTGGAGAATGTGTGGAACGCCCCGGTAAGGGTCCTCGGCCAGCCCAAGGAGAAGGCGCGAGAGGACGCGCGAGCGCTCCTTGAGCGAGTCGGTCTGGGGGACAAGGCCGAATCACGCCCGAGCCAGCTTTCGGGCGGACAACAGCAGCGTGTTGCGATCGCCCGGGCGTTGGCCATGCGGCCCAAGGTGATGCTGTTCGACGAGCCGACCAGCGCGCTCGATGTCGAGATGGTCGGCGAAGTCCTCGAGGTGATGCGCGAACTCGCGCGCGATCAGATGACGATGGTCGTGGTGACCCACGAGATGCGGTTCGCGCGCGACGTCGCAGATCGCATCATCGTCATGGATGCGGGCCGCATCATCGAGGATGCACCCCCCGACGAGCTGTTCGCGAGTCCGAAGAACGAGCGCACCAAGGCATTTCTGTCCACGATCCACTGACCGGCAACCTGCTCAGCCCCCGGCGCCGAGCCGCTCCAAGACTCCGGGCTCGCGCCACTGTTCGCTGGGGATACTGGCCTTGAGCCGCTGCGTATACGGCTGCCGTGGGGCGGTCAGAACTTGTTCGGTGCTTCCCGATTCGACGATCCGGCCGCGATGCATGACGACGACGTCGTCGGTCAACTGACGGACCACACCCAGATCGTGCGATATCAGCAGATAGGCCGTACCCAGCTCGTCGCGCAGGTCGGCGAGCAGATTGAGGATCTGTGCCTGGATCGAGATATCCAGTGCCGCAACGGCTTCGTCGAGTATCACGATACGGGGCTCGACTGCCAGGGCACGGGCGATCGCGACCCGCTGGCATTGACCACCGGACAGTTCCCGTGGCGTGCGGTCCAACTGCGCGGTGGACAGGCCGACGAGGTCGGCGAGTTCGCCGATACGGTCGGGCCGCGACGTTGCGTCGGCCGGTGGATGCAGCCGCAGCACCTCGTCGAGGCAGGCGCGCACGGTCGCGCGCGGGTCGAGCGAGCCATACGGATCCTGATAGACCATCTGCACCATCCGGGCGCGCCGCAGCCGTTCACGTTGCCGGTGTGCGGGCCGGGTCAAGTCTTCGCCGAGGACCCGCACCGTGCCTGAGGTCGCCGTCTCCAGCCCCATGATGATCCGCGCCAGAGTGGTCTTGCCCGAACCCGATTCACCGACGATGCCGAGGTCACGGCCGGCGGTCATCCGGCACGACACACCGTCGACGGCGCGCGTGGCGACGCCGCGGCGGCTGAAGATCCGCGATACGTCGGTCACCTCGATCAAAGGCTGCGGTTCGGCACCGTCGGTCATCGGGATGTCTCCTCCAGTACGGGTCCGAAGCCGTCGCGGTCGGCGCGCGTGATGACCGGAAGCCGGTGTGGGCGTTCGTCGACCGATGGCCGCGAGCGCAGCAGGGCGATGGTGTAGGGGTGCGTGGCGTCGGTGTGCAGCCGGTCTGCCTCGACCTGTTCGACGATGCGTCCCTGATACATGACGCACACGCGGTCACACAGGGCACCGGCCAGCTCGAGGTCGTGCGTGATGAACACCATCCCCAGATCGCGGTCGCGGCACGCCGTCCGCAGAATCGCGGCGACCTCCGCCTGGCGGGTCACGTCCAGCGCTGTGGTGGCCTCGTCGGCCAGCAGCAGCCGGGGGTCGGTGGCCAGCGCTGCAGCGATCACCGCTCGCTGCAGCATGCCGCCGGAGAACTGGTGCGGGTACTCGTCGAGCCTGCGCTGCGGCTCGGGAATGCCGACCTCGGTGAACAATTCGACCGCGCGGGCCCGGGCTGCAGCCCGTGACATGCGGCGGTTGACGCGCAACGCCTCGGTGACGTATTCGCCGACGCGGGCCACCGGGTTGACCGCAGCACGCGGATCCTGGAACACCATGCCGAGGTCGACGTCCCGGAAGCGGTTGAGTTCGCGGGTGCTGAGCGCGAGAATGTCGCGGCCGTCGAACCGGATGCTCCCGGTGACTGCCGCGCCAGCGGGCAGCAGCCGCGCGATGGCATTGGCCGTCGTGCTCTTGCCTGACCCGGATTCGCCGATGAACCCGACGATCTCGCCACGGTCCACGGTGAACGACACTTCGTCGATGGCTCGCGTTCCGTCCGGCATGGTCACGGCCAGCCGGTCGACCTCCAGGAGGTGGCTCATCGTCGGTCTCCGTTCAGGCTGACCCGGTCGGCGATCCGGTCACCGAGCAGCGACACACACGTCACGATGATGACGAGGGCGGCGCCGGCGAAAAGTGCCTCCTCCCAGTAACCCTGGATCAGACCACGTTGGCCCTCCGAGACCATCAGCCCCCAGTCGGAATCAGGGGGCTGCACTCCGAGACCCAGATAGGACAGTGCCGCCAGATCGACCAGCGCATAACCGAAGCAGATGGTGGACTGGGCCAGCGCAGTCGGCAGCACCGCGGGCAACAGGTGCCGAGTCGCGATGCGCCAGCGGGACTGGCCGAGTGTGACCAATGCGGTGACGTAGGGCAGCGTCAGCTCTCCGATCGCGACGCTGCGTACGATCCGAGCGACGAACGGGACATAGGAAACCGAAAGTGCCAGAACGGCCGTCGTGAATCCCGGGCTCAGCACCGACACCGCCAGAATGGCGAGCAGCAAGCCCGGGAAGGCGAATCCGACATCGAACAGCCTGCTGAGCACCCGGTCGACCCAGCCACCGCTCATCGCGGCCGTCAATGCCAGGGCCGTCCCGAGTGACGCCGAGATCAGCACCACGATCGTCGGACCCAGCAGGCTGCTGCGGGCGCCGTGGATCAACCGACTCAGGATGTCACGACCCGACCCGTCGGTGCCCAGGAGCGCCCCAGCACCGCTCGGACGGTAGGTGTTGGAGAAGTCGACAGCAGTGGGGTCCACGGGGGCCAGCCATGGTGCGCACAATGCGACGACCGCGACCGCGGCCACGAGGGCAGCGGCGGCGATTCCCAACGCGCCGAAGCTATCTCGCCGCTTCTCAGGACTCCTGCGGCGCCGCACGGATTCGAAGATGACGGCGGTCATGCGTCGATCCCGAATCGGTGTCGCACCCGGGGGTCGATCACGACCTGCAGGAGGTCGACGGCGAGCACGACCACGACGATCACCGTGATCAGTACCAGCGAGACGGCCTGCACCACCGCGAAGTCCTTCTTGGCGACGGCTTCGGTGAGCAGCGACCCGATCCCGTCGAGGGCGAAGGCGCGTTCGATGACCACCGAGCCGACGACAAGGCTGGTCAGCGTCAGACCCACCACGGTCGCCACCGGCGTCAACCCGTTGCGCAGAATGTGTTTGGTGACGATCGTGCGGCGGGGCAGCCCGCGTGCGACAGCCGAGCGCACGTGGTCACGAGCGGCTTCTTCGCGTAGTGCCGCGCGTGTCACCCGGATGACGTAAGACCCGGACGCCAATGTCAACGCGAGGACCGGAAGCGTCAGGTGGTGCAGCCGGTCGATGACTCCTTCGCCGGAGCCGAAGGTGGGAAACCACTTCAGCGTGACCGAGAACGTGAAGATGAGCACCGCTGCCGCAACGAAACTCGGTACTGCGACGCCCACCGACGTCAGACCCAGGATCACATCGCTGACGGTGCGTCGGGCCAGCGCCGCCACGATTCCCAGGCCGACGCCCACGACGACGATGACCACCATCGAGTACGCGACCAGGCTTGCCGTGGTGACGAGGCGCGGGCCGAGCAGGTTCGACACGTCGTCGCGGTAGGTGATCGATTGCCCCAGTTGACCGGTCAGCACGTCACCGAGCCAGCTGAACCACCGCGTGAAGAACGGATCGTCGAGGTGGTAATGCTGACGCAGCGCGGCGATCGCTTCCGGAGCCAGCGTCCTGTTGCCGACCAGGTAGCCGAGTGGATCTCCGGGCGCCAGGTACAGCGCACCGAAGATCAGCAACGACGACAGCAGCAGCGTCACCGCGCCCTCCGCCAGCCGGATGGAGATGAATCGGATCATCGCCCACACACTGTCATGTGGCTCATGGCGCGCCCACCTTCGCCGCCCACGGGAAGTACAGGAACGCGATCGACGGTGTCGCCCCGGTGATCCGGTCGTTCATGTACATCGGGATGCGGGGATTCGCGACATTGATCATCGCCACCTCCTCGACCGCGGCAGCCTGTGCGTCGACGAGTTTGCGGGCTCGCTCGTCGTCGTTGAACGTCGCGTAGGCCGCGCGCACGTTGTCGGTGAGTTTGGGTGCGTTGAGCGCGCCGTAGTTGTACGCGCTGAGGGGAGTGAACTCACTCAGGCTCACCAACGGTTCGGCGACCCCGGCACCGTACTCGCCGACGATGAAGGCGTCGTAGGACGCGCGGGCGGCCTTGTCGAAGTACAGGTTGGTGAAGCTCGTGACCGGTAGCGGAACGGTTTTCACGTCGATGCCGATCTCGCGGCCCGCGTCGGCCAGCAATTGCGCTGTCTTGCTTTCCGTTTCGAGTTCGGCCGGGTAGGCCACCGTGATGGACTGGCCTTTGTGCCCGCCGTCGGCGATGAGCTTCTTGGCGCCCTCGACGTCACGTGCCGGGTTCGCGTACTGCGCGGCGGCCGCCTCGAAGATCGGCCGGCTGTAGCCCCATGCTCCGGACTGGATCGGGGTGGACGACGCCTCGGCGGTGCCGTGGTACACGCCGTTGACGATGCCCTGCCGGTCGAACGCCAGGCTCAGTGCCTGCCGAACGTTCTTGTCCTGCATGGGGCCGGGGCGTTCGGTGGGCCTGATGGCCAGCCAGTCGGTGCTGGCGCCCAGATAGAACTTGCCCTTGCCCGACGAGCGCAACGGTTCCATGGCCGACAGCGGTGTGCGGTGCGTGCCGTCGATGTCCCCTGACAGCAGGCTGCTGGTGATGGTCGCCTCGTCGGTGACGAAGGTGAGGGTGACGCGGTCCGCCTTGGCGGCGTTGGCGGGGTTCCAGTAGTCGGGGTTCTTCGTCATCTCGATGGTCTTGCTGGGTTTCCAGCTGTCCAGACGCAGCGGACCGGTGCACATGATGCCGCCGTTGGCGGTCCCGTAGGCCGGACCCGCTTGCTGGACGAACTGCTTGTTGCCGACCACGCCCGCCGCCGTGGCCAGCATCCGCTCGAACACCGCGTCAGGCTCTTTGAACCTGATGGTGACCTGCCGGTCGCCGGTTGCCTGGATCGAGGCGACGCGATCGTAGAAGGGTGAGGCCCAATAGGATCCGGTCTTCGGGTCGAGATTTCGGGACAGGCTGAACACCACGTCGTCGGTGGTCATCGGGGCGCCGTTCCAGAACTTCACGCCGTCGCGAATGGTGATCACCATCGTCTTGTCGTCCGGTCGGTCGACTCGCTCGGCCAGGCCGGGGGACAGCGTCATGTCCTCGTTCTGGATCATGAGGCTTTCGCACATGTTGGCCAGCGTCGCGTTCTCGGAGTCGGAGTAGTCCAGGATCCAATCGAGCGAGGCGGGTTCACCGGTGGCCAGGTTCCAGGTGAAGTGGTCGATCGGGCCCTTGGCTGCCGGTGTGTTGAAGACGGCTTCCACGGCGCCTTGGCCGTTGGGTGTGCTGCCGGCGGGCGGTCGGTCGCCCGAACAGCCGGTCATGGCTGTCGCCAGGGCGACGGCCAACGCGGCCGCGGTCACCGCGGAACGGACGGTTGTCAGCATGGACGACTCCTTTGTCGGGCTGATCAGTTCTCGGACCAGATGTCGATGACGGGGTACAGGTCGCGGGGGCCCTCGTCGGTGACCACGATGTTGCGTTCGAAGGTGGCACCGGTGCCGTCGCGAATCACGAAGCGCTCCAGGGCAAGTGTCATCCCGACCTCGATCGGCCGCGGATCGCCCGCCCGGATCCAGGGGGCTTCGAAGCCAAGGCCGAGGCCGTGACCTCCGGCCTGGAACTCCGCTGCCGCGAAGTCGTAGTCCTGGGCCCGGAGCAGCTCGTCGGCGGCCTTGGCGACGTCGGATACGGTGGCGCCGGGCACCGCCGCGGCGACAGCGGCGTTGACCGAGTCCTGCGCGAGTGCGAACGCGCTCGCCTGGGCATCGGTGGGCTTGCGGTCGATGACGCGGCTGCGGGCCAGGTCGAAGAAATAACCGCGGTAAGCGCCACTGAAGTCGACGGTGAACAGGTCGCCGGGGCGCAAGACACGCTGCGACCAGGTCGGTGCACCGTCGGGCAGGCTGCCGTCTGCATCGGCACCGAATGTCGCGACGAACGCGTTGGCCACCACGGCGTCGCGGCGGGTCGCCTGGGCGACCAGCGCTGCGACGACGTCGGATTCGCGGGCGCCGTCCCGCAACACCTCCAGCGCGGCCCGGAACGACGCGTCGGCGATCGAGCCGGCGTGTTCGAGCAGTGCGATCTCGCCCGGCGATTTGATCGAGCGCAGCCGTTCGACCAGATCATCGACGAAGACCAGCTCGCCGTCACAGACCGGCGCGACAGCCTTCTCCAGGTGCCCGAACTGGCGCGCGGTCATGGTGTCGGTGCCGCACACCGCGATTCGGCGGCGCTTGCCCGCGAGTACCGCGGCGATGAGATCACCGAGGGTCTCGCCGTTGCCGACGTCGAGCACGCGGTGGTCGGTGACGGCATGGGGTTCGGACAAGCGGTCATCTGAACAGAGCACCGCACTGTCCTGCGACACCACGAGTGCCGCATAGCCACGGTCCGCCCACGCACCCGGAACGTCACGGATGATCGGGAAGAACGGATAGTGGCCGCACAGATATTGGACGTTGGCGAAACGTTCCACGGTGCCACCGCCGCGCGCCCAGATGACGACGGCGTCGATGCCGTCATCGGCGAGTTGCTCACGCAGCGTGGCCATTCGCCGTTCGTATTCGTCGGTGGAGATCGAGACTGTGGTCGCCGGACTGTGCACTGTTCTGCGTTCCCTTCCGTGGTCGCGGTGGCTAGCTGGTGGGCCCGATGGCGCGCGGATAGTGCGCGACGGCGGCTGCGCCGTCGGATCGTGGATCTGAGGCCGCCGACATGCGGCCGTCGGGCTCGGCGAAGACGACGTTGGCCTGACCCAACGCCTCGGTGCGCGCAGGAACTTCCAGCAGGAAGAGCCCGCTGCCGATCAGCGATTCCCGGGTGGCCGGCGGCGAATCGGCTTCGTACGACACCGAATCGTCTGTGACGCCGTCATATTGGGGTCCGACGATGCCGCGCGGCGCGACCACTGCGGCCTGCGCGGTTGCGCCCCGCGTGGCGTGCAGAAGGATCTGCGCCAGGATCTGCGGCTGTCCCTGCCCGCCCATTGTGGACAAGATGTGCCGAATGCGCCCGTCCTGCAACGTCATCGCCGGCATCAACGTATGGGCGGGGCGTTTGCGTGGGGCGATCACGTTGGGCGTGTGGTCATCGAGGGAGAAGCTGGTCCCACGATTGTGGAACAGGATGCCGGTCTCCGGGTCGATCAGTCCGGACCCGAACGCGTAGAAGACGCTCTGGATCAGCGACACGGCACAGCCGTCGCTGTCCATCGCCGATACGCCCACGGTGTCACCGTGCGGGATCAGAGCGACGTCGCGGCCCTGACCGATGGGTGCGTACGTCGTGAGGTCGTCGTGCAGGAGGGCATCGACGTCGACGTCGACGTGGCGCGGATCGGCCAGTGAATCGTCGCGAAGTCGGTTGGCGCGGTGGAACAATCGCATGACCGTGCCGAAGTCCTCGCCCAGGGGATCGGCTAGGCCGAGTTCCTCGATGGCGCGCAGGACGCGCAGCAGGATGAAGCCGTGCGTGTTCGGCGGGCTCGTGAGGACCGTGAGATCGCCGAAGGTCGTCTCCAGCGGCGCGGTGACCTCGGGCCGAAACTCCGCGAAGTCGTCTGGCGTCAAACAGGATCCGCGTGACCGGAGGTAGTCGACGGAGCGCGCGGCAAGCTCGCCCTGGTAGAACGCGTCGGGTCCGTCGGCGCGCAGCCGGGCGAAGCTCGTGGCAAGTGCCTTCTGGCGCAACAGGTCCCCGGCACGGAGGGTCTTGCCATCGGGGCGGAACACCCGGTCGAAGTCGGTGGTGCCGTGCAGGTCGGCGTTTTCCGGATGCAACAGATGCCAGCTCACGGAAGGGGCGAGCGGCACACCCTGCGCCGCGGCATCCTCGGCAGCTGCCAGCGTGTCGGACCAGGAGAGTCGAGATCCATGGCTGCGCAGTGCTTCCCATCCGCGTACCCCGCCGGGGACGGTCACCGTGTTGACATCACGGGCCGGCAGGCTGCGACCGAACGTCGCGCGTAGCGTCGCCACGTCGATATCGCGAGGTGCCCATCCCGATGAATTGATGCAGTGCACCGCCCCGTTCGGTTCGCGCACCAGCGCGATCAGATCGCCGCCCAGCGCGACATTGTGTGGGTAGACCACGGTGAGCACGGCAGCGGCGGCGATGGCCGCGTCGATCGCCGTGCCGCCATCCCGGAACGCATTCAGGCCCGCCTCGGTGGCGAGGGCGTGCGGCGACGCGATGGCTCCGGTGAACGATGCGCCGGTGGCGTCGACGGATGCGGCGGCGGGGGCGGTCAAGGTACCCGCAACTCCTTTCGAAATTCAGCCCGCGCGCAGACGACGGCGCGGGCCGGCCGCGTCGGTCGTTGTGTCCGCGGCCCAGGTGAGCTGCCGAAGGTGGCGTGCACCACAGCCGGCCTATCGAATGATAGGGCCTATTGATCGATAGGGAAAGGCTTTTGGGGATGTCGCGGGTTGGCTCAGTCGACCCGGATCAATTTCATCTCGGCGAGCCGTTGCACGAGAGTGTCGACCTGCTCGGCGAACACGTCGCGCCGCGGCCTGGTGTCCTCGATGTCGATCGGGTTCTCGGCATCGATCGCCACGAGCGCATCGACGAGCGCGTCGCGCTCCCGGGTGCCGTCCAGTAGCGGTACCAGGTGCCGATCCACCGGCGAGAGGACCAATGGCTCATGCCAAGGATTGAACGTCGATGATTCGCCCCCGCCCGTCAGTCGCGCCATCCGCCGGGCGGATTCGTCGATGCGCAACGGCGTCGGCGTCGGCTCCGGTAGCACGGGGTCGAGCCGGAAGCGGGCTTGCCCCTGCCCGATCAGCACGCCCATCAGGTTGTCGACGGTGTCGGCGATGGTGGCGCTCGGAGTGAAACCCGCAGCGATCAGCCGGGCTGTGACGGTGTCGATCAATTCCTGCCGGGACAGCGTCCACGGCCACCGCTCGTTGAGCGCTTCGAGCGCCGCCTTGATGCCCGGGTCGTTGGTGAACAGGGTCGCCCCATCCGCCTCGACATACTCCTGGCGCGACTGGTCCATCCTGGTCTCGCCGTCGGCCGGGGGAGTCCACGCCGCGAAGTGCATCCTTTGGTAGCGGCGCGGGTCAGGTTGATAGGTGATCTGCCGGGCCCGTTCGGCGTGGACGAACAAGGACTCCCGGAACGAGCGGTTGATGGCGAAATCGATGTACTGCTCGACGAGCACCTGAACACCCGCGCACTTCTCGGCGAGGAACTCGGCCACTTTGGGGCCGTGGTTCGCGGGCACCATGGTCTCGGGGCGTGCCTCCCCGAGATAGACCAGTCCCTTCTCGGCCGCGCGGCCCACCATCTCGTAGAAGTAGCACGGTGCATTGAACGATTCGAGTTCGTCGTGCAGAAGGAAGAAATCTCCGAAAGCCTCGTCGCGCGAACGAAATTCGGCGAGCACTCGGGCCAGCACACCGTCGGCGGGCGCGACTTCCTCCAGAAAGCCGACCATGTCGCGAGCGTCGGCCACCCGCTGTTCGGGCGTGCCGCTGGCACCCCCGGCGAGCAGCATCGCGTCGCGCATCACCTCCTTGGACTTCCAGCCCGGATAGGTGTTGTAGCTCAGGTACGCCACCCCCTCCGGCGCCAGCAGCCGCTGAAACGCCGAGAGGATCGCGTCCTGCACGTGGTCCGGCACCCAGCTGTAGACCCCGTGGCAGATGATGAAGTCGAACTGTCCCAGAACCGCGAGATCCGTCGTGGCGATGTCGCCCACGATCAGTTCCACGTTGCTCAATCCCAGGGCGGCCGCGTACGCCCGGCCTTGCTCGATCTGAACCGGCGACAGATCGATGCCCACCACGTGTGCCCCGGGATGCGCGGCCGCGAACGGGATGATGTTGCCGGCCGAGGCACAGCCGATCTCCAGGACGCGAGCCGTCGCGACTTCAGCGGTTTCCAACCCGAACAGGTGCGCGATCGCCGCCAACAGGCCCGGTGCGGACTGCGGGATCGCATACGACTTGTAGGGCGTCGCGTCGTAATCCGCGCGCAGCGCGTCGGTGGCTGCGTGAAGGTCTGGGGCAGTCAACGGCGCTCCCTCCGGCCTGAGTGACCCTCTCGGTCGTGCGCCTCATTCGAACATGCCGACGCCGGTGCCGATACGCGGGTGGGAAGCGGAAACGGGGGCTTTGCCCGCTGTTCAGCCGGGGTTAACGCTGCATCGACCGCGTTCGTATGACGGTCCGACTGTCCCGCACTCAGACGCACACCGCCTGACCTGTGTTCATGAATGACGTTGCCTCCACCACCGGGCTGCCGAGTGTTGCGATCTGAATGGTGCTTGGTTGTCGGTGCCGTGCTGTAGGAACCCGTGTATGAACCGCGACGCGTGGGGTGAGCCGACAGTGTTGCGCGGGCATCGTTTGGCGGCCCGGAAATATCGGACTGGACAAGTGGTGTGGTTGACCAGGGCCACATCGCGGAGGGGGTGACCTGATGTCCAGATTCGAGGTGCCTGACGGATGGTGTGTGCAGGCGTTCAGGTTCACACTGGACCCGACCGAGGAGCAGGCTCGTTTGTTGGCACGGCATTTCGGTGCCCGCCGCAAGGCGTACAACTGGACCGTTGCGGCGTTAAAAGCCGATATCGAAGCGTGGCACAGCACTGGGGTTGAGACCGAGAAACCATCACTGTGGGTGTTGCGCAAACGTTGGAACAGCGTCAAGAACGAGGTGTGTGTCAACGCCGAGACTGGACAGCCATGGTGGAGCGAGTGCTCGAAAGAGGCTTACGCTGACGGAATTGCCGGAGCGGTTGACGCGTACTGGAGCTGGCAAAATTCTCGGGCAGGGACGCGGAACGGCAGGCGCGTCGGCTTCCCGCGGTTCAAGCGCAAGGGCCACGACACCGATCGAGTGTGTTTTACAACTGGCGCCATGCGTGTCGAGCCCGACCGGCGCCACCTCACGTTGCCGGTGGTCGGCACTATCCGCACGCACGAGAACACTCGGCGTATCGAACGGCTCATACGGGCCGGGCGCGCCCGCGTACTCGCGATCAGCGTGCGCCGCAACGGTATTCGCCTGGACGCAAGCGTGCGTGTACTGGTCCAAAGGCCTCAGCGGCCCCGGGCGACGCAGCCGGATTCGCAGGTCGGTGTGGACGTCGGGGTCCGGCGGCTGGCGACCGTGGCAAGTGCGGACGGCACTGTGATTGAGCGCATCGCCAACCCGCGCCCACTCGACACAGCGCTGCGCAAGTTGCGGCGATTATCGCGTGCCCGCTCACGCTGTGTGCGGGGTTCCCGGCGCTATCGGGAACGCACTGTCGAACTGTCTCGGTTGCACCGCCGGGGGTTGTGTCCAGCAGAGTGGTGTACGAGTCCGGACCTGATCAGTGGTACCGGCGTGTCGTAGCCGAATGATTGAAGGTCATCGCGTGATTCTTCGAGAGACCGACC
>NZ_BCSX01000055.1 GCF_001570425.1 Mycolicibacterium brisbanense
GAGACCCCGACAGAACAGGAGAACACCCCTGCGGCACTGACCGCCTGAACCACCACGACGAAGAATCACACGACGACGTCGTACACCACGTCCCGGGACTTGACCCGACGCGCTGGCGGTCGCGCGGGCCGTACTGCGCGAACCTGACCTGCCGATCGCGTCACATGACCACACATCACGTGAGTGCAAATTGCTGACTGATCGACGTGATGTCCTTGTGGCACAACGCACCTCGGCGATCAACCGGCTGCACTGGCATGTTCACGATCTCGACCCCGAGCGGGCCGCCGCGGTGGGCTCACTTAATGCTGTCAAGCATCAGCACGCCCTCAAAACATGGCTGGATGAAGAGTCGGGTCTGGTGACCGAGATCGCCCGCGCCGAGTTGGCCGACATCATCCGGCTGACCGATGAAATCCATGCCTTGACTAAACGACTGCACGCCAGCGCCCACCAGCACGCCCCGGCCCTACTGCAGATTCCCGGGTGCACGGAGTTGACCACGGCCAAGATTCTCGGCGAAGCCGCCGGGATCGCCCGGTTCACATCCGAGGCGGCGTTCGCCTGCCACGCCGGCGTGGCTCCCATCCCGGCATGGTCGAGTGCCAGCGCCGGGCAAATGCGGCTCAGCCGAGCGGGTAACCGTCAACTCAACGCCGCGATACACCGGATCGCACTGACCCAGATCCGGATGACCGCAAGCCTCGGCCAGCTCTACTACCAAAGACTCCTCGAGAGCGGCAAAACCCCACGCGCCGCCCGCCGCTGCGTCAAACGCCGCATCGCCCGCCGCGTCTACCAAGCCCTACGACACGACGCCGGACACCACGACCACCAAAACCCCAGCCAGCCGCCACAATCAACAGCGGCTTGACATAGGAGGTCGCCCAATTATCTGGTGAGTCCAACTCGCCTTTGTGATCGCTCGCTGCCGAGATGATCACTGCAGTCAGTTCGTATAGTGCAGGCGATGCGATGGCGTCAAATTGGGGAGAGACCGCCTCGGGTGAAGGTTTCTAGAGTTACCGCGCGCGAGCGATCGGGCCGTACCGCCCCGGTCACTCGCCGACCAGGTTCGCCGGTCATAGGCAAGTCCTCAATCGCCGGGTATAGCTCCAGATATTCCTGGCCGGGGTAGTTAGACTGCGGCCCTTTGAGCTTCATGATGCCGACGGCGCCATTATGGCCATCGAAATATCCCAATTCCCAAGGCATCCACAATGAGGATCTGGATGTTGCCGATATCACATAGATGAGCGAAAGGGACTGGTTCATTCTCTGACGCAACAACGCTGCCGTCGACCCATCCACGCGCTCCCGGTGTAGAGCGTCATCCACGATCCAATCAACATAGACTGACCGCCCTTGGCTGGTGAACATTCTGTAGACCCCAAGGATGGCCTCAGCGTCAGAGTAACTGTGACTCAGAAAAATATCGAACTCGTCTTCGTCTGAGGTTCTCTGAGCGATCGCGTGCAGTACTGCGCTGGCAGTCGTGTTCCGACCGGCGAGGATCGTCCGGCCGCGCTGCCGCATTTCTGCCTCGGAATATAAAGCCATACATGTCCGCCTTCCTGCGTACCATCGCCGCCGAGACTCACCACCTAATGACTTGGACGTCGGGCGGATGGTTGCTGCCTTCGACGAGCTACCACGTGACCGTTGCCGACACGGATGCAGCCACGGCCTACCCGTCGGGGTCAGCCGACCCGTATCGGCCGACGCAGAGGAACTCATCCGTATCCCGAAATCTCGCCCTCGGCCCCGTCGTTATCGTTGACTCGAATTGCCGATCTGACGTGGTACTTCGGCGTCGAGCTGTCGTTATAGATATTCGCTTCGTTGCCGCTGCGGCGCATCTACCAAGGGTCGCGCTCCTCCGCGCTGCGTCGGGCCGCTATCGCCTCACTCATGTTGTCCGACCTGGATCTCCGAAATACGATTGAGTTTTGGCTGCGCTTGCAACGGCCGCGTCGCTGGTCCCGGTAGACGTTACGAACGCGAAGATCTTCCCGCCGCACGATGCGGGCCGACGGGCAGTCAGGAACGTTTGCGGGCACCGTCGACCCACGACAGCAAGTTGGCTCGTATGCTCGCGTAAACCTGCTGGCTTGTGTACCCGTTGGGCGTAATGGGCTTGATGTAGTCGCCTACCGTGCCGCCACCCTGGAGGGTCACACGGTCGAAAGGATTCCCACCCGCGTAATCAGTTCGCCCGTACCGATCCGCCAGCCCGTGGATGCGGATTCCGACAAGCGGCTTGTAATTGTCCCAGGCGTAGGCGATCTCGCGGCGCACCCATGGTCGTTCCGCGGTGTCAGAGCCCACGAGCACGACAACCGCGGTCTTGTACCTCATCTGGTCTGCGATCCAGTTCATGATTGCCTGATCGCCCTGCTTTTTGACCTCTTCCCACTTCTGTGCGTTCAGGATCGTCTGGCCTTCAACTGCGCCCATGTTCATGATTTGCTGAACCCGCCACGCGTCACGGTCATAGCTGAAGCTGTAAAAGACAGCCATCGAGCCCCCCTAATTGGTTGTGCGAACCGCACCCGCGCAGGGTGCAGTATAGGTCCTTGCGCAATGGCGGTCCGGCGTGGCTGCTGAAGCTAATCCCCTCCTTGCGTGCCTCCACCTTGACGGTCTTCGACGGCGTCGCCCGGTTCTCCGTCAGGTAGTCCTCAAGCCAATGCTCGGCAGCTGTCCGCTCCCCAGCGTCATCGTCGTCGTGGCCGGCGAGTAAGTTCTGGCGTTCATGGTGGTGTCGCCCAACCACTCGACCGTTCCCCACTCCACGTCGATGCTGGGCACCGTCACCCCGGCGATACGGAACTCCACCGACCGGCCGACCGCGGTGTAGTTGCTCTTGGTGTTCGACAGGATGCGAGTGTCGGTGTCGGGATTCTCGGCGATAGCGATAGTAAGTACGAAACCGCGTCCGGTGTAGCGGGTTACCGTGTCCGTTACCGCACGCCGGACCATCGGCAGACTGATGAGCGAGGGTTCCGAACCAAGCGGGACGTCGAGGTGTTCGCCACCGAGGTGGAGGGCCGCAAGCTCCGCGGCGAGCACGTGGCGCCGGCGCTCGGGAAGGTCACGGTTGGTGAAATCGGGCAGGAATGGATCGAGCGCCAGCGCGGCCATCTCAAGCCGAACTCCTGGCGCTCTATCGAAGTGTCCTGGCGGGTACACGTGGCCCCCAAGTGGTCGCGCACACCGGTCGCAGCCGTCGTCTACAGCGACGCGCAAGCGTGGATATCCGAGCTGGCGCAGCGGCGCGGAGCCAAGGTGGTGCGCGGCGCCCAGACGGTGCTGTACGGCATCCTCGAGGACGCCGTGCGGGACCGCCGGATCGCGTCGAACCCCGGCGCACAAGGTGAAGCTCCCACCGATCGTGAAACGGCCCAACGTCTGCCTCACCGGGGAAGCAGCTACACGCGCTAACGCGGGAGTCCGGCCGGTACGGCTCGCTGGTGTTACTGCTCGGCACCGGCGGTTCGCGGTGGGGTGAGGCCGCCGGCCTCCGGGTGTCCGACATCGAGCTCCGGCGGCGCAAGATCCTTGTCCACCAGAACGCCACCGGCGGCACCGTGCAGACACTCAACGGCGGCGAGCACCGCACGCTGGTCCTGGCTCAGTACGTCGTCGACGAGCTGGCGGCGACGGTGCGCGGTAAGGCGCGGGACGGGCTCATCTGGCCGTCGCAGACCGGCGGTTACCTCAAGTCCCCTGCGACCCATGACTCCTGGCTGTCCGGCGCTGTCGAGCGCTGCCAGCACGGAGCGGATAAGGCGCGTGAGGCCGAGCTGAAGGCGCGGCCCGAGGATGAGCCGACCACGCCGGTTTTCCCGCGGGTTACGGCGCATGATTTGAGGCACACCGCGGCGTCGCTGGCAATCTCGGCGGCCGCCTCCGTGAAGGCGGTTCAGCAAATGCTCGGCCACAAGTCTGCGGCCATGACGTTGGACGTCTACGGCGGCCTGTTCGATGACGATCGCACTGCAGTTGCCGACAAGTTAGATGAGCGTATGGGCAAAATGCGGGCACGGGGCACGAAATCTGCAGTCTGAGAGTAGTTGAAATCGCTGTGACCAGCGGATACGTCTGGGAAAGCGTTGCTCCCCCGGATGGACTCGAACCATCAACCGCCCGATTAACAGTCGGGAGCTCTGCCAATTGAGCTACAGGGGACTATCTTCTGCGTTAAGTCCGCGCGGAGCGTGCTCCGTGCGGGCCGAGCGTTGACTCTAGCGTACGGACCGCCGCTGCCGCCAATGCGCTCCCGGACGGGCGCGTCGGCGTGGCGGTGAGGCAGGATGGAAGCACACATTCGCCGTCTGGGAGGAGCGCCGTGATCCGCTATGCCGCCGTGATCGCCGTCGGCTATGTCCTGGGTGCCAAGGCGGGCCGACGCCGCTATGAGCAGATCGCCAGCACCTATCGCGCGGTAACCGGCAATCCCGCGACCAAGGCCGTGCTCGACGCCGGGCGTCGCACCATCGCCAAACGGGTGTCCCCCGACCCGCAGTTCGTGAGAATGACCCCCATAGACGCAGAAACGTCGGTGCTCTCCATGGAGAACACCGACGGTTCGCGGGTCAAACGGGCCGGTAGTTAGCCGATTCCCTGATTGATGGTCTGACCGGGCAGCAGCGGGCCGGTGGTCAGGCCGCCGTTCTGGCCGGTGCCCTGCGGGCCGATCGAGAACGACGGGGCATAGCCGTTGCCATTGTTGGAGTAGGACAGGCACTTACCGTCATCCTTGTTGCCGAACCACGCCAGGCAGGCCGGGGATGCGCTGACCTCACCGTTCTGGGGGGTCATGGTCGCGATGAACGCCGGGGCAGCGACTGCGGCCGCCACAAATGCGCCGACAGCGACGAACCGCCGCGTGCGGGTGCTGATCAATGTCACCAGAGTTGCCTTTCTCGCGTCGTCCAGGTCGACAGCGCGTTCACCATATCGTGATGTGAGCAATCACGCAGTCAGGTCGTCACCACTGGCCTGTTCCAGCAGGCTGCGGCGGTAGGACTCCATGGCCACCAGGTCTCCGAACAAGGCGTGGTATTCATCACCCTGTTCGACCGGTGACATGCGCTGCAGCTTGGATTTGACCTCGGCGATCTGCCGCCCGACCCACACCTCCTGCAGGCGGGCCAGCACGCTGCCGATGTAGCGGGGCAGCTGCTCGTCGTCCTCGACGTTGATGGCCTCCACGCCCAGTTCGTTGACCAGGCTGGCCGCCGCTGGCGAGTTGGTCTGCTCGCGGACGACCTCGATCCACTGCGCGCCCGAGAGCCCCGCCGCCGTGCCACCGGCAGCCTCGATCGCGGCCCGCACCGCGGCGTAGCCCGGATGGGTGAAGCTCTCCACGGTCAGCGAGTCGAACACCGGCCCGGCGAAGCCCGGGTACTGCAGCCCGGCCTTGAGCGCTTCGCGCTGCGGCCACAGCGTCGGGTCCGCGGGGTTCGGCCGTTGCACCGGCGGCGCTTTCGGACGCGCCTGCGGTTCCGGGGTACGACGATCGTCACGGCGTGCGGGGCGGCCGGCTTCCTCCCGAACCCGACGGATGACCTGGGCCACGTCGTCCCAACCCACCCAGCCCGCGAGCTGCCGGGCGTACTCGTCACGCAGCGTGGGGTCCTTGATCCGGCCCAGCATCGGCACACACCGGCGCAACGCGCTCACGCGTCCCTCTGCGCTGTCGAGGTCGTGTTCGGCCAACGCGCTGCGAATGACGAACTCGAACAACGGGGTTCGCCGCGCCACCAGATCGCGCAGGGCGCCGTCACCCGAGCGCAGCCGCAGATCGCACGGGTCCATCCCGTCTGAGGCCACCGCCACGAAGGACTGTCCGGCGAGGTTCTGCTCACCCTCGAACGCCTTGACCGCCGCGGCCCGCCCGGCGGCGTCGCCATCGAACACGTAGATCAGCTCGCCGCGAAAGAAGTTGTCGTCCATCATGAGTCGCCGCAGCATGGACAGGTGCTGGTCACCGAACGCGGTGCCGCACGAGGCCACCGCGGTGGTGACACCGGCCAGGTGCATGGCCATCACATCGGTGTAGCCCTCGACGACGACGGCCTGATGCCCCTTGGCGATGTCGCGTTTGGCCCGGTCGAGCCCGAAGAGCACCTGTGACTTCTTGTACAGCACGGTTTCCGGGGTGTTGACGTACTTGGCCTGGTTCTGGTCGTCGTCGAACAGCCGGCGTGCGCCGAACCCGATGGTCTCACCCGACGACACCCGGATGGGCCACAGCAGACGCCGGTGGAAGCGGTCCATCGGCCCGCGCTTGCCTTCGCGGCTCAGTCCGGCCGCTTCGAGCTCTTTGAACTCGAAACCCTTGCGCAGCAAGTGCTTCGTCAGTTTGTCCCAGCCCGACGGAGCGAATCCGCAGCCGAACTGCGCGGCCGCCGCGGCGTCGAAGTTGCGCTCGGTCAGATACTTGCGCGCCTCGGCGGCCTCATCGGACTTCAGCTCCTCGGCGTAGAACTCCTGCGCGGCGGCGTTGGCGGCCAGCAGCCGACTGCGGCTGCCCCGGTCGCGCTGCACGTTGGTGGTCGACGAACCGGTGTAGGTGACGGTGTAGCCGACGCGATCGGCGAGCAGCTCGACGGCTTCGACGAAGCTGACATGCTCGATCTTCTGGATGAAGGCGTAGACGTCACCACCCTCGCCGCAGCCGAAGCAGTGGAAGTGCCCGTGGTTGGGCCTGACGTGGAACGACGGCGACTTCTCGTCATGGAACGGGCACAGGCCCTTCATCGAATCCGCGCCCGCGCGGCGCAGTTGGACATAGTCGCCGACGACGTCTTCGATGCGGATTTTTTCACGGATGGCCGCGATATCGCGATCAGGAATCCGGCCGGCCACTGGCATAGTCTATGCGCCCGCCGACGCCCGGAAATAACCGCAATCCGCCCGGCCGACCTGTGCCTAGACTTGGGCAGCCAACACGGCGCGGGGAGGGGTGTTCGGTGACCTACGGTGGGTACGGGGCACAGCCACCAGGTGGGCCCTATTCGTCGTCGCCCTTCGACCCGTCCCCGTTCGACGGTTCGAGTGGCGGTCCGATCAATGCGGCACCTCCGGTAATCGGCAGCACCGGAACATTCCCACCGTCCGGCCACGGCCGGCATCGACGTGGCCAAGGCCATCTTGGACAAGATCGGGTGACCCCCGCATGAAAGAAGGCTGGGTCGAATCCCGCGGGCGCCGAATGGCTTACGCCAGCTACGGGCCCGACTCGGGTGAGCCGGCAGTGTTCATCGCCGGCGCGGGCTGCGGCAGGCGGATGGCATTCGGACTTGAGATGCTCGACGAGGCCGGGGTTCGGCTGATTTCCGTCGACCGCCCGGGCATCGGCATGTCCACGCCCGATCAGGGCAAGACCCTCGACAGTGTCGGTGCCGACCTCGCCGCGATGATCGACACCATTGTGGGGCGCCCGGTCCCCGTGGTCGCCAATTCGCAGGGAGCCCCGTTCGGGTTGGCCCTGGCCGCCACCGGCCGCGCCTCGCGGCTGGTGCTCGTGTCCCCGATCGACGATCTGGGTCATCCCGCAGTGGCCGCACAACTGGCGCCGGCCCACCGCGAATTCGTCGCCGCGATCGCCGCGGACCCCGAGGCTGCGATGCAGGATCTCTCCGGCTACACGCCGACCGCCCTGTTCGACATGATCATGGCCGACTACCCCGCGTCGGACGCCGTCGTCTACGACCAGCCCGGTTTCCGGGCGATGTTGCGCGCCGCCCTCGATGACGGTTTCGCGCAGGGGGCGGCCGGCTACGCCCGCGACACCGTGCTCGCGACGTCGGCCTGGCCGACGCACCTGCTGTCACCGGGGGTCGACGTGCACGTGGTGTTCGGCGCCGACGACACCGTGCACTCACCGGATCTCGGTGCCACGCTCGCCGCCAGGATCCCCGGGGCGATGCACAGTGTCATCACCGGTGTCGGCGGCGCGCTGTTGTGGGCGCGTCCCGAACTCGTGATCGACCGGCTGCGCGGCTGATCAGTCCAGCGGGCGGGGTGAGCGCGCCTCGTGGACGCGTTCCAGCCGACCCTCGGTGTAGGACGCGATCTGATCGATGACCACCCGCAGCCTGGCCCCGTCATCGGCGGCCGCGATGAACTCCGGCGCGAACAGCGGATCGAGACTCACCGGGGCTTGTGCCCACAGCGCCAGGGCAACCTCGTGGATGAGGGTCCGCTGATCGGTCTGGATCTGCAGGTGCTGATGGTCGGACATGATGAACTGCAGCGCGAGCATCTTGAGCACCGCCACCTCGGCGCGCACCGTGGCGGGTACCGCCAGGTCGGTGTCGAAGCGCCGCAACCGTCCACCGCCTGCGACATTGCGGGTCTCGGTGATCGCGGCGTTGGCGAACCGGCCGACGAGTTCGCTGGTGAGCCGCTTGAGGGCGACCGACGCGGCCAACGTCCCGTCGTACTTGCCCACGCCCGTCACCACGGGCATGCGCGACAGGCGGTCCGCGGCAGCCAGCAGATCGTCATGACTGAGCACCGGAAACGACTTGGCGCCCAACTGCGCCAGCGACGCTGCCGCGTCGGCGTCGGCGAAGACGCGCAGGTCGATGCGCCCGGAGATCACGCCGTCCTCGACGTCGTGCACCGAGTAGGCGACGTCGTCGGCCCAGTCCATCACCTGCGCCTCCAGGCACGGCCGCTCAGCGGGAGCGCCGTCGCGCACCCATGCGGCCGCCTGCGCATCGTCGTCGTAGAACCCGAACTTCTTGCGGCCTCCGGAGCGCTGCCACGGGTATTTGGTGACCGCGTCCAGCGACGCCCGCGTCAGGTTCAGCCCGGCCGAACGACCCTCGCTGTCAAGGGCTTTGGGCTCCAACCGGGTGAGGATGCGGAAGTTCTGTGCGTTGCCCTCGAACCCGCCGAAGGACTGCGCGATCTCGTCGAGCGCGCGTTCGCCGTTGTGCCCGTACGGCGGGTGGCCGATGTCGTGGGCGAGCCCGGCCAAGTCGACCAGGTCAGGGTCGCAGCCCAGCCCCATCGCCATGCCCCGGCCGATCTGCGCCACCTCGAGAGAATGGGTGAGCCGGGTGCGCGGCGTCTCGCTCTGCCGAGGGCCGACTACCTGGGTCTTGTCGGCCAACCGGCGCAAGGCCGCGCTGTGCAGCACCCTGGCCCGGTCCCTGGCGAAATCGGTGCGATGCACGGTGTCGGTCCCGGGGAGTGCGGCAGCCTTCGGCGCTTCGACCACCAGGCGTTCCCGGTCGAAGTCGTCGTAGGGGTCGTACCCGTCGTCGTTCACCGAGGCACAGTCTGCCAGGACGCAGCAGCAATACCGTGCAGCACATTAGATTGGCCGTCATGCGCATCGCCCGTCTGCTGCCCATGCTGCTCACGGTCCTGATGGTCGGGCTGGTGGTAGCCCCGGGCGCCGGCGCTGAGCCGCCGCTGCGACTGTCCACCCAGCTGACCGACAACGCGGGCGCGCTCTCGCCACAGCAGCGCACCAGTGTGCAGAACGCACTCGACAAGCTCTACGACCAGCGGCGCATCAAGCTGTGGGTGGTCTTCGTCGAGGACTTCTCCGGGCAGAACGCCCTGGGCTGGACCCAGCGCACCATGACCATGAGCGATTTCGGTGACGACGACGCGGTGCTGGCGGTGGCCACCGTGGACCGCGCGTTCGCGTTCCAAGTGCCGTCGACGGTCACCAACATCAGTTCGTCGGATGCCGACGACATCCGCCGCAACAGCATCACCCCCGCGTTGCGCCGCGATGATTGGGCGGGCGCGGCGATCGCGGCGGCCAATCGGCTCAACACCGAACCGCAAGCGGCGGCCGGGTTCTCGTGGCCCGCGTTGGCCGCCGCCCTCGGCGTGGTGCTGGTGCTGGCCGGGCTGCTGTTCTGGTGGTCGGCGCGCCGACGCGCCAAGCGCCGCAAGGCCGAATTCGAGGCCGCCAAACGCGTCGACCCCACCGATCCGAACGCGCTGGCAACGGTTCCGCTCGAGGCCCTCGACGAGCTGTCCCGTTCGATCGTCGTCGACGTCGACAATGCGGTACGCACCAGTGACGCCGAATTGCAGCTGGCGGTCGAGGAATTCGGGCCGAAGCAGACCGAGGCGTTCAGCCGGGCGGTCACCAATGCGAAAACCGCACTGGCGCAAGCATTCAACGTGCGGCAGATCCTCGACGATGCGGTGCCCGAGACCCCGCTGCAGCGGCGCGATCTGTTGACCCGGGCGATCGTGGCGGCTGCCAAGGCCGATCGTGAACTCGATACTCAGAGCACGGCTTTCGATCAGTTGCGCGACCTGGTGATCAATGCCCCGACCCGGCTGGACGACATGACCAAGCAAGTGGTGGACCTGACCGCACGCCTGACCCCGGCCCAGCAGACGTTGGACACGCTGCATCAGCAGTTCGATGCGGCCGCATTGAGTTCGGTTGCGGGCAATGTCGATGCGGCCAAGGAGCGGTTGGCGTTCGCCGATCGCAACATGACCTCGGCCCGCAGTCTCGTATCCCGGCCCGCCACCGACCAGACCGGGCTCGTGGACGCCGTACGGGCCGCGGAGTCCGCGCTGGGGCAGGCCCGCACCCTGCTCGACGCGGTGGATAGCGCTGCCAGCGACATCAACCGGGCGATCGCCGGGCTGCCCGCGGCGATCACCGATATCAACAACGGCATCAGCCAAGCCACGGCCCTGCTCAACGATCCGTCGACGCCGCAGCCGGCCGAACTCAAAGCCGCGCGCGACGCCGCCGCCACAGCGGCCGCCGATGCAAGTGCCAATGGCAAAGCCGACCCGTTGGGCACGTTCACCCGACTGACAAAGGCCGACGCCGACCTCGATCAACTGCTGGCCAGCGTGCACGCCCAGCGGGAGGCCGCCGAGCGGCTCGCGCGCGCCCTCGACCAAGCCATCGACACCGCGCAATCCCGGATCAAAGCGGTGTCGGATTTCATCGATACCCGGCGCGGGAGCATCGGGCCCGAGGCCCGCACCCGGCTCGCTGAAGCCGGCCGACAGTTGGACGCCGCACTGGCCAAGCGCGGCCAGAACCCGAATGAGGCTGTCGCACATGCCAATGGCGCGTCGACGCTGGCCGCGCAGGCACAGGGGCTCGCCAACGACGACGTGCGCGCCGCGCAACGGTCCTATACCTCGCAGTATGGCGGCGGTGGCGGATCAGACATGGGCGCGGTGTTGGGCGGCATCATCATCGGCAACGTGCTGCGCGGCGGCCTCGGTGGCGGGTTCGGCGGCGGCTACGGAGGGGGCCGCAGCATGGGACGGCCGACGTCGTACGGCGGAGCGTCACGCTCGTCGGGCCGCAGCTACAGCGGCGGCAGCGGCCGGTTCTGAGTTCACCTAACTCGGCCCCGTGTCGACGAGCGCGACCTGGGTCGCAGGGACCGTGGTGCCGTCGTCGCGGCGGAATCCGATGCCCACCGGCTCGCCGGTTTCCGCTTCGATGAAGCGGTAGTCACTGCTGTGCGGCCGGGCCAGGTGCACGTGCCCCCACTGCCCGATGGCTGCCAAAACCGGGATGAGGTCACGCCCGGCGTCGGTCAGCACGTACCGACTGCGGGTGCGGTCCCCGGGTTGCTGATAATCGACGACTTCGAGAATGCCTGCCTGAACCAGCTCGGACAGCCGCGCGCTGAGCACATCCGAGGCCACACCCAGCGCTTCCCGAAATTCCGAGAACCTCGACTTACCCAGCAGCGCCTCACGAATGATGAGCACGGCCCACCGCTGGCCCAGCACCGACATGGTGCGGGCGATGGGACAAGCGTTATCGGTCCACGGATCGGTGCGCATGGCGCTATTTTATCTGGGTTGGGAATACCAACCCAGCCCGACTGCTTGATGAGGGTGATGTTCATGCAGTCAACCGACTTCTAAGGAGAAGCGAATGTCACAGCAGATCAAAGGCGCGACCGCGGTAGTGACAGGCGGCCAGCGTGGGTTGGGCAAGGCGATCGTGGACGAACTCCTCGCCCGCGGCGCGGCCAAGGTGTACTCCACGAGCCGGCGGCCCGAGCCCAGCGCCGACCCGAGGGTGGTCGTCGTCGAAACCGAGGTCACCGACGCCGACTCGGTCACCGCGCTCGCCGAACTCGCCCACGATGCGACGATCGTCGTCAACAACGCCGGCGTATTGGGCGGTCAATCGCTCCTGCTTTCCGATTTCGACGAGATTCGCTCGGTGCTCGAGACCAACTACTTCGGCGCGCTGCGGGTGACGCGAGCATTCGCATCACAACTGGCCGGCGGCACCCTCGTCAACATCGCCTCTGTGTTGTCGTGGCTGCCCGGCTACGGCGCCTACGGCGTCTCGAAAGCCGCATTGTGGTCTGCGAACAATTCGTTGCGACTGGAGCTGGAAGGTCAGGGCACCGACGTGATCGGCGTGTACCTCGGTTACACCGACACGTCGATGGCGGCCCATCTCGATGTACCCAAGAACGATCCGGCCGACGTCGCACGGCAGATCGTCGATGGCATCGAATCCGGCGCTGCGGAGGTGCTCGTCGACGAGCTCACCCGGCAGGCACGTACCGGCGTTTTCGCCTGAACCGGCCGGACGCGAAGGAGGATGATGCCATGTCGACATATCAGGCCTTTCAGGTCACCGGGCAACGCAATTTCGAACTCGTCGAGCGCGAGGTAGCGCCACCCGGGCCCGGCCACGTGCGGGTGCGGGTGGACAGCTGCGGCGTCTGCCATTCCGACGTCTTGGCTGTCGAAGGACTCCGCCCCGAACCCGAACGACCGGTGGTCCCCGGTCACGAAATCGTCGGCATCGTCGACGCGGTCGGCGACGGGGTCACCCGGTGGAAGCCAGGCGACCGCGTCGGCGTGGGATTCCTCGGCGGCCAGTGCGGCGAGTGCGAGTCCTGTCGCCGAGGCGATTTCGTCAACTGCACCGATCAGCCGCAACCCGGGACCACCGAGGACGGTGGCTATGCGGAGATGGTGCACGTCCGGGCCACCGGACTGGTCCGAGTACCTGACCAGTTGTCTGCCAACGTCGCCGCTCCCCTGCTGTGCGCGGGCATCACGACGTTCAACGCCTTGCGCGCCACCGCGGCACCGCCGGGGGCACTGGTGGCAATCCAGGGGCTCGGCGGGTTGGGCCACCTCGGCGTCCAGTACGCCAAGAAGCTTGGTTATCGCGTCGCAACGATCGCACGAGGCCCCGAAAAGGCGGAACTGGCAACGACTCTGGGATCCGATCACTACATCGACAGCGCCGCGGATGACCCGGGTGCGGCGTTGACCGCCTTGGGCGGCGCAGCCGCTGTCATCGCCACCGCAGCGAGCGGGGCATCCATGAGTCCCCTGGTGGCCGGTCTGCGACCGCACGGACAACTGGTCGTCGTCGGCGCCGCTCCGGACCCGATCGAGGTCAACACCGCCGATCTGATCTTCGGCGGCCGCAGCATCGTCGGCAGTCTCACCGGTTCGTCAATCGAAAACGAGGACAGCCTCGCGTTCAGCGCCGCCAACGGCATCGCTCCGATGATCGAAGTCATGCCGTTCGAGGAGGCTCCAAAAGCCTACGAGCGCATGATGTCCGGGCAGGCACGCTTTCGGGTCGTCCTTGACGTCGCGGGTTCACGACAATGACGCGGCCGAGCAGTGCCGTCGACCACCCGAGCAGGCGGCTGCTGATCGCGCTGCCCGACGAATTCGAGCGGGCCCGCAGCCGCTACGAATCACTGGTTCCCGCAGTCGATCTCACTGCATACGCAGCCGCGGCGAATTGGGACGAAGTCATCGCAACGGCCAAAAAACAAGCCCCACACGGCTTTCTGCGGTACCACAGCATTGACGTCGCACCGACGATGGCGCTGTCTGGCGTAACGTGGCCCGCCACCGAATATCTGATGGGCAACCACACCATCGCCGAACGCATGTACCGCCACGATCCGGCCGTCATGTTGCATGCGCCGCTGCGCACCCTGCTCTACGAGGGACCGGATGGAACGGTGCTGGCGGTGGACCAGCCGAGCCTGCTGTTCGGCAGTTACGGCAACCCGGCGATCACCGCCGTCGGCCGCGAACTGGACGGACTATTGGCAGCACTCGTCGACCTGCTCGACGGCGACGTCCCAGCCCAACTGCGCTGATTCCCCCCGCGAGCAGACGCCGCGGCACCCGAAATGCGGTGCGGGTTCACGTGGTCGTCGCAATGCTCTCGATGTGAGAGGTTGCGGTGGTCGTGTCGTTTTCCGAGGATTGTGTTCGGTTTGGTGATCGGCTAGCA
>NZ_BCSX01000056.1 GCF_001570425.1 Mycolicibacterium brisbanense
GGCAGGGAAACGCCCGGTCCCATCCCGAACCCGGAAGCTAAGCCTGCCAGCGCCGATGATACTACCCACACGGGTGGAAAAGTAGGACACCGCCGAACACACATTAAGCCCCGGGCCCCCAATCACATTGGGGGCCCGGGCATTTGTGCGTTCAATTCTATTAATCGAAAAGCGCCGGTTCTCGGCGGCTTTTCTCCAATTCCAATAGTGCTCTTTTGCGGTCCAGCCCGCCGCCATATCCGGTGAGGCTGCCATTCGCGCCGATTACCCGATGGCACGGCACCACAATTCCAATGGGATTGTGCCCATTGGCCAAGCCGACCGCGCGAAATGCGCCCGGCGATCCGATTTCGCGAGCGATATCTCCATATGTGCAGGTCTCGCCGTACGGAATCGATTGCAGAGCGGCCCACACGCGCTGTTGAAAAGCCGTGCCGACCATGTGCAATTCCAGGTCGAATACGGTGCGCTCGCCGGCAAAGTACTCTGCCAACTGTTCGACGGCGTCGGGAAAGGCTGAGTCGTCGACCTCCCAACCGTCTCGGCTCGGCTCGTAGGTCTGGTCGACCATTCGAAGGTGCATCAATCGGCCATCGCGTCCTGCCAAGGTGAGCGGCCCGACGGGGCTGTCCACAGACCGGCATTGCAGTGTGGTCATCGTGTCTCCTGAACTGTCAGATCCTGCTGTTGGTGAGTCAGCGGCCACTCGTTGACTGCGTGGTCGAGGGTGGTCCACAGGTGCTGCGTCGCGTACGCCCGCCAAGGCCGCCAGCGGGCGCTGTAACGGGTCAGGGCGGTCTGCTCCGACGGCAGGCCGAGTTGTTCAGCGGCCAATCTCACGCCGAGGTCGCGGGCCGGGAAGGCATCAGGATCGCCGAGCCCGCGCATGGCGATCACTTCGGCACTCCACGGTCCGATCCCGGGCAGCGCCAACAGCTGCTCACGGGCTGCCGTCCAGTCGCAACCGGGGTCAAGGGCCAGGCGTCCGTCGGACAACGCATGAACCAGCGCACTGACCGTCCGGCGACGCGCGGCGGGCATGGCCAGGTGGGCCGGGTCGATTTCGGAGAGCTCCGCGACGTCGGGGAAGGCATGGGTCAGTCCGCCGTTGTCGTCGCGGATGGGCTGCCCGTAGGCCTTCACGAGCCGGCTCACGTGGGTGCGTGCGGCTTTGATGGATACCTGCTGGCCAAGCACCACCCTGATCGCCAACTCGGCTTCGTCGACGGTGCGAGGGATGCGTTGGCCGGGTGCCTTGGCCACCACAGTGGCCAGGTCCTGATCGGTGCTCAGCGCGTCGACCACCGCCTCGGGATCGGCATCGAGGTCCAGCAGCCGTCGGCACCGCGCGATAGCGGCGGCCAGGTCGCGGAAGTCGTCGAGCACCAATTGGCATCGGACATGATCGGGCTGCGGTTGCAGGCTGACGACGCCGTGGCCGTGTGGCAACCGCAGCGAGCGGCGTAGCCAGCCGTCGCGTACTTCCTCCAGTCCGGGCACCGCACTGGCCGCCAGGTGACCGAACAAGCCCTCGAACGCGAACGGCATGCGGACCGGCAGCCGCAGCGAGATCACCCCGGGTGCGGTGGGCTCGTCGCGGGCGAATCGGGTCGCCGCACGCCGGCGCAGTTCGGTGGGAGTCAGATCGCACACGGCCCTGACCGTGTCGTTGAACTGGCGGATACTGGCGAAGCCTGCCGCGAAAGCGACGTCACCGAAAGGCAATTCGGTGGTCTCGATCAGCACCCGCGCGGTCTGGGCACGCTGCGCGCGGGCCAGCGCCAGCGGGTTGGCGCCCAGTTCGGCCTGCAAGATGCGTTGCAGCTGCCGCGTGGTGTAGCCGACGCGTGCTGCCAGACCCGTGACGCCCTCGCGGTCGACGGTGCCGTCGGCGATGAGCCGCATGCACCGAGCGACTGCGTCGCCACGCACGTTCCATTCCGGGGATCCCGGTGATGCGTCCGGCCGACACCGTTTGCACGCCCGGAAGCCGGCAGCCTGTGCCGCGGCGGCGGTGGGGTAGAAGCGCATGTTGCGCGCCAGCGGCGGACGCACCGGGCAGCTAGGGCGACAATAGATTCCCGTGGTGAGCACCGCGGTGACGAACCAGCCGTCGAACCGGGCATCCTTCGACTGGACGGCCCGGTAACAGCGTTCGAAATCCTCGTGCACACCTGCAACGATGGCACGAGAAGGCCGACGGAACTAGCGGAAAAACGACATCGTCGTGGCGGTTGGGACTGCCCGGTTCAGACCGGAACCGCCAACTGGGTCGGTTCATCGAGGCCACGCAGCGTGACGGTGTCGCCCAACGACCAACGTGCCTTCTCGGCATCGGTGGCATTGGCAATGGTGTCCGATGACGCGACGAGCCGACCAGGCACGGATTTGGACAACTCGCACAGCCGGGCCGCCTCGTTGACCGGCTCGCCGATGACCGTGTACTCGAAGCGTTCTTTCGCACCCACATTGCCGGCGACCACCTGGCCCGCCGCCACGCCGATGCCGGCGGAGAGCTCTGGCACCGCGCTGCGCAGCCGCTCGGCGATGGCGCGGGCTGCGGCCAGTGCTTCGTCCTCGGCGCGCTCGAGGCGCACTGGGGCACCGAACACCGCGAGCACCGCGTCGCCCTCGAACTTGTTGACCAAACCCTGATGGCGGTCCACCTCGTCGACGATGACAGCGAAGAACCGGTTGAGCAGGGTGACCACCTCGGTCGCCGGCCTGCTCGTCACCAGCTGACTCGAACCGATCACATCCACGAAAATGACTGCGGCGTGCAGTTCTTCGCCGCCGAGCACCGGCTTCTGTTTTTCCGCCAGCTCGGCCACCTCTCGGCCGACGTGGCGGCCGAACAGATCGCGCACGCGTTCGCGCTCTCGCAACCCCTGCACCATGGAGTTGAAACCGCGTTGCATCTGACCGAGTTCGGTGCCGTCGAACACCACCAGGTTGGTGTTGAGATCGCCGTCCTCGACGCGTCGCAGCGCGGCCCGGACCACGCGGATGGGCGCCGCGGTCAGCCAGGTGGCAATCCACATCAGGATGAAACCGAACACCAGCGCGAACATTGCGAGCACCATGACGGCGACCGCGAACTGGGTGGGGGTGAGGTTCTGCAGCACCAGCGCGAACATCGCGGCCAGCAGAATGCCGAGGATCGGTACACCGGAGCCCAGTGCCCACACCACCATGGTGCGGCCCATGATGCCCGAGGACAGCCGTATCGGTGGCGGGCCGGCCTCGAGCGCCTGAGCGGCTACCGGACGCAGCGCGAACTCGGTGAACATGTAACAGCTGACTGACATGACGATGCCGGGAAAACTGATGCCCAGCAGGAACTTCGGGATGTAGTTGCTGTCGACCAGACCGTAGAGCGTGGTGAGCAGCGCGGTGCCGACGCCCCACAGGATCAACAGGACCGTGGTCAGGCGGCCGGGAGCGAGGAAGGTGTTGCGCTGGTCCTCACGGCTCGGTGGCCGTCCTTGCAGCGACCACCGCACATAGTTGATCACCCGGTTGGTCGCCCACACCACGCCGACGACCAACGCTGCGGCGACGTACGCCGGGGCGACGACGAAGGTGATCAACCGGACCTCCGGCGCGAACACGCTCGGGGTCGGGAACACCAGCGTGACGATCAGCAGCGAAACCCCGATGCCCAGCAGGTTCGCGACGATGACGAACGTCGTCAGGATGACCTGGATCCGCACGCGGCGCCGGCGCTGGCTCTCCGACACCCGGCCCAGGATCCACGATCCGTACGCCGGCTCGTCCTGGAGTCTGCTGCTCTGCCGGGTCAGGGTTTCCAGGACCCAGCCCAGCCGCTTCGCCACGGATTTGTCGGCCATCATTGAGGCGTCAGCCTAGTTCGTTCGTCGTGCCCTTAAGGTGGTTCGGGTGCGCCTCGTGATTGCCCAGTGCACTGTCGACTATGTGGGTCGGCTGACCGCACACCTTCCGTCCGCCCGCCGGCTGTTGTTGTTCAAGGCCGACGGTTCGGTGAGTGTGCACGCCGACGACCGTGCCTACAAGCCGCTGAACTGGATGTCTCCGCCATGTTGGGTCACCGAGGAAGACTCCGGCGGGGCGAACCTGCTGTGGGTGGTGGAGAACAAGGCCGGCGAGCAACTCCGGATCACCGTGGAGGACGTCGAGCATGACTCCAGCCACGAGCTCGGCGTCGACCCGGGCCTGGTCAAGGATGGCGTGGAGGCACATCTGCAGGCTCTGCTGGCCGAACACGTCGAATTGCTGGGCACCGGTTACACGCTGGTTCGCCGCGAGTACCCGACCGCGATCGGGCCCGTGGACCTGCTGTGCCGCGACGAACTCGGCGGATCGGTGGCCGTCGAGATCAAGCGGCGCGGCGAGATCGACGGTGTCGAACAGCTGACCCGCTACCTTGAATTGCTCAACCGCGACAGCGTGTTGGCGCCGGTGGCGGGGGTGTTCGCGGCCCAGCAGATCAAACCGCAGGCTCGCACCCTGGCGATGGACCGTGGAATCCGTTGTGTGACATTGGATTACGACCAGATGCGCGGCATGGACAGCACCGAGTACCGGCTGTTCTGATGGGACGGCGACGCAGAGAGCCTCGGAGGCTGCCGCCGACGTTGTCGACGCGTCGAATCGAAACGGGCCCTGACGGTTACGACTACGAAGTGCGCGTCGTCACCGCGTCACGCGCGGTCAAGGTGTACCGCTGCCCCGGATGCGACCACGAAATTCGTTCGGGCACAGCACATGTCGTGGTATGGCCCGCGGACATGGGAGAGGCCGCCGTCGACGACCGCAGACACTGGCATACGCCCTGCTGGGCGAACCGGACCAATCGGGGTCCGACGCGCAGATGGTCTTGAGGTCAGTGATCCGAGTCGGCGGCCGGCTCGACCAACTCGACCAGCACGCCGCCGGCGTCCTTGGGATGGACGAAGTTGATCCGTGAGTTCGCGGTGCCCTTGCGCGGGGCGTCGTACAGCAGACGCACGCCCTGGCTGCGCAGCCGCTCGCTCAATGCGTCGATATCGCTCGTGCGGTAGGCCAGCTGCTGCAGACCCGGACCGCGCTTGTCGATGAACTTGGCAATGGTCGAGTTCTCGTCCAGCGGCGACATCAGCTGGATCTGGGCGCTGCCCTTGGGGGCGCCGCGGACCGAGAGCATCGCTTCGCGTACGCCCTGCTCTTCGTTGATTTCCTCGTGCAGCACGATCATGCCGAGGTTGTCGTGGTACCACTTGATCGACGCATCGAGGTCGGGCACCGCGATACCGACATGATCGATCGCGGTCACCAGTGCGCTGGAGAGCGCCGGACGGGTATCGACATGTTCGGTGGTCATAACGCAACGGTAACCTTTACTTGAATGTTCGCGGAATGTGTGATCGGCCACACAGCTCTTTCAACCACCCACTGGAGGTAACAAATGACAACGTCGGTGATCGTTGCTGGAGCGCGCACTCCGGTTGGGAAATTGATGGGTTCACTCAAGGATTTCTCGGGGAGTGACCTGGGTGCGATCGCCATTCGCGGTGCGCTTGAGAAGGCCGGCGTCGACGCGTCGCTCGTCGAGTACGTGATCATGGGGCAGGTGCTCACCGCCGGTGCCGGGCAGATGCCTGCGCGCCAGGCCGCGGTGGGTGGCGGCATCGGCTGGGATGTGCCTGCCCTGACCATCAACAAGATGTGCCTGTCCGGCATCGATGCCATTGCGCTGGCCGATCAGCTCATCCGGGCCGGCGAGTTCGACGTCGTGGTCGCGGGTGGCCAGGAGTCGATGACGCAGGCTCCGCACCTGCTGCCCAAGAGCCGTGAGGGTTACAAGTACGGCGACGTCACCGTGCTCGATCACCTGGCCTACGACGGGCTCCACGACGTGTTCACCGATCAGCCGATGGGCGCTCTGACCGAGCAGCGCAACGAGGTCGACAAGTTCACGCGCGCCGAGCAGGATGAGTTTGCTGCACAGTCGCATCAGAAGGCCGCCGCGGCATGGAAAGACGGCGTCTACGCCGACGAGGTGGTGCCGGTATCCATCCCGCAGCGCAAGGGTGACCCGATCGAGTTCGCCGAGGACGAGGGCATCCGCGCCAACACCACAGCCGAGTCTCTCGCTGGGCTGCGCCCGGCCTTCCGCAAGGACGGCACCATCACCGCGGGTTCGTCGTCGCAGATCTCCGATGGTGCCTGCGCCGTCGTGGTGATGAACAAGGCCAAGGCCGAGGAGCTGGGGCTGAACTGGTTGTGTGAGATCGGCGCGCACGGTGTCGTCGCGGGTCCGGACTCCACGCTGCAGTCTCAGCCGGCCAACGCCATCAAGAAGGCGATCGCCCGCGAAGGCATCACGGCCGACCAGCTGGACGTCATCGAGATCAACGAGGCATTCGCTGCGGTATCGCTCGCGTCGACCAAGGAGCTCGGGGTGGACCCGGCGAAGGTCAACGTCAACGGCGGTGCCATCGCCATCGGCCACCCGATCGGCATGTCCGGTGCCCGCATCACGCTGCACGCCGCGCTGGAGCTGGCGCGCAAGGGTTCGGGCTACGCCGTCGCCGCGCTCTGCGGTGCCGGTGGCCAGGGCGACGCGCTCGTGCTGCGCCGCTGACAGCTATCAACGACGCCGTGTAGTAGCTGGCGGGCCGCTCGGGCACAATGGCGGCCATGACACGCTCCTTCGACCTGCGTACCGTCTCGGGCTGGTTCCGGCTCATCGCCCTCGCGGAGGCGGTGAGTTGGGCCGGCCTGCTGGTCGGCATGTACTTCAAGTACCTGGGCACCCCGCGCACCGAGGTCGGTGTCAAGGTGTTCGGGCCTATCCACGGCGGCATCTTCATCGCGTTCGTGGTGGCCGCCGTGCTGGTCGGGATCGCGCATAAGTGGGGCGTCGGCACCTGGATCCTGGCGTTGCTGGCCAGCATCGTGCCCCTCGGCAGTGTGATTTTCGTCATGTGGGCTGATCGCACGGCCCGTCTCACGCCGGCCGGTGGCTCGGCCGTGGTGCTGCAACCGGGAGGCGCAGTCCCCGAAACGACGTGACAGACTTGATGCCGTGACACGTCCACGTCCTTCCATTGGACCGGCGCTGGCCGGTGCGGTTGATCTGTCGGCACTCAAGCAGCGGCCCGCTGAGGGCACCGCGTCCGCGGCACCCGGTGGGGTCGAGGTCACCGAAGCCAACTTCGAGGCCGAGGTTCTGGTCCGATCCAGCCAGGTGCCGGTGGTGGTGCTGCTGTGGTCGCCACGGAGCGAGGCGAGCGCGGCGCTGGGCGATGCGCTGGCCGGTTTGGCCGCCGCCGACGGCGGTAAGTGGTCCCTGGCGGTCGTCAATGTCGACACCACGCCACGGCTCGCGCAGATGTTCGGCATTCAGGGTGTGCCCACGGTCGTCGCGCTTGCCGGTGGGCAGCCGATCGCCAGCTTCGAGGGTCCGCAGCGGCCCGAGCAGTTGCGTCGGTGGGTCGACTCGCTGCTGCAGGCCACGGCAGGCAAGCTCGAGGGCGGGCCGGAGGGGGAGGCCGAACAGGTCGATCCCGAGCTGGCGGCGGCCCGCGACCACTTGGACAACGGTGACTTCGCCGCCGCACTGACCGCCTACCAGGCCATCCTCGACTCCAACCCGAACCACGCGGAGGCCAAGGGCGCAGTCCGGCAGATCGCGTTTCTGCAGCGGGCCAGCGTGCAGCGCCCCGATGCGGTGGCCGTCGCCGACGCAAACCCGGCTGATATCGAGGCAGCGTTCGCCGCAGCCGACGTCGAGATCCTGCAGCAGCAGGTCTCGGCCGCCTTCAACCGGCTGATCGCGCTCGTCAAGCGGACGGCTGGAGATGAGCGCACCGCCGTGCGTACGCGGTTGATCGAGCTGTTCGACCTGTTCGACCCCGCTGACCCTGAGGTGGTCGCCGGCCGTCGTAACCTCGCGAACGCGCTCTACTGATTTCACCCGCGAGCAGACACTGCGGTCCCCGACACGCCGCTTGGATTCAGGCGGTGGCTGCAGCGAATGTGGACGGGTCTGAGAGTAGTCGGTCGAGTTCTTCGGCGGGAGTACGCCATTTGAGGCGTTTGCGTGGCCGGGCGTTGAGTTCGGCGGCGACTTGGTCGAGCCAGCCCGGCCCGTAGAACGACAGGTCGGTGCCCTTCGGGAAGTATTGGCGCAGTAGTCCGTTGGTGTTCTCGTTGGTTCCACGCTGCCAGGGGCTGTGTGGGTCGCAGAAGTAGATCGGCAGCCCGGTGGCCTCGGTGATCTTGGTGTGCAGAGCCATCTCTTTGCCTTGGTCCCAGGTCAGCGAGCGGCGCAGCACCTCGGGAATCTCGGGGACCTTGGCGCTCATGGCGTCAGCCAGGGTTTCGGCAGTGCGGTCGCCGGGCAGGTGCAGCAGCATCACGAATCCGGTGGTGCGCTCCACCATGGTGCCGATCGCCGAACCCGAGGCAGTGCTGCCCAAAATGAGGTCGCCCTCCCAATGCCCGGGGATCGCCCGGTCCTTGGCTTCGACCGGGCGCTCACTGATATTGATCATGCCTTTGAGCTTGCCCCGATTGGTTTCGTTGCGGCCCTGCGGTTTTCGCTGTGTACGGCCGGTCCGCAACGCGCTCTTGACCAGCCGGGCCAATTCCCCGCGCGGCTGAACATACATGGCCTGGTAGATCGTCTCGTGTGACACCCACATCTCCGGATCGTCGGGGAAATCCTGCCGCAGCCGCGCCGCGATCTGCGCCGGACTGTGCCGCTTCTTCAAGCGTGCCACCACCTCGCCCAACAGCGCAGGGTGCTCGTCAAGCTTGCGTTCCTTGGGTCGCCGCCGGTTGGCCTCGGCGACATCCTGGCCCACCCGCGCCCGATACCCCGAGTTGGTCACCCCCCGAGCGATCTCACGACAAACAGTGTCCTTGTGCCGGCTCAATAATTCGGCAGCCTGCACCGGGGTATGGCCGTCCTGCAGGATCTGTTCCAGTCGGCACCGTTCGAGAAACGACAACGGTCCCTTCGGCGGGGACAGGTCGGGCTCGATATCGGCAGGTCCAACCGTTCTAGGCACGTATCCAGCTTGTTTCACCCACCGCTTACCAGCATGCTCTGACACACCGGCGGTGACCGCAGCCGCCGACACAGTGGCGCCGGCGAACATCTGCTCCCAGAACACACCGCGGGCCGCCTGGGAATATCGGATCCCGCAATACACACGGTCAGCGCGATAACCAGCCTCCTGGGCCCACTGCTGCCCCTTCCGCTGCGACACTCCCGCAACAGTGGCCGCCGCCGTCACCGACAGCCCCGACCCCACCGACTCCCAAAACCGCTCCCGCACCGACTCCGGCACCGCCGAACCAGGCTCCCGAAACCCCACCGAACAACACCTCCAAACACAACAGGTGCTGCAACCACCGATTGAGTCTGAGCCGATGTTCGGGGACCGCAGTGTCTGCTCGGCGGATGAACTAGGCGGGCTCGAACCAGAGCGCGGACAGTGGCGGCAGCACCATGACCGCCGACGCCGGACGGCCGTGCCATGGCTCGTCGGTGGCCTCTACCGCGCCGTAGTTCCCGATGCCTGATCCGTTGTAGAGCGTGGCGTCGGTGTTGAGCACTTCCTTCCAGGTGCCTGCGTGCGGCAGACCCAGCCGGTATTGACTGTGCTCGGTGCCTGCGAAGTTGATCACGCAGGCCAGGATGGAGCCGTCCGCGCCGAACCGCAGGAAGCTCAACACGTTGTTGGCCGAATCGTTGGCGTCGATCCACGAGTAGCCCTCGGGCGAGGTGTCGCGGCTCCACAGCGCCGGGTGGCTGCGGTAGATCGCGTTGAGGTCGTGCACCAACCGTTGCACGCCGCCGGAGAAGCCCTGCTCGTCGAGCTGGAACCAGTCGAGGCCACGTTCCTCGGACCACTCGGCGCGCTGCCCGAATTCCTGGCCCATGAACAGCAGCTGCTTGCCCGGGTGGGCCCACTGGTAGGCCAGCAGGCTGCGCAGGCCGGCGGCTTTCTCGTGATCGCCGCCGGGCATCCGCCCCCATAGCGTGCCCTTGCCGTGCACCACCTCGTCGTGGCTGATGGGCAGCACGTAGTTCTCGCTGAACGCGTAGAGCATGGAGAACGTCATCTCGTGGTGGTGATAGCTGCGGTATATCGGGTTACGGCTGATGTAGTCCAGGGTGTCGTTCATCCAGCCCATGTTCCACTTCATCGAGAAACCAAGGCCACCAAGGTTTGTGGGCCTGGTGACGCCGGGCCACGAGGTGGATTCCTCGGCCACGGTGACGATGCCGGGGGCGGCTTTGTGCACAGTGGCGTTCATCTCCTGCAGGAACTGCACGGCCTCCAGGTTTTCCCGCCCGCCGTAGATGTTGGGCGTCCAACCACCTTCCGGCCGCGAGTAGTCGAGATAGAGCATCGACGCCACGGCGTCCACGCGCAGGCCGTCGACGTGGTACTCCTGCAGCCAGTACAGCGCGTTGGCGACCAGGAAGTTGCGCACCTCGGCCCGGCCGAAATCGAAAACGTAGGTGCCCCAGTCCAATTGTTCGCCGCGGCGAGGATCTGAGTGCTCATACAGTGCGGTCCCGTCGAACCGGCCCAGCGCCCACGCGTCCTTGGGGAAGTGCGCGGGCACCCAGTCCACGATCACCCCGATCCCGGCCTGGTGCAGGGTGTCGACCAGGTACCGGAAATCGTCGGGGGAGCCCAGGCGTGCTGTCGGCGCGTAGTACGACGTGACCTGGTAGCCCCACGACCCACCGAACGGATGCTCGGCCACGGGCAGTAGCTCGACATGGGTAAAGCCCTGTTCGACAACGTATTCGGTGAGCTGCTCGGCGAGCTCCCGATACGACAGGCCGGGACGCCACGACATCAGGTGCACCTCGTAGGTGCTCATCGGCTCGAACACCGGATTGAGCTCGGCGCGCCGCGTCATCCAGTCGGTGTCGTCCCACTCGTAGGAACTGGTGAACACGCGCGACGCGGTATGCGGGGGCACCTCGGTGGCGAACGCCATCGGGTCGGCACGGTCGGAGACCGACCCGTCGGCGCCGTGCACCCGCAGCTTGTAGAGCCCGTCGACCGGGAAGTCCGGCCAGAACAGTTCCCACACGCCCGTCGAACCCAGTACCCGCATCTGGGCTTCGTTGCCGTCCCAGTGGTTGAAGTCGCCGATCAGGCTGACGCCCTTGGCATTAGGCGCCCACACCGCGAACGACACGCCGTCCACGACGCCGTCCGGTGTGGTGAACGACCGGCGGTGCGCACCGAGAATCTCCCAGAGCCGTTCGTGGCGTCCCTCGGCGAACAGGTGCAGGTCGAGCTCGCCGAGCGTCGGCAGGAACCGGTAGGCGTCGGCGGTGGTATGGACGTCGACGGTGTCGTCGGCGCCCGGGTAGCCGATCTCCAGGCGATAGTCCACCAGGTTGGTGTAGGGCACCGCCACCGCGAACAGCCCGGATTCCAGGTGCTCGAACGGAAATCGCTCGCCACCGATCAGCGCGGTCACCGTGACGGCATGCGGCCGGTAGGCCCGGATGACGGTGTGATCACCCGATTCGTGCGCGCCCAGGATCGCGTGCGGATCGTGGTGTTCGCCGGCGAGGAGCCGGTGCACATCCGACGGGTCGGGCCGCAGCTGTGCATTGGTGAGTTGATTGCTTCGCGTCATCGTGCCCTCATTCCCTGCGTAGCAAGTCGAGTCGTTTGTCCTGCGGTATCAGCGGCATGTTCAACACGTGTGCCACCGCTTTGGCCGGATCGATGCGGATGTAATTGGACTGGCCCCATTGGTATTCCTCACCCGTGATCTCGTCACGCACCCAGAACCGGTCGTAGGACTCCATCCCGAGCGCCTCCATGTCCAGCCACAGTGTGGATTCCTCGGGGCCGAATGCGTTGAGCGTCACCACCACCAGCACCGTGTCGCCGGTGATCGGGTCGAACTTGCTGTAGGCCAGCAGTGCATCGTTGTCGATGTGGTGGAACGTCACGTTGCGCAGCTGCTGCAGCGCCGGGTGCAACCGGCGAATCTCGTTGAGCCGCGTGAGAAATGGCTCGAGTGATTCACCCGCGGCCAGCGCTGCCTCGAAATCGCGGGGACGCAGCTGGTACTTCTCCGAGTCCAGGTACTCCTCGCTGCCCTCGCGCACCGCCCGGTGCTCGTAGAGCTCGTACCCGGAGTACACCCCCCAGGTGGAGCTCAGCGTCGCGGCCAGCACCGCGCGGATGGCGAACATGCCGGGGCCACCGTGTTGCAGGCTCGCGTGCAGGATGTCGGGGGTGTTGACCCACAGGCTCAGCCGGGCGCAGTCGGAGTATTCGGCGACCTCCTTGCCGAATTCGGTGAGCTCCCACTTCGATGTGCGCCAGGTGAAGTAGGTGTAGGACTGCGTGAACCCCAGCTTGGCCAGCCCGTACAGGCGCGCGGGCCGGGTGAACGCCTCGGATAAGAACAGCACGTCAGGATCGTCGTTCTTGACCTCGGCGATCAACCACGCCCAGAAGTTCGGCGGTTTGGTGTGCGGGTTGTCAACCCGAAACACCTTGACACCGTGGGATATCCAGTACCGCACCACGCGCAGCACCTCGTGGTAGAGGCCCGCCGGGTCGTTGTCGAAATTGAGCGGGTAGATGTCCTGGTATTTCTTGGGCGGGTTCTCGGCGTAGGCGATCGTGCCGTCGGGCAGCACGGTGAACCATTCCCGGTGGGCCTTGGCCCACGGATGGTCGGGTGCGCACTGCAGGGCCAGATCCAGCGCCACCTCCAGACCCTGATCACGTGCGGCGGCGACGAACGCGTCGAAGTCGTCGATCGTGCCCAACTGCGGGTGCACGGCGTCATGGCCGCCTTCGTCGCTGCCGATCGCCCACGGCGACCCGACGTCGCCGGGCGCGGCCGTGACCGAGTTGTTGCGGCCTTTGCGGTGCACTTTGCCGATCGGGTGGATCGGGGGCAGGTAGACGATGTTGAATCCCATCCGCGCGATCCGGGGCAGGGCGTCGGCGGCGGTGGCGAAGGTGCCGTGCACGGGATGCCCATCGGCGTCCCAGCCGCCGGTGGAGCGCGGGAACATCTCGTACCACGAGCTGAACCGGGCCAGCGGCCGGTCCACCCACACCCCGTACCGCTCACCGCGCGTGAGCAATTCGCGCAGCGGGTACTGCGCCAGCAGCCCGGTGACCTCCTCGGACAACGCGGCACCGGCGCGGGTGAAGGGATCACCGGGTTCCCATAGCGCAGCCGCGGCCGACAGCAGTGGTTCGCGCAGGTCGTGCGGCATACCCGCGGCCGCGCGCTCCAGCAGCCGCGCGCCGACCAGCAGATCGTTGGACAGTTCGCCTTCGCTCTGGCCGGCCTCGAGCTTCGCCTCTACCGCGTGGCGCCAGGTCGCGATGGGATCACCCCAACCATCCACCCGGAACGTCCACAGGCCGACCCGGTCGGGGATGAACTGGCCGTGAAACACATCAGGCGTGCGGCCCTGCGACATCGGAAGCGCCTGCGGCTTGATCCGCGCGGCAGGGGCCACGACGTCCTGGATCGGTACGGGCGGCGGTGCCGGGGTGGGTCCGTCGGCCAGTCGCGGATAGTCCGTGCCGTGATAGCGCACGACCAGGGTGGCCGCCACCTTGTCGTGGCCTTCACGCCACACCGTCGCGCACACCGGCACCACTTCGCCGACGACGGCTTTCGCGGGGAAACGCCCACCGGATATCGCTGGCGCGACGTCATCGATTCCGATACGACCGGCCACCCGTCACTCCTCACGTTGGATAACGCTGTTCCTTTGAACTGCCCTGTCGCGTCCAGTACCCACCGTAGTGTCCGGTCGAACCTGGCGGGGAAGAAGCAGTGCAGGTGTTGATTTCCCTTTGCGCAGGCCTGCACGGGTGTGGTTTTGTGTGGTCCAATACTCATCGCCTGCGAGATCGCGATTTGTCAGTAAGGTGATGTCGCGTGAAAGCCCTCCGACGGTTCACTGTCCGCGCCCATCTGCCCGAGCGGCTGGCGGCTCTGGAGCGCCTGTCGATCAACTTGCGCTGGTCTTGGGACAAGCCCACGCAGGATCTGTTCGCCGATATCGACCAGGCGCTATGGAAGACCGCCGGCGGAGATCCGGTCGCGTTGTTGGGCGCCGTCAGTCCCAAGCGGCTCGACGAGCTGGCCGGTGACGAGTCCTTCGTCAGCCGTCTCGACGGATTGGCCGCGGATCTGGACAACTACCTGACCCGCCCGTTGTGGTACCAGCAGCAGGCCGACGAGGGTGTGGAGATGCCGAAGGGCATCGCCTACTTCTCGATGGAGTTCGGTGTTGCCGAGGTGCTGCCCAACTACTCCGGTGGTCTGGGCATCCTGGCCGGTGACCACCTGAAATCGGCGTCGGATCTTGGTTTGCCGCTGATCGCCGTCGGGCTGTACTACCGGTCCGGCTATTTCCGGCAGTCGCTGACCGCCGACGGCTGGCAGCACGAGAACTATCCGTCTCTGGATCCCCAGGGCCTGCCGCTGCGACTGTTGACCGACGCGGCAGGTGAACCCGTGACGGTGACGCTCGCCCTGCCCGATTCGCGTGAACTGGCTGCGCGGGTGTGGATCGCGCAGGTGGGCCGAATCCCGTTGCTGCTGTTGGACTCTGACATCCCAGAGAACGAGCATGACCTGCGTGGGGTGACCGACCGACTCTACGGCGGTGACCAGGAGCACCGGATCAAGCAGGAGATCCTTGCGGGTATCGGCGGAATCCGGGCGATCCGGGCGTTCATCGAGGCAGAGAATCTGCCCGCGCCCGAGGTGTTCCACATGAACGAGGGCCACGCCGGATTCCTCGGGCTCGAACGCATCCGCGAATTGGTCGCTGCCGGACTGGACTTCGACACGGCACTGACGGTCGTGCGGTCTTCGACGGTGTTCACCACCCACACGCCGGTGCCCGCGGGCATCGACCGGTTCCCGGTGGACATGGTCAAGCGGTACTTCGGCAGTTCATCCGATGGACAAGGCGATTCGCGTCTGCTGCCGGGGGTGCCGCTGGACCGCGTCATCGCGTTCGGCGCCGAGGACGATCCGTCGAAGTTCAACATGGCGCACATGGGTCTGCGGTTGGCGCAGCGGGCCAACGGCGTCTCATTGCTGCACGGGCGGGTGAGCCGCGAGATGTTCAACGACCTGTGGCCGGGATTCGATCCGAACGAGGTGCCCATCGGGTCGATCACCAACGGCGTGCACGCCCCGACGTGGGCGGCGCCGCAGTGGGTGGCGTTGGGCCGCGAGCTCATCGGGTCCGATGATCTCGGGTCGCTGCGCGAGCCGGCCCTGTGGCAGCGACTGCAGGAGGTCGACCCGGGGCACCTGTGGTGGATCCGGTCGCAGTTGCGCGAGACGCTCATCGCCGACGTGCGTGACCGGCTGCGCCGGTCGTGGCTGGAGCGCGGTGCCTCTGATGCGGAATTGGGCTGGATCGCAACGGCTTTCGATCCGTCGGTGCTGACCATCGGGTTCGCCCGCCGGGTGCCGACCTACAAGCGGCTGACATTGATGTTGCGTGATCCGGAGCGGCTGCAGGCGCTGCTGCTCGATGAGCACCGTCCCGTGCAGTTGATCGTGGCGGGCAAGTCGCATCCGGCCGACGACGGTGGCAAGGCGCTGATCCAGCAGATCGTCAAATTCGCCGACCGGCCCGAAGTGCGGCACCGCATCGCGTTCCTTCCCGACTACGACATGTCGATGGCCCGGTTCTTGTACTGGGGCTGTGATGTGTGGCTGAACAACCCGCTGCGGCCGTTGGAGGCATGTGGCACATCGGGTATGAAGAGCGCGCTCAACGGCGGACTCAACCTGTCCATCCGCGACGGTTGGTGGGACGAGTGGTACGACGGCGAAAACGGTTGGGAGATCCCGACTGCCGACGGGCTGCTCGACGAGGGACGCCGCGACGACCTGGAGGCCGCCGCACTCTACGACCTGCTGGAGAAAGCGGTCACCCCGAAGTTCTACGAGCGCAACGAACATGGGGTGCCGACGCGCTGGGTCGAGATGGTCCGCCACACCCTGCAGGAGCTCGGTCCGAAGGTGCTCGCGTCGCGGATGGTGCGCGACTACACCGAGAAGTACTACCTGCCTGCCGCCCAGTCGCTGCGCAAGACCGTCCAACCGGCCTCGGGCGAACCGTTCGGTGCCGCAGCCGAACTGGCCGACTACCGGCGCCGCGCGCAGCTGGCCTGGTCCAAGATCGAGATCACCGACGTGGACAGCTACGGGCTGCCCGATACGCCGCTGCTGGGGTCACAGCTCACGCTGACGGCGACCGTGCAACTGGCGGGCCTGGCACCCGACGAGGTGGTAGTCCAAGCCGTGCTCGGCCGCGTCGACGCCACCGACTCGATCACCGAGCCGGTCACGGTGTCGATGACCCACACCGGGACGGCCGACGGCGGCAATGAGGTGTTCTCGACCACCACGCCGCTGCCGGTGGCAGGGCCGGTGGGCTACACCGTACGAGTGCTGCCGCATCACCCCTTGCTGGCCGGTGACAACGAACTCGGACTGGTGACGCTGGCTTGAGCTCAGCACTCAAATTCGTTGTCGACGGCGGTCCTTACGCGCTGACGGCAGGCCGCGACGGCGCCATGTGGGTGACGCTGGTGCATGCCGGGGCCGTCGCACGGATATCCGCCGACGGCGAGGTGACCGTCCATGCGGTGGGTGAGGGTTCGCGACCGTCGATCATCACCGCGGGGCCCGACGGGGCGCTGTGGTTCACCCGCAGCGGGGACGACCGGATCGGTCGGATCACCGCTGCGGGTGACCAGTCGGAGTTCGAACTGCCGTCCGGCAGCGCCCCTTTCGGCATAGTCACCGGGCCGGACGACGCTTTGTGGTTCACGGCGATGACGTCCGGGGTGATCGGCCGGATCAGCACCGCCGGTGAGATCACCACCGAGGCGACCGTGGGTGGCGTGCCGTCGATGATCACCCGTGGCCCCGACGACGCACTGTGGTTCACCCTCAACGAGGGGAACGCGATCGGCAGGCTGACCCTCGCCCGCACGCGAGGAGGGCAAGGTAGCGGCACGCTCACCAAGCGTCAATTGCCCACGCCCGCAGCGGGTCCGGTCGGAATCGCGGCGAGCCACGACGATGCGGTGTGGTTCACCGAGATCCGCGCCGACAAGTTGGGGCGAATCCCGATGGACGATGCCATCCAGGAACTGGATCTGCCCGGCAAACCGCATGCCGTGGTCGCCGACCCGTCGGGCGGCGTATGGGTAAGCCTATGGGGCTCAGATCAATTGGCGAGAGTCAGTGACGACGGCGAGGTGATCACTTTCGACCTGCCGTCGGGCAGTGAGCCCCACGGTCTGTCGATCGGCCCGGACGGCGCGGCTTGGGTGGCGCTGGAGTCCGGCTTCGTGCTGCGCATGCCGAACTGAATCGTTCTCGGCCGTCAGTCGAATCGCTTGAAGCAGCGCTCGGCGTCGCCGAGCACACCGAGCCGGAACGCGTCGATGCGGGAGAAACCCGACGGCACCGATTCGCCGTTGACGTCACTGGCCACCAGGCCGTTGGTGAGGATGCCCGACACCGCTTCGTCGATGTCGCCCGCCGTCAGCACGATGCTGTCGCCGTTGCTCAGCGTCAGGTTCTTGCTGAGCTTCGCGTTGGCCACACCGGTCAGGCATGCGGTCCGCAGGGCGGCTTTCGCGTTGTTCAGCGGTACGCCACGTGCGCTCTGCAGGGACAGCATGTACCGCGACGTCAGGACCGAGAAGGCGGTGTTGTCCCCGTTGGCCGGCGCCATGGCGCCGTCGTCCTCGCTCTTGACGCCCATCGCCGCGAGATCGTTGAGGTCGACGACGATGGTGTTGGTGGCCGGGCAGTAGGAGGCCGGTGGACTGGGCCTGGCGTTGGGGCAGGTCGTCGCGTCGTCGGCCGAGAAGCTGAGCTGCGGCGGTTTGGCCGGTTTGAATATCGTGTTCAGCGCGTCGACCATCGCGCGCACCCACTTCTCGGTGATCGGCAGCTCGCCGGTCTGATCCTCCGGTAGCAGCACCGGGAGGTCTCCGCGGCGCTGCTTGATCTCCTTGACGTCGATCGCGGCGCAGGCCGACGGGCCATCGGTGAACCCGAACTGGAACGCCGAGACCCGCTCGAAGGCCGAGCCGTGTTCGTTGACGCCGGCTTGCGCGTCGTCCTCGCTCTGCAGCGGATCGCGGAACGCGATCACCGCGGCCAGGACATTGTTGAGCCCGTCGCCGGTGTTGAGCGTGAAGCGGGGCGAGTTGCCCTCGGCCACCCACCGCATGTACGTGCCTGCCAGGCAGTCGGCCTGCTGCTCGGACACCAGCGTCGGGGTTCCTCGGGTGATGAGCTTGGCCTGTTGCTGCACCGAATGGCCGTATTCGTGGGCCAGCACCAGCACCGCGGCCATGTCGCCGCCGTCCTTGCGCAGCGACGGCATCAGCACGCCGCGGTCCCAGCCGATGCTGCGGTCGAGCTTGCAGAACGCGGCGTTGACCAGCCCGTAGGTGCTCTCGCCACAGAACTGCCCTTCGTATCCGTGCGCGTCCCATGAGATCAGTTCGGACACCGGTTCGAACGACCCGTCGAACGAGTCGGAGTAGGCGCTGTGCCAGAAGTCCTCGATGTCGCTGACGGCATCGCCGGCCAGCTTGTCGACGTCGCCGTTGTCGGTGCCGGTGACGTCGCGCGAACCCGCCTCGGCGTTGGGCCGCAGCCCGCTGGGCCCGTCGGTCGCGGGCATGCCTGCCACCGAGAACGGATCGGCGAACACCGAGACGGGATTGCCCTGCAACACCGTCGAGCAGGACAGGACCGGCAACACCGCGCACGCGGCGGTCGCGATGCGGGCCAGGCGCCGTCGACTCATGGAGCTACAGGATAGTGAAAACGCGCAATCTCAGCTGGCGCCACGCAATCGGCGCAGGGCCTGGCGCACCCGGTCGCCGTCGGTGGTGGACCAGAACGGTGGCAGCGACGCGCGCAGGTACCCGCCGTAGCGGGCGGTCGCCAGCCGGGAATCGAGCACCGCGACCACGCCGCGGTCGTCGGTGTGGCGCAGCAGCCGGCCCGCGCCCTGCGCCAGCAGCAACGCGGCGTGATTGGCGGCGACCGCCATGAAGCCGTTGCCGCCGCGGGCGCTGATCGCCCGTTGTCGCGCGGTCAGCAGCGGATCATCGGGACGGGGGAACGGAATCCGGTCGATCAGCACCAACGACAGCGAAGGCCCTGGCACGTCGACGCCCTGCCACAGGGACAGGGTGCCGAACAGCGAGGTTTCGGGATCGGCCGAAAACTGTTGCACCAGAGCGGAAGTGGTGTCGTCTCCCTGACACAGCACCGGGGTGTCGAGGCGCTCGCGCATGACCTCGGCGGCGGCCTTCGCGGCCCGCATCGAGGAGAACAGGCCCAGCGTGCGTCCGCCCGCCGCGGTGATCAAACCCTCGATCTCGTCGAGCATGTCGTCGCCGGTGCCGTCGCGGCCAGGTGGCGGTAAATGCTTGGCGACGTAGAGGATTCCGGATTTGGCGTGCTCGAATGGCGACCCGACGTCGATGCCGCGCCAGCCCGGCGTCGTAGCACCCTCGGAATCGTCCGGCTTGGCCAGACCCCACGCCCTTGCCATGGCGTCGAAGTTGCCGCCGAGGCTCAGGGTGGCCGAGGTCAGCACGGCTGTGGTGTGGTCAAAGAGTCTGGTGCGCAACAACCCTGACACCGTCAGCGGGGCCACCCGCAGGACGGTCCGGATGCTTCCGCGCGATTCTTCATGGTCCAGCCACACGACGTCCGTGCGGTCCGGGATGGCCGGGACGAATGACGACAGGATGCGGGTGGCGGTGTCGTCGACGTCGGTCAGCGCGGTCACGGCCTCGTTGCGGGCGACCGCGGCCTTCGGATCGCTCGGCGCGGTGTCGATCGCCATCTTGGCCTTGCTGGCAGCATCGCGCAGGGCCGTCAGATAGGTGGCCAGCTCGTCGTCGAGCACGTCGATGCGGCCGGGCTCGGTGTCGTGCAGCAGTGAGGACAGCGTCGCGATGGTGGCCTCGAGTCGTTCTGCGAGTTCGGGATCCACCAGCCTGGCGGCTCGTCGATGCGCCACGGCCATCGACGTCGGGGAGAGTTCGGCAGTGGCGACCCCGGTGACCCGGTCGGCCAGCTCGTGGGCTTCGTCGACGACCAGCAGTTCGTACTCGGGCAGCACCGCGAAATCGGAGAGTGCGTCGATGGCCAGCAGGGCGTGGTTGGTCACCACCACGTCGGCGGCGCCGGCCAGGCCGCGGGCCCGTTCGGCGAAGCAGTCGGTGCCGTACTGGCAGCGTGACACGCCGACGCACTCCCGCGCCGAGACGCTGACCTGGCTCCAGGAGCGGTCCGGCACACCCGGAATCACCTCGTCGCGGTCGCCGGTCTCGGTGTCCGACGACCAGTCCAGCAGGCGCTGCACGTCACGACCCATCGCACTGATGGCCATGGGTGAGAACAACTCGTCCTGCGGACGGTCCTCCGGTTCGCCGGCACCGTTGTGGATCTTGTTGAGGCACAGGTAGTTTCCCCGGCCCTTCAGCAATGCGAAGGTGGGGCGGCGGGGGAGCGCACCGGCCAGCGACTCCACGAGCCGGGGCAGATCGCGATCCACCAGCTGGCGCTGCAGCGCGATGGTGGCGGTCGAGACGACGACCGGCTGCTCGGTGGCCAGGGCGTGCGCGATCGCCGGGACCAGGTAGGCAAGCGATTTGCCGGTTCCGGTGCCGGCCTGCACCGCCAGGTGCTCACCGGATTCGAAGGCGCGGGCGACAGCCTGTGTCATCTCGATCTGACCGGTGCGGCGGGCGCCACCCAGTCCGTCCACGGCGACCGCGAGCAGGTCGGTGACGTCCTTGGAAAAGTCGGATTCCGGCGTGGGAGCTCCTAACGATCCTGGGCGGGCACCATGCGGGTGCCGATGGCCGGTTCGCCGCGGGAGAGTTTGAGCCCGTCCCACGGCAGGCTGTGCAGCCCGTCAGCGACCCGCTCGCGCGCGGCGATGAGTTCCTCGGCAGGCGTCGCATCGGACACCGGCTCGCCGCCCGTCACCAACGGCACGGTGAGTGTGCGTGCAGTCAGGCCTGATGGAACCGGCGGGGGCTGCCCGTACGGATAGATGACCTCTTCGACGATGGTTCCGGAGGTCTTGGCCAGCCGCAGTGCCTGTTTGCGGCCGCCGTGCGACTCTTTGTGGCTGCTGCGTTTGGCCACGCCGATGCCGTCGACCTCGACGAGCTTGTAGACCATGCTCGCGGTGGGTGCACCCGAACCGGTGACCACCGAGGTGCCCACGCCGTAGCTGTCCACGGGTTCGGCGCGCAGCGCCGCGATCGCGAACTCGTCGAGGTCGCCCGAGACCACGATGCGCGTCGAGGCGGCGCCCAGCCCGTCGAGCTGTGTGCGGACCTGGCGGGCCAGCACACCGAGATCGCCGGAGTCGATGCGGACGGCGCCGAGCTCGGTCCCGCCGACTGCGATCGCGTTGGCAACGCCTGTGGTGATGTCGTAGGTGTCCACCAGCAACGTGGTGTCGGTGCCGAGGGCGGCCACCTGCCCGCGGAACGCGGCCTGCTCGTCGGAGCCCGACGCGGTCGTGTGCAACAGGGTGTAGGCGTGCGCCGCGGTGCCCATCGTGGGCACGCCGTAGCGGCGCTCGGCCTCGAGGTTCGACGTGCCCGCGAACCCGGCGAGATAGGCAGCGCGGGCGGCGGCGACGGCGGCCTGCTCGTGGGTGCGCCGGGAGCCCATCTCGATCATCGGCCGGCCCTCCGCGGCGCTGGTCATGCGGGCCGCGGCGGAGGCGATCGCCGTGTCGTGGTTGAAGATTGACAGTACGAGCGTCTCGAGGATCACGCACTCGCCGAAGCTGCCGTGCACCGAGAGCACCGGCGAACCGGGGAAGTACAGCTCACCCTCCGCGTAGCCGTCGACGTCGCCGCGGAAGCGGTAGTCGGCGAGGTACGCCAGCGTCGCGTCGTCCAGGAAATCCAGCGTCGCCAATGCGGTGTCGTCGAACCTGAACTGCCCCAAGGCTTCGACGAAGCGTTGGGTGCCCGCGACCACGCCGTAGCGGCGCCCTTCGGGCAGCCGGCGGGCAAAGACCTCGAACGTCGTCTGACGGTGCGCGGTGCCGTCGCGAAGCGCGGCGGCGAGCATGGTCAGCTCGTACTTGTCGGTGAGCAACGCGACCGTCACAGCAGCAACCGTAGCCGTTTCCGGGTTTGGGGATCGCGCCGGTATTGTGAGCCCATGGTTACACCGGCGAAGGCCCGTCCGGGTACCCGGGAAGAAGTTGACGTCGCCGGGGCCGAGGCCACCGACAGTCCATGGGTGACCATCGTGTGGGACGACCCAGTCAATCTGATGACGTACGTGACCTACGTCTTCCAGAAACTCTTCGGCTACAGCGAGCCGCACGCCACCAAACTCATGTTGCAGGTGCACAACGAGGGCAAGGCCGTGGTGTCTGCGGGCAGCCGTGAATCCATGGAGGTCGACGTGTCGAAACTGCACGCCGCCGGGCTGTGGGCGACCTTGGCGCAGGACCGCTGATCGACGGTGCGCAAGTGGAAGCGGATCCAAACCGCTGACGGCCCGCGGTTCCGCTCGTCGTTGGCTGCCCATGAAGCCGTATTGCTACAGAACCTGGTGACCTCCTTGCTGGGCATGCTCGAGGAACGCGAATCCTCGGTGCCCACAGACGAACTGCACGCCATCACCGGCATCCGGACCGGCAACCCGCAGCCCCCGCAGGACGACACCCTGCGCCGGCTGCTGCCCGATTTCTACCGACCCGCCACCGAGCACCCGGCCGGCTCCGGCACCGCCGAGAGCCTCAACAGCGCGTTGCGCGGCTTGCACGAGCCCGAGATCATCGACGCCAAACGCGATGCGGCGCAACGGTTGTTGGACACGCTGCCGGACGGCGGCGGCAAGTTCGAGTTGACCGAGAGCGACGCGCAGGCCTGGGCCGCCGCGGTCAACGACGTCCGTCTGGCGCTCGGCACCATGCTCGACATCAGGCCCGACGGTCCGCACCGGCTGTCGCAGGAGCACCCCATGGCCGGGCACCTCGACGTGTACCAGTGGCTCACGGTGCTGCAGGAGTACCTCGTGCTGGGACTCATGGGCAAGTAGATGGGCTCGATCACCGACGTCGGCGGCATCCTGGTCGGCCACCATCACCGCATCGACCCGGACGTCACGCTGGGTGCCGGCTGGGCCTCGGGCAGCACGGTCGTCCTGGCTCCGCCCGGCACGGTCGGTGCCGTCGACGGTCGCGGCGGCGCGCCGGGAACGCGCGAGACCGATTTGCTCGACCCGATCAACACCGTCCGGCACGTCGACGCCGTTGTTCTCTCCGGCGGCAGTGCGTACGGCTTGGCCGCCGCCGACGGCGTGATGACCTGGCTGGAGCAGCAGGGTCGCGGTGTCGCGATGGACGGCGGGGTGGTTCCCATCGTCCCTGCCGCGGTGATCTTCGATCTGCCCGTCGGCGGATGGGCGAACCGGCCGACCGCCGAGTTCGGCTACGCCGCCGCGGCCGCGGCAGGCGCCCAGTTCGGTCTCGGCACGGTCGGGGCCGGGGTGGGTGCACGGGCCGGGGTGCTCAAAGGTGGCGTCGGCACGGCGTCGACCGTGCTGCCCGACGGGGTGACCGTGGGCGCCCTGGTGATCGTCAATGCCGCCGGCGACGTCGTCGACCCCGCAACCGGGCTGCCCTGGATGACCGCACTGACCCACGAGTTCGGCCTCGTCGCGCCACCGGCGAATCAGCTCGCCGCCTACGCCGATCTGCATACCGAACTGAGCCCGCTGAACACCACCATCGCAGTCGTGGCGACCGATGCCGCGCTGAGCAAGGCGGCATGCCGCCGGGTTGCGGTGGCCGCTCACGACGGGCTGGCCCGCACGATCGCACCGTGCCACACCCCGCTGGACGGCGACACGGTGTTCGCGCTCGCTACCGGCGCGGTGACGGTTGAACCGGCCCCGAAAACCCCGGCGGCGATGTCGCCCGAGACCATGCTGGTGGCCCGCATCGGAGCCGCCGCGGCGGAGGTGTTGGCCCGGGCAGTGCTGGTCGGAGTGCTGGCCGCGGATGCGGTGGCAGGAATACCCACCTACCGTGACATGTTGCCGGGAGCGTTCGGATGAAGGGAGCCGTCCAGTGTTGGTGATTCGCCGTGACCTCGTCGAGGCCATGGTGGCCCATGCGCGGGCGGACCATCCTGACGAGGCGTGTGGAGTGATCGCCGGGCCTGAGGGCTCCGATCGGCCCGACCGATTCATCGCGATGGTCAACGCCGAGCGCTCGCCGACGTTCTACCGGTTCGATTCGGGTGAGCAGCTCAAGGTGTGGCGCGCGATGGACGAGGCCGACGAGGTGCCCGTCGTCATCTACCACTCGCATACGGCGACCGAGGCATATCCGAGCCGCACCGACATCGCGTACGCGTCGGAGCCCGATGCGCACTACGTGCTGGTCTCGACCCGCGACCCGAACGAGCACGAACTGCGCAGCTATCGGATCCTCGACGGCGTCGTCACCGAAGAACCCGTCCAGATCGTCGAGCAATACCACTGAGCATCAACAAGACGTAGAAGGAGACCGCATGTCTATCTCTGTCTCGATCCCCACCATCCTGCGCCCGCACACCGGCGGGCAGAAGCGGGTCAGCGCCTCCGGCGACACGCTGGCCGCAGTGATCAGCGACCTGGAGGCCAACTATTCGGGTCTCTCCGACCGGCTCGTGGACAACGGCAAGTTGCACCGCTTCGTCAACATCTACGTCAACGACGAGGACGTGCGATTCTCCGGCGGCCTGGACACCGTGATCGCCGATGGCGATTCGGTGACCATCCTGCCTGCCGTAGCCGGCGGATAGTCGATGGCTCGGCACGACTCACTGCTGCAGGCTCTCGGCGACACCCCGCTGGTCGGACTGCAGAATCTCTCGCCCCGCTGGGACGACGGCGCCGACGGAACCCCGCACGTGCGGCTATGGGCCAAACTCGAGGACCGCAACCCGACCGGCTCGATCAAGGACCGGCCTGCGCTGCGGATGATCGAGCAGGCCGAGCGCGACGGGCTACTAGAGCCCGGGGCCACCATCCTGGAACCGACCAGCGGCAACACCGGTATCTCGCTGGCGATGGCGGCCCTGCTCAAGGGCTACAACATGATCTGCGTGATGCCGGAGAACACCTCCATCGAACGGCGCCAGATCCTGGAGCTCTACGGCGCCAGGATCATCTTCAGCCCCGCCGAAGGTGGTTCCAATACGGCCGTCGCCACCGCCAAAGAGCTTGCGGCACAAAACCCGTCGTGGGTGATGCTGTACCAATACGGCAACCCGGCGAACTCCGACGCGCACTATTACGGCACAGGGCCCGAGCTGCTGGCCGACCTGCCGGAGATCACGCACTTCGTCGCGGGGCTCGGCACCACCGGCACCCTGATGGGCACCGGCCGCTTTCTGCGCGAGCAGGTGCCCGGTGTGCAGATCGTGGCCGCCGAACCGCGGTACGGCGAGGGTGTGTACGCGCTGCGCAACATCGACGAGGGGTTCATTCCCGAGCTCTACGATCCGGCGGTGCTGACCACGCGGTTTTCCGTCGGCTCGTACGACGCCGTGAAACGCACCCGCGACCTGGTGACCCGCGAAGGGATCTTCGCCGGCATTTCGACCGGTGCCGTGCTGCACGCCGCGCTGGGCATGGCCGCCAAGGCGGACAAGGCCGGTGAGCGCGCGGACATCGCGTTCGTGGTGGCCGACGCCGGATGGAAGTATCTGTCGACCGGTGCCTACGCCGGTAGCCTGGATGACGCGGAGGACGCGTTGGAAGGGCAGTTGTGGGCATAGAGGTGTGGGCATGAGCAAACCGGGTTTGCCCGTGCCGACCACGCCGAAGAAGTCACCGGCGTGGAAGGTCGGCGGCGCCACCATCCTCACCTTTGTCGCACTGCTCTACGTGGTCGAGCTGGCGGATCAGCTCTCGGGTGGGCGGCTGGACCGCAACGGCATCCGCCCGCTGGAGACCGACGGCTTGTGGGGCATCCTGTTTGCGCCGCTGCTGCACGCCAACTGGCAGCACCTGATGGCAAACACCGTCCCGGCGCTGGTCCTCGGATTCCTCGTGACGCTTGCCGGGATGAGCCGGTTCATCTGGGCGACGGCGATCGTCTGGATCCTCGGCGGCTTCGGCACCTGGTTGATCGGCGATGTGGGCGGATGTGCCCTGCCCACCAACCACATCGGCGCGTCCGGCCTGATCTTCGGGTGGCTGACCTTCCTGATGGTGTTCGGGTGGTTCACCCGGCACGTCTGGCAGATCGTGGTGGGCATTCTGGTGCTGTTCATCTACGGCGGCGTGCTGTGGGGCGCCATCCCCGAACTCAACACCTGCGGCGGGGTGTCCTGGCAGGGCCACCTCTGCGGGGCCATCGCCGGGATTTTCGCGGCCTATCTGTTGTCCGGGCCCGAACGCAAAGCCCGGCAGTCGCGCAGGCGGCCCAACCAGCTGACCTCATGAGAGATCAGCTCGCGCCGATCGGGATTTTCGATTCCGGGGTCGGGGGACTCACCGTCGCCCGCGCCATCATCGACCAGCTGCCCGACGAGGACATCGTCTACGTCGGCGACACCGGCAACGGTCCGTACGGGCCACTGACCATCCCGGAGATTCGGGCGCACTCGTTGGCCATCGGTGACGATCTCGTCGCCAGGGGAGTGAAGGCGTTGGTGATCGCGTGCAACACCGCGTCGTCGGCGTGCCTGCGCGACGCCAGGGAGCGCTACGCGCCCGTACCGGTGGTCGAGGTGATCCTGCCCGCGGTGCGGCGTGCGGTGGCGGCGACCCGCAATGGGCGCATCGGCGTCATCGGGACTGCGGCGACCATCGCGTCGCGGGCATACCAGGACGCATTCGCCGCCGCGCGCGACACCGAGATCATCGGCGTGGCCTGTCCACGGTTCGTCGACTTTGTCGAGCGTGGTGTGACCAGCGGACGGCAGGTGCTCGGCTTGGCGGAGGGCTATCTGGAGCCGCTGCAGCGCGCTGAGGTCGACACGCTGGTGCTGGGCTGCACGCACTATCCGATGCTGTCCGGGTTGATCCAATTGGCGATGGGCGACAACGTCACGCTGGTGTCCTCGGCCGAGGAGACCGCCAAGGATCTGCTGCGGGTGCTGACCGAGCTCGATTTGCTGAAGCCGCACGGAGTTTCCGCGGCGCACCGCGTCTTCGAAGCGACGGGCGATCCGGAGGCGTTCACCGCGCTGGCGGCCCGATTCCTGGGGCCGAGTCTCGATGGCGTACGACAGGTGGGGCGTCACGCCGGCGCCGGAACATGATCTCCGTCGCCCAAACCGGCCATGTCTTGGCGACATGCATGCCAGGCATGGCAAGCTAGGCACTGTGCGTTTGACCGTCCTGGGATGCTCCGGCAGCGTTGTCGGCCCAGATTCTCCGGCGTCGGGGTATCTCGTCACCGCGCCGGACACCGTGCCGATGGTGATCGACTTCGGTGGCGGCGTTCTGGGCGCACTGCAGCGCTACGCCGACCCCAACGCGGTCAACGTGTTGCTGTCGCATCTGCATGCCGATCACTGCCTGGACCTGCCGGGACTCTTCGTGTGGCGGCGCTACCACCCGATCCCGGCCACCGACCGCGGCATCATGTACGGCCCCGCCAACACCTGGGCCCGGCTGGGAGCGGCCTCCTCGCCCGAAGGCGGCGAGATCGATGACTTCACCGACATCTTCGATGTCCGCAATTGGGTGGATGGCGAGGCCATCGAACTGGGCACGCTGAACATCACCCCCCGTTTGGTATGCCATCCCACCGAGTCGTACGGCATGCGGTTCACCGACCCGTCCGGGGCGACGCTGGTGTACAGCGGCGACACCGGCTACTGCGATGCACTCGTGGATCTTGCGCGTGGCGCCGACGTGTTCCTGTGTGAAGCATCGTGGACCGACGACCCGTCTCGCCCGCCGCGCCTGCATCTGTCCGGCGCCGAGGCCGGTCGTGCCGCCGCAGCCGCCGGCGTCGGCGAGCTGCTGCTCACCCACATCCCGCCGTGGACGTCGCGCGAGGACGTGATCAGTGAGGCCAAGGCCGAGTTCGACGGCCCGGTGCACGCCGTGGTGTGCGGCGAGGTATTCGACATCACCCGATAGGGTTGGCGGGTGTCCAGACGAGAAGACGGCCGCCTCGACGACGAGCTGCGCCCGGTAGTCATAACCCGCGGCTTCACCAATCATCCGGCCGGCTCTGTGCTGGTGGAATTCGGCCAGACCCGTGTCATGTGCACCGCCTCGGTCACCGAGGGCGTGCCGCGCTGGCGCAAGGGTTCCGGGCAGGGCTGGTTGACCGCCGAATACGCCATGCTCCCCGCCGCCACCCACGACCGCTCTGACCGGGAGTCCGTCAAGGGCCGGGTCGGCGGCCGCACACAGGAGATCAGCCGGCTCGTGGGCCGCTCATTGCGGGCCTGCATCGACCTCGGGGCGTTGGGGGAGAACACCATTGCCATCGACTGCGATGTGCTGCAGGCCGATGGCGGTACCCGCACCGCAGCCATCACGGGGGCCTACGTCGCGCTGGCCGACGCCGTGACATACCTGGCTGCTGCGGGACGGCTCTCGGATCCGCGGCCGCTGTCGTGCGCCATTGCCGCGGTGTCGGTCGGCGTGGTCGACGGCCGCGTGCGGGTCGACCTGCCCTACACCGAGGATTCCCGGGCCGAAGTGGACATGAACGTCGTCGCCACCGACACCGGAACGCTCGTCGAGATCCAGGGCACGGGCGAAGGTGCCACGTTCCCGCGCTCGACGCTCGACAAGCTGCTGGACGCGGCGCTCGGGGCCTGCGAGCAGTTGTTCGTCGTTCAGCGCGAGGCTCTGGCGTTGCCGTATCCCGGTGTGCTGCCGGAAGGTCCGGCGCCCAAGAAGGCGTTCGGAAGCTGAGAGCCGATGCCTGAGCTGTTGGTGGCCAGCCGCAATCCGAAGAAGCTGGCCGAGCTTCGGCGGGTGCTCGATGCCGCTGGGGTGTCCGGGCTTTCGCTGCTGTCCCTGGCCGACGTCCCGCCGTTCGACGAGGCACCCGAGACGGGTGCGACCTTCGAGGAGAATGCGCTCGCCAAGGCGACGGACGGCTTTCGGGCCACCGGCTTGGCGTGTGTGGCCGATGACTCCGGGATCGCGGTCGCGGCACTGAACGGTATGCCCGGTGTGCTGTCGGCGCGGTGGTCGGGCAAGCACGGGGACGACGCCGCCAACACCGCACTGCTGCTGGGCCAGCTCGCCGATGTGCCCGACGAGCGCCGCGGGGCGGCGTTCGTATCGGCCTGCGCGCTGGTGTCGTCCGCGGGTTCGACGGTGGTGCGCGGCGAGTGGCCCGGGACGGTCACCCGCGAGCCGCGCGGAGCCGGCGGGTTCGGTTACGACCCGGTGTTCCTGCCGGACGGATCCGCGCTGACTGCCGCCGAGCTGTCACCCGCCGAGAAGGATGCGGCGTCCCACCGCGGGCGGGCGCTGGCGTTGTTGGTGCCCGCGTTGCGGGAGCTGGCCGGCTCTACAGGCTGAAGCGCTCTTTGATCGCGATGGTGTTGAAGTGCTCGGCGATGATGCCCAGCAGCGGGATGGTGCCGGCGAGCAGTGTGCCGATGGTCTTGCCGAGAGGCCAGCGGATCTTGACCGCGAGGTTGGCCGTGAACATCAGGTACACGAAGTACACCCAGCCGTGCACGATGCCGATCCAGCTCGGCGGATTGTCCACCTGAACGATGTACTTGAGCACCATCTCGTAGCAGAGCGCGATCAGCCACAGACCGGTAGCCCACGCCATCACGCGGTAGCCCAGCAGGGCCTTGCGGATGGTCTCCTTGGGCGTGGTGACCTCGGTGTCCGGTTCGGGTGCGGTCATCTATCGGTCCTGTCTTCCTTCTCGGCATCGCTCTTGGCCAGTTCGGCGAGGTACCTGTTGTACTCACTCAAGGCTTGATCGTCGTCGTCTTGTGCTGCCGGCCTGGGCCTTTCGGGCAGCAGCCCGGCAGGGATCTCGGTCTGTTTGGCCACCGGCTGCGGCGGCGCGTCCTCGTAACGGACGAACTTGTAGTACGCGTAGAAGCAGAACGCGGCGAACATCGGCCACTGCAGGGCATAGCCGAGATTCTGGAAGGAACCGGAGACCGACTCATACCGCGTCCACTGCCACCAGGCCAGCCCCATACAGCCGGCAGCGCCGAGACAGACCAGTGCGATGAGCGCTGGTCTCCTACGGCGTGTAGTGGACATCAGTCCACGGTACCGCGCGGTGCTGGGTCAGCTCACATCCGTCAGACCTTCGGGCCGATGAACTCATCGAGACGTGCGGTCGCCGCTTTGCGGTACACCGCCACGTCGTACTGACTGGGGCGGGTCCAGGGAATGCCGAGGTGATCGAGGGCGGCGCAATAGAGGCTCCGGATGTCCTCGGACCTGTTCGAGAAGTGATAGCGGATGCTTTTGACTCCGCGGTCGTCGGCGACGACACGGCAGCCGTCACTGTGAATCAGACCTCGCACGAACTGCTCGGTGGATTCCTTGACGAGTACCTCTTGCCACTGCTCCAACTGAATCGGCCTCAAGTGTTTCTTTCCGGGACCGAGCTGAGGGAGTAGGCATGGCCGGTGCTTGGAGCTCAGGGAGACATCGGCGCAGCCGTCAGGACGGCGCACGACGGCTGCACGTTGCCCAGGCATGAGCACGTCGATCGCTTCGCGGCACTGGTCGATGATTCGTGGATACTTCGTATCGAGCGTGATCCTCAGACGCCACGTACGGGGATACTTGGAGATGCACCCGTCCCCGAGATACATGCCGAGCACGTAGCAGTACGCATCGGCCGGAAGTGCCGCGAAGTCGTGGCTGCTTCGACACACCAATTGTTCGGAGGGGAATCGCGGTCTACAACTCGGCCTACATCGCCATTCCCACACGGTCTTACGAGGGATGCCCGTTTGCCGCGCGATGGCGCAGTCGTTCAGGCCTGCGGCGATCAGGCGCTGCACATTGTCGAACTCTTCCGCAGACCTCACGTCGCCCCCTTCGACCGATGCAGTTCTCAAGGTAGCCGGGGCCACCGACACTTATTGCAGTTGTGTGGCGGTAGGATCGGCACGCTGCGGGCGTGATGAAATTGGCAAACATGCGGGCTTTAGGTGCCCGTGCTCGGAAGAGTTTGTGGGTTCGAGTCCCACCGCCCGCACTGTTTAGCCCGTTTGGGAGTCCACCGGAGCCGCATTGGCTTTGACGGTGTTGAGGATCGCGACGATGTTGTCGACGTCGGCGTCGGGGAACACATCGTCGGGTCCCGTCGGCGCGTGATCGGTGTACGGGGATTCGTAGAGCCTGGCAGGTTCGACGACGCCGTTGCGGGTGAGCTCGGTGACGATGAGGTCGATGAAGCGGATCTGGTCGGCGCTAAATCGGGTGCCGTCCAGGTAGGTTCCGAAGGCCTCGACGGCGGCCTCACGGTCCAGACCGACCAGCCCACGGATAAACAGGCCCAGCCCGTGTGACTCCTCTTTCGCCAACGCGATGTCGTCGTCGCCACCGGTCCCGCTGTCGATGAGCATCTTCTCCAGTGAGACCAGATCGTCGGGGGTGAGTGCCTTGTTGCGTCTCAGACGTTGCAACGCGATGTGGTCCTGGTGCTGCTTGAGATATGCGGCGGCCTTGAGCCGGAAGCGTTCCCAATTGGTGCCGGGGGTGACGCCGGGCAGGTCGACGAGCGTGGACTCGCCCAGCTCGTCCTGGAAGTCGGTGTAGACGACGACCTTCTTGACCTTCTCCAGGAAGCGTACGAGGCCGCGCAACTTACGGCGGGCCAGTTCGAGCATGGGCAGCGTGACGTCCAACCACCACTCGTCGCCGGCGACTTCGTCGAGAAGAGCCTGCTCGGCGGCGACCGACGGGATCGCCGTCTGGTTCAGCAGTCCCGACGCGATCAGCTGAATCTGTTCCCGTAGCCGTTCGGCGGCGACCGCGTCGCCTTCGAGCTGGGCGAGTTGACGGCGCAGGATGAGCAGGTCGAACCGTTTGGCGTCCTCGTCGTCGTCCTTGTGCGTCGAGGGCAGTCCGGCGAGGTGCTCGGCAACGTCGCCCGCGGCTTCGGGCGTGACCACAGGCCAGGCGTCCCAGTTCGCATACCGTTCGACCAGTCGCCGATGCGGTCGGACCAGAAAGTTCTCGAGGTTCATGCCGACGACAGTGCGGTGCAGCGACCACGCGGTGTCGACGCGCAGGCCGCGGTCACTTTCGACGCCCTGTCCCTCAGGCGGGTCGGGATCATGTGGTGGCGCCGCATGATCCAGCGCGGTGATCAAGCCGAGTCGGGTCTCAAATAGCCTCTGGTTCAACGACTTCTGGAAGGAACCCTGTGAGTCGGGCAGATCCTGGCTGAAGAATTCCAGGTTGCCGCAGAAGTCGAAGACGTAGAAGTTCTGCTTGTGCAGGCCCGGTCCGTACAGGTCGGGCCGCAGCCGGGTACCCCGCCCGATCATCTGCCAGAACTTGGTCTTGGACCGCACCAGCTTGAAGAACACCAGGTTGACGACCTCGGGCACGTCGATGCCGGTGTCGAGCATGTCGACCGAGATCGCGATGTGCGGTGCCTTGTCGGGGATCGAGAAGTCGTCGATGAGACTCTGGGCGTATGGCGTGCTGTGGGTGATAACGCGCGCGAAATGCCCGGCGTATTCGGGGTATTGGCGGTCGAAGCGCTGGGCAATGAACTCGGCGTGGGCCTGGTTCTTCGCGAAGATGATCGTCTTGCCCAGGCGATCTCCGGACGCGACGCGATGGCCCTTCGCCATCAACTCGGCGAGCACCTTGTCAACGGTGTCTTCGTTGAACAAGAACTTGTTGAGCTCCTCGGAGGTCACCGCGTCGGGTGTCTCCTCGTCGCCCCAATCCAACGCGTCCCACTCGTCTTTCTCTTCGTCCGATAGGTCGGCGTAGCGGATACCCTCCTGCAAGAACTTTGTCCCGCAAGAGATTCCGATGGCGGGGACGAGAAATCCCTCATTGACCGCGTCGTCGAGACTGTAGGCGTCAGTGGGCACGCCGTCCTCGAGCTGGAACAGTCGGTAGGTGTTGTGGTCCACCTCGTCCTTCGGTGTCGCGGTCAGTCCGACCAGCAACGAGTCGAACCATTCGAAGATCGCCCGGTACTTCTGATACACCGACCGGTGGGCCTCGTCGATCACCACGAGATCGAAGTAGCCCGCTCCGAATTTCCTTACCCCGGAACCGGTGTCGTTGATGAGGTTCATCATCGTGGGGTAGGTGCTGACGTACACACGACCATCTGAGGTCTTCTCGGTCACCAGGTTCACGGTGGTCGCGTCGGGCAGATGTGTCTTGAAGGCGTTGACGGCCTGAGTAACCAGCGCGGTCCGGTCCGCCAGGAACAGCACCCGCTTGACCCAGTTCGCCTCCATCAGCTGCTTGACGAGTGCGATGACGGTGCGCGTCTTACCCGAACCGGTGGCCATCACCAGCAGTGCTTCGCGACGTTTGGCGTCGAAGCTGTCGTCGATCGCGCGGATGGCCCGATGCTGGTAGTGCCGTTCGACGATCTCCGAATCGATCGGCGCCTCAGACAGCGATTGGCGCGTCTGGCGACGTTGGATCAGCAGCTCCAGTTCGTCACGAGTGTAGAAGCCTTGGACCTCACGCGGGGGATAGCCGCCTGCGTCATCCCAGATCCAGTGTTCAAAACCGTTGGTGTAGAAGATGACTGGACGTCGACCCGTCGTCTGTTCGAGGCAGTCCGCGTACAGTTTCGCCTGTTGCTCTCCGAGGTGAGGGCTCTTGGTGGTGCGTTTGGCTTCCACGATCGCCAGGGGCAGGCCGTCCGCGCCCCACAGCACGTAGTCGACGTAGCCCTTGCCGCCGCCGGGCATACCGGTGACTTCGAACTCGCGGTCGCGGGACTCGGTCAGCGGCCAGCCGGCCTCGTTGAGCAGCAGGTCGATGAACGTATCGCGGGTCTCTGCTTCGGAGTAGTCGCGGTCATCGGGCTGGGTATTCGCCGCCTGGGCCTGCCTGATCTGTTCGCGCAGCGCGGCGATTTCGGCATCCTTGGCCTTGGCGAGCTCGTCCTTCTCGGCCAGGGCCTTGGCATGTGCCTCATCCTGGGCGGCGAACTTGGCCGCAAGCTGGGCGACTTCCTGCCGGCTCAGTGGGGCGGCCTTGGCCGCGAGCTTGGGATCGAAGGCCAACTTCAGTGGCGCGGCCTTCGGGTAGGCCGAGTGGTGGTAGACCGCCCACACCATGACGTGGTGCAGTTCGCGGAGGACGGCGAGGGCGATGGCCGGAGCGATCGGCTTCTGTTCGTGTACGGCCGCATTTCCGGCTTTGCGGATCAGGTTGAGTTTCTGCACGATTGCCGGGGTAACTGCGGCGCGGAACGGTTGCTCGTTGATACGCGCCGACAGATCGTTCTTGTAGGGCATCGGCAAAGCCAGGATGTCGTAGAGCAGATCGACGAGGTGCTCGATCGCTCGACGGCTGTAGAAACATGCCGAACGGGGATCGGAGCTGAGATAGCCTTCGGCACGGGCACAGTCGGTATGGATTTCCGGCCAGTCAGCCGCGCCGACGAAGGCGAAGTTGCTCACGGCGCATCCTTCCTTTTCTGGCCTCCGGCCGATGGTGGTGAACTTATCAAGATTTCTCGGCCGCCTGAGCCGAACCCGACTGTCTACCAGTTGGCTCCGACAAGTCATCCGGCATTGCGCTGCCGGGGAAGATGGAATGTGTTGGAAGGCTCGTGTGAGGAGGACTGATGATCGAAGTACTGCCCGATCTGCCGGACGGGGTGTTCGGGATCCGGGTGTCGGGTCACGTCAGCGGTGATGACTTGCGGCAGTTCCGACCGACCATGGACGATCTCTCGAAGAACGGTGAGATTCGGATCGTCGAGGTCATCGCCCCGGACTATGCGGGCTTCGGTCCGGGCGGACTGGTGGAGGACCTCAAGCTTGGGCTCGGCATGCTGGCGCACCACCACTCGGAGTTCAAGCGCATCGCTGTTGTGTCGGATAAGGACTGGGTGGCCCACGCCGTCCATGCATTCGCCTGGATGATCCCCGGCGAACTGAAGGTCTTTGGCCTCGACGAACTCGATGCGGCCAAGAAGTGGGCGGCGGGCCGAATGTAAGTCGTACGATTTTCCAGTACGATACCCGTACGGTAAACATGTACAGTTAGGGAGTCTGTCCGATGTCTATCAGTGCCAGTGAAGCCCGACAGCGACTCTTCCCGCTCCTCGAGCAGGTCAACGTCGATCACGAGCCTGTACGTATCACCTCCAAGGCCGGGGATGCGGTTCTCATGTCGGCCGACGACTACGACTCGTGGCAGGAAACCGTCTATCTCTTGCGCTCGCCCGAGAATGCCCGGCGACTTATGGAGGCGGTCGCCCGGGACAAGGGCAGCCGCTCTGCGTCAGCGGAGTACAGCAAGTCGATTGAGGAACTCGAGGAGATGGCCGGCGGTCGGGAGTGAGAAGTATCAACTTCGATCCCGACGCTTGGGAGGACTTTCTGTTTTGGTTGGCCTCGGATCGTAAGACGGCCCGCCGGATCACCAGACTCATCGCAGAGATTCAGCGCGACCCGTTCACAGGGATCGGGAAACCAGAGCCTCTGAAGGGCGAATTGTCCGGGTACTGGTCGCGGCGGATCGATGACGAACATCGACTCGTGTACCGCGCAGACGACACGGAGGTCAAGATACTCAAAGCCCGATATCACTACTGACGGATGGATCTGCCTCCGCGCATGGGCACGACGTCATTCGTCCTCTCTCCCGTGGGTCGGCAGATCAATCCGGATGTCCCACAGGTGCACATGGCCAGGAATCTCTTGCTCCATGAACCATTCCCAATCCTCGTACTTGTCCGCGTCGGCCTGCCACTGGTCTGCTTCAGAGTCGCGGCCGGCGCTACGCAGGACGCCGGCCACGACTCGCTGAAGCTTCTGGCTACCCTTGTGGAAGCAGATTCCGTCGAGCATCTCGATCGCTTGCCGCGCTACACCGTCGATCGCGTGATCCATCCTGTGCTGTGCCACTTCGGCGAACTTCAACTCGGCTATCGCCCAGTGGTAGGCGGCGTCGGCCGCGCGCATCGGGTGGTACGTCTCGCGGCGGTCGATCAAGTTGGCCACCATCTCCTGGGCAAGGGCCACCGATTCCTCTGAGGGAGAAAGGAAGTGGATGAGAGAACTGAACGCTGCGAGCATCAACTCGGGGTCGTCTGCATCGACCTGTCGCGCGAGCACTACGGCGCGTCGATAGGCTGACTCGGCGCCCTCTCGATCATTCAGCTCTTCGAGCGTCTCGCCGAGCCGGAAACCCGCGTGCGACGCATCAGCAAGGTCTCCCGTTGCCATCGCCTCATCCACGTTGGCGCGTAGTTCTCCAGCTCGCTCTGCCGCCGACTTTGGTGGTGGCTGCAGTTTGCGCCAGAGGTCGTCGGCCTTCGTGCCGACCCGGCTCAGATTGTCGGTAACTGTGCCCACCAGGTCGAAATCCGCCTCGTGGATCAGCGCAGGATCGAGCACGTCGAGGATAAGCGAGTGCGCCGCGCGGTAGTGGGCGAGTGCCTGTTCAAACTCTCCGGCGGCGAGTGCCTCGTCGCCGAGCTGCTCGAGTTCCTCGGCCGACACTTTCGATTGCTCGCTCATCGGGCGACCTCCGTACCATCCACTCCTGCGGCGCCCGGACTGGAATACAAGTTCTTGCTGAGCGCCGCGATCACGCCGCCCAAATTCACTCGAAAGTTCTGCTGCTCAAGCCTGGCCATCTCCGTCCCTCCTACGTCGGTTCGTTCGAGAACCGCATAGCGTCGCATGAGGTACCGACATGTCGAGGATTAGAACGCGCAACAGGTGCGGCGGGTTTCCCTCTCCCATGACAGTAACCACAGACCGGTTCGACAAAGGGATATGCGGTCAAGTCTGTTCGCTCGTGCACACGCCCAACTCGGCTTCGAGGCTTGCGTAGGTGGCGCGGCCGTTCTGGGTCGGCGTATCGACGGCGTGCATGATTGTCACCGATCATGTTGGTTATCAACATGTTTGGTGAGATCGCGTCAGTGAACGCGCTACCCGTCGTCGGCCGCGTCGGGTGGAGCCAGCAGTTCCTCAGGGCGGAAGTGATGGTTGAGGGTGTCCTGACCCGTGTTCATCAGGGGAGGCGGATGCCAGCGGATGCGGCCGGTGTCGGGATCGACGCTGGTCGTCCAGCCGAGGCTGACGAGGCGGTTATCGGGTCCGCAGCTCAATCCGAGGTCCGGGGCGTCGGTCTGCCCGCCATGTTGCCAGTCGGTTTTGGCGTGGTGGACCTGGCAGTGGTCGGCCGCTGCGGTGCATCCCGGCCGCGTGCACCCGCGGTCGCGGTCGTACAACAGCAGTCGTTGTGCCTTGGTGGCCAGCCGTTTGGTGCGGGCCATGTACAGCGGCTCTGCTGTGTGGTGCTTATAGATGGTGAGGTAGTGAAAGCTGTGGGAGGCCAGCCGAATGAGATCCTTCATCGGCATCCGTATGCCTGAGCCGGTGACCGCAATGCCCGCTGCGGACTCCAACTCGGACAGCGTTGTGGAGACGACCACGGTGACGGGTAGGCCGCCGTGGCGGCCGAGTCGTTTGGACATGAGCAGTTCGCGTAGCGCCGCTTTGAGCGCGTCGTGGTTGCGCTGGGTCTGAGTGCGGGTGTCTCGGGCTGCAGCTTCCGCTTGGGCCTGCTGCTGCTCTTGCTGGGAGGCGTCTGCTTGCGGCTGATGGTCAGCGCTCACCGAATCAGCGGCGTCGGGGGCAGCAAGGTCGGCAGCAGTGTCGGCAGCGGTGTCGTCGGTGTTGGGAGTGTCGAGTGGGTTGGGAGTGGGGTTGTGGATGGGGTGCGGGTCGTCGGGATTGTTGATGCCGGGCCGGGCCCAGACACTGTTGATCGTGGCGACATACGCTGCGGTTTCGGGATCGAGCCAGCCCTCGACGTGTACGTATCCGTCGGCATCCTGTCGACCCAGACGCAACCCTCGACGATGCGCGGCGAGATCGGGACTGTCACCGTCCTGATTGAGCAGAAACAGGAGTTTTTCCGCACCGGCCTTCAGTGTTTCAGGAGTCTCGCGGGTCGCCGCCGCCACCAGGTCCATTTCGACTTCGGCCAGTTCCGTCGCGTTGAGGTAGCTCGCGACCTTTTTCACCGTGTCGCTGATGATCGCGATGTGCTCAGCGCTGATCGTCCCGTCCAATAACGCCTGCGCGCAGGCAGGAAGCTCGGGCTCCAACACCTCGCCGACAACGGTGTATCGCGGTGCCAACTCGGTCGCTGCAGCTACCCGGCGGGAGGCTTCCTTGCGGCTGATTCGCATCCGGGTAGCCAGCACATCAATCCAGGACTTGCCGCCGATCTCGTGCGGGGTGGCCTGAGCCATCAACGCCGCCTGGATGCGGTGATCAATGAGCGCATGAGTGCGGGCACGCTGTTCCCGTTCGGACTGGATCGCCAACAACTCTGCGGTGTCGAACGTCGTGAAATCGACATCGGCCAGCGCCGTGGTCGAAGCTTGGTGCCCCGCCAGTGCACGCTGCACTGTGTCTCGGGCCTCCGCAGCGCCAACCGCCATGGTTCGAACATACATTCGAACTCTGACAGAATTTGCCGCGTTGAGACTGATGTGACCACAGTGGCCAAAGTTTTTGAGCCAGGCATGGGCCGGTGCCGGTGACTGCGAAAGCGTGGGCACCCCAGTGTGATTGGGCCTGAGGGCGTCAGGCCCCGACGCATCCGGTTCCACAATGTCTATGTCACGACCGAGGCCTGGTGCGTAGGTGTCGGCCATCGTCGATATCGGCTCCCGATTGCCCGAATCTGCTCGTAGCAGGCGTCAGTCGTCTTTGTGACGATCGGACAGATCAATCCGGATATCCCACAGGTGGACGTGCCCGGGAATCTCTTGGTCCATGAACCACTCCCAGTCCTCATATTTGTCCGCGTCTGCCTGCCAGCCATCTGCCTCAGCGTCGCGGCCGGCGCCACGTAGGACGCTGGCCACCAGGCGCTGAAGCGCCTGGCTCTTGTCGTGGACACAGATGTCGTCGAGCATCTCGATTGCCAGCCGTGCGATGCCGTCGACCGCATGATCCACCCTGTGTCGCGCCACTTCGGCGAACATCAGCTCGGCGACCGCCCAGTGATAGGCCGCGTCGGCGGCGCGCATCGGGTGGTACATCTCCTCGCGGTCGATCAAGTTGGCCGCCATCTCTTGGGCAAGGGCCACCGATTCCTCTGAGGGGCTGAGGAATTCGCTCAGTGCGCTGAATGCCCACAGCATCAACTCCGGCATGGTGGCGTCGACTTGCCGCGCGAGTGCGACCGCCTGTCGGTAGGCAGATTCCGCGCTGTCACGATCGCCGAGTTCCACAAGTGCCTCGCCCAGGTCAATGCTGATTCTCGCGGCATGGGCGAGGTCACCGGAATTGGTGGCGTCGGCCGCCAATGTTCGTAGTTCAGCTGCGCGCGGGGCCGGAGGCAGTAGTCTGCGCCGGATGTCGAGCACTTTCGCTCTGGTGCGGTTGAGGACTTGGACGATCCTGACGGATGTCTCGTCATCGAAGACAACATCTATCAACGGCAAGAGCAGGTTGTTGACCTCCTCGTAGTGATCGATTGCCTCATCGAGCCGCCCCGAGCACAGCGCACGGTCGCCGAGCTGTTCGCTGGCTTCCACGGCGTCGGCGATCAGTGCCGGTTGCTCGGTCATCGGGCGACCTCCGTACCGTCGACGCCTGCGGCGAGCACGATGATGTCGTCTAGTGCCTCCGAGAGCAGGGCGCGGTCGTCCGGACCATCGCACTGGCCGGCCATCCGGGCTTGAACGAACAGCAGCTGCATGAGCCGGCTGAACACCAGATCGTCCGTTGTGCGGGTCAGCGCACGCACGGCCCGGTTGTCCCAGTTCACCACCAGATGCGAGAGGTCGCCGTATCCCGGTGATGTCAGGTCGATCTGCCCGTGACCGATGAAGACGGCGGGAAGGTCCGGGGATGGAAACTGGCGCGCGACAACGCGGCACCCTGATGCGAGGAGCGCCTGACTACCGCGCTGCTCGAATGTCGGCACCTCACCGGCGTCGAGGGACGGCATCGTGAGGGCCGCTACTTCGGATGCCGGATAGGCGCGGGTGACCGTCACGCCGGAAATCACCTGCGGCAGCATGAGCAGCACCTCTTGGTCGAGGGTGTGGCCGGCGTTGATGACGATTCGCCCGCCCGGGTTGAAACTGGCGATGGTGCGAAACTCCTTGACCGACACGGCATACAGGATGTTCGGGTTACGGTCGATGACGTCGATCAACCGCATCTGCCCTTCCGTCGTTTGTACCGTCAGCATGGGCAGCACCACTTCGGCCAATGCGAGATTCTCGGCGTCGACGCCCTGCGTCGCCGCGGATCTGAGCTCCAACTCGTTGTCGGCGACAAATTCGGCGAACCGTTCGGGATCGGTGTCGGCGAGGGAACGCAGCCACGTGAGTGCTGTTTGACCGAGTTTGCGCCGTGTCATGGTCAGCGCCACATTGCTCATGATGGCTTCGCGGCTGGCGGTCGGCTCAAGTTTGGTGGAATTGATTGCGGCCCAGGCGAAGAAGGCCCACCCTGGCATCAGGGCGGCGTCCGCATCGTCGACCAACATGCCATTGACGTAGACGCGGTTACGAGCGGAGGGCTTGGACCTCCCCGCGGAACCGATATATACGACGCCCTGTAATCCCAACTCGTGGTCGACGACATCGATGGCGTCGAACTGCCTGCCAACGCCCATGCCGCCGTAAACCGGTGAAACACCTTGCCGCACAGCGGAATGATGCGCACCGAAATCGTGTATCCACGGAAACCTGCGCGAAACACTCTGCGGTGATTGGTTTGTCAGCACTGTGATATCGACGGGGAGGAATTCGGCGTACTTCTGAACCAACGGGCTCACCTGCTCGGCCCGAGCCCACCCGATCATCTCCGGGCGCGGCCGTAACCGCACCGTGGTTCCCACGGCGACGTCTTCGGGGACCCTTCGGGTCGTGTATGTGCCGTCGCTGCGGCCGACCCACTCGATCGGCTCGGCGCCGGTCGCGCTGCGGGAGACGACGGTGATCTCGTCGGCGACGAGAAAGCAACTCAGCAAGCCGATGCCGAATTGACCGAGGTAGGTCCGACGTCTCTGTTCCAGCTCCTCACTCTTGGAGCTGGCGCCGACCGTCGCGAGGAACTGCTCGACCTGCTCCGGGCTGATTCCGATTCCGGCGTCGGTGATCATGAACTCGCCGGCCGGTGAGTCCGGAGAGGCGATTCCGTACGGGGAGATCGAGATGACGCGCGGGGCCGCAGGGCCACCAAGTGCGTCGCGTGCCGTGATGGCGTCGACCGCGTTCTGGATCAGCTCCCGCACGTAAACGCTGGGGCTGGAATACAAGTTCTTGCTGAGTAGTGCGATGACGCCGCCGAGATTCACCCGAAAGTTCTGCGGCTCAAGCCCGTACATCTGTGGCCCCTTCTATGTCGGTTCATTCGAGAACCGCATAGCGTCGCACGGGGTACCGACAAATCGGGTTCGGTCAGCGGATGCTGTTAGGCGGACTCATCCTTCTCGATCTTGTCCGCGGCTTCGACCGCGGCCAGCGGCCCCTGTCGGCTCTGCAGCGCCTGCATCGCGGTGCGCGCGTAGATCATCTGGCTGGTGATGGCCATCTGGCCCCGACCGCGGCCCAGGAAGGTGATGAACCAGGTCACCAGTGTGGTCAACCGATTCTTGTAGCCGACCAGGTACACCAGGTGCAGCACCAGCCACGCCAGCCATGCCAACGGGCCGCCGAATTCGAGTTTCTTGGACGTTTTCGGGATCGGCACCTGGGCCACCGCGTCGAAGCGTGACACCGTCGCCATGCTGCCCTTGTCCCAGTATTTGAACGGCTCGCGGTTCGCCGGGTCATCCTGACCCGCCAGCGCGCGCTTGATGATGTCGGTCGCGTAGGCGGCGCCCTGGATCGCGCCTTGCGCCATCCCGGGGACATCGGGGACTGCCATCAGGTCGCCGACGACGAACACGTACGGGTGGCCTTTGACGGTCAGATCGGGTTCGACGATGACGCGGCCCGCCCGGTCGATCTGGCTCCCGTCGGACTGCTCGGCGATCAACTCGCCCAGCGGGCTCGCCTGCACCCCGGCCGACCACACCTTGCAGGCACACTCGATACGGCGTTCACTGCCGTCCTTGTCCTTGTCCTTGTCCTTGTCCTTGTCCTTGACGGTGATGCCCATGTAGTCCACGTTGGTGACCATGGCGTTGAGCTGGATCTCGACGCCGAGCCGCTCCAGTCGCTTCTGGGCCTTGAGGCCGAGCTTGCGACCCATCGGCGGCAGGACCGCGGGGGCAGCATCGAGCAGGATCACCCGGCAGTCCTCCGGCCTGATGCTGCGGAACGCACCGGCCAATGTCCGTTCGGCGAGTTCCGCGATCTGACCCGCCAACTCGACACCTGTGGGGCCGGCGCCCACCACCACGAACGTCAGCCGTCGCTCGCGTTCGGCGTGATCGGTCACCACCTCGGCGGCCTCGAACGCGCCGAGGATGCGGCCCCGCAACTCCAGTGCGTCGTCAATGGTCTTCATGCCCGGCGCGAATGTCGCGAAGTGGTCGTTACCGAAATACGACTGCTGGGCGCCGGCGGCCACGATGAGGCTGTCGTAGGGCGTGACGGTCTCCTGCGACATGAGCCGCGAGGTGACCGTCTTGGCTTGTAGGTCAATGCCTTCCACCTCGCCGAGGCGGACCCTGACGTTCTTCTGGTCGCGCAGTACGAGGCGCGTGGTGGGTGCGATCTCGCCTTCCGACAGGATGCCGGTGGCGACCTGATAGAGCAGCGGCTGGAACAGATGCGTCGTGGTCCGCGAGATCAAGGTGACGTCGACGTCGGCGTGCTTGAGGGATCTCGCCGCCTTCAAACCGCCGAATCCGGACCCGATGATCACGACTTGGTGGCGTTTGACGGTGGTCATGTTGCTCCTTCGGGCACGGCAGGATCGAATGACATCGGCAAACATACCGGCTGACGTCGCTGTGAGGGGTCGATGCGATGCGACTGCGGCAAAGTCAGTCCTGGTCGGCAACCACCGATAGCAGGCGTTCTCTGATTGCTGGCGTCTCAGCGGCGAGATCGACCGTGATAAACCGGTACCGGTGCCCGCCGATCACGGCGTACTCGTCGACATCGGCGTGGACCACGGGATAGAGCAGGACCCCTTCCGCCGTCGCACCGAGGAGGTCGCGATTATGTTGTGACTGCACATAGGCGTAGAGCTGGAACATGTGATTGCGCGAAAGCCTCGGTGTCCCAAATCGGTTGGTTTTGAGAGCATCAGCGAACTTTGTCTCGACGATGATGCGGCGGTCTGGTCGTTCGAGCATCGTGTCGGTGCGCATCACCGGCAGAATCGCCAGCGCGCCGGCAGATTGCTCATGTAGGGGCCAGGTGTGCACGGTTTCACCGGCGCGCACGCGCCAAGGCGGTTGCAGAGTTGCGCGGTAAAAGCCGCGGACAGCGGTTTCGTACAGGTGGCGGATGTCGGCGGCATCGCGTAGCGCTGACATCCGGTGTGCGGCACCGGTGTCCTCGCTGGGGATATCCATTCGCAGCAGCAGACGTGCGGCGTTAACCCCGTCTAGATCGGCAACCTGATTGCGTCCCAGGGTGATCGAGTCAGCGTCGGACCGGCTGGCCAGTGTTGCTGTCACGCCCTGCAGCCGCAACATCCCAGCAAGCTGGCGGCAGCGATGGGCGCGGTCTGTGTCCCGGGCGGTCGCCGCGGCGACGATCAGGCCGGCGTAGACGAGACGATTGACGGGGTTGTCGATCGCGAGCTCGGAGTACTTGCAGGCGATCTGCCCGCGGGAAAGTAGCTGCGCTGATTCTGTTTCGAGTACGTCGATGCGGCCTCTCACGCGTGTGAGCGGCTGACGCCGTCCGATGTAGGACCTGCTTAGACTGCGTTGCAGACGGCGTTCGACCGCCTGGGCGAGAATCTCTGCAACGAGATCGGGCAAGTCGTCCGGACGGTGCTCGGCTCCGGCGTCGCGTACGTCAGCGTTGCTGGCATAGAGCTCTGATGCGTAGAGCATGAGCAGCCAGAGATTGCGCACCGGAATCTCGGTCTTGCCACTGAAGACGACGCCGGTCACGTAGATTCACCGAGCAGGCGTGCGGTCTCCCTGTCGACGCGATCGGGTGCGTCGAACCAGTATTCGGCCAGCAGTGGCCGGATCTCGCGCTGCACAATCTGACGCAGCCAATCCCGGGTATTCGTGATCTTGCGGGTCGTTGGCGGGGTGAAGAAGCTGTGGCCGATTCGGTATTGCTCTCCCAACGATCGATCCGCGGTGATCGATGCGTTGATCTCACCGATACGGACGGCGATCGATGCCAGCTCATCAGTTGGGATCCCGCTGTGGATTGATACCCAGTGCTGCCAGGTGTTGTTGAACATGGGCTCCAGGTCTGCGAAGGCGAAGCGGCGCCGCAACGCGAAGTCGACGATCGCCAAGGATCGGTCTGCCAAATTCATCGTGCCGATGATGTACAGATTCTCCGGCACGTGCAGTGGCCCTTCGCCGTCGCGCCGGTACGTCAGGTCGATCGCCTCGGAGGGGACCCGCTTCTCGCTCTCCAACAGCGTGAGCAGTTCCCCGAAGATCTGGGCGAGGTTGCCGCGGTTGATCTCCTCGATGACCAGGACGTAGTTGTGGCCAGGGTCAGCCTGTGCGCTCTCCACGATGTCGAGGAACACTCCGTCGGCGAGGACCAGCTTGCCGTCGGCGCTCGGGCGCCAACCACGCACGAAGTCTTCGTAGGACGTCGAGGGATGGAATTGGATGATGCGCAGGTAGTTTCGGTTCTTCTCTCCGATCAGTGCATAGCCGAGGCGTTTGGCCAGCCACGTTTTCCCAGTGCCCGGCGGTCCTTGCAGGATCAGGTTTTTCTTGGATGTGAGGGCGTTGAGATACTCGTCCAAGGCATCTCGGGGGATAAAACAACCTTCGCTGATGATGTTGTCGACCGCGTAGATCTCGCTCTCGGACGGGTTTTCTTCTTCGGTACTGTCGGCGTGATCGTCATCTGGTGTTGCGGGTGTCGCGTCGTCGCCAAATCGCTCCCGCCAGTGCGGGGAATTGCGGAAGACATCGATGTCCTGATCGACCCCGTCAAAGGTGAAGTCGATCAGACCGTCCGTCTGCCAATCGCCGCGCAGGACCTTCCATACCGTTCGGCGGTTGGTGTAGAAGTACCATTCGCGAGGTCGCTCTTGTGGGTCCCACGCGACGTCGACCGTGCGGCCGTCGCCGTGGTTGCGGGTGATGGTGCCGGTAGCCTTGATGGCCATTACCGACACCCGCTGGCCCTTGTTGTCGAAGTCCAGGTCGTCGCGACGAGAACGTGTATAGGCAGCCTTGATCGCGATCCGCTCGTTCGGCTGCATCGAGTTTACTTCATCGAAGTATCTGTCGGAGTAGCCATTCCGCCAAATGCCCTGTTGGATAAACGATTCCGTTTGATCTCCACCATCGTTGTCACCGTAGTAGGCGCCGACGAACCACAATGGCGGGCCTTCTTCAGCTTCCGCCGCGGTGGGGCGGCGGGCCTTCGGTTGGTAGTTCTGGTACTCAGGGATCGCCTCCAGCGCTTCCTCGGTGATGTTGACTGGGTGCTCCTCGAGCAGTCGTCTCCCGAAGTCGGTGATGGTGGAGTAGCCGTTGCGGACTTTCGTCACCGCCTGGGCGCGCGTGAGGGCTGACAGTGCCCAACCCACGCGGTTTCGAGCACGCAGCTGTCCAGAACTGAGAGTCTCGGCACGCTGCGCGTCGGTGAGCTGCATTTCGTCAGCGACGGCCTCGAAAAGTTCTGCGGTGCGCCAAGTCTGGCCGTCGCTCAGCACGACCAGTGTGGGGCGCGCGAAGGCCGGCCAGCTTTCGAGCTGCGACGGTTCGGCCGTCATAGCTCGCCTCGGAATGCGCGGGATTGTAGGGAGGCGAAGACGGTGTCAACATCTACGAGTTGTGCTCGGGACCGGTCTATCTGCGAGCGAATACTGCTCAACACGGCGGCAAAGTTTCTTTGCAGTTGCAGCGGTGGCGACGGGATCGGTGCTTCCTTCACGTCACCGAGGTTGATCCCTTGGACGGCGGCGCCCTTTGTGCGGCGTGCCATCCAGTGCTGGAAGCTGGGCATCTCCATGGCTGCGCGGACATATGTGGCTGAAGCAGGCTCGGCTATCGCGAGCCGTGCCGAGTCCTGTGTGATATTGGCGCCTGCCAGAGATTCAGGAACGGAGGCGAAACGGCCAACGTGTCCGCGAATCGACATAAGAAGATCTCCCTGTTGCAGTAGTGATCTCTTGTATTGGTCGCTGATTGCTGGAGATGTTCTCCTCATCGCCTGTTCATCGATGCCGCCGTTCTTCATGTCGGCGACTCGGACATACGGGACTCCGTTGTCGACGTCGGGGCCCGGCTTAAGGATGCCGTACGTGATTGGCCTGTTTGGATCAATCCAATCTTGAAGCCGTCGGACGCGGAAATTCCGTTCATTGGTGATTGGATCGCCGAAGGTTGCGTGAAAGACTGCCTGCGACAATTCATCGAAGCCTGCGAGGACTTGACGGCGTTTCGTGCGAAGCGAATCCGCCTGGTCGAGGATGGCAGCGATGCGGCGTTGCTCGTCGAGTGGGGGTTTAGGAACTTGAATCTCTTTAAGGAACTTGAAATGGCGTGAATAACCAGCGTCCGGCAGGGAAACTGTACAGAGGTAGTGGTAGAGAAACTTGGGATCGAATCCGCCGCGGGCGCGAAGGACTTTTACACCGTCTGCACCCATTGCGAACGGAAAATCGATGTACTTGATTGTACGGGTGTGGTCACCAAAAATGATGTTTGGCCCATGATGTCTGAATGCGAGGCTGTTGTCATTTGTATAGCCGGAGATCAGGGCCTTGCCTTGGTCGACCACCGGCAGTTGTCCCAATTGGCGGTATTCGGAACGAGGTACCTTGTGGTTGCCGCCGGTGGCGTCCCCAAGGGCTTCAAGGAATGAAACCATTTTCACGATAGCATCGCCTTCAACTCGGCAAGTCCGGCAGCGATCTCGCCTTCCAGTTTCTCGATCTCAGCGATGATCTCCAATGGTGGTCGATGCTCGACCTCATCGTGCACGGTCTCCTTGTAGCGGTTGAGCGACAGGTCATAGTCCTGAGCGACGATGTCGGCTTTTGGCACGCAGAACGACTGCTCGGTGCGGGCCCGGTCCAATTCGGACGAAGAACGTAACGCCCACCGAGACAGTGCATCCGGAAGATCATTTGCCTCGACAGGGTTCCGCTTGTCATCGAGCGAATATCCGTCGGCGGTTACGTCATAGAACCACACATGGTCCGTGCCACCAGAGTTGGTCTTGGTGAACAGCAGAATTGCCGTCGAGACACCGGCATACGGTTTGAATACACCCGACGGCAGTTTTACGATGCCGTCGAGCTTCTGATCCTCAACCAGTGCGCGGCGAAGCTCCTTGTGCGCCTTGGATGATCCGAAGAGTACGCCGTCGGGCACGATGACGGCGGCGCGGCCGCCGGGCTTGAGCAGCTTCAAAAACAGTGCAACAAAGAGCAGTTCGGTCTTCTTGGTTTTGACCACCCGCTGGAGATCTTTCGAGGTGGCCTCGTAGTCAAGTGAGCCGGCGAATGGGGGATTGGCGAGAATCAGCGTGTATTTCTCGGCGTCCTCACTGGCGCCCTCAGAGAGGGAATCCCGGTAGCGGATGTCGGGGGACTCGATGCCGTGCATCAGCATGTTCATGCTCGCGATGCGCAACATTGTGTTGTCGAAGTCGTAACCGTGAAACATGCTGGCGTGGAAGTGCTTCCGCTGTGAGGCATCGGTCAGCACCGACGGATGCTGTTCGCGGACATACTCCGACGCCGCAACGAGGAACCCCGCGGTGCCACTCGCGGGATCGCAGATCTCGTCGGTAGGCTGCGGTGCGGTCATGTCGACCATCAGCTTGATGATGTGCCGGGGTGTGCGGAACTGCCCGTTCTGGCCCGCGCTGGCGATCTTCGACAGCATGTACTCATACAGGTCGCCGTTGGTGTCGCGATCGGCCATCGGGATGTCAGCGAGCATGTCCACGACCTTCGACAGCAGCGCCGGGGTCGGGATGGTGAAACGCGCGTCACGCATGTGCTCGGAGTACGTCGAGCCGTCGCCGCCGAGCGCGCGCAGGAACGGGAACACCTTCTCGGAGACCGTCCTGAACATCACCGCCGGCTCAGCGTTCTTGAAGTGAGACCATCGCAAGTCTTGCTGGTCGGCCCCGAACCGTAACTCCTCGGCTTTGCCGGTACGGCGAGCGCGATTCTCCGCGAGAGTGTCCAAGTCGTCGAGGCGTCGGATGAACAGCAGGTAGGTGATCTGCTCGATCACCTCCAGCGGATTGGAGATACCGCCCGACCAGAAGGCGTCCCAAACGCGGTCGACCTTGCTCTTCAACTCACCGGTGATCACTGCACTGCCCCTTGTCGCTCGCAACGAACTGAACCGAACTGTATATACGACGGCTCCGACAAACACCGGGATGCGGCGACGGGCGAGTCTTGTCGGTGGCCTCTGTCATTCTGTGCGGCTCGCATATGCGGGCGATTCGGACAGGTCAAGGAGGGCCGCAATGAACAAGCTCGCAGGTACCGGCGTTGTGATGGCCGCTGTCGCCGTCAGTGCAATCATCCCGATGGCTCTCGCCGCACCCGCCGGTGCTGACCAGTACGACTACGTGGCTCAACTCGACGATCGCGGCGTGTACTACTCGTCGATCTCCGATGTGATCGACACCGGAAAGATGACCTGCCGACTGCTGCGCAGTGGTGCCGGCGTGCCGACGGCGATGAACTTCGTCGCACGCAGCGGCTACGCGTCCTACGAGACCGCGATCGTCGTCGTTGCGGCGGCGCAGAACATGTGCCCCGACGTACTGCCCGTCCTGGATGCGTACGTCAACGCCAGCCCGTCCACGGGTGCTTAGCACCAACGGTGAATCGGCCGCCGCCGATCGGTCGCAGAACGTCGAAACGCGGCTGTCGAGCGTCGCGATGTTGCGGTACCGCTGAGCGAAAACAACGTTCGAGGCCTCCCCGAGGCTGATCTGTTCTCGTGTCGACGATCACCGCTCGCCGAAGCCTTCGAGAAGCTCATTTGCGCGGCCTGCCAACGGCTCCGGACCGGCGAACAGACCGCCTCGTGGTCGCGGCTTCTTTGTCGACACACTCACCCTGATCGACTCCCGGATCACCTCAGCCTCTGATACCCCGCGCTCCCGGGCAGCGCGTTTGACTGCCGCTTTGAGGTCATCAGGCAGGCGGACGGTCGTCTTCTCCACATGTGTACGGTACGTCCGACGGTGCCATATATCTGAAGAAGAGTTGCGCGACCATCGGCGCGGCCACGTGTTGCGGTAGCACCTCCCGCTAGGGTGTCGAACATGTCCAGCAAGGGTGGCAGAGGCAGCCGGCGGGGGCGCGCTGGTGACGGGCCCGACCTGCTCACCGATGTGGGCCGTGCCTTGGCTGACCCGGATCCGCTGAATCTGCTGTCGATGGCGAGCATGCTGCTGTGCGCCACTGACAAGCGTCAGGAGAATCCGTTCGCCCCGTCGGAGCGCAGCGGACCGACACTCGACGAGCTGGTCGAGTCATTCATCGGTGTCCCGTGTCCCGAGACGACGGCGCTGCTCGCTGTGATCGCGGAGATGTCTGCCGGCAACGATGTGTTGCGCGCTCGTATTCGGCGCGAACTCACTAAGCGGCCCGCTCCTGAAACCCCTTGGCTGGCAGAGCTTTCGTCGCCGACGGTGAGCCGAGTGGTCCGGATGAGTCACGAGCTCGGGGATGGCGATGACATCATGATCGCCGCACGGTTGGCCAGCGGGCACGAGTTCACGTGCGTCGTATACATCGACCACAACGTCGGCACCCTGGTCAAGGATGCGTTCGTGCTCCCCGTCTCAATGGACCAGATCATGTCAATGTCACGGCAGGCGGCCGAAGACGGCACTCGCTGGGACGATATGACCCTCGCAGATACTCGGGCCTGGGTCGACGAGGGAATCCAACGGGCGACCATGACGATCCCACCATTCGAATCTGAGAGCTGGCCGGGCTGCCGCGCCTTGGTCGAATGGGTAACCAGGACACTGCCGACCGGCGGGGTGGGACATCGCACCCCGGAATGGGATTCGCGAAAATCGAAGCGTTTGGCGCGCCAATTCTTTGCTTCCCCGTACGGACAGCGGTTCGATGACGACGAGCATCGGGACTTGTTGGACACGCTGTTGTGGTTCGGCACCGACTATGGTTCCGGGGACCCGTTGCGTTGGAGCAACGTCAAGGTCGAAATGCTGCTGGCCGATTGGCTTCCGCGCAAGGTCGTTGCTGCCGCGGACCACTTGGCCAAGGCGCCAAATCTGTTGCGGGCGTATGTAGCGTTCGCGCATACGGAGGCCGGCATCGGCCCACGATGGACCGATGAGGCGCTTGCTGCGATCGATGCCTTTGAACCGCAATACCAGCGTGAAGTCCGGAACCCTGGTCTGCAAGGCCCTGAGGCGTTGCTCGCCCAGCTCGGCATCGATATGGGGATGGACCACCGACAGCGGAAGCTTGATGAGCTCGCGGCATGCGTTGGAGGCTATGACGAGCTCGACCATCTCGATGACGCCCCGCTACCCGACGAACCGTTCCGCTGGGATGGAATCGCCGGCGAAGCGGCCTCGCGAGTGGGGGATATTCTCACGCTCACCGACCGCTGCTGCGAGCAGGTACTCGACGTCGAATACCGCACTGCATGCCGGCGGCTGCTCGCGCGCGTTGCGGCCAATGACCCGACCAGCTTTGGCCGCGGTCGGGTGGAAACTGTTGCCGGCGCCGTGGTGTGGATCATCGGCAAGGCCAACAACCTTTTCCGCTACCCGGCGGGTGGCATGCAGGTGAAGGATCTGATGGCGCATTTCGGGATCCAGCAGGGCGGCGTGTCACAGCGGGCCACGACGCTGCTGCGGGCCGGCGGATTCGACAGCGAAACTGTCGGCCTGCGGCTCGGCTCAGTCGACTACCTTGTCTCCGAGCGCCGACGTCAAATCAACGCTGCGCGAGACGCTTGTCGAGGCGAGTAAGCCTCGGCGCGTAAGCCCAAGGACCTAGCGGTCGAATCGGCCCGCCAAATACTCAGTGCGGCAAGCATTCCGGGCCAGCTTGCCGCTGGTCGTGCGGGGGATGACGCCGGCGGCGACCATCCGCACGTCGGCCACGCGGACCTGATGGTGGCGTGAGACCGCGGCGCGGACGGCGTCGACGATCGGGCCCGGCTCGGCGCGGCCGGCGCCCGCGGCGCGTTCGGCGACGACGACCAGCTCTTCGCCATGCGCACCGGGGACCGAGAACGCCGCGACGTAACCCGAGCGCACGGCACGCGATGCCTCGCTGACCGTGGTCTCGATGTCGGTCGGGTAGTGGTTGCGGCCGTCGACGATGATCATGTCTTTGATGCGGCCGGTCACGTACAGCTCGCCGTTGACGTACACGCCGAGATCGCCTGTGGCCAACCACAATCCGTTGTCAGGGACACCCTCGGCATGGCTACCCGCCACAAGACGGGTCTGCAGCTTGTTGCCGAACACCCGCTGCGACTCATCGGGCCTGCCGAAGTAGCCACGACCGATGTTGTTGCCGTGCAACCAGATCTCGCCGACGTGGCAGTCCGCCATCTCGTCACCGTCGGTGCCGGCGATCACCACCCACTGGTTGGGAATCGCGCGACCGCAGGACACATGCGCCACGGCACCGTCGGCATCGGCGTCGACCACAACAGCGTGCCCGGCGTTGAGCTGGTCGCGGTCCAGGTAGATGACGCTCGCTGTCTCATCGGGTGCGATGCTGGCGACCGACAGCGTGGCCTCGGCCATCCCGTAGGAGGGCTTCACCGTCGTCGCGGGCAGCCCGTACGGCGCGAACGCGGCGTTGAACTCCTCGATCGAGGACATGGTCACCGGCTCGGATCCGTTGAGCAGCGTGACGACATTGCTCAGGTCGATCGACTCGCCCTTGGGCGGCAGACCGCGCTGCGCGCACAGCTCGAACGCGAAGTTCGGCGCGGCGGCCAGTGTCGGGCCGGTGGCGGATTCCTCGGCGAGGCGCTTGATCCAGCGGTACGGCCGCCGCACGAACGCCATCGGGTCCATGAGCGTGATGTGGTTGCCGCACAACGCCGGGAACATGATCATGATCAGGCCCATGTCGTGGTACAGCGGCAGCCAGCTCACGCCGCGGATGCCCATTTCCAGATCGCCGGCCAGGATCATCTGCATCACGTTGGTGCACACGTTGCGGTGGGTGATCTCGACGCCGGCCGGGGTTCGTGTGGAGCCCGAGGTGTATTGCAGGTAAGCGACGTCGTCGGTATCGCGCGCTACCGCGGTGAACATCGCCGCGAGCGAATCGGGGACGGCATCCACCGCGATCATGCGGGGCCGCTCGTCAGCGGGCAGGGTGCGCAGGAAGCTCCTTACGGATTCCGACGCCGCAGTGGTCGTCAACACGACGGTGGGTTTGGCGTCGGCGAGCACCGCGGCCAGGCGTTCGGCATGACCCGCGAGGCTGGGAGCGAACAATGGGACGGCGATGTTGCCGGCATGCACCGCGGCGAAGAACGCCGACACGTAGTCGACGCCCTGCGGCGCCAGGATGGCCACCCGGTCTCCCGGCGAGGTCACCTGTTGCAGGCGGGCACCTATCGACCGCACCTGCGACCACAGGCCGTTCCAGCTCAGCTCGATGATTTTTCCGTCGGGATCCGACGAGTAATCGACGAATCGGTAGGCCGGTGCATCGCCGAACGCCGCTCGGTTGCCTTCCAGGAACGACGTCATCATCACGCCGTCGGGCACGACGATGGTGCCGTCGGCGAGGACGTAGTCCTCGATGCTGCCGCGCGACTGTTCGACGGCCGCCCGCACCGTGTCGCCATTCAGAGCTTCCCGACCCATAGCGCAAATAATAATAGTGACACTAAGTACCGTTTGCCTCCTGGACATATGACGGTTGTCACCGCCGTCGGGTGGTGTGGCCGCCGTCACATCACGGCAATGACAGCGGGAGCCCGAACCAGGGCAGCACACTGCTGTCGAAGCGCGTCATGGCGCTGATGCGGTCCCCGTCGAGCGTGAGTACCAGAAGCCCCGCGGCATGCCGGGCACCCCCCGCGCCCCGATGGTAGGAGCCGAACGCCAGCTGCCGGTTCGCGCGCGTCGGCACCAGGTCGTAGTGCCGCCCAGGCCGCATGACCGCGGCGTAGAAGCGGGCCACCACATCGCGGCCCTGGTATTCCAGCGGCACGGGCGGCATCGAGATCGTGACGTCTTCGGTGAGCAGCGCGACCAGACCGTCGACGTCACCGGATTGGTAGGCGCGCACGAACCTGTCCACCAACACCTGTTCGGCCGGGGACCCCGGTTTGGGCGGCGTGGTGGCGGACGGGAGCCCCTGGCGCAACCCCGCGCGGGCGCGTTTCAGCGCGCTGTTCACGGAATCGACTGTGCTGCTGAGAATCTCGGCAACCTCGTCGGCGTGATAGCCGAGCACGTCACGCAGGATCAGCACGGCGCGCTGGCGGGGTGCCAGTAATTGCAGGGCCGTCATGAAGGCCAGCGAGATGGTCTCTTGCTGTTCGTATGACGCCTCGGGTATCAGTGCGTCCGGATATGGCTCCAGCCAAACCACTTCGCTCAGCCGTGTCGGCTCGGGCGGTTCGATCTCGTTGATGTCCCACTCCTTGGCCGGGCGCCGCTTGGCCGTCCGCAGCGCGTTGAGACAGCGGTTGGTGGCGATCCGGTAGAGCCACGTACGGACCGACGACCTCTCTTCGAACCCGTCGAGGTTCTGCCACGCCGACAGCAGCGTGTCCTGCACGGCGTCCTCGGCGTCCTGCACCGAGCCCAGCATCCGGTAGCAGTGCACCTGCAGTTCCCGGTGGTGTGGCTCGGTGAGGTCCCGGAACGCCGCGCCATCACCGGCACGGGCCCGCGCGATCAGTTCCACATACATAGAGACACGCGGCGAGGCGAAAACTTGTCGCGGTCGCCGCGCCCAGTTTTCGGCGTTCCCGGCGTCTCAATAGATATGACGACATTCGATATCACCGCCACCACGGCGATCGTGACGGGTGCGGGCCGAGGATTCGGCCGCGGCGTCGCGACTGCTCTGGTCGGTGCCGGTGCTCACGTGATCGGCGTGGCCCGTGGCGCCGGACAACTTGCCGACGTCGGTGCACAACTCGGCGCCCGGTTCACGCCTGTGTGCGCAGACGCCGCCGACGCTGCGACCGCCGCCCATCTCATCGACCGGTACCACCCCGGCGTGGTCGTGTTGGCGGCCGGCGCGGCCCCGCGGATGGGCAGGCTCACCGAACAGACCTGGGAGAGCTTCAGCGAGAACTGGAATGTCGATGTGGCGCAGGCGTTTCACTGGATCCGCCAGGCACTGCAGCGTCCGCTGGCGCCGGGCAGCACGGTCATCGCCTTCTCCAGTGGCGCCGCGCTCAATGGCTCTCCGCTCAGCGGGGGCTACGCGGGAGCGAAGGCCACCGTCCGGTTCATCGCCGATTACGGCGCAGGTGAATCGGAACAGTCGGGGTTCGGCATCAATGTGGTGTCGGTGCTGCCGCAGTTGACGCCGGCCACCGACCTCGGGTTCGCGGCCGTTGCAGCGTACGCAGCGGCGGCGGGTGTCGACCCGGACACGTTCGTGGCGCGCCGGGGCGCGGTCCTCACTCCTGAGCAGGCCGGCAAGGCGATCCTCGAAATCCTCACCGCACCGCAGCACCGGTCGTATGGGCTCGGTGCCGAAGGACTTATCCAATTACCCTGAAGAGAAAGGATATTCAGAATGAACACACCTCCGATCGTGACAGCCGAGGAGTGGGACGCGGCGCGGCGGCGCCTGCTGGTGAAAGAGAAAGAGCACACCCGAGCCGGTGACGCGCTGGCCGCCGAACGGCGAAGGATGCCGTGGCTGGCTGTCGAGAAGCCCTATGTGTTCCGCGGGCCGGACGGCGAGCTCAGCCTGCTCGATCTGTTCGCCGGGCGACGGCAGCTGATCGTGTACCGGGCGTTCTTCGAGCCCGGCGTATACGGCTGGCCCGAACATGCCTGCCGCGGATGCTCGATGGTCGCCGACCATGTCGGAAACCTGGCGCATCTCAACGCACGCGATACGACACTGGTGTTCGCGTCCCGGGCGCCGCAGGCCGACATCGCACGGGTGCAGCAGCGGATGGGATGGGATATCCCGTGGTACACCATCACCGACAGTTTCGACTCCGACTTCGGCGTCGACGAATGGCACGGCACCAATGCGTTCATCCGCGACGGCGAGTCGGTGTTCCGGACTTATTTCGTGGACAACCGCGGCGACGAAGTGTTCGGCAACACCTGGAGCTACCTTGACATCACCGCGCTCGGGCGGCAGGAAGACTGGGAGGATTCGCCGGAGGGGTACCCGAAGACGCCGCCGTATCAATGGTGGAACTGGCACGACGAGTACGAGGATCCGCGGCCTCCTGACGAGTGGATCGCCCGGGCGACGGCCGCGCAGGAACTGTTCAAGTGAGTCGTTTCGGGCGCAGGCTCTGTGCGGTGCTCGCGGCGTGTTCGGCTGCACTGCACGGTGTTTCCCTGATTTCCGAGACGAGCGTCGCCGCGGTTCTCACTGCGGCGATGCTCGTCGGGTGTCTGTTCTGCGCCCGCGATCTGTGGGTGCGGGGAACGCTGCGGGCGTGGACGACGGTCGCGTTGATGAATCTCGCCATGATCGCGGTGCACCTGCCCATGCCGGCGGGTCATCACCATGGCGCGCCGGGCGGGACCACACACGCCGAGGCGATGACAGCTGCCACCTGGATTGCTCTGGTCGAGGTCACCGCCGCGGCGTCAGTATTGTTCTGGCGCACGCGGTCCCGCGAACTCCCTCTGGGGGAGTGTCACGGCGTCCATCAAGCATCGCGCTTCCAGGGTGCGGTCGCGGCACGTCGCGAGCAGGTCGCGCCGGTCGATCCGTGACCAATCGAGTTGGTAGCCCGCATGTTCGGCGAGGTACTGCAGGAACACCCGTTGGGTGCGGCCGTTGCCCTCCCGGAACGGGTGCAGCCGGTTGATCGCGGTGAAGTGTCGGCTGAGTCCTTCGACGAACTCGTCGCGGTCCAGGCCGCACAGGTAATTGTCCTCTTGGATCCGGACGAAGACGTGCGCTGCGGCGGCCACCAGCGTTCGCGCAGGCGCGAACTGGTTGGTACTGCCCGCCTTGAAGATGTCCACGGTCCGCAGCTGTCCGGCGAACGGATAGACGTCTCCGAACAGATGGCGGTGGATCGCCTTGAGGTGCTCCAGGTCGAAATCTCCGGGCAGCGGATGCTCCGACAGCTGGATGTGCCGGACGGTGACGAGATCGTGCTCGGCTGACACCAGTTCGGCGATGGTGCGGGCATGCACCAGGTTGGTCAGTATCCCCGTCGTGGGATCGACATAACCGGACCGACGGGGCATGACCTTCTCAGATCGCGGTGATCCGGGAAGCAGTGCGGCGCACGAGCTCATCGGCGTCGATCGCGCCGTGCTCGTAACTCTGAAGGTCGCCGCGGAGCTCTTCTGACGGCGCTCCGGCTTCCAGCCCCGCGGTGTGCACGGCGGCGTTGACCGCCGCGGTGCGGGCGGCAACCTGCTCGGCGAGCTGGCGTTCGATGAGCTTGCGGTGCCGGGTGAACAACCGCGGATTGTCCATCGAGAACACCGCCGTCGCGACACCGTCGCGTTCATAGAGCGCTACGAACGATGCTGCAGACGCGTCGCCGTCGACGAACCGGACGACGTCGCCCGGCTGCCGGTGTCCGGCGAACTGCAGTTGGCGCCCATACTGTTTGGACCAGAAGTACGGCGCGGCATGCGGGGCCGGCGGCGTGCCGAGGATCGCGGCGGCCACAATGCGGGCCTGCTGCGTGGCATTGGTCCAGTGCTCGCTGCGGTGGTGTGCCCCCAGGTGGACATTGAACGACGTCGCGCAGTCACCGACGGCATACACACCGGGTGCCCCGGTACGGCACAAGTCGTCGGTCCGGAAGCCGTTCTCGATGGTGATCTCCGAATGCGTCAACCACTCTGTATTGGGGACCGCGCCCACACCGACGACGACCACGTCTGCGGGCAGTTCGGTGCCGTCGTCGAGCAGCACGCCCGTCACCCGGTCCTTGCCGGTGACTCCGGACACGCAGACACCGGTCAACAAGGTGACGCCGTTCTGCCCGTGCAGCGCCGTGCACGCCGCCGCGACCTCTTCGCCCAAGATCCCGACGAGGGGCGCCGTGGACATCTCGACGACCGTGACGTCGATGCCGCGGCCGGCCGCGGTGCTGGCGACCTCTGCCCCGATGAAGCCCGCACCGACGACCACCAGCCGCTGCGCCCTCTCGAGGGAACTGCGGAGCGCGCGGGCGTCGTCGACCGTGCGCAGGGTGTGCACACCGGGCAGCGCCGGGCAACCCGGCAATGAGCGGGCCCGCGCTCCGGTGGCCAATACGACGGCGTCGGCGGACAAGGTGGCGCCGTCGTCGAGTGTCACGACATGCCCGCCGCTCGAATCGGAGGTCAGCCCGACTGCGGCGCGGCCCAGCACCCACTCGGCTCGCAGCGCGTCGATGTCAGCTGATTCGGCCAGCTCGAGCGACGGCTCGCCGGTCAGATACTCCTTGGACAGCGGCGGACGGTCGTAGGGCATGTGCGGCTCGTCGCCGACGACGGTGACCCGTCCTTCGTAGCCCGCGGCGCGCAGCTCTCGGACCGTGGACAGGCCGGCCAGGGATGCGCCGATCACGACGACCGATGTCGGGTGGCTCATGATGCGCTCGCTTCGAGCCAGATCTGACCGTCCTCGACGCCGACGCGGTGGGTGCGTACCGCGATTTTCGCGGGCGGTCCGGACACCTCTCCGGTGCGCAGGTCGAAGCAGGATTCGTGCAGCGGGCACTCGACGGTGCAATCCTCGACCCAACCGTCGGCCAGCGACGCATCCTGATGAGTGCACGTGTCGTCGATGGCGAACAGGCCGGAGTCCGTATGGAAGATCGTGATGGGGTCAAGGCCCTCTAACTGCACGGTGAGCACCTCGCCGACGGGCAGCGCATCGAGCTGTCCGACGACGGTACGGCCGGACGTCGACGCGCTGACGGGCTCGGTCGACGGCAGGGAAGACGCATCCACAGCCACAGTCCTTTCGTCGTTGCGATAGACGCAACATGTTCTTATTACGCAACAGTCTGCTCTTGTGAGCCGCCTCACGTCAACCCGTTGACATGACCTGGGCCATACGCAATCATTGATGCGGAGGACGCACGTGTTGCGTTGTCAGCAACAAAATACCTCGAATTGGAGGCCACTACGCGATGTGCGCAACGCAATGTGCATGTACTCCAAAACCCCCGACGAACATCTCGTGATCACGCGGCATCCGAACTACGCCAATGTCCTTGTGGCGTGCGGCTTGTCGGGTCAGGGAGCCAAATTCGTACGAGCGGTCGGCGAGATATCGGCCGATCTCGCCACACAGCCCATCCCATCGGACTCTTCGACACACGACGGTTGGTGAAATCATGACGACAATCGACAACCCCATACCTGCAGCCGCAGGAACCAATCCCGAAGGCGGGACCCTCGTTCGCACCCTGGGCGGCGAATACTACTGGGACCCGGAAATTTTCCGGGCGGAACAAGAGAACATCTTCGAGAAGATGTGGTTCTGCTCCGTGCGCAGCAGCGACCTGCCCGAACCGGGTGATTTCCGCAAGGTCCAGGTGGGCCGGGAGAGTGTGCTGATCGTCCGCGGCCGGGACAAGCAGCTGCGCGCATTCCTGAACATCTGCCGGCACCGCGGGGCGATGCTGTGCACCGAGGACTCGGGTGCGGTCAAGCGGCATCTGCGCTGCCCGTACCACGCCTGGACCTACGGGCTGGACGGCAAGCTGGTCGCGGCCCCCAACCTGGGCACGCTCAAGGGCGAGGACGGTGCGGACATCGACCGCACCGAATACGGTCTGGTGCCGGTCGCTCTGCGTGAGTGGCTGGGCTACGCGTGGGTCTGCCTGGCCGACGAACCGCCGTCGTTCGAGGACGACGTGATCGGTGCGGTCACCCAACGACTGGGCGACCCTGCCGCCATCGACCACTACCACATCGACGAGCTGGCCGTCGGCCGTCGGGTGGTCTACGACGTGGCAGCCAACTGGAAGCTGATCGTCGAGAACTTCATGGAGTGCTACCACTGCGCCACCATCCACCCCGAGCTGACCGAGGTGCTGCCGGAGTTCGCCGACGGTCTGGCCGCGCAGTACTTCGTCGGGCACGGCGCTGCATTCGGTGAGGACATCGACGGTTTCACCATCGACGGCCGCGCCGGTTTCGACACGATCGACGGGGTCACCGAAGACCAGGACCGCAAGTACTACGCGATCACGGTGCGGCCGACGGTGTTCATCAACCTGGTACCCGATCACGTGATCCTGCACCGGATGTTCCCGATGGCCCACGACCGCACCATCGTGGAATGCGACTGGCTGTACGTGCCCGATGTGGTTGCGTCGGGCAAAGACGTCGAGCATTCGATGGAGCTGTTCCACCGGGTCAACCAGCAGGACTTCGAAGCCTGTGAACGTACACAACCCGCAATGTCCTCACGGGCGTACCGAAATGGGGGTGTACTGGTACCCGCCGAGCACCACATCGGGGAATTCCACGAGTGGACGCTGGCCAAATTGGGCGACACCCAGTCGAAGGGGTAGCTGATGTCCGATATCGGGATGACGATGCAGCCCAGCCTTTACATCGACGGAAAGTGGGTGCATGCCGGCGGCGGCGGCACGCGCGACATCGTCAACCCGGCGGACAGCACGGTGGTCGCTGTCGTCGACGAGGCCACCGCGGCGGATGCGTCCGCCGCCGTGGCCGCGGCCCGGACGGCTTTCGACAGCGGACCGTGGCCGCACACGCCGATCGCCGAACGCGCGGCGGTGCTCGACCGGATCGCCGATCTACTGGCCCGCGACCGTGACGAGCTCGCCCGCATCGAGACCCTCGATACGGGGAAGACGTTGCGGGAGAGCCACATCGACATAGACGATGTGATCTCGGTGTTCCGCTACTACGCCAACTTGGCGGCGGTGGAGGCCGACCGGGTCGTCGACGTCGGCGACCCCACGGTGATCAGCAGGGTGGTGCGGGAACCGGTCGGGGTGTGTGTCCTGATCGCGCCGTGGAACTACCCGTTGCTGCAGATCGCCTGGAAGATCGCGCCTGCGCTGGCCGCCGGCTGCACCATGGTGGCGAAACCCAGCGAGGTCACCCCGCTGAGCACCATCGTGCTGGTCCGGCTGGCCGAGGAGGCCGGTGTTCCGGCGGGTGTGCTCAACCTGATCCAGGCCAGCGGCGCCGCAGTCGGCGCCGCTCTGACCGATACGCCCGAGGTCGACCTCATCTCGTTCACCGGCGGTGCGGCCACCGGTACGTCGATCGCCCGCACCGCGGCCGCCCACGCGACCCGCGTCGCACTGGAACTCGGTGGCAAGAATCCCCACATCGTGTTCGCAGACACCGATTTCGACATCGCCGTCGATCGGGTGCTGACCGGTGTCTTCATGCACTCCGGGCAGGTCTGTTCGTCGGGCACGCGGCTCATCATCGAGGAGTCCATCGCCGACGAGTTCGTCGCGGCGCTGGTCGCGCGGGCAGAGCGGATCCGATTCGGCGACGGTCTGGACGAGAGCAGCGAGACCGGGCCGTTGGTGTCGATGGCACACCGAGAGAAGGTGGAATCCTATGTGGCATTGGGGATTTCCGAGGGTGCAAAGTTGGTCACCGGGGGTGCGCGGCCAACCGATCCCAAGTACGCGGCAGGGAGTTTCTATCCACCCACCATCTTCGACCACTGTGATCGGAGCATGCGGGTGGTGACCGAGGAGACCTTCGGTCCGATCCTGACCGTCGAGCGGTTCAGCACCGAGGCCCAGGCGATCGAGCTGGGCAACGACACACCGTATGGCCTTGCCGCCGGTGTCCGCACCGCGGACCCGGCAAGGGCCGAACGCGTCGCGCGCGCATTGCGGGCGGGCACGGTGTGGATCAACGACTTCGGCTTCTACACTCCGGCCGCCGAGTGGGGCGGCTTCAAGAAGTCGGGGAACGGCCGCGAGCTCGGACCGACGGGGCTCGCCGAATACCAAGAGATCAAACACATCTGGAACAGCACCTCGCCGTCGGTGGCGGGCTGGTTCAACGGCGAATAACCCACCACTTCTCTCGAAGGATGCACCACCATGTCAATTCGGTCAGACAGTCAAGCCGATGAAAGTGGGATGGAGGACTTCGGCTACAAGGAGTCCCTCGACCGCAGTATCGGCAAGTTCGCGAGTTTCGCGGCCGGGGTCAGTTACATCTCGATCCTGACCGGCACCTTCCAGCTTTTCTATGTCGGCTTCGGCAATGCCGGTCCGGCTTATCTGTGGTCGTGGCCAATGGTTTTCGTGGGCCAGATGGCTGTCGCGTTGTGTTTCATGGAGCTCTCCGCCAAGTATCCGGTCGCCGGGTCGGTCTATAACTGGTCGAAGAAGCTCGGTAGCCGCATCGTCGGGTGGAGCTCGGGCTGGCTCATGCTGACCGCGTCCATCGTCACGCTGTCGGCGGTGGTGCTGGCATTGCAGTTGAACCTGCCCCGGCTGTGGAGCGGCTTCCAGATGATCGGTGACGGCACCGGAAAGTACGACTTCGCCGCCAACGCAATCATTCTGGGTGTCATCCTGATCGCCTTCACTACCACGATCAACGCCTTCGGCGTACGGCTGATGGCGATGATCAACAGCGCCGGTGTGTTCATCGAGCTGATCGCGGCGGTGCTCATCGCGGTCATCCTGGCGTTCAACATCAAGCGTGGTCCCAGTGTGTTCTTCTCCACCCACGGCTACGGTGCGGATCTGCCCGGCGGGTACATGGGTGCATTCCTGGTGGCGTCGTTGGCATCTCTGTATGTGATGTACGGCTTCGACACGGCCAGCTCGCTGGGCGAGGAGACGGTCGAACCGCGCCGCACCGCACCGAAGGCCATCCTGCGGGCGATCCTGGCGTCCTTCGTGATCGGTGGGGCCATCTTGGTGTTCGCCGTCATGTCCGCACCCGATCTCAACGACCCACTGCTGGGCAGCCCGGACGGCAGCCTGCAGTACATCGTCGAGAAGGTGATGTGGGGTCCGCTCGGCAAGATCTTCCTGATCTGCATCGTGGTGGCAGTGACGGTGTGTTCCCTGGCCGTGCACACCGCCGCGATCCGGCTCACGTTCGCGATGGCACGCGACAACGCTCTTCCGTTCGGCGAGAAGCTGGCTCGCGTCCATCCCAAGACGCAGGCCCCGGTGGTCCCGGCCGTCGTGATCGGTGTGATCGCCGCGTTGATCCTCGTGATCAACCTCGGTCAGCCCAAGGTGTTCACGGTGTTGACCTCGATCGCCATCATCATGATCTACCTCGCCTATCTGATGGTGACCGGCCCGATGCTCAAGAAGCGGCTGCAAGGTCAGTGGCCGCCGGCCGACCTCAAGGAAGGCAACTACTTCACCATGGGCAAGTGGGGTCTGGCGGTCAACATCTTCGCCGTGCTGTGGGGCGTCGGCATGGCCGTCAACCTGGCCTGGCCGCGCGTGGCCATCTACGGCGATCCCTGGTACAACACGTGGGGCGCGTTCGTCTACATCGGCGTCATCCTCGGCCTCGGCCTCGTGTGGTACTTCGTCAAGGGCCGTCATCACCTCGGCACCCTGGCCTCGCATGCGGCGGACAAACAGTAAGACCCAGTCTTTCAGCGTCCCACCATGTTCCGTGCGCTAGACGGCGGAGCCCACTGAACCCTGCGGGTCCGAGCGACCCGTGCTGCGACCGGACGGAATGTCGGCTCCTGCTCGCAGCATCCACCGACACACTTTTCACACCCGATTCCGGAAGGCACGACCGATGAGCGAGAACTCCACACCCGTTGCGACCTACGACTACGTCATCGCCGGCGGCGGCACCGCGGGATGTGTTCTCGCGGCCAGGCTGAGCGAGGATCCGTCGGTCACCGTGTGCCTCATCGAGGCGGGCCCCTCGGACGTCGGCGACCGCAACATCCTGGAACTGTCGGCGTGGATGCACCTGCTCGATTCCGGCTACGACTGGGACTATCCCGTCGAACCGCAGGAGAAGGGCAACAGCTTCATGCGGCACGCCCGGGCCAAGGTGCTCGGCGGGTGTTCGTCGCACAACTCCTGTATCGCGTTCTGGCCGCCGGCCGAGGGGCTCGCCGACTGGGAAGCGATGGGCGCCAAGGGCTGGGGCGCCGACGGACTGTGGCCGTTCGTCGCGAAACTGGAGACCAACGACGCCGAGGGGGATCACCACGGCCACAGCGGGCCGGTGCGGTTGCGCGACGTGCCACCGCTGGACCCGTGCGGCGCAGCGGTGCTGGAGGCCGCCGCCAAGGTCGGCCTGCCGACGGTGAAGTTCAACCGCGGCACCACGGTGACCAACGGTGCGGGCTGGTTCCAGATCAACGCCGCGGAGAACGGCAACCGCATGTCGTCGTCGCACGCCTTCCTGCACCCGATCCTCGAGACCCGCAAAAACCTTGAGGTACGGACGAATTCGTGGGTCAGCGAGATCCTGTTCGACGACGAGAACAACGCCACCGGGGTGCGCTACCAACGGCCCGACCTCACCGGGTACGACACGGTGTCCGCCCGGCGCGAGGTGGTGGTGACCGCAGGGGCGATCGACACCCCGAAGCTGCTCATGCTCTCGGGCATCGGGCCGGCCGAGCACCTGCGGGAGATGGGGATTGCGGTCCGGGTCGACTCCCCGGGCGTCGGGTCCAACCTCGACGACCACGTCGAAGGATTGGTGTTCTGGGAGGCGTCACGCCCGATGGTCACCAGCTCGACCCAATGGTGGGAGATCGGGTTGTTCACCACCACCGAGCCGGGTCTCAACCAGCCGGATCTGATGATGCATTACGGCAGTGTGCCGTTCGACATGAACACGCTGCGCTGGGGTTACCCGACCACGGACAACGGATTCTGCCTCACCCCGAACGTCACGCTGGGACGTTCACGGGGAACGGTGCGGCTGCGGTCGCGCGACTTCCGGGACCGTGCCAAGGTCGATCCCCGCTACTTCACCGACCCCGAGGGACATGACGAGCGGGTCATGCTGGCCGGTGTGCGGTTGGCCCGCAAGATCGCTGAGCAGGAGCCCTTGCGCGGCTGGATCGCCCGTGAACTGGCACCCGGGCCGGACGCCGTCACCGACGACGAGCTGCTGGACTACATCCACAAGACGCACAACACCGTCTACCATCCGGCCGCGACGGCGCGGATGGGATCGGTGGACGATCCGATGGCCGTGCTCGATCCCGAGTTGCGGGTCAAGGGCGTGCAACGCCTGCGGGTGGTGGATGCCTCGGCGATGCCGAAATTGCCTGCGGTGAACCCGAATATTACGGTGATGGCCATGGGCGAGAAGTGCGCGGACCTGATGAGAAAACAGTGATGTGAGCAACGCCGAGGACGTGGTCGCCTATCTGGGCGACCACGCACCGTTCCAGTCGATGGCGCCCGACGCCTTGGCTGAACTCGCCTCGGCGTCCACCACACATCATTTCGACGCCGGTGAGCTGATCACCGACTACACGATGCAGGTCCCCGACGAGGTCTGGATGCTGCGTGCCGGCCACGTCGTGTTGTTCGCCGGCGTGGGGGAGGGCGACGAGACCCTCGACACCGTCGAACCCGGCGGCATTTTCGGCGTCTATGCGTTGCTCACCGGCGGCAAGGTGCAATTCGCCGCGCGCGCAACCGAACCGAGCACGCTGTTGCGGCTGCCGGGAGAGCTGGTGCGGTCGGTGTTCGCCAATCCCGAGGGATTGTCGTACATCGCCTCCTCGGCGTGGGACCGGATCTCGGGCCGTAGCGTCGCGCAGCGGACTTCGCGCGCAGCGGTGGCCGATCTGGTGCGGGCCGAGCCGGTGCTCACCGCGGCCGAGACACCGATCCGCGATGCGGTGAAGTTGATGGCAGAGCGGCACTCCTCGTATGTCCTGATCCCGTTGCGGGACGGTGATTTCGGCATCTTCACCGACCGTGATCTGCGCACCCGGGTGGTTGCCGCAGGCATGGGTCTGGACACCCCGGTCGCGCATGCGATGAGCGCACCCGCGCACACCGTGACCGGTGATCGAGCCGGTGCGACCGTGCTGATGGAGATGCTGGAATTCGGCCTGCGGCACATGCCCGTGGTGGATCACGGCGGACGGGTGCTCGGTGTCGTCGAGGAGACCGATCTGGTCGCCTCGTCGACCCGGCAGAGCTTCGTGCTGCGCAGGGCCATCGCGTTCGCGACGAACACCGCCGAGCTGCAGGTCGCGGCACGGCGCATCACCGATCTCGGTGTCGACCTGTTTCGAGGTGGCACCGACGCCGCAGGTACGAGTGCGGTGATCTCGGTGGTGATCGACGCCGTCGTGCGCCGTGCGCTGGAACTGGAGATCGCCGATCAGACCGGGGCGTGGCGGCACCAGTTCGCGTGGCTCACCATGGGCAGCATTGCGCGGCGCGAGGCCATGCCCTCCTCCGACGTGGACAGCGCATTGTCGTGGTCGGACGAAATGTGTTCGGACAAAGGGCGGTTCCTGCGCATCGCGGCCGGTGTGCACACGACGCTGGACCACTGTGGGCTGCCCGCCGACACCAACGGCGCCGTCGCCTACAAGGCGCGCTTCGCGCGGTGCGCCTCGGAGTGGTCAACGGCAGCCGAAGGCTGGCTGGACAACCCGATGAAGGACCGCGGGCTGGTGATGTCGTCGTTGCTGCTCGATGCGCGCGTGGTCTGGGGCGACCCGGCGCTGCACACCGCGCCCGCGGCGTTCTCGCGGATGCCGGTCAACCATCCGCACGCGTTGCGGCTGCAGTTGCTGGATGCGCTGGCGGGCAAGGTGCGGCCCCGCTCGCTGCGCGATGTCGTCGCGCGCCGCGGCGGCACGTTCGACCTGAAGGCCCATGCGTTGACTCCGATCGTGAACCTCGCGCGGTGGGCCGGGTTGACCGTCGGGCTGGTGTCGGCCTCCACTCCGGCTCGACTGGCGGCCGGGGCCGGCAACGGGATCCTCTCCGAGGACGACGCAAACATCCTGCGCGAAGTGTTCGATCTGCTGCAGCGGCTGCGGATGGCCCATCAGATCGAACAGCTTGCCACCGGGTGCACCCCTGGCGACATCATCACCATGTCGGAGCTGTCGCCGCTGAACCGAAGTCTGCTCAACGACGGGGTCCGGGAGATCGCCGCGGTGCAGCGCCGGGTGCGCCAGACACTGTCCAATACGGTGTCGAGGTCGTCAGCAGGCTGACGGAAGACCCACATGCTCGCGCGGCACCTCTACACTGAACGTGTTATGAGTTTGCCCAGCACCAGCCGTCAGCCGGTCGCGGCCGTCCAGTCGGTGGACCGTGCCCTGCAGGTGCTGGAGATCCTGGCAAAGTTGCAGACGGCCGGGGTCACCGAGATCGCAGCCGAGATCGGCGTGCACAAATCCACGGTGTCGCGGCTGATCGCGGTCCTGGAATCGCGGGGTTTCGTCGAGCAGCTGACCGACCGCGGCAAATACCAGCTGGGCTTCTCGATCGTGCGGCTGGCGGGCTCGACCACCGCCAGGATGGACCTGGTCAAACAGTCCCAGGACATCTGCGATCAGGTCGCCGAGAAGACGGGCGAGACCACCAATATCGCGATCCTCGACGGCGACCGGATCATCAACGTCGTCGAATCCGTCGGCCGCGGTGAAATCGCGTTGCGCAGCTGGGTCGGCCAGAGCAACCCGGCGCACGCGACGTCCAGCGGCAAGATCCTGCTGGCGGCATTGCCGTCGTCGGAGGTGCGTGCGCGAGTAGGCCGCAAGCTGGAGTCGTATACCCCCGCCACCGTGACGGACTTCGGCCGTCTCTGTACCGAACTCGAGGCGGCGCGCGAACACGGTTGGGCGCCGACGCGCGAGGAACTGGAGACCGGGCTCAACGCGGTGGCTGCCCCCATTCGGGACCACAACGGATCGGTCATTGCCGCGCTGAGCATTTCGGGCCCGGCTTACCGGTTGGAGCAGTCGAGATTCGAAGAGGTCGCCCAGGTGGTCATGGGGGCTGCGACGCAGATCAGCCGCCGGATCGGCTATACCGGCTGACTGAGCCGCTCACGGAAAGCGTTGGTAGCACTGGTCTTCATCACCTTGCAGACCCGAGCGGTAGGCAAGGATGCGGGTGAAACCTGCGGGCAGCAATTTGCCGTTGACGTCGCTGGCGGCGAGGCCGTTCACCAGCAGCCCGGCGATGGCCTCGTCGGTGTCGCCGGGTGAGAGGGTGAGTTTTCCTCCGGGTTCGGCCATTTTGGCTTGGCCGACGCCCGTGAGGCAGCCGGTGCGCATCGCCGCGACGGGAGTATCCAGGCTCAGCCCCTTCTCGTGCTGAACGGCTAGTGCGTAGCGGGAGGTCAACACCGAGATCGCGGTGTTGTCGCCCTGCACCAACTGCTTCTGCTCTTCCTCGATCTTGGCCTGTCCCAAGGCCTGCAAGGCCGTGGTGTCGACGATGATCGTGTTGTTGGCCGGGCAGTACGACGCCGGCGGGGAGAGCTTGGCGTCGGGGCAGTCTTTGGCATCGGTGCTCAGGGTCGGCGGGTTCGACGGTGAGTAGATGTCGCCGAGCACCTCCATCAGGCTCTGGAGCGTGCCGGTATCCAGTGAGGTGTCGACCGGTTCGGTGTCGCCGTAGCTGTCGTACTCCAGGAAGTGCGGCAGGTCGCCCTGGCGCTTTTTGATCTCGTCCATGTCGATGGCCGCGCACTGGTCGCTGTTGCCGCTGAAACCGATTTGGAATGCACTGATCCGGTCCAGCGCCGAGCCGTGTCCGCGGGCCTTGCCGCCGCCTTCGTCCTCGGTCATCAGTGGGTCGCGCCCGTAGATGATGCCCGCCAGCACATGGTTGAGACCGTCCCCCGTACTGAGTTCGAAGCGGGGAGAGTGTCCCGCGGCCACCCACCGCAGATACACCCCGCCGAAGCAGTCGGCCTGCTGCTCGCGGACCAGGACCGGATCCTTGCGGCTCACGATGCCGGACTTGAACTGGATGGCGTGACCGTATTCGTGCGCGAGAATCCCGACGATTCCCATCGCGGTGAAGTACTGCAGTGCGACCGAGAACATCACGCCACGGTCCCAGGCGATCAGATCGTCGTTGTAGCAGAAGAACGCGTTGACTTTTCCGGCGGTCGCATTGCCGCACGTCTCCGGGGAACGGGGATCCTCCGAGTCGTAGGACACCAGTGCCTGCACGGGTTCGAAGGTTCCCGACAACGCCCCGGTGTAGTTCTTGCTCCAGAAATCTTCGATGTCGTCGACGGCCAGCGCCGCGATCTCGTCGATCTGACCGTGATCGCTGTTCTCGACGTCGCGGGTGGCCTGCGGGGCGTTCGGCCGCAGCCCGCTGTTGCCGTCGGTGACCGGCAGCCCGCCGACCCGATCCGGTTGAAACAACATCGATGTCGCCCGGCCCTGCACCACGTCGGCTCCGCACCCTGCGAGAAGCACTGTGCAGAAAGCCATCACGATCGTGGATCGCCACAGTGAGCGCAGCGTCGACAATTTCCCCGCCTTCCGAACGTCCGCTGATCCGGGTTAACGCGGACCGTCGACCGCGTAGGTGCCGCTGTCGTCGGTGAACTCGACGTTCACCTGTCGCGTCGCACCGTTGATCTGCACCTTGCACGTGAAACTGTTGTTGGTGGCGACCTTCGGATTCTGACCGTCGTTGCACTGGACCGAATCGACCTGGTTGGCTCCGTAGCCGTTGATGGGATCGCTGAGGATCTCCTTCACACCCGACTCGGCTTGTTTGACGTCGAGCACCTTGCTGCCGCCGAGAAGGTACTGCCACACCCCGAACCCTGCCCCGATCACCATGATGACGGCGACCGCCAGCCCTCCGATCAGCAGCCAGCGGTTGCCCGACGACTTGGTCGGTGCTGGTGCGGGATACGGCGGCTGGTTCTGTGGCTGGTTCGCCGGCTGGTTGTAGCCCTGCCCCCACGGAGCGGCCTGCGCGCCGTAGGGCTGCGGCGGTGAGCCGTACGGCTGTTGCTGCGGACTGTACGGCTGCTGCGGACTGTACGGCTGCCGGGGCGCACCATATGGATTGGCTTGTGCCGGTGCGGGATTCGACGGATTCGGATTCCAGTACGACTGCCCACCACCGGGGGCGGGTTGTTGTGGCGTCGACCCGGGCGCGGGGCTCGCTCCGCCCGGTTTGGCCCACCAAGGCTGGGGATCACTCATTGCATCTCCTTGTCAGAGGGTCGAACCGTCATGGGAAGCGTTGGTAGCACTCGTCTTCGGTGCCTTGCACGCCGGAGCGGTAGGCGAGGATACGGGTGAAGCCGGCCGGAAGCAGCGTGCCGTTGACATCGCTGGCGGCCAGTCCGTTGGTGAGCAGACCGGAGATGGCCTCGTCCGCATCACCGGGCGAGAGGGTGAGTTTCCCTCCGGGTTCGGCCATCTTGGCTTGGCCGACGCCGGTGAGGCAGCCGGTGCGCATGGCCGCGACGGGGGTGTCGATGCTCAGACCTTTGTCGTGCTGGACGGCGAGCGCGTAGCGGGAGGTGAACACCGAGATCGCAGTGTTGTCGCCTTGCAGCAGCACCTGCTGGTTGTCTTCATCCTTGGCTTGCGCCAGCTTCTTGAGCCCGGGAAGGTCGACGATGATGGTGTTGTTGGCCGGGCAGTAGGACGCCGGTGGCGAGAGTTTGGCGTCGGGGCAGTCTTTGGCGTCGGTGCTCAGGGTCGGCGGCTTCGACGGTGAGTAGATGTCGCCGAGGACGTCCATCAGGTTCTTGAGGGTGTCGGAATCGATCTCGGTGTCCACAGCTTGGGTGTCGCCGTACCCGTCGGGCTCGAGGAACTTGGGCAGGTCGCCCTGGCGCTTCTTGATCTCGTCCATGTCGATGGCCGCGCACTGGTCCACGTTGCCTGCGAAGCCGATCTGAAAGGCGCTGACCCGGTCCAGTGCCGAGCCGTGGGCGTTGTTCACGCCTCGGGTTGCTGCCGCCCGCTGGGTCTTGAGCTGATCGCGGATGTAGATCAGGCCGGCGAGCACGTGGTTGAGCCCGTCGCCGGTGCTGAGTTCGAAGCGTTTCGAATGCCCGGCGGCAACCCACCGCAGGTACACCCCGGCGAAGCAGTCGGCCTGTTGTTCGGCCACGAAGACAGGGTCGTTGTCGGTCAGGATTCCGGTCTTGTACTGGATCTCGTGGCCGTACTCGTGGGCCAGGATGCCAACCAGCGCCATCTCGCCGAAGTACTTGGATGCGGTCGGCACGATGACGCCGCGGTCCCAGGCGATCTCGTCCATGCCGGGGCCGTGACAGTAGCTCGCGTTGACCACCTTGTAGGACGGCGAGCCGCACATGTCCACGCTGTTGGGATCTCGGGAGTCGTAGGACAGCAGCGTCGTCACGGGTTCGAACCGCTTGGGCAGCGTCGAGTCGTTCTGACTCCAGAACTCTTCGATGTCGTCGATCGCCAGCAGCACCATGTGGTCGACGTCGCCGCCGTCGCTGTTGTCGGCCGATCGCTTGGGGTCGGGCGGATCGGGACGCAAACCACTGTGCCCGTTGGTGACGGGCAGACCACCGACCCGGTCGGGGTCGAACATCATCGACGTCGCGCGCCCCTGCACGACGGTGCCGCTGCACCCAGTCAGTAATGTCGCGCAACTCGCGAAGACGAGCAAAGGCCACCAGAACGAACGCCGAACCGACAACTGCCCCCCGCCTTCCCGACACGGTGTTCTCGTGCCCCTGGTGGGCAACGCAACGCCTCGAGTATCTCAGTATCGCGCCGGGTGGCGGGTCGGGTGTTTCGATCGCCCGCAAACGGCGACAATGGCGTCATCGAACACCACACATTGGATGATCTCGTCGCCCGCGTCGTCGCACACGCCGCGGGCCCGGGCACGTCCGTCGTCGGCATCGCCGGTCCGCCCGGTGCCGGCAAGACGACGCTCGCCGAGGCGCTTGTGGCGGCGGCCGCCGCGCAGCTGGGGAGCGCGGCTGTCGTGCACGTGCCGATGGACGGGTTTCACCTCGCCGATGTCGAGCTGCGCCGCCTCGGCAGGCTGGCCCGCAAGGGTGCACCCGACACCTTCGACGCCGCCGGGTATGCGGCACTGCTGCACCGAATCCGCCGGACCCGGACCGAGGTGGTCTATGCACCGGCTTTCGAGCGGGATCTGGAGCAGCCCATCGCCGGAGCCATCGGGGTCGGGCCCCAGGCCCGGGTGGTCATCACCGAGGGGAACTACCTTCTGCTCGACGCACCGCCGTGGCGGGCGGTGGCGGCGGAGATCGACGAGATCTGGTACTGCACAGTCGATGACGCCGTACGGGTGCGACGACTTGTCGATCGCCACGTCAGGTTCGGCAAGCCCGCAGAGGCGGCACGCCGCTGGGTGCGGGAGGTCGATGAGCCCAACGCCCGACTGGTCGCCGCCACCGCGAACCGCGCAGCCGGGGTCGTCAGCCTCGACATGCCACGATGACATCGTGAGCAGCGCCAGACCGACCAAAGCCGACGTCGCCCGGCTGGCCAAGGTTTCCACCGCGACAGTCAGCTATGTCCTGAACAACGTTGAAGGGCAGCGCATCTCGGAGCAGACCCGGGCCGCGGTGCGCAGTGCCGCCGCCGAACTGGGGTACCGCCCGAACCTCGCGGCCCGCAATCTCGCGGTCGGTGGCAGCGGGGTCGTGCTCTACGTCGTCGGTCGACTGTCGTTGGGCAATCTGCCGATCGAGGTCGGCAGCAAGCTAACCACCGCACTGGCGCGTCACGGGGTGGTGCTATCCCTGCAGTTCGAGACCGACGACGACCGTAATGTGGTGGACGCCATCGCCGATCTGAATCCGATGGCCGTCACCAGCACGTTCCCGCTGACCGGCGCTGCGCTGGCTGCGGTGACCGCGGCGGGCATACCGCAGATCCACCTGGGCAGTTCGCAATTGCACGCGATCGGCGAGCTGGACCGCAGCATCGGCGAGATGCGGGTCGGGCACCTGACGGAGCGTGGACATTCGCGGTTGGCGTTCGCCTACACCACCGAGGAGGAGCTGCGGCCGCTCGGCGACTACTGGCTCGTCGGGTTGCGTGCCGCGGCCGAGCGGCGTGCACTACCCGAGATCGAGGTCGCGAGTTTCGCGGCGGACGGATCGAACGCCGCGGACATCGTCGCCGGGTGGGCCGCGGCGGGGGTGACGGCGGTCTGTGCCCAGAGCGACGAGACGGCGTTCGTGGTGCTGCATGGTCTGCGTCGGGCCGGTCTGCGGTGCCCGCAGGACATGGCGGTGATCGGGGTGAACGCCATCGACTTGGGCGCGGTGAGCTTCCCGCCGCTGACGTCGGTCGCGTTCGACGCGAAGGCGATCGTCGACGTGGCGGTCGCGGCGATGATGTCCGAGCTGGGCTATCCCACCGACGTGGAGCCGAGCAGTGCGGGCGTGGCGATGCTGATCGAGCGCGACTCCACCTGACGCTCTGGACATGTCATGGTGAATGGGCGATGCTACTTACGCGCATAACCATCGCTATGTAAACTATGTTCTCGTAAACCGAGAGGTGTATTTCCGTGACAGCGAGTGCGACCCAGAAGGTGTACTTCGACCCCTACGACGTCGAGATCAACGCCAATCCGTATCCCACGTTCGCCCGGCTGCGCGACGAAGCGCCGCTGTACTACAACGAGCAGCATGACTTCTACGCGCTGAGCCGGTTTGCCGACGTCAACAAGGCGCTCGTCGACCATGAGACCTTCAGTTCGGCCCGCGGCGCCATCATCGAGCTGATCAAGGCCAACATCGACATCCCTTCGGGCGCACTGATCTTCGAGGATCCGCCGATCCACGACATCCACCGCAAGCTGCTGGCCCGCATGTTCACTCCCCGCAAGATCAATGCGCTCGAGCCGAAGATTCGTGAGTTCTGCGCGCAGTCCCTCGACCCGCTTGTGGGCGCGGGCAGGTTCGACTTCATCACCGACTTCGGAGCCATGATGCCGATGCGCATGATCAGCGCGCTGCTGGGCATTCCGGAGGGCGATCAGGAGATGATCCGAGACCACGGCAACGAGCAGCTGAGGACCGAGGCGGGCCAGCCCATGAAGGCCGCCAAGGAAGGGCTGGTCGACGGGTCGATCTTCGAGGCCTACATCGACTGGCGCAAGGACAACCCGTCCGATGACATCATGACCGACCTGCTCAACGTCGACTTCACCGACGAGCATGGCGTCACCCGCAAGCTCACCCGCGAGGAACTACTGATCTACATCAATGTGGTGGCGGGAGCGGGCAACGAGACCACCACGCGGCTGATCGGCTGGGCGGCAAAGGTTTTGGCCGAGCATCCGGACCAGCGGCGACAACTCGTCGAGAACCCGGGGCTGATCCCGCAGGCGGTGGAGGAGCTGCTGCGCTTCGAGCCGCCCGCCCCGCATGTGGCCCGGTACGTGACCCGCGACGTGGAGTTCTACGGTCAGACCGTGCCCGAGGGCAGCGTGATGATGCTGCTGATCGGCGCGGCGGTCCGCGACAGCCGCCAATTCCCGCCCGACGGTGAGGTTTTCGACATCCACCGCGAACAGCGTCAGCACCTGGCGTTCAGCGTCGGCACCCACTACTGCCTGGGTTCGGCGCTGGCCCGGCTGGAGGGCCGCATCGCGCTCGAGGAGATCCTCAAGCGCTTCCCGGTGTGGGAGGTGGACCTGGACAACGCCGCGTTGTCACCGACTTCCACGGTGCGCGGCTGGGATTCCATGCCCGCCTTCGTGGCGATCTAGTCGCTGGCGGGCAGCGGCTTCGCCTCCTTGAGATTCAGCACGGTGGTGCCGATCGACAGGGTGCCGGCGCCCGCCTTGGTGACCAGCACCTCGGCGCCGTCGTCGTCGACGTAGCGTTTGCCCATCAGATTCCCGTCGGCGAAAGCGGGGTCGAGCCTGGCGCCCGAATCCTTTTCGGCGTCAAGGGCGATCATCGGGACACCGCCTGCGCGCAGATCATCGAGGCTCGCGGCGCTGCGCACCACGATCACCTGGGTGTCGCACACCTGGCTCTGCAGGCGGGTGCCGTTCTTGATCATGTTGGCTCCTTGGTGGTTGGGCTGCCTGGACGCGAATGTGAATCCGCTGCGAGATTCTGGCCGATTCTTCGCCGACGATTCACGCTCGCGGAACGGGTGGTACCGGCTGAAGCTCGTCGACGAGCTGGCGGCGCAGCACCTTGCCGGTGGCGTTGGTGGGTAGTTCGTCGCGGAACACCACCCGGTCGGGGGTGCGGGAACCGCGCAGTTGCGCACGCACGTGCTCCCGCAACTCGTCGGGATCGGGCGAAGCGCCTTCGGCAGGCACCACCACAGCGACGATGATCTGCCCCCACTGCGGATCCTCCGGTCCCACCACGGCGACATCGCGCACCGCGGGATGCTCGACGAGCACATCCTCGATCTCGGCCGGGGCGATGTTCTCGCCGCCGCGGATGATGGTGTCGTCGGAGCGGCCGCCGATGAACAGGTAGCCGTCCTCGTCCAGCAGCGCAACGTCTTTGGTGGGAAACCAGCCTTCGGCGTCGAGCACCGAGCCGATGTCGGTGTAGCGGCCGGAAACCTGTTCGCCCCGCACGAACAGCTCGCCGGTCTCGCCGGGGCCGAGTACGGTGCCGTCGCCGGCGCGGATCTGCACCTCGATGCCTGGCACCACCTTGCCCACCGATCCGAGCCGCCGGGCCACGGCCGGGTCGTCGCTGGCCGCCGCCGCACGGTGGTCCTCGGGGCCCAGAACGGCGATGGTCGAACTGGTTTCGGTGAGTCCGTAGGCGTTGACGAACCCGACGTCGGGCAGCAGCTGCAACGCCTTGCGGACCAACGGCAATGCGACCTTGGAACCGCCGTAGGCCAGATTGCGCAGCGTCGTCAGTGTGCTGTCGGACGCCTCGAGGGCGGTGACGATGCGGTCCAGCATGGTCGGCACGACGGTCGCGGTGGTCACGCCCTCGGACCGCGCCAGCTCGACCCAGCGATTCGCGTCGAAGGTCCGCAGGTACACCATCTTGCGGCCGGCGTAGAGATTCGACATTGCTGCCCCGACGCCGGCGATGTGATATGGCGGTACGCAGATCAGTGCGGCGTCTTCCGGTGCGGCCGAGTCGAATTCGACTGTCCCGGTGATGTAGCTGGTGAGGTTGTTGTGGGTGAGCTCGACGGCCTTGGGACGCGACGTGGTGCCGGAGGTGAACAGCACCACCGCGACGGCGTCGGGATCGACGAATTCCGATACGGGCTCGGACTGGCCGGCCGCGGCGAGGAACTCCTCGGAGGTGACGACCTGTTTGCCTGCACCGGCCACGATGTCGGCATACTCGGCGTCGGCGACGACGAGCGGTTCGGCAAGCCGGTCGATGAGTTCGCGCAGACCGTCGGCGCTGAGTCGGTAGTTGAGCGGGGTGAACGGCACTCCGGCGCGCGCAGAGGCGAACAGTAAAAGGGGCAGGAGCGCGCCGCCGGTGCCGACGTAGGCCACGTGGGCCGCGCGGGACGCCGCGATGACGCCCGCGCCTCCGTCGGCCAGAGCGCTCAATTCCCCAGCGGTGAGGCGGATATCGTCGGATACCACCGCGGTGCGGTCCGGGTTGCCCGAGGCCGCCATCTCCAGCAGCAGCGAAATGCTCATAGGCCCTGACTCGGTGCGTCGGCGAAGAGATCGATGATCGCATCCTGCTCGCCCCGGTAACGGGACAGGTGGACGGCGGCGGTCGCGATGTGGGCCTCTGGCCATAGGTGGCTGAAACCGGTGAATGACTGCTGTTGGCTGGGCATGGGCCTCCTCGCGCACTGCCAGTCCTCTGATGGTATTGCCATTCTCATTTTTAGCAAGTCGCGTAATCGCGGCGTGATGCCGGTGGGCTGGGCGCGATCGGGGCGCCTCATGGCACTGCACGGGGGCAATTTCCTTGAGGCGGTATTGGCATTCTCATTTTTCGCAAGTACGTTATCCACTGATGAGCGATGACGTACAGACCCCGTCGGGCATCCCGCTGGCGCCCGTGTACGGACCGGAGGACCGGTCCGGCGAGCCACCGGCGCCGGGTGCCTATCCGTTCACCCGTGGCAACTTTGCTTCCGGATACCGCGGCAAGACCTGGACTTTCCGGCAGTACTCCGGCTTCGGCACCGCCGAGGAGTCCAACCGCCGATACCGCTACCTGCTCGACCAGGGCGGAACAGGCCTGTCCGTGGCGCTGGACTTGCCCACCCAATGTGGCTACGACTCCGACGACGACGAGTACGGAGAAGAGGTCGGCCGTGTGGGTGTCGCCGTGGACACCCTTGCCGATGCCGAGATCCTGTTCGACGGCATCCCGCTGGACGCGATCAGCACGAGCTTCACCATCAACGGCACCGCTGCGATTCTGTTGGCCTTCTACGTCGCCGCGGCCGAACGCAGGGGCGTGCCGCGCGCAAAGCTCACCGGAACCATCCAGAACGACATCCTCAAGGAGTACGCGTCGCGTGGCACCTGGATCTGGCCACCGGAACCGTCACTGCGGCTGATCGCCGACACCATCGAGTTCTGCGCGGCCGAGGTGCCGCGGTTCAATGCGATCTCGGTGGCCGGGGCCCACTTCCGCGACGCCGGAGCCAACGCGGTACAGGAGATGGCCTTCACCCTGGCCGATGGCGTCACGTACTGCGACACGGTGGTCGAGCGCGGCCGGATGAGCATCGACAAGTTCGCCCCGCAGATCTCGTTCTTCTTCTACACCCACGGCGACTTCTTCGAGGAAATCGCCAAATACCGTGCAGGCAGACGGCGGTGGGCCACCATCGTGCGGGAACGCTACGGCGCCACGACCGACAAGGCGTCGATGTTCCGATTCGGATGTGTGTCCGGCGGTGCCTCGTTGTACGCCCCGCAGGCGCAGAACAACCTGGTGCGCGTCGCCTACGAAGCTCTCGCGTCGGTGCTCGGCGGCGTGCAGTCGATGTTCACCGCGGCGTGGGACGAGCCGTTTGCGCTGCCCAGCGAGGAATCCGCGACGCTGGCCCTGCGCACCCAGCAGATCCTGGCCTACGAGACCGGCGTCACCAAAGTTGCCGATCCGCTGGGTGGTTCGTACTTCGTCGAAGCCCTGACCGATGCCACCGAGGCCAAGATCATCGACATCATGTCCGATCTGGAGGCGCACGGCGGCATGGTGCGCTGCATCGAAGACGGCTATCTGCAGGGCCTGATCGCCGACGAGGCCTTCAAGATTCACAACGAGATCGAGTCGGGCGAGCGGCCGGTTGTCGGGGTCAACAGGTTTGTCGTCGACGAGCCGGCTCCGGACCTCGCGACCTACGAGCTCGACGCCGAAGGGCGCGACCTGCAGCTCAAACGGCTCAGCAAGGTCAAGGCCGAACGGGATGCGGCAGCGGTCGCGGAAAGTCTTGCCGCGCTCAAGCGCTCCGCGGAAGGGACCGACAATCTGATGCACAAGCTGATCGACTGCGCCAACGCGTATTGCACGGTGGGGGAGATGGTCTCCGGGCTCAAAGAGGTGTGGGGCGAGTTCCGGCAGCCGGTGGTGTTCTAGGTATGGCTACCCGAGTTCTTGTCGCCAAACCGGGGCTCGACGGCCATGACCGGGGCGCCAAGATCGTGGCGCGCACCCTGCGCGATGCCGGGTTCGAGGTCATCTACACCGGTATCCGGCAGCGCATCGAGGACATCGTATCCATCGCCTTGCAGGAAGACGTCGCGTTGGTGGGTCTTTCGATCCTCTCCGGGGCCCATGTCGCGCTCACCGCTCGAACCGTCGAAGCGCTGCGGGCGGCCGACGCCGGCGACATCGCGGTCGTGGTCGGGGGCACCATCCCGCAGGGCGATGTGCAGAAACTGCTGGATGCCGGTGCGGCAGCGGTGTTTCCGACCGGCACCGCACTCGAGGAGTTGGTGACCGAGGTTCGCGCGCTCACAGAGAAGGTTTCAGGCTGATGCGTCTTGGCGTCATGATCGGGGCGGAGCGCGGCGACATGGCGCGCAAGGTCTCCAAGCTGGTCTCCGATATTCGATGGGCCGAATCGGCGGGTCTGGACAGTGCGTGGATGCCCCAGGTGCCCAACGACTTCGACTGTCTCACCATGGTCGCGTTGATGGCGGCGAACACGTCGCGCATCGAACTCGGCACCGCGGTGGTGCCCCTGCAGGCGCAGCATCCCGTTGCGTTGGCCCGCCAAGCCCTTTCGGTGCACGCCATGTCGGCGGGCCGGCTGGCCCTGGGCGTCGGCCCGTCACACCACTGGATCATTCGCGACATGCTCGGGCTGCCCTACGAGAAGCCGGCCGCCTACACCCGCGACTATCTGCAGGTGTTGAACGCCGCGCTCGCCGGGCCGGGAGATGTTGACGTGGAAAACGATTCGTTCACGGTGCACAACCCCACGGCGCTCGGGGCGGATACGCCGATGCCGGTGCTGGTGTCCGCGCTGGGCCCGGTGATGCTGCAGATCGCCGGCGAGTACGCCGACGGCACGTCGCTGTGGATGGCCGACGAGAAAGCCATCGGCGAACACATCGCGCCGAGGATCACCAAGGCCGCCGCCGACGCGGGTAGGCCTGCACCGCGCATCGTCGCAGGTATCCCGGTCACGCTGTGCGCCAACTCCGAGATCGAGACCGCCAAGGACCGGGCCAATCGCGTGCTGGCCGAGGCGGAGACATCGCCCAACTACCAGCGACTGCTGGACCGCGGGCAGGCCCGCAATGTCGGAGATCTGTGTGCGTCCGGTGACGAGGAGTCAATCCTGAAGCGGTTCAAGCGGTTCGCCGATGCCGGTGTCACGGACTTGTCGGTGCGGCTGTTGCCGATCGGAGAGACTCGTGACGAGTTGATCGCGTCGAAGCACCGTACACGCGATGTGATCGCCGAACTCGCGAAGCGCCTGCGATGAGTGCCGGCCCGCGCCGAAACTACGCTTTGTGGCGACTTTTCGGTCTTATCGCGGCAAAACCCGTAGTCTCGGCGACATGACAGCGCCGCTGGCGGGTGTCCGCATCATCGAGGTCGGCGTCATGCTGGCCGGCCCTTACGCGACCATGATGTTGGCGGATCTGGGCGCCGAGGTGATCAAGGTCGAGCCGCCCGGTGGCGAAATCTCCCGGCAGGTCAGCGATAGTTACTTCGCGAGCCTGAACCGCGGTAAGCGCAGTATCTGCCTGGACCTCGCGGCGGCCGACGGCAGAGCGAAACTGGCTGAACTGGTTGTCGATTCGCATGCCCTGCTGGTCAACATGAAGCCGTCGGTGATTCGCAGACTCGGTCTCACCTATGAGTCCCTGCGGCAGGTCAATCCCCAGATCGTCTGTGTGGCGATGACGGGCTTCGGGCTGGACGGGGGAGATGACCCGGCGTTCGACTACGTGATCCAGGCGGCCACCGGGGTGGCGGCTATGACAGGTGACCCTGACGGTCCACCCACCCTGCCCGGTTATTCGTCGGCGGACAATTCGACCGGGCTGACCGCTGCGCTGGGGCTCTTGGCGATGATCGTGGCCGGCCGGGGCGGCCAGGTGGACGTCTCGCTGCGCGACGTCATGCTCTCGCAGCTGAACTATCGCGCTGCGGCGTATCTCAACGACGGCACAGAGCCGCGGCGGTACCCGTTCGGTGCCCACTCGTATTATGTTCCCGCGCAGCTCTTTCCCACCGCTGATGGCTACCTGGCGCTGTTCGTCACGCACGACGGGTTCTGGAGATCGTTCGCGAACGAGGCAAAGGTCGACGGCTTCGCGACCATGGCCGAGCGCGCCGCGCGGCGCGACGAGGTCCTCAGTGTGGTGACCGCGGCGCTGGCCACCGACACCGCGCTCGGTTGGGAAGCGCGTCTCAAACCGCTGGGCATCCCGGCGGCGGCCGTGCGGACCCTGCCTGAGGCGTTGGCCCAGACGCCGCAGGCCGTGGTCACCGCCGGGGCTTTCCGATTGGTGGGCAGCCCTATTCGCATTACCGGATATGCGCCCGACTACCGCCCGGCGCCGGCGCTCGACGAGCGCTCGGCGGCTCAATCCTCGTCGTAGGAGACCGTGACCTGATCGCAGTCGGGGATCGCCTGGCAGGTCAGCACGTAGCCGTCGGCGACCTCGTCGTCGTCCAACGCGTCGTTGACCCGCATGGTCGCGGTGCCCTCGAGGAGTTTGGCCATGCAGGTGCCGCAGTTGCCCGCCTCGCAGGAGAACGGTGGCGTCATCCCGGCGCGGCGCGCGCTTTCCAGCAGCGTTTCGCCCGGTCGCCGCGGTACGGACGCCTGTTCGCTGTCGAACATGATCGTCACCTGGCCTCCGGTTTCGCTGGCGGCCGTGGCGGACATCGGTTCTGCCGTCATGTGACTCCCTGTGCACTATCATTCTGACCCAGCGAGAATATCATTCTCAATAAATGATAGTATCTTCTCAACCGTCCGGCAGGACGATCTAACTACGGAGAGGTCGGCGAAGGTGTCCGATGGGTCGAGTCGTGGCTGACGCCGTCGCGCTCGCGTACGGAGACCGCGTGTACACCCGCGCCGAACTTGCCGCGCACACCGGCGCAGCGGCTCAGACGTTGCGCCGCCGGGGAGTCGCCCGCGGCGACCGCGTGGCGCTGATGTCGGCCAACCGACCAGAGTTCGTGACCGCCTTGCAGGCCATCTGGACCCTCGGCGCCGCCGCGGTGTTGCTCAGCCCGGCCTGGAAAGCCGGCGAGGTGGCCCACGCTCTGGCGCTGACCGCTCCCGGACGTGCGCTGGGCGACCACGATGTACTGGCTGCGCAGATGCCGATGCTGCCACTCGATGAACTGATCGGCGCACCAGCAGACGCCGAGCCCTGGGCGTACGAGGGGCCCGAACCCGACGCCGACGCACTGTTCGTGTTCAGCTCCGGCACCACGGGCATGCCCAAGGCGGTACGGCACACCCACCGCGGTTTCGCCGCGGCGATTCGGCACTGGCGGTCAGCGCTGGGCCTGACTGCCGCCGACCGGCTGCAGATCATGACGCCACCGTCGCACATCCTGGGACTGCTCAACATCGCGACCGCACTCGACACCGGGGCCTGGATCCGGCTGCATCAGCGCTTCGATGTCGAAACGATGTTGAGCCACATCGAATCCGACCGGATCACGATCGAAATGGCCGTGGCACCGATTGCCTTGGCGCTCGCCGCGCATCCTCACCTGGAGCGCTATGACCTGTCGTCACTGCGCTACCTCATGTGGTGCGCCACGCCGCTCGCCCGCAGCGTCGCCGACACGGTCACCGCCCGGTGCGGGGTCAATTGGGTGACCGCTTACGGTGCGACCGAGCTTCCGGTCATATCGTGTAATCCCTTGCGTGGTGGGCGCATTGACACCGTGGGACGGCCCGCAGCCGGGGTCAGCGTCCGGATCGGCGACGGCGGGGAGATACAGGTGTGCTCCGATTCGGTGATGGCCGGTTACCTGCCTGCCGAGGCCGGCGCCGACGCGTTCTGCGATGGGTGGTATCGCACCGGCGACATCGGCCACCTCGATGACGGCTTTCTCCACATCACCGACCGCAGCAAGGAAATGGTCAAGGTGCGGGGATTTCAGGTCGCTCCCGCCGAGGTCGAGGCCGCTCTGCACGGCCATCCGGCGGTCGCGGAATGCGCCGTGTTCGGCGAATCCGATCCGGTCGACGGAGAGGCCGTCGTCGCTGTCGTGGCAGTCACGTCCGCGGTGACAGCCGCGGAACTCATCGAGCATGTCGGGGACCGGCTGGCGTCGTACAAACGGCCCGCCCGGGTGGAGTTCGTCACCGAAATACCCCGATTACCGTCCGGAAAGGTATTGCGACGAGTGTGCAAGGAGCGGCATGGACGTCCGTCTGACGGCTGAACAGCAGCAGCTGCGCGAGGCCGCAGCCAAGCTCGCCGACGATCTCGGACCCGGTGCGGTCCAGGAGTTGTCGGATGACGGGCGGATCGCCCGGCTGGAGAGCACCGTGGCCGCCACCGAATGGCGGTCGCTGCGTTCCGACGGAGCCTCCGGGGTCGAGGTGGCGATCGTCGCCGAGGAGTTCGCGCGCGGGCTGGTCGATGTGCCGTTCCTCGGACCGGTCCTCGCCGACGATCTGTCGCGCCGGCTCGGGCGGGCGGTGCCGGTCTCTGCAGGCGTCGCAGGCACCGCGGGGGTGGATCTGACCCGCAGCAGCGCCGGGGTGATCGAAACACCTGGCGAACTCGGCGAATTGGCCGCCGAGGATTCGCAGCGGTGGTATGCGCTGGCGTTGGCGGCCAGCGCGGCCGACCTCCTCGGAGCGGCTCGCGGCGCCCACGCTCTGGCCTGTGATTACGCGAAAGTTCGTGAGCAGTACGGCTCGACGATCGGCTCATACCAAGCGATCGCGCACATGCTGGCCGAAGGGCTGGCGCTGATCGAAGGGTCCATCAGCGTGCTGCGACATGCCGCGTGGGGCGTCGACGAACTGCCGGCGGACGAGGCCGTGCAGGCCGCGCGCATCGCCAAGATCTATTGCGCGCGGGCCGCCCGCACGGTGTGTGAGACCGCGATCCAGGTGCACGGCGGCATCGGAAACACCTGGGAATGCCTGGCGCACGTGTATCTGCGCCGCGTTCTGACATCGACCGGACTGTGGCCCGTCGGACTGGAGGATATCGATCTTGGACTTTCGTGATTCACCCGAAGAAGCGGCCTTCCGGGACCGACTCCGCACGTGGCTGGCCGACAACGCCGCGTCGTTCAAGGCCTCCGGCGACGAGTACTGGGCGCAACAGGGAACATGGCACCAAGCCCTTTATGCCGCAGGCTTTTTCGGAACATCGTGGCCCAAGGAGTTCGGCGGGCAGGAGCTGGCGCCGGTCTACGACGTCATCGTCGACGAGGAACTCGCCCGCGCAGGCGCCCCACCACGGCCCAGCCTCGGCTACCTGGTGGTGGGGTTGGGACATCACGGCAGCAAGGAACTGCAGCAGCGGTTCCTGCCAGGGATGATCAAGGGCACCGAGCGCTGGTGCCAAGGATTCTCCGAGCCCGGAGCCGGGTCTGATCTGGCGTCGTTGATCACCACGGCAACCCGCGACGGTGACAACTACATCATCAACGGGCACAAGATCTGGACCAGTTACTCCGATGTCGCGGACTGGTGCCTGGTGCTGGCGCGCACGGACATGGATGTGGCGCGGCACAAGGGCATTTCGGCGTTCATCGTGTCGATGCACCAGGACAGCATCGAGCAGCGCCCGCTGCAGATGATCAACGGTGTCACCACCGAATTCGGTCAGGTGACCTTCGATGGTGCGGTCGTGCCCGCATCGCACATGGTCGGCGAGCCGGGTGACGGGTGGCGCCTTGCGATGACGGTCGTCAGCCACGAGCGGGAGCCGTCGACGCTGGGATACTCCGCGCGGTACGGAAAGCTGTTGCGGGAGATGGCGTCTCGCACGGGTGGCGAGGTTCCGGACGAGCTGACGTGGGCTGCGGTCCAAGCCGAGATGCTGCGCCTGCACGTCCGTCGACGGCTGTCCGAACAGCTCGACGGCATCAACCACGGGCCGCAGGGGTCGTTGGACAAGCTGTTGATGACCTGGGTGGAGCAATCCGTCGGCCATGCCGCGCTGGCCGTCAGCGGCACCCGTGATCCCGAACTGCTCAGCGCCTATCTCTACAGCCGCGCGCAGAGTGTCATGGGTGGCACATCGCAGATCCAGAAGAACATCATCGCGTCGCGAATTCTCGGATTGGGGGTCTGACACATGTACGGAATGCCGGACGAAATCGACGTGCAGGCCGACGGCGGCCTGCGCATCATCACGCTGAATCGGCCCGGTGCGCTCAATGCCGTCAACGACAACCTCCATGTCGGGCTGGCGCGGTTGTGGGAGGCGCTCAACGAGGATGCCGATGCGCGTGCTGCGGTGATCACCGGTGCGGGCCAGGCGTTTTCGGCAGGCGGTGACTTCCACTACCTCGATGAGTTGCGCCGCGACGAGGCCTTGCGGCAGAAGACGATCAAGCACGGACGCGATCTCGTCATCGGTATGGTGCGTTGCCGCATCCCGGTGATCGCCGCCGTCAACGGACCGGCGGTGGGGCTCGGCTGCAGCCTGGCTGCGCTGTCCGACATCGTCTACATCGCCGAGAATGCACATTTCGCGGACCCGCACGTGCAGATCGGGCTGGTGGCCGCCGACGGTGGCCCGCTGGTGTGGGGTTCGCAGATCAGTCTGTTGCAGGCCAAGGAATTCGCGTTGACCGGCGTGCGAATCAAACCCCAGCGTGCGGTGGAACTCGGCCTGGCCAACCATGTCGTGGAGGATCCGCTGGCCGAGGCGATCGCGTGTGCGAAGAAGCTCATGGACCTGCCGAGGCAGGCGGTCGAGGCCACCAAGCGGCTGATGAACATCCAGCTCGAGCAACAGGTGATGGCATCCCTCGACTACGCCAACCTTGCGGAGTACGTATCGTTCGGCACCACTGATTTCAACCGGATCGTTGACGGCCTCATCACCTAGCTAGCGGTGGCTAGCTAGCACCGCGAGCGTGCGTGTCTGCTGCCCGACACGCCTTGTCTGGTCAGCATTTCACGCACGCTCGCGCAGCGTCAGCGAGCGAGCTCTTCGGAACGCTGCACAGTACCGGTGATTCCCGCGGCGTCCTGGCCGGCCAACAACACCGCGGCCCGCGCCATGGCCTCGGGCGGTTCCACCATCTCGGGTGGAACCTGCATGCCTGCGCTGCCGGCGTGCCAGCCTTCGGTCAGCACCACCCGCGACGGGCTCAGGCAGTTGACCGCGATGTTGTCGCAGCGCAGGTCTGCGGCCAGCCCGAGATACAGGCGCTCGGCGGCGGCCTTCGAAACCCAGTAGGCGTTGGCGCCGGGCATGTCGACGCCTGTGGTGGTGATGGCGATCAATGAGCCGCCACCGCGAGCCCGGACGTGCGGAATGACCGCCTTGGTCACCAGGAATACTCCGGTGAGGTTCACGTCGAGGCAGAGCTGCCAACGCTTCAGCGGCGTGGTCTCCACGGGCCCGAGCCAGAGCACGCCGGCATTGGCCACCAGGATGTCGATGCCGCCGAACTCCGAAACCGTCGCGGCGACAGCATGGTTCACGGAAGCCTCGCTGGTGACGTCGCAAGGCACGGCAACGGCCCGCCCGCCGGCCTCGACGATCTCCGCAGCCACCGACCCGATGGTGCCCGCAAGCTTGCCCGGTTGTTCGGAGCGTGCCGCGACCGCGACGGCCGACCCCTCGGCGGCCAACGCGCGAGCGATCGTCGCCCCGATGCCACGGCTGGCGCCTGCGACGAACGCGACCTTCCCCGCGAGCGACCCGTGCGGCGCTTCACGCACGCTCATGACCTGTCGAGCGTGCGTGAACTGCTGACAGATACCGGCGTGTCGTGGGACAGACACGCACGCTCGCGGTGCAAGGGGGGCACCCGGTGCAAGGGGGTGCACGCGGTCACTTCGGAGGGAACCGGAGTGCCCCGTCGAGGCGAATGACTTCGCCGTTGAGGTAGTCGTTTTCGATCACGCTCTGCGCCAGCTGCGCGTATTCCACCGAACGGCCCATGCGCTTGGGGAACGGCACCTGCGGACCCCAGTACTGCTCGAGTTGGTCGGCCGCCTTGCCGTATGCCGGGGTGTTGATGGTGCCGGGCGCGATGGTCACGACGCGTATGCCCAGCGGGGACAGATCCCGCGCGGCGACGAGGGTCATGCCCAGCACACCGCCCTTGGCCGCGGAGTAGGGCAGTTGGCCGATCTGACCTTCGTACCCGGCGATGGAGGCCGTGTTGACGATGACTCCACGGCCACCCTCGTCGAGAGGCTCCATCTTGGCGATCGCCGCCGCCGACAGCCGCATCACGTTGAACACCGCGGTCAGATAGAACTCGATGGTCTTCTTGAAGCCGTCGAGGTCCAGAGGCGAGCCGTCCTTACCGACCAGCCGGCCACCGCTGGCCGGGCCGCCGTGCGTGTCGACGGAGATGCGCAGCGGCCCAAGTGATTCCGCCTCGGTTATGGCGGCGAGCACCGAGTTCTCCGAGGTGGCGTCGGTGGGGACGTAGCGAATGCCCAGCTCCCTCTCCAGTGCGGCGCCTTTGTCGTCGGCAAGGTCGGCGACGACCACCTTGGCGCCTGCGCCGTGCAACCGGCGGACGGTCGCCTCGCCCAGTCCGCCCGCCCCGCCGACGACGATCGCGGAGCTACCGGCGATCTGCATAGGGTTCCCCTTCTTGCAATTAGTACTCTCAGTGACTGAGAATAACATTCTCATGCCGGGTGAACCAGTACGACCTTCGACTGTCGAAGAGCTCATCGCCGCCGCGCGCAGCGGATCGTTGCGCGCCACCGGCCGGTTGCTGAGCCTGGTCGAAAGTGACTGCCGGAGCCAGGTTTTGGCGGCCATCGGTACTCGGACACCGGCCCCCCGCGTCATCGGAATCACGGGTCCGCCCGGGGCGGGCAAGTCGACCACCGTCGCAGCGATGGTCGGCGCCTACCGTGCCACGGGCTTGCGCGTGGCGGTGCTGGCCGTCGACCCGTCCTCTCCGTACAGCGGCGGCGCCCTGTTGGGTGATCGCATCCGGATGGCTGCCCACATCAACGATCCCGACGTGTTGATCCGTTCGGTGGCTACCCGCGGGCACCTGGGCGGTCTGGCCGCCGCGGTGCCTGCTGCGATCCGGTTGCTGGCGGCGTTGTCGTACGACCTCGTCGTGTTGGAGACGGTCGGCGTCGGGCAGTCCGAGATCGAGATCGCCGCCGTCGCGGATCCCACGGTGGTGATCCTCAATCCCGGTGCCGGGGATGCCGTGCAAGCCGCCAAGGCCGGTCTGCTTGAGGTCGCCGATCTGGTGGTGGTCAACAAAGCCGACCGCGACGGCGCCGACCAGACCGTGCGCGACCTGCGCGCCGAGACGACTGTTCCGGTGCTCAAACTCGTTGCCGCACAAGGGGAGGGGCTTGCCGGATTGGTGCAGGCGATCGATGCCCACCACCGCGCCGACACCTCCGAGCGGCGCACCGCCCGGGCCCGCGCACAGATCCTGTCGCTGGCTCAGACCCTGTTGCGCAACCACGCCGAGCTGGACCGGTTGGCGCTCGCGGTGGCCGACGGCAGCAGCGATGCCTACACCGCGGCGGCGCGGTTGATCGCGGATTCAGGCGGGTAGCGCGACGATACGCCGCATGGTCTGCAGCAGCTCGGTGCGCAGCGTCTCGTCGTCGATATCGGCCACGAGCGGGTGCATGACCGCGACACTGATCACCCCGGAGAGCATGGCGGCATGTACGCGCGCCGTGGTGCCCGAACCGCCGCCGAGCAGTGCGGCGTAGAGCCGCTCGATGAACTGCTGAAACGGTTGGTGTTCGGCGAGCAGTCGTACGACGACCGGATCGAATTGCAGTGTGCTAGCTGCCCGCCGGCGCGCGACGGCCATCTCGATGATCCGGGTCAGCAGGACCTCCCGGGCCCGCACGGGCGAGCCTTGGGCCTCGGCCGCCTCCAGGGCGTCCTCCAGCTGACCGAGTTCACGTTCGGTCAGCGCGATGACGATGGCTTCTTTCGTCTTGAACTGGTGGTATACCGCGGCTTTCGTGACGCCGATGGTGTCGGCGATCATCTGCAGCGACGTGCCGCCGACACCGTGCTCGGAGATGAGCTCCAGCGCCGCATCGAGGATGCGGGTCTGTGCAGCACTGCGTGGCGTCCCGAGCATCCACCGAGGGTAGCCGACCGGCTATATGTCAGGAGACGGACTTACCTGTCGCTGCCGTGTAGCCGCTGCGGAACCCGAACACCATGGCGGGCCCGAGAGTTCCGCCCGCGCCGCCGTAGGCCTTGCCCGTCACACCGGCCATGGCATTACCCGCGGCGAACAGGCCGGGGATCGGCGCCCCGCTGACATGCAGGACGCGCCCGTCCCGGTCGGTGCGCGGGCCGCCTTTGGTGCCCATCGCTCCGATCGTGACCGGCACTGCGTAGTACGGGGCGGTGTCGATCGGGCCGAGTGTCCGACTGGCCGGCGTCGGCGCCGACGTGTCACCCCAGTAGCCGTCGTAGGCGCTGGAACCACGCCCGAAGTCCGGATCGACCTCGCGCGCGACGTTCTCGTTCCAGGACTGCAGGGTGGCGGCCAGGCCTTCTGGATCGATGCCCGTCTTGGCGCCGAGTTCGCTCACATCGGCCGACGGCGAAAACCATTCGGGCACCGGCTCGCCCGGGGAGACACCCAGGAAACCGTAGCGATGCAGGTGGTTTGAGTCGAAGACGATCCAGCCGGGATCGTTGGCATATCCGGTTGTCGGATCCAGGTATTGGAACGGCCCTGCCATCGAGTTGTATTCGCCTGCCTCGTTGAGGAAGCGCCTGCCCGCGCGGTTGACGATGATGCTGCGCGGCCGCGTGCGTTCCAGCCGCACGCTGCGGCTGCGTGGGTGACCATCGATGGTGTCGCCGGGAATCTGCACGACCGGCACCCACCAGGCTTCGCCCATGTTCGCCAGATCCGCGCCGTGTGCCATCGCCATCCTCAGCCCGTCCCCGGTGTTGTTGGGTGGCGATACCGGACCGTGCATCGGCCCGCGCAGGTACGCCTCGACCAGCCTTGGGTCCCACTCGAACCCGCCGGTGGCCAGCACCACGCCGCCCCGCGCACGCACGCGAATGTCTGTGCCGTCAACGGTGATTCGGGCTCCCGCGATCTCTGTGGAGTCGCCGATCAGCTCGACTGCGCGGGCGCCGGTGATCGGCTGCACGCCCAAATCGACCAGGCCGCGGACCAGGCCGGCGATCAACGCCGTACCCGCTACGCACAAGTCGGCATCGGGGTCGTCATGGCCGGCGTGGATACGCGCGCGGGTCTCGGCGTCGATGCCGACGTTGCTGAAATCGGCTGGGAACGATGTGATCCGGTCCCGCCACGGGCCGAGCCGGGCGAGGTCGACGGGTCCCGCACTCAACGAGCGTCCGCCGCCGGGCCGCCCGCCGGGCAGCTCCGGTTTGTAATCGGGAAAGCCCTCGGCGACGGCGAACCGCAGCTCGCTGTGTTCCTCGACGAAATCGAGCATGCCGGCGCCGGTGCGCACGAAGGTCTCGACCAGTTCGTCGTCCATGTAGCCCAGTGCCTGCGCGCGCAGGTAGGCGAGTGCGTCGGAGACCGGAAGCGGGCCGTCGGCGCTGCGGTCGTGGGCGGGGATCCAGACGATGCCACCCGATACCGCCGTGGTTCCGCCCACGGTGGCGGCCTTCTCGTAGACGGCGACTGTGGCGCCGTTGACGGCGGCGGCCAGGGCTGCCGTCAGACCGGCGCCTCCGCTGCCCAGTACCACGACATCGGCCTCGTCGTCCCAATCTGTCATCGCTGCATGGCCTTTCAGTACAGGATTGCGGACAGTTCATGTGCGGCGCGCACCACCGCGTCCTTACCGCCGAGGACGACGTCCTCGCGGTGCGAGATCAGGTTGACGCACGTGGGTGGTGACGGCGCGCGCCTGCGGACCGGCACCGCCAGCCCGAAGGTGTTCGGCTCGATCTCGCCGTGGGTGATGACCCAGCCTTGTTCGCGGGTCTGGCGAACCAGGTCGCGTTCCCCGGGGCGCGGTGCCATGCTGGCCAGCAACGCCACGCCTGCGGCACCCAGTTCCAGCGGATGCCGGCTGCCCTCGTGGAACGAGAGTTGGTAGAAGACCTGGGTCGGCGTGAGCACCGCAACCGCCACCTGCTGGTCGCCTTCGGCCACCAGGAGCGACACCGTGGTGCCGAGTTCGTCGGCCAGTGCGCGCAGCGTCGGCACGCACAGCTGACGCAAGTTGTTGTCGAACGACGAGCCGAGCACCGCCAGTGCCGCCGCGGGGCGGTATCTGCCGTCGTCTCCCTTTGCGACGTAACGGAATTGACTCAATGTCGCCAGCAGCCGGTAGGCGATGGTGCGGTGGGCGCCGAGATGGTCGGCGACCTGTTGAACGGTCAATCCGCCAGGGGCGTCGGCGATCGCCTGTAGGGCACTCAAACCGCGGGCCAGCGTCTGTGATCCGGGGACGCCGTTGGGTGCAGCGTCGGTCGTGGGATGACTGACCCGGTTCGGCATCGTGCCCCTCCTTGACAGAGATGTCGTCGAGAGTAATGCTCTGACAATAATGCACAAGCATGTGCGGTAAATGAGCACAGTGCTTACCGAGATAGAGAACGAGGTTCTCGTCAGCTCCAGAGAGGGGATCATGACAAGCACTGCAGCGGTGCCGGTGACCCGTCCTGCCGAGTTCGAGAGCGTATGGAGCGATCTCCAGGGTGTCGCGTTCTCCCAGGGCTATCTCGACGTCGCAGGCGTGCGTACGCGCTACCTCCATGCCGGAGACGAGGCATTGCCGGCGCTGGTCCTGCTGCACGGGTCGGGTGGTCACGCCGAGGCCTACGTGCGCAACCTCGCGTCGCACGCCGAGCACTTCTCGACGTGGTCGATCGACATGCTCGGGCACGGCTATACCGACAAGCCCGGCCATCCGCTCGAAGTGGCGCACTACGTCGAGCATCTGATCGGCTGCCTCGACACGATCGGCGCTCGGCGGGCCCACATCTCGGGCGAATCACTCGGCGGCTGGGTGGCGGCCCGGGCAGCCGTCGACCATCCCGACCGGGTCGACCGGCTGGTGCTCAACACCGCCGGTGGTTCCCAGGCCGACCCCGCGGTGATGAAGCGCATCGTCACCTTGTCCATGGCCGCAGCTGAGAATCCGACCTGGGAAACGGTGCAGGCCCGCATCAAGTGGCTGATGGCCGACAAGACCAAGGATTATGACGACATCGTGGCCAGTCGCAGGCGCATCTACCGCCAGCCGGGCTTCGTCGCCGCGATGAGCGACATCATGGCGCTGCAAGATCCCGCCATCAGGGCTCGAAACCTCCTGGGGCCCAAAGAATACGGTTCGATCACCGCGCCGACGCTGGTGGTGTGGACCAGTGACGATCCGACCGCCGATGTCGCCGAGGGGCGCCGCATCGCCGACATGATCCCCGGCGCCCGGTTCGAGGTGATGCCGGGATGCGGACACTGGCCGCAGTACGAGGACCCCGACACCTTCAACCGGCTGCACCTGGATTTCCTGTTGGGGCACTAGTGGCCGACGAACTTGCACCCGACTACGACGTTGTCATCGTCGGCGCAGGCCCGGTGGGCCTGACGCTGGCGAACATCCTTGGTCTGCAAGGTGTTCGAACTCTCGTAGTCGATGAGCGCGACACGCTCATCGACTACCCGCGCGGAGTCGGACTGGACGACGAGTCACTGCGGACGTTCCAGTCGATCGGCCTCGTCGAGGCGATCCTGCCGCACACGGTGCCCAACCAGATCCTGCGGTTCTACGACGGCAAACGACGGCTGCTGGCCGAAATGTCACCTGCCGACGCGCGGTTCGGATGGCCGAAGCGCAACGGCTTCGTGCAGCCGATGGTCGATGCGCAGCTGCTGGCCGGCCTGGACCGTTTCGACCATGTTCAGGTGGCATGGAGCCGGCGGATGGATTCGGCCACCCAGACCGACGACGGCGTGACCGTGCACCTCGGCCCCGACACCGTGCAGGCGAGGTACCTGGTCGGGTGCGACGGCGGACGCAGCGCCACCCGGCATCTGATGGGCGTGTCCTTCGACGGCACCACCTCGGCCACCCGCTGGGTGGTCATCGATCTGGCCAATGACCCACTGGGACACCCGAACAGCGAAGTGGGTGCCGACCCCGGGCGACCCTACGCGTCGATCTCCATCGCGCACGGCATCCGGCGCTTCGAGTTCATGATCCATGCCGACGAAACCGATCAGCAGGCCGAAGATCCCGCGTTCATGGCGAGGCTGCTCGCGCCGTTCGTCCCACATCCCGAGCGGGTCGACGTGATCCGGCAGCGCGTCTACACCCATCATTCCCGCATCGCCGGTGCGTTCCGGGCCGGGCGGTTGCTGCTCGCCGGGGACGCCGCCCACCTGATGCCGGTCTGGCAGGGGCAGGGCTACAACAGCGGCATCCGCGACGCGGCCAACCTCGGCTGGAAGCTGGCCGCGGTGGTCAACGGGCAGGCCGCTGACCCGCTGCTCGACAGTTACGACGTCGAACGGCGCAAGCACGCGCGCGCCATGATCGACCTGTCCACGATGGTCGGCCGTGTCATCTCGCCCACCAATCGGCGTGTCGCGGCAGTACGGGACCGGCTGATCCGCGGTGCCTCGGTGGTGCCCGCGCTCAAGCGCTATGTGCTGGAGATGCGGTTCAAGCCGATGCCGCGCTACGACCAGGGTGCGGTCCACCACCCGAAGCCACCGAGCCCGACCTCCCCGGTGGGCACCTTGTTCATCCAGCCCCGCGTCGATACCCGCGAGCAGTGCGATGTGCTGCTCGACGACGTGATCGGACCGGGTTTCGCAGTGCTGTGCTGGAACAACAACCCGCAGGCGGTGCTGGGTGCAGAGGCGTTCGGCCAGTGGAAGGCGCTGGGCGCCACCTTCATTGCCGCGCGGCCTCAGACGCAGCTGCACTGGGACGCCGATCACGAACAGGCCGATCCGAACGTCGTGATCGTCGGCGACCGCACCGGCGCGCTCAAGTCCTGGTTCGACGCTCGCACCGAATCGGTACTGGTGATCCGCCCCGACCGGTGCATCGCCGGAGCCGACATCGCCCAGCGCGCACCAGAACTGAGCGCCGCCGTGTTCGACGTGCTGCACGTGACGCGGATGGGAGGTGACGATGCCGATCGCCCTGTGCTGTATGTCCCACAGCCCGCTGCTGAATCTTCCGGGGCCGCCGCAGGATCTGCTTGACGACATCGCGTCCGGGCTCGACGCAGCTCGCTCGTTCGTCGCCGACTTCGACCCGCAACTGGTCGTCACGTTCTCGCCCGACCACTACAACGGCTTCTTCTACCGGCTGATGCCGCCGTTCTGCATCGGTACCGCCGCTTGCGGTGTCGGTGACTATGGAACCCATGAGGGCCCGCTCGACGTCGCCGCGGACGTCGCCGAGGCGTGCGCGCAGGCCTGCTGGGAAGCCGGTGTGGACGTTGCCGTTTCGTCGAGTATGGACGTCGACCACGGCACCGTGCAGCCGCTGCAGGAACTGTTCGGCGATGCGTCGGCGCACCCGGTGGTGCCGATCTTCATCAACTCGGTGGCCACTCCGCTGGGCCCGTTGGCGCGGACCCGGGCGCTGGGCGCTGCGGTAGGGACTTACCTCTCGACCCTGGACCTGCGCGTGTTGGTACTGGGATCCGGTGGGCTCTCCCACGATCCACCGGTGCCGACGCTGGCGACCGCGCCTGCCGCGGCGCTGGAGCGGATCGTGCACGGGGCCGCGATGACGCCCGAGCAACGGCTGGCGCGGCAGGCCGCGGTGTGCCAGGCCGCGGAGGACTTCGCCCGCGGTCAGAGCCCGTTGCGCCCGCTCAACCCGGACTGGGATCGCAGTCTGCTCGACATCTTCGACGACGGCAGGCTCGCTGATCTGGACGGCTGGTCCAACACGTTCATCGCGGCGGAGGGCGGCAACTCGGCCCACGAGATCCGCACCTGGCTGGCCGCGTTCGCCGCGCTCGCCGCCGCCGGACTCTATCGGACCGGTAACCACTTCTACCGGGCGGCACCGGAATTGATAGCAGGCTTCGCGATCAGGACGGCGGTACCCAGCGCATCATGACCTCAGAACAGTTCGACCACACCGTGGATCTGCTGGTGATCGGCTCCGGCGCGGGCGGCATGACCGCTGCGCTGACCGCCGACGCGAGCGGGCTCGACACGCTCGTCGTCGAAAAGTCGCCCCAGTTCGGCGGATCCACCGCCCTGTCCGGCGGTGGTATCTGGGTGCCGGGCGCACCCGCACAGCGTCGAGCGGGGTACGCGCCGTCGCCGGATGGTGTGTTCGACTACCTCAAGCAGATCACCGAGGGAACGGTCAGCGACGCTCGGTTACGTCAGTACGTGAGCGCCGCACCCGAGATGATGGATTTCCTGGAGCGCACCAGTCACTGGTTCGAGTTCGTCTGGAAGCCCGGCTATGCCGATTATTACCCGGAGCTGCCGGGCGGGTCCGCACAGGGCAGCACCATCAACGTGCCCGCCATCGACCTGCGCAAGCTCGGTGCCGACGAACGCCACCTGCTGACCCCGCTGGCCCTGGCACCGGAAGGAATCTGGTTCGCCCCCAAGGACCTTCGGCTCTTCTACCAAATCCGGCAGAACTGGCGCGGCAAGGCCGTGTTGATGAAGCTGATCTGGCGGATGTTTCGCGCCCGGGTGTTCGGCGACCGGATGGCCGCCATCGGCCAGTCACTGGCCGCCCGGATGCGGCTGGCCATGAAACAGCATCACATCCCACTGTGGCTCGACACGCCGATGACCGACCTGATCACCGGCCCGGACGGCGAAGTGCTCGGCGCGGTCGTGCAACGCGATGGGCAGCCGCTGCGGATCCGGGCCCGCCGCGGAGTGGTCCTGGCCTCGGGCGGTTTCGATCACGACATGGCCTGGCGCAAAGAGCATCTGTCGGTCCTGGAGAAGGATTGGAGCTTCGGCAACCCCGCGTCCACCGGTGACGGCATCCGGGCCGGGGAAAGGATCGGTGCGGCAACCGATCTTCTTGACGAGGCGTGGTGGTTCCCGGCGATCTGCTGGCCCGACGGACGGCTGCAGTTCATGCTCAACGAGCGGATGATGCCGTCACAGTTCGTCGTCAACGGTGAGGGCAAGCGATTCATCAACGAAGCGGCGCCGTATATGGATTTCGCGCACGCGATGATCGCTGGTCAGCAGGGCGGGGTCACCCACATCCCGTGCTGGCTGATCACCGACATCGCCTCGTTCCATCGCTATGTGGTGGCCGGGCACCTGCCGATCCCCAAGATCCCGTTCGCGCCGGTGCCCACCGGACGCAAGGTCCCGCAGTCGTGGCTGGACTCCGGTGTGGTGATGCAGGCGCACAGCTGGGACGAGTTGGCCCGCAGGATCGGTGTGCCACCGGACAATCTGCGGGCCACGGCCGAGCGATTCAACCGGTTGGCGCGTGCGGGTCACGACGACGATTTCAACCGGGGTGACAGTGCCTACGACAACTACTACGGCGACCCGACGCTGCCCAACCCGAATCTGCGCCCACTCGGCAAACCGCCGTACTACGCGTTCCAGATCATCCTGGGTGATCTCGGCACCTCCGGCGGGCTGCGCACCGATGAACACGCCCGGGTGCTGCGGACCGACGGCACGGTGATCGACGGGCTCTACGCGGTGGGCAATGTGTCCGCGGCGGTGATGGGCCGCAGCTACGCCGGTGCCGGGGCCACCATCGGGCCGGCCATGACGTTCGGGTACGTCGCGGCCAGGCACGCGGCCGCAGCCGCCGCAGCCGCCGAAAGCTCACTGCAGCAACAGATTTCCTAAGAGGAGAAGGACAACATGAAGATCTCGCTGTTCTATGAGTTCCCGCTGCCCCGACCCTGGTCGGAGGATGACGAACATCAGCTGTTCCAGCACGGTCTGACCGAGGTGGAGGCCGCCGATAAGGCCGGGTTCTCCACGGTGTGGCTCACCGAGCACCACTTCCTCGAGGAGTACTGCCACTCGACGGCGCCGGAGATGTTCCTGGCCGCGGCGAGCCAGCGCACCAAGGACATCCGACTCGGCTTCGGTGTCATGCACCTACCGCCGCCCATCAACCACCCTGCCCGCATCGCCGAGCGGGTCGCCACGCTGGATCACCTGTCCAACGGGCGCGTCGAATTCGGCACGGGTGAGGGTTCCTCGGTCGCCGAACTCGGCGGCTTCGACATCGACCCGGCCGACAAGCGCACCATGTGGGAAGAAGCGCTTGAGGTGTCGATTCGCTGTATGACGGAGGCGCCGTTCACGGGCTTCAAGGGCGAACACGTCGAGATGCCTGCCCGCAATGTCATCCCGAAGCCGCTACAGAGCCCGCATCCACCCGTGTGGGTGGCCTGCACCCGTCCCTCGTCGGTGCAGATGGCTGCGCAGAAAGCCATCGGCGCCCTGAGTTTCGCGTACACCGGGCCCGAAGCGCTCAAAGAACGCGTGGCCGGCTATTACCGGGAATTCGAGGACAAGGGCACCCCGGTGACTCCGGCGATCAATCCCAACGTGCTCGCCATCGGCGGTGATCTGTCGATGATGGTCGCCCGCAGCGACGAAGAGGCGCTCAAACGGCTCGGTATCGGCGGCGGCTTCTTCTCGTTCGGAATCATGCACTACTACCTGACCGGCATGCACACCCCCGGGCGCACCAAGGTCTGGGAGCGTTACGAGCAAGCGGTCAAAGAAGATCCGACGCTGGCGTACGGGCCGGGCCGCGGTGCCATCGGCTCTCCGGACACCGTGCGGGAGTTCCTCCGCGGCTACGAGGACAGTGGAGTCGACGAGATCATCCTGCTGCTCAACCCCCGCAGCCACGAGGGCACGATGGAATCCATCGAGATCATGGGCAGGGAGATCTTGCCCGAATTCATCGAACGGGACGCCAAAGCCGTTGCCGCCAAGGCCAAGCGGCTGCAACCCGTGATCGAGAAGGTGCAGGCCCGCAGGCAACCCTCCGAAGCGCCGCTGTTCGACGAGACGTATTCGTTCGGTGGTCTGCCGACCGGTCGCGGTGGCAAGTTCACCGCAGGGGAGATCCCCGAGGCCATGGCCGAGATCAACGAAGGGCGGGTGAAGGCGGCCCAGGCCGAGAAAGCTGCCCGCGACGCGGCACGTTGACCACCGACATGTGGCGCTATGACGGCCGCCGCGTCGTCGTCACCGGATGCGCGTCGGGGATCGGCGCGCATCTCGCGGCACAGCTGACCCAGCTGGGGGCGCACGTCACGGGCCTGGATCTGCGCCGGCCCGAACATCTTCCGGCACGCTTCGTCGAGGTCGACTTCGCCGATGCAGAGTCCATCGATGCCGCCGTCTCGGCCGTGGACGGTCCCGTCGACGCGCTGTTCAACGTCGCCGGGGTGTCTTCCGGGATCGGCAAACCGGTGCTGGTGGTCACCGTCAACTTCCTCGGCATGCGGCACTTCACCGAGGCGCTGTTGCCCAAGATGCCCGATGGTGCGGCGATCGCCAACGTGTCGTCCCTGGCGGCCGCGAACTACCGGGAAAACGCGGACCAGACGGCGGGCCTGTTGGCCACCACGTCGATGGCGGACGGCATCGCCTGGTGCGAGGCTCATCCCGACGCGCTGGCAGACGGTGGTTACCGGCTGTCGAAGGAGGCGATCATCCTCTACGGGATGACGCGGGCACTCGCCTTGGGAAACCGCGGTATCCGGATCAACTGCACCGGGCCGGGTGTCACCGACACCCCGATCCTGGACCAGCTGCGCGGTGCGTATGGCCAGGACTATCTGGACGCGTTTCCCAAACGTCTGGGCCGCGTGTGCCGTCCCGACGAGCAGGCATCGGTCCTGGCCTTTCTCAACAGCCAAGCCGCAAGCTACATTTCCGGGCAAGTCATCTGGGTCGACGGTGGAACCCTCGCCGGCAGGATCGCGGCAACCCTGAAGGGGGAGCACCAGTGGCCGACATGACCGAGTTTCGCCGCGTCGCCGACGATGTTCGTAACTGGGGACGCTGGGGCGACGGGGACGAACTGGGCACGCTGAACTTCATCACGGCCGACAAGGTCGCCGAGGCGGCCGGCCTCGTCAAGCACGGCAAGGTGTTTCCGCTCGGCGTCGACTTCGGTTCGTCGGGCCCGCAGGGGGCGTTCCATTTTCGGCAGAACCCCACCCACGTGATGACCGTCGACGGGGGTGACACCAACACGCTGTTGGAGTACGGGCCCAAATGGCTGCAGAACCCGGCGGCCGGACAACTGGCGGGCTATTTCGCCGGTAACCCGATGCGGTTCAACGACGACCTGATCATCATGCCGCTGCAAGCCGCCACCCAGTGGGACGCCTTGTCGCATGTGTACTACGAAGAGCAGCTGTACAACGGTTTTCCGGCGAAATCGGTGACGAGTGCCGGGGCCTTCCACTGTGGCATCGACAAGGTGGACGGCAAGGGCATCACCTCGCGCGGTGTCCTGCTGGACATCGTGCGCTTGCGCGGTGCCGACACATACTGCCCGTTGGGTGACCCGATCATGCCGGGTGAGCTCGACGCGGCTGCCCGCAGCCAGGGTGTGCAGGTGCGGCGCGGCGACATCGTTCTGGTCCGAACTGGCTGGTGGGCAAGGTTTTTGCAGACCGGCGACGGGGCCGAACCGGGGGCCGGGCTGGACTGGACGTGCGCCTCGTGGTTGCACGATCACGAGGTGGCGGCCGTGGCTGCCGACAATCTGATGGTCGAGAACCCGGCGTCCGGGGTCGACGGTGCGTTCCTGCCGATGCACATGCTGTGCCTGCGCGACATGGGCCTCATGCTCGGCGAGTACTGGGACCTCACCGCACTGGCCGCCGACTGCGCCGCCGACGGGGTATACGAATTTCAACTCGTCGCGCCGCCACTGCGCGTCACCGGAGCGGTGGGTTCTCCGGTGAATCCCATTGCGATCAAATGAGGAGAGAGCATGACGCCGACCGACAGAGCACCGTTTGTCGTAGGTCTCGGCGGCACCTTGCGCGCCCGGTCCTCGACTGAACGCGCACTGCGATACTGCCTGGAATCGGTACAGCGCCATGGCGGTGAGGTCAGGATGTTCGCGGGCCCCGACCTGGAGTTGCCGATGTACGAGCCGCAATCGCTGGCCCGCACGCCCGCCGCACTGGAGCTCGTGAAAGCGCTGCGCGACGCCGACGCCGTGGTGGTGGCATCACCGGGCTACCACGGCGCTGTCTCGGGTCTGGTCAAGAACGCGTTGGACTACATCGAAGACCTCCGCGAGGATCCCCGCGTCTATCTGGACAACACCCCCTGGGGCTGTATCAGCTGTGCGTACGGCTGGCAGGCCGCGGTCGGCACGTTGGGCCAGCTGCGGTCCATCGGCCACGCCTTGCGCGCCTGGCCGACGCCGCTCGGCGTCGCGATCAACTCCGCCGAGCAGATCTGGTCCGACAGCGGGGAACTGACCGATGGCCCCGTGCGCGACCAGCTCGACCTGCTGGCCACTCAGCTGCTCAACTTCGCTGTTTCCGGCACGGGTGCCCAATGACCTACCGGCGACGCAGCATCGAGGTCGACGGGCTCGTCACCAGCTATCTGGAGGCGGGCAGCGGCGATCCGGTGGTGCTGCTGCACGGCGGAGAGTTCGGGGCGAATGCCGAACTGGGCTGGGAACACACCATTGCCGCCCTCGCCGAGAACCACCGGGTGCTGGCGCCGGACATGCTGGGCTTTGGGGAGAGCGCCAAGGTTGTCGACTTCACCGACGGGCGCGGCATGCGGATCCGGCACATCGCCCGGTTCTGTGCCGAATTGGGCATCGATTCCGCGCATTTCGTGGGCAACTCGATGGGAGCCGTCAATCTGCTGGTCGATCTGACCTCGACCCACCCCAGGCTTCCCGCGCGATCTTTGGTGGCGATCTGCGGGGGCGGGGACATCCAGCGCAACGAGCACAGCAGCGCGCTCTACGAGTATGACGCCACCTTCGACGGCATGCGGCGCATCGTCGCCGCGTTGTTCGCCGACCCCGCCTATCCGGCCGACGATGCGTATGTGCGGCGACGGTATGAATCGAGCATCACTCCGGGAGCCTGGGAAGCCCTGGCGGCGGCCAGGTTTCGCCGTCCCGGTCTTGAACCGCCACCGCCACCGTCGTCGCAGCGGGCCTACGATCGTATCGGCATCCCGACGCTGGTCGTCGAGGGCGCCTGCGACAAGCTGCTTCCCGCGGGCTGGGCCGCCGCGACCGCCGGTCACATCGCCGGGGCCCGCAGCACGGTGATCCCCGAAGCGGGGCACTGCCCGCAGATCGAACGACCCGCGGCGCTCAACGCGGTGCTGGTGAACTTCTTGAAAGAGGTGTGATGAACGAGCTGGCGCGAAAGGTCGCGGTGATCACCGGCGGCGCGGCGGGACTCGGCGAGGGGCTGGTGCGCCGGTTCGCCGCCGAAGGCGCACGGGTGATGATCGGTGATGTCGAAAAGGACCGCGGCGCAGCGCTGGCGGCCGAGCTGGGGGACGGCACGTCATTCCTGACCACCGACGTGGCAGACCCCGAGCAGGTCGGTGCGTTGATTGCCGCCGCGGTCGAGCGGTTCGGCGGCCTGGACATCATGGTGAACAACGCCGGGGTGTCGGGCACGATGCACCGGCGCTTCATGGACGACGATCTCGCGGACTTCCACCACGTGATGGGGGTCAACGTGCTGGGCGTGATGGCAGGCACCCGTGATGCGGCCCGGCACATGTCTGCCCACGGCGGCGGCTCGATCATCAACCTGACGTCGATCGGCGGGATCCAGGCCGGAGGCGGCGTGATGACCTACCGGGCCTCCAAGGCCGCCGTCATCCAGTTCACCAAATCCGCGGCGATCGAACTGGCACACCACGAGATTCGCGTCAACGCCATCGCGCCGGGCAATATTCGCACGGCCATCGTGGCGAAATCTGCCTCGGCCGAGGATCGAGAACGCATCGAGCAGTTCGAAGAGGGGATCCGGGCACAGATGCGAGCGGATCGTCCGCTCAAGCGAGAGGGGACCGTCGACGACGTCGCCGAGGCGGCGCTGTACTTCGCCGGCGACCGGTCACGTTACGTCACTGGCACCGTGCTGCCGGTCGACGGCGGCACCGTGGCGGGCAAGGTCATCGTCCGCAAGGAGAAGCCTTGAGGCCGTCTCAGTGAATTAAATCAACTGCTTGACTTAGTGACACTATGGGCGTTGACTGTAACGGTGACCACAGCCAGTCGGACGGCTCGGGCCGAGCGGGTCAGCTCCACGCAGGAGGCCATCCTCAAAGCGGCTGAACGGCTTTACGCCGAGCATGGCGTGTTCGCGGTGTCCAACCGTCAGGTCAGTGAGGCGGCAGGGCAAGGCAACAACGCCGCGGTCGGCTACCACTTCGGCACCAAGACCGACCTGGTCCGGGCCATCGAGCACAAGCACCGCGGCCCCATCGAGGAGATTCGCGAACACATGGTCGCCGACTTGGGCGGCTCGCCGGATCTGCGGGACTGGGTGAGTTGCCTGGTGCGTCCGCTCACCGATCATCTCGCCGCGCTGGGTAATCCGACCTGGTACGCGCGCTTTGCCGCTCAGGTGATGACGGACCCGGCCTACCACGACATCATCGTCAGGGACGCATTGAGCAGTCCGTCGCTGGTTGAGGTGATCGACGGCATGACGAACTGCCTGCCCGAGCTACCCGCCGACGTCCGCGCCGAACGCAACATCATGGCGCGAAACCTGTTGATGCACAGCTGCGCAGACCGTGAACGCGGCCTGGCCCGGGGGGCGAGTGTGCCGCGGGCATCGTGGTCGGACGCAGCCTCGGGGCTCGTCGATGCCATCGTCGGACTCTGGCGGGCTCCGGTCACCCAGGAAGGCTGAACCGCGTGAAAATCTCTGTGGACCAAGACAAATGCGTCTCGTCCGGACAGTGCGTGCTCAACGCTCCCGAGCTGTTCGACCAGCGTGACGAGGACGGCGTCGTCGTCCTGGTGCAGCCCAGCCCGGGTCCCGAACACGTCGACGGTGCGCGGCGCGCCGCGGCGTCCTGTCCCGCCCTGGCCATCGCGATCGAGGAATGAGATCACCTGTATGTCCGAAACTCTGACTGAAGTCGACATCCCTGACTACCCGATGGAGCGCGATGCGCGGTGCCCGTTCGCGCCGCCGCCGCAGATGCTGGGCCATGACAGTGGGCTCTGGCGGGTGCGGATCTGGGACGGCAGCACCCCATGGCTGATCACGGGCCACGAGGAGGCCCGCGCATTGTTCGCCGATTCGCGGGTCAGTGTCGACGATCGTCGTGCGGGCTTCCCGCACTGGAACGAGCACATGCTCTCCACCGTCGACAAGCGACCGCGCTCGGTGTTCACCTCCGACGCCGAAGAGCACACCCGATTCCGGAGGATGCTCTCCAAGCCGTTCACCTTCCGTCGCGTCGAGGCGCTGCGGCCGGCGATCCAGAAGATCACCGACGAATGCATCGACGCGATCCTCGCCGGCCCGCAGCCTGCCGACCTCGTCGCCAAACTCGCGCTGCCGGTCCCGACCGTGGTGATCAGCGAAATGCTCGGTGTCCCTTACGAAGACCACGAGTTCTTCCAGCATCACGCCAATGTCGGACTGGCGCGCTATGCGAGCGCGGAGGACGGTCAGAAGGGTGCGATGAGCCTCGCGCAGTACCTGATCAATCTGGTCGAGGCCAAGCGGAAGAACCCCGCCGAGGACGCGGTGTCGGATCTGGCCGAGCGGGTCAACGCGGGCGAAATCAGCGTGAAAGAGGCTGCGCAGCTGGGCACAGGTCTGCTCATCGCCGGGCATGAGACCACCGCGAACATGATCGGCATCGGCGTGCTGGCATTGCTTGAGAACCCCGAACAGGCCGACCTGTTGCGCAACACCGAGGATCCGAAGGAGATCGCCAACGCCGTCGAGGAGCTGATGCGTTACCTGTCCATCATCCAGAACGGCCAGCGGCGCATCGCCGTCGACGACATCGAGATCAGCGGCGAGACCATCCGCGCCGGCGAAGGCATCATCATCGACCTGGCCCCGTCGAACTGGGACGCCAAGGCTTTTCCGCAGCCGGACAAACTGGATCTGAGCCGCGACGCCGGGCAACAGCTGGGCTTCGGTTACGGCCGCCATCAATGCGTGGGCCAACAGCTCGCCCGCGCCGAACTGCAGATCGTGTTCCACACCCTGGTGCGCCGCATTCCCACGCTGCGGCTGGCCATTCCGTTCGACGAGGTGCCGTTCAAGCACGACCGCCTCGCCTACGGCGTCTACGAACTTCCTGTCACCTGGTGACCCGATCGGAGAAACCCATGTCTAGTGTGACCGCCACGCTCTATCCGTCGGAAGGCTTTGGCGCGCCGAAAGATCGGCGTGGCCACGCGACGGAGGGAGGCCTGACGGGACTCCCTGAGGGCACCGAGGTGTTCTCGGCCGACAACCACATCTCGGTGGCCGACGACATCTTTTACGACCGGTTCCCCGACGAACTCAAGGGTGCTGCGCCGCGCATCTGGTACGAGGACGGCGCCTACATGGTCGGGATGAAGGGAAAGGCCTGGACCGGTGGCGATTTCGGCCGTGTGCTCATGCAGTACGACGATCTGGCCGGGGCGGCGACCAACAACATCGATGCCCGGATCCGTCAACTCGGCGAGGACGGTATCGACAAGGAGCTGGCGTTCCCCAACGCCGTGCTCGCGCTGTTCCACTACCCGGACAAGGGCATCCGTGAGCGCGTATTCCGCATCTACAACGAACACATCGCCGATCTGCAGGAGCGGTCGGGTGGACATTTCTACGGCGTCGGGCTGATCAACTGGTGGGATCCGAAAGGGACCCGCAGCACGCTCGAGGAACTCAAGTCGTTGGGACTCAAGACCTTCCTGCTACCGCTCAACCCGGGCAAGGACGACGAGGGCAACATCTACGACTACGGCAGCACCGACATGGACGCGGTGTGGGACGAGATCGAGGCCTCCGGGGTGCCGGTCAGCCACCACATCGGTGAGACTCCGCCCAAAACACCATGCCAGAACAACAGCGTCGTGGTCGGCATGATGGTCAACGTCGACTCGTTCCGCGAGCAGTTCGCCAAGTATGTGTTCTCCGGCATCCTCGACCGGCATCCCGCGTTGCGGATCGGCTGGTTCGAGGGCGGTATCGCGTGGGTGCCGACGGCCCTGCAGGACGCCGAACACATGCTCGCGTCATACCGGCACATGTTCAATCACGAACTGCAGCACGATATTCGGCGCTATTGGAACCAGCACATGAGTGCATCGTTCATGGTGGACCCCCTAGGGCTGCGGTTGATCGACGACATCGGCGTCGACAACGTGATGTGGTCCAGCGACTACCCGCACAACGAGTCCACATTCGGCTATTCGGAGAAATCCCTGAAAGCCGTCGTCGACGCGGTCGGCCCCGATGCCGCCACCAAGATCGTCAGCACCAATGTCCAGAAGTTCCTGGGGCTGCACACGCGGGGAGCAAAAGGGTGAGGGGCATGACCACGTTCGCCACACGGGACACCGCCGCGATCGACATCCCGGACGAACCCGACTTCGCCCGGATGCGGCGCGAAGTCGGTGCGCGGTTGCGGACCGCGATGCGCGAGCAGGGCGTCGATGCACTGATCCTGCTCGGCAACGGCAGTGTCGTCTACGCGACCGGTGCGAGCTGGCCGCTGCTGGATGCGGGTCTGTCGCACGTCGAGCGCCCTGTTGCCATCGTGCTGGCCGATGACCAGTACCCTCACCTGTTCATGCCGGCCCGCGAGGGCGCGCCGCTGGAGACCGATCTGCCCGACGATCACCTGCACGGCCCGCTGTTCCTCGAATTCGACCAGGGTGTCGAGCATTTCGGCAAGGTGGTGGCGGAGCTGATCCCGCCGGGTGCCACGGTGGCGGTCGACGAACTGACCGGCGCGATGCGACGGGCGACGGGCCGGCTGTTCCCCGGCGGCACCCCGCTCGACGCCGCGCCGGTGGTCGGTGCGGCCAAGCTGGTCAAGACACCGGACCAGATCTCAGCGGTGCGGCGCGCCTGCCGCATCACCGAAGAGGCCATGGTCGACGTACAGAAGGCGCTGGTGCCCGGCGTGCGACAAATCGACCTGTCGGCCCAATTCGTCCGGCGCGCTTTCGAACTGGGTGCGACATCCAACATGCTGGAGGCCATCTGGCAGGTGATGCCGTCCACCAAGGCCGAGGGCACCTGGACGACGCACGGCGATCTGGCACTGCCGCTGCTGACCACCGAACGCGAACTGGTCAAAGGCGATGTGCTGTGGACCGATGTGTCGATCACCTACGGCGGCTACTGCTCGGACTTCGGCCGCACCTGGGTGGTGGGGCAGCAGCCCACCGCCCGTCAGCATGACCAGTTCCACCAATGGCGCGACATCCTCGATGCGGTGTTGGCGGTCACGAAAGCCGGTGCCACATCGGGAGATCTGGCCCGTGCGGCGATCAAGGCCGCGGGCGGTCGTAAACCGTGGCTGCCGCACTTTTACATCGGTCACGGGATCGGCACCAACGCGGCCGAGATGCCGATGATCGGGACCGATCTGGGCGAGGAGTTCGACGACAATTTCGTGTTCCCGGCCGGCATGTTGCTGGTTCTGGAGCCGGTGGTCTGGGAAGACGGCACCGGTGGTTATCGAAGTGAGGAGATCGTGGTGATCACCGAGGGCGGCTGGATGTCGCTGACCGACTACCCGTACGAGCCTTACCTGTGAGCGCCGGCCTGCACGCCGTGGCCCGCACCGAAATAGAGGCGGACCCACATGACCTGCGTCATGGGCGGCGCAACCGTGTTCTCGAGCAGATGGATGCTCACGACCTGGACATCCTGGTACTCGGTCGGCAGGCCAACGTGCGGTACGTCACCGGGGCCCCACAGCTGTGGGTCGCGGGCACCCGGCCGTTTGGCCCGATCTGCACGTTCGTACGAGCCACCGGCGCGATCCACCTCAACAGCACCTGGGACGAAGGCATGCCCGAGGAGATCGGACACGATCACCTCTACGGTCTGGCCTGGAACCCCATGACCCTCATCGGGGTGTTGCAGGACATCGCCGGGGCCGACACCGCCACGCGAGTCGGAACCGACGCTCTCACACCGAATTTCGCGAAGCTGTTACCGACGGCGTTTCCGAACGCCGAGTTGGTCGACGGCGAGTCGGCCATGCGGGCTGCGCGACGGATCAAGACGGCCGCCGAGGTGACGGCGCTACGCGCCTCGGTGCGCGTGGCCGAAGACGGCTTGGCGTCGGCTGTGGCCGAACTGATGCCGGGGACCACGGAACGAAACCTGGCCGGTGCGTTGATGGAAGCCGAGGCGGCCGGCGGTGTGAGCACCCCCGCGACCCAGGACTCGGCATGGATCACGAGCAAGGACACGCCGTGGCGGCGCGCTGCCGGCGACGGCCGCCTGCGCGACGGCGATCTGGTGGTGATCTCCGCCGGAGTGCTCGCCGACGGTTACGTCGGTGAGGTGGCCCGTACGCTGCCGGTGGGGGATATCGGCGATCCCGTTGCGGTGCAGGCTCTTTACGCCCGCCGAGATACACTGTGGGAGCGGCTGGTGGCGGCCTGTAAACCGGGCAATCCGGCCAGTGCACTGTTGGATGCCTACGGCGGCGCCGGTGAGCCGGTGCCGCCGGCGCCGGTGGCTCACGGCCTGGGGCTTGGCTTCGATCCGCCCGTGGTGTCACCACACCTGCGTGCGACATCCGATGCGGAGATCCTGGCCGAGGGCATGGTTTTGGCGGTCACCGCGCACGTGTGGCAGCCGGGCATTGGTGCGGTGTTCAGCCGCGACGCGGTGCTGATCACCGCCGACGGTGCCGAGGTGCTCTCCACCAGCCCGTCCTGGAATGAGGTCCGCAATGGCTGACCGACCCAAACCCGAGGAGATCATCCTCTACGACAAGGATCCCAAGACCAAGATCGCCACCATCACGTTCAACCGGCCGGAATACCTCAATGCGCCGACGTCGATGGCGCGGCTGCGGTACGCCGATCTGCTGCGCGGAGCCAACGCCGACAACGACGTCAAGGTTGTCGTCATCCGCGGCGTCGGCGACAACCTCGGCAGCGGCGCCGACCTACCGGAGTTCATGGAGGGCAACGACAATCCAGCGGCCCGACTGGCCGAGTTGCGGCTCGAGGACGACGGCATCGGCGAAGTGACCTACCCGCCGAAAGGCACCTTCCGCAACGGTGCCACTATCTCGGCCTGGTACGCCAACTCGCAGGCCGGCAACCGCGCGTTGCAGGACTTCAAGAAGATCAGCATCGTGGAGGCCAAGGGCTACTGCTACGGCTGGCACTTCTACCAGTGCGCGGACGCCGATCTGGTGATCTCCAGTGCCGACGCGCTGTTCGGCCATCCGTCGTTCCGCTACCACGGTTGGGGCCCGCGGATGTGGACGTGGGTGCAGATGATGGGGCTGCGCAAGTTTCAGGAGATGGTGTTCACCGGCAGGCCGTTCACCGCCGCCGAGATGTACGACTGCAACTTCCTCAACAAGGTGGTAGCGCGGGACCAATTGGAAGCAGAAACCGAGAAGTACGCGCTCGCCTGTGCACGGAATCGGCCGGTGGACACCGTCTTTCAACAGAAGATGTTTTTCGAAATCTTCAAGCAGCAGCAGGGCGAATACATGGGTAGCCTGCTCAGCGCGTTCTTCGAGTCGATGGGCAACGGGGTGGCCAACGACAGCGACGACGATCTCGACATGTTCGAGTCGATCGATTCCGGGTTGTCGGCCGCGGTCAACGACAACGACAGCAAGTTCCCGCCGGATTTCCGGCTGTCCAAGAAGAACAGGGCCAAGCCCGAATAGGCCTATGACCGCACCACTATCCGGGTACACCGTCATCGACCTGTCCACCGGGATCGCGGGTGGGTACTGCACGAAAGTCCTGGCCGACGGCGGCGCCGACATCATCAAAGTCGAAGCGCCTGAGGGCGATCCGCTGCGCCGCTGGTCCGCATCGGGAGCATCGATCCCGCCGGACCGCGACGGCGCGCTGTTCGGTTTCCTTGCCGGCGGCAAGCACAGCGTGGTGATCGATCCCGAACAGCACGCCGATCTCGACCTGCTGGACCGATTGGTCGCTTCCGCCGATGCCGTCGTGTGGTCCCCGGAATCGCCGGTGGCGCACCGTGTCACCCCCGAGGAGCTGCACGGCAGGTATCCGCACTTGATCGTCACCGCCATCACCGCGTTCGGGCTGGATGGCCCGTGGTCCGACCGACCCGCCACCGAGTTCACCCTGCAGGCCTGGTCCGGCGGAGCCATCGGGATCGGCCGCGGCTCGCAGGATCGCCCGCCGGTGACCATCGGCGGGCAGGTGGGGGATTGGGTGACCGGCGCCTATGCCGCGGCGATGACCCTGGCGCTGCGGGCGCGGGCGCTGCGCGACGGGCACGGCGAGCTCATCGATCTCTCCATGCTCGAGGCCCAGATCCTCGGTCTCACGTACTATCCCGTGACCTACTTCCAGATGCTGGGCCACCCGTGGCGCACCGAGCGGCGGCCTACCGTACCGGGTGTGGCCGAGGCCGCCGACGGGCTGGTCGCGCTCGGCTGCGGCACCGCGCAGCAGTGGTGGGATCTGTGCGCGATGTCGGGTCATGACGAATGGATCGACGAGAACACCGAGCTGACCATCACCGAGCAGGCCAACCTGCATGCCGAGGAGCTGTACCGCTGGATCCGCGAGCAACGAGCGGATGAGCTCCGCGATCTCGCCGCAGCCTTCCGGATCCCCACCTCACCGGTCGGTAACGGCGAGAACGTCGTTGGCATGGATCATTTCGTCGCCCGCGGCTCCTTCACCACCAACCCACGCGACGGCTTCACGCAGCCCACACCGCCATACCGACTCACCGATTGCCCGTTGCGGCGACCCGCGCCGGCACCGCGGCTCGGTGAGCATACCGAGGTCCACCGCGCTGCCCCGTCGACACCGCGGGCAGCGCCTGCCGGGGAACCGGACAGCAATCGGCTGCCGCTCGCCGGATTGCGTGTGCTCGACATGACGACTTTCTGGGCCGGTCCGTCGTGCACGCATGCGCTCGGCATGCTCGGCGCCGAGGTGATCCACCTGGAGTCCACTGCGCGTCCGGATGGCACCCGGCTCATCGCCGGGATCCCCGCGACCGTCGAGCAATGGTGGGAACGCTCACCGATCTTCAGCGCACTGAACACGAACAAGAAGTGTCTGACACTGGATTTCCAGACCGAGCACGGCAGGGACGTACTGCGTCGTCTCATCGCAACCTGCGACGTGGTCGTCGAGAACTTCACCCCGCGCGTAATCGACCAGACCGGCCTGGATTTCGCCTCGATGCGGGCGCTGCGTAACGACATCATCATGGTCCGGATGCCGGGCTTCGGCTTGGACGGTCCGTGGCGGGACAACCCTGCGTTCGCTTACATCATCGAAGACGCGACCGGATTGAGTTGGCTCACCGGGTTTCCCGACCGTACGCCCTACGAGCCGTATTCGGTGGGAGATCCCAACGCCGGTGTGCACGCGCTCAACGCCCTGCTGTTGGCACTGGAACACCGACGCCAAACCGGACAGGGCGTGTTGGTGGAGGCCGCCATGGCCGACGCTGCGCTCAACATCGCGGCGGAGCAGGTCATCGAGTACTCGGCGTACGGAGCGCTGTTGCAGCGCGACGGCAACCGCGGTCCAACGGCCGCACCGCAGAACCTGTACCGGACCGCTGAGGTCGACGAATTCGGCCGTGACGACAGCTGGGTGGCTGTGGCCGTACAGACCGATGCGCAGTGGGAGGCCTTACGTGACGCGCTGGGCCGGCCTGATTGGGCGATGGCCGCCGAGCTGACGACTGCCGCGGGCCGCCGCGCCGCCCACGATGTCATCGATGAGCACCTTGGTGACTGGTGTGTGACCCGCGCCGGAGACGAGGTCGTCGAAACCCTCTGGGCAGCCGGAATTCCGGTGGCCAAGGTGATGCAGCCGCATCGGCAAACCGAACTGCCTCAGCTGCACCACCGCAGGTTTTTCGAACAGGTGCGGCACCCGGTGAACGACCCGGCCCCGCACAGCACGCTGCCCGTCAACCTCGCCGACGGCCCGTCGCTCTTCCACCGTGAGCCCGCGCCTTTGCTCGGTGAGCACAACCACGAAATCCTGACCGCACTCGGATTGACCGACGCAGAGATCGCCGAACTGTCCGAAGACGGAGTCATCGGGACCGTGCCCGGGGTCGGCGGGCGACGAAAAGCTGTGCGTTAACCCGCCGAGCAGACGGGAAAGTCCGCGACACACCGGGTTTCGCGGACCTTGACGTCTTCTCGGCAGGAAAAGGTGGGCTACTTCAGGCAGCTGCCCGCGTCGACGGGCAGGGTCACGCCGGTGATGTAGCGCGCCTCGTCGGAGGCCAGGAACAGCACGGCGTTGCTGATGTCGACGGGCTCCACCCACGGGATCGGCAAGGTGTGGAACAGCTGGCAGATCGGCGCCATGTCGTCGGGGCCCGGGTTTTCGAGGTCCGGCCGGAACATCTTGAAGGTGCCCTCGTTGTGCAGCATGGGTGTCGCGACATGGGTCGGGTGCACGGTGTTGACCCGAATGTTGTGCTGGCCCAACTCGACTGCGAATCCGCGCATGAGTCCGACGACACCGTGCTTGGCGGCCACGTAATTACCACACTGCGGGTAGGCCTTGAGTCCGCCGACCGAGCTGGTCAGGATGATCGAGCCGCCACGTCCACCGGAGATGAGATGGGGGACACCGGCTTTCACCGACTTCCAGACCCCCGAGAGGTTGATGTCGATCATCTCGTCCCAGTCCAATTCGCTGGTCTTGTCCAGCGTGTCGCCACCGTTGCCGATGCCGGCGTTGGCCACGATGATGTCGAGCCGGCCGAGCTGCTCGACACCGCTGTCGACGGCGGCTTTCACCGCGGCGGCATCTCGGATGTCTACCTCAGCGGTGACGATGCGCCGGTTGAGACCTTTGACCAGATTGGCGGTTTCGGCCAGATCATCGGAGGTCGAGGCCGGGATGGCGGTTTCCACGCCGGGGCGGATGGGCCCGCAGATATCGATCGCGATGATGTCGGCGCCCTCCTGGGCCAACCGCACCGCGTGGCTGCGGCCCTGACCACGAGCCGCGCCAGTGACAAAAGCGACCTTGCCTTCCACCCGTCCCGTCATTGCGTACCTCAGTTCTGATCGTGGTGAATTGTGCGTCTTCGGCGATTTTCTGTGCACCTGCTCAGCACTCTGTCACCGCGCACGGCACGATGTCAACGACGGACTCGTATCCGACAATTTATACTCTTCGCTTAGAAGAACTTGATTCTCAACGCGGCGAGAAGATCCACTTCAGGGGCGTGCGGGGTAGGGAATCGTCCCTGGAGGGCTCGGAGAGTCCACGCGCATTGATATGGCCGGCGCTATGGATTGGACGACATGCGTCGTCACTCTCAATAGGTAATGCGTACCCGTGGCGAGAACGTAGTTCTCGTCACTCGGCGGCGAAACCGTGGGCGCAGAAATCCCAGACCTCGTCGGCGGTGATCGGATGGGGTGCGGCCTCGTCGGCGCCTCCACTCGACTGTGCGACGAACATCACCGTCTGCATGGTCATTGCGGCCATCCGGCGGGGATTGATGCCCTTGCGCAACAACCCGGCCTCCGATGCCTCTTCCATGAGCTCGGTGAGCAGAGTCAACAGCGGCGCGTGGGCAACCTTCACTTCAGAGGGGTGAGATACCAGCAGGCGCGGCGCGAAATCTGTGAACAACGGCCGCTTGGCGGCAGGGTCGGGCCGCGACGATTCGAACAGCAGTTGGACGGCGACCTTGAGCCGTTCAAGGGGATCGGTGTGACTGGCCGTGGCGGCGCGGATCTGGTCGGCGGAGCGGCTCAGCGCATCCTCGAACAGGGCCAGCAGCAGCTCGTGTTTGCCGTCGAACTGCAGGTAGAAGCTCCGCAACGACTGACGCGAGCGGTCGACGACCTCTTGCACCGTGAAGTCGGTGCTGCCTTTTTCGATGATGATCGCCTGCGCGGCATCGAGGAAGCGCTGAACGCGCTGTGCTGCTCGCAGCTTGGCGGTTTTGATCGACCGCTCGACCGCCCGTTGCTTCCAGGCGGGTTCATCGCCGGCGGTGGTCACCGGCGGCTGAGATGGGTGTCGAGTCGGGAGAACATGAACTGACTGTACCGGAGAACGCCTTGCCATTGTGGTGCCAGACCCCCTCGCGGCCAACGTGTCGGAGATTGTAACTTTCTTGCGACGAGAATAGTATTCTCATCAGTGGAATTATAGAAGTGCTTCGGGAAGAAGGATGCCGCGGCTCATCCGGTCCCCGCCGTTCTTTGGCCGCAATCGTCGAGGAGTGCCGTGTACATCGATTACGACGTCGCCGATTCCATCGGCACCATAACCCTCAACCGGCCCGAGGCCGCCAACGCGCAGAATCCCGAATTGCTCGACGAACTCGACGCCGCGTGGACCAAGGCCGCCGAGGATCCCGAGGTCAAGGTGATCGTGTTGCGGGCCAACGGCAAACACTTCTCGGCGGGGCACGATCTGCGCGGCGGCGGCCCGGGGCCGGACAAGATCACCCTGGAATTCATCATCGAACATGAATCGCGCCGCTACCTGGAATACACACTGCGGTGGCGCAATGTGCCCAAACCGTCGATCGCCGCGGTGCAGGGCCGGTGCATATCCGGCGGGCTGCTGCTGTGCTGGCCGTGTGACCTGATCCTGGCCTCCGAGGATGCGTTGTTCTCCGATCCTGTGGTGTTGATGGGCATCGGAGGTGTCGAATACCACGGGCACACTTGGGAACTCGGTGCCCGCAAGGCCAAGGAAATCCTGTTCACCGGCCGGGCGGTGACCGCTGAGGAAGCCGAACGCACCGGCATGGTGAACCGCGTTGTGCCGCGCGACGAACTCGACGCCCAGACCCGCGAACTGGCCGCTCAGATCGCCGCGATGCCGTCGTTCGCGCTGCGGCAGGCCAAGCGGGCGGTCAACCAGACGCTCGACGTCCAGGGCTTCTACGCCGCGATCCAATCCGTGTTCGACGTGCACCAGACCGGTCACGGCAACGCGCTGAGCGTCGGCGGATGGCCGGTTCTGGTCAACCTCGACGACATGAAGGCGAACATCAAGTAGCTCCGCGATATGGGCGCGATCCGGCTCAGTGTGCGGTACGCGACTGGGCAGACCTACGCACAGATCACCGCCGCCGCGGCCGTCACGCTCGTGGTGCTGGCGCTCAGCCGCAACACCGTCGGCGATGCGCGTCAGCTGCTGACCCAGGCCAATCTGGTCGCGTTGGTCGCGCTGATGGTCGGTGCCGGGGTGGTCGACACGGTCGTCGGCTACTTCAACGTGTATCCCACCTTCGCCTGGTTCGCGTCAGGGACGCCGCCGACGCCGGCGCAACAGCGGGCAGCGATGCGGATAGGTCCGCGCCAAGCGGTCATTCAGTTCGGTACCTGGGCCGTGAGCGCCGCGGTCTACACCGTGGTGAATCTCGGGGCCGGTGGCGGGGTGGCGTATGTGATGGGTGGGGCCATCCTGTTTGGTGGCGTGGCGGCGGCCTGCATGGGATTCCTGGTGACGCAACGCATGTTGCGACCGATCGTCGCGGCCTCACTCACCGGAGCGTCGGCGACGAGCGCGACGATGCCTGGCATACAGGGCCGGCTGCTGACCATCTGGACGCTGTTCAGCGGCCTGCCGACCGTCGGGATAGCGTTGATCGTGCTGGCCCGTTCCAACGGCTGGTTCGTGCAGAAGACCGCGCCGGTGGAGGCCGCTGTGCTGGTGCTCGCCGGAATCTCGTTGGTTTTCGGGCTGCGGTCGATGGTACTGGTGGCCCGTTCGATCGCCGACCCGGTGCACGACGTGGTGCTCGCGATGAAAGCGGTCGAGCGCGGGTGGTCGGGCGTATCGGTCAAGGTGTACGAGCCATCGGAGATCGGCAGGTTGCAGTACGGCTTCAACCGGATGGTCGCGGGGTTGGCCGAGCGAAACCGGTTGCGGGAGTTGTTCGGTCGCTATGTCGGCGTCGACGTGGCACGGCACGCGCTGCAGCAGGATGATGCAGTGGGTGGCGATGTCCGCGAGGCGGCCGTGCTCTATGTGGACCTGGTGGGCTCCACGGCGCTCGGCGCATCCCGCCCGCCGCAGGAGGTGGCAGAGCTGCTCAATGGCTTCTTCAAGATCGTCGTCGACACGGTGGAACGACATCGCGGACTGATCAACAAGTTCGAGGGCGACGCGGTACTCGCAGTGTTCGGTGCGCCGCTGCCATTGGACAATCCGGCCACTTCGGCACTTGAGGCCGCCCGGGCCCTGGTGCCCGGCCTGAATGCCCTGCCCGACATCGAATTCGGTGTCGGGGTGTCCTGCGGTTCGGTGTTCGCCGGCAACATCGGTGCCGAGAACCGGTACGAGTACACCGTGATCGGCGATGCCGTCAACGAGGCGGCACGGCTCGCCGACCACGCCAAGGACTGGGATTCCACCGTTCTGTGCTCGGGCGCGGCATTGGCTCGCGCCGACGCCGGTGAAAGCAGGCGCTGGGCGGTGCGAGGGTCGACCGTGCTGCGTGGGCGTAGCACCGCCACCGTGTTCGCCGAGCCCCTCTAGCGTGCCCCTCGTGCCCCTTTTGCACCGCGAACGTGCGTGTCTGTTGGCCAACACGCGGGCGGCGAGCCCAATTTTGCGCACGCTCAGCTGGCGCGAGGGTGCGCGAACGGCTGGCAAGTACCGGCGTGTTGACCAACAGACACGCACGTTCGCGGTGCAGGGGTTGCCGCGGGTGCTGAGGTTACAGCTGCGCCAAACGTGGAGCCGATCCACGGGCCCGCAGCCCTGCTCCGGCTTTGCGCGTGAGTTCCCGTGAGCTGCCGAGTAATCCGTCGAGCACCAGGGCACGTTTCACATGCCGGTGCAGCTCATGTTCGGCCGTGAAGCCGATGCCGCCGAGCACTTGTTGGCAGTGTTTGGCAGCGGTCAACGCGGCCTTGCCTGCCGCCGCTTTGGCCAGCATGGCCGTGAGATCCGGGTTGTCGGTGCCGGGCAGGATCAACGTCGCCTCGGCGCCTTCGATGGTCACGAGGGTCTCGGCCAGCCGATGCCGGACGGCCTGGAACGCCGCGATCGGCTTGCCGAACTGCACGCGGTCCACCGCATGACGGCGAGCCAGGGCCAGCATGGCGCGGGCCGAACCCACGAGCCACCAGCCCACCGCGCGACGCGCTTCGCCCATCCTCATGAGCTCGCCGTCAGGGACAGGCCGTAACGGCAGTCCGCCCAGGGTCGGACAGTCATTGGGCCGGCGTTCCCACACCACCCAACTACCCCCGGCGTAGGGCATCGGCGGGGTTCCGCCCGGCAGCCCGCCGATGGTCTCCAGCATCACGTCATTGAGAATCGAAGCGTGCGAGCCGGTTTCGCCGAGCAGGCGGAACACCAGCGGTATCGCGACGTCGGGCATGTCGGCGAGCATGTCGGCCCAGCCGAGTTCGGCCAGCGCAGCGTCCAGCTCGGCCCCCGAGACCGAGAGCATCGTTTTGCGCAACGCGTCCTCGAGCAGGTCGAGGGACTCTTGATCCACCGGTCAATCCTTCCCGAGATCCAGCAGACGGCGCGCGATGATGTTGCGCTGCACCTCGGCCGTGCCGCCGTAGATGGTGGCCGCCCGCGAATACAGGTACTCGGTGCGCCAGTCGGTGTCTTCGAGTTCGATGACGCCGGGCAGCAGATCGCGGGCGGTGTCGTAGAGCTGTTGCTCGGCGCTCGCGAGCAGCACCTTGTCGATGGAGGTGTCGGGCCCGAGCGTGTGCCCGTCCGCCAGTCGGTGCTGCGTGGCCCGTGACCGGCAGCGCAGCGTGTGCAATGCCAAATAGGCTGCACCCAGATCGGAGTCGGACACGGCACCAAGGTTTTTCGCCTCGCCGATCAGCGCGTCGAACCGCGCGTACAGGTAAGCGATGCGCTGCCAGAAACACGTCGACCGCTCATAGGGCAGCAGATCCATCGCAAGCTGCCAGCCGTCGCCGGGCCTGCCCAGCATCCGGCCGGCGTCGACCACCACGTCGTCGAAGTACACCTCGCAGAACTCGTCGACGTCGTGCATGGTGCGCAGGGGACGCACGGTGATGCCCGGGCTGTCGGTGTCGACGAAGAAGGCCGTGATGCCTTGGTGGTCGGGGGTTTCCGCGTCACCGGTGCGCGCCAGCAGGATGCAGCGGTGTGAGTACTGCGCGAAGCTGGTCCACACTTTCTGGCCGTTGATGACCCACTTGTCGCCGTCGATCACCGCGCGGGTGGTCAATGACGCCAGGTCGCTGCCCGAACCTGGTTCGGAGAACCCTTGGCACCATTGCTCTTCGCCGGACAGCAGCTTCGGCACCATCTCGGCGGCCAATTCGGTGGGCGCGTAGTGGATCATGGTCGGCGCCAAGACTTCCAGCATCGAGTACGGTCCGGGTTCGACGAGTCGGCGCCCCACGACCTCCTCGCCGACGATGGCCCGCAACATCGCCGGGCCGCCGAGCCCGCCGGCACTCTCGGGCCAGCCGTAGCGGCTCCAGCCTGCGTCGTAGAGCGCGTTCTGCACCCGGGCGAACTGCCGCATGTGGCCCGCGAGGGTGTGGTCATCGAGAGGCGTCAGATCATTGTCGGCCAGCCAAGTCTGTAACGCCGTTCGGAAGGTGGCGGGCTCGTACAGTTCGGTCACGATGAGGGCCGGCCGATCGCGTGTGGTTTGCCGTGGTCATGCACGCCGCTGCGGCGGATGAAGGTCATGGCGCGGGTCTTCAGTCGCCAGCCGTTCTCGGTGCGCACGTAGGTGTCGTTGTAGTACCCGATGCGCATATCGTGCGCGGAGTGCTCGATGAAGCACAGCGGCTGGGTTCCGGTGGCGGCATCGGGATTGTCGGGGTCGAAGGTCACCAGCGCCGTCCCGGTCATGAACAGCCCCTTGGGGGCTGCGTCGACCAGCGCCGGGAACCGTTGCAGCGCATAGGTTTCGCCGAAAGCACTGTAGCTGCCATCCGGTGTGAACACGGTGATCAAGCCGTCGATGTCACCTTGGGTGATGGTGACGGCATAGCGGGCCAGTAACTGCTGGATCTCGACGAGGTCGTCAGTTCGTGGCGTACTCATTGCGGTAGACCTTACCTCCCTTCATTACAAAGTTCACTGTCTGTGTAACGCGAATGTCCTCCAGCGGATCGCCGGGTACCGCGATGATGTCGGCGAGGAGACCTTCGGCGAGTCGGCCGCGGTCGTCGGTGTTGATCAGCTCTGCGGCGACCACGGTGGCGGCACGCAGTACCGCCGCGGGCGGCATGCCCCATTCGACCAGGGTGACGAGTTCATCGGCGTTGCGGCCGTGCGGGATGGCCGGGGCATCGGTGCCCACGGCGATCTTCACGCCGGCCTCGTAGGCGGCCTTGATGGATGTCTCGGCCTTCGGGAACATCTCGGCCGCCTTGTCCTGCAGCACTTTCGGTGCCGTGGACACATCCATGGCCTGGGCCAGTCGTCGGGTGGTGACCAGGAAGCGGTCGTTGGCGACGAGCATCTTGATGGCCTCGTCGTCCATCAGGAAGCCGTGTTCGATGCAGTCGATTCCGCAGGCCACCGCGTGTTTGACCGCCTCGGCGCCATGAGTGTGCGCGGCGACCCGCAGGCCGCGGCGGTGGGCCTCGTCGACGATGGCCCTCAGCTCCTCGTCCGAATAGTGCTGGGCCCCGGCCTCGCCGGTCAGCGACATGACACCTCCGGAGCAGCACACCTTGATCAGCTGGGCGCCGTGCTTGATCTGATAGCGCACCGCCTTGCGAATCTCGTCCACGCCGTTGGCGATGCCTTCCTCGATGGTCAGCTCGAGCACACCCGGCATGAACGCAGCGAACATCGTCGGGTCGAGATGGCCACCGGTCGGCGTGATGGCGTGCCCGGCGGGCACGATGCGCGGACCGTCGATCCACCCGGCGTCGATCGCTTTGCCCAGGGCGACATCCAACAGGTACCCGCCGGTCTTGACGAACAGGCCCAGGTTGCGGACGGTGGTGAACCCGGCACGCAGCGTGCGGCGGGCATTGCCGACTGCCCGTAGTACCCGCGTCGGGGGATCGTCCTGCACCTGGGACAGGCCAGGGTTCTCTCCACGGCCGCCCATCAGCAGATTGACTTCCATGTCCATCAGGCCGGGCAAGAGGATCGAGTCACCCAGATCGATGACTTCGGAATCGTCCGGAATGGGATCGCCGATCCCGACGATGCGGTCGTCCTCGACACGGACGATGCCAGGGCGGACGATCACCCCGGCATCGACGTCGAGCAGCCCGGCCGCCTTGAGCGTGATCACGGGTCAGACCACCGGCTCCCGCACGAGCTCGACCCACGCCGCGCCGCTGTCGAGCACACGCGGCTGCTTCCACACCTCGACCGGGAAGCTGACCATCACCACCGACTGCATCAAGTGCATGAGCCGCTTGGCGTCGTCGGGCATGGCGTGCAACGGGAACCGCGCGTCGAGGTAGACCATGACCTCTTCCAGGCGGGCCATGCCCACGTCGTAGAGCTCCTGCATCTCGGCCATGGTCGAGGCCAGCCGCTTGGCGTAGCGTTCCGGCTCGGTGGGCAGGATCCAATCGGAAAACCGCTCCAGATCGGCGAATTCGGCGGGCAGCAGGGCCTGCGTGGTCTCAGACATGCGCTACCTCTCCGTTGGTGGCGGCCTTGGCGGCCTGCCGCAGCTTGTACTCGTCGACGTATTTGTGTGCGGTGTGATGCAGGTGTCGCAGCAGGATCTCCTGATCGCACAACGGGAATTCGGTGACCGCCCGGGTGCCGATCTGGGTCTGGGTGGCCTCCAGGGTGTTGGCGTCCTGCAGCGCGTACTCCTTGAACGTGACAGCGGCCAGTTCCTGGCTGAGCCGCTGGCGGGTGTTCTTCGGCGGGACGAAGTACAGGTTCGCCTCGAAGATGTGGGTGTCGACGCCGGTCGGCCAGTAGTTGTACGTGAGGTACCAGCCCGGAACCCACAGCAGCAGGGTGAAATTGGGGAAGAACTCGAACGAGTCCTGGCCCCAGGTTTTCTGGCGTGCCGGGTTGACGGCGGGCGGCAATTCGTCGGGCAGGATGCCTTTGATGTCCGGGCGATCCCACGGTCCGAACAGTCCACTGTGCAGGATCCGCTCGATGGGCTTGACCATGCTGAGATCCTTCGGCGGGCTCATGCCACCCCATGACGAGATCATCGAATGCTGATCCTTGATGTCGTAGTGCAGCGCTTCGAAGCCGACCTTGGCCAATTTCGCGGCTTCTTCCGGCGTCGCCTGCTTCATGTGCAGGATCGGCGCATGGTAGAACTCGACGAACGCGTCGATGAACAGCTTCCAGTTGGCCTTGATCTCGGACCGGTAGCTGTACACCTCGGTCATCTCGTGGAAGGGATAGCCCTCCAAGCCTTTTGCGAAGTCGCCGAGATAATCTCGCAGCGGCTCGGCGTCGTCGTCGAAGTTGACGAAGATGAAGCCTTCCCACACCTCGCAGCGCACCGGCTTGAGCGGGTAGTCGGCCTTGTCGACGTCGAAGAACTCCTGTTCCTGCTGGATGAATGTCAGGTCACCGTTGAGTGCATAGCGCCACGCGTGGTACTTGCAGGTGAACTGCCGGCAGCTGCCCGATACTTCCTGGCCCGGATAGTCGTTCCAGACGAGCTTGTTACCGCGGTGCCGGCACATGTTGTAGAAGGCTCGAACAGTGCCGTCTTTGTCCTTGTTGACGATGATCGAGGTGCCTGCACCGACCGACGGCATTTCGCGGGTGAAGTAGCTGCCGGTCTTGGGCAACCGTTCGACCCGGCCGACGTGCAGCCAGAGCCTGCGGAAGATGGCCTGCTGCTCCAGCTTCCACTGTTCGGGATCGATGGAATCGGTGTAATCGACGGGCGCCGTGCCGAGCTCGGGCCAGTTCTCGGTCCAGCTGCCGACATCCGGCTTCGGGAAGTGTGCCAACTGTCTACCCTCTTTCTTCAGGTTCGGTGCCGGATTCCGGCTCGATACCAAAGGTGTTGTAAGCCATGGCCATCAGGCCGTAGCCGCCGACGGTGAAAACCAGGTCCATGCGTTGGCGCTCATCGAATCGCCGGCTGAGCGCCGCCCAGGTCTCGTCGGTGATGCGCGAATGTTCGTCGAGTTCGTCGACGGCGTCGAGCACGGTCTGGTCGAAGGGGTCGGCGGCTTCTCCGCGCCGGACGGCCGCGATCTCGGCGTCGGTGAGCCCTTCGGCCTTTCCGATGAAGGCGTGGTGGGCCCATTCGTATTCGCAGTGCCTGCGGTGGGCGATCCGCAGGATCGCCAGCTCGCGCAGTCTGGGGTGCAACGTCGACCGGAACAGCAGGTGATTGCTGAATCGCAGGAACGCCTTGGTCAGCTGCGGGTGGCGCGCCAGGGTGGACAGTGCGACGCCCGCGCCCCGGGGATTGAGCCGTTCCGCGGGGAGCATGACCGACAGCGCGCGGAGCACCTCGTCGTCCCACTGATCGGCGGGCAATGGGGGCAGGCGCACGTACCGTCTCCTGTCATCGGCTCGCTATGAGAATCACATTCTCATTTCTGACCAACAGATTTCCATCTTTCCCGCGCTCGGTCAATGGGAAGGCCTCAACTCGGCCACTGGCGGGGACGATTCGGCTTGTCAACTATCTCGGACATTGATTCTCGTCAGAAGAGAAGATAGTTTTCTGATCTAGAGAACCAGTTGTCGGAGGGAACGAGACGCCATGAACAAAGACGACATGATTCTGATCAGCGTGGATGACCACATCATCGAACCGCCGAACATGTTCGCCAATCATCTGCCCGCCAAGTATCGGGACGAGGCGCCGCGATTGGTGCACAACCCCGACGGCTCGGACATCTGGCAGTTTCGCGACACCGTGATCCCCAATGTGGCGCTCAATGCGGTCGCGGGCCGGCCCAAGGAGGAGTACGGCCTGGAACCGCAGGGGCTCGACGAGATCCGCAAGGGTTGCTACGACCCCGACGAGCGAGTCAAGGACATGAACGCCGGCGGGGTGCTCGCGACGATGAACTTCCCGTCGTTCCCGGGATTCGCCGCGCGTCTGTTCGCAACCGATGATTCGGACTTCTCTCTGGCGCTGGTCCGGGCCTACAACGACTGGCACATCGACGAGTGGTGCGGGTCGAATCCGGGCAGGTTCATCCCGATGGCGCTGCCGGCCATCTGGGACCCCCAACTATGTGCCGACGAGGTGCGCCGCGTGTCGAAGAAGGGTGTGCACTCACTGACCTTCACCGAGAATCCGTCGACCCTGGGCTATCCCAGCTTCCATGATCTGGAGTACTGGAAACCGTTGTGGGAAGCGCTGTGTGACACCGACACCGTGATGAACGTGCACATCGGATCGTCGGGCAAGCTCGCGATCACCGCGCCCGATGCGCCGATGGACGTGATGATCACGCTGCAGCCGATGAACATCGTGCAGGCCGCTGCCGACCTGCTCTGGTCGGCGCCCATCAAGGCGTACCCGGACCTCAAGATCGCGCTGTCGGAGGGTGGCACCGGCTGGATCCCCTACTTCCTGGACCGGGTAGACCGGACCTATGACATGCACTCGACGTGGACGCATCAGAACTTCGGCGGCAAGCTGCCCTCGGAGGTGTTCCGGGAACATTTCATGACGTGCTTCATCTCCGATCCGATCGGCGTGAAGAACCGCCACGAGATCGGCATCGACAACATCTGCTGGGAAATGGACTACCCGCACTCGGACTCGATGTGGCCCGGTGCGCCGGAAGAACTGGCCGCGGTGTTCGACACGTACGACGTGCCCGACGACGAGATCAACAAGATCACCCACGAGAATGCGATGCGGCTCTACCACTTCGACCCGTTCGCGCATGTTCCCAGAGACCAAGCCACCGTCGGCGCGCTGCGTAAGGCTGCCGAGGGCCATGACGTGTCGATCCGTGCGCTGAGTCACAAGGAGAAGACCGGCACGACGTTCGCCGATTTCCAGGCGAACGCCAAAGCCGTTGCCGGCGCGCGGGACTGAAGGGGCAACCGCAACGTGTCGGGTGGGATGAACTTCGCACTGACCGAGGACCAGCAGCTCATCCGGGCGTCTGTCGCGGAGCTGGCGGCCAAGTTCGACGACCACTACTGGATGGAAAAAGACCAGGCGCACGAGTTCCCGCAGGAGTTCTACGACGCCATCGCCGGGGGCGGCTGGCTGGGCATGACCATCCCCGAGGAATACGGCGGCCACGGTCTCGGCATCACTGAGGCGACCATCCTCGCCGAGGAGGTGGCCCGGTCCGGCGGTGGGATGAACGCCGCCAGCTCCATCCACATGTCGATCTTCGGCATGCAACCGGTAGTGGTGTTCGGCTCCGAGGACATGAAAGCCGCGACCCTGCCGCGCATCGTCAACGGCGATCTGCATGTGTGTTTCGGTGTCACCGAACCCGGTGCAGGCCTGGACACTTCGCGTATCACCACGTTCGCGAAACGGGACGGGGACAGTTACGTCGTCAACGGGCGCAAGGTGTGGATCTCCAAGGCGCTCGAGTCCGAGAAGATCCTGCTGCTGACCCGTACGACGCCGCGTGAGGACGTGCAGAAGCCGACGGACGGGCTGTCGTTGTTCCTCACCGACCTGGACCGCGATCACGTCGAGATCCGGCCGATCCGCAAGATGGGGCGCAATGCCGTCAGCTCCAACGAACTGTTCATCGACGATCTGCGCATACCCGTCGAGCACCGGATCGGCGAAGAGGGCAAAGGCTTTTCGTACATCCTGCACGGGCTCAACCCCGAGCGGATGCTCATCGCCGCCGAAGCCCTGGGCATCGGGCGGGTGGCTCTGGCCCGGGCCGTGCAATACGCCAGCGAGCGTGTCGTGTTCGACCGGCCCATCGGCATGAACCAGGGCATCCAGTTCCCGCTCGCTGACTCGTTAGCCCGCCTCGACGCCGCCGAGTTGATCCTGCGCAAGGCGACGTGGCTCTACGACAACGGCAAGCCGTGCGGCAAAGAAGCCAACATGGCCAAATACCTGTGCGCCGACGCAGGATTCGAAGCTGCGGACCGCGCACTGCAGACCCACGGCGGGATGGGCTATTCGGAGGAATACAACATCTCCCGGTTCTTCCGCGAGTCCCGGCTGATGAAGATCGCGCCGGTGAGCCAGGAGATGATCCTGAACTTCCTCGGCGCAAATGTCCTCGGCCTGCCCAAGAGCTACTAGGGAGACAACTCGTCCGATGCGAACCTACTTCAACCTGACCGGACGGTCGGCACTGGTGACCGGGGCGGGCGCCGGCATCGGGGCTGCCGTGGCCGAGGCGCTGGCCGCGGCCGGTGCGGCGGTACTCGTCACCGACATCAGCGGTGAGGCGGCCGCTGCGGTCGCCGAGCGGATCACCGCTGAAGGAGGCAAGGCGGACAGCGCCCCGCTCGATGTCAGCGACCGCGACGCCGCGGTCGCCGCCGCGGCGCAGGCAGCCGGGTTGGGTGAGGGTCACCTGCACATCGTGGTCAACAACGCCGGCGTCACATCCCCGGCGATGTTCCCGAAGCTCACCGACGCGACCTTTCGGCTGACATTCGACATCCATGTCATGGGCACCTTCCACGTCACTCAGGCCGCGCTGTCCCATCTTCCGACCGACGGCACGGGGCGCATCATCAACGTGACCTCCGCGGCGGGCATCACCGGGACTCTCGGGCAGGTCAATTACTCGGCGGCCAAGGCCGGCATCATCGGGTTCACCAAATCCCTGGCGCGGGAACTGGCGCCCAGGAACGTCATGGTCAATGCGCTTGCCCCGTTGGCGGCGACGCCGATGACCGAGACGATCCGCACCAACGAGAAGTTCGCGGCGAACATGATGAACCGGATTCCGCTCAAGCGGTGGGCCGAGGCTGACGAGGTGGCCGGCGCGTTCGTCTTCCTGGCCTCCGATGCCGCGTCGTACATCACCGGGCAGGTGCTTCCGGTCGATGGCGGCATGGTTATGTGAGCCTGTGAGCGAATCTCAGACCGCACCGCTGGCCGGGATCAGGATCGTTGCGCTCGAACAGGCGGTGTCCGCGCCGATGTGCACCCGCGTGCTGGCCGATTTCGGTGCGCGTGTCATCAAGGTGGAGAACCCGAACGGTGGCGACTTCGCCCGTGATTACGACGATGTCGTGAACGGCCTTGCAGCGCACTTCGTTTGGGCCAACCGAGGCAAGGAGTCCATCACCCTGGACCTGAAGACGGCCGGGGGACTGGACGTCCTGCACCAGCTACTCGACGGCGCCGACGCACTGGTCTCGAATCTGGCTCCTGGCGCGACCGCCCGCATGGGCCTGGCGCCTGCGGACCTGGCCCAGCGTCATCCGCAGCTGATCCCCGTCGAGATCGACGGATACGGCACCGGCGGCCCGCTGTCGCACAAGCGGGCCTACGACCTGCTGGTGCAAGCCGAATCCGGAGCGTGCGCGGTGACCGGCCACCCGAACATGCCTGCCAAACCCGGTCCGCCCGTGGCCGATATCTCGACGGGCCTATATGCCGCGCTGTCGATCATGGCGTTGCTCATCGGCCGGGCCCAGCGGCCGACCGGGGCTTCGGCACCCGCCGTCGCGGTCAGCCTCTTCGACACCATGACCGACATCATGGGTTACCCGCTGACATACACCCAGCACTCCGGCATCGACCAGCAGCCGCTGGGCATGAGCTCGCCGGCCGTCGCTCCATACGGGGCGTTCACGACGCGTGACCATCAGACGGTGGTGCTGGGCACCACCAACGACCGGGAATGGCAACGGCTGGCCCGGGACATCATCGACCGACCGGACCTGGCCGACAATGACCGGTTCGCCACCAATTCCGACCGCTGCGCGGGCCGCGACGTCCTCAACCAAGCGATCGGATCCTGGTGCGCACAACACGATCTCGCCGAGATCCAGCGGATCGCCGACGCGGCCGGAATCGGCAACTCGCGATACAACCGGCCCAGCGAAGTGATCAGCCACCAACACCTCAAGGACCGGGACCGGTGGCGCCCCGTCACCACCCCAAACGGGGAGATCAGTGCGCTGCTGCCGCCGCCGGTGATCACCGGATTCGAACAACCGATGGGCGCGGTTCCTGGCCTGGGCGAGCACACCGATGCCATCCTGACCGATATGGGTCTGTCCGCCGCCCAGATCGACGTCCTGCGCCAACAGGGCGCGATCGGCCCGGCCTACCCGAGCACCAGAGATCGGAGCAATTGATATGCGTGAAGCCGTCATCGTCGAAGCCGTACGCACTCCCGTCGGCAAGCGCAACGGCGGGCTGTCCGGTTTCCATGCCGCTGACCTCTCCGCACTCGTGCTCGACGCACTCGTCGAGCGCGCGGGTATCAGCCCCGACATCATCGACGACGTGGTTTGGGGCTGCGTCTCGCAGGTCGGTGATCAGTCGAGCAACATCGGTCGTTTTGCGGTGCTCGCGGCCGGCTGGCCCGAACACATCCCGGGGACGACGGTCAACCGGGCCTGCGGATCCAGCCAGCAAGCGCTGGATTTCGCGGTGCAGGCGGTGATGTCGGGCCAACAGGACGTCGTGGTCGCCGGCGGGGTCGAGGTGATGAGCCGCGTCCCGCTGGGCGCGGCACGCGCCACCGGGCAACCGTATGGACCGAAGGTGCTCGACCGGTACAAGGGATTCGCGTTCAACCAGGGCATCTCGGCTGAAATGATCTCGCAGAAGTGGGATTTCAGCCGGACGCAGCTCGACGAGTATTCCGTCTCGTCGCATGAGCGGGCCGCCGCCGCGCAGGACAGCGGCGCTTTCGAGACGCAGATGATCACGGTGTTCCCCGATGACGGTGACCCCGTAGTGGACGACGAGGGTGTGCGGCGGGGGACCACCGTTGAAAAGCTGGCGGGACTCAAGCCCGCGTTCACCGACGACGGTGTGATCCACGCCGGCAACTCGTCGCAGATCTCCGACGGGGCGGCGGCGCTGCTGGTGATGACCGAGGAAAACGCTGTGGCGATGGGACTTTCACCGATCGTGCGGTACCGGGCCGGCGCCGTCACCGGCGCTGATCCGGTCTTGATGCTGACCGGCCCGATTCCGGCGACCGAGAAGGTGCTGCACAAAGCGGGCGTGCGGTTGGACGAGGTCGGGGTGTTCGAGGTCAACGAAGCGTTCGCACCCGTGCCATTGGCCTGGCTCGCCGAAACCGGTGCCGACGAGGCCAAGCTCAATCCGCTCGGCGGAGCGATCGCGCTGGGCCATCCGCTCGGAGCGTCGGGTGCGGTCCTGATGACTCGGATGATCAACCACATGCGCGACAACGGAATTCAATACGGGTTGCAGACCATGTGCGAAGGCGGCGGTACCGCCAACGCCACGCTGGTCGAACTCGTCGGCTGAGGAGATCGAGTGCAGCGGAACCTGTTCACCGACGACCACGAGGCGTTTCGGGCGCTGGCACGGGATTTCGTCGAAAAGGAAGTCGTCCCGTCCTATCCCGAATGGGAGAAGGCCGGCCGCATGCCGCGCGACGTCTTCAAACAGATGGGCGCACTGGGCATGCTGGGTATGGCCATCCCCGAGGCATACGGCGGAGCGGGGATCACCGACTACCGCTACAACGTCGTGCTGCAGGAGGAGGCGGCCCGGGCGCTCGTCACGCTATCGACGGTGCGCACCCAAACCGAGGTGATCCTGCCGTACTTCCTGCGCTATGCGAACGACGAACAACGCCAGCGCTGGTTTCCAGGGCTGGCCGACGGGTCGCTGCTGACCGCGGTGGCGATGACGGAGCCGGGCACAGGGTCGGACCTCGCCGGCATGCGGACCACGGCCGTGCGCGACGGGGACGAGTATGTGCTCAATGGCGCCAAGACGTTCATCACCGGAGGCTCCCAGGCCGATCTCGTCATCGTCGTCGCGCGCACCTCGACCGACCCGGAGAACCGGCGCAGGGGATTGACGCTGCTGGTCGTCGAGGACGGGATGCCCGGCTTCACGCGGGGTCGGGAACTGGAAAAGATGGGCTGCAAGGTCCAGGACACCGCTGAGCTGTCTTTCGCCGATGTGCGGGTGCCGGCAGCCAACATGCTCGGTGCGGAAGGGGAGGCGTTCAGCTATCTGGGACACAACCTGCCCCAGGAACGGCTGACCGTGGCGGTCGGGTCGGTGGCCCAGGCCCGCTCGGCCATAGCCGCGGCGATCGACTACACCAAGGATCGCAAGGCGTTCGGAACCCCGGTCGCGTCGTTTCAGAACACCAAGTTCGAACTCGCGGCCTGCTCGACGGAGGTCGAAGCGGCCCAGGCGATGCTGGACCGTGCGGTTGCTCTGCATGTCGACGGCGAACTGTCCGGCGCCGACGCGGCACGCGTCAAGCTCTTCTGCACCGAGATGCAGGCCCGGGTGATCGATCGATGCCTGCAATTGTTCGGCGGGTACGGCTACATGTTGGAGTACCCGATCGCCCGGCTGTACACCGATGCACGCGTGGCCCGGATCTACGCCGGGACCAGCGAAGTGATGAAGGTGATCATCGCCAAATCGCTGGGCCTCTAGGTACGGGCCAGCAATCGCGCGTTACACATTGTGAGATAGGCGTCACGAAAGTATTCCCGGTGAGACCCTTGTCACAGTCGAAAAACCTACCTACTGTGTGTTCACTAGGTTGGTTTTGGCCGGAGTGTCAGGGAGTTCGGTGGCATCGGTTTCTGAGGGTCCAGCGGCGCGGCCGTACGAGTCGCTGCTCGCGAAGGGCGAGGACCGCAAACAGCGGATCCTTTCCGTCGCAGAGAGGCTGCTGGCCCGCAACGGATGGCGCAACACGTCCCTGGCTCAGATCGCCAAAGCGGCCGGTGTCACGCCGGCGGGCCTGCTGCACCATTTCGAATCCAAGGAACAACTGCTCAATGCGGTGCTCGACGCCCGCGACTACGACGACGATATTCACGCCGACCGGTCAGGTGACCTCGCGGAGGAGATCACCAGGGTCGCAGAACGTTTCGAGCGAGCGCCCGAGCTGGTAGGCACCTTCACCGTGCTTCTCGTGGAGAACATCCAGCCCGATGCACCGCTGCACGACCGGCTGCTCAAGCGCCAGCAGGACGCCCGAGCCATCGTCGCCGACATCCTCCGCCGCGGCCAGGACAGCGGCCGTTACCGCCCAGATTTCGACGCGGCCAACAAGGCCGTGGAGATTCTCGCCTTCGTAAACGGAATGGAGACCTCGTGGTTACTCGATCCCTCACTACCGCTGGTGGACGTATTCAAGGGCTACGCGCAGATGCTGGCCCGGGAGATCGAGGCGCCCGGCACAGCGGCCGACCAGTGAGAGCCGAGGACGATATGCGGTATCGGCTCGATGTGGTGGCTCCCCGCGTCGTCGATGCGGTGAAGTTCGCCGGAGGCTGGCTCGTCGACCGGGTGATGGCCGGCTGGGACGTCACGGTACTCATCGGCATCGACGAGGATGTCCGTCCGCTGGATATCCTCGGCGTCGAAACCTTGGATCTGGAAAGCGTGCTGGAATCGTGGGATGACCGGCCGCATCCCCATACCGTCGCAGTCGCCGCCGAGTTGTTCAACACCGACGACCGGGTGCGTCAAGGGGTGCTCAACGCCCTGGAACAGGGCCGCACCGAGGTGACCCTGTGGGGTGACGGTTGTCCCGATGAGTTGAGTGTCAGCCCCGTACTTCACGAATTATCCGCGGCCGCACGTGCTTTCAAGGCACAAGCGTTGACGGCGGTCGACGCCCGCGATGCGGTCGTGGGCAGCACCGAGGCATTCCGGTGCGGCGTCATGTCGATCCGGTCGGTGCCGGCCGACCTGATCGCGGTTGGCTGACATGGGGGCCCGCTGGGCAGCTGCTGAGTGCTTTCGGCCAACTCGCTGAAAAGTAGCTACTGACAACTACTTTGGCGGCCACAAGGCTCGCAATAGGTGTTTTGGATAATCTCTGAGGGCAATCCTTGGAGTATGAATACCGTCAAGATGACAAGACCGTGGGTCCGGGCCTGCGCCACCGCGCTGGCTGCCGGGGCTCTGGGATTGTCCGGCCTCGGACTGACCACCGGTATCGCTCAGGCCGTCCCTGCTCCGGCCCCGACAGACCACCATCACTGGTGCCCGGGTGATCGGTGGGACCAGGGCTGGGGTAACAACTCGGACTGGAACAACTGCCACGATTGGGACGACAACTTTGCCGGCGCGCCATACGGATACGGCGTACCGGACTGGGCGCCGCCGCCACCGCCGCCGCCGTTCTGGGCGCCGTGGGCTCAGGTGGTCTGGAATCCCAATGTGAATGCGTGGGGCTTCTGGAACGGGCCCGGAATCTGGATCCCGCTGTAGAGCTTGAATTTGTAAAGCCTTGCACCACAAGGCCTCAGTGAGCGACGCCTATGTGGAAACCGCGAAAGAAGGCTCAGCTGAAGCGCGCCGCCGGCCAGCGTCGAGTCAGGACGTCGGTGCCATCGCACCAGCGACTGCTTGTCGCCGGTGACAGTGGCAGGCTGCCGTGGCTTGGATAGGTCCTGTCATGTGTTCTCCACGGCAGGGTCACGGTTGGCTGCAGCGTGTATGTGGTGGGCCATCGCGGCGGCGGCGGCGTCGGGATCGCCGGCGGCGATGGCATCGATGATGGCATCGTGCTGTTCGGACACTGCCGCGGCCCATTCAGGATCAGTCAGATTGGACACCGCTGACACGGCGATTCGGTCCCACGCCCGCCCTAGGAAGTCGTGCAGCATCGGATTGTCGGCCGCCTCGGCGATTTGGCGATGCAACTCGAAGTTGCGCTGGGCGACTTCGCGCGGTTCCCCGGCGGCGACGGCTTCGTTGATCGCCTCTGCTTTGAGTCGCAGGTTTTTCAGCACCACGGGAGCGAGTTCACCCTCGGACTGTCGTTGGGCTGCTGACCTCGCGGCCAACTGCTCAAGTACTTCGCGCACCTGGTAGAGATCGCGTCGTTCCTTTGTCGATAGGCCGGCCACCACGGCCCCACGTCCCGCGCGTGAGACCAGGCCGTCGGCGTGAAGCCGTTGGAGCGCTTCTCGAACCGGGGTTCGGGAGACGCCGAGTTCCTCGGCTAGTTCGACCTCGGTCAGCCGATCACCAGGCGCGTACCGGCCGGCTGACAGTCGATGCCGCAGTGCGACGTAGACGGTCTGGGCGCTGTCTGCTGCAGCGGTCGGAGGCATGGGCCGACTGTACACAGCCCCCGAAAGGCCGGAGGGGCTATTGACGTTTTCTGCATGCATTGCATACAGTGCATGCCGTGACGGTGACGAGTACCACACCCTTCCAGTGGGCAATACTGCTGGCAGCCGGGCTGCTCGCTGGAGCGGTCAACACGATCGCGGGCGGCGGGTCGTTGATTTCCTTTCCTGCGCTGATCGCCCTCGGCTACAACCCCCTCATCGCCAACGTCACCAATGCCGTCGCCACCGTCCCCGGGTACGTCGGAGGTTGCATAGGATTTCGCGCCGACCTGGCCGACCAAAAGCCCGTGTTGGCTCGGTTGGGAGCCGTGACCGTTCTTGGTGCGCTGGCGGGCTCAGCACTGCTGATGGCGTTGCCGGCCCGCAGTTTCCAGGACATCGTGGGTTGGCTTGTCCTGGGTTCGGCAGTCCTCATGCTCATCCAGCCCAGAATCCGGAGCCTCGTTGAACGCCGTGCCGAGTCGACCTCGCGCGTGGCCACAGCCACCCGTGTGCTCCCTTTATGCGCTGCCCAGTTCGGTGTCGCGCTGTACGGGGGATATTTCGCCGCCGGCCTGGGCATCATGATGCTCGCTGTACTCGGTGTCTTCCGGCACGACTCCCTGCGCCGGTTGAATGCCTTGAAATCGGGGCTGTCGCTGGTCGTCGGCGCAGTATCGGCTGCCTTCTTCGCCGTCAGTGCCCCGATCGCATGGATTCCGGCGCTCATCCTGGCCGCGTCGGGGCTGGCTGGTGGGCTCCTCGGGGCGCGCTTCGCGCGCATCATTCCCCCAGAAGGATTGCGAAGAACCGTAATTGCCGTCGGGTTCGCCGCCGGACTACTGCTACTCGTAAGGAAGTGATCGCGATGACCCTCGACCGCACGCAGGACCTCCCAGACCGTCAGACGCTGCTGATACGCGATGGCCTGGTTGTGGCGATGGATGATCACGACCCGCAACCGGTCGACATTCTGATCGACGACGGCGCCATCGTCGAGATTGGGCCAAACGTGCACAGCAACAACGCAACTGTCATCGATGCAAGCAGTCACTTCGTGCTGCCGGGGTTCATCGATACGCATTGGCACTTGTGGAACTCGCTGCTGCGGGGCACGGTCGGCGATGCGCCAGACCGTGACTACTTCACGGTCAAGCGATCGTTGGCGCCGCATCACGACGTGTCAGACTTCTACTGGGCAGCACGGTTCGGGCTAGCCGAAGCAGTCGACGCTGGGTTTACCACGGTCCACAACTGGGACCACAACGTCCGCAACGCTGACGACGTGGACGCCAATATCAGCGCACATCTCGACGCCGGTCTGCGCGGTCGATTCTCCTATGGTCCGCGGGACAACAGTGGCAGCGAAGAACCGATGGACCTGCATGGCGTGCAATCCATGCTCAGGCGCTGGACCCCGGATCTCCTCGACGGTCGGATCACCTTCGGAGTCGCCTTGCGCGGCCCCTACCGGACTACTCCAGAGGTCTATCGCGAAGAATGGCGGTACGCGCGTGCAGCCAAGCTACCCATCACCATGCACTGTGACCGATGCCTACGTGAAAGAGGCTGCAAAAGCTGCGGATTGACGCTGCTCGACAGCGAAGGGCTCCTCGGTCCCGACGTCCAGATCGTCCATGCGGTACATGCCTCAACCGAAGACCTCGCCGCGTTGACACGCACCGGAACCACCGTCTCGCTGAGCCCCGTCACTGAACTGCAGACGATGGGCTTTCCCCAAGTCTCCGAGCTCATCGCCGCGGGTATCCAGACGAGCTTCTCGATTGACACGCTGGCCATGCCCACCACCGCAGACGTATTCACCGCCCTGCGCACCGTGTTGTCGGTCGAACGCGCCCGTACCGGATCCACCGACATCACTGCCCGAAAACTACTGCGCATGTTCACGATCGAAGCCGCCGACGGGCTGGGCCTGGCTGACTCTACTGGCTCCATCGCCATCGGAAAACGTGCCGACATCATCCTGATTCGTCAAGATCCGAACCTGCTCCCCGTCGGCGATCCCTTCGAAACGCTTGTCTACAACGGCAGGACAGACAACGTGAAAACCGTCATCGCCGACGGACGGATTCTCAAACATGACGGTGCGTTGACCCAACCGTCGGTGCGTGACATCGGCTCGATTGCACAATCACGCCGCGACGCCATCGTCGCACGGGCCGCCGCAGCCGGTCACTGGCAGAGCTGAACCGACCACACGGAAGTGACCATGCGCAATATCACCCGCAACGCCGCGGACATGACACCGCTGTCCAGCACAACAGCATGGACCATGTTCGCCGCAGTTCTGCTGGCTTACTCGGTCAATGCCATGGACCGGATGATCTTTCCAGTACTACTCACAGACATCCGCACCGAATACCAATTCGAACTGTCCCTGGCCGGCTTGCAGTCCACCATGTTCGCGCTGGGTATGGGGCTCACCGGCGTCCCCCTCGGATACGCGCTGCAGCGCTACGGCCGAAAAAGCACCATTATCGCGGGTACGGCGCTGTTCTCGCTGGCAACTCTGCTGACGGTCGTCAGCTTGGGATTTGCCGACATGCTGCTGTGGCGTGTGGCTTCCGGTGTCGGCGAAGCGATGCAGCTGGGCGCCATTCTCACCGTTGCCTCCACCGCCTTTCCCCAGCGACGCGGCGTGGCGATCGGAGCGGTCAATACGGCCTTTGCCCTCGGTTCTGTCGTGGGACCACTTCTGGGCGTCGCGCTGCTGGAGCGCTACCACACGTGGCGTGCTCCGATGATCTGTTTTGCGATGCTTGGCCTGGCGTTGGCCGTGATGGTCGCGTTTGTAGTGTCCCCGCGGCTCACCGAGCTCAACCCTGAGCCGACCGACGACGCACAACCACGCGGCGGAGACGGTCCATCACTTCGAAGCCGAAACCCGCTCATCCTCGCCGGCGTGACCGCGCTGTTCGGCCTCATCGACTTTGGCTACATCGGCATGTACGCGACTTTTCTGCGCGAGCACCACGGATTCAGCGCAGGCGATGCCGGCCTGGCAGTGAGTCTGTCCGGTCTGGCTGCCTTCGCATCGCCCCTAGGAGGATGGTTGACCGACCGCTTGAATCCGAAAGTCTTCATCACCGCCCTCTGTTTGATGCAGGCCGTGGCCGGTGCAGCGCTGTTCGCCGGACCCGCAGAAGTGTGGTGGCAGTGCGCCTGGTCTCTCATCTTCGGACTCATCGCCAGCAGCGGGCTGTACGTCGCTCTCGCCGCATCGTTGGTGAGAAGCGTCGACCCTTCGCGAACCAGTCAAGCATCGGGCCTGTTCATCACGTGCATCTATATCGCCGCGGCATTCGCAGGCCTGCTCTACAGCGACCTGGTGGCCGCAATCTCATGGATCGCAGCCGGGCTTGTCCAAATCAGCGGCCTATCGCTGATCTGCGCCGGACTCACGCTTCTGCTGAACAACTGCACCGTCAATCACCACCGCACCGCAACTTCAAGGAGTCTGCAACACCCATGACTGCAACACTATGGCCGTCCATTTCCCCAACAATCCCGGTGCTGGGCAACGACATACAGTTTCCCGTTCGTCGAATCTATTGTGTCGGAAGGAACTACGTCGATCACATTCTAGAAATGAAAGAAGGCGATGAACGTGACGATCCCTTCTTCTTCCAGAAACCGACCGACGCCCTCGTAGGATCCGGTGACACCGTGAACTACCCGCCGGACACCGAGGAACTCGAGTTCGAAGGCGAGCTTGTCGTCGCGATCGGGGTCGAGGGTTCGGCCGTGTCGGCCGAGACCGCACTGGATCTGGTCTACGGCTACGCCGCGGGCGTTGACCTGACGCGGCGTGACCGGCAACGCGAATGTCGCGCGCAAATGCGCCCTTGGGAAGCAGGCAAATCCTTCGATCACTCCGCACCGTGCGGTGTGATCACCCCGGCCGGCGGGTGGAACGGCAACGCGAACTCGACACTGACATTGTCCGTCAACGGCGTTGAACGACAACGGACCACACTCGGGCTGATGATCTGGAACGTCCCCGAGATCATCGCCCAACTGTCACGTCAATACGTCCTCAAGCCTGGCGACCTCATCTACACAGGGACACCCGCAGGCGTCGGGATGTTGACACCGGGCGACATCGTCACCGTACGCATCGACGGCCTGCAGACGCTCACCTTTTCCGTTGACTGACAACCCCAGGAGAATCATGTTGCCCTACGAACGTATCAGCTACAGCGCTATCACCGATCGCCCCGCACGTCGCCTCCCTGATGGCAAGCGCATGGCGGTGTGGCTGATCGTCAATGTTGAGGAATGGTCGCCCACCGAACCGATGCCGCGCACAGTGTTGTCGCCTCCGGCGGGTGGTGTACCGACCCCTGACATACCCAACTGGTGCTGGCACGAATACGGTAACCGCGTCGGATTTTGGCGACTACTCAACGTGATCGACAAACACGAAATCCCAGCAGTTCTGGCGATCAACGGTAGCGCCATCGAGGCCTACCCGTCGATCACCGATGCCGCGCTGCATCGCGAGTGGGAGTTCATCGGGCATGGCTTCACCCAGAAGAACATGCAGAAGGTAGCCGACGAACGTGCAGACATCCAGGCCACCACAAAGGCCATTCTCGGCGTAACCGGCCGCGCACCGCGTGGCTGGCTGGGCCCGGGACTCACCGAAACATGGGAAACACCGGACCTCCTCGCCGAAGAGGGCTACGAATACGTCTGTGACTGGGTGCTCGACGACCAGCCGACCGCGCTGAAAACACGAACCAAGCCGATCACCAGCATCCCCTATACGCAGGAATGCAATGACGTGGCGATGATGCTGATCCAGCACCACCCGGCCTCTGAATACCGGCAACGCGCGATCGACCAGTTCGACCAGCTCTACGCGGACTCCGCGGATTCAGCGCGAGTCATGGCATTGGTGGTCCATCCCTACATCATGGCTGTACCGCACCGACTGAGATACCTCGATGAAGCACTGGCCCATATCCGCAGCCACGACGACGTCGCGTTCATGACCGGCTCTCAAATTTTGGACTGGCACTTGTCCAGCGTCGGCGATCTCGCGTGATCCAAGGGTTATGCAGGAGAGGATGTTTCATGCAGGATTCAGCGTTGCCTACCGTGGTGTGATCCCCGCGCTCAAAGCTGCCCCCGCGATGAGCATCGTGGCGGCGGTGGTTGCCCGAGGGTAGATCCACGAGTTTGCCGCGGAGCCCGCTCAGAGGTGCGCACGCCGCCGCTTTTCGCGGCGCGGCAGCGCATCATTTCTGCCAGCCGCAGATCAATTTCTGCCACCGGAATTATCCCGCTGACCTCCATGTTTGATGTGTCAGATCGGCAAGATGCACCACCTAACCGCCGACCGAAGGCGTCCGGGCCGCACGACTCGAACACCGCCCGACGAATATGGAAGAAGGCACCAAAATGAAGAAGATCGGATTTGGCACTCTGATCGCCAGTGGGATGGCCGCAGCGGTGTTCGGCTTCGCAGCGCCGGCTCAGGCACAGCCCGTGTCGCCAGTCGGACCGCACTACACCGTCGACAATCACGACGAGACCAACACCACAGGCGGTTTCGTCGACCTGCCTTTCTGATGCGCGGCCGCAAGCCCGCTCGACGTCCGCCCTGGACGGCACCACAGTGCGCCGGCCAGGGCGGATTTTGTTGTGCCGATCAGGAGACGAATGTGGGCATCGCGGCCCACCCGCGGACCGCGGCGGTTTCCGACGCTACCGCGTTCGACCAGTCGACCTCCCACTCCGGGAATCGCTTGAGGATCTCTTCCATGGCGATGCGCAGCTCCAATCGAGCCAGCGCATTGCCCATACAGAAATGCGTGCCCGCGCCGAATGTCAGATGCGAGTGATGTTCCCGGTAGATGTCGAAGACGTCCCCGTCGGGCGCAAACCTGCGGTGGTCGCGGTTGGCTGCGCCGACCAACAGCAGCATCGCCGAACCTTCCGGCACGGTGTGGCCGTAGTACTCGACGTCACGGCTGACGTAGCGGGCGAGCTGCAGCGCCGGTGGTTCCCAGCGCAGAATCTCCTCGATCGCCTGGGGTATCAGTCCAGGGTTCAGGGCTAGGTCGCGCCGTTGATCCGGCACTTCGGCCAACGTCTTACCGGCCCAGCCGAGCAGCCGGGTGGTGGTTTCAGAGCCGGCAGTGGCGATGACAGTCAGATACAGGAGCAACTCGTCGCGGCGAAGCTTGCGCATCGTGCCGGTCTCGTCGGTGAATTCGGCATTGAGTAGGTCGGTTATGATGTCGTCCGACGGATGTTCGGCCCGCCAGTCGATGAACTCTGCGAACACTTCACCGGTGGCCAGCGATTCGACCGTCTTGCCCTGCAGCGTCTGCTCGCCGTGGGCGGTGATCTGCTGCTGACGATCTTCGGGGATGCCGAGCAACATGCCGATGACCCGCATCGGCATCTGCTCCCCGAGATCGTTGACGAAGTCGAACTTGCCCGTCCCGACCAGCGGATCCAGGCAGCGCGTGGTGAACTCGCGGATCTGCGGTTCGAGCGCGAGCACCTTACGCGGCGTGAACACCCGTGACAGCAGGTTGCGGTGGATGTTGTGGATCGGTGGATCTTCGAAGATCAATGTGCCCGGCGGGATTTCCATGCCGGACTTGATGAGTTCCAGCAGGGCACCGCGACCCGAGATGAACGTGTCGTGGTCGATCACGCCCTTGTTGACGTCCTCGTAGCGGCTCAGCGCGTAGAAGTCATGCTGTTCGTTGAAGTAGAGCGGGGCTTCTTCCCTGAGCCGGGCGAACACCGGGGAGGGATTCATGTTGAGGTCGATGTTGTAGGGGTCGTAGTACAGATCGGCTTCGGTTGTCGTGGGCACAGCTGATCTCCTGACCGGATTGAAGGTGCTGTGCATCTGCTTAGCAGGCTGGGGATTGCCCGGTCAAGGGGCGACCGCGAGGTGCGCGACGACAAGATCACGGCGTGATGGGAGTACTGCTATCAGCCGAAAGCGCGATGAGCACCTTGCCCACGGCGCGCCCGTCGGCGACATGCCGCAGTGCGGCGGCGACCTCGGACAGGGGATATACCGCGCCGATGTGCGGCGCGATGGTCCCGCTCGCCAACAGGCCACGCAGCTCAGCCTCGTTGCGGGCGAATTCCTCGCCCGGCACGTCCTGGAACTGGAAGCCGAGAACGTGAACACCCTTGACCAGCACCAGATTCAGCGGAATTCGGGGGATGACGCCGGAGGCGTACCCGACGGTGACGAACCGCCCTCCGCGCCGCAGCGATCGCAACGCCGGCTCGGACAATTCCCCGCCGACCGGGTCGATGACGGCATGTGCACCGTCGGGCGCGGCCTCCAGCAGCGCAGCGCGAAGGTCACCGCTGCGATGGTTGACGACGGCGGCGGCGCCGTAACGCCGTGCCACGTCGAGCTTTTCGTTCGACGACGCGACGGCAGTGACCCGGGTGCCCAAGGCCGCGGCGAGTTGGACCGCGGCCAATCCGACACCGCCGCCCGCGCCGAGAATCACGACGCCATCGCCGGACTGCACGCGAGCCATCGAGCGCAGGGCGTGATAGGCGGTTCGGTGTGCCACGCCGGACGCCGCGGCACTACGGTCGTCGACGCCGCCGGGGACCCGTGCCAGTGAGCCCGCGGGCACGCACACCTCCTCGGCGAACGCGCCGAACATTGCGGAGCCGGTCACTTTGGCGCCGATCTCGAAATCTCCTTCCGGACTGCATATCTCGGTGATCGTGCCGGAGAACTCGCTACCGGGGATGAACGGTGGCGGCACATGCACCTGGTAGCGGTCGGCCACCAAAAGCACGTCGGGATAGTTCACCGCCGCGGCGGCGACCTGAACGCGTACCTGCCCGGGTTGCAGTGCGGGGGAGGGCAACTCCTCGACTCGTACCGCCTCCGGGGGGCCGTACCGCGGGCAGACGGCGGCCTTCACCGGTAGTCGCTGGACTCGGCGAGGTCTGCCGCCGAACGCATCAGCTCGGTGACCACCGGGCCGAACGCGAGCAGTTTCGCGTCGTCGCCGGCACGCTGAAAGCCCTGCTCCAGCACGATTGCCAACTTCCACTTGGCCAGCACCAGGTAATAGTCGAGATCGTCGACCTGACGGCCTGACACCTCGGCATAGTGTTCGACCACCTGATCGCGTGACGGCATTCCGCGCATGTCCACGTAAGTCATGTCGGACTCGCTCGATTCACCTGCAGGCCAGCTGTGCACCATCCAGGCGAGGTCCAGTTTCGGATCGCCGACGGTGCCCATTTCCCAGTCGACGATCGCGGCCAACCGCGCGGGTGCGCCGTGCCGGTACATGACATTGGCGAACTGGTAATCCCCGTGCATGAGGCCCGGTACGAAGTCGAGAGGCCGGTGGGCACGCAGCCATGCGGTGGCGACCTCGAGCCCCGGCAGGTCGCGGTTCTTGATGCGGTCGAGGAAGCCGATCCAGCGGTCCACCTGGCGTTCGTGAAAACCATCGGGCCGGCCCAGATCGCCGAGACCGTGTTCCTGCCAATCCACGCCTGCCAGCAGCGCGATACCCTCGGCGAGTTGATAGCTCAAGCCGGGCCGGGTGGCCAGATCGCTGTCGAACGGTTCGGGCCAGCGGCCGCGGTGGTCCATCGGCGACCAGCCGTCGACGAATCCCATGAGATAGAACGGCCGTCCGAGGATCTCGGGATCGGCGCAGACCCCGACTGCCGCGGTGTGCGGAACGTCGGTGCCGTCGAGCGCCTCGATGATCCGCCACTCCCGCAGGATGCCCTTGTCGCGGTCGGGCGGGGCACCCGTCGGCGGCATGCGCAGCACACAGCTCTGCTCGCCACGGCGGATCTCGTAGATCACGTTCTGAGTGCCGCCGGACAGAAACCGCGCCTCAACCGGTTCGCCCTTGCCGGGCATACCTGCGGCATCCATCCAATCGGCAAGGCGCACAACGTCTATCTCGCTCACAGGTTTCCTACCTCAGCGTCGAGGTACTCCGCAAACTTGGCCCGCGCGGCCTCGCGCTTGCCGGGGATCCACTCGGTCGGCCAGGTGCCCTCGGTGGGTTGGTAGTCGCGCAGCACCTGGCGGGCCACGGTGGTCTTGTGCACCTCGGTGGGGCCGTCGGCCAGCCCCATCACGGCCGCACCGGTGACCATACCCAGGAATGGCATCTCATTGGTGACGCCCAGCGCACCGTGGATCTGCATTGCCCGCCAAGCGATATCGTGCAGCACGGTGGGCATCACCACCTTGACCGCGGCGATGTCTTTTCGGACTTTCTTGTAGTCGTTGTACTTGTCGATCTCCCACGCGGTGTAGAGCACCATCAGCCGGAACTGCAGCAGCTGCGCGTAGGAGTCTGCGATGTAGCCCTGCACGAACTGCTTGTCCGACAACCGGCTGCCCTGCGTCTGGCGGCTCAGGGCCCGCTCACACATCATGTCCAACGCTTTCCGGGCCAACCCGATGGTGCGCATGGCATGGTGAATCCGCCCGCCCCCCAAACGGGTTTGCGCGATGACGAAGGCCTTCCCTTCACCGCCGAGCAGGGCGTCGCCGGGCACCCGGACGTTGTCGTAGTGGATCAACGCATGCGAACCCTCGTTGTCCCGCTCGCCGTACAGGCCGACATTGCGGACGATCTTCACCCCGGGAGTGTCGGTGGGCACCAGGAACATCGACATGCCCTGGTAGGCACTGACATCGGGATCTGTGACCACCATGACGATGAGGAACGACGCGGTTGCGGCGTTGGAAGAGAAGAACTTCCACCCATTGATAATCCAGTCGTCGCCATCGCGTACGGCCCTGGTGGTGAACAGCGTCGGGTCGGCTCCGGCATGGGGCTCGGTCATCGAGTAGCACGAGAACAGCTCGCCTTCGAGCAGTGGACGCAGATAGCGTTCCTTCTGTGCGTCCGTGCCGTAGTGCGCGATGATCTCCGCGTTGCCGGTATCGGGTGCCTGGCATCCGAAAACGATGGGCGCCCACTGCGAGCGGCCGAGGATCTCGTTGAGCAGCGCGAGTTTGAGTTGGCCGTAGCCCTGCCCACCGAGTTCGGGCCCGAGGTGGGTGGCCCACAGGCCCTGACGGCGGACCTCGGCTTTCAGGGGATCCACGGCATCGCGCCGGCCGCCCGCCAGCGGGGTGAACTGCTGGTGCGGCCATACCAGGTCGAGCGGCTCGACCTTGTCACGGACGAATTCGTCGGCCCAGTCGAGCAGCTTCTGGTACTCGGGGTCGGTCTCGAAATCCCAAGCCACGGTTGGGCCTCCTACTGGTGGTTGAATCCGGCGATGAGTGCGGCGATGTCGCACGTGACGACGTCGGCGAACGAGCGCTTTCCGTAGCTGCCGCCCGCCCAGTGCCGTACGCCCTCGCTGACGAGGATCTGCGCCAGGTGCGACAGGTGGGCGACATCGACGTGGCCGGCCAGTCGGCCGTCGGACTGGGCCCGGGCGAACAGGGCGCCGAACATGTCGGCAGCGGCCGCATCGGGTGCCGAGACGCCGGCCAGGATGCGGTGCTCGTGCCGGTAGCCCTCGAGGATGGTTTCGATGATGAGTTCCGGAGGGTTGCGGGCCATGGACCGTTCCAAACTGCGCAGCCCTTGAGCGATCACCTCCACCAAGTCGTAGTCGGCGCCGACCAACGACTCCATGCGCCGCTGCGCTGAACGGGTGGACAACAGCCCGACCTCGAACAGCACATCCTCTTTGGCCGGGAAGTAGAAGTAGAACAGCGCGCGGGATACCCCCGCGGCGCGGCAGATGTCGGCGACCGTGGTCTTGGCGTAGCCGTTGGTCCGCCACAACGCCATCGCGGCCTGCACCAACTCGCGCTTGGTCCGGTGCGATCGGGCCCGCTGAAATGATGCTCGGCGCTGACTACCGTCAGCTATGGAAGGCGTGTCCGAGCGGGGCATATCGGGACTGTAACAGGGCATTGAGCTGGTGGAAATAGTCGACGTTCGTCTAACTAACTGTTGAATCGTGACCGCGGAACATCGTCGGCCCGCGCCCTACGTTGACGAGCAACCGACGCTGTGGAAATGTAATGTTCAAAGATGAGAGCCGCATTCTCACGATCGTGCGGCTGGAACGGGAGCTACGCATGGCGATCGACCCAACGGGTATCGATTTCTTCCGCGATGAACGATTGGTCGATGACCCGTATCCGTTCTTCGAGGCGCTTCGTGACCAGTGCCCGGTCAGTCGAGAGGGCCACTACGGCGTGACCATGGTGACCGGCTGGGATGAAGCGGTCGCGGTCTACAACGACGAAGAGACCTTCTCGTCGTGCATCTCGGTCACGGGACCCTTCCCTGGATTTCCGGTGCCGTTGGAAGGCCGCAGTGCCGACGAAGTGACCGCGCTGATCGAAAAGCACCGCAACGAACTGCCGTTCAGTGATCAGCTGCCGACCCTGGACCCACCGACCCACACCGATCACCGTTCACTTCTGATGCGGCTCATCACGCCGAAGCGCCTCAAGGAGAACGAGGACGCAATGTGGCAGCTTGCCGACGAGGTGCTCGACACGTATCTGGCGCCTGGCGAAGGCGATTTCATCAAAGGGTTCGCGAGCCCGTTCACCCTGCTGGTCATCGCCGATCTGCTCGGCATCCCTGAGGAGGATCGACAGGGGTTCGTGGACGGCATCAAACAGCATTCCGGCGGAGGGGTCGGCAGCACCAGCAAGGCATCGCTGGCGCACAGCCCGCTGGAATTCCTCTACGGGCAGTTTTCCGACTACGTCGCCGACCGCCGCGCCCACCCGCGCGACGACGTGTTGACCGGGCTTGCCGAAGCCACCTTCCCCGACGGCTTGGTTCCCGATGTCGGCGACGTGGCCCGCGTGGCCACCAACGTGTTTTCCGCCGGACAGGAAACCACGGTGCGGCTGTTGAGCACCGCGCTCAAGGTGCTCGCGGAGCAGCCCGACATTCAGCGGCGACTGCGCGACGACCGCAGCCTCATCCCGAATTTCATCGAGGAGACATTGCGCATCGAGAGCCCCGTCAAAGGCGACTTCCGGCTGTCGCGCTGCCCGGTCACCGTCGGTGAGACCGAATTGAGCGCAGGCACAACGGTAATGGTGCTCAACAGCGCTGCGAATCGCGACCCGCGCCGGTTCCAGGACCCCGACACGTTCGACCCCGCCCGCAAGAACGCCCGCCAGCACCTGGCCTTCGGTCGCGGCATCCACAGCTGTCCAGGCGCGCCGTTGGCACGCGCGGAGACCCGCGTCGGCATCGAGCGACTCCTCGACCGCACCAACGACATCCGCATCTCCGCGGACCGGCACGGACCGCCCGGTGAGCGGCGCTACACCTACATCCCGACCTTCATCCTGCGCGGCCTCACCGAATTGCACCTGGAGTTTGACGTCCGATGAAGGTGACCGTCGACGAGGACCGCTGTCGTGGACACGGCATGTGTCTGACGATGTGCCCCGAGATCTTCAGCCTGTCCGACGACGGCTACGCAGTGGCCGACCCCGAGGATGTTCCGGCGGAGTTGCAGGATTCCGCTCGTGAGGCCGTCGTGAACTGCCCCGAACAAGCAATCATCGAAACGAATGACTAGTCAAGGAGATTCGTCCATGTCCGGTGGGCCCAAGGGGTATGTGATCATCACCGAGGATGTCAAGGACCCGGCCGGTATGGCCGAATACGGCAAGCTCTCGATGCAGGCGATGGCCGGTGCGACCATCGTCGCCGTCGCTCAGAAGCCCGAAGTGATCGAGGGTTCGTGGCACGGAACCCAAACGGTGGTGCTGGAATTCGACTCGGTGGATGCGGCGCGCGAGTGGTACTACTCCGACGCGTACCAGGCGGCCGCGAAGGTGCGAGCACGCGCCGCCGAGTGCAACGGCGTGATCTTCTCGGGATTCCCGACCTGAAATTCCATGCGCCGACTCTGCGCACAGGGTGCCCGCCACTCGCACATATGCGCCCTGGGCGCAGACTCAACGGAGAGAGATGGCCTGCCGCGGGCATTGGCGCACCGCCTCGCGGATCTGCGCTTCGTTCTCCGGCGTCACGTCGTCTTGCAGTATGTGCAGATAGTCTTGATCGTCGAGGTCGAACACCTCGGGGATGATGCCCATGCAGACCGCGTTGCTTTCGCACAGGCCGAAGTCCACGTGCACCTTGCTCACGAAAGTCTCCTCACCGGTACATGCGAGTAGCCTGCCACGTTCTGCATGTGAACTCGTTGCAGGCCATCCCACTTGACTTCGTAGCGTGGCATGAAGTCGAGCAGTTTCTCCAGGGCGATGCAGCTTTCCATCCGCGCCAGCGCGGCACCCAGACAACTGTGGATGCCGTACCCGAGGCCGAGGTTCTGTGCCTGCGTGCGGTCGCGGTCGATGTCGAAGGCGTCGGGATCGGTGAACGCGTCGGGATCGCGGTTGGCCGCGGCGCTGATCAGGAACACCGCCTTGCCTGCCGGGATGGTGCCGCTGGGTACGTCGGCCTCCTTGAGCGTGTAGCGCACGTTGTACTGAACGGGGCCCTCATAGCGCAGCAGCTCTTCGACGGCGGCCGGGACCTTGTCGCGATCATCGAGCAGCTTCTGCCACTGCTCGGGATGACGAGCGAACAAAACCATCGCCGTGCCGACGAGCTTGGTGACAGTCTCGGCTCCGGCCCCGCCGAGAAGGGTTGCGAAGCCAGTGATCTCGATGTCGTCGAGCCGTCGGAGCTGACCGTCCTCGCCTGGGATCTCGGCGGCGATGAGCCGGCTGATCATGTCGTCCTGCGGGTCTTCGCGACGCTTCTGCACCAGCGAGTAGTAGTAGATACCGGTGTCGATGGTGGCTTGCATGCCTGCTTCGGTGAAGCCGATCTGGCCGGGTTCGCGCGACAGGCTGGTGTCGATCCAGTGCCGAACCTGCTGGCGGTATTCCGGATCCACCCCCGCCATCCGGGTGATGACCTCTACCGGGAACGGGCCCGAGAAGTCCTGTACGACATCGAATTCGTCGGAGTCGATCTGCCCGAGGAAGTGTTCGATCTGCTCGATCACGGTGTCCTTCTGAGCCTGGATCGCCCGCGGAGTGAACGCTTTGTTGAGCAAGCTGCGCATGTGCCGGTGCTCGGGCGGATCCATGAAGATGATCGATTTCTGCGGCGGCTCGTCGCTTTGCACCATGGCCAGATCGCAGCCGCGAGACGACGAGAATGCGTCGTGATTCTTGAGGGCGGCCGCGACGTCGTCGTGCCGAGTCAGTGCATAGAAGTCGAGCTCGGCGTTGTAGTACAGCGGTGCGTCCTGGCGCATCCGTCGGTAGATGTCGAACGGATCGTTGAAGAACTCCACGGAGAACGGATCGAAAATCACCTGAGGCTTGGTCATTCACACTCCTCCTTCACGGCTGGCTGCTGCCGGGAGCGCCGCAACGAACGTTACGGGGAACTGATGAACTGTAACGGTAACAGTAACGGTCCTCGGTGTCGTTGAAAAGGGAAATCAGCGCAGCCCGGCGTCGACGACACGGTCCAACAGCCCAAGGTCTGTGTGCAGATCGGCCGCGGCGCGGCGCACCACGGCCACGTCCTTGCCGATGAACTCGCCGACCCTGGCGATGAACGCATCCGCCGAACCCGTTGCGGCGACGCCACTGAGGGCGCGACTGCCCGCACTGCCGTTGACCAATGCGTTGAGCAGGGTAGGTTCGTCGATGCCGAGCCGCCTGCCGAGCCGCACCCCTTCGGCCACAAGGCCGACCTGGGCGGCGAACAGTGCGTTGTTGATCAGCTTGACGCGCTGCCCTGCCCCCAGCGGGCCGACGTGGAGTACCGGGTCGGCGTAGCTCTCCAACGCCGGCCTGGCATGTGCCACCGCTTGGTCGTCGCCCCCGGCGAACACTGTCAAATGGGCGGCGGCGATATCGTGTGGACCGCCGCTGACCGGAGCATCGACGACCCCGACGTGGCGTGGCGCGGCCAGCGCCGCGACCTGCTCCGCGGTGTGCGGACTTCCCGTGGTGTGCAGAACCAGCACCGCTTCCGCACTCATGGCGGCCGTGAGGTCAGCCGCGACGCAGATCTCGCGGACCTGTTCGTCGGTGAACACGCAGACGATGACCACGTCCGCCCCGTCGGCGACCTCGACGTGATCCGAGGCCGCCGACGCGCCCAGTTCCGTGACAGCGTCCCGCTTTTCAGGGGACCGGCCCAGTGCGGTGACGTGGTGTCCGGCAGCAACCAACCGGCTGATCATGGGGACGCCCATGCGGCCGGCCCCGATGACGCCGACGCGCATCAGCGGGCGTGGTTCATCAGGCGCAGTGCGGCGTCCGCAGCGTCGAAGACCGCTCCCTCCGGGGCGGATGCGGCACCGGCCAGGCTCGCGGCATGGCGGCAATCTTTCTGCAGCAATGCCCCCGCGATCGGAGCGAGATTGTTCAAGGTGCCTCCGAACATCGCGATACTGTTGAGCGCCTTGCTGGTGGCCGAGCCGCGGGTGATCACCTCACAGAGCCGCTCGCGCGAAACGCCCAGTGCCTCACCGAGTTCCAGGGTGCTCATTGCGGCACCGAGGTTGGCGCTGAACAAGAGGTTGTTCAAGATCTTCGCGACCTGGCCGCTGCCCACCGCGCCGAGGTGCACCACGGGGTCGGCGTAGGTGGCGAACACCGGCCGGACCCGCTCGACGACGTCGTCGTCGCCACCCACCATGACCAGCAGAGTACCTGCTTTGGCTGCGGGCTCGCCGCCGCTCACGGGAGCGTCGATCACCGAGATGTCTTGCTGTGCAGCCAGAGCCGCGATCTCGCGGCAGGTGTCGGGGTGCACCGTGGAATGGATGGCGATGATGCCGCCGGGCGCGAGACCGGCCAAGACCCCGGTATCGCCGCCCAGCACTTCTTTCACGTCGTCGTCGCCGACCACGCACAGGCACACCAGATCGCTCGCTGCGGCCAACTCGGCGGGGGAGCCGGCGGCCTTGGCCGCGGTGTCGGCGAACGGCTCGAGCGACGCGGGACGACGTGCCCACAGCGTGGTCTCGTAGCCACCGTCCACGATCCGTCGTGCGATAGGGGCGCCCTGGCTGCCCAATCCGATGAAACCGACACGCATCAACCTGTCTCCACTTCCATATCGGTGTGGCCACGGGTGGCCACGCAATCTCCGGCGAACGACAACACGCGGCGGTGATAGCTCGCAGCGGTCAGCCCGACGCTGAGGTTGTGCCCGGATTCTGCGACCTCGCCGACGTCGACGTGCGGTGCGGAGCTGAACATCGCGCCGATCGCCGCCAGCGCCGCGGCATCCGACTCCCACACTTTCTCGTGGTCCCCGGCGAGGAACTGCACCGGGCTGGTGATCTTGGCTGCGAGTTCAGGAAAGTCCTGTGTGGCCCAGGTTTTGATGACATCGGCCTCGTAGCTGCTCCCGGCCGACGAGAGCCCGTTGCCGATGACGTCAGGGGGATACAGTCGCGCCGGCTCCCACAGCAGATCACGGAGCCCCGGGGGCCGATGGTCGGTGGCCGCGTTCTTGAGGATCTCCTGGGCGGCGGCCTGATATCGGCGGCCCGTGCCGGCCAGCGAGATGCCCAACACGTCGGTGCGGGAGGCGGCGGCCATGCGGACCGCCAACTCGCATCCCATCGAATGGCCCAGGACGAACAGCGCACCCGGCCCGACCATGCGGTGGACCGCGCCGAACACCAGTGCCACGCGTTGGTCGGGATGGGCCATGGCGTCCGGGTAGGCCGCTGACGCGCCGTATCCGGGCCGGTCGAGGCCGATCACGGTGTAGCCGTTGGCCACTCCCGCGCGCAGGAGCGAAAGTTCCGGGTGTCCGGGGCAATCGAAGTACGCCGACGTGGTGGCTCCGCCGTGCAATGCCACGATGACGGCCCGGGGTTCGGCGGCCTCGGCGACGAGCGCCGACATCGGGACTCCGTCGACCATCACGACGCGGGGGTGCGGAATCGCCTTGTCCATGACGATCACTCGTCCGTCCGCAACAGAAGGACACCACTGGGAGTCAGGCCACCCGAACTGGCCACGGCAACCTTGGCATCGATGACCTGGCGATCGCCGGCCTCGCCGCGCAGCTGACTGACTGCCTCGTGGATCAGCCCCATGCCGTGGGTGCGGCCGTGCGACAGCTGCCCGCCGTGGGTATTGAGAGGCAGTACACCGTCGCGGGCGATGTTGTGGCCGCCGTCGAGGAAGTCCTTGGCCTCGCCGATGCCACAGAAGCCGAGGGCTTCGATCCAGGACAGGCAGTTGAAGCTGAAGCCGTCGTACAGTTCGGCGACGTCGACATCGCCGGGCCGTAACGAGGTTCGCGACCACAGGTGTGCAGATTGGCCCAGCACCTGCGGTTCGTGGGTCATGGTGGTCTGATCCCAGTCGGTGCGCTCGATGATCTGGGTTCCCACCGCCTCGAACCGGATCGGCGGTTTGGCGAGGTCGCGAGCCGCGTCGACGGCCGAGACGATCACCGCCACCGCGCCGTCGCACGGCACGTCGCAGTCATAGAGTCCGAACGGGGTGGTGATGGTGCGTGCCGAGAGGTAGTCCTCCATGGTGAGCGGGTCCCGGTAGATGGCTGTCGGATTCAATGCGGCGTTCGCCCGCTGGTTCAGCGCGATCCAGCCCAGGGTTTCACGGGTGGTGCCGTACCGGTGGAAATGGCGTCCGGCGGTCTGCGCCAAGGTATGTGCGGCCGAGACGGCGCCGTAGGGGTGTTGCCAGCTGGTGGTGCGGCCGCCCATCGGTGGAGCGAGCTTGCCCTCCTTGACCAGCTGGCCGAACGTCGCCTCCCACAGGGTGCGAAAGCACAACACGTGCCGGGCCATGCCGGTGGCGACGGCCATCATCGCCGCGATCACCGAGCCGCCCGGCCCGAAAGTGTCCATGCCGCCGTTGATCCATGTGGGCCGCAGGCCGAGAGCGCCTTCCAGCGCGGTCACGCCGCCCTCACCCATGCCGGCGACATCGAGTCCTGGATATGTGGACAGGCCGTCGATGTCGTCGAGGGTGAGGCCGGCGTCAGCGGTCGCGGCCTCGCAGGCCTCGATGGTCAGCGCCAGCGGTGGCACCATCAACCGGCGGCCCAGCCGCGAAGCACCGATACCGGTGATGGCCGAGTGGTCCTCGAACTTCTGGGTGCTCAGCATCGGCCGGACATGTTTGGCGAAGTCCTCGGGCGCGATGAGGTCGACCGGCGCGGGAGCGGGTGTGAGGTCTGCCGCCGGGCGGAAGACGGGCAGCCAGACATCGTGGCGTTGCTGGAAGGCGACCTCTACCGGCTGCCCCAGTTCGAGGTCGTCAGGATCGGCGTCGATGATGTTGGTGGTCAGCCGAACCCGGGGATCTTCGGCGATGGCCACTTCGGCAACCACATACGGCGGCGGCAGGTCGGGGAAACCGAACCGGTGATTGACGGTGAAGCCCGCCAACGAACCGCGGCCGCAGACGTCGCGAGGTCCGAGCTTGTGGCTCCGGCAGTACCGGCATACCGGTTGCGGTGGGTGGATGAGCGCGTTGCAGTCCAGACATTCCTGGATGCGCAGCACGCCATCGGCGCCCGCGGTCCAGAAGAACTCGTTCAGCGCGGTGACCGTGGGTAGCGGCCGGCCCGGTATCTCGGACAACGCGACTCCCTACCCGGCTTCGATGACGGATCGGTGTTCGGCCAATTCGATGATTGCATGCACCGGACAATCCAGCAGCGCACGCTTGACCGCGTCATGATCAGCCGCCGGGATCGTGCCGTCGCCCGCAAGCGACGCGTATCCCCAGTCGTCGAGTGGGAAGTATTCGGGCGCGTGCTTGGCGCACAGCCCGAATCCGTCGCACATCGTGCGGTCCAGCTTGATCCTCATACCCCCACCACATCGTCGAGTCGCTCCACCTCGTAGGGCCGCACCGCGCGGTAGGCGTCGGAACGGCAAGCAGGACAATTATTCTCGAGGTGCCTGTGCACGAGGTCGGGAAACTGGGCCAGCAGGCTGGCCGCCACATTCGCCGCACCGTCGAGGGTGGCGCACGCACCCCGGCCCCGCAGCACCACCGACCAACGCCGCAGCCGGGCCACGTCGTCCTCGCAAGCCAGGCCGTCGCGCAACGCGGTCGCCACGGCCGCCATGGCCGCCGTGCCGTTGAAACAGGACCCGCACTGTCCGGCATTCTCGCGATCGAAGTAGGAGAGCACCGACGCAGCGACCGCCACCGGGCAGTCGTCGGTGAGGACAGTGACTGCGCCGCATCCCAGCCCGCTGCCGAGCGTGCGGATTGTCTCGTGATCGAGGGTGGCCTCGAGAATGCGCCGATCGAGCAGCCCGGCGAAGTACCCACCCATGAGTGCCCCGGTTACGTGCTGCGCGGCAATGCCATGCAGTGTCAGCAGATCCGCCATCGCGATGCCGTGCGGCAGCTCGTAGAGGGCGGCCGGGCGCCCCGCGCCGGTGATGGTCGCCAAGAAGGTGCCCGGTGAGGCCTCGGTGCCGACGGTGCGGAACTGCTTCGCCCCGTGGATGTTCAGGTACGCCAGCTGAGCCAGGGTCTCGACATTGCTCACCAGTGTCGGTAGCCCATCGACGCCCTGCTCGAATGGCCGTGGCGGCTTGTCGGTGGGTTTGGCCGGACCACCGTTGACGACGTGGACCGCCGCCGTTTCCTCACCCGCCACGTAACCCGGTGCGACGACGACCAATTCGATGCTCAGCGAGCCGAGTTCACCGCTGAGATCGCCGAGCGCGGCCTGCACCCGCTCGGCGGCCTGGCGGTCGGACACATACAGATAGCCGCGCGGCGCGCCGATCACCGCGGCCGCCAGCCTCAGGCCGTCGAGAACCACATGGGGCCGGTTGCGCAGCAACCAGCGGTCCTTGATGGACGTCGGTTCACCTTCTTCGCCATTGGCGACCGCGACGGCGCCGCCCGCGTCGCGACCGTTGTCACGTACCGTACGCAGCTTGACCGCGAGCGGGAACGCCGCGCCACCACGGCCGAGCAGCCCGCTGGCCCGCACCTCGTCGAGCAGCCGGGTTGGATCGTCAAGGGAGGCATAGCCGCCGGCTTGCGTGTATTCGGCGAGTGTCTGCGTGCACAACAGGCGGGGCGTCATACCCGGCCACACCGCGACGGCGAGATCGGCTGTCATGGTCACATCCCGTCCCCGGCTACGCTAACCGGCATGAGAACTGCTGTGGTGCGCGTCGGCGTCGACCCGGCCGGCAAGCTCGGTCCGCAGCAGCTGGCCGACGGCGTGGCGATGCTGCGCGACATGGTGGTCGAACGCGGCGCGCAGGTGCTGGACAACCAGCTCGCCGGTCTGTCCGCGCACCGGCGTGAAGTGGAGGTTCTCATCGCGGGCGACGACGCACAGCTGCTTCAACAGCTCGTGATCGAACTGTGTGCCAAGGCTTTCGGTACGGATCCTGCGGCAGGCGTGGTCACCTTCGTCAGCCGTGGCACCGACGACGACGCGCGCGGTGTGCTGGCCGGTTTCGGGTTGTCCGGCGAGGTCGAGCGGACGGTCGACGCAGACGGGTGGGATGTGGTGGTCGTTACCCTGCGCAAGGCCGATCTGGAGCGCGTCCCCGAAAGCCGGGTCCATACCGCACTCGAGGCATCGCTCAACTGTGAGGTGCACATCCGCACGGTGTGAGCCCGTCATTTGCCGAGAAAGTCCAGGATCGCCGGCGCGGCCTGCACCCAGGTGTCGAACATGTTGAACCGCTTGACTTTACCGGAGGCGCGATCCTCCCCGGCGCGTTCCCAGGCGTCCTCGGGCCATGGCGGGTCGATCAGGGTCGAACCCTTGATCAGGCAACTCACTTCCAGAGAGGTGCGCTTGGGGTGATCGAGATCGTTCTCCCCGCCGCGGATGATCAACGTCGGAACTTTGATGTTGTCGAACATCTCGTCCTCGACCCCGGGGATGGTCTGTCCGGGCTTGGGTACGAACGCGTTGAGCCAGCGCAGCATCAACTTGAGAAACGCGTCCGCGTCCTGCGCCAGGATGCGGGCCTCGTTCGCTGGGTTTTCTCCGATCCGGTCTTTCCATTCATCAATGCGGGCAACGGCTTTCATGCCCGCACCACGAACCGCCAGGATGCTCGGGACGATGTAGTAGGAGCCCAGCACGAACGAGCCGTACACGCCGCCGACGATGTTCCACACCACGAGTTTGGTGACGATCTCGGGGTAGAGCATCGTCGTCAACATCGAATCCCGGGCACCGCCAGATCCACCGGCCAGGATGCACGGGCCGATGCCCAGCTGGGTGATCAATCGGTGCAACGTCTCGGCCCGCATATGGGATTCGCTGTATCCGTAGAACTGCACGTCGGACTTGCCACAGTTCGGGCGGTCCCACAGCAGTACCCGGTAGCCGCCCTTGACCAGTTCATCGGCCAGCGGCCGCAACCCGGGGATGTCCTTGCTGAATCGCCCTCCGGGCGTCAGCGCGATGAAATCACCCTCTGCACCCAGGATTTCATAGACCACGTTGCCGCCGTTGATCTCGATGACCTTTTCGTCCTGCTCGAGTACCACCGTCACGCCATCACCAACACTTCGTCGTTAACGATCCGCACCGGGTAGGTGCGGATACTCCACTCCGGCTTGACCGCGGTCGTGCCGGTCGCCAGTTCGAAACCCCACTGGTGCCACGGGCAGTAGATGAACTCTTGATCGCGCACCATCGCCGCGCCGCCAGGGGCGGTTTCGTCGACGACGGTGCGACCGCGTGCCCGCCCCGAACACAACGGGCCACCCTCGTGCGGGCAGTAGTTCGCGATGGCGTAGAAGGTGCCGTTGACGTTGTAGACGCCCACGCCATGGCGCCCGATCGGCACCAGTTTGTGCGTGCCGGGCGGAATCTCGTCGACAGTGGCGACAACGTGCTCGCGCCCCTGCGCAAGCCGGGGGCGCTTGTCCCGGGTCGCTTCGCTCCTGCCCTCCGGTGCTACTTCCCGGGTCGCTTCGCTCCTGCCCTCCGATGCCACTAGAACACCCGCACCTGACCCTCGAGCACCGGCACGGTCTCGGGCAGCTTGTAGGTCTCGATGCCGTTGCGGAACATGATCGCCTCTCGGGTGTGCTCGGGCAGGTGTTTGACCAGCCAGCGCGGATCGTCGAAGGTCCAGTGCGGGTAGTCGCTCGAGTACAGCAGGATCTTCTCGCATTCCATCCACTCGAAGGCCCGGGACAGCTCGGTCTTGTCTTCGGGGTAGTCCAGTGGTTGGGTGGTGAATTTGATGTGGTCCTTGACGTAGTCGCTGGGTTTGCGCTTGATGTCCAGCCAGCTCTTGCGCTTTTCGTAGATGGCGTCCATGCGCCACATGAGCGGCAGGATCCAGGTGAATGCGTGCTCGACGAACACGATGCGCAGCGTCGGGAAGCGGTCGAAGACCCCGTCGAAGATCAGGCTCATCACCTGGTTGGCCGCCAGTAGCGAGTACGTCACCATGAAATCGTGGTTGTAGCTGGGCAATCCGACCGGGGGCAGCGGCAAGGTGTCGAATTCGCCACGCGACAGATGGCAACTCACGGTGATGTCGTGCTTGGTGGCCGCCGCCCACACCGGGTCGTACTTCGGATCACCCCACGACGGCCGGGGTTCGGCCTTGATGAGAACCTGCGCCATGTACGGGTGCTCGGCCCATTTCTCGATTTCGGCCACCGCCAGGTGCGGCTCTTCGATGGCCACACAGACCGAACCGCGCCAGCGTTCATGCCAGTTGTTGTGGCTGTCGAGCCAGTGATGGGCCAGCCATTCGTTGGTCGCGGTGCAGTAGGCGGCCGTGGCCTCGCCCAGCCGGCTCTCGGAGTGCGTCGGCTCCAGGATGGCGATGTCGGAGCCGGCTTCCATGATCAGCTGGCGGAGCGCCATATCCGGATCACTGCAGGCGAATTCACCGTCCGGCGGAAAGGCATCGACGCGCATCGCGTAGGAGTGCGCGTAATCCGGTGCGTCGTAGTAGATCTGCTCGCCGACCGGGTGATTGAGGAAGTACTTGCTGCGCCATGGCTCGGGGATGTACTCGACGAGCGCGCCGCGTTTGGGCATGGGGTGGACGTCGGAATCGACGCAGCGGACCGCGATGCGTTCGGTCGCGGGTACTCGTGGATTCGCTGTGACGGACATGAAATCCTCCCTCGCGTACTTTTACTGCGCCGCAACGGCGGACGGTATGACGGCGTTGTGCAGCCCGTAGAGCTCCGCGGCGTTGCGCCACAACAGCTTGTCCCGCTGCTCTGCGGTGAATGCGGAAGGCACCGTCGGTTCGTTGAGTTGCCAGTGCGGGTAACTGGACCCGAACATCACCATGTCTTCCTTGCCGGTGAATGCGAGCCATTGCCCGGCGAATTCGACGTCGCCAGGCCCGTCGAGTGCGCCCTGCACGAAGTAGACGTGACCGGGCAGGTAGTCACTGGGCATCTTGGGCGCCCACGGTGTCTGCTCCAGATGCGGCCGCCCGAAACAGTCCATGCGCCACATGAACGGGGTCAGCATGTCGGCCGCGCCGTCGGCCCAGACGAACTTGAGTGCCGGTGTGCGCTCGAAGACGCCCTCGGCGATCATGTTCATCAGGTGGTACAGGTAATTGAGCGCCATGAAGCCGAGATACTGTTCGTAGGTGCGGGTTTTGCCCGACGGCGTCGGCGGGAACTGCACTCCCGCACCGCCTTCGATGTGCACAGCCACGGGTAGACCGGCATCGGCGGCGGCATCCCACAGGGGCCAGTACTGCGGCTTACCGTACAGCTCACGGGATTGCAGCGGCACGCCGATCTGCACGACGCGCGGATGGTCTTTGTACTTGTCGATCTCGCGCAGCGCGCCGGCGATGTCGTCCGGATTCACCCGGATGGTGCCGCGGAACCGCGTGTCGTGGTCGAGCCAGCGCGTCACCATCATTTCGTTGTGCGCGTTGGCAAGTGCGGTACCCAGGTGGCGGTCCGGCATGATGCCACGGGTCATCGGATGCAGGATGGCGATGTCGACACCGCGGTCGGCGAACAGATGCTGGGCAGCGATGTCGGGGTCAGAGCCCGGGTACTGGCGGTCGGGACCCTTGGTGCCCTTTGCGTACTCGCCGCCCGGTGCGCCATACCAGTTCATTTCGTAATCGGGGAAGCCGCGGCTGGCGAACGGCTCGCGCAGAAAGTTCTGTCTCAGGTCTTTGTTCGACCCGAAGAAAACGTGCACGCTGGCGTCGATGACCGGGGTGCTGGTCCCGTCGGGGTGCTGCACTGCCAAGACTGACCTCCGATGTTCGTCCGGTGCGCACGGTGTCGACGGTGTGACCGCGACACCGGACCTTTTGTCAGTTTAGATCCTTATTCTTCAATAGCAAGAATATTGTTCTCCATATGACGGCTGGTCCCTGCGCAGGTAGAGGCAGCTGCTGGTCAGTCGCCCAGCAGGCCCTGGCAGAGAACCTATCCTCCTTTGTGGAGAATAGATAGTCGGATGAAGAGAATGATATTCTCGCCGGGATGTGACAGCCCACAGGAGGCGGCGGGTGCTTCTCGAGTTCGATGCCGATCAGCGGCTATGGCAGGAAACCGTGCGCGATGCGGTCGGCAAGCAGTGTCCGGCGACCCTGGTCCGCGAGGTCGCGGAGCAGGGGGTCGACCCAGCGTCGCTGTGGCAGAGCTACACCGACCAGGGCTGGACCGAACTGACCGATCCGCAGAATGCGGTCGAGCTCGCCATCGTGCTCGAAGAGCTGGGACGCGCCACCGACCTGACCCCGTACCTGGCGACCATGACGCAGTACGCGCCGCTCGCCGGGGACCGGTTCGACCCCACCACGGCGGGTACCGCGGTGTACGGCGGGGTCACCGCGCGGCGCGACGACGCGGGCTGGATGCTCAGCGGCACCGCACACCATGTGCTCGATGGTGACCGCGTGCCGGCGCTGGCCGTGCTCACCGATGCGGGAGTGTTCCTGGTGCAGGCCGCGGCGGTGAACGCGCGTCGCACACCGGTTTTCGATCCGGTGCTGCACATTGCCGAGGTCACCTTCGACGGGGTGCACGTTTCAGACACGGATCGCGTGCATGTCGATACCGAGAAGGCACGGCATCTGGCATTGACAGGCATGGCGGTGACGACTGTCGGTGCCTGCCAACGGGTTTTGGATCTCGCCCTCGACCACGTCAAGCAACGCCATCAGTTCGGTGTGCCGATCGGATCGTTCCAGGCGGTGCAGCACAAGGCCGTCGATATGCACATCGCCATCGAACGGGCCCGGGCACTGTCGTACTTTGCCGCGCTGACCATCGCCGCCGACGACCCACGACGACGACTGGCCGCGGCGATGGCCAAAGCCGCGGCGGGGGAGTGTCAGGCGGTGGTGTTCCGCCATGGACTGCAGTTGTTCGGGGCGATGGGATTCACCTGGGAGAACGATGTCCAGTTCGCGCTCAAGCGCGCGAAGGCCGGTGAACTGCTGCTGGGCGGGGCCGCCGAGCATCGCGCGGTGATCGCCGCCGAGTACCGCACGACGTACAGGGGGCTGTAGATGCAACTCACTTTCGATCCCGACGTCGAGGCGTTCCGGGCCGAGTTCGCCGCATTTCTCGACGCGCATCTGCCCTCCGAGGCACAGACGCTGGAGCGGCCCCGCTCGGTATCCCACATGCCGCAGTGGGCCCGTGACTGGCAGCGGCTGCTGTTCGACACCGGGTGGTTGCTGCCCGCTCAGCCGCCGGAGTTCGGTGGCCGCAACGCCACCGTCGTGCAGCAGTTCGTGCACCTCGATGAGCTGTGCCGCAGGCGGATCTACCACAGTTTCAACCCTCAGGGCGTCAATATCATTGCCGCATCGCTGCTTTCGTTCGGATCCGAGGAACAGAAGCACCGCTGGGCAGTGCCCGTGCTGCGCGGTGAGCGCACGGCGTCGCTGGGAATGAGTGAACCGAGCGCCGGTTCGGATCTCGCGTCCCTGCGCACCCGGGCAGTCCTGGTGGATGGCCGGTTCGTCGTCAACGGACAGAAGGTGTGGACATCGGGCGCACACGACGCCGACTTCCTGCTGACCTTCGTCCGTACCGATCCGGACGTGCCCAAACACAAGGGCATCAGCGTGCTGATCATCCCGACCGACACCCCGGGCGTGGTGTGCCGGCCGTTCGCCGACATGACCGGCGAGGAGAACCTCGACTTCAACGAGGTCTTCTTCACCGACGCCAAGGTGCCGGCCGAGAATCTCGTCGGCCCGCTCAACGGTGGCTGGGCGGTCGCCAACGGCTCGCTCGGCCACGAGCGGACCATGATGTGGCTGGGTTTCGCGGATCGTATCGACAACATGCTCGCCGATTTCCATCCCCGCACGGCGCTCGAACGGGACCAGTACGCCACCACGGTCATGGACTATCAGGCGCTGCGGGCCATGGGCTCCGCGGCGTTGGCCCGGGCGTCGCGTGGCGAGATGGACACCGCGTCGGTATCGGTGTTGAAGCTCTTCGGTTCCGAGGCCGAGCGCAACGCCTGCGAGAACGCATTGACCGCCGCGGGACCCGACGGACTGGTGCACCCGTCGACGACCGGCCCCTACGAGCACATGAACCTCGACCACTACTTCGCCAGCTGGTTCGAGCGTTACGCCCGCAGCTTCGGCGGAACGATCGCCGGCGGCACGTCGGAAATCCAGCGCAACATCATCGCGACCCAGGTGCTGGGACTGCCACGGCGCTGACTTTCTCCCGGCGCTGACTTTCTCCGGCGAGCAGACGCGGCGGTACGCCAAACGCGGCGTGTCGGGTACAGCCACGCCTGCTCGCGGGTGAAGTGGGGCCGGACATGACAGCCGGAGATGACAAACGGCGGCAGGCCGATGCCTACCGCCGTCTGTCGTTACAGCAGAGAAGAGCGCGGGCTCAGTAGTTGTTGCAGCTACTCGCGATCGAGGTGATCGGCCCGAAGTACTGCGCAGCTGCCGGGCTGCCCTGCAGCTGTGTCACCGTCTGCTGGCGCTGGGCCGGCGGCGACGCCAGGAAGCTGCGCAGCGCGCCCTGCGCGAACGGCGACGCGTTGAACTCCTGGGCCAGGTCCGGCCGCTGCGCGTTGAGCGCCGCGACGACCTGCTCGTAGGTACACGTGGTGTTGACCACCGCGTCGTACGGCGCAGCAGCTGCGACGCCGACCGAGGCGGGGATGGCGACTGCGAGGCCGCCGACGGCCAACGCGAGTTTCGCGCACGACAGCTTGATCATGGCTTCATACCCCCATCTGGTTCCGCCGGCACGGCGGCGAGTTTGCTCACACGTCTGTAGAAGTGACCTCAATCGAGGTTAACAGGACTATCGACGTAGGGGGCCGTCCTGTTACTGGTGTGAATGCACGAATCAGTCGATGACGGCTGTTTCCTTGCGCTCGGTGATCGGCCGCGCGAGTTCCTGCTCGTTGCAGATGCGCTGCAACTTCTCCAAAGTCTCGTCCAGGCCGGGGCCGAGACGTTTGCCCGGAGTGAATGTGGCCGGCAGGTTCCGCATGCCCTGGATGACGCCGATGGTGTCGTAGTGCACGGTGCCCTCGGGGTCGCACACGTAGTCGGGCATGCGGTCGAGCACCGCGGTGAGCATCGACTTGAACACCGTCCGCGCCACGTTCGAACCGACGCAGCGGTGCACCCCGATACCGAAGCTGAAGTGCCGATTGCCCTTGCGATCGAGCACGACCTCGTTGGGTTCGTCGAACACCGACGGATCCCGGTTGGCCATCGCCCAGGACAGCCACAGGCGCTCGTGCTGCTTGAAGTGCTGGCCTTCGACGACGACGTCCTCGGAGAACGTCCGGCCGTCCCCGGGGGCGGGCGTGAAGAAGCGCAGAAACTCTTCGGTCGCCGGGTCGAGAAGCGTCGCCCGCTCGGTGCTGAGCCGGGTGCGCTCGGCGGGGTGTTGGCCGAGCCATTCCAGAGCGTGCGCAGTCAACGCGGTAGTGGTGTCGAATCCGCCGCCGATGACCAGACCGAGGTTGCCCAGGATCTCGATGTCGGGCGCAGGTTCACCGTCGATGCGCAACTGCAGCATCGCATTGACCAGACCGGGCCGCGGGTTCTGCCGGATCTCCATCATGTTGTTGATGATGTCGATGCCCATCTCGCGGTGTTGCTCGTTGATCTTCTCGCGGTCGGGCGAATGCTCCGGGGTGTACACCGAAGCGTGCGTGGGCTCGCTGTAGACGTTCCACTTCTTGAGCTCGATGCCCATCATGGCGAGGGTGAACACCGCGGGTACGACGTTGGCCAGATGCTCGACGAAATCGATCCGGCCGGACTCGATGTGCTCATCGAGCGCCGCGCGGGTGATCTCGTCGACGAACGGCACCCACCGCTTGACGGCGGCGGGGGACAGATACGGGTTGAGCGCCCCGCGGTAAGCGCTGTGCTCGGGCTCGTCCATCTCCAGAATGCCGCCCCGAACAACGGTGGCGCGGCTGGCCTTCGGGACGGTGATTCCCTGGTAGGGGGTGTTCCCGCTGATGTCGTGGTGGTTGGACACCGCGGGACAGCGGGCCAGCTCGAACACGTGCTTGCTGTCGGCGGCCACCCAGTGACCGTCATAGGTATCGGTCCACGCTATGGGGCAGCGGGATTGCATCTCCTCGGTGATCTTCTCGAACTGCCCGCGGTATTCCGGGGTGTGCCGGTCGAAGTGGTAGGTGTTCTTCTTGCGGTCGTCGTCGGTCGCGGTATTTTGGCCTGTCGCTCTGCGCGCAAGCGGCTCATCGGCGACGTTCATGGCGTTGTCTCCCTCGGTGTTTGGGTCAGTCCTCGATGACGATGGCCTGCTCGGGGCAGGAGTGCGCGGCCTCGCGGACCGCATCCTGCCGGTCGGCCGGCACCACATCCGTCACCGCTGACGCATGACCGTCCACATCGTCGAGTACGAACGAATCGGGTGCGATCATCGAGCACAGGGTGTGCCCCTGGCATCGACTGGCATCGACCGAAACCTTCACTACGCCAACCCCTTTCGAGTCAATCGGCTCATACGTGGTAGTCGTACCACTTGAGGTAGCCGCCCGCGTCGACGCGCAGCTGCATACCGGTGACGTACCGGGCCTCGTCGGAGGCGAGCCACAGCACGGCGTTGCTGATGTCGACCGGCTCTATCCACGGCACTTTCATGGCCTGCTGGACGTAGAACACCGGCTCGGCGTCGGCCTGCGTCGGATGCTCCAGGTCGGGACGGAAAGATCGGTACATCGGTTCGCTCTGCAGCATGTTGGTGTTGCAGTTGGTCGGGTGGATGACGTTGGCCCGGATCCCACGCGGTGCGAGTTCGGTCGCGATGTCGTGAACGTACTGCGACAGAAGGCGCTTGGACGTCATGTACGCCATGCCGCCCGGATCTGCGCCCGGGTTCGGCTTGTTGTGCGCGTCCATCAGCGCGGCGGCCGACGCGGTCGCGACGATCGCCGCGCCCTCGGTCAGGTGCGGCAGCGCCACCTGAATCGCGTTGATGGTGCCGACCAGGTTGGTGTTGATGACGTCGGTCCAGGCCTGCAGCGGTGGAGTGCCCTTCATCCCCGCGACGCCGGCCTGGGCGACCACGATGTCGACCTTGCCGAATTCGGCGAGACCTGCCTCCAACGCGTCCTTGAGTTGGTCGGCCACCCGCACGTCAGCCTGCGCGGTCACGATGCGCCCGCCCGCCTTCTCGACGAACCGCGCGGTCTCCTCGAGGTCCTCGGGCGTCGCCATCGGGTACCCGATCGAGTCGACGTTGCGGCAGAGGTCGACCGCGATGATGTCGGCACCCTCCTCGGCCAGTCGGACCGCGTGGCTGCGTCCCTGCCCGCGTGCGGCGCCGGTGATGAAAGCAACCTTGCCGGCCACCCGGCCTTCTGAATTACCCACTGCCCGCAGTCCTTTCGTTAGGTATTACGGCCGCCGTTGACGCCGAGGATCTGGCCGGTGATGTAGCCGGCTTCCTCCGAGACCAGGAAGGCGCAGGCCGCGGCGATGTCCTCGGGTCTGCCGATCCGCCGCACGGGCGTCGCTTCGATGGTCTTCTCGATATCGCCGAGGTAGCCCTTGTCCGCCGCGGCGCGCAGCATGGGGGTGTCGATGAAGCCCGGCGGCACCGCGTTGACCGTGATGCCCGCCGGCCCGTATTCCAGGGCCAAGGTCTTGGTGAGTCCGTTGACCGCCGACTTCGCGGCGACATACGGCGCCATGTAAGGAGCGCCGGAGTGGGTGCTGGACGATGAGATGTTGACGATGCGGCCCCAGCCGGCGTCGATCATCTCCGGTAAGACCGCCTGGATGCAGTGGAAGACGCCGTTGAGGTTGACATCGACGACGCGCTGCCACCGCTCGAACGACACCTCGGTGAACCGTTTGAAGCAGTCCAGTCCGGCGGCGTTGACCAGCACCGAGATCGGTCCGAGCTGTGTGCGCACGGCGTTGAGCGCAGCATCGACCGCGGCGCGGTCTGTCACGTCGGCGACATGGGCGAACTCGTCGTCGGACGGTTGCAGGTCGAGGATGGCGACGTTGAGTCCGTCGGCTCGGAGGCGCGCGACGATTGCCGCGCCGATACCGGAGCCTCCGCCGGTGACCACGGCATTCTTCACAGCGGCACCCCTCGAGCCAGGTCGGCCGCGCGTTTATCACCGATCAAGAATCTTCCTTCCGATTATGAGAACCGTACTCTCGCCATTGTGCACATCGCAAGATCCGAGTTGTCGCCAGATCAACGGGCGCCGATGGCGTCGCCCGGGCCCCTATGGGCGATGACGAGCCAATCTGGTTTTTGCTTGAGTTCTCATGAAGCGAATGTATTATTCGCCGGTGATGAGAATGAAATTTCCGTCACAGTCTGCAAATCGCCGAGGAGGATGATGCAGGACACGCCCACGATCACGGATCTCAAGCGGGCCGACCGGAAGATGTTGATCGGCGGTGAACTGCGCGAGACGCCGCGGACGTTTCCTTCCGTCAACCCCGCGACCGGCGAGGTGCTGGGATATGCGCCGGACGCCACTGTCGCGGATGCCGAAGCCGCAGTCGCCGCCGCGCGCGAGGCCTTCGACACCACCGAGTGGGCGACCGATACGGCGTTGCGCGTGCGCTGCCTTCGACAGTTCCATCAGGCCCTGATCGACCATCGTGCCGAACTGGCCGCTCTCACCACGGCAGAGGTGGGCGCGACGGCGGCGCTGTGCGCGGGTGCGCAACTCGACCAGCCGATCGACATCGTCCGGTACTACGCCGAACTCCTGGCCACGTACCCACTGACCGAAGACCTCGGCAACATCGAAAGCCGTGGCATGCAGCACCACCGGTGGGTCGAAAAGGAAGCCGCAGGCGTGGTGGCGGCCATCATCGCCTACAACTATCCGAATCAGCTGGCACTGGCCAAGCTGGCCCCGGCCCTGGCCGCGGGCTGCACGGTGGTGCTCAAGGCCGCCCCGGACACCCCATTGATCACGCTGGTGCTCGGCGAGTTGATCGCCGCCCACACCGACATTCCTGCCGGTGTCGTCAACGTCATCAGCGGCGCCGATCCGGCGGTGGGCGCGGTGCTCACCACCGATCCGGCTGTCGACATGGTCACCTTCACCGGCTCGACGCCGACCGGGCGCGCCATCATGGCCGCCGCGAGCGCCACGCTCAAGAAGGTGTTCCTCGAGCTCGGCGGCAAATCGGCCGCCATCGTGCTCGACGACGCCGATTTCGCCACCGCTGCATTGTTTTCCGCGTTCAGCATGGTGACGCACGCCGGCCAGGGCTGTGCGCTGACCTCGCGACTGCTGGTGCCCGCCCGGCACCGCGACGAGATCGTCGAGCTGGTCAAGAACAACTTCGGCCTGGTGCGCTTCGGAGATCCGACCGACCCGCAGACCTACATGGGGCCACTGATCAGTGAGAAGCAGCGCGACAAGGTCGACAGCATGGTCCAGCGGGCCGTCGCGGCCGGGGCGACGTTGGTGACCGGTGGCGAAAAGGTCGACCCCGGATTCTTCTACACGCCAACCCTGCTGACCGATGTCGATCCCGACAGCGAGATCGCGCAGGAGGAAGTCTTCGGACCGGTGCTCGCTGTCATTGCCTACGAAGACGACGACGACGCGGTGCGCATCGCCAACAACTCGATCTACGGTCTGTCCGGCGCGGTGTTCGGCAGTGAAGAGCGTGCGCTTGCTGTCGCGCGGCGGATCCGCACCGGAACGTTCTCGATCAACGGCGGCAATTACTTCAGTCCCGACAGTCCGTTCGGGGGATTCAAACAGTCCGGAATCGGCCGCGAGATGGGCCGGGCCGGACTCGAGGAGTTCTTGGAGTACAAGACGTTTGCGACGGTGGTGTCGTGATCGGGAATGCACCGGGTCCGCTTGACGGCATCCGGGTCCTCGAGGCCGCCATGTACGGTTTCGTGCCGTCGGCCGGCGCGGTGCTCGGTGAGTGGGGCGCCGACGTCATCAAGGTCGAACACGCCGTCACCGGTGACCCACAGCGCGGGCTGCGCCAGACCGGTCCGCTGCGGGTGGACGGCGACCCGAATCCCAACATCGAGCATGCCAACCGTGGCAAGCGCAGTATCGGCTTGGACATGTCGGTGCCCGAAGGGCGTGAGGTTCTGCTGGAGCTGGCGCGCCGGGCCGACGTATTTCTCACCAGCTTCCTCCCCGGGCACCGCCAGAAGTTCGGTATCGATGTCGACGACATCCGCGCGGTGAACCCGAAGATCATCTACGCGCGCGGCAGCGCACTGGGGCCCCGCGGTGAGGAGTCGGTGAAAGGCGGTTACGACATGACCGCCTTCTGGTGCCGCGCGGGCACCGCAGCGACCATCACCCCGCCCGGGATCGAAGGCATGATCGGCCCGCCCGGCCCCGCGTACGGCGACACCATCTCGGGCACGAACCTGGCCGGGGGTATCGCGGCGGCGCTCTTCAAACGGGAACGCACCGGCGAGCCGTCGGTCGTAGACGTATCGCTGCTCGGCAGTGGACTCTGGTCCATGGGCCACACGTTCGCGCTCACCGGCCACCTCAATCAGCTGATGGTGCAACCACCTCCGGGCGTGCACGGCTCGCCGATCAACCCGCTGGTGGGTCTCTACGCGACCGCGGACGACCGCTACATCTCGTTCGTGATGATGCAGCCGACGAAGTTCTGGGCCGACGTGTGCCGACATATGGACCTCGAGCGCTACCTCGACGATCCTCGATTCGCGACGCCCGAATCGTTCGCCGAGCACACCCCGGCTGCCGTCGAGATCCTCAGCGAGGCCATGAAGAAGCGGACCCTTCCGGAATGGAGTGAGCGCTTCGCGACCCTGGCCGGGCCGTGGGCCCCGGTGCAGGACACGCTGCAGGCCGCGCAGGACGCCCAGATCCGGGCCAACGAATACCTGGTGCAGGCCGGCGAACTCGAGCTCGTCGCGAACCCGGTGCAGTTCGATGTCGCCGCGCCAACGACGGGGCCGGCACCCGGATTCGCCGAGCAGACCGACGACATCCTGGTCGAACTGGGGCTGGACTGGGACCGCATCATCGAGCTCCGGTCTCTCGGCGCCGTCACCTGAGCGGCGGACACCATGCCTCATCTCGCATCCATCGGGACCCGCCTGCCGTGTTTGGCGCACGGGATCAGTTCGACAGCATCGGCCCGGACTGCCGATCGGTGCGCGCGTGTGGGCATTCTCCGTTGGGGGACAGCCGAATTCGGCGCTGTTTCACCGGCCGGTGCGCGAATCAGCTTGTCACACAATGCCGGCGGCTCAGCCGTGGCGTCGACGGTGGCGATCCGGGACCGGAGGGCAGATGGCGGATAGATGGTCGTCGGGCATAGCGCTCGGCCGCAGCCTGGCGGGTCCCATGCATGCGGTCGGAGCGTTGTTCTCCATGTCGCTGGACGCTATCCGGTTCGCTTTCCGGCGGCCGTTTCAGGGCCGCGAGTTCCTGGAGCAGTGCTGGTTCATCACCCGGGTGTCGATGGCTCCCACGCTGTTGGTGGCGATCCCGTTCACGGTCCTGGTGAGCTTCACCCTGAACATTCTGTTGCGTGAGCTCGGTGCCGCCGACTTGTCCGGCGCCGGTGCGGCATTCGGCGCGGTGACCCAGATCGGGCCGATGGTCACGGTGTTGATCGTCGCCGGTGCCGGCGCCACGGCGATGTGCGCCGACCTGGGATCGCGGACCATCCGCGAAGAGATCGACGCGATGGAGGTGCTCGGGATCAACCCGGTGCAACGGTTGGTGACCCCGCGGATCCTGGCCTCCGGTCTGGTGGCTCTGCTGCTCAACAGTCTGGTCGTTATCATCGGAATCCTCGGCGGCTACACGTTTTCGGTGTTCATCCAGGATGTCAACCCGGGCGCGTTCGCGGCCGGGATCACCCTGCTGACGGGTGTGCCCGAAGTGATCATCTCGTGTGTCAAGGCTGCACTGTTCGGGTTGATCGCCGGATTGGTCGCCTGTTACCGCGGGTTGACGATCACCGGCGGTGGCGCCAAGGCAGTGGGTAACGCAGTCAACGAAACCGTGGTGTACGCCTTCATGGCCTTGTTCGTCATCAACGTGGTGGTCACCGCCATCGGTATCCGCATGACGGCGCACTGAGGCGGGCAGGGACACATGGGAACCTTGACGATCCTGCGGAGTACGTATCCGCGGTTGACCCGCCAGATGAACAAGCCCGTATCCCTGTTGGGGCGCATCGGCGATCACACGCTGTTCTATGTGAAGGCCCTTGCCGGAACCCCGCATGCGGCGTTGCACTACCGCCACGAGGTGATCCGGCTGATCGCTGAGATCTCCATGGGCGCGGGCACATTGGCGATGATTGGCGGCACGGTGGTGATCGTCGGATTCCTCACCCTGGCCACCGGCGGGACGCTGGCCATCCAGGGCTACTCGTCGTTGGGCAATATCGGCATCGAAGCACTCACCGGCTTCCTGGCGGCCTTCATCAACGTGCGCATCGCCGCTCCCGTCGTCGCCGGGATCGGGTTGGCGGCCACCTTTGGCGCCGGGGTCACCGCACAGCTGGGGGCGATGCGGATCAACGAGGAGATCGACGCGTTGGAGTCGATGGCCATCCGGCCCGTGGAATACCTGGTCTCGACGCGGATCGTGGCTGGCATGGTCGCCATCACCCCGCTGTACTCGATCGCGGTGATCCTGTCGTTCTTGGCATCCCAGTTCACCACCGTGGTGTTGCTCGGGCAGTCGGGCGGCCTGTACGACCACTACTTCTACACCTTCCTGAATCCGATCGACCTGCTGTGGTCGTTTCTTCAGGCGATCCTGATGGCCATCACGATCCTGCTGATTCACACCTATTTCGGATACTTCGCCAGTGGCGGCCCGTCGGGTGTCGGTGTCGCCGTAGGCAATGCGGTGCGCACCTCGCTGATCGTCGTGGTGTCGGTAACGCTGCTGATCTCACTGGCCATCTACGGCTCCAACGGCAACTTCAACCTGTCCGGATAGGGAGAAGAGTTGACACAGAACATCGGCCCGGGCCCGGTCCACCGGTCCGAAACCACCAGTGCGGCAACGCCGGTGGCCGCGCGTCCCGGACGCAGCTTCGGCGTGGGCGGTCACGTCCGCCCGCTGGCCGGTCTGGCCACCGTGGTCGCACTGGGCTTGGTGGTGCTCGTGGCCATCGGCATGTTCCGGGGCAGCTTCACCTCCACCGAGCCGATCACCCTGATCTCGGACCGGGCCGGGCTCGTGATGAACCCTGACGCCAAGGTCAAGATGCGCGGCGTACAGGTCGGAAAGGTCGCCTCGATCGACTACCGGTCCGACGGCAAAGCTGTGCTGCACCTGGCGATGGATCCGTCGCAGATGCGCCTCATCCCACAGGATGTCCGGGCGGACATCGCCTCCACCACAGTGTTCGGCGCCAAGTACGTGCAACTGGTCGTGCCGCCGAACCCCTCCACCGACACCCTGCGTCCCGGGCAGGTGCTGCAGGGCCAGCACGTCACGGTCGAGATCAACACGGTGTTCCAACAACTCACGCGGGTGCTGGACAAGATCGATCCGGCCAAGCTCAACGAAACCCTCGGTGCCATGTCGGCGGCCTTCGGCGGCCGGGGCAAGCAGATGGGGCAGACTCTGACGGACTTCGAGGCCCTGCTGGCCAAGCTGGAGCCCAGCCTGCCGAACCTCTCGCACGACATCGAGTCGATGGCCCCGGTGGCCAACGCGTACGGCGATGCCGCGCCGAACCTCCTGCGCACGGTCGACAACACGAACCACATCAGCGACAGCATCGTCGATGAGCAGACGAATCTCGATGCGTTCCTGGTCAGCTCGATCGGGCTGGCCGACATCGGCAACGACGTCGTCGGAACCAACCGGCCCGCGGTGACCGACGTGCTGCACCTTCTGGTGCCCACGACAGACCTGCTCAACAAGTACGCGCCGAGCCTCAACTGCGCGCTCGAAGGCATGAACTTCATGCGGTTGCAGCCACCGCAGATGGATCCCGGTGTGCTGGTCAACGTGGCGTTCACGCTCGGTATCGAGCGGTACCGGTACCCGCAGAATCTACCCAAGGTGGCTGCCAAAGGCGGTCCGAACTGCATGGGGTTGCCCTACATCGGATTCGGCAACCGGGCGAAATACCTCGTCACCGACACCGATGCGAATCCCTGGCAGTACGGAAACCAGGGGATCCTGCTCAACTCCGACGGACTCAAGCAGATTCTGTTCGGCCCGCTGGACGGCCCGCCGCGTAATACCGCACAGATCGGACAGCCGGGATGACGCGCGGCAGAACCACTTTCATCAAGTTCGCGGTCTTTGCCGTGGTGATGGTCGTGCTCACCGCGTTTCTGTTCATGACGTTCTCGCAGTACCGCGGCGGCTCGTACAACACCTATTCGGCGGTGTTCGGCGACGCGTCCCGGCTGAAAGCCGGCGACACCGTGCGGGTTGCGGGTGTTCGGGTGGGAACGGTCAAAGACGTTTCGCTGCAGCAGGATCGGTCGGTCCGCGTCGACTTCGAGGCCGACCGCAACATTGCCCTGACGACGGGAACCAAGGCCGCGGTGCGGTATCTGAACCTGGTCGGCGACCGTTATCTGGAGCTGATGGACAGCCCGGGGTCCACCAAGCTGCTGCCGGCCGGATCGCAGATACCGAAAGACCGCACCGCCAGTGCGCTCGACCTCGACCTGCTGCTGGGTGGCCTGCGCCCGGTGATCCAGGGCCTCAACCCGCAGGACGTCAACGCGCTGACGTCGTCGTTGATCCAGATCCTGCAGGGCCAGGGCGATTCGCTGGACTCGCTGATGAACCGGACCTCGTCGTTCTCGAACACGCTGGCGGACAACGATCAGGTGATCCAGCAGCTGATCGACAATCTCAACACCGTGGTCGGGACACTGGGCAAGGACGGGAGCAAGTTCTCCACCACGGTCGACCGGCTCGAGCAGTTGGTCAGTGGGCTGTCACAGGACCGTGATCCGATCGGCACCGCCATCACATCGCTGGACAACGGGACTGCGTCCATCGCGAGCTTGCTCACCCAGGCCCGGCCCCCGCTGAAGGGCAGCGTCGAGCAGCTCAACCGGGTGGCCACCGTGCTCGACGACCAGAAGGCGACGCTGGACAGTGGGTTGCAGAAGGCTCCGGACAATTACCGCAAGCTTGCGAGGCTGGGATCGTACGGCAGCTGGATCATGTACTACATCTGCGGAATCTCGCTCCGGGTCACCGATTTGCAGGGCCGCACCGCAGTGTTCCCCATGATCAAACAAGAAGGCGGAAGGTGCGGGGAGCCCTGATGCTGAAGTACCGGGAATCCAATCTCGTCAAGGCCGGCTTCATCGGCACGGCGCTGATCATTCTCGTCATTGCGGTCGGGCTGCAGCCGGAGCGACTGATGCAGTGGGCCACGTCGTTGCGCCATCAGGCGTTGTTCACCGAGGCCGGCGGCATCGCGGTCGGCAATGACGTCACACTGTCGGGTATCAAGGTCGGCAAGGTCACCGATGTGTCCCTGCGCAACGGTGATGCGCTGGTCACTTTCACCACCGACGGCAAGTATCCGTTGGGTTCTTTGACCACGGCGCACATCCGCACGGGCTCGCTGCTCGGTGAACGGGTGCTGACGCTGCAGAGCGACGGCAGCGGGACGCTGCGCACCACCGACGTGATCCCGACCTCGCGCACGTCCTCGCCGTACTCGCTGACCGACGCCGTCAGCGATCTGACGACCAACTCGGCAGGCACCGACACGGCGTCGCTGAATCAGTCGCTGGACACTCTGTCGGCGACCATCGACCAATTGGCGCCCCGGCTCGCTCCGACCTTCGACGGGCTGAGCCGATTGTCCCGTTCGATCAACAGCCGCAACGAGAGCCTGTCGGCGCTGCTCAAGAGTGCCGGCGATGTCACCGCCGTGCTTGCGCAGCGCAGCGACCAGCTCAACACCTTGATCCTCAACGCCAACGATCTGGTCGGCGTCCTCAACGAACGTCGTGAGGCGATCATCGACCTGCTGGCCAACACCGCCGCGGTGTCCCAACAACTCACGGGATTGGTGGCCGACAACGAGGCGCAGCTGGCGCCGACGCTGGAGCGGCTCAACCGGGTCACCGCGGTGCTCGAGAACAACCGGGACAACATCGCCAAGGCGCTGCCGAACATCAAGAAGTTCATGCTGTCGCAAGGTGAAACCCTGGCCAACGGACCGTATTACAACGCCTATGTGCCCAACCTGCAGCCGGCTCAGCTCTTGCAGCCGTTCCTCGACTACGCGTTCGGTTTCCGGCGCGGGGTCAATGCCGGTCAGCCGCCGGACAATGCGGGCCCGCGAGCCGAGTTGCCCTTGCCGTACAACGGGATTCCTGGAGGTTCGCGCTGATGGGCCGGAACAGGCTGGTCAAGATCCTGGCCGTCATGTTGGTGGCGATGCTCGCAGTCGGCGCCGGATTCCTGGTCCGCCAGGCGTATTTCGCCCCGAAGACGATATCGGCGTTGTTCACATCGGCGACCGGCATCTACCCCGGTGACGATGTCCGGGTCTCCGGAGTCAAGGTGGGCACCATCGAGTCCATCTCGCCCGAGGGCACCCAGACCAGGCTGACGCTCACGGTGGACCGCGATGTGCCGGTCCCGGCCGACGCCAAGGCCGTGATCGTCGCGCAGAACCTCGTTGCCGCGCGCTACGTGCAATTGGCGCCGGCCTACCGGTCGAGCGGGCCGACGCTGCCGGACAACGCGGTGATCGGCCTCGACCACACCGCGGTGCCGGTGGAATGGGACCAGGTCAAGGAGCAGCTCATGCGACTGGCCACCGACCTGGGGCCCAAGAGCGGCGTCGGCGGCACCTCGGTGTCGCGGTTCATCGACAGCGCCGCCAATGCGATGGACGGCAACGGAGACAAGTTGCGCCAGACCATAACCCAGCTCTCGGGCGTGGCGCGCATCCTCGCGGAGGGCAGCGGCAACATCGTCGACGTCATCAAGAACCTGCAGACGTTCGTCACGGCGTTGCGCGACAGCAACGAACAGATCGTGTCGTTCCAGAACCGGATGGCGACGCTCACCAGCGTCATCGACGGCAGCCGGTCCGACCTTGACGCAGCACTGAAAAACCTGTCGGTCGCGGTCGTCGAGGTGCAGCGATTCGTGGCCGGTACGCGTAATCAGACCTCCGAGCAGGTCCAGCGGTTGGCCAACGTGACGCAGAACCTTGTCGACCACAAGATGGACGTCGAGAACATCCTGCACATCGCGCCCAACGCGTTCATCAACGGCTACAACATCTACAACCCGGACACCGGCAGCGCCGTGGGACAGTTCGTGCTGAACAACTTCTCCAACCCAGTCCAATTCATCTGCGGCGCAATCGGAGCCATCGAGAACACCACCGCACCGGAGACATCCAAACTGTGCTCGCAATACCTGGGGCCGGCCCTGCGGCTGCTGAACTTCAACTATCTGCCGTTCCCGATCTCGCCGTACCTGATGCCGTCGGCCAACCCCGCCAACATCCTCTACTCAGAGCCAGGGCTGGCGCCGGGGGGAAGCGGTGGCGTACCGGGACCGCCGGAAACACCACCGTCGCTCTCCGCGTACAACCCGGGTCCGCCCCCACCGCCACCGTTCACCGGCCGGCCCCCGGGAACGCCTCCACCCGGCGCGCAGCAGATGCTGCCCGAAGGGCGTCCCGTCGTGCAGCCCAGTGTGCCGTCCTCCGTACGGGACATGCTGACCCCGGCGGGGCCGGCGGACGGCGCGACGACGGGTCCGGCGCCCGGCCCCGAAAACCCGTCGACCGGTGCGCCGTTGCCTGCCGAAGCGCCGCAAGCGGCAGAAGGGACGCCACCAGCATGAGCAGGGCAAATCCCGTGCGGCTTGTGGTCGCCGTCGCCTCGTGTGTCGCGCTGACCGCGAGCGGTTGCGCCTTTCAGGGAGTGAACTCGCTTCCGCTGCCGGGTGCGGTCGGCCGGGGTTCCGAAGCCACCGTCTATCACGTCGAGATCGCGAATGTGGCGACGCTGGAGCCGAACTCGCCGGTCATGATGAACGATGTCGTGGTGGGCAGCGTGCGCTCGCTGGGGGTCAGCAATTGGCACGCCGACGTCGAGTTCTCGGTGCAGCCGGGCACGGTGGTGCCCGCCAACGCCATCGCCAGCATCGGGCAGACCAGCCTTCTCGGCTCGATGCACTTGGCGCTCAACCCGCCCGCGGGTCAAGCGCCGGAAGGCAAACTCCCGGCAGGAGCGACCATTCCGTTGAACGACTCGTCGACCTATCCGACCACCGAGCAGACCCTGGGGTCACTCGCCGCGGTGGTCAACGGCGGCGGACTCGGGCAGATCGGCGACGTCATCCACAACTTCAGCGCCGCGCTGAACGGCCGCGAGGGCGACATCCGTTCTCTGATAACGCGGTTGGATACGTTTGTCGGCACCCTGGATGCTCAGCGGGACAGCATCGTCGCGAGCATTCAAGGGCTCAACCGACTGGCCGCGACGTTCGCCGGTCAGCGCGATGTCATCACCCGTGCGTTGGACAAGATTCCGCCGGCGCTCGACGTGTTGATCAGAGAACGGCCCCGACTGACCACCGCTTTGCAGAAGCTGGGGACGTTCAGCGACACCGCGAACCGCTTCGTCAACGATTCGCAGGCCGATCTGGTGGCCAATCTGAAGAACCTGGAGCCGGCGTTCAAGGCGCTCGGCGACGTTGGCCCCGACCTCGCCGCCGTCCTGGAGTACGCGGTGCACTTCCCGTTCACCCAGAGCTTCATGGACCGTGCCATCCGCGGCGATTACTACAACCTGTTCGCGACCATCGACCTGACCATCCCGCGGTTGAAGCACAGTCTGATGCTCGGTACCCGCTGGGCGCAGGAGGATACGACTCTTGTTCCAGCGCCTGGTGATCCGTCATACCTGAACTACACCTACGATCCGCTCAAGACCGGGGTGAACCCGCCACCGCCGGGCGCCTTCCCGCCGGCTCCTGACGCGCCGCCACCCGGTGAAGCGCCACCACCGCCGCCGCCGCCGGTCGCGACCGGACCGATCCTGCCGGTGACACCGCCTGCGCCGCTGGCGATCCCCGGCAGCCCGGCTCCGGACACGGCGCCGGCCCCGGGTGCGCCTGCCCCGATATTCGCCGGACCGTATGGGGGACACTGATGCTCACACGTTTCGTCCGCACCCAGCTGGTCCTCTTCACGGTCGCATCGATCGTCGGTGTCGCGGTGATGCTGTTCGGTTACATGCAGGTACCCACTCTGTTGGGCGTCGGCCGGATCACCGTCAAGGTGGAACTGCCTGCCACCGGGGGGCTTTACCAGTTCAGCAATGTCACGTACCGCGGTTCCCAGATCGGCAAGGTCACGTCGGTCGATCTGACCGACAAGGGCGCAGTGGCCACGTTGTCGCTCGACCGGTCACCGAAGGTGCCCGCCGATCTGCAGGCGCAGGTCCGCAGCATGTCGGCGGTAGGGGAGCAGTACATCGACCTGCTGCCCCGCACCGACTCGCCGCCCTACCTTCAGGATGGATCGGTTGTCGCGATGTCCGACACCACCGTTCCGCAACAGGTCGGCCCGATGCTGGATCAGCTCAGTGCGCTCGTGGACACCATTCCCAAGGACAAGCTCAGCCAGCTGCTCGACGAGTCGTTCAACGCCTTCAACGGCACCGGCTACGATTTCGGCTCGCTTTTGGACTCGGCGGCGACCATCACCCGGGACTCCAACGCGGTGTCGGATCACACGCGCACGCTGATCGACGACTCGGGCCCGTTCCTCGATGCGCAGGCGCAGACCACGGATTCGATCCGGACGTGGGCGGCGAGCCTCGCGGGCGTCACCGACCAGGTGGCCACCAACGACCCCCAGTTCCGGTCGATCCTGCGCAACGGCCCGGGTTTCGCCAATGAGACATCGCAACTGCTGCAGCAGATCAAGCCGACGCTGCCGGTGCTGCTGGCTAACCTGTCCACCTTCGGTCAGATCGCGGTGACCTACAATCCGTCGCTCGAGCAGATCCTGGTGCTGTTGCCGCCGTACGTCGCCCAGATACAGACCTACGCGCCGACCAACACTCCGACCGGTCTGCCCAATGGCGACTTCTCGTTGGGCCTCGGTGACCCACCGGCCTGCACCGTCGGCTTCCTCCCCCCGTCGGCGTGGCGCTCACCATCGGACACGTCAGTCATCGATACGCCCGACAACATTTACTGCAAGTTGCCGCAGGATTCGCCGATCGGGGTTCGCGGTGCGCGTAACTACCCCTGCATGGGGCACCCGGGCAAACGGGCACCCACCGTCGAATTGTGCGACGATCCAAGGGGATTCCAGCCTCTGGCGCAGCGACAGCATGCGCTCGGCCCGTATCCGCTGGATCCGAACCTGATTTCGCAGGGGATTCCGACCGATCAGCGAGTGCTGCCCGACGACAACATCTTCGGGCCGCTCGGAGGCACTCCGCTGCCGCCGGGGGTATCCGCGCCGCCGCCCGGCGCGGCGCCCGAGCCGCAGCCACCTGCCAGCTTCCCGGGCATGCCTCCGGGTCCGCTGCTGCCCGGTCAGCCGATCTACACCGAGCCCCCGGTGCCCGGACAGCCGGCACCGCCTGCACCTGACCCGAATGCGGTCCCGCTTGCGCCTGCGCAGCGGCCTGAGGCATCGGAGGTTCCGGTGCCGCATGGACCGGCGCTGCCCCCGGAGCCCGATGCCGGGGCACCGGCCGCCGCGCCGAGTGCGTTCCACGGCGGCGGCTCGGCAGGGCCGTCGGTGGCAATCGCGAAGTACGACCCGCGCACCGGTCAGTACATGGGCAGCGACGGCAAGCTGTACCAGCAGGCCAACCTCGCCACGACGCCGAAGTCGTGGCAGGACCTCATGCCCAATTGATCGGTGGGTGTCAGAGTTTTTTCATGTAGAACGGCATCCGGATGGTCGGCCATTGGTTGCGGCCGCACGAGCCGCTGGCGCCCACGGTGATGCTCTCCCCGGTGTACTCGGTGGAAGCGAGGTCCACGTGCGCGTCGGTGCCGACGGGGTAGAGCTTATGCGTCTGCAGACCCTCGATGGGTGTGCCGTCTGCGCAGAATCGCCATTGGGGCACAACGTGTTTGACATACCACAGGCCGTTGGTGGTGTAGATCGGTGCGGTCCAGCCCTCGTCGCTGGTGACGGTGCCCGCGCAGTCGGTGGGTGACGTGCACGACGTGCTCACGGTCCACGTGCTCCGTACCGAAGGTTGGTTCTCGTAGCGCTCGTTGATCTTGGCCCAGTCTCCATTGGCCGACGTCGCGAACGTGCCGTTGATGCCCCGCCCGGCCGATGCGCCGGCCGGTGCGGCCCCGATGAGGCCGACCCATGCTGTCGCGGCCACCACCGCAGCGACCGCGTGTACCTTCGACGCCGACATGGAGTCACTCCTTGCGGTGGAAGTGATGTTCTCAGTAAGTGAGAATAACACTATCAATCGCGGAGCAATCGGCGATTTTTCGCGGCTGGCCGTAGTAATATTCTCGCAAACCGAGAGTTTCGTTTTCACCTTGCGAGGGTAGTGACGTGCGTGTGACCGTGATCGCGGCCGCTTCGGCAATGGTCGCCGCGACAATCATTGCGCCGCAGGCGAATGCGGGGCCGCAGACGTGCAACGACGCCTTCTGCGTGCCGGGGATCGATGGAAATGCCGAGCTCGGCGCGCCGTGCGGGAACACGTCTTATTACGTCTTCGGTGTCGACGGCCGCAACGGGTGGGGGCGGTTGCTGTTCTGTGGTTCGCCGCGGCGGTATGACCCCCGGTGGTTCCGCTCGCCGCCGATGGCCGGCATTCGTGACGAGGGCAGCCTCTGCACGACCGAGATGGACCAGGTGGCGCAGGCCCCTGACGGTCTGTTCCTGACTTGTGTTCCGATGAACGGTGATTCGCGTTGGCGGCGCGGGGACGCCTAGCCGCGCCCGGTCACCAGTTGCGAATCGAGCACAGCACGCCCTTGGGGCCGCTGCTGGTCTTGACGACGGTACCGTCCACGGCCAGTTCGCAATTGAAGCCGGGCGTGGGAGTGTTGGGCGACTCGCCACTTTGCACCAGCACCATCGCCCACAGATCAGGATCGGCGAGCATCGCGTCGAACACCCAGGGCTTGTTCGGCGCGAGGTCGGCCTCGGCTCTCGGGCTGAATTCGTAGGGATTATGGCTGTAGTCCGACCACGTCGGCGGATCGGTGTCGCGATAGTAGATGTGGGCGAAGAACGGGGCATTCGCCGTCACGGTGTAGCGGACGTGGTGCAGCACGGGATTGTCGTCGGCCGCTGCCGGGGCCGCGGTGGCTCCCACGGCGAACGAAAGTGCTGTTGTCACGGCCCATATCGCGCGCATCGTCACATCCTGGTCAGGGTGAACGGGTAGGTGAGCGTGCCACCCGGCGCGCCGTCGCACCCGGTGTCGAAGGTCGACACCATCTCGCCGGCGAGGGTGTCGGCATCCCAGCTGTAGACGTCATGAGTTGGGATGGTCGGCCCGTAATAGATGTCGCCGCAACGCAATCCGAACGGGTCGTCGATGACCATCGTGTACCGGCCGTCCGCCAGGGTCGCTTGGGAGTGAGTATTCGCGGCTTTGGCGACCGGCTGAGGGATCGAAAGGACGCTGAGGCAGTTGAATCTTTCCGGGCCGCCGGTTGTGAGGCACGGCGCCAACGCCGACCAGATCCAGGTGTGGAAGTCTCGCCGGTCCGGAATGTTGAGCATGTAGTTGCCGTAGTACATGGCCGAGGCCGGGGGAGCCAGGGTGATCGCCACCGCCACGCCCAGCGCGGCCGTCGTCGCCGTGATCAACGAACGGGACTTCACAGGCTCCTCCACGCGTTCGGCACTGCTCGGGTCACTATAAGACGAGACCTGCCCTCGGCGTCCGGAAATCGGGAATCTCGCCCTCGTTTGGCGAGATTGATATTCTCATTGTTGAGAATACTGGATTGACCGTCAGTGAACCGGAGTGAACCTGATGTTCAACGCGGTGAGCCCGCGCAGGATGAAGGTCGGCTCGTACGTGTAGCGACGGTCGCCTGCAGGGCCGTGGTGCTCCTCGTCGATGGTGATCTCACTCATCCGGTCGAGGATCCGCTCGAGGGACACGCGCCCCTCCACGCGGGCCAGGGGGCCGCCCGGGCAGCTGTGGACGCCTCGACCGAAGGCGATGTGCTCCCGGACGTTCTTGCGGTCGAGGCTGAACGTGTGGGGATCCTCGAAGCGCACCGGATCGCGGTTGACCGCACCCGGGCACACCATCACCGTGGTGCCTGCCGGCACGTCGACCCCGCCCAGCTCGGTGTGCTTCTTCGCGAGCCGGAACTGGCTCTTGACAGGCGCATCCATGCGCAATGCCTCCTCGACGAACGTCGGGATGCGGCTGCGGTCCTGGCGCAGGGCGGCCTGCACATCCTGACGGTCACCCAGCACGCGCAGCGACGCGGACAGCAGCTTGGTGGTGGTCTCCTGGCCGGCGGCGAACAAGAAGGTCGCCGAGCGGACGACGTCGATGACCTCGGGCGTCGACCCGTCCGGGTACTTCGCGGTCGCCAGCGCCGTCAGCACGTCGTCGCGCGGGTTCTCGCGCCGATCCTGCAGGTAGCCGACGAACTTCTCGTCGAGCCAGGCCAAGGGGTTCATCGCGAGCTGGTCACCGTCGAGCGAGCCGACGATGGCGCCCGGCCGCGGCGCGCCGAGCACGTGGCGGAACTCGTCGTGGTCCGACTCCGGCACGCCTAGCAGGTCGGCGATCACCAGCAGAGAGAACGGCTTGGCGTAGGCGGACAGGAACTCGCAGCGCCCGTCGGCCAGGAAATCGTCGAGGCACTCATCGGCGAGCCGCCACATGAAGTCCTCGTTCTCCTTGAGCCGGCGCGGTGTCAGCAGCCGGTTGAGTAGCGACCGTGCGTCGGTGTGCTGTGGCGGATCCATGGTGACCATGTGCTCGAACATCGGCAGCGCAGATCGGTGGGCCTCGATCTGGGCGGTGATGTCTTCGCCCTCGGGCGTGAACGGCAGTGGCGGGAAGGGGCCACCGACCGCGATGCACGACGAGAACGTGTCGGTGTCCTTGAGGACCGTGGTCGCCTCGTCGAAGCTCGTGACGGCCAGGACGCCGTAGTGAGGTTCACGGACGACGGGGCATTTGCTGCGCAGGTGGTCGAAGTACGGATGCGGGTCGGGCACCAGGGACTGGTCGGTGAAGTAGTCGACGGTGTCGAAGTCGGTCGTCGGTGAATCGGCCATGGTGTGCGCTACCTCCCGAAATCAATGTGCGCGCTGATGGTTTCGCGGCAGGCTGGGCCGCGCGACGAGATGGGCCAAAGTGCTGAGCACTTGCTTAGCATGGCGGTAGAGTCGTGGTCAAGATCACTCGGCGCGGCGCGGTTACGATTTGCGTGCCGTTTTTTGTGGTGGGAAAGGAGCCTGGCATGGCATCGGCGCGGAGGATCGGGGCGCCGGACGCGAAGAACCGCCTCGTGCTGCTGGAGGCTGCCGAACAGCTGATGGTTGAAGAGGGCTACGCCGCGGTGACCTCGCGCCGGGTGGCTGACAAGGCCGGCCTCAAACCGCAGCTGGTGCACTACTACTTCCGGACCATGGACGATCTGTTCCTCGCGGTGTTCCGCAGACGCGCCGAGGAGGGCCTGGCCGAGCAGGCGCGCGCACTGGATTCCGCACAGCCGTTGTGGGCGCTGTGGCGGTTCGGCACGGATCCCGCCGCCACCCGCCTCACGATGGAGATCATGGGGCTGGCCAATCACCGCAAGGCGTTGCGGGCGGAGATCGCGCACTATGCCGAGCGGTTCCGGGAGGAGCAGACCAAGGCGATGACGGCGGCACTGCATCGGTACGGTGTCGACGCCTCCGAGGTCCCGCCCATCGTCTGGACGGTCTTCGCCACCAGCGTCTCGCGGGTGTTGGTCATGGAGCAGGCGCTCGGGATGTCCTCGGGCCACGACGAGGTGATCGCGTTCTGTGAGGGCTGGCTGCGACGCCTGGAAGGTGAGCCGCAGCCGGTCGAGGCATCCGCCTGACGCCGTCACCCGATCGGCACTCGCAGGATCGAAAACATCACTTTCAAATGATAGAACGCCGTTTCCGCGTTTGAAGATGCCTTCGACGGACGAGTGTGCTCAGACCGTTGACGTCCGCTAGCCGTCCGGCTACCGTCGCCAGGGTAGCCGATCGGCTAGTTCGATCCCTTGGGCGGAAGGGCGTGCGATCCGATGAACACCAGGGCGCAGTGGATCAGCCTCTGGATCACGCCGTTCTTCGCCGGCCTGCTGCTCGCCGCGCTGATCGCGTTTCCCGGCTTCTGGCCGCCGATGTCACCGAACCTGAGTGCCGAGCAGGTCGCCGAGTTCTACCGGCACAACGGCGCGATGGTCCGGTTCAGCATGATCACGGTCAACCTGTGCGCGATCATGCTGGTCCCGTTCTTCATGGTGATCGTGGTGCAGATGAAGCGGATGGCCACATCGAGTCACGTGTTGGCGTACTGCTACCTGGCCGCGGCCGCCAACGGCGCGACGCTTTTGGCCATCGCCGACATCTTCTGGCTGGTCGCCGCGTTCCGTCCCGAGCGTAATCCGCAACTGACGCAACTGCTCAACGATCTGGCCTGGCTCGTCTTCATCGCGCCGGTGGGCATGGTCGTCGTCGCGAATCTCTGCCTGGCACTGGCAGTGTGGCTCGATGCGCGGACCCCACCCGTGTTCCCCCGGTGGGTGGCGCCGTTCAGTCTGGTGACCGCCGCCGCCATGGCGCCCGCGGCGTGCGCCGTCGTCTTCCGGACCGGCCCCCTGGCATGGGATGGCGCCATCTCGTTCTGGTTGCGCAACAGCGCTTTCGTGCTCTACGTCGCGGTGATGTTCGTCGTCGTGCGCTCCGCCATCGCCGGGCAGGCCGCAGAGTCGAGCACCGAGCCGGCGATATGAGCAGCACGACAACGGTATTGGACACGCGGTCGGCCACGCCGGCCTGGACCCGGCGCCCCAAAATCGACCAGTGGATCTGCTGGTGGACCATCCCGGTTTTCTACCTCATCTTCGGGCTGATCTTCGTGGTGCTCACCCGGGTGATGCCACCGCCGCGGCCCGACGCCCGGCCGGATCAGATCGTGTTGTTCTTCGCCGAGCACTCGCTGAGCATCCGGATCGGTTTCGGCCTGCTGATGATCTTCATCGGCTTCACCGGATTCGCCAACGGCCTCATCGCCTTTCAGATCAAGCGAATGTCCGTCGCGCCGGTGTTCGCGTATTCCTACATCGCGTCGCTGGCGGTCGGAGCGGTACCGGGGTGCTTGTTCGCTGCGTTCGCCTTCGTCGCCGCGGCATACCGCCCGGACCGGGATCCGGACCTCATCGCACTGCTCTACGACCTGGGGCTGCTGTCCTTCGTCGGTTCGCTGGGGTGTTTCGCCACGCAGAACATGGTGCTGGCCCTGGCGATCTTCCTGGACCGCAACGATGTGCTCCCGAAATGGCTTGCGTACATGTCGATCTGGATGATAGTCACCGAACTGCTCGCCGGCCCGGTGTTCGTGTTCAAATCCGGTCCGCTGGCCTGGAACGGTTCCATCAGCTTCTACGTCGGGACGGTGGTTTTCGTGGTGTGGGAGACCTGCATCATCTACCTGCTGTACCAGACGATCACCAAGCAGGCGCCGGATGCGCGGGTGCAGGACTGATGGCACTGCGCGAGCGGGCCGCGGCCGCACCGCATTTGCCTGCCGACGGTGGCATGTGGGTCTTCGTGCTCGGCGACCTCGTCATCTTTACCAGCTATTTCGTCATTTTCATGATTTACCGGGCGCGGCAGCCCGAGCTGTTCCTCGCCTCCCAGCAACACCTGAGCATCAATTTCGGCGTGGTCAACACCCTGACGTTGCTCGCCAGTTCGTGGTTGATCGCCCGCAGTGTGCTCGCTGCCAGGGCGGGCGACAGTGCCCGCGCCATGAAACTGACCGTCGGTGGCGGCTTGTGCGGTGTGGTGTTCATCGTGATCAAGGCGTTCGAGTGGTCGGCGAAGATCGGCCAGGGACTGACCTTCTCCAGCAACGACTTCTTCATGTTCTATTACATGCTCACGGGTGTGCACCTGTTTCACGTCGCACTCGGCCTGGTGTTTTTGGGCGTCAACTACTTTGAGCTGCGCAACCCGCAGTATCGACGCATCGCGATGGTGGAGACCGGAGCCATGTACTGGCACTTGGTCGACATGCTCTGGATTGTCATTTTCACGTTGCTCTACGTGCTGAGGTGAGGCTGTGACAGCGACCAATACCGCGTCGGCTGTGCGACGCGGCGGCAGGGTGCTCACGTGGGTGTGGTTGATCCTGAGCGTGCTGACGGTGATGTCGTGGTGGATCGGGCCGGTCCGGTCGCCGGGTATCCCGCACGCCAGCGTGCCCATCACTGTTGTGGTGCTGGCGCTGGGGGCGATCAAGTGCCGCATGGTGATTCGCTACTTCATGGAAGTGCGGTCCGCACCGATGTGGCTACGCGTCGTGACCGACGCGTGGCTGGTCCTGCTCTGGGGTGCCGTGCTCGCCATCTATGCGTGGTGACATTTCCCTGGCGAGCAGACATGTGGGTGCGCGAACCGCGGCGTGTCGCGTACCGCCACGTCTGCTCGCGGGAGAAGTCTAGAGCGACAGGATGGTTGCCGACGCGGTGCCGGGTGCGCCGTATACCTGTGCCAAGCCGACGCGAGGTTTGCCGGGCACTTGGCGGGCACCGGCCTCACCGCGCAATTGCCGTACCAGCTCGTGCATCTGGCGCAGGCCGGAAGCGCCGATCGGCTCACCGTTGGCGATCAAGCCACCGTCGGTGTTGACGGGGATGGACCCGTGGATCGCCGTGGCCCCGTCGGCCAGCAGCTTTTCCTGCTCACCGTCGGCGCACAGGCCCGTCTCGGCCATGTGGATGACCTCGGCACCGGCGTCGGTGTCCTGCAGCTGTGCGATGTCGACATCCTCGGGGCCGATACCGGCCGACTCGTAGGCGGCCTTGGCCGCGTACACCGTCGGCGACGGATCTTCGTCGAGCGGTGCCGAGGTGGCGTGCACCTCGTAGGCGCCGAACGTCCGCGTCCGGATCTCACTGGCCCGCACGTAGACCGGTTTGTCCGTATAACGGTGGGCGATGTCGGCGCGGCACATGATGACGGCTGCGGCGCCTTCGTCGGGGGCGCAGAACATGTACTGGGTCAGCGGATAGTTGAGCACCGGCGAACCCAGGATCTCATCGACGGATATCTCCTTGCGGCGGAACGCATTCGGGTTGAGCGCTCCGTTGCGGAAGTTCTTGTTGGCCACCCGCGCAAGCGTCTGCCGCGAGATGTTGTGTTTGTGGATGTAGTGATTGGCCTTCATACCGAAGAACTTGGTGGTGACGAACTGACCGTTCTCGGCGTACCACTGAGGCAGCGCGAGCTTGGCCGGGTCGTCGGTGAACGCCCCCCGCGGATGCTTGTCCAGGCCGATCGCGATACCGATGTCGTACTTGCCCAGCCGGATGGTGTCGGCAGTCTGCTGGATGGCGCTGGCCGCGGTGGCGCAGGCATTGAAGACATTGGTGAACGTGATGCCGGTCAGGCCGACGAGCCTGGTGACGGCATCCGGGTTGGACACCTCATAGCTGCCGCCGAAACCGAATTGGATGTCTTTCCAGGCGATTCCGGCGTCGTCGAGGGCGAGCTGGATGGCCTCGGCGCCCATCTGCATCGCGGTCTTGTCGAACCGGCCGAACGGGTGCAGACCCACGCCGATGATGGCTACGTCGTTCATGTGGCTCCTCAGACGGGCTGGAAGGCGAAGGTGACCAGTTCCACAGACTCCCCGTTGTCATCGGTGACCGTGGTGAACGGGATCATGGTGAGTTCGACGTCCTGCCCGAATTGCAGTTTCGCCGGATCGTTTTCGGTGAGCCTGCCCTCGACGCGGATGACGTCTCCGAGTTGGATCAGCCCGACGCCGAACGGCACGAAGTCTTTTCCGGTTGGGCCTTTGTACGGTGCGCCGGGCGGGAAGCCCTGGGTGGTCCAGGCGACCAGGGTGCCGCGACGGGGCAGCAGCTGTTCGGAGGTGTTGGCGCCACTGCACTTGGGGCAACGCGCCTGAGCCGGGAAGGTGGTGGCCTGGCAATCGGCGCAACGGCTGCCGATCAACTGGGGATCGGCCGCAGGCCATGTCGAGATCTCCGGCGCGAGAGCGGTCTGTGTTGGCACGTCGCTGACAGTAACCGGAAATATGATTCTCGTCTAGCGAGAATAGAATGCAGACAAGTAGCCGACTATGGACCCCGCCCTGCTCGGGGCGCGTTCCAGCGGGACGGCGACGATGCGATTCGTGAACCGAGCCGGGCTATTTGACCTTGTTCATGACGGCCTCGGCTGCCGCCCAATGCTCGTCGGACGCCCAGAGGCGGGCGAACGCGCTGACGGCTTCGGTCGCCGGAACGCCGCTCAGTACCCGCTTGATCTCGCCGCCCGGTCGACGGGCCAGTAGTGCCGCAGTCCTGCGCCAGCTTTCGGCGAACTCGGCGCGCGGCACCACCTGATCGACAAGGCCGATCTGCAGAGCCGCGTCGGCGTCGAGGACTTGTCCGGTCCCCGCCAGGAGTAGTGCTCGGCTCCGGCCCACCAGTGCGCCAAGGCGTTCGGCGCCACCCCAGGCCGGCATGATCGCCAGCGACACCTGGTTGAAGCCGATCCTGATGTCGTCGGCCGCGATCCGGATGTCGGCGGCGACTGCAACTTCGGCACCACCGCCGAGGGCGTGCCCGTTGAGCGCCGCGACCACGGGGCCGGGGAAGCCGGTGATGCGATCGCAGATCGTCCGCATCCGCCAGGCCATCTGCGATGCCTCGAGCTCGGTGCGGAGCGCGGCGAGCTCCTTGAGGTCTCCGCCCGAGACGAACGCGCGGTCGCCGCCGCCGGTCACGACGAGAGCGGACGCCCCGGCAGCGCCGTCCAATGCCTTGTCCAGCTCGTCCATGGTGTCCAGCGAGATCGCGTTGCGCGCGTGCGGCCGGTCGATGGTGATGACGGCCAGGCCGTCGACGATGTCCAGGTCGACCATAACCGCTCTCCACTTTTGATATTGGCATTCTCGCTGATCGAGAATAACATCACCGACGTGCGCAACATCCCCGTTGAGCTGACCAAACGCTACGTCGAGGAAGGGTGGTGGCGGCCGGAGACGCTGGGGCAGATGCTCGCGGACGGCTTGGCGGCCAGTCCTGACGCAGGCTTTCACGTGCATTCCGAGGTGCGCCCGTACGCGGGCACCTTCGCCGATGTCGAGCGGGTCGCGCGGCGTCTGGCCGCGGGCCTGGCGGCGCGGGGCGTCGGCCCCGGTGACGTGGTGGCATTGCAGTTGCCCAACTGGATGGAAGCGGCGGCAGCGTTCTGGGCGTCGGCATTCCTCGGCGCCATCACCGTACCGATCGTGCACTTCTATGGCCGCAAGGAACTCGCGCACATCATGGCGACGGCGGAACCGAAAGTCTTCATCACCACAGAACACTTCGGCCGCATGACTTTTCAGCCCGATCTGGTCGCCGGGGTGCCGATCGTCGGGCTGGTGGGCGCACCGAGTTTCGACGAGCTGCTGGCCGACGAACCGCTGACCGCCACGCTGCCGGCCGACCCGGCCGGCCCCGCGCTCATCGCCTTCACGTCGGGCACCACCCGAGCGCCCAAGGGGGTCATCCACAGTCACCAGACGCTGGCATTCGAGACGCGCCAGCTGCTGGAGAACTACCCGCCGGGCCGGGGCCGTCAGCTCACCGCCACCCCGGTCGGGCACTTCATCGGCATGGTCGGGGCGTTCCTCATTCCCGTGCTCGAGGGCGCGCCCATCGACCTGTGCGATGTGTGGAATCCGGGAAAGGTGCTGAAACTCCTTGAATCGGAAGGGATGTCGATCGGTGGGGGACCGCCGTACTTCGTCACCAGCCTGCTCGACCATCCGGACTGCACCGAGGCGCACCGGTCGCGGTTCACGACCGTCGGGTTGGGCGGATCCACCGTGCCCGCCGCGGTCACGCGCCGGCTGGCCGACCTGGGCATGTTCGTCTTCCGCGCGTACGGCAGCACCGAGCATCCCTCGATCACTGGGTCGGGGCCGTCGGCGCCGGAAGCCAAGCGACTGTTCACCGACGGCAACCCGAGGCCCGGCGTCGAGATCCGGCTCGCCCCGGATGGCGAGATCTTCAGCCGGGGACCGGATCTGTGCCTGGGCTACACCGATGACGAGCTGACGGCCAAGTGCTTCGATGCCGACGGCTGGTATCGCACCGGCGACATCGGCGTGCTCGACGACGACGGCTACTTGACCATCACCGATCGTGCTGCCGACCTGATCATTCGCGGCGGCGAGAACATCAGCGCCATCGAGGTCGAGGACGTGCTGCTGACGCTGCCCGAGGTGGCCGAGGCGGTGGTCGTGGCCGCGCCCGACGCCCGGCTCGGCGAACGCGTCGCCGCCGTGCTGCGGGTCCGGGCCGGGCATGCCATGCCGACCCTGGAGCGGGTCCGCGTCCACTTCGAACGGGCCGGGGTGGCGCGCCAGAAATGGCCGGAGGAACTCCACGAGGTGCCCGGCGGGCAGGACTATCCGCGCACGGCGAGCGGCAAGGTGCAGAAGTTCGTGATCCGGCGTGACCTCGCGCGCGCCGTTGCGATGGGCGGCATTGCGACATCCGCAAAGGGAGAATAATATTCTCATGAACTGAAAAGGAGCATTCCATGGGGCAACTGTCGCACCGCGTCGACATTCCGTTTCCGCTGTTCGATGCGGACAACCACCTCTATGAGCCGCCCGAGGCGCTGCTGACCCACCTGCCCAAGGAGTACCAAGACGTCGTCCAGTACGTCGAGGTCAAGGGCCGCACCAAGATCGCGATCAAGGGTCAGATCAGCAATTACATCCCCAACCCGACGTTCTCGGTCGTCGCCAAGCCGGGTGCATGGGAGGAGTACTTCAAGTTCGGCAACCCCGACGGCAAGAGCAAGCGCGAGTTGTTCGGTGAGCCGATGAAGTCGATCCCGGCGTTCTTCGAGCCGGCTCCCCGCCTGGAGTTGATGGACCAACTGGGGGTCGATCGCTCGCTGATGTTCCCGACCCTGGCCAGCCTCATCGAGGAGCGGCTGCGCGACGATCCGATCGCGATCCACGTCCTGATCCATTCGCTCAACCAATGGCTCGACGAGGTCTGGGGATTCAACTACAAGAACCGCATCTTCACCACGCCGGTCATCACGCTGCCGATCGTGGAGAAGGCCATCGAGGAGCTTGAGTGGGCGGTCAAGCGCGGCGCCCGTGCCATCCTGGTCCGCCCGGCGCCGGTGCCGGGCTTCCGTGGGCCGCGGTCTTTCGCGCTGCCCGAGTTCGACCCGTTCTGGCAGAAGTGCGTCGAATACGACGTCTTCGTCGGCATGCATTCGTCCGACAGCGGCTACTCGCGTTACACCTCGGAATGGGACGGCGCCGCACAGGAGATGCTGCCGTTCCAGACCAACGCCATGTCGATCCTCAACGAATGGCGTCCGATCCAGGACGCGGTGGCCTCCTGGGTCATTCACGGCGCGCTCTTCCGGTTCCCCGAGCTCAAGGTCGGCATCGTCGAGGCCGGCTCGAAATGGATGTTCCCCCTGTTTGATTCGATGGCCGAGGTGTACAAGAAAGCCCCCGAGGCGTTCTTGGGCAACCCGATGGAGGAGATCAAGAACCGCATCTTCGTCAGCCCGTTCTACGAAGAGGGCATCGACGACCTGATCAACCTCATCGGTGTGGACCAGGTGCTCTATGGTTCGGACTGGCCGCATCCCGAGGGTCTCGCCGAGCCGACGCACTACGTGACCGCACTCGAGCACCTGTCGATGGAGGATCAGGCCAAGATCATGGGCGGCAACCTCGGTCGGCTCGTCACGGTGTGACGCAACACCACGCCATCAACGGCGCCCGTTGAGAGCAGCGTGACGTGCTGGCGGACCATCCCCGAGATGGTCCTGAGTGCGGCGGACCGGTTCGGCGACGTCGAGGCCGTTGTCGACGGTCCGCTGCGCCTGTCCTTCGCCGAAGTCGCCGAACGCATCCGCACCGCCGCCGGTGCCTTCTCCCGATTCGGGGTCGGCAGAGGAGACCGGGTTGCGCTGTGGGCGCCGAACTCCGCGGAGTGGATCGTCGCGGCGTTCGGCCTGATGACCGCAGGCGGGGTGCTGGTCCCGGTCAACACCCGGTTCAAGGCCGATGAGGCCGCCGACGTCGTCGCCCGCAGTGGTGCCAAGGCTGTACTGGTCCAAAAGGGTTTTCTCGGACAGGATTTCGACATCCCAGGTGTTCCGTCGATCGATCTGAAGTCGGACTTCCTCAGTGCCGGTGAGCCATTCGAGTATGCGGTCGACAGCGACGACATCGCCGACGTGATCTACACCAGTGGCACGACCGGGCGCCCGAAGGGGGCCATGATGAATCACGGCCAGACGCTTCGGATGTACGAGGAATGGGCGACACTGGCAGACCTGCGCGAGGGTGATCGCTACCTGATGATCAACCCGTACTTCCACACCTTCGGGCTCAAGGCGGGTCTGGTCGCGTCGTTCCTGCGGGGTGCGACGATGCTGCCGGTCGCGGTCTTCGACATCGACCGTGTGGTGGATCTCATTGCCACCGAACAGATCACGATGCTTCCCGGGCCGCCCACTCTGTACCACTCGCTGCTGACGGTCGGTGACAAGGGCAGGCTGGCGACGTTGCGGGCAGGGGTCACCGGCGCCGCCGACATCCCGGTCGAACTCGTCCGCCGGATCCATGACGAGTTGCCGTTCCAGACGCTGATGACGGGATACGGGCTCACCGAGGCCGGCAATGTCACGCTGTCGCGGCCAGGAGACTCCTCGGTCGATGTCGCGACCACGGCGGGGTTGCCGTGTGAAGACGTCGAGGTGCGAGTGGCCGACGACGGTGAGGTGCTGGTCCGCGGGTACGGCGTGATGCAGGGGTACCTCGACGATCCTGTCGCGACGGCCGAGGCGATCGACGCCGACGGCTGGCTGCACACCGGGGACCTCGGTGAATTCACCGACTCCGGCCGGCTGAGGATCGTCGGACGTAAGAAAGACGTGTTCATCGTCGGCGGCTTCAACGCCTACCCGGCGGAGATCGAGGGATGCCTGTTGCGACATCCCGCCGTCGCGCAGGTCGCCGTCATCGGCGTCGACGACGCCAGGCTGGGGCAGGTCGGCAAGGCGTTCGTCGTGCTCAGCGAAAACCCCGGTGCCACAGCCATTTCCGCCGATGAGTTGCTCGCCTGGAGTCGTGAGCGCATGGCCGGCTACAAGGTGCCTCGCTATCTGGAGTTCCTCGATGAGCTGCCCCTCAATGCGACAGGGAAAGTCATGAAGGATCGGCTCGAGACGCGCCTGGGCACAGTTTAAGCACCGCGCTGACACAGCTCGTAAACACCGTTTCCGCAGATAAATAGGCATTTATCTAGCCTCATCAGATGAGGTACTGTCGGTGCACTACCCAAAACTGATAACGTGATTCTCGTTAAGCAGGCTGCTGAACGGACAGGAGGCCGACATGCCGTCCCGCAAGCCTTCATCGTCGCTACTCGATGATGGACCGGACGACCCGTCTCCCGGGCACGTATTGGCGCTGGCCGAACAGGCCGAGGCCGAAGCTGAAGAAGCCGAGGCCGTCGCCGCAGCTGCGCGCGCCAGAGCGCGTGCGATCCGGCTCCGCAACCAGGCTGCCGCGCGGGAGCTGCTGATCGGCGACCATGCCGAGGTCGAGATCCCGTCCGTCGAATCGACCGCGGCCGAGCCGGCCGAGGGCGACGTCGCGGGAGACGCCGCAACAGATGCCGAAGAAACCCCGCGGCGTCCACGCCGTCTGCACGTCCCGCCACTGTTCTGGAAAGTCCTGGCGAGCTGCCTGGCGATCATCGCCATCTGTGCGCTGCTGGGGGCGTGCGGGTTCATGATCTGGAAGCGCGGTCAGGCCGATCATCGGCGCGCGCTCACGGCGGAGTTCACCGCGGCGGCCCGGCAGAGTGTCGTGACGCTGATGTCGCTGGACTTCAACCATGTTCAGGACGACGTGAAGAACATCCTGGACAACTCCACCGGAGATTTCAAAAAGGACTTCGAAGCCCAGCAGAACGACTTCGTCAAACTTGCTCAGCAATCCAAGGTCGTGACCGAGTCGACCGTGAACGCCGCAGCGGTCGACACCATGAGCGACGACAATGCCGTGGTCCTGGTCGCCGCCACCACCCGCGTCACCAACACCGCGGGCGCCCAACAGCAGCCGCGGTCCTGGCGGGTTGCGGTGAACATGACCAGGGAGGGCGGCCAGATCAAGCTGGCGAAAGTCGAGTTCGTACCGTGACCATGAAGACCGACACAGAAGAAGTCGACGTTTTCGACCTGGCCTCAATGGAGGATGTCGAAGACGGAGACGTCGAGGCAGGCAAGCGCCGATGGTGGACACCCCTGGTGCGCCGCTGGTTTCCGCTGACGCTGACGTTCGCACTGGTGCTCTCGGCGGCGTTGGCCGGCTGGCTCTACTTCGCGCAGTACCGACCGGACCGCGCGACCGATCAGGGCGTGCAGCAGACGGTTCTCAAGGCTGCGACGGACGGCACCGTGGCGCTGCTGTCGTACAAACCGGACAGCCTCGATCACGACTTCACCACCGCCAAGGCACATCTGACGGGTGACTTCCTGTCGTATTACAACAAGTTCACCCAGGAGATCGTCACACCTGCCGCCAAGCAGAAGGCGGTGTCCACCTCAGCGGCCGTGGTGCGCAGCGCGGTCATGGAGATGCACCCCGATTCGGCGGTGGTGATGGTGTTCGTCAATCAGGCGACCACGAGCAACCAGAATCCGGACGGCAGCTTTGCGGCCAGCACGGTCAAGGTCGGGCTGACGAAGGTCGACGGTAGCTGGCTGATCTCGTCCTTCGACCCGGTCTGAGCGGCGCCGCCACGCGGTGGAATGCCGGTCGCCCCGGTACCGTCAGCGTCGACACCGACCGGGAGGACGCTGATACGTGACCGAGGGCGATTCGAATTCGCCGGTGCAGACCCACCGGATCCGCAGGATGTCGGGACGCGATCCCCGTGAACCGCACCGCGTCTCTTCGCCGCTGGAGCTGTTGTTCGACCTGACGTTCGCCATCGCTTTCGGGGTGGCGGCCTCACAGTTCGCGCATCTGCTGGCCGAGGGACACGTGGGCGACGGGCTGTTGGGCTTCGGCTTCGCGGTGTTCGCCATCTGGTGGGCGTGGATGAACTTCAGCTGGTTCGCGTCGGCCTACGACACCGACGACTGGATCTACCGGCTGACGACCATGGTGCAGATGGTCGGCGTCATCATCCTGGCGCTCGGCCTGCCGCAGACCTTCGCCTCCATCGAGCACGGCGGCCACGTGAACAACACCGTCATGGTCGCCGGCTACGTGGTGATGCGAATTGCCATGGTGACGCAATGGTTACGGGCCGCCCGTCAGGATCCGGACCGGCGGGCCGCCAGCCTGACGTATGCGACCGTGATCGTCGTCGCGCAAATCGGCTGGATCGCCCAGATCCTGGTGAGCACGTCGGTGTGGGTGTTCGCGGCGGGCGCCCTGGTGCTGATGGCCCTGGAGATATCCGGACCGTTCCTCGCCGAGCGCCGCATGGGTGGCACGCCGTGGCATGCCCACCACATCGCCGAGCGGTACAGCCTGCTGGCCATCATCGCGCTCGGCGAGGGTGTGGTCGGTACGGTGGCATCGCTGTCGGCCGCGGTCGGTGAACACGGCTGGTCCACTGACGCGGTCGTGCTCGCCGTGGCAGGCACGGGCCTCACCTTCGGTATGTGGTGGGTGTACTTCCTGGTGCCCGCCGCCGAGTTGCTGCACGCCCACCGCGAAGTCTCGTTCCTGTACGGGTATCTGCACCTGTTCGTGTTCGGCGCGATCGTGGCGACCGGCGCCGGGCTGCACGTCGCCGCGTACTACTTCGAAGAACAGTCGCAGTTGAGCACCGTGGCCACCGTGCTGTCCGTCGCGATCCCGGTCGCCGTCTACATCACCGCGATGTTCGTCATCTATTCGATGCTGGTCGGCACGGTCGACGTCTTCCACACGGGTCTGCTGGTGGGTGCCGGCGTGGTGTTGGCCGCCGCCGTGGCGATGGCTGCCGCAGAGATCTCGTTGGCGCCGTGCCTGCTGGTGGTGACGGCGGCGCCGATGGTCATCGTGGCGGGCTTCGAACTCGTGGGCCACCGGCACGCCAGGGAGATCGTCGCCAGACGGCTGGCCGATCAGCGCGGCGGGTGAGCCTCGAAGCCTTCCAGCAACATTCGCTCCTGCTCGACTCGCATGAGCTTTCTGGCCTTGCTGCGCGTGATGAGAATGCCGACGGTGGCCAGCACCCAGACGGCGTACTGAACGGCCCAGGCCATCCGGAACGAGGCGGCCGAATAATCGCCGGCATGGGCCAGGATGAGTCCCATGGCCTGCATGACCAGCAGTGCGGCCAGGAAGCCGCCCATGTTCACCATGCCCTGAGCGGTCCCGAGGGTGGCGCTCGGATTGAAGGTTCGGGCGAAGTCGAAGCCCACCATCGAACCCGGCCCGCCCACCGAGATGATCACGATGAGCGTCACCAGCAACCACAGCGGGGCACGGCCGGGTAGCGCGAGAACGACTGTCCAGATCAGTGCATTGCTCGCGATGATGGCGAGCACCAGACGTGATCGCCGGTGCGGGTGGCGGCCCGTGAAGATCCCGATCGCGATGCCCGCGGTGATCGCGACGACGACCGAGACCGTCAACAGCGAGCCGGCGACGGTGGTCGAGAGCCCCTGGGCGACGGTCAGATACGGCACGCCCCACATGAGCGCGAACACCGTCACCGAGAACTGGGTGCCCATGTGGGTGAAGAAGCCCAGCCTGGTGCCGGGGCGCAGCCACACCGTTTTCACGCTCGCCAGGATGTCCCGGACGGTGGTGGTTTCGTCCGCGGCGACCCGCCCGTGCGGATTGTTGCGGACGAGCGCGAGGGCGAGCACCATCGCAACGACGCCGAAGACGGCAACGGACAGATATGCCGGTGTCCAGCCGGAGCCCGTGAGCAATGCCAGGAACGGCACCGCGGACAACACCTGGCCGAGCTGCCCACAGATGCCGGTCAACTGGGTGACCAGCGGGACTTGCGAGGGCTTGAACCAGTGCGGCACCAACCGCAGTACCGATATGAACGTCACCGCGTCGCCGAGTCCCACGACCGCGCGTGCGGCGAAGGCGGCGGGGAGGGATTCGCTCAGCGCCAGCACCAGTTGTCCGGTGGCCATCAGCCCCGCGCCGGAGACGATGAGTATGCGCGAGCCGAACCGGTCGAGCAGCAGCCCGGCGGGCACTTGCGCGCCGGCGTACACGATCACCTGCAGCACGACGAAGCTCGACAGCACACTCGGATTGGCGGCAAACCGGTCGGCGGCCTGCAAACCGGAAACGCCGAGAGTGGTGCGGTCGAGCACCGCGACGATGTACGCGAGCAGTCCGGTGGCCCAGACGATCCAGGGACGCACTCGCGGCCTTTCGTCGATCGGATTGTCTTAATGTCTTGCACCATGGTCGCGCACCTGGGCTGTTGCTTTCCAATTCGGGTCGGGTGAATTGACTCACCGCACCCCGATGCCGTCGCGGTGGTAGTTGGCTGTGATTGCAGGGGCGGGTGTGGATTCTTGTCGCTCGACCGATATATCTGCAGATGAAAGCTTTAATAGCTCATTCAACAAATGACTCTGCGGGGACACGTAAACTTCGCTCTGAGCTGTTCGGCCGGGGTAGGGTGGAGAAATGTATCGCTGTCCGGTTCGGTGCGGGGACGGCCAGATTGACTGAGTATCGGTTGGACGATCTGGCGCGAATCTCCGGCATCAGCGCCCGGAACATCCGCGCCTACCGTGAGCGCGGGCTGCTCGATCCGCCTCGCCGCGTCGGTCGTTCGGCGTACTACGGGGAGGCCCACCTGGCGCAACTGGCGGCGGTCAGCCAGCTCCTCGGCAAAGGCTTCAGCTCCGCACACATCGCCGAGTTCTTCGCCGGACTGCGGGGCGGCCGCAGCCTGGCCGACGTGCTCGGTATCCCACCGACAGCGGTAGGCCAACAGATTCGTCGGCTGCAGATCGCGCCGTCGCATCCGGACGTCGCAACTCTCGTCTCGCACGGTCTGGCGCGCGTCGTCGACGGCTCCGTGGCATTGACCGACCCGGTGCTCGCCGAGGTCGTCGACCGGGTAGCTGATCAACCGCTCTGGGTGCACACCATCGCGCAGGTGGTCGCCACGACCGACGCGGCGATCGATGCACTCGCCGAATCGGCGGTCGGGACCGTCACCGAGAACCTGACCGCCCAGCCGGAGTCGGACAACCGCGAGCTGTCACGCGCCGTGCTGTCGAGCCTGCTCGATCAAGCCGTCAAACAGGCTGCCGCGATCGCCTGAGCGGTTCACACCCGCGACGTGGCGGGATCGCCGCCGAAGCGCCCGGCCAGCCACACCGGGATGATGGCCAGCACGGTCAGGGCGGCGGCAACCACATTGATGACCGGAGCCTGATTGGGCCGGAACAGGTTGGCGAAGATCCAGATCGGCAGTGTCTGCACCGTCGGGCCCGCGGTGAACGTGGTGACGACGATCTCGTCGAACGACAGCGCGAAAGCCAGGATCGCCCCGGCCAGCAGCGCACCGCGCATCAGCGGGAAGGTGACGAGCCGGAACGTCTGCCAGTCCGAGGCGCCGAGGTCGGCGGACGCGTCTTCGAGATTGGTGCCCATCTGGCGCAGCCTCGCCTGAACGTTGTTGAACACGATGACGATGCAGAACGTGGCGTGGCCGATGATCACCGTCGCCAGCCCGAGCGTCATCCCCAGGGTCGAGGTGAACGTCGCGTTCAACGCGATGCCCGTGACGATGCCGGGCAGCGTGATCGGCAGCACCACAAGGAAACTCACCGTGTTGCGGCCGAAGAAGCGGTACCGCTGAACCGCGAACGCCACCATGGTGCCGAGCACCAGCGCGATGAGCGTCGCGACCAGGCCCACCACGACGGAGTTGGCGAGCGCCTGCCACATGCCTGTGCTGTGTGCGGTGGCCGACCACCACGCCAAGGTGAAACCGGTGGGAGGGAACGCGAACGTGCGTGAGGCGTTGAACGCGTTGATCACCACCAGAACCAGTGGGGTGTAAAGGAACACCATGACCGCGACGGTCCAGATGCGAAGTCCGCGTCGCCCGGCGCTGGAGAACATCACACGTTCTCCAGCGCGCCCGTGCGTCGCATCGCCAGCAGGTAGGCGACGATCGCTACCAGCGGGATGGCAGACAGCGCCGCCGCCAGCGGCTGGTTGTTGGCGGTGACGAGTTGCCCGTAGATGATGTTGCCGAGCATCTGGGTCTTGCCGCCGACGATGGTCACCGCAATGTAATCGCCCAGCGACAGTGAGAAGGTGAAGATCGAACCTGCCGCGATGCCGGGGAACACCAAGGGCGCCAAGATCAGTCGCAGCGTCGTCAGATCGGAGGAGCCGAGATCGGAGCTGGCGTCGATGAGGGAGTCCGGGACGCGTTCGAACGCCGCATAGACCGGCATCACCATGTACGGCAACCACAGGTAGGTCAGTGTGATGACCGTGGCCACCAACCCGTAGCCGGGGGTGAAGCCCGTCGCCCACGACAACGGGCCTGCCGGCGACAACAACATGCGCCAGGCGTAGGCCTTCACCAGATAGCTCGCCCACAGCGGGGTGGTCACGGCGACCACAAGGGCCAGCCGCACCGTGCGGGAGGCGACCTTGGCCATGTAGAGCGCCAGCGGGACAGCGAGCACCGCACACAGGACGGTGACCGTGGCGGCCACCGCCAGGGTGCGCAACGTCGCGATGCGGAACACGTCGTCGGTCAGCACCCGCACGATGTTGTCGCCGGTGAAGGTGCGCACCACCGCGCCGGTGAACTCGTCGGTGCTCCAGAACGCCGAAACCAGAAGGACGGCAAGCGAACCCAGGTAGGCCACCACCAGCCAGGTGAGCGGCGGCGCCAGCAGGAACGCCAGCCGCACCCGCCGGGTCAACCCTTGATCTGCTGCCACTTGTCGACCCACTGGCTGTAGGCCGTGCAGTTGTTGCCGCTGCCGTCGACGCACTGGGTCTGCGGGGTGGTCCAGTAGTGAATCTGCGCGGCGTAGTCGGCGTCGGTGGCGTGGTAGATGTCGCAGAAGTCCTTCTGAGTGGTGTGCTCGCAGGCCTTCGTCTGCGCCGGCGCCTCACCGAAGTACTCCGCCACCTGGGCGTTGACCTCCGGCGAGGTGATCCAGTTCATCCACTTGTACATGCAGTTGGGGTGCGCGGCCTTCGACGAGATCATCCAGGTGTCCGACCAGCCCGTGGAACCTTCCTTGGGCAGCACGGTGTTGACCTGAACCTTGTTGTCACCGCCGATGGTGTTGGCGATCACCTGCCACGTGGTGCCGATGACCGAGGTGCCGGATTCGAAGGCCTGTACTTCCTTGGTGTAGTCCGACCAGTATTCGCCGATGTTCTCGCGCTGAGCCTTCAGCAGATCCGTTGCGGCGTCGAGCTGTTCGGAGGTCAGCGAGTACGGGTCCTTGATGCCCAGCTCCGGTTTGGTCTTGGACAGGTACAGCGCGGCATCGGCGATGTAGATCGGATTGTCGTACGCGGTCACCTTGCCCTTGTACTTGCCCGCGTCGGTGAACACCGCGGCCCAGGAGTTCGGGGCGTCGCGCACGGCATCGATGTTGTACATCAACAGGTTTGCGCCCCAACCGTGGGGGATCCCGTACATCTGGTTGTTCACGGAATTCCACGGCTTGTCCTTGAGGAACGGGGAGATCGTCGCGTAATTGGGCACCAGATCGGTGTTCACCGGCGACACGTCCCCGGCGTAGATGAGCCGCAACGTGGCGTCCCCGGACGCCGAGACGCCGTCGTACTGGCCGCTGCGCATCAACTGCACCATCTCGTCGGAGGTGTTGCCGATCTTGACGTTGACCTGGCAGCCGGTCTGCTGTTGAAACGGCGTGACCCAGTCGACTTTCTTGTCGTTCGAGCCGTTTTCGGCGTAGCCGGCCCACGCGATGAGGTTCAGCTGCCCTTCGCCGTTGCCGACCGAACTCAGCGGTTCGAGCTTCGGTGGGGCGTTCCCGGTGGTTCCCGGGGTCTTGGACCCGGAGCATGCGGCGATCAGCGTCACGCACGCGGCGATCACCAATCCCGCACGCAGAGCTCGGATTCTCTGAGTTCTCATCGTCGGCTCCTTGATCTCGTGACTCAACCGTCGAGGTGGTGGACTGCGGATTCCGGCCAGGTCAGGGTGATGGCCGAACCGTGCGCCAGATCGCCGGGCAGGCCGGCGCTGGCCGTGAGGACGTTGGCCGCCAACGAGACTCCGGTGGCGGTTCGTGCCGCGACGCGGGTCAGGGGACCGGCATAGATGATCTCGGTCACCGTGGCGTCGACGGCGCGATGCCCCGCTGCTGCGGGTGTGTTGTTGTGCTGCACAGAGATTCGTTCGGGCCGCACCGCGAGCGTCCCGGACCTGCCGAATACGGTCTCGGCGTCGACGCCTTCGAGGACGTTGGAGGTGCCGACGAAATCGGCGACGAACCGGTTGACCGGCCGCTCGTAGACGTCGCGCGCGGCTCCCACCTGCTCGATGCGGCCGGCGTTGAACACCGCGAGCCGGTCGCAGAGCGTGAGGGCCTCGTCCTGGTCGTGGGTGACGATGACGAAGGTGATGCCGACCTCGCGCTGGATCGCCTTCAGCTCGACCTGCATCTGTTCGCGCAGCTTGAGATCCAGCGCACCGAGCGGCTCGTCGAGCAGCAACACGCGTGGTCGGCCGACAAGGGCCCGGGCCAGTGCCACCCGCTGGCGCTGGCCGCCGGACAACTGGGCGGGCCTGCGCGGCGCCTGGTCTGTCAGGCGCACCATGTCCAGCGCATCGGCGGTGCGCCGGCGCCGTTCGGCCTTCGGCACGCCCTTGACCCGCAGGCCGTACTCCACGTTCTGGGCGACGGTCAGATGGGGGAACAGGGCGTATTCCTGGAACACCGTGTTGACGTCGCGTTTTCGCGCCGGCACCGAGGTGACGTCGAGGCCGCCCAGCCGGATGCTGCCTTCGGTGGGTTCCTCGAACCCGGCGATCATCCGCAGCACGGTCGACTTTCCGGAACCGGACGGGCCGAGGATCGCGAACAGCTCTCCGTCGGTGATCGTCAGGTCGGCCGACTCGACCGCGACCACGGGATGTCGGGCATCGCCGAACACCTTGCGTACGCCGACGAGTTCGATGCGAGGTTCGGAGCCGGAGGGGGCGCCGGGGGTATCGGGCGGTGAGCTGACCATCCCCGAGGACATGGTGGGTCATCGTAGGGATTCGTCGGTCGTGGCGGGGTGCCATTGCCGATTTCGTCTCTGTGCGCCCTCGCTGCGACGGATTCGGTGTGCCCAGGACTGGAGTGAATATTGATGGTCGTGTGGCTAGTGGCGTTGGCGTGAATAGTGGGACAACTGTCGTAATCTCGCATGCGTGTCGATGTCCCGGCGCGAGCTGCTCAGATGCGCCGCCGCTGCACCTGCGCTGCTCGGGCTGGGGGAGCTGGCCGCGGCGCCACCTGCTGCCGCTGCGCCGCTGGGTGTGCTGCTCGACTACGCGGCCGGCGTTCTCAAGGCTTCCGACATCCGGTCGGCAGGTGCTCTCGGCGCGATCCGCTACGTGTCGGATCGCCGCCCCGGCGGGGACTGGATGCTCGGCAAGCCGATCCAGCTGCCCGAGGCGCGGGACCTCTATCAGGGTGGTCTGAAGATCGTGTCCTGCTATCAGTACGGCAAGCAGGACAGCGCCGACTGGTTGGGCGGGCAGGCCGCGGGCGTGCAGCACGCCAAACGGGGTTGGCAGCTACACGTTGCTGCGGGTGGTTCGTACGGCGCGCCGATCTACGCGTCCATCGACGACGATCCGACACCGCAGCAGTACAAACAGCAGGTCGCGCCCTATTTGCGGGGCTGGGAGTCGGTGGTCGGACACCAGCGCACCGGGGTCTACGCGAACTCCAAGACCATCGAGTGGGCGTTGCAGGATGGCCTGGGCTCGTACTTCTGGCAGCACAACTGGGGCTCGCCCGGAGGCGTCGTGCACCCGGCGGCGCATCTGCATCAGATCGAGATCGACAAGCGAAGTGTGGGGGGAGTTGGTGTCGACATCAACAACATTCTCAAGCCCCAGTACGGCCAGTGGGACTAAACATTACTGACTGGTAAGGTTTTCCAGCAAACTTTTTGCCCGCAGCCGTACGCTCCGCATGACAGATTTTGCGCCATTGTCGACTGGCAACGTGCCGCTCGACGGCGCTTCGCGAGCCGCAAATTTCAGATTACGATTTGGTAACAATACTGCTTTGATCTGCACTGTTGGCCCTACTCGGCCGTAACCACCCGCCAACAGGATGTTTGTACCGAATACCTTCTGCCACTGTCGGACGCGGTGTTACGTAGCCGACGGTTACCCACGCGTAGAACTCGCCAGTAACCGATCTGCGGAGGAAATGCCCGTGGATTCTTATGACAGTCTTAGTACGGCAGGGATGCACGCCCACCGTCCGGGTGCGAATCGGACGGAAGGCCATCCCTGGCCGGATTCGACGCTGAATCGCCGATGGCCTGACGCCCGGGGGACACCCTCTGGGACCCCGACAGACATGGCAGGCATACGGCCACCCGTACGCGACAACACCCCAGCAGCACCGAGGAGATAGCGCCAGTGACGATCTACGAACACGACCGAGTGTCCGCCGACCGGAACGACGAGTCTGGATCCGACGGACGCGCGGCCGACTCCGCTCAGGCACTCGTCGACCGTCTCAACGCTGGCGAGCCCTACGCGGTCGCCTTCGGTGGCCAGGGCAGCGCCTGGCTGGAGACCCTTGAAGAGTTGGTGTCCTCTGCCGGTATCGAGGCCGAGTTGGCGACCCTGGCCGGCGAGGCCGAGCTGTTGCTCGAGCCGATCGCCGCCGAACTGGTCGTGGTCCGCCCCATCGGCTTCGAGCCCTTGCAGTGGGTGCGTGCGCTGGCTTCCGAGGAGCCGGTGCCGTCGGCCAAGCAGCTGACGTCGGCCGCGGTATCCGTGCCGGGCGTCCTGCTGACCCAGATGGCCGCTATCCGTGCGCTCGCCCGTCAGGGTATGGACCTGACCGCCACGCCGCCTGTGGCGGTTGTGGGGCACTCCCAGGGCGTGCTGGCTGTCGAGGCCCTCAAGGCCGCCGGTGCCAAGGACGTCGAGCTGCTGGCGCTGGCCCAGCTGATCGGTGCCGCGGGCACGCTCGTGGCGCGTCGGCGCGGCATCACCGTGCTGGGTGACCGCCCGCCGATGGTCTCGGTCACCAACGCCGAGCCCGAGCGCATCTACGAACTGCTCGAGGAGTTCTCCCAGGACGTCCGCACCGTGCTGCCGCCGGTGCTGTCCATCCGCAACGGCCGTCGTTCGGTCGTCATCACCGGCACGCCCGAGCAGCTGTCGCGGTTCGAGCTGTACTGCAACCAGATCGCCGAGAAGGAAGAAGCCGAGCGCAAGAGCAAAGTCCGCGGCGGCGCGGTCTTCGCCCCGGTCTTCGATCCGGTACAGGTCGAGGTCGGCTTCCACACCCCGCGCCTGTCCGACGGCATCGAGATCGTCGGTCGCTGGGCCGAGGCCGTCGGCCTCGACGTCACGCTCGCCAAGCAGATGACCGAGGCCATCCTCGTCGAGCAGGTGGACTGGGTCGACGAGATCACCGAGGTGCACGAGGCAGGCGCCCGCTGGATCCTCGACCTGGGCCCCGGCGACATCCTCACCCGGCTCACCGCTCCCGTCATCCGCGGCCTCGGCGTCGGCATCGTGCCCGCCGCCACCCGCGGCGGCCAGCGCAACCTGTTCACCATCGGCGCGGTGCCCGAGGTGGCCCGCCCGTGGTCCAGCTACGCCCCGACCCTGGTGTCGCTGCCCGACGGCTCGGTCAAGCTCGACACCAAGTTCACCCGGCTCACCGGACGCTCGCCGATCCTGCTCGCCGGCATGACCCCGACGACCGTCGACGCCAAGATCGTCGCGGCCGCCGCCAACGCAGGCCACTGGGCCGAGCTGGCCGGTGGCGGTCAGGTGACCGAAGGCATCTTCAACGACCGCATGACCGAGCTCACCACGCTGCTGGAGCCCGGCCGCGCGATCCAGTTCAACACCCTGTTCCTCGACCCCTACCTGTGGAAGCTTCAGGTCGGCGGCAAGCGCCTGGTCCAGAAGGCCCGGCAGTCCGGCGCCCCGATCGACGGCGTGGTCGTCAGCGCGGGCATCCCCGATCTGGAAGAGGCCGTCGAGCTGATCGACGAGCTCAACGACGCGGGCATCAGCCACGTGGTCTTCAAGCCCGGCACCGTCGAGCAAATCCGCTCGGTGATCCGCATCGCCGCCGAGGCCCCCACCAAGCCGGTGATCGTGCACATCGAGGGCGGCCGCGCCGGTGGCCACCACTCGTGGGAGGACCTCGACGACCTCCTGCTGACCACCTACTCCGAGCTGCGCAGCCGGTCCAACATCACCATCTGCGTCGGCGGCGGCATCGGCACGCCTGAGCAGGCCGCCAACTACCTGTCCGGCCGCTGGTCGGCCGGCCACGGCTACCCGCTGATGCCGGTCGACGGCATCCTCGTCGGGACCGCCGCGATGGCGGCCCTGGAGGCCACCACCAGCCCGCAGGTCAAGGAGCTGCTGGTCGCCACGCAGGGCACCGATCAGTGGGTGGGTGCCGGAAAGGCCCAGGGCGGCATGGCATCCGGGCGCAGCCAGCTCGGTGCCGACATCCACGAGATCGACAACACCGCGTCCCGGTGCGGCCGGCTGCTCGACGAGGTCGCCGGTGACGCCGACGCCGTCGCGGCCCGTCGCGACGAGATCATCGCGGCCATGGCCAACACCGCCAAGCCGTACTTCGGCGATGTCGCCGAGATGACCTACCTGCAGTGGCTGCGCCGCTACGTGGAGCTGGCCATCGGTGACGGCAACAGCACCGCCGACACCAAGCGTGATCACTCGCCGTGGCTCGACATCACCTGGCGGGACCGCTTCGAGCAGATGCTCAAGCGCGCCGAGGCCCGTTTGCACGCACAGGATTTCGGTCCGATCGAGACGCTGTTCGACAACGAGGCGCTGCTGGAGGATCCGAAGGGTGCGCTGGCCGCTCTCGTCGGCGCCTACCCGGATGCCGCGTCGGTGCAACTGCACCCGGCCGACGTCCCGTTCTTCACAGAGCTGTGCAAGACGCTGGGCAAGCCGGTCAACTTCGTGCCGGTCATCGACAAGGACGTGCGCCGCTGGTGGCGCAGCGACTCGCTGTGGCAGGCGCATGACGCCCGCTACTCGGCCGATCAGGTCTGCGTCATCCCCGGCACTGCCGCCGTCGCCGGCATCACCCGCGTCGACGAGCCTGTCGGCGAACTGCTCGACCGCTTCGAGCAGGCCGCCGTCGACGAGGCACTGACCGCAGGCGCCCAGCCGGTGCCGGTGCTGTCCCGCCGCGCTCATCGCGCCGGCGTCAGCGGCCCGCTGGCCGTGCTGCTCGACGCCCCCGACGTGCTGTGGGCCGGGCGTACCGCCACCAACCCGGTGCACCGCATCGCCCCGCCCGCCGACTGGCAGGTCAACGAAAACCGTTCGGCGACAAACGCTTCGACCGGTGCACGGCTCGAGGTCGTCGACGATACGCACGTCGTGCTCTCTGTGCCGCTTTCGGGTACCTGGATCGAGATCAAGTTCAGCCTGACCGACGCCGTGCGCAGCGGCGGCGCCCCGATCGTCTCGGTCGAGGACGCCTCGACCGCGATGCGCTCGGTGCTCGCCATCGCTGCCGGTGTCAGCGGCCCCGACGCGCTGCCGCCGGTCGTCGACTCGACAGCCACCGTGACGGTCACCTGGGATCCCGAGACGGTCGCCGACCACACCGGCGTGACCGCGACCTTCGGCGCCCCGCTGGCCCCGACCCTGACCGTGGTTCCCGACGCGCTGGTGGGCCGCTGCTGGCCCGCGGTGTTCGCCGCCATCGGATCGGCGGTCACCGAGGACGGATTCCCCGTCGTCGAGGGTCTGCTGAGCCTGGTGCATCTGGACCACGCCGCGCAGCTGCTCGCTCCGCTGCCGACCGAGAACGCCGAATTGACCGTTTCCGCAACGGCTTCGGCTGCCTACGACACCGAGGTCGGCCGGGTTGTCCCGGTTTCGGTGGTGGTGAAGTCGGCCGACGGGACCGTCCTGGCCACGCTGGAGGAGCGCTTCGCCATCCGCGGTCGGACCGGCGACGCCGAGCTGACCGACCCGATCAAGGCCGGTGGCGCGATCTCCGACAACGCCACCGACACCCCGCGTCGTCGTCGCCGCGACATCACCATCGGCGCGCCGGTCGACATGCGGCCGTTCGCCGTGGTCTCCGGTGACCACAACCCGATCCACACCGATCGGGCTGCCGCGCTGCTCGCCGGGCTGGAATCGCCCATCGTGCACGGCATGTGGCTCTCGGCCGCGGCTCAGCACGTGGCCACCGCCACTGACGGCAAGCCGGCTCCGCCGGCCAAGCTGATCGGCTGGACCGCCCGCTTCCTGGGCATGGTCAAGCCCGGTGATCAGGTCGACTTCCGCGTCGACCGCGTCGGAATCGACGTCGGCGCAGAGGTTCTCGAAGTGCAGGCGCGCATCGGCTCCGATCTGGTGATGTCGGCGACCGCACGGCTGGCCGCACCCAAGACCGTCTACGCGTTCCCCGGCCAGGGCATTCAGCACAAGGGCATGGGCATGGAGGTCCGGGCCCGGTCCAAGGCGGCCCGCAAGGTGTGGGACTCGGCGGACAAGTTCACCCGCGAGACCCTCGGCTTCTCGGTCCTGCACGTCGTGCGGGACAACCCGACCAGCCTCATCGCCTCCGGCGTGCACTACCACCACCCGGATGGCGTGCTGTTCCTGACACAGTTCACCCAGGTTGCCATGGCCACGGTGGCGGCGGCTCAGGTCGCCGAGATGCGTGAGCAGGGCGCCTTCGTCGAAGGTGCGATCGCCTGCGGTCACTCCGTCGGTGAGTACACCGCGCTGGCCTGTGTGTCCGGCGTGTACGAGCTCGAAGCGTTGCTCGAGGTGGTGTTCGCCCGCGGCGGCAAGATGCACGACATCGTCGAGCGGGACGCACAGGGTCGGTCGGACTACCGGCTGGCCGCGATCCGGCCGTCGCAGATCGATCTCGACGACGCCGACGTCAAGGACTTCGTCGCCGAGATCGCCGAGCGCACAGGTGAATTCCTGCAGATCGTGAACTTCAACCTGCGTGGTTCGCAGTACGCGATCGCCGGTACGGTGCGCGGTCTGGAAGCCCTCGAGGAAGAGGTCGAGCGGCGTCGCGAGATCTCCGGCGGTCGCCGGTCGTTCATCCTGGTTCCCGGCATCGACGTGCCGTTCCACTCCAGCGTGCTGCGGGTGGGCGTCGACGACTTCCGCCGGAGCCTGGAGCGCGTCATGCCGCGCGACAAGGACCCCGAGCTGATCATCGGCAAGTACATCCCGAACCTGGTGCCGCGGCCGTTCACCCTGGACAAGGACTTCATCCAGGAGATCCGCGATCTGGTCCCGGCCGAGCCGCTCGACGAGATCCTCGCCGACTACGACACCTGGCGGAACGAGAAGCCCAAGGAGCTGTGCCGCAAGATCGTCATCGAGCTACTGGCCTGGCAGTTCGCCAGCCCGGTGCGCTGGATCGAGACGCAGGACCTGCTGTTCATCGAGGAGGCCGCAGGCGGTCTCGGTGTCGAGCGGTTCGTCGAGATCGGCGTGAAGTCGGCCCCGACGGTCGCCGGCCTGGCCACCAACACGCTCAAGCTGCCGGAGTACTCGCACAGCACCGTCGAGGTGCTCAACAGCGAGCGTGACGCGGCCGTGCTGTTCGCCACCGACACCGATCCGGAACCGGAACCTGAGGTGGACGAGGCCCCCGCGGCTGCGGCCGCCGCATCGGCTCCTGCTGAAGCAGCTCCGGTTGCTGCGGCGGCTCCGGTCGCCGCATCCGGTGGCCCACGGCCCGACGACATCACCTTCGATGCCGCCGATGCGACCGTGGCGCTCATCGCGCTCTCGGCCAAGATGCGCATCGACCAGATCGAGGCGCTGGACTCCATCGAGCAGATCACCGACGGTGCCTCGTCGCGCCGCAACCAGCTGCTGGTCGACCTGGGCTCCGAGCTGAACCTCGGCGCCATCGACGGTGCGGCCGAAGCCGATCTGGGCGCGCTGAAGGGACAGGTGAGCAAGCTCGCCCGTACCTACAAGCCGTTCGGTCCCGTGCTCTCGGATGCCATCAACGACCAGCTGCGGACCGTCCTCGGGCCGTCCGGTAAGCGTCCGGCTTACATCACCGAGCGGGTCACCAAGACCTGGGAACTGGGACCCGGCTGGGCCAAGCACGTCACCGTCGAGGTCGCGCTGGGAACCCGCGAGGGCAGCAGCGTGCGCGGTGGCGATCTGGGTGGTCTGCACCCGGGTGCGCTGGCCGACGCCGCCAGTGTCGACAAGGTGATCGATGCGGCCGTGGCCGCGGTCGGTGCCCGACGCGGTGTGCCGGTGTCCCTGCCGTCGGCAGGCGGTGCCGGTGGCGGCGTGGTGGATTCGGCCGCGCTCAGTGAGTTCGCCGAGAAGGTCACCGGACGTGACGGCGTGCTTGCCGCGACGGCCCGGACCATCCTGGGGCAGCTCGGACTCGACAATGCCGTCACCGCCCCGGAGACGGCCACCGATGCCGAACTGATCGACCTCGTGACCACCGAACTCGGTTCGGACTGGCCGCGATTGGTGGCTCCGGCGTTCGACGCCAAGAAGGCCGTCGTGTTCGACGACCGGTGGGCCAGCGCCCGCGAGGACCTGGTCAAGCTGTGGCTGGCCGACGAGGGCGATATCGACGCGGATTGGCCGCGACTGTCCGAGCGCTTCGAAGGTGCCGGGCATGTGGTTGCCACGCAAGCGAATTGGTGGCAGGGCAAGGCCCTCGCCGCGGGCCGCAACGTGCACGCGTCGCTGTTCGGTCGCATCGCGGCCGGCGCCGAGAACCCCGGTCTGGGTCGCTACCGCGACGAGATCGCGGTCGTGACCGGTGCGTCGAAGGGTTCGATCGCCTCCGCGGTGGTCGGGCAGCTGCTCGACGGCGGTGCCACCGTCATCGCCACCACCTCGCGTCTGGACGACGACCGGTTGGCCTTCTACAAGAAGCTCTACCGCGACAACGCCCGCTTCGGTGCCACGCTGTGGGTGGTCCCGGCCAACATGGCGTCCTATTCCGACATCGACAAGCTGGTGGAGTGGGTCGGTAGCGATCAGGTCGAAAGCCTTGGGCCGCAGTCCATTCACCTCAAGGACGCGCAGACCCCGACGCTGCTGTTCCCGTTCGCCGCGCCCCGCGTGGCCGGGGACCTGTCGGAGGCCGGTTCGCGCTCCGAGATGGAGATGAAGGTGCTGTTGTGGGCCGTGCAGCGGCTCATCGGCGGCCTGTCGACGATCGGTGCCGAGCGCGACATCGCCTCGCGGCTGCACGTGGTGCTGCCGGGCTCGCCCAACCGCGGCATGTTCGGTGGTGACGGGGCCTACGGCGAGTCCAAGGCGGCACTCGACGCGCTGGTCAACCGCTGGAGCGCCGAGAAGTCGTGGGCCGAGCGGGTCACCCTGGCGCACGCGCTGATCGGCTGGACCAAGGGCACGGGCCTGATGGGTCACAACGACGCCATCGTGAGCGCTGTCGAAGAGGCAGGCGTGACCACCTACACCAGCGCGGAGATGGCGGCCATGCTGCTGGACCTGTGCACGGTGGAATCCAAGGTGGCCGCGGCGAATGCGCCGATCAAGGTCGACCTGACCGGTGGTCTCGGCGACATCAAGATCGACATGGCCGAGCTGGCCGCCAAGGCTCGCGAGGAAATGACCTCTGCCGCAGTCGATTCCGATGACGACGCGGCACCTGGCACGATCGCCGCACTGCCGTCGCCGCCGCGCGGATACGCCCCGGCGCCCGCGCCCGTGTTCGAAGACCTCGACGTGGATCCGGCGGATCTGGTGGTCATCGTCGGCGGTGCCGAACTCGGCCCGTACGGGTCCTCGCGTACCCGCTACGAGATGGAGGTCTCCGGCGAGCTGTCGGCGGCCGGCGTGCTGGAGCTGGCGTGGACGACCGGACTGGTCAAGTGGGAGGACGATCCCAAGGCGGGCTGGTACGACACCCAAACCGGTGAGCTGGTCGACGAATCGGAGATCGTGGAGCGTTACCACGACACCGTCGTCGAGCGCTGCGGCATCCGCGAGTTCGTCGACGACGGTGCGATCGATCCCGATCACGCCTCGCCGTTGCTGGTCAGCGTCTTCCTGGACAAGGACTTCTCGTTCGTCGTGTCCAGCGAGGCCGACGCCCGGGCGTTCGTGTCCTTCGACCCCGAGCACACCGTGGCCCGGCCGGTGCCGGACTCCGGTGACTGGCAGGTGATCCGCAAGGCGGGCACCGAGATTCGGGTGCCGCGCAAGACCAAGCTGTCGCGGACCGTCGGCGCCCAGATCCCCACCGGGTTCGACCCGACGGTGTGGGGCATCACCCCGGACATGGCGAGCTCCATCGACCGGGTGGCGCTGTGGAACATCGTGGCGACCGTCGATGCGTTCCTGTCGTCGGGCTTCACGCCGACCGAGCTGATGCGTTGGGTGCACCCGAGCCTGGTGGCCAGCACGCAGGGCACCGGCATGGGCGGCATGACCTCGATGCAGACCATGTACCACGGCAACCTGCTGGGCCGGGCCAAGCCGAACGACATCCTGCAGGAGGTGCTGCCGAACGTTGTTGCGGCGCACGTCATGCAGTCCTACGTCGGCGGCTACGGCGCGATGGTCCACCCGGTCGGCGCCTGCGCCACCGCGGCCGTCTCGGTCGAGGAGGGCGTGGACAAGATCCGCCTCGGCAAGGCCGACCTGGTGGTGGCCGGCGGCTTCGACGATCTGACCCTGGAAGCCATCATCGGCTTCGGTGACATGGCGGCCACCGCCGATACCGAGATGATGCGGGCCAAGGGCATCAGCGACTCGAAGTTCTCGCGGGCCAACGACCGGCGCCGGCTCGGGTTCCTGGAGGCACAGGGTGGTGGCACCATCCTGCTGGCCCGCGGTGACCTGGCCGCCAAGATGGGTCTGCCCGTGCTGGCCGTGGTCGGCTACGCACAGAGCTTCGCCGACGGTGTCCACACCTCGATCCCGGCCCCCGGCCTGGGTGCCCTGGGTGCGGGCCGCGGCGGCAAGGACTCGGCGCTGTCGCGTTCGCTGGCCAAGCTGGGTGTGGGTGCCGACGACATCGCGGTGATCTCCAAGCACGACACCTCGACGTTGGCCAACGATCCCAACGAGACCGAGCTGCACGAGCGGCTGGCCGATTCGATGGGCCGCTCGGCGGGTGCGCCGCTGTTCATCGTCAGCCAGAAGTCGCTGACCGGGCACGCCAAGGGCGGCGCTGCCGTGTTCCAGATGATGGGTCTGTGCCAGATCCTGCGCGACGGCGTCATCCCGCCGAACCGCAGCCTGGACTGCGTCGATGACGAACTGGCCACCTCCGGCCACTTCGTCTGGGTGCGCGAGCCCCTGGATCTGCGCGGCAAGTTCCCGCTCAAGGCCGGTCTGGTGACCAGCCTCGGGTTCGGTCACGTGTCGGGCTTGGTCGCGCTGGTCCATCCGGAGGCGTTCATCGCGTCGCTGGACCCGGCCGAGCGGGAGAGCTACCGCAAGCGTGCCGAGCAGCGCACGCTGGCCGGTCAGCGCCGGTTGGCTTCGGCCATCGCCGGTGGGCGTCCGATGTACGAAAAGCCCGCCGACCGCCGGTTCGACCACGACGGTGCAGAGAAGCCTCAGGAAGCGGCGATGTTGCTCGACGCGGACGCCCGGCTCGGCGAAGGCGATGTGTATGTCCGATGAGCGCTTGCGCGAAGAGCAAAGGGCGTGAGCTAAGTTTCCTCCCATGGCGATAGTCGGAGTAGGCATCGATCTGGTTTCCATACCGGATTTCGCCGAGCAGGTTGATCGGCCAGGCACGGTTTTCGCCGAGACGTTCACACCAGGTGAGCGCCGGGACGCCGCGGACAAGAGTTCGTCGGCGGCCCGGCACCTGGCGGCCCGGTGGGCCGCCAAGGAAGCGGTGATCAAGGCCTGGTCGGGTTCGCGGTTCTCCAAGCGGCCGGTGCTGCCGGAGGACATCCACCGCGACATCGAGGTGGTCACCGACATGTGGGGCCGTCCGAAGGTCCGGCTGTCCGGTGAGATCGCCCGGCACCTGGAGAACACGACCATCCATGTGTCGCTGACGCACGAGGCGGACACCGCCGCCGCCGTCGCGATCATCGAGGAGCCCTAGCACCCGCCGCTCTAGCACCGCCCTAGCACCGCGAGCGTGCGCGTCTGTTGCCCGACACGCCGTGTCTGGTCAGCATTTCGCGCACGCTCGCTGGGCTCGACGGTGCCGCTAGTGTCATCACCATGAGTGGCGTGGTGCAGCGGGTACAGCAGGTGTTGCCGTCGGTGCGGGCCGATCTGGAGGATCTCGTCCGCATCCCTTCGGTGTGGGCCGACCCGGCCCGCCGCGACGAGGTGGCCCGCAGCGCCGAAGCCGTCGCAAAGCTGTTGTCCGACGCGGGTTTACCCGACGTCAAGATCGTCAGCGAAGGCGGCGCGCCCGCCGTCATCGCCCACTACCCGGCGCCGGCCGGAGCCCCCACGGTGCTGCTGTACGCCCACCATGACGTGCAGCCCGAAGGCGATCCCACTCAATGGAACTCCGCGCCGTTCGAACCGCAGGAGCGCGACGGCAGGCTCTACGGTCGCGGCACCGCCGACGACAAGGCCGGTATCGCAACGCATCTGGCCGCCATCCGGGCCTTCGACGGCACACCGCCGGTCGGCGTGACCGTGTTCGTCGAAGGCGAAGAAGAATCGGGTTCCCCGTCACTGGGAGCCCTGTTGGACGCGCATCGTGACGCCTTGGCCGCCGACGTCATCGTCATCGCCGACTCGGACAACTGGAGCACCGAAACCCCGGCATTGACCGTGTCACTGCGAGGGCTCGCGGATTGCGTCGTCGAGGTCGCCACCCTGGACCACGGATTGCATTCGGGCCTGTGGGGCGGCGTGGTGCCGGACGCGCTCAGCGTGCTGGTGCGGCTGTTGGCCAGCCTGCACGACGACGCAGGCAACGTCGCGGTCGCCGGCCTGCACGAGGCGTCCGCCGCGGACGTCGACCGCGGCGAGGGCTGGGTCCGCGAAGAATCCGGACTGCTCGACGGAGTGTCCGAAATCGGTTCCGGCTCAGTGGTCCAACGCATGTGGGCCAAGCCCGCCATCACGGTGATCGGCATCGACACCACGCCGATCGACAAGTCCTCCAACACCCTCATCCCGCGCGCCCGCGCCAAGATCAGCATGCGGGTGGCGCCCGGCGGCGATGCTCGTGCGCACCTCGACGCGTTGACGCGTCATCTGGAGAAGCACACCCCGTGGGGCGCGCAAGTGACGGTCACGCCCGGTGATGTCGGACAGCCGTACGCCATCGACGCCACCGGTCCGGTATACGACGCGGCCCGCGCCGCGTTCCGGCAGGCATGGGGCACCGATCCGGTGGACATGGGCATGGGCGGCTCGATCCCGTTCATCGCCGAGTTCGCCGCGGCGTTCCCCGCCGCGACGATCCTCGTCACCGGCGTCGAAGACCCCGCCACCCAGGCCCACAGCATCAACGAGAGCCTGCACCTAGGCGTGTTCGAGAAAGCTGCCACCGCCGAGGCGCTGCTGCTGGAGCGGCTCGGGCAGCTAGACCGATAGGTCGCGGCGCAGTTTGGCGACGTGGCCGGTGGCCCGCACGTTGTACTGCGCAACGGCGATCTTGCCCTTTTCGTCGACGACGAACGTCGAGCGGATCACGCCCTGAACGGTCTTGCCGTACATGGTCTTTTCGCCGTAAGCGCCCCAGGCGGTCAACACCTTGCGGTCCGGATCCGACAGCAGCGGGAACGTCAGGCCCTCGTTGTCGCGGAACTTGGCTAGCTTCTCCGGTTTGTCCGGCGAAATCCCGATCACGTCGAGACCGGCGCCGTTGAGCTCGGCAAGGCTGTCACGGAAATCGCAGGCCTGCTTGGTGCAGCCCGGCGTGGACGCCGCAGGGTAGAAGTACACGATGACCTTGCGGCCCTTGTAGTCGGAGAGCTTGACGACGTTGCCATCGGCGTCGGGCAGGCTGAACGCGGGGGCGGTGGCACCCACCTCGAGACGCGGGGTTGGCGGCATGCGCGAAATTCCCTTCTGGTCGACCGGTGCCGTTCATACAGAGCAGGCTGATCTAGGGTAGTTCGGCAGGGCAGCACGACACGGAGCGGCTTGGAGGAGCACAGTGGCGAACCGGGACCCGGAGAGCATCAAGCGCGAGATCGATCAGGCTCGCGATCAGTTGGCGCTGACTGTCGACTCCCTGGCCGAGCGCGCCAATCCGCAACGGCTCGCCGACGACGCCAAAGCCGCGGTGATCGGCTTCCTGCGTAAGCCCGCCGTGACGGCTTCGCTGGCCGGCGCCGGCCTGCTGGTGGTGTTCGTCGTCATCCGCCGAGTCAAGAACCGCTGACGGGCCGCTCGGCCCAGCTCACGCACCGCCTCGCGGTGCGTGAGTTCGCTGTTGAAGGCTTACCGCCGCTCAGCGGCCCATGCCTGATGCGCCGCTCAGCGGCTCAAGCTGATGCGCCGCTCAGCGGCGGCGGCCCGGCAGGAGCCAGCCCGGCAACGAAAAACCCGGCGGATTGGCGGTGCGGCCGAGGCGGCTGCAGCTGTGCACCATCAGCGGACGTTGCGCAGCAACATCGGCGCGAGGCGACGGGTGAGCGTTGTCCGGACCGACACTCGGGGGCATAGCTAACACCTCGCTTTCTCGCAATCAGCGCCTGAGTCCTGTGATCTCGGCAATACAGCTAATTGCAGAGTATCAGCATTCCTACCCTCTGACCAGCGAATCAATGCACTGACCATTACCAATCAGTAACTATCGTCAGCGTAAACGTCTTGCGGTATGTGCTGGCGCAAGGTGACGTTCGTCCTCCGTTAGCACATTCGCGACGTCGGGCGGTGCATCAGATTTCGGGCCGGCCGAAGCGGCTAATCGCAATCGCCAGCTGATTGCTGACACCTATCGCGCGGGTGGCGCGACTGATCCGACCACCGTTTCGCCCATCGTGATCGATTTTGCTGTGAGATTGCTCTGGGTCTGATGATGGAGTTCAGAATTCATCCTTCAGCTACGCAAAATCCGCTGCGTCGATTCGCGTTTCTGCTGTTGCACAACGTAATTCCGCTGCCTCTCCGGCGAATCGTGCGGAGCGCTCGAACCGAGGTCCGAGTGGGTCGTGATCGGCTCTTATTGTCCCAGTGGTTGCTACCGCATGGGTCGCCAGCTAAGGTCACAAGCGGATCTTGGCCGGGGGAGACGCGCCGGGATTCGAGCGGAATCGCAACACGGACGAGCCGTGTGACAAGGGGAGATCTGCAATGCAGCAAACATATTTGAGATTTGCCGGCATCATCGCAGTTGCCGCTACTGGCGCTCTTGGCGTCGGGTGTTCGAACAATTCCACGGGGTCGGGCAGCGAGACCAGCCGGCCGGCCAGCGAAGCAACCACCGGCGCCGAATCCGGCGCAGCAACACCGGGCGAGTCGGTTGCTCCGGGCGCCGACGGAACCGCCGCCCCAGGTGCGCCCGCCGAACCTGGCGCGCCCGGCAACGCGGGAGCTCCCGGTGCCCCTGGGGCTCCAGGCGCTCCCGGAGCTCCCGGTGCGCCCGGCGAACCGGGCGCCCCCGGCGGGCCTGCGCCCGGCGCACCGAACACCGGCCCGGCGGACAGCACCACGATCGTCACGCCCAGCGGGTCGTTCGTCGTGCAGGGCATCATCCTGCAGAAGTACAACGCGACCGGCGGCGCGAGCAGCCCGCTCGGCCTGCCGACTGCGAGTGAGGCTCCTGCGCCGGGTGGCGGGCAGTTCAGCACCTTCAACGGCGGCGCGATCTACTGGACGCCGCAGACCGGGGCTCACATCGTGTGGGGCGGTATCCGAGACGCGTGGGAGCGCGACGGGGGCGCGGGCGGCCGCCTGGGATATCCGACGTCGGACGAGGAGACGATCCCCGGCGGATGGCAGTCGCAGTTCCAACACGGAACCATCACCTACACCGACGGTCAGGCCAAGGTCGAGGCTCGCTGACCGTCTTCTGACACCTTCCGACGACTCGCATCGGCGCGCCAGTGGTGCCGGTGCGAGTCGCCGTTCACCCACCCATCTGGAGGTCACATGGCTCACGTGAGTGACGAAACCCTTAACGAGCTACGCCGAGAGCTCAACCGGTTCAAGAGTGAGCAGTACCGCGACCGCGGCTATGCCGCAGCCCATCTCGCAGGCGCTGTGGAAATGCTGCTGGAGGAAGCCGAGCAGAGTATCGGAGAGCGCTATCAGGCCGGCTGATGTCCGCAAACGAAAAAAGCCCCAGGGTCACTGGGGCTTTTCGTTGTGCGCCGTCAGGGTTTCGAACCCCGGACCCGCTGATTAAGAGTCACTGGGTGGTACGCTGCACACCAGGCATAAGCTCGTCAAACTCCCTGGTAGAGCCGACGGATTGCCAATATTGATCGGTATTGATCAACACCTTAGGGTTAACCCATAGGGTGAACTCGAGTTAGTTAGGTGGTCTACCAAATATGGCGAAGGCAGGCACCCGCCGGACGCGTGGCGACGGCGCGTTCTTCCAGCGTGGCGACGGCAAGTGGATGGGCCGCGTGGAACTCCCGATGAAGGATGGCAAACGCCGCTACAAGTGGGTGTCGTCGGTCGACCGCAACACCGCGCTCAAGAAACTGCAGCAGCTCCGCAAGGACGTCGACGAGGGCCGCATTGCCACCACGGCGACCACCACTCTGGCGAAGTGGCTGGATCACTGGATCGAGAACATTCACGCCAAGCGCAAGGTGCGGCCGGGCGTCCTCGACGACTACCGGGGCTGCATCCGCAACCACATCACCCCGGCGATCGGCAACAAGCGGATCGACAAGCTCACCCCTCAGCACGTGCGCGACCTACACGCCGCGATCGGTCCGCGCCGTACCGCCGAGCTCGCGCACGTCATTCTCCAGAAGGCGCTCAAGGACGCTGTGCGCGAAGGTGTCGCGGTGCGCAACGTCGCCGAACTCGTCGACAAACCGGTCTACCTGAAGAAAAAGCGCGACGGGTTCGAGGCCGACGTCGCCAAGCACATCATCGCCACCGCATTCAAGACGTGCGACGAGGTCGACGCCACCCGCATCGCGGCCGGGTTCCTGACCGGTGCGCGCCGCGGGGAGTTGCTCGGCCTGCGGCGCCCATACGTCGACAACCCGGCAAAGCCGCTGCTGACGTTCGCGTGGCAACTCCAGTCGCTCACGCAGGATCACGGCTGCGGCGAGCCCCTGGCCGAGCCGTCGCCGCTGAGTCGATCCGATCGCAAGCCGACCAAGCCGCCCTACTGGCCGTGCGGCAAGACTCGAGCGTGGGCGTGCCCGCAGCGACGCTGGGACCTGCCCGCGCACTTCGAATACGAGGTGTGCGAGGGCTCGTTGTTGTTCACCCGGCCGAAGACCGAGGCCGGTTACCGTGTGGTCCCGGCGATCCCGCCGCTGCACGTCGCGATACAACAACTGCTCGCCAAGTCGGGACCCAACCCGCATGATCTGGTGTGGCACCGCAACGGCAAGCCGATCGACCCGCGCGACGATTACGACATATGGCGCAACGTATTTCGCGCCGCCGGTGTCATCGGACCGACTGAGTCACTGCCGCCGCACAACTCACGGCACACCACGGCGACGCTGCTGCGCGCGGCCGGCGTCGACGAGCAGACGCGCATGGAGATCCTGGGCCACGCATCGGTGGACGCACAGCGGAACTACGCGCACGCCGACCGGACCCGGCACATGGAAGCGATGGGTACCCTGGCCGAACTGATGGCTTAGCCGGCCGATGGAATCTTGGACTGGTCCCACGAGCAGTACGCCCCAATGGCGATGCCGACCGCCTCATATGCCTGTATGACGCTGATGTAGTCACCTGCGATGCCCTTGAGCTTCTGCGCAGCCTCGACGGGGCTGTCACCGTTGACATCGATGTCGTAGCAGATGGACCTCCCGACGTGCGTCAGGGTTGAGTCGTCGTCGCATTTGATCGCGCCTTGGCCGCATCCGAGGCCGTGTTGATTCATCGCATCAACAAACACGATGTCGGCGGTGTCAGCATGCGCCGGTGCGGCGGCGGCGATTGTCATTGCTGCGACTGCTACGCACAGGCTGAGCGCTCGCATAGCGGCGTCCTCTCATCGATATACCGACGGGTGAGTCCCATCTGCGGGAATGTTATGCCGCACTTGACATTTGCGCGAATCAACTGACCGTTTGCTGTGGGGTTGCTGTGGCATTGCATGTGTGAAGTGTTGCGAAACGCCAAATTCTTTGGGAACAGTCTCCCAAAGTTGGGACAGCAGGTTTAACGTGTGTTCAGCGGTCACGAGGGGTGGCCGCTTTTCCTTTGAAATCCCAGGAACGCAACGTGTTTGACGATGAATTGTGCCGCGTCCTCCGGCGTATCGCCGAAGAGATGGACATTATTGCCCCCGAAACCTGGACGTTCCCAGAGGCGTCGCTAGTCCTCGCGGATCTTGTGCGCATCCGTCGCGCGCGAAATATGGGAGCGAATGCGTGCCACGGACTGGCTCGCATCGTCGGACGGCGGCGACGGGTGCGCCCGATCCCCTGACGGCGGGTGGCGGCTGCTCGATGGGCGCCTGGACGCCTCCGCATCGTCCTGATCGTCGCCTACCTCCTGGATTTGGTTGCCTTCCGGCGGTGTTCCCGACGACGGGGTTTGATCACGATCATGAATGTTGGCATTGTGTTCTTCCTTCTGTCGTAGCAGTTGGTCGGCTCGATCTCTCCTGCGAAACAGTTCGGCCATCGCTTCGTCGCGTTCGGCGCGGGGTGCCGCCAGGCCGGTTATCTCCTCGGCCAGGTATGCCCCAAACCCTCGTACCAAGCTTCGGATCCGATGCAGAAACGATTCGGGTAAGTCCAATTCCATCGCTTGATTGACTACGGCTTCGGCCCTCAGCCAGTTCGCGTTGACGATGTCAACCAGTCTCACAACAGGATCGTCTTCGGGGGCCGGTTCGACATGCGATGGCCGTGGCGGCACGTCCGTGAGATTCTCCGGGTGCCCCCCGGCCAGGGTGCGCTGAGCCGATCCGTCGCGCCAGCGCAACCCGACATCGAGCTTTCGGAGAGTGGTCTTCCGATTTCCGGGAGTCCACTCACCGTTCTCGATCTTGCCGAGGGTCGTGTCGGTCGGTCCTCCATTTCTCTCCACTTCCTCCTGTGTCAGCCCTAGTTCGATGCGACGACTGAGGACGATCCGGCCGAAGCGCTCCAAGTCCATAGGGCTAACAATGCCCAATTTTTTAGGCAAACAACAGCCCATCACGGCAAACATCTCAATCTGCCCACGTCCAGCGGCAAGGCTTACACCGATGTCGTTTTGCTGCTAGAGATATGTTTGCCCCAATTATCTGTTGATTGGGAGCGTTGTTTGCCCTATAGTTGGGCCATGGCCCCAAACCGGTCCCAATCGCGATCCAAGTATCGAAATCAGCGGAAGCCTGTTTCAGTCCCCGTCATCCCACTCGCGTTGGGTAGGAAGTTGGCGGGGAAGACCCTTCAGGACGTCTGCGATCACATCAACGCGGAGTTCGAGTTCCCCAAGAAGGTGGAACGCGGCACCATCAGTGCGATCGAGAACGGCCTTCGTGGTGCGAGCGCCGAGATGTTGGTCGCAATCGCCAGCGCTCTCGGGGTCTCCGCTGACGAGATAGACACCGAGTACGAGCCCCGCCGTGCGCGCCACCCGAAGGTGGTTGCGTAGTGTCCACAGACGTCGCCCTTGCGGATGACGGCCTGACCGTCGAGTTCGAGGACTGCGACGATCGCCCGGACCTCACCGCCGACGAGGCCGAAGCTGTCACCGGCCGTATTCGCCAGTGGGTGAACGACTTTCCGATCGCCGACGTGGTGTTGGCATTCCGGGGCCGCGTGTGGGTCGCGCTGGCATATTCCTCATGGGCCGAGTGGTGCGAATGCGAACTGGGCGGACTGAAGCTGCCCGCACCAAAGCGGCGTGCGGTTGTCGCCAAACTGGCTGACGCGGGCATGTCAGGTCGGGCCATCGCGGACACGCTCGGAGTCAACCAATCAACAGTGGCGCGGGACCAAGCAACTGATGCAAATGCATCAGTTGACCCCAACCGAAAGACCCTCGGTCAAGACGGGCGCGAACGTCGGCAACCGCAGCCGAAGCCAGATGCGCCGCAGCTGGACTCGGTTATCGACGCCGAGATCGTCTGCCGCGACTGCGACGGATTTGGCTGCGAGACATGCGTTCCGGCAGACGATTCCGCCGCCACCGACGAACAGATCGCCGAGATGGCTGAACTGTCGGATGAGCAGTTCGAATCCGCGACGGCTCCCAACTCGGAGAGCCGCCCTGCGGCGCAGTCTCCGCGTCGTCGGCCATTACCAGATGCTTTCGGCTCGGCCAGCTACGAGCTGCGCAAGTCAGTCGAGAGGGTTGTTCGCCTCACCGGGGACGACCGCATGAAAAAGAACAAGGACCAGATCGTCGGCGCCAACCTGAGCGATCTGATCCGTGCCCGGGACGCCCTCGCGGGCGTCATCCAACAACTCGAAGGGTAACACCCCATGACTGTTCATAACATCAACGATCGGTTTCCCGAGAAGCCCTCGCAGTCGATCATCTACGTCGACCCCGCAATGGCACGCCGGGTGCTTGCGAAGAACACTCGCAACCGACCAATTTCCGAACTGCACGTACAACGCTTGATGGCCGAAATGCGCGCCGGTCGTTGGCAGTACAACGGCGAAGCCATCAAGTGGAGCGTCGATGACGTTCTGCTCGACGGCCAGCATCGGCTCACCGCGCTATCGCGGATGCCCGACGATTTTCCCGCAATCCCGTTCCTGGTCGTCCGTGGACTCCCGACGAAGACTCAGGACACGATGGACCAAGGCAGGAAGCGTTCTGCCGGCGATCAGCTCTCGCTCGATGGCATTGTCAACAGCTCATCATCTCGGGTCATCGTCGGAGCAATCCGCGTCTACATCGAATGGTCCGCCGACCACTTCTTCACGGACCGCGTCATCAACAACGTCAGCAACCCGCAGGTGATCGAGTGGGCAGCCACCCACCCGACCGAAATCGGGCTGATGGAGCAGATTTGCACGGGTCGACTTAGCCGCGTCAAGTGCCGACCGAGCCTGACTCTCGCCGTTCTGCTGAGGCTGTACTTGATCGACGGCGAAGCCGCGCGGGAATTCGCCAGCGGTTTGATCACCGGCGTCGGTCTGGATGCTGGCGATCCCATTCTCACACTGCGCGAGCGATTCGAGCGGATCCGCGAGCAGAAGCTGAAAGTGTCTGATCGCGATTACATCGGGTTCTTCATCATGGCGTGGAACGCATGGCGAGAAGGTCGCAAGCTCACCAAGTTTCAGCGCCCACCCGGCGGATCTTGGACTCGCGACACCTTCCCGAAGGCGGTCTAACCCATGGCCGACACGTTCACGCACTACGCACAGTTGACCGACGTCGTCGCTGACGGAACGCGCCGGGTTCATGTCTCCCTCGGTGAAGTTGGAGGCTTGGATCTGGTGCACCTTGGCGTGACGAATACGGGCGATCACACAGATGTCGTTCTGACGCTTGATGAAGTGCGCAACCTCGTCAAGGTCCTGCAGGGGATCGACCCCGAGCATCGGCCGTCCTCGCGCGGTTACTACCTGTACCGCGTCGAGATCGTGAAATACCCCGAAGGCGCCTGGATATTCGAGGATGTCGACGGCGAGGAATATAGCTGGATCAACGAGGACTGGCAGCCCGAAGGCTGGGACCCCGACGAAGAATGGGTTGCCCGATACGGAAGCAAGTTCTTCTGGCCGTCCACCAAGCGTGAGTACCGATCGAAGTCGTCGGCGCGAGAACGAGCCAAGCTGATCGAGTTCTTCGGGGCGACAGCAGTTGTCGTGCGCTCAAGTCTCATCACGTGGCCGGAGCCAGCATGACCGCCGACGAGCCCGTCCACCCGAGGTGGGCAACACCGCGTCGGGCCGCGGAGCATATCGAACTCAAGTCCGATGCCCTGATCAAGCAGTTGGTGAAAGACGGTGAGCTTCCGGCATATCCGATCGGCAAGGGCCGCGAATACCGAATAGACCTCAATGAGCTTGACGCGCTGATGAAGTCCAAGAGCTACGAGCCGAAGTCAGCGTGATCACCGCAAATCTCATCGTCTCCAGCCTGTCGCTGCTCGTTCTGCTGGCCTACGGATGGCGGGCGGCAGGCGTCTCCAGGCAACTCAAAACGGTTGTGGGCGTGGTGCTCACGATCATTCAACAGGCTGCGGCCAACGCACAGAAAGAGCAGGGCAATGCAGGTAACTAGCCATCAGCCAAGGGTTACCAGGATCGTCACCCTTGGCGATCCGGGTTGCGAATTCCAAGCCATCCACACTGAGGACTCCAGCGGTGGACACCTGGTCCTCTTCATCGACGACGACTGGAAGCAGTGGGACGCCATGGTGGCCGCGGTCGGCTTGTATCGCGCCGAGCAGGCAGCGGCCCGGCGTAACGGCGTCGGCGTGCCGGTCGCCGCCGAGCGTGCCGGAGCCGAGCAGTGACCGCGGCGGGAGGCGCAGGCGGCGGGCTCGGCGGAACGACCACGTTTGCCACGGTGTTTGGTCCGGGCACCATCATCCCCGCGTTCGAGTCGCTGCCACTGCACGAGCGCGCCCGCGCGGCCGCCAAGGTTCTCCGCGACGTCAACGACCGGGCCAAAAACCCATTAGGCACGGCGTACACCGCGAGCCGACTTGAGATCCTGGCCGAGGACTGGGCAGCCCAATTCGACAGGAATGCCAAGCGCGAGACCGAGATCGAGGCATTCGCACGCGATCTTTTCGCGACCCGGCACCCCGGGGCGTCTTGGGAGGCAAACCCCTGCACGGTCGCTGACACCAAGGTTGCTGCCCGCAAGCTCTACGACGCCGGCTACCGCAAGAGCGGAGACGGCCAGTGATCGACGTTCTCCACTACCGCGGCGACCACACCGCGTTTGATCCCGACGTCACGATGGGACCCGACTGGGGTGGTGGCTGCTGGGCGGTGAAGTCGGCGACCTATGACGCCGATGCGGACCTGACCACGTTGGCCATGCGTCCGCTGCCACGCGCCGAGCTGCTGGCCCGGGCAGAGGCTGTGCACGGTCGGATGCAGATGCCGAAGCGTCTCCGGCTCGCCACGCTGTTCGGTGGCCGACTGTGACCACGGCTGTCCTGTTCATCACCGGCGCGACGGCCCTCGTGGTGGTCTCCAGCGTCCATGCGGCACTGAGGATCTACCTGATGCAAACCGACGCCGAGCCGTCCGAATGACCGCCGTGCTTAACGTCGCCACTCTCGTCATCGCCCTGGCGCTCGCGCTGTTCGGCGCCTGGCGCGCAGTGGTCGACCACAGGGGAAGCAAGCCGAAGCCCGTCCAACCACCCACCGGAGGCGAATCACATTGAGCGATAACGACAGCACGGAACAAGGGACCATCGCGGCCGCCGAACTGGGCCGCATCATCGACGACGCTGCGCTGTTCGCCTGCCGCGATAGCACGTTGCCGATGCTCAACGCGATCAGGCTGGAGTCGACGCCAAAGAACCTGATCGCCGTCGCAACCGACCGATTCACCATCGGCGCATCGATGGCCGACTACAGCGGTCCTGGGCCTGAGTTCCAATTGCTGCTCGAATTGCCACGGGCGCAGATGGTTTCGAAGCTGGCCAAGTCGTGCAAGGCAGTATTCTCCGAGGTCACCATCACTGCTACCGACGATAAGGTGACGTTCGGTTTCACGGGCGGCGAGTCGCTGACCGTCCCGAGGCTCAACGGCTACCAGTTCCCGGATTGGCGCAAGTACGTCACTGGCCACTCCAACGGAGAAGGTGACAGCGCATCGCCGCGGACTATCGGCGTCAACCCGTCCTATCTGGCCCGACTTGGGCGCGTGCACAACGCGCGACAAATGGTCATGAAGACGACTGCGCCCACCAAACCGATCCTGGTATCGGTCGGCACCAGCTTCATCGGCGTCATCATGCCCGTGAGGATCGACACCGAGACGCCGCCGTTATGGGAGTCGTCCCGGTGGTTCCCGAAGCCAGAACCCGAGGTGGATCCGACGCCCGAGTCGGCGATCGTATCCACCGTGAACCGCTTGGTAGTTCCGACCGAAGCGGCCAAACCGGCGAAGCGCGCACCCGTCAAGCGGACCACCGCGCGCAAGCCCCGGAAGACCGCGGCACGCCAGGCGGTGCCCGCATGACGAGATACCTCGAACCGGTCACCGACTGGCCGCCAACAACGGAGATGGGTCCGCCGATGCGCGGCCACTCGGAACTGCCGCACTTCTGCGGACAGGCGACGTGTGGCACGAACATTCCCGGCGCGGTCAACCCGCTTTGCGGAGATCGTGGACCATACAAGCACTTTGGGGATGATCTGCACGTTTCGTGCGCTCGCGTCAAGGATCACGACGGCAGCCACTCGGCATTCGTCTTCTCGATCAACGAACCGGAGGAATGGTGATTCGACTGATCGAGAGCCTGATCGCCCAACGCAAACTGTGCGGCGGCGACGACTGCAGGCGCCGAAAGTGCAAGCGCTGCGCCCGGTATGGGATCTGGCGTAGAAAGCACGCCGCGTGAACCTGATATGTGGACTGTTCCGCGCCATCGCGGGCGGGATCGACCTGGCGGCCGAGGTGCTCTGCCCGATGGACCACACGGGCGCTCGACGTGCCGCCGCCACCATGGGCGCGGCGGCGGCTGGCGGGGCGGTGGTGGGTGATCCTGCCGCCCCGCGCGATCGGCCCTGCGCGTGCGGTGCGGGGTATTCAGCTGCGGCCGATTGCCCATGGTGCCGCAACACCAACGACGAGGACCCGTCGCCCGAGCCGGAGCGACCCGCATGGATCGCCGAGATGATCCGGGAGGGGCAGGAGGGGATCGCCCGGCTGGCGGTGCAGATCCGACGGTTTGAGCCGCACTACGTCCTGCCGGTCAATGACTGGATCCGGCCGAACGAAAACGTGTTGTGCCCCAAGTGCAATGACCAAACCTGGACGGTCGCGACCATGAACGGCCAATACGTGATCTGCGCCGAGCACGGCCAGATAGCTCACCGATAGCAGTCGGCCCCGGCTGGTCAGAGCCGGGGCCAACGGAAAGGAAAACCAAATGTCCGCAAGCATCTTCGCACAGTTCATCGGATCGACGGAAGTTCTGACGCCCATGAAATCGCCGTTCCACGCACCGCGACGCATCAGGAACCGGATCACGTTCAAGATGAAGCCGTTGGACCCGAGCAACCCGCACGTGGTCGGCAGGCACTCGAGCGGCATGGAGATCGATCCGGGCTGCCACAAGGCACGGCACGCAGCGCCGGAGGGTCGACCAGGATTCACGCTCGACATGGTCGCGATCGATGAGCCCATCGACCTGTGGCCGGTCTCATGCTGACGCCCGAGCAGGACGCCCAAGTAGTCGACCTGACATTGGCGGGCCGATCCAGGGCCGAGATCGCCCGGGAGATGCGGATTTCGGTCAATCAGGTGGACTACGCGAGAAGACGCGCCCATACCGCGAGGTTCACGAAGTTCTCCATAGAGCGCGTCGTCGAACTCACCAAGCAGAACTACTCGGCACCCCAAATCGCCACGATACTCGGCTGCACCACGCGCCACGTCGTGCGGTTGCGAGCCAAAGCGGGCATTGCGAAGCCGGCCCCACTGCCGCTGAACGCCGAACAGGTTGTCATCGCGGAACGGCTTCTCGACGACGGCGCATCGCTCACCGAGGTTGCGCGCACCATCGGCCGCAGCCCCCGAACTGTGCAAGCGCGTTTCAGAGGCCGCGGGTTCACTCACTCGCAGATAGGACAGTACTCACAGCTCATGCGTGCGATGCGCAGGCGTGGACTCAGGGAGCTAATTGCGTGAGCGGTATTGCTGGAGCACTCACACTGAACGTCGCCGAGGACTGGATGCGGCGAAAGGCCTGCGCGACAGAGGATGCCGACGATTGGTTTCCCGAGGAAGGCGACGCCCGCAAGGCTCGGCTGATCTGCGTAGGCTGCCCCGTTCGCGAGGAATGCCTCGCCTACGCCATCGAACACGACGAGCGGTTCGGCATCTGGGGAGGCCTGGCGCCCAAGCAGCGGGCACGCATCAAACAGGGGCAGGCTCCGACGTACCGATTCCTCGAACCCGATGAGCGGCCATGCAAGCGGTGCAGCAAGGACTTTAAGCCAGCCCACGGCAGGAATATCTATTGCTCGACGGCCTGCCGCAAACTGAGTGAGGCGGACCGCTACCGAAAGGGCAGCAGCACATTCGAGGCGCGCCCGTGCAAGCGCTGCGGGGCCGAATTCATGCCGCCACACGGGCTATCCACCTACTGCTCACCGGCATGCCGAAAGGCCGCAGAAATCGACCAGCGCCGAGCCAAGCGGGCAGGTGCGGCATGACCGACAGCCGAACCAACCAACTCCGCCAGATCTTCCGGCAGATGCGAGCCATGGCGCGCGGGCTCGAATCGCAGGCACACGAGGCCATCGCCATCGCCAAGACGCTCTCCGATGAGCTTCCGAGGGGGACTGCCGCCGACCTGTCACACAAGGTCAGCGACAAGACAGAACGCATTCTCGCCGAGATCGACACCATGCAAATCCTCATTATCGAAGACATCGGCGCCACAACGAAATTGGGAGAAATGCTGTGACCGAACCACTTCCCGAGCCGCTGGCGCAATGCGACGTGTGCACACCCAAAGGCATCGACCATCACCAGGAGCCCGACGAGGAGGCCGTCTGGGATGACAACCGGCGCGAATGGTTGTGCAAGCACTGCGCCGACCGACCCAGCGGCATCCCGCAGACTGACGGCCTACATCGCCACGTGTCAGAGGACGCCTACCACGCCGACCTGGGCAGCCTGTCCGTGTCGTCAGCCAAGCTGCTGCTACCGCCATCGAGTCCCGAGAAGTTCAAGGAATACCGCGACAACCCGCGTAAACCCAAACGTGAGTGGGACTTCGGGCACGTCGCACACCGCAAAGTGCTCGGCAAGGGCGCCGAGTTTGTGGTACTCGACCCGCGCGTCTGCGGGCTCACCAAGGACGGCAGCGTGGCCGCCAACCCGCGCGCCACGACGATGTGGAAGGACGCCGAGAAGGGGGCGCGGTCGCTCGGCCTGGTGCCGATCCACATCGACGACGCGGACAAGGCCGATGCGATGGTTGCCAAACTGTTCGCCGATCCCGTGTCGCAACGGTTCTTTCGCGAAGGTGACGCCGAAGTCGCGCTCTACCACACCGACCCGGAGACCGGGATCCGGTTGCGGGGCCGTTGCGACTGGATCGAGAGCAACGGCGATATCGACGACTACAAGACCGCGAAAACGGCGAATCCCGAAGAGCTGCACCGTGATTTCTACAAGCTCAAGTACTTCATGCAAGCTGCCTGGTATATCGACCTCGCGAAAGCTGTTGGCGCGGCCGATAACCCGGTGTTCCGGTTCATCGTCCAGGAGAAGGAACCACCCTACGCCGTCAGTGTGGTGCGCTACGACGAGGAATCGCTCGAGGAGGGCCGTAGGCGCAACCGCGACGCCATCCGCCTGTTCGCCGACTGCTTGGCTTCCGACCGCTGGCCCGGCTACGCCGACGCCGAAGTGGTGATCACCATCCCGGGTTACGGATTCAGCCACGGCCCGACTGTCGGTGACCTGATCACCGATGACTACCTGTACGACGTTGACCCGCTATCCGAGGAGTACTACGCATGACCGAGACCGCCGTCGCGAAGCCGGAGCAGCGACCCACGACCATCTCCCAAGTCCTCCAGGTGATGATCCCGGAACTGACCAGGGCGATTCCGAAGGGCATGGACGCCGACCGTCTGGCCCGGATCGTGCAGACCGAGATCCGCAAGAGTCGCAACGCCAAAGCCGCCGGGATCACGCGCCAGTCGCTCGACGACTGCACGCAGGAATCGTTCGCCGGTGCACTGCTCACCGCATCGGCGCTCGGACTCGAGCCCGGCATCAACGGGGAGTGCTACCTGGTGCCCTACAGGGACACCAGGAGGCGAGTTGTCGAGTGCCAGTTGATCATCGGATATCAGGGCATCGTCAAGCTGTTCTGGCAGCACCCGCGCGCCCGTGGCATCAAGACCGACTGGGTCGGCGCCAACGACCATTTCGAGTATGAAGACGGGCTCAACACCGTGCTCGTGCACAGGAAGGCGGCCGACCGCGGCGAGCCCATTGCGTTCTGGGCTGTCGTCAAGGTGGCCGACGCCGACCCGCTCGTCACGGTGCTGACCGCCGACGAGGTCAAGGAACTCCGCAAGGGCAAAGTCGGATCCTCCGGCGACATCAAGGACGTGCAGCACTGGATGGAGCGGAAAACCGTTCTCAAGCAGGGTCTGAAGCTGGCACCCAAGACGACACGGCTCGACGCCGCCATTGTCAACGACGACCGCGCGGGCACCGACCTGTCCCGCTCGCAGGCCCTGATGCTTCCGCCCGGCGTGCAGTCCACGGCGGACTACATCGACGGCACGGTTGACGAGGAGCCGCAGGGTTACGAGGAGATCGCCGAGACCGAAGCGCAGGTGCAGTAATGACCGCGATCGACCGATACCCGACCGAGGAACTCAGCACCGACGAGGACGACGGCACGATGCCCGACAACGTCGAGGAGCTGCGCCAGGCCGTCGTGGGCCACCGCATCGTCTCAGCCACCAAGGGTCGCACGAAAGCTGTTGTCAACAGGTACGGCGTCGAGGGACTCGAGGACGTCTATGGGTTCATCATCGAACTCGATGACGGCACAAAGGTTGTCATGCAGGACACTGACGACTGCTGTGCCCACACGACGCTCGAAACGTTCCTACTGAGCCCCGAGAGTGTTGACCACATCATCACCGGCGTCGGCACCACGGACGGGTACGAGACGTGGCACATCTTCGCCGACATGGGCGACGTGCTGAAGCTCAAAATTGGCTGGTCGTGCGGTAACCCGTTCTACTACGCCTACGGGTTCGGTATCCACGTCAGCCGAATCGTCGACGGCGAAGTGATACCCGAGCGCAAGGCGATCGAGCAGTGAGCTTCATCGTCACGTGTTGCCAGTGCCCACCGCACGTGCAATCCGAATTCCCGGACGTCGTCGGCGCCGAGGAATACATCAAGCGGCACAACGGAATCACTGGACACGAGGCGGAGGTCGAACCGTGACCCATTTCAACACGCTGGACGCGATCGAGGAAGGCGCGGCGCTGGGCATCCTGTCGGCCGCTGACAAGGTGATGGCCACCACGCAGTTCGTCGAACGCCAGACGCGGGGGATCGCGGCGGTTCGGGAGCTGCACAAGCCGGAGGAGCTGGACGTCACCTGCAGCGAGGACTGCGAAGAACACGAGGATGACCACCCGATAGTCGCCAAACTCACGGTCTGCAATCACTGCTACGGCCTCGCGATCGAGGTGGACGACTACTACGGCGAGAACGGGATCGCTCGCGAATTCCTGCACCCGTGCCAGACCGTCCGCGCACTCGATGAGGCCGGCGCATGACGCATTGGCGCGACCAGGCGGCGTGCCGCGACATGGATCCCGAGCTGTTTTTCCCGCTGCCGAGTGACCTCGCGGGCCGAGAGGCGGCCTTCCAGGTCTGCGACAGGTGCCCAGTTCGGGTCGAATGCCGCGCAGTGGCACAGCGGTTCGGCGTCTGGGGCGGTGAGTACTTCGATCCCAACGCGGGCGAATTCCCGATGAAACGAGGCAGGCCCGCGGCGCCGCGCGAACACGGCACACCGCGCGGGTACTACCAGCACGTCCACGCGAAAGAACCGGTGTGCGAGGCATGCCGTGCGGGCCGTGCTGCGTCGCGTAGCACGAAGCGTCAGCCGGAGGGGGTACCCGCGTGACGCTGACCCTCACCGACCTGTTCTGCGGCGCGGGCGGATCCAGCACCGGCGCCGCGATGATTCCCGACGTCGAGGTGGTTGTCGCCGGGAACCACTGGCAACTGGCCGTCGACACCCACGCGGAGAACCACCCCACGACCGACCACAGGTGTGCGGACCTGTCGCAGGTGGATCCGCGCATGTTCCCGACCACGGACATAGCTTGGCTGTCGCCGTCGTGCACGAAACACTCCATCGCCCAAGGAATCAAGCGGACCGACAAGCAGCCTGACCTGTTCGGCGAGACGCTGCCCGACGCCGCGGCCGAACGGTCCCGGGCCACCATGTGGGACGTCGTGCGGTTCGCCGAGTTCCACCACTACAAGGCGGTCATCGTCGAGAACGTCGTCGACGTCTACTACTGGCCACCCTTCCAGGCGTGGCTGGCTGCGATGGAATCCATCGGCTACGCGCACCGCATCGTCTATCTGAACTCCATGCACGCGCAGGTGTTCGGCGAAGGCGCACCGCAGAGCCGAGACCGGATCTACATCGTGTTCTGGCGCAAGGGCAATGCGGCGCCAGCGCTCGATCGGATCACCCGCCCGTACGCCGTCTGCGCGACGTGCGGCCCCGTCCGGGCCGTGCAGGTATGGAAGCAACCCGACCGCGCACCATGGGGTCGCTACCGGGCGCAGTACGTCTACCGCTGCCCGTCGGTGAAGTGCCGCAATCAGATCGTCGAGCCGACGTTCCGCCCGGCCGCCGACATCATCGACTGGTCACACCTCGGCCAGCGCATCGGCGACCGAGAGAAGCCGCTGGCCGACAAGACGATCGCGCGGATACGCGCCGGTATCGACCGCTACTGGAAGCCGCTGTTGGTTCCGGTGGAGGGGCGCACCGGTAAGCAGTCCGCGCCCGTGGACCAGGCCGCCCGCACGATGACCACGCGCGCTGAGACGGGGCTCGCGTTCATCGCCGAGCTGCGCGGTGGCGGCAGCAAGCATCGCCCGGTGGAGGATCCACTGGCCACGGTCACGGCGTCGGGCACGCACCACGGTCTCGTGACCACGTATTACGGCAACGGTGGGATCGTGCCCACCGGGAAGGCCCTCCCTACGTGCACCACAGTGGAGCGGCACGGGCTGCTGATGCGGAACAACACCGCGCGCGGTAATCCCGCGCAGCTCGTCAACCCGGTGTCCGAGTACGCCCGGACGATCACCACGGCTGGACATCAGTCGCTGCTCACCGCGGAACGGCCGACCATCGACGTCGACGATGTGTTGTTCCGCATGCTGGAGCCGCGAGAGATCGCACGCGCCATGGACTTTCCGGCGGATTACACGATCCTCGGCAACCGGCGCGAGCAGGTTCGGCAGGCTGGCAACGCTGTCACACCGCCAGCCGCGCGGGATCTCGTCGGCGTCGTGGCCGAGTCGCTGGGAGTGGTCGCATGAGCGACGGCATCGCCTTCAAGGCGAACCACCACAGCGCACCGGTGACGGTCGAAATTCGCGTCGGCTGGGCTGAAACCGCGACAGAGGACCAGATCATCGAGGCACTCACGCTGGTCTACGCCGAAGCCAGCCTTCGGGCATCGAAACGCAAGGCCGGTGACTACTCATGACCGCCGAACTCATGCTCTGGTGCCGGGCACGACGCCGCAACCGGGGCTCGATGTGGAGGACGCGATGAGCCACTTCCCGACTCTGGCCGAGGTCGCCGCCGAGCACTGGTGGTTCACATCGCGCGACGGTGAGGCTGGCTGCAACTGCAACTGGAGCCACGGCGTCGACATGACCCGCGAACAGTGGGCCGAGCACGTGCAGGCCGAGTGGGTAAAGGCCCGCACGATCGAGACGGCCGAGCAGCTCATCGGACTGCCCCACGGCTCTCTTGTGGTGTACCCGTACGTGTCTCGCGCGGGGCGCAAGCTCCAGGAGACGTGGGTCAGGCTTGAGGCTGGGTGGTTCTGCATCCATGCACCGCTCAGGCCGCCGCTTGAGACGTACGGGGAACCGCCGCTACCGGCTCGTCTGGTCTTCCATGCGGAGGTCGACCGGTGAGCGCGGAATTCATGGTCCGGTGCCGGGCCCGACGCCGCAGCCGCGGCTCCATGTGGGGGACACGATGAGCGACATTGACCGGATCGGCGAGATCGTCCGCGTGCACCAGTTCTATTGGGGCGTCAGGGGAACTGGCTGCATGGCGCCGGGGTGCGAAGGGTGGCGCGGATACCCGCTGCAGCACGCCAGGCACGTCACAGAGCTGATCGCGGAGGTGCTGCATCCGCATATCGAGACGGCCGAGCAGCTCGACGCGTTGCCTCTGGACACTGTGGTCGTCGACGCTGCGGGCATCCCGCGCACCAGGCGCCACGGCGACTCTCACATGGGTGCTGGCTGGACACACGCCGGACGGTCACCGCTCAAGTCTCACGAGCTGGCCGATGGTCGGCCGATGCGAGTGGTCTACAACCCGGCGGTGGACCGTGCCTGAGCGGATCCAGCGCAAGCGCGTCGCGGGCTGGCGCATGCCAGAGGGTGCCAAGTACGTAGGTCGGCCGTCACGGTGGGGCAACCCATTTCGCATCTACCACGGCCACACCCTGATCGGCCCGTCATGGGGTGTCGCGCGGGACAACTGGCGCCACATACCGGCCGACATCTGCATCTTCGCCTATGTCACCGCGAGTGGCGGGATGGACACCCAGGAAGCCGTTGACCAGTTCCGCCTACTGATGACGGTTCGCCGCAGGGATGAGCCCGATCGACTCGACGCGTGGCTGTCTCCGCTGCGCGGCCACGACCTGGCGTGCTGGTGCCCGCTGTCGTCTCCGTGCCACGCGGACGTCCTGCTGGAGCTGGCCAATGGCCGCGACTGACGACGAGCGCAACGCGGCCTACCGCATGGGCCTCTGCGTCGGCCTGTGCGGGCTGGAGCACTCGGCCGGCCGCACGCGGTGCGAGGACTGCCATGCCGAGTTTGTCGCTGCGAGGAACGAAGGGAGGGTGCCGTAGTGGCCGAGCGTCGACCGCCTGGCTTCAACATTCCGCTCGGTTTCTACGACGGGCCCGAGGTTCAGTCGATCCCGAGGCGTATCCGCGCCGCGGCGATCGGCGTGTGGGGGCTGGCCGGTAACTACGCAGCAACGCAATTGACGGACGGCTACGTGGGTCCCGAGTTGCTGAAAATGTTCGGCTGCACGCCAGCGATTCGGTCCGCGCTGAAGGTCACCATCAACAAGAAAGGCGAGCTATCTCCGCTGTGGGAAGACGCTCACAGCGGCGGCGTGCAGCTCACAAATTGGCCGAAACATCAACGGACGAACGATGAAGTGACGACGTATCGAGCCAATGAGGCCGAGCGGAAACGGACCGCGCGGGCAGCGAAGAGGGGACGCGGCGCCAACTCTCACGATGGTACTAACGCGTACCTATCCAACTCTCACGATGGTACTAACGCGTACCTATCCAACTCTCACGATGGTACTAACGCGTACCTAGACGGAACTTACGCCGAAGATACGCCACACCTTGCCAATGACAACGACGAAGATAATCGTTGGCGCCAAGCCTCTACCAGCGGAAATGGTGAAACGTCCGGGCGGACAACGGCCGGACGTCCGCATTCCGTCCGGCCGGATCATCGCGACCCTAAGACAGAGACAGAGACAGAGACAGAGTCTTTTCCTTTGGTTACTTCAGGTGGGGGGGTTGCGTCGGTAGACGCGCACGACCCCCGCCCCCATTGCCCCGATCACAAAGAGAACTACGACGGTCCGTGCCGCAAGTGCCGAAGGCGCAGGGAGTGGGACGAGCGTCATGCCGCCCAGATCGCTGCGGACGAGCTGGAGCACAAGCGCCGCATCCGCGAGATCGCCGCCAGTTGCCCGACCTGCCACGGCACCAACTGGATCCCCGACACCGAGCCCGCCGTGAAGTGCAATCACCAGGAGGCCCAACATGCCTGACACACCCGCAGCACAGCCCCACGTCGTCCAGGACGCGTCAGAACCGCCATCGGTGGGGGATCGGACGCCCGAGAGCACACAGGGGCACTCAGGCCGATTTCGGATCCACAAGACCGATGACCCGATCTGGCCGTGGCGCATGGACTACCCGGAGCCACGCTCGGACTGCCGTCTTGGCGTCGCCTGCAGCACCTTCGACGTCGCGGTGGAGGAACTCGTCAAGGCGCTTGACGAGTACTGCCACTGTGGCCATGAGTGGTTGCAGCATCGGGTCAGCGCCTACGGCCACGTGTGCGCGGTTCCGTGCGGGGGACTCGCGGACTACGGAGACGGCATAGACCGGTGCCACTGCGTCCGTTGGATCGCGATGGCCGAGGTGCCTGCAGAGGTGCGGCCATTCAGTGAGCGAAACGTCCACCCGCTCCGCCGGTCGGCGACCGCACGGGACGCACGCAACGAGGGCCGCTGATGGATTTCTACCTCACAAGGCCAAAGCAATCCGAACTGCGCGACAAGCTCGGCACGGTGCCAGCGCTCGCCGAAGATCTCGCCGTCACCGTGACGCGCCAGGCCCGGATCCAGAAATCGGGACTCGGCAAGCCACGAAGGCAGAAACCGGAATCGCGCGTGCCGTACCACATCGGTGCATCGGATGCGGCCGACGCGTTGCACAACTGCCTCGTGACGTGGGTCCGGTTCATCTGCGAAGAACGCCAGGTCTACTACCGTGGCCACGACGACGACATCTCGCTATCGCGCTGGCTCCGAAGCCATGTCACCGTTCTGGCGCTCATCCCGGGCTCGGAAGAATCGTGCGACGAGATCGTGGGTTGCATCGACGAGTGCAGGCGTCAGGTCGACCTGCCACCCGAGGATCTCGTCGTGATCGATGCCGCCCGGGTTCGTGCGGCCAACCGCCAGGTGGTAACCGCCGGCCAAGTCGAGAAGATCGCGGGCAAGCTCGGTCTGCTCGGCAAGGGCCTCAACAAGCGCCGCGTGGAAACCCTCGTGCGGCAACGGGAATTGTCGCCGTGTGCGCGCGACGGCGACGTCAGGTTCTACAGGTTGGGCGACGTGCTCGACGCACATCACAGGAAGCGAGATGGGGCATGACCGAGACCGAGAATCCCACCTACGAGCGGTATTTCATCACGCAAGACGGTGATGAAACATTCAAGATGATCGAGGACGAGAGCGGCGGCATCTTCTGGGGCTACGGCCATCGCGACCGCGCCGAGTTCGTTTCGGAGGTAAACCGTTGGCTTATCCATGTTGGCGCTGATCCTAAGTGGATCTTGCCGGTTGATGACACGTCAGTGGAACACCTACTGGTGACGCCCGAAGACCCTGAGTGTGAGCGCTTCAGGTTAGTACCTATCGACAGTGGGGCGGCAGTCGTCTTCCCGGTCACTCGGCTGATGACCTGATCGAGATGGACGACATCGTTCAAGGGATCACCAATGCGGCCAAACTGGCGTCGACGTGGGAGCCGAACCATCCGCAGTACGTGGAGGGAACGCTGTATCTCACTCAGGCGCAATGGGATGCGGTGCGCGAGCAGTTCCCGCCAACCGCTGAGCGTCGGCACATGTCCACGCATCACGCGTGGGGGATACCGATCAAGATCATCAGTCCCAACACTGCCGAGGAACTACCCAGCGGGCGCACGCTCGTCTACTCGGCAGCGCTGGAGTCGTTCTACGTGTTCGACCGCGCCGAAGCCGCTGGCAGCTACCGCATTCAGGGCAGCAAATTGACACTGGAGGAATCGTGCAAACCATCGTGAAACCACGCCAAGGTGGCAAGTCGCACGACGTGCTCACGCTTGCGGCCGAACACTTTTCGTACATTGTGTGCGTCGATCGTCGACATGCTGACGAGCTGTGGAGGCGTGCGAAACATCGGAACCTGGACATTCCGCAGCCGATCACGTGGGAGGAATTCGTCAACGGTCGCTACCACGGCCCTGGCGTGAACAGCGCCATCATCGACGACCTGGACAGGTGCATTCAGCGACTGACGCACGTCCAGATCAAGGCCGTGAGCCTCACCGGTGGAGGTCCCGCGCCAGCCGATCCCAAGCCTGCGAGCGCGCCCACGGCACGCGTGGCGCACCTGATCGACCAGTTTTCGCTGGTGCTGAATCGTGGAAGCGAGCACGACGTCATGACGGGTGACGTGTTCAGCATCGGCAGTCTGCCCATCATCGACCCCGAGACCGGCGAGGATCTCGGCAGCTACCCGAAATTGCAGGTGAAAGTTCGTCACGTGCATCCGAAGTTCTGTGTGGCCGAGACGTACCGGAGCGTATCCAACGTGCGAGACTGGGTGGTCACAGTGGACGTCGGCGACCCTGCGACACCATGGAGCGCGAGATGATCTTGCTCATCCTGGCCGCCGTGACGGGCTTGCTCGCAATCGGCACATACACCGAAACCGATTGGGAGTATGGCAACGATCGGACCATCCGGCGTGCGCGAGTTCGGCGTCCTGATGACAGCGCTGTCGATCGCGTTGCTGACGGATGCGTGGGTGCGATGAGGGATCACTCGCCGCGGGCTGACGCAATTACTGATTATCGGCGATAGGAGAAGACGTGATGACGGGTGTGCAGGCAACTGACCACGATTCGGTCACCTACGGCTGTGACGAGTCGATACCAGGCAACTGCGCCTGCGATGGCGACGGCTGGTGCGACGGTGACCATCCCTACGAACACATCTGCGTATACGACGAGTTCCATGACGGCCGCCACCGCTGCTGCTGCGGCCGCAACTGGCCAACAGAAGATTGATTTTCGGAAAGTGTTGCACGCCAACGTGATTGGGTGCTAAGCTTAAGGCACAACAGAACAGAGACCAGCAGGGATGGAAACAGACACAAGCGCCGACTCACTGAGACCCGGCCCGGCAAGGTACCAAAGTCCCCCAAGCAGAACCGTGGATGCGAGCTGGTCTCTGTTCTGGAGTAAACGTCGGCGCTTGACAAGGTCAGGTGCGACGGTCGTGGTAGGCTGCAGCCGTTAGGCGTAGTGATTGACACTCGCCACAGAGCCCCGAGGCCATTGCCCGGGGCTTTTCTCGTTTCGAAATCAGGTAGCAGCCCATGACCGAGTACAGCCCCGATGAACACATCGCACTCGACACCATCGCCAGCCAGCTCCACTGCCTGCCACACCCTGACGGCACGCCCGTTCGCTTCATGGGCACGAGCCCGATCGGCAAACCGCAGCAGCACCGCCAACGCGCACAGGCCGCAGCACAACGCGCCAGCCAGGCAATCCTGTACGCGCTGAAAACCGTTGGCCTACGCGTCACCAGCGAGCCCGTGCTCGACGTGGCAGCACCAGATCCCGGCGAGCCCGAAGTCATCGCCATCATGTGCGGACTCTGCGGCGCGACACTGCGCACGCTCACCCGACGCAACCCGGGCCAGCCGATCCGGCTCGACGGCCGGCGGTTCCTCGAATCGCTGCGCGCGACCGCGACCGACTGCCCACACATCACAGCGCCCGATACGAGCAACGTCGCCGACGTCGCCGCTGCCAACCAGGCGGGATACCGATCATGATGGGCCGTCTTGAAATCGTCCATCAAGATCAACTGTTGGTCGACGGCATCGTGAGCGAGCTGAGCGTCCAGTGGGAAGACGGCAAGCTGAAACTTTCGGCCACGTTTGCAGCCCCAGATCCCGTTGGGGCCAGTGGAGGATCCACAGACGCTGACTTCGCTGCCGCGTACGCCGACGTGCTCGGTGAAGCGCCACCCGGTTGGGGGGATGATGACGGATCCTGATCTCGGCCACATTCCACCACGGCCGACGCTGCACATGATCGCCAACGGCCACAAGCAGCCACGCGCCAAGGCGATCCCGGACCGCCACAAGGCGCAGGTACTGGCGAGCCTGACCCACAACCTGCAGCAGGTGCTGACCCGCATGGGCTACACGGTCAGCGTTGACACGCGGCCGACTGGCATCACGCTGACTGCCGACATCAAGACCGAAGTCGTAGAGCTGGACGACGACATCACCGATGGCCCATAAGCGGCTCAACACCACGCAACAGGGCCTGGGCTGGCGACACCAGCAGCGGCGCAAGGAACTACTTCGGCAGCACACCGATGGTGCGCTGTGCGAATGGTGCGAGGAACCGATGTACCGGGATCGCACCCGCAACCCGGACTACGACCCAAGCGGGCCAGCGTTCTCGGGCAGCCTGCACGCCGACCATCGGGACATGACGCGGGCCGAAGCCATACGCCGGGGCCTCCCGATACCACTGCCAAATCGCCTGCTGCACGGCCGATGCAACCAGCAGCGTGGCGACGGGCGCGACTACCTGCTCGATGATGAGCTGGTCGACGAGCCCGAAGACGACGAACCCGAGCCCCATCTCATGGCTTGGCCATAAGTGCTGGTCAGAGCGTTCCTGTGAGCCGCCTGTGACCCCCCTGCCGATTTTCTGGAGGCGGGGGGGCCTCACCTGACAGTGCACGTCCTGTCATTTTCTCTCTCCCCGCACGAAAAAAACGCCAGAAAGGCCGAATAAAGGGGGTTTCATGACCGATTCACCCCTCCGGCTGGTGACTGCGGCCGACAAGCCAGAGCCGAAAAAGAAGCCTGACACGCTGAGTGAGGCCGCCGAGCAGGGCGAGCGCGACTTGCTGGTGATGATGCGGGACACAATCGCCAATCGGATCGACGCCGGGCCGCCTCCGCACACTCTAGCGCCGCTCATGCGCCAGTTGCGCGAGATCGACAAGGAAATCCGCTCTTTGGACGCGCGCGCCGAGCACGAGGCCAAGAGTTCCGGCGCCAATGAGCCCGTCAGCGACAAGTTCGACGCCTCCGCGATCTAGCCTGCCGAAGCTTTCGGAGGTCGCGCGCGAGCTGGTCATACCCGAGGGCATCGTCACGTCGGTTTTCCCACGGGTGCAGGCGCGCCTGCTGTCCGTTGGCATCGAGTTTGACCCGTGGCAACAGGGTTTCGGCATGGTGTCGCTGGGATTGCTCGCTCCGGCGCCTGGCGATGAGGTCGGCAAGTATGCGTCGTCGGTCGGCGGCAACGTCGCATCGATTCCGCGCCAGGTGGGCAAGACGTTCACAGTCGGCGCCATCCACGTCGGATTGTGCCTCGAATTTCCAGGGTTTCGGTGCGCGTGGACGTCGCACCACAACCGGACGACAACGAACACGTTCCGATCGATCCAGGGTCTCGTGCGACGCAGGGCGATTCAGCCATTCCTAGCGCCGGATCGGTCGAACGGCATTCGAACGGCCAACGGCGAGCAAGAGATCCAGTTCGCCAACGGCAGCGTGTTCATGTTCGGTGCCCGTTCCGAGGGCTTCGGCCGCGGCATGGACAAGATCGACTCCGAAGTGTTCGACGAGGCGCAGATTTTGGGCCTCAAGGCACTCGAGGACATGGTGCCTGCGATCAACCAGGCGCAGAACCCGCACGGCGGCCTGCTGTGGTTCACCGGCACGCCGCCGCGGCCGGTCGACGACGGCGAAGCGTTCACAGCCAAGCGCGATCAGGCGCTGTCGGGGCGGTCAAAAAAGATCTTCTACGTCGAGTTCAGCGCCGATCCCGACTCGAAACCCGACGACGTCACGCAATACCCGATCATGAACCCGTCGTTTCCGCACAGGACGCCGATGGAGTCCATGGAACGCATGCGGGAGAACATTCCCAACGACGACTCATGGAACCGCGAGGCTCGCGGGATCTGGCCGAAGACCAAGGGCGGCGCGATCGACGCGGCCAAGTGGGGCACGCTCATCGATGGGGCCCCGGAGTTCGTGGGCACGCCGGCTATTGGCATCGACCGCTCGCCGGATGGCCTGCGCTGGGTGATCTGCGCGGCCTGGCGTACGGCTGCGGGCCGTGTGCACCTCGAAACGTCGCCGTACAGCTTCAAATCGAGCCTGGCGGTCGTCGAGAAGATCACCGAGCTTGTGACGGCGTGGGATCCGTGCGCGATCGTCATCGACGGCCGGTCTCCGGCGGCCAGCCTGCAGGAGAAGCTGATCGCGGCGCACGTCGAGCCGGAGATCATGAGCACAGGCGAGTGGGTCCGAGCCTGTGGCGCGCTGTACGACGACATCAACGACTCCCATGCCTCGCATTCGGGCCAGAAACGGCTGACTGACTCGGTCGGCGACGCCGGAAAGCGCGATTTGATGGGCGGTTTCGCGTGGGATTTGGGCGGAAAAGCCCCGATTACGCCCATAAATGCCGCCACGGCCGCCCATTACGGCCTCATGCGCTTCGCCGCGCCACCGAAGGTGACCCCTCCGCCTCCGCTCGTAGACGCCGAGTTGGAGGCCATTTCCGACGAATTTGACCCACTGACAGCACCGTTTTAGGCCCGAAGGGGGGAGTTTTGAGCGCTCCCACCCGCGAATTGGGCTACGTCAACCCGTATTCGGGCATTCTGTCGGGCTGGACCGAGTGGGACACGTTCGAACAGGTCCCGGAGCTGCTGTGGCCCAGCAGTGTTCGCACCTACACGCGCATGAGCCGCGAAGACGGCCGCATCGCGTCGATCCTGGCCGCTGTCGGGCTGCCGATTCGGCGCACCGCGTGGCGTATCGACAAGGCTGGCGCGTCCGACGAGGTCACAGAGTTCGTCGCGCGCGACCTCGGCTTGCCAATCCGAGGTGCCTCCGACGACGAAATGGACACGTCGCGCACACGCGGCCGGTTCTCGTGGGCCGAGCACCTGCAGCAGGCGCTGCTCATGCTGACCTTTGGCCACAGCGTGTTCGAGCAAGTCTACGACACGGTGACCGACCCCGGCCGCGCGCACCTGAAAAAGCTGGCACCGCGGCCGAGTTCCACGATCGCGTACTGGGACGTGGCGCGCGATGGCGGCCTCGTCGGCGTTCAGCAGTTCCCAGAGGGGGGCATGGGCGGTGCTGCCGGTGGCGTGGTCTACGCCGGCCGGTTCGGCGATCTGATCCCGGTCAATCGGCTCGTCGTCTACACCCGTGACCGCGATCCTGGTGTGTGGACGGGTAACTCGCTGCTGCGCCCGGCCTACAAGCATTGGCTGCTCAAGGATGAGCTGATCCGCATCGAGGCCACGGCCGCGCGGCGCAACGGCGTCGGCGTCCCGGTGGTCACCGCGCCCGAGGGCGTGTCTACCGGAGAGGTCAGTTGGGACGCCCTGGCGCCCTATCTGAAGATTGCGCGGCAGTTCCGCGGCGGCAACAACGCCGGTGTGGCGCTGCCGAACGGCGCCGAGCTCGACATCAAGGGCGTGCAGGGCACGCTGCCGTCCGGCTTTATCCGCCAGGCCATCGAATACCACGACAAGCAAATGGCTCTCGCGGCCCTGGCTCACTTCCTGAACCTGGACAAGGGCGGCAGCTACGCGCTCGCCAGCGTCCAGGCCGACGCGTTCACCCAATCAGTCCAAACGATCGCCGAACTCATCCGCGACATCGCGCAGGCCCACATCGTCGAGGATCTCGTCGACCTGAATTTCGGACCCGACGAGCCGGCCCCCCGCCTGACGGTCGACGAGATCGGTTCTCGCCAGGACGCGACGGCCGCAGCGCTCCAAATGCTCGTGACCGCTGGACTTCTCACGCCGGACAGCCGCCTGGAGGCGTTCGAGCGCCAGACGCTCGGCCTGCCGTCCGCAGACCCCGACGAGGCCACCGACGAACCCGACGAGGCGCCCGCCGAGACCGCGGCACCGGAGACCGCTGCGCCACCAGTGCCCGAAACCAACGTGACCAACGCGCGCACGCGCGGCCGGACGCCCCGCGCCCGCATTGAACCGAATGGAGCGCTGACGCTGTGGTGAAGTCCTGGTACACCATCAAGGCCCTGGCTGACGGCGAGACCGGACCGGCGGAAATCCTGATCTACGACGAGATTTCGTCGTGGGGCGTCTCGGCCGCCGATTTCGTGCGCGAACTCGCCGAGCTGGACGCAGAGCAGATCACCGTTCGGATCAACTCGCCTGGCGGCGCTGTGTTCGACGGCATCGCCATTCTCAACGCGTTGCGCGGCCACCCCGCGACCATCACGACCGTCGTGGACAGCATCGCGGCATCCATCGCCAGCGTCATCGCCATGGGCGGCGACCGCGTGGTGATGAATCAGAACAGCCAGATGATGATCCACAACGCGTGGAATGTCGCCGTCGGCAACGCCGATGAGCTGGAAAAGGTCGCCAAGGACCTCCGCCGCATGTCCGCGAACCTCGCGTCGATCTACGCCGACAGGGCTGGCGGCTCGGTCGACGACTGGCAGGCACGCATGGACGTCGAAACCTGGTACACGGCAGACGAAGCCGTGGCCGCCGGGCTGGCCGACGAGGTGATGTCGGCCGCCAAGAATGACGACCTACTCGGCATCGCCCGCGCGTCGTTCGACCTGTCGAAATTCCGATTCGCCGGCCGTGATGCCGCGCCCGCGCCGCACATCGAGCCGCGCGCCCAGACCCCTCTGTCTGTCAAGGCCGAGGTCCCAAATGGAAAGGAGCACAACGTGCCCACCCTCAACGAGCGCATCGTGGAGAAGCTCGGCCTTGACGCCGACGCGGACGACGACGCCATCATTGCGGCATTCGAGGCGAAGGTCGCCGAGAAGCCCGCACCGCCCGCGCCGGCCGAGCCCTCGGTCGATCAGTTGGCCACGGCGGCCGCCAAGATTGGCCTGACCGTCGTCGATAAGGCTAAGTACGACGAAACCGTCTCGGCCGTCGCCGAATTCCACACCTTCCGGGCCTCTCAACTCAAGGCAGAGGATGGCCAACTCGTCGACGCCGCCATCGCCGACGGCAAGCTCGCGCCTGCCAATAAGGATCACTGGCTGGCCCTGATGGAGAAGGACCGCGACGGCATCCGCGCGACCCTCGCGCAGTTGCCCAAGGGTCTGATTCCCGTCGCAGAGATCGGCTACGGACGCGATACCGAGGCCGCGGCGGTCGACAACGACCTCCAGTTCGCGTTCGCCAAGATCACCGGCCAGGAAATCGGAAAGGGCAACTGACATGGCTGTTTACACCCCGAGTGCCTTTCCCGGGCAGAAGCTCACCTACACCGCCAGCGCTCCGATCACGGGCGGCCAGTTGGTTGCCATCAGCGGCAATGAGACCGTCGCGCCGACTTCGGGCGCGTCTGGCGCATGGCTCGGCGTGGCCGCGTTCGATGCAGCCACCGGCGCGGCCGTCACCGTGTACACCAAGGGCCGCCACATTCTGGCTGCTTCCGGTGCTATCGCCGCCGGTGCCAACGTGATTCCGGCTGCCGCGGGCGCCGTAGCCACCATCGGTGCCGACGCTTCCGACGGCGCGAACATCGTCGGCATCGCAACCAGCGCTGCCGCGAACAACCTTGTGCCCGTTCTGTTCCGCTGAGTTTCGCAGCCCAAAAACATCCGTGCTGCGCACCGCAGCGAAACGAAAGGTAAGGCGTTATGCCTATAGAGTTTCCTCCGGCACCCCCGACTTTGTCGGGTGATCTGCTCACTATCTCGCGGTTCCTCAAGGACCCGCTGCTCGTGCTGCGCGCCCTGCGCACCATCGGCGATCAGATGTTCATCTCGGACAAGATCCTGACCGGTCAACTGCAGACCGACTCGGGATCGGTGCTCTACGAGCAGAACGAGACCATCTTCGCCGACCGGCCGCCGCAGCCTGTTGCGCCGCTGTCGGAGTACCCGGTCACCTCGATCACCACGGGACCGGCGCTGACCGCCAACACGGTCAAGTGGGGCAACGACACCGAGTTCTCCGACGAGGCGATCAGTCGCCAGAAGTACCCGGTCATTGCGCGCGGGTTCCGCAAGCTGATGAACAGCCACGTGCAGCAGATCGACTCGGTTGGCTTGGCGGCCGTCGCGAGTTCGGTCACGCAGAACACCGCGGCCACCGCATCGTGGGCTGGCACCGGTGCGGCACCGACGATCCTGCGCGACCTGATGCGGGCTCACGCCAACATCTTGGCGCTGAAGCAGGGATACATGCCCGATACCGTGCTGTTGGGCTTGACCACGTTCGCCAACGTGGTGTCGGATCCGACGCTGCAGCTGTTGCTGCCGCGCGAGTACCCGGGAGTGGAGACCGCCCCGGTGGCACAGGGCCTGTCGAGCGCCTACATGCGCCGCATCGGTGGTTTCACGTTCATCGCCTCGCCGAACCTGCCGACCGCAGGCGTCGCGACCCTGCTGGACTCCACCGTGCTGGGCTCGTTCGTCGACGAGTACCTCCCGAGCGAGGGCTACGTCACCGATGGCGTCGACAACCTGCAGGTGCTGACCAAGCGGCTCGACAACTCCGATGGCTGGCGCATCCGCGCCCGTCGCACCGTGGTTCCGATCGTCCAGGAGCCCGCGTGCGCCTGGAAGATCACCGGAGTGGACGCCTGATGCCGTACCTGGCTGTGTCGGCGCTCGTGCTGGTCAAGGTGCCCGACAATGGCAGCTACCGCGTGGACTACCACTACGCCGGTTCTGTCATTTCCCACCTGGACGACGAGCAGCGCGAGCGTCTGGTGCGCGAGGGCCACGTCCGCGAGATCGCCGCGCCCGCTGTCGCGGCGAGCAGCGAGCCCACCGGCGACGAGACACCCGCGCCAGTCGTCGATCGGCCGGCGCAGACCGCGCCGCTGGACGCGTGGCAGGCCTACGCGATCAGCAAGGGGCACACTCAGGCCGAGCTGGATGGCCTGACCAAGCAGGACATCGTCACTCTGCTGAGCTGACGTGACCCCTTTTCTGGATCTCACTGGGTTTCAGGCCCTTTGGGACGGACCGCCACTGAACACGCAACAGCAGGCCTTGGTGGGCCTCCTGCTGTCGGTGGCGTCGAACTGGATCTACGAGAACGGGCCGTCGGGTCAGAACCTGTCGAATTCCGACCCGGCGGCTCAGCTCGTCACCTACGAGGTCGTCGCGAACACGCTGCGATTCCAGAAGTACGGGCCGCTCAAGGATTTCAGTTCGACGACGGCGCACCGCACCGAATCGGGCTCGCTCGACAACCCGGCAACGGCGCTGGATTTCACCGACCGGCACAAGGTACTGCTGGGTATCCCGGTCTCGGCGCTGCCGATGTCGTCGTGCGTGCCTGACGATTTCGAGGCGCCCGACTACGCCGCCGGGTGGACAACCGGCTGGAGCTTCCCGTCGACGTGGAATTACGGCGCTCCCTGATGCCTCTATGGAATCCGGGCAATCAGACGGTCACGATCCTGACGACCCGGCCCAGGCTCGACGACAACGGCAATGCGGTCAAGTCGGAACTGGGCATCACGCAGACCACGAGCGCGCGAATTGACGTGACGGGCTGCGTGTTTGAGGTGGAGTTGTCGGCGATGCCGGGCCGTGCCGAGGACGTCACGCCGACCGCGACGACGATGAAGCAGACCGCATGGGCCATCCTGCCATACGACACCGACACCGCCGCGATCAAGGTCGGTGACCAGCTCGAGTACCAGGGCCGCGTCTTCAACATGCGCGGCGACTCGATCGTCGAGGTGGACATGCTCGGCACCCCCTCGCACGTGTTCGCCATGTGCGAGTACCAGGCATGAAAGATCTGTTCCGCGAGTTGGGGATTCCCAGCGCGACGCTGGCGCGTGCTCTGGCTGTAGACGCCGGGGTGCACGCCGCGCTGGAGGCGAAAGCCAACGAGGCCGTGGAGTACTGGAAGGGCATCGCACCCGTCTTCTCCCCGGAAACCTCGAATCGGTCGACGCCACCGCACGGCGAGCCCGGTGACTACCGCGATTCGGTGCATGTCGAGTGGCGCCAGGGCGAGCTGGGGCCGTACGCGCGTATCGCCTCCCACGATTACAAGGCCGTGTGGATCGAGTTCGGCGCCGAGCATATGCCCGAATTCGCCTGCGCCTCACGGACATGTCTGGCGATGGGCGGCGACGGCAAGATTCTCCACGAGTCCATCGAGCACGCGCAGGGCCACCTGCGGAACGCACTGAAAGAGCTGGCGCGCGTCCGCGCCACCGGTTCGGCCAGGGATATCGCCGCCGCCGCTCAGCATGTTTCGTCAGCGCGGCAGGCCCGCTCCGCCGCGTTCCGGGTGCTGCGTAGCGAGCGGCGAAGTCGATCAGGTGGACGGAGGCGCAGGTGACCAGTCCTACCGTCTATGGACCCCAGGCCCCCTCCGGCGTCACATTCGTCACCGCGTGGCTGTCGCCGTTGGCCTACTCCGCGTCCCGGCACAACCCGGGCGACCCGCTCCCGGCGACGATGGTCGACAAGATCGGCGGCACGGGCGATCTCGCGTTCTCCGACCCATTGATCTCTGTGCACACGCTCGCCGGCGCGACGCCGGATCTCGACGCCGACACCGCGGCCTACCGCCTGTCCAATCAGGTGCACGCCCGGATGCTCTACCTCGAGTTCGACCCCGCCGTGGTCATCACGACTGCCGACGGGATCAGCGCTGGCGTCGACTACTTCGACGTCGTCGAGGAGCCGGTGAAGATCCCGTATCGCGACACCGACGTCATTCAGTACGTCTCCCGCTACCGACTCGGATTCACGCTCGCCTGAGCCGTTTTCGACCCCAAGCAGCCCCCGTAGGTAACTCCCACTCCGAAAGGAACCCGACCAATGTCGAACCTGATTCTGCCGCCCACCGGGGCCGCCTGGGGCGCTTCCGGGCTGAATTTCTTCCGCACCAACCGAATCCGGCGTGGTGGCCGTGTGGCCGCGATGGTCCGCGACTACAACGGCGCATCGACCGCGATGGGGCCGTACTCGTTCAGCCCATTCGCCGAAGATGGGCAGCCGCGCACCGACCTGCTGGCCGTGATCCAGGACCCGGCCAATCCAGGCAAGGTCAAGGTCAACCCCAACCCGAACCTTGGCTGGTACCTGATCGAAATGCTCGATCCCAAGGGTTTCGACATGAGCCCGGACATGAGCACGGACAAGCTGGAAGGCCTGCAGACCAACGCGACCGTCCGCTCCGACGTCCAGAAAGAGGGCGAGTCGTTCAACTTCATGGCGATGCAGTCGACGACCCTGACCGACGCGCTGCGCAACAACCGGCCGCTGTCGTCGCTGCTGCCTGACGGCTTTCCGGGATACTCGGCGACCAAGCTGGCCGATGCGATCACCATCGATCGCCAGTTCCTGTTCATCCGCATCGACCTCGCCGATGGGCTGCCGGAGTACACCGCCTATGGCTACGCCCGCTCGGCCCTCGACAAGAACGACAAGAGCACCGTCGACAAGAAGACCGCCGACGGCCTCGCGCAGACCTGGGACTCGCTGCTGGATCCGTACTCGGTGGACGTCGACGGCCAGTCGGAGATCATGGGCCGCATCGTGTGGCGCGACGGCCAGGGCTGGCGTGCCGCGGGCGATCCGCCGGTGTTCTCGGCCGCGCCCGTTGCCAGCCCCGTGACTGGGCTCAAGGCCACCATCGTGATCCCGGTGGCGGCGGGTACGGCGTTCACGTCGCCGACCTACTCGGTGACCCAGTATGCCGGCGGCTTGCTGACCGGTACCGCTGCCACCCTGCAGGGCTCGCCGTCGATCTCTGGCGGCAACGTGACCCTGACCGTGACCGGTCTGACCGCCTCCACTGCGTACGTGTTCACCGTGACCGCCGTCGGTGCAGGCAGCGTGTCGGCCACGTCGCTGCCGTCGGCGCCCATCACGTCGACCGCTTCCTGATAGACCCCGGCGGCGAGCGTATGGGCTGTGCGTTCGCCGCCGGTCAACAGCCCTGCAGCCCAGCATGATTGAGAGGAACGGCCCATGAGTGAGACTTTCGAAGCATTCCGCGCGCAGGCCGCCGAGTACCTCGGTTTCGCCGCCGGGATCGAGATCAATGGGATTTTCATCCCGCACCCGTCTGCGCTCGACGATGACCAGCAGCAGCGCTACAACGAACTTCAGCTGTCGCTGGAGCAACTCGATCGCTGGCCCGACACGAGGAACGACGAAGGCGAAGTCATTCGCATCGGCTCGCCGAAGGTGCCGCACCGCGACAAGGGCGGCAACCTCGTCGAGGACTACGACGTGCGCCTGACCAAGGCGCTGCTGGGCGACGATGGGCCGGCCAAGCTCAAAGCTGCGGGTGGCTATTGCTCGGACGTGACGCTGGCGTGGACGTACCTGCAGCGCAAGACGGCGGAGCGGGCCGATCAGGACTCGAAAAGTGCTGGCAGCACTGGCGATAGTGAGGCACTTTCCGGGTCAGATTGAGTCTGACCTACTCGACAAGAACCTCGATATTGCCGATTGGCATCAGGGCACTCGCGACGAGCATGGGCGCCTGAAACTCTCGTCTCGGCGCCTGCTGGAAGTGCTGGAGTTCCTGAAGCCGGATACGGCATTCAAGACGTGGGCCGAGCGTCACGGCGACTGGTCTACCGAGCGGAAGATGCAGCAGACCATCGCCAACGAGATTTCGCGGCTGCGGTCAACGATCCAGGCGCGATATGGCGGCACACCCTACGAGCCCATGTTGTGGATCTCTCCGAGTGAGCGCGTCGAGCAGCAAACGCAAAACGAAGTCAGTCTCGAGGCAGAGGAAATGCTGGGAGACAGGCTATTTGGCTGGTGAAAGGAGGAATTTGTGGGCGTCGCATTTGATCTGCATCCGACCATAAACGAATCCGAGGCCCAGCAGGCTAGCGGCAAGGTCAAGGACATCTTCCTTCGCGGTGCCGACGAGATCAGCAAGGGCTGGGGTCAGCGCGCGGGCAAGATTTTCGACGCGATGGACGGCACTAAGGCCCGCGCTGAGCTCGACAGCCTGCGTCGGGCGTACAACGACGCAGCGCTCGACGAGGAACGCGCAGCGCAGCGGATGGTCCGCGCCAACGGTGCGGTTGAGGCGTCGATTGCGCGCCTGGCCGAGGTGACAGAGAAATACGGAGCGGGTCACTCGAAGGCCATTGCCGCCGAGAACGCCCTTGCCAACGCCCGCGCCAATTCGGCCTTGCAGACCAAGGGTCATGTCGACGCCATGCTCACGACGGAGGGCGCGGCGACGGCGCTCACCGCAGCCAGCGCGAAAGCGGCCTCAACGACATCAGATTTGGGTAGAGCGGCCAATGTTGCGGGTGCGGTCGGGGTCGCTGGACTCGGGATCGCCATGACGGCCACGGTCAAATCTGCGGGTGACTTCGAGGCCGCTGGGCAGAAGATCATCTCAGCGGCCGACATGTCGGCGGATCAGGTCAAGATCCTGCAGGACGGCATCCTGAAGCTTGCTGGCACCAACACCTATAGCGCGCAGCAGATGTTGGAGGCGTCGTTTGGGCTGGCAAAGATGGGTGACCAGTTCCGCACCGGAGCGGGTGCCCTAAGCACGCTGAAAGCCGCGGCGCAGCTCGCGAGCATCGAGGGCATTCCCGACCTCAATGAGGTCATCAAGGGCCTGACGATCTCGATGAACGACTACCACATTCCGACCGAGAAGGCCGCGGACGTTGCGACCAAACTCAAGGTAGCCGTGGGTGATTCGGGCGCAACCCTGCAGGAATTCTCCGGCTCGCTGCACTCGGTAGAGCCGATTGCCTCCGGGTTCCATATCCAGCTTGAGGACGTCTACGCCGCGCTAGCGCGCTACACGAAGACGGGCACAAGCGCCGATCAGGCGACCGAGAATATCCGCAACTCCATGAACGCGCTGAAGGACGTCACTTCTCCTGCCGCGCAAGAGATGCGGAAGTTCGGCATCGACGCCGACGATGTCTCACTGAAGCTCAAGAGTGTCGATGAGGGCGGCCGTGGATACATCGGAACCATCCAGTATCTGACGGATACGGTGCTGAAAAAGTTTGGCGATCAGACCCAGATCAACACGGGCGACATCATCCACAACGCAACGGCTTTGGAGAACGCCAAGAATGCCATTGCCAGCCTGCCGACCTCATTGCAGGGCACCGCACAGGCCATCCTGGACGGCAAGGCTCCCGTGGGTGAATTGCGCAAGGAAATCAAGGGTCTAAATGTCGAACAGGCGAATCTGGTCACTGGATTCATCACCGATGTGCAGCATATCGATGAATTCTCTAAGCAATTCAAGAATGGTCGTCAAACGATCGAGGACGTCTCCGAGGCGCTAAAGAGGATCACGGGAACCGTTGCGGGGCAATCGGTTGCCGAAGCGCTATTTGGCGATCCAGAACGCGCTAAGGCGACGCTGGATGAGATGGCTAAGCTCCAGCAGTCGCAGGCCACGCCGGGTGGAGATATCCCCGGATGGGCCGACAAGATGAAGACTTTCAACGCGGAATGGGCGAATACCAAGGACGCGGTCAAGGCCGTTGAGGTGGAGCTCGGTACAGCGATGCTCCCGACCGTGAAGTCGGTCGTCAGCGAATTCGGCAACGTGGCGCGCGTCATCTCTGAACACGAGGCGCTGGCAAAGGGGCTCATCTACTCACTAACGGCGCTGGCGGGCGCGTGGGGACTCGTGAAAACGGCCATGGTGCTGGGGCGCACCCTGGACGGTCTCACGAAGTTCAGGAGCCTTGTGGCCGATGTTGCGGACACCGCTGCCACGAAGGCGAAGACGGTCGGCTCGGCGTGGAAGTCCATTGGCGACGATGCGGAGGATGGCGCGGCGGGTGTCTCGAAGGCGGCCGACAAAGAGGTTAAGTCGGCGGATAAGGCCACCACCGCGGCCAGGGAGACGCAGGCCGCAATGCGCGGCATTGGTCCTGCCGCAGAGGAGGGTGCGGCCAAGGCGGACGGCGCGCTGAACGGATTCTTTGCGCGCAACGGCGGTCGGCTCAAGGGGCTCGCTTCCATCCTCGGAATGGTTGGGACCCAATTCCTTCCGGACGGCACCGCTGACAGATCAGCCGTCAACGATGCGGCCGGACTGTCGTGGCTGCTCGGCCCGGAGGTGGGAATTCCGGCCACCGGACTCGCAGGCCTGTACGACACTGGCCGCTCCGTCTACGACGTGAGCAAGGCCCAGCATGATCTCAATCAGCATGAGATCGACCAGGCCAATCAGAATGCCGCCAAGGCGCCAGATCAACCCATGGCTCCGTTCATCGTCGGACAGCCAACCATGGGCAACACTCCAGTGCCAGCCCCTGGCGGAAAGCCCCCCGCTGCGGGCAATCCACTCGACGACTTCAAGAATCAACTTGCGCCCGGATGGAAGCCGCCCCCGGCACCCGCTGGACCGCCAGCGCCAGCGCCCACGGATGCCGCTCCGGTGGCCACCGATGGTTCACCCGCGCTGGGTGCTACGCCCGACGCGATCCCAGGATCGGGGGGCGGCAGCAAGAAAAAGTCGCCCGAGGGCACCAAAGAGGACCCGATCTACATGGCGCCGATCCCGAGCAGCGGCAGCGGCTTGGGCTACGGGAGCAAGGGCACGGATCCGTGGAGCACCTACAACCCACTCGAGGAGCACGGCAAGGGCGGTCTGCTGCAGCAGTTGACCCAGATGGGCACGACGTTCCTCGCAGAGTTGGCTCTCGGTAACCCATTGGGCCAGTTGATGAAGTCCGAGCAGGCGCGGCGCAGTCGTGGCGAATCACGTTCTAACCCAATGTATGTCGTTGATGCCAACGGCAATGTGATGACGAAGGAAGGTTACGACAACTACAAGCGCAATTTCGAGATCGGCCAGGATCAAAAGGTTTACGACTACGACGTCAAGACCTATGGCGCCGATTCTGCGGAAGCCATTGCGGCACAGAGGGAATTGACCAAGGCTCAGCAGGAGTATGCCGCCAACATGAAGGCGCAAGCCTATGATCCACGCGGTGCTGGCGGCGCATATCCGGGCGATGCGGCGCTGCTGGCGAATATCCGACCGGGCACCTACTCGCAGGACGCGGGTAGGGACCTGCTGAAGGGACTGTCTGACTGCTCGAGTTCGGTCGGCGACCTGGTCAACATCATGGATGGCCGGTCGACCGGTGGTGAGAAGCTGACCACGGCGAACGCTGCACAGTGGTTGCCAGAGCACGGATTCCTGCCGGGCCCTGGCGGCCCGGGCGATTTCCGCGTCGGCTATTGGAGCGGCGCCGGGAATGCCGGCCACATGCAGGCGACGCTGCCCGACGGCACGCCGTGGAACTGGGGCGACACTGCCTCAGCGGCCCGTGGCGGCGTCGGCGGAACCGGCGCAGATGATCCCTCGTTCACGACCCACTACTACCGGCCGGTGAGGGCTGGCGGCGGTGCGCCTGGGCCTGTCGGCGGTCTCTATGGGGCGGCCAACACCAACCCGGCGCTGAACAACCCGATGGCGCCGCAGGGTGGCGACGGCGCGGCGCTTCCGGGCCTGTCCGACGTGCCGCGCTACTTCGGGAACGGCGCGCCCATCAAGCCGGGCGCCACCACCGGCTATCAAGGGACTCGTACCCCGCTCGGCGTCATGGGCACCCCGAAGCAGAACACCGGCACGGGCCAGGGCCTGGGCATCGGCGGCGGTCTGCTCGGCCTGCTGATGAACGCGGGCAGCGAAGCGGGCGCGGCTGCGGGCGCGATGCCCGGGCTTGGTGCTGGCGGTGCGGCGGCCGGACAGGTGGCTCAGATCGCGCTGCAGGAGGCCAACCGGTTCGCCGGATACCTCGGTCAGCTCGGCGGCATCGCGGTCAGCGGTCTGCAAGAGACGTTCCTGCCGGACCTGCCGCAGACCGGCACGCTCTCCAAGATTCTCGGCGGTCTCGCGGGCGCGCACCCGGTCACCACCGACACTGCGGACCAGGCGCAGCAGGGGCAGACGCCGTACGACCCGAACACCAACGGACAGCAGTCGGCGCCACAGCTCGGCGCCGACCCGGATAAGCAGAAGGGTCAGGACAAGGACCAGCAGGGCGGTGACCAGCAGCCCACTATCGGCCTGAACATCGAGAACTTCCACAACTCGCCAGGCTCGCCGGACTACCTCAATCTGTCCAAGTACGGGGCAGGGATGACGCCGTGACGCAGACTGTTTGGCCGCCTACGGTAACCCCCGGCGGCATGGGGCGCCTGGCCAAGGGGATTCACCCGTCGGCGAGCTACACGAGCCCGGACGGCTCACAGAAGTTCCACCTGCTGGGCGGCCGCGCGCCGGTCGTCGGTGTGCAGCGCGGCGTGCACGCGAAGTCCATCGAGGGCATTTTGCCGTCGTGGCGCATGCTCGATCAGCAGGGCGCTCGCCAGGACGGCGTGACCAACATGGGCTCTGTCGGCGACCCCATCAAGATCAAGATGGAGTGCGTGCTGTCGGGCCGTGAGCCCGGCATGACCGTCGTCGAGCAGGTCGCGTTGCGGCGCAGGCTCACCCGGGCGTGGCTGGACTCGTGGAGCCCGAACGCCATGGGTAAGTACTCGTGGTTCACACCGACCATGGGGCACTGGTGGGGGATGGCGCGGTGGGCCGAGACCGACCCCGGCAAGGTGGTCAACGCGGTCAACGCGTCGTTGCCCTTCACCCTGAACGCGCGCATTGACTCTGGCCTGTGGCAGTCCTACCCGTCGACGTGCAAATTCCCCGCGACGGGCACGCTTTCAGGATCGGCGTCGGGCTGGCTCACGCTGACCAACCGCGGTGATCAGATCGGCTGGCCGAGCTTCCTGGCGTACGGGCCGTTCACACAACTGTCGATCGCCAACGGCCCGGGCTCGCCGACCATGATCACGTTCGGGCCCGCGCTCGCCGGCCAGGTGTTCCTGCTGAACACGCTGCCGAGGCTCCCGATCGTGGTGGACCTGTCGCAGGTGCCGGGGCAGGCAACTCCGCAGACCTTGAACCAATTTCAGCAGATCCTGGCTGACCTGATCTCGTTCGCCACGAACAATAACGTGCCACCGCTGCTGCAGGAATTCGAATCGATGTTCGGGATCCTGCCTGCACAAACGAATGTCGACGCGCTGCTCGGCGGCCGGTTCACGAACCCGATTCCGGCCAAGCCGATCGGCGCCGCGCCGGTCACGTCGTCGATCGCGATCTCGATCACGGGCGCAACGTCGCAGACCAAGGTCATCGGCGCACTGACGCCGTTTCGGAGATACCCGGAGTGACTCAGGTCGACCTGCCCGCGCTTGCCGCCGGGCTTGCTTCGCCGTCCCCAAAAGTCAACGCGACAGCAGCGCTGAATGCGTTGGCGCAGATGGAGATCCCCGACACCGACATCGAGGTGTGGGTTGGCGACAAGATGTATGGCCTGCAGGGGTACTGCCAGGACTACATCAGCCTCCAGGTGCAGTGGCCACGCAACGACGTCGAGACGGGCCGAATTCTGCTCAAGGGCAGCGATCCGATGGTCCGGCCGATGCGTCAGTGCTCGAAAACGGTCGTGCCCGTGGTCATCGAGTGCGACGAGCTGATGTTCAACGGGCGCGTTGCGGACACCGACTATGCGCTCGACGAGCGCGGCAACTGGACGCTGACGGCGTCGCTCATCGGTGACACGAACTACCTGAATCACGTTCTCTGCTGGGTTAATTTCCTGACTCCGATCGAATATCAGGGGCCGCTCAGGGAAGCGATCTACATGGGTCCGGCCTGTACTGTGATCGAAACCCTAATAGCCGAGCAGACTTTCAGGCTGCAGTCCGGCCTTAACTCGATGCTCAATGCGTTGTCGTCGCTCGATTTGGACTGGCGCGCATGGTTTGCCCGGTTCCTGGAGACCAACGGCGACCTGACCGACATGCTGTTCTCGCCGGTCTACGTCATCCATCACGACTTTTTCACCGACACGTCGCCGTGGGTGTCGATTGAGGGCCGGTTCGATGTCGTCCTGGATCTGATCAAACAGACCATCAAGGACAACGGACTTGACTTGGAGATCAAGCTGTTTCGCCCGGGTATCGACCCGCAGCCAGACCCGGACAACATCACGCTGAAGGTCCATACGTACGTCGTTCGCGTATTCGACCGCAGTGGGATCACTGGACCCACGAAGAGTTTCATCGATGGCGGGTTCAAGGACATCGCCGAGCTGCAAGATGGCCTGTTCGGTCAGAACACCAACATTGTCACGTCGGCGCAGACGCAGCAGCTCGCCTCCGAGGGGATCTACATCGCGCCAGAGATCGGCGTGAACTGGACGGCGCCTACGGCGATGGTGATTGCTGACCACCCCAAGGCGCCGCTGCTCTCGGCCAATATCTACGACCACCACGCCATGGCTTACCAGCTGATCGTGGGCGGGAAATCACCCCAGTGGCTTGACGACATGATCTCGGCGACCCTGGAGTGGGCGGTGGACGCGATCACCATGCTCATTGGCGTAACGGGTATCCCCAGCAATTTGCTCGATGGCCTGTTCTCAGACACCATCCTGGCTTTCGAACTGGCGATCGACGAGGACCGCTACATCGAAAACGGGCCGTACGCGTACCCCGAGCAGATGTTCCCGACGGCATCGCAGCCGTACAACGTCGACGCGATTTTCGCTCTGATGTCCGGCGCGTGGGACACGAGGGGCTGGACGGCGGCCAAGGTGTCGTTCCTCAACGGTGCTGGCGGTCTCCGCGTGGGCCGCAACATCTTCCGGGGCGCGCCGATGGTTGTCGCGCTGCAGGAGACCGGCGAGGCGCTCGTCGATTACGTCGAGAACATCGAACTACTCGACGACCGAAACACGAACCGTGCACGGATCACCGTGACTGTCGGCGACGGGAAGCTCGCCGAAAACCCGATGACCATCATCCAGCGCAAGCAAAAAGATTTCTGGAAAGCGCTGTCGGCAATGACTTTGCAGGATCAGTGAAAAACCTTATCTGCCATTGGCCACAACTTTGCTGTGACGGGAGCTTGACATGACATCGCCAGTGAATCTGACGACGAACCCGGACGGTTCGCAGACGCTCAAAGTGACGGGCGTCGATCTCACCATCGACGATATCGACCCCGACACCGGTACCGGATCCATCACGATCACAGCGGCCGGCGGTTTCGCGCACCTGCCGAACGTGCTGCAGGGTCTCCCGGGACTGCCGCCAGTGTTCCCGGCGGGGCAGATCACGACGACGCCGGTGGCGCACGGTACGGCGCTCCCCGCGACGAACCCGGCCGTGACGCTGATCGATCCGGGTGGCCCGGGCGTGGCGTCGCAGTACGGCCTGGAGTTCTTCATCAACTCGGGCGCCGACGGCAACCCGGGATCATTCGCGCTCGCCGCCGCGGCGGACGTGCTGGAGGCGACGGCGACGATTCTGGGTCAGTCGCTCGTGGTCACGCAGGTGACCCCGTCGCTGCAGTTCGGGTTCGCCTCACAGATGGGCCAGGTGTACTACCCGTCGGTCATCAACTCGACGGGCACCTCGGGCGGCTCTAACCGCACCATCGCCACGGTGCCGATCCCGTCGCTGGTCTACGCGTGCAAGCCGATTGTGTCGTGCCAAACCCTCATCACGCCGACCGACGGCACGGCTCAGGTAAACCTGGTGGCGCGGCTTGGTAATGCGACCACGGGGCCGATCATCGGCCAGGGTTTCGGGCTTCCGGGTCAGACGTGCATCGTCAACATCGCCTTCGGTGTGGCGGCAGGCTCGGGGGCGACCGTCGGTGTGGTGAACGCTGCGACCCCGACCAACGTGTATTTCAACGTCGAGCAGGTCGGCGGGACGACGGGCGCATTCACGACCGCTGCGGCCACCACGTGGGGCTGCGGCGTGGCGGTCTTCCCGATCCGATGAGCAGCCCGTCTGGGCCTCCGCAGGTCACGCCGGCTCAGCAGGTCCACACTCCGCCATCGGGGGAGTCGCGCCAGCAGATCAACCCGCTCACGCAGCAGCAGCTCCAGTCGATCGCGAAGTCGATCGTCCAGCAGGTGCTGTCGTGGGTGGTGCAGTCGCTGACGGGCATGTTCAACCCGGGGGCCTCGTCGACGTCGCAGCTCACCGCGTGGGCCGACACGATCTGGACCGCGGCCAACCAACTCCAGACGGTCATCAACGACGTGCTGGGCGGATCATCGCACACGGCAGCGGATTTCACGGCGTTTCTCAACACGCTGCTGGGGCCGAATTCGCCGCTGCCCGCTGGCAATCTGTTCGGGACCATACTGCCGAACCTGATCCCGCATATCCCGGCCGCGCACATCGGCAACTCGAACCCGAACCTGCTGACCAACCCGAGTTTCGACAACGTCAGCTCGCTCGATGGTCTCGGGCAGTGGACCTACGACGCGGTCACCGGTCACACCGCGGCCGGATCTGCGACGACGACGGGCGCCGGTGTCAACCGCCAACTCGTCGCGAACCGGATCCCGGTGGCGCAGGGCGACACGATGGCACTGTCGGTGTGGACGATGTGGTCGAGCCTGGTGGCCACGGGCACCCCGATCCAGCTGAACCTGATTCAGTACCTGGGCAACTCGCAGGTAGCGGTGCAGACGATCGCGTCGGTGGCATCGCCGGGCGCGTCGAGCGCGTGGCGACAGCTCTCGGGCACGTTCACGATCCCGTCGGGCGTTGATTCGGTGGCACTGGCGCTCGTGGTGGGCCCGACCGCGACGGCTGGCAACGTGTGGTTCGACGATGGCTCGGTTACCAAGACGGGCCTGGTGAAGTTGCCCCTGATCAGCGGGTTGACGTCGGGCCAGACACTGGCGCAGGACTTCCAGGCGGCCGTGGATCAGTTGGTGAACTGGACAGGCGGCACCTCGACGGGCAACCCCGTGTCGGCCATTGCGGGCGCGTTCTCGCATTTCTTCAGCGGCGCTGGCCAGTTCGGAACGCTGCTGACGAATCTGTTCGGCTCCAACGCGATTGGGTCGACACTGCAGAAGCCTGCACTGCCGACGCTCAACAAGAGCGATATTCCAGATCTCCAGTCGATCGTGACGAACCTGTTCGGAACGTCGTCGATCGGGACCGTCCTGCAGAAGCCAGCGTTGCCGACCTTGACGAAGGCCGACATACCCGATCTGCAGACCATGGTGGACTACGCCTACCAGGTGGTCAACGGCGGCAGCTCGACGGGCAACATACTGTCGTCGTTCAAGGCGTCGCTGAATTCCATTCTAGGGACGGCGAACACGGCCAGTTCGAGCGTGACGACGCTGCAGAGCAACCTATCGTCTGCGCCGGCCACGGTCATCGGCAGTATCGGCAGCGTCATCCTGGACGGCTCTCACACTGTGCAGAACCTGCTTGACCAGTTCAATCAGGCAGTCGGTGGATCCGGCACCGGCAACGGCCTGGTCACAGTGTCCGGCAACGTCAACTCGCTGGCGAACACGGCCAACGCGGCAGCGGCTGCGGCGGCAGCCGCGCAGGCCACGCTGGCGGCGCAGGCGGGCACGTCCAACGCGGGATCGTCGGGCGCATTGTTCTCGACGAACTTCGGCGGCGCGAACGGCTCCAATCTGGCCAGCGCCGACTGGAATCCCTACAGCACCAACCTGCTCATCGAGGGCAGTAACGGCTACATGGGCATCAAGAGCGGACTGGCCGACGGCACGTATTCGACTGTCTGCCAACATGTGTTCGCTACGCAGAACCAAAGCGTCCAGGTGGTGCTGGGCAGCTACGGCGGATCCGCCACGGCACCGCTGTATGTGGTGTGGCACTCGACGGCGACGCTCGGAGCTGGCGGCGCGTGCGCGATCATCACCGGCAACGGCGTGCAGATCGGATTCCTGTCCAGCGGTGGCGCTTTCACCCAGTTCACAGGCGGCTCATGGGTGGGGTCGCTGGCACAGGGTCAGCGCGTCGAGGTGCACAACGTGGGCACGACCTACACGCTGTCGGTCAACGGCACGGTGGAGATGTCGTGCACGGACACCTCGGGACTGGTGACGCTGGCCAACACGTCGGCGCAGGTGTACATGGTGCGGCACACCACAACTGGATGGTTCGGGCAGACGACCACCTACGACTGCTTCCAGCTCGCGTCGTTCGTGCTGTCGGACTACGTGCAGCCCACCTATCCCGGATCGTTCGCACGCATCACCAAGACCACCGGCAGCACGACGTGGGCGTCAGGAATCTTGGCCGCCAACACATTCAATGTGACCGACAAGGCCACCAACGACATCACAGTGGACCGGGTCAACGGCAAATTCACCGTCACCTATGCGGGCGCATACTCGGTCAAGTTCCGGCTGGACAGCGGCGGTGCGGAGATTTCGCCCACCTCCAGCCCGCCCGTCGACGTCGTTCCGGTCATATATGTCAACGGAACAGCCAAGCAGTGGGGCCGGTCCATCTACCTGGCCTACGACACGTCGCTGAGCACCGGATCGCAGCACGGCTGCAAGTCGATCTCCGGCGAGTTCGATATCGAGTTGGCCGCAGGCGATTACGTGCAGGTCGGCACGATCCTGACCAATGGCGGCCTGAGTTCCTGGAGTATCACCGGCGACGCCAACGGTCTCGGTAGCTGGCTCTCCATCTCGCTGCTGAACCGGAGTTACGCGTAACGTGTCGCGGCCCTGGACTCCGAACCCGGGTCCGGTCGTCCCGCCATCAGCGATCGGGTGGTGGGTCGCACCGCCGAGCGTCGCGCAGCCATCCGAACGTGGCTGGTGGGCAGCACTGTCCGACGGCGGCGTGATCTCTGCCGTGGCCACACTCAGTGGCGGCGGCCGCATCAGCGTCTTCGGCGGTGGGGACATGCCCGCTCTGGCGTCGATCGCAGGCGGCGGCATCGCGGCGCTACACGGCGGGGGCGACCTTGCTGCGTCCGCCGTGCTCGTAGGCGACGGGATCATCAGCCACTCCGGCGGCGGCCTCATTACGCCAGCGGCTGCGGCGCTCGCAGGCGACGGGCAGATCGGGCACTTCGGCACCGGATCGCTGGCGGGGCTCGCTGGCCTCACTGGCGATGGTCAGATCGCCCACACCGGCAGCGGCCTACTGGTCGCGACCGCCAACCTCACCGGTAACGGCACCGCGGCGCACACCGGCGGGGGAGCACTCGCGGCGACAGCGGCGCTCGCAGGCGCCGGCTCGGCGGCGCACACCGGCGGCGGCGCATTGACGTCATTGGTCACCGTCAGCGGCGACGGTTCCCGCGCTGCGGCTTACCTCGCGGCTGGGACTTACACGTTCTTGCTGCCATCGACCTACACCTACGTCGACCTCATCATCCTCGGCGGCGGTGGTGGTGGCGCCGGTGGTACGTCGTCCAGTGGCAGCAACGGCGGCTTGGCGTCCACGTGGTTCGCGATCACGCTGCAGCGCGGCGTGGATATCCCGACCTCCACCACAGCCCTGACGGTCGTCGTCGGGGCCGCGGGCACAGCAGGTGCGGCCAACGGCAACGGTGGCCCGGGTGGCAACACCACAGTGTCGGGCACCGGGGTAACCACTCGGACATCGACTGGCGGCGCAGGCGGATCCGGCACGAGCCTCACGGCCAGCAATGGCGGCAGCCCCGGCACCGAGACCTACAACGGCATCACATACCCCAGCGGCACCGGAGGCGCCGGAAGCACCAGCGCGGCCGGATCGCCGGGCACCGGCAACGGTGCTGGCGGCGGCGGCGGCGGCTCCCTGTTCTTCGCAGGCAAAGCAGGCGGCGCGGGCACACCCGGCGCGGCATACCTCATCACCAGATGAAAGGCACACGATGGCAACAGGACTGAGTGCAACCAACCTCGTCGACAACTGGTTGGGAATGCTCATCGGAACAGCGTTCACCGCGCCGAGCGCGCTCTATGCGCAACTCCACGTGAGCGCGGGCGACCCCGGCGCGGCGGGCACCGCCAACCCCTCGGCCGTCACGACCCGGCTGCAGATCCACATGACATTGGCCTCACACCAGCTGTCACTGACCACTCCCTATGGCGTGTGGACGGCAACGGCGTCCGAAATCCTTGGCTACGTCAGCATCTGGGATGCGGCGACGTCGGGACACTTCCTGTGGTCATTCCCAATGAGCGCCACGCACCCGTGGAACGCGGGCGACACGTTCACGCTCAACAGTGAGACGTTCTCACTCGGACCGCTGGCCGCATGAACCTCTGGCATCTACACCCGGGCGTCCGCACGGGCAAGGCACTCCCGATCGGCGACCGGGCGGCGGACTGGCTGCGAAACGGCATGGGCTCGTGGACATTCGTGCTGGCCGCGATCCTCGGCATGTCCGCGTGGTCGCTGTGGGATGGGCCCGGCGGCGTCGACCCGTTCCCGTACATCTTGCTCAACCTGTTCTTGTCGATGCTCGCCGCGCTCCAGGGCGCCATCATCCTGATCGCGCAGAAGCGCGCCGACGCCGTGGCCAGCGAGGAAGCGCACCACACCCTCGAGAACACCGAGCTACTCCGCGCGCTGCTCGAACACAACACAGAGCTGACCCGACAAGTGCACGAACTCATCCACAAACCGCAAGATCAGAGGTGACGCAATGGAATTCAAGCTCGGCAAGCAAGATCCGATCAAGGGGGCGTACAAGCTACACCTTGTCGACTACATCAAGACCGTCAAGTTGCCCGCTCCGCCAACGGCATTCGGTTGGGATTACCTGATCTCCGATTGGGGAATGCTCGCCAATGACCAGATCGGCGACTGTGTCATCGCGGGCGGCCTGCATGAAACCCTGATGTGGAATGCGGCCGCACGCAACACGGTGAACCTGTCCGACGACTGTGCCATCGCCAACTACTCGGCGGTCACCGGATACGACCCGACCAAGGTCGGCGACGACGGCAGCAACCCGACCGACAACGGCACGAACGTTGAGCAGGCAGCCCGCTACCGCGTCACCCATGGCCTGGTCGACGGCGACGGCAAGGCGCACACCATCGCCGGATACCTGTCGCTCAACCCTGGCGATCTCGCACAGATGGCCTCGGCTGCATGGATCTTCGGCGCTGTTGGCCTCGGTCTGCAGCTTCCCGACTACGCCATGGACCAACTGCAGAACAGCCAGCCGTGGGACGTCCAGGACGGCGGCACCATCGAGGGCGGCCACTACGTGCCGATCGTCGGCCGCGGTGACGACGGCCTCTGGAAAGTCGTCACCTGGGGCCAGATTCAAAAGGTCACCGACGCGTTCATCGCCAAATACTGCGACGAGGCGCTCGTCTACCTCAGCGCCGAAATGATGGCCAACGGCGTCACGCTCGACGGCCTCAACTGGCAACAGCTCCAAGACGATTGGAAGCAGGTCCGCGCATGACACAGAGCGTTCCGCCCAACGAGGGCGAACCCCAAGAGGGCCAGGAGAGCCACGGGCTGTTCTGGCACCACAGACCATCCTGCCAACCGGCATGGGTGAATCAACTGCTGCACCAGCAGCAGCAAATCCTGAATGGAGTCATCACGATCATGGCACTCGTACAGGTCGAACAGACCGATCTCGACACCCTGGCCACCAACCTGCAGACCGCCATCGCGGCCGTCGGCACCGAGGTCAAGAACCTCGAGGCCCAGGTCGCCGCGGGCAACCTGCCCGCCGGCTCGCTCGACGGGCTGAACAGCGCCCTGACCGCGCTGCAGGCGCTCGAACCGCCCGCACCGGCTCCCACAGCCTGACCCACCCCGCAGCAGGCCCCGGGCGACCCCCGGGGCCTGTCTGCGTTCAGCCCACGAAAGGATCTCGATGGCCGACACCATTTTCGCCGACGTCTCCGAATTCCAGGCGCCCGTTGATGACTCGTACCCGTACCCGGTGCTGTCGATCCGCGTCAGTGACGGCACCTACGTCGATCACAATTTCGCGCACAACTACGCGTGGATGCGGGCGGCGCTCGACAGCGGCAAGCTCACGTTCGGCATCGTCTACACCTACGTACGCCCGGCGACGTGGAACACCAACCGTGACACGGTGATCAACACCATCAACGCCAACGGCGGCCTACACCCGCGCGTGGTGCTCATGCTCGACGTCGAGTCGGGCGGCAACCCCGAAGGTGACCAGTCCGACGGCATCAACCGGCTGTACTGGGGCCTGCACGATTGGGGCGCTGCTGGCCGCATCATCGGTTACGGCAATACCTGGGATCTCAACTCGTGCTGGCCGACGAAGCCCGACGGTATCCCGCTGATCGTGGCGGCATACGGCTCGAATCCCAGCTACCCCAACAAGATTGCGCACCAGTACACGGACGGATCCGTGGGCGCCGACCCGGCGAACGGTCTCCCGTCTGGCGCGCCCCCGTTCGGCAACTGCGACATGAACGCTGCGGATGGCCTGGACGCCAACGCATTCGCCGCAGCGTGCGGCATCGGCGCGCCCGTGACGCCGCCTGTGACCCCACCCAGCAACCCACCAACCGGAGGTAACACCATGGCTGACGCCAATTCCATCGCCAACGCCAACGACGGCATCGACGCCACCGGCAAGGAACTCCCGTGGCGGATCGTGCACATGCTGCGCGACGCGCAGATCGGCGACCTGTCCACCGTGGCCAACGGCGACGCCGAAGGGCCGAACGTCACCGCGTCGTTCTACGACCAGACCGTCACGCTGGCGAAGATCCTCACGCGCCGCTACAAGGGCCATGACGTTTTTGACATGCTGGCCCTGATCGGTGATCACCTGGGCGTGCTGTGAGCCGCGACTGGCTGGCGCTGCAATGCGCCTATGCGGGCGTCGCGATGCCCAAGCAGCACGTCATCATCACCGTCAACGGCACCGGCTCGCCGGATCCGTTCGGCCCGGGGTTCGCCGGCGAGCTGGGCAGCCAGGTTGACCAAGAGCTGTTCTTCTGGCAGCCCGTCGGCTATCCGGCCGCGACGTTCCCGATGGGTCCGTCGGTCGATCAGGGCGTGAACGAGGTTGTGCGCCTCGTGCCGCTGTACGCGCTCAGCCCGCAGTGGTCCGGCAAGGTCGTCCTGTCCGGCTATAGCCAGGGCGCGCTGGTCGCCAATAAGGTCTGGCGCGACGAGATCCTCAGCCCGAGCGGTCGGCTGCACGCGCTCGCACAGTCCGGCGCCATCGAGGTCATCGGCATCGTCAACTTCGGCGATCCGATGCGCGCGCCTGGGATCTGCAACGGCAACGTGGCCGCTGGCTTCCTGATCCCGGCCAACCTGGACGGCTACGTCACCGGCGGCATCGCGGGCCCGGGCGACCTCACACCCGCACAGACGCCGTCATTCCTGATGTCCTGCAACAACGATGGCGACCTGTACGGGGCCGCACCGGTGGGCACCACGCCGTGGACCCAGCAGACCGGCGTGGGGCTCGACGAGACGCTCATCTTCAACATCGTGCAGAACTTCGACGTGGCCAACATCATCGCCATCGTCCAGGAGGCCGCCGCGATTATCGGGCTCAACCCGGGCGCCATCCCTACCGATCTCATCACCGGACTCGTCAGGGGCGTGATCACCGGAGGCGGCGGTCTCTCCGGCGTCCCATCCACCGGCGCGACGAGCATCGCGCACGTCGTCGCGCTCGTCGAGGCGCTCGTCAACGGCGGCATGTTCGTCGCGAGCGGCTTCGGTCCTCACGGCGACTACGAGAAGTTCATGCCCGCCATGGTCGGTTTCGTCAACAGCGTCGGCGCAGCCGCCGCGTAATCGAAAGGCTCACAGTGCAAATCACCATTCCGCCCATCCCGCCGTTCCTGCTGGACCTGGGGGAGCGCGCGGTCAAGACGTTCGCGGGCACGCTGCTCACCGTGCTCACCGGCGGCATCGTCGGAACCATGAGCCTCACGTCGCTGCCGTGGGCCGAGGCACTCAACACCGCGGCCGGTACCACGGTGGTGTCGATCATCTTCTCGCTGGCGTCCGCGCAGTGGGGCGACAAGACGGCATCGCTCGTCAAGCAGGTGGAGTACAAGCTGACCGGCGGCGTCAAGACGCTGTCACTCCCGTTCCGTCGGGCACGGTGATGGGGTTCAGTTCGGTCACGCTCAACTCGGGCAACTGGCTGACCCTCATCGCCGTGGTGGCGCTCGGCATCTTCCAGGTGGCACACGGGTTCGTCACGCGGCCACAGCGGCAGGCCGTGAAGGAGATCCACGAGCAGCGGGAGGCCGTGAAGGAGATCCACGAGCAAACGGTGAACACGCACGACACCAACATGCGAGCCGACATCGACAAGTCCATCGCGATCAGTGCGGCGACCGACGCCAAGGTGGACCGAATGCTCGCCGAGCGCGCATCCGACGCCGCCAAGATGGACCTCATGCTCACTGAGGTGCGGGAGATGCGGCGCGACGTCTCCGACCACAGCACTCAAATCGGTGAGATCCGTGGCGAACTGAGGCACCTACGGAAATGAGAACCGGAGACAAGGCCGTCATTGGACTGGCGGCCTACGTGTTCGGGTGGAACGTGTGGGCCGGCGCGCGCGATCACGAGATGATCAGTGAAGCGTGCGACCGGTACCTCGCGTGTCCGCGGTGGCGCTGGCTCGCCCACCTTGTCATGGCGCTGGTCTACCTGCACGTCTCAAATCGGCTGCCCGCGTGGGCCGATCCAATCCACCTGCTATTTGCCGTCGTCGGCAACCGTCGAAAGGGTCAGCGATGATCTGTGACACCTGTAAGGCCGAATACACCGATTGGGGGCGCCACGCGGCCACGTTCCGCCACTGGGCCAGCCTGTGGGTCGCGCGGTTCCTGTACTTCTGAACTGGTGCGACCGCTCGTTGCACCCGGCCAATACACTGACCTTGCCGCCCCGCACCTCTCCAGCGGGGCGGCATTTTGGCGTCTAGGACGCCGATGTCGAGATGAGCTGCTGGGCACGCTGAAACGACAGCCCGAGCACTTCCCCGACGTCGCGCACCGCGACACCGTGGGCCGCGAGGTCACGCGCGAGTTTCTTGGCCTGCTCTTGGGCCGCCGCGGCGTGACGCTCCGCCAGTTCACGATCGTGGGCGACCTTCGCGGCCGCGGCCGACACGTCGATGCCGTCGACCTCGATCGTGATGTGCACCCCGACCTTGGATGGTGCCGAGTCGGTCACGGTGCAGATGAAGTCGACCGCCGTGCCGGGCACCTCGTTGAGCCGGCGCGCTTGGGTGACAGTGCTGAGGTTCGTTCGCCCCTCGGCGTCGGTGTACCCGGCGAGTTCGGGCACCTCGATCATCCACCACCGGTCGTCGCGGGTGACGTTGACCTGATAGGTGTGCATGTCAGTCCTCCTTGCAGTTGGTGGCGCAGGCGTCGACCGCCTCGTTGACCTGGCGGCGCACGCCCGGGCTGATGGTCCGGTGGCCATCCACCAGCGAGATGCCGTAGCGGCCGTGGCGGCAGGTCCACACGGTGTGGCTGCCCTTGCCTTCGCGGGAGGTGAATCCCGCCTTCTTGAGCTGCTTGACGATTTCGCGGGTGGGGGCCGGTGCGATCATGACTATAGTCTAACCTGCTGGACTGTTTCTAGTCAAGTCGACTAGACAAAAACTGTTGGATCGAGATACGCTATCGACACAACAGCACAGGGGCCGGGAGCCGCAAAGGACGCCTACGAGATCAGCGCGACTGATGCACCGGTGACGTAACCACCCGATGTGCCTTCTCGAGCTCCCCGCCCCTGGCTGTTGGCGAGACGAAAAATGCCCCGCCACCTCGTACGAGGGGCGGGGCATTCGTTGTTGGGTGACCCCTAGGGTGAACTCCACTGCGTAGAGTTACCCGTAGGGTGTACCCCTTGGAAGGAAAACCCTTCCGACCTGTGCGCCGTCAGGGTTTCGAACCCCGGACCCGCTGATTAAGAGTCAGCTGCTCTACCAACTGAGCTAACGGCGCGCGCATGGAACGATAACAGGCCATGCGCCCAAGATGAAATCCGCTGGTCCGTGCCGGTGGTTCGAGACCGTGCGTAACCCCTCGATCCCACGTTCCCTTAGACTATTGCCAGAATTCGTCGGTTTGCTGACGTCATGCGAGGTGGAGCGAGAAATGTGGCAGGTGCAGGCATTGACCCGGCCGGGGCGAAAACGGCTCCGCCGCGCGGCCGTTGCCCTGGCTCCGGCTGTGATCTTCGGCATATCGGCATGCACGGGTGCCGTCTCGGCGCCGCCACCCCCTGTGATCGCCGACAAGGGCACGCCATTCGGCGATCTTCTGGTGCCGAGGGTCAACGCCTCGGTGGCCGACGGAGCGGTCGGCGTGGCGGTCGACGCCCCGGTGACCGTCAGTGCGGAGAACGGCGTGCTGGGCAGCGTCAGCATCGCCGACTCAAATGGCACCCCGGTTGCGGGCAAGATCAGCGCTGACGGCCTGACGTGGTCGAGCACCGACCCGCTCGACTTCAACGAGCGTTACACCCTCAACGCACAATCGCTGGGTCTCGGCGGGGTGGCCAACCGGCGCATCACCTTTCAGACGCATTCCCCGGCGAACCTGACCATGCCCTACGTACTGCCCAACGACGGCGAGGTCGTCGGCATCGGCCAACCCATCGCGGTGCGGTTCGACGAGAACATCACCGACCGGCCGGCCGCCCAGCGCGCCATCACGGTCAAGACCGACCCGCCCGTGGAAGGCGCCTTCTACTGGCTCAGCAATCGTGAAGTGCGTTGGCGCCCAGCCACATACTGGAAGCCCGGCACGACGGTGGACGTGACGGTGAACACCTACGGTGTGCGACTCGGCGACGGGCTGTTCGGACAGAAGAACGTCGCGAACCACTTCACCATCGGCGACGAGGTCATCGCGACCGCGGACGACAACACCAAGACGCTGACCATCCGGCGCAACGGTGCGGTCGTCAAGACCATGCCGATCTCGATGGGCAAGAACAGCACGCCGACCAACAAAGGCACCTACATCATTGGCGACCGCTTCAGTCGCCTGGTCATGGACTCGTCGACCTACGGCGTTCCGGTCAACTCGCCCAACGGATATCGCACCGAGGTCGACTTCGCCACCCAGATGTCCTACAGCGGCATATATGTGCACGCGGCACCGTGGTCGGTGGGCAGCCAGGGTTATAGCAACACCAGCCACGGATGCTTGAACGTGAGCACCGCCAATGCCCGCTGGTTCTTCGAGAACACCAAGCGGGGCGACATCGTCGAGGTGGTCAACACCGTCGGCCCGGTGTTGCCGGGCACCGAGGGTCTCGGCGATTGGAACATCCCCTGGGACCAATGGCGCGCCGGCAACGCCGGGGCCTGAGCTAGGTGACCGAACGGTCCAGCGCGGCAAGCGATTCAGCGATGAACTCCTTGCCGAACGGCGGCATGCCGACCTGGTCGCGGAAGCTCTGCGGCGTACCGGTCCAGTCGTAGGTCAGGGTGACGTCAGTGGCGTCGCCGTTGGGGGCCAGGTCATATCGCCACCACCAGCCGCCTGGGTTGTGCTTGCCGGCCTCGTCGAGCTGGCCGGGAAGCCACGCGATGGTGCGGTCCTTGTCGAATTCACTGACCAGGTTGTGCATGACGTAGTGCCCGCCGGCCTGCGGCAGGAACATGTTGATCGCGAAGATCTGCCCGGTGCCCGTGATCGGCTGCGGGTCGATCGCGTCGCGCACCCAGTCTCCGGGTTCGGTGTCCTTGTGCCGCGCCGGATCTGACAGCACCGCGAAGACCGCACTGGGTGCGGCGGCGATGGTGTGGGTGACGACGTAGCGCTCGGGTTCGGTCACTGGGAGTCCTTTCCGTAGATGCGGGCGATATCCGGGCTGTCGAGCCACCCCGAATAGGTCGGCCGTTGCGGCCACCCCTCGGGGGAGTCCTGCCACTGTTCCTGTCTTCCCCACGGCAGCAGGTCGATGAGCGCGAAGCTGTGGCTCAGCTGTTCGGTACCGCGGCCGTTGGTGTGCCATGTCCGGTAGACGGTATCCCCGTCGCGCAGAAACACATTCACGGCGAAGCCGGCGCCGGGAGCGGCGTCCATGTCGGTGCCAAACGAACTCTGCGACGACGAATACCACTGCATCTTGTTGCCGACCTTGTCACGGTAGGCCAGCGCCTCCTCGATCGGGCCGTTGGTGACGATGACGAAGCGGGCGTCGTAATTGTCGAGGAACTCCAGCCGGGTGAACTGGGAGGTGAACCCCGTGCAGCCGCCGCACTGCCATTCGGCCCCGTCGTTCCACATGTGGTGGTAGGTGATGAGCTGCGAGTGGCCCGCGAACACGTCGGCCAGCCGGACGGGCCCCTCGGCGCCGATGAGCGTGTACTCGGGCAGTTCCACCATGGGCAGGCGGCGCCGCTCGGCGGCGATCGCGTCCAGCTCCCGCGTTGCGGCCTTCTCGCGGCGGCGCAGATCATCCAGCGCCGCGCGCCAGGTCTGCTTGTCAACCACCGGTGGCTTGGCTGTCGTCATCGAATCTCCTTCGCTACATGCTTCACGCGACGCCGGTCTCTCGTATTGACCCGCCATGCGTCCGGAACTCATCGCGCACGGTACTGTCCGACGACGAAGGGTTACCTAACACCGAAAGCGGGGGCAACCAGGATGAGCGGCCACCAACCCGATACCGCCGGGCTGCGACTTCTCGTCGTCGGCGCCTCCTCGGGCATCGGTCACGCGGTCGCGATCAGCGCCGCCGAGCGCGGAGCGAAGGTCGCGGTGGCGGCGCGGCGCGTCGAGCTGCTGACCTCCCTGGCCGACTCGATCGGCGGTTCGGCGTTCGAGCTCGACGTCGAAGAATCCGGAGCTATCGCCCGCGTGGTTGACGCCGCGGCGCAGAGCCTCGGCGGGCTCGACGGCGTGGTGTTCACCAGCACCGTGGTGCCGTTCGCCTATGTCGAGGACACCGACGTCGCCACATGGCTGCATGCGTTCAGCGTCAACACCGTCGGCGCCAACAACGTGCTGCGGGCCGCGTTGCCGCACCTGTCCGACAACGGTGTCATCCTGATCGCCTCGAGCCACGATGTGGGCCGGCCGCGCGCCGGGGTGGCCGCCTACGGCGCCAGCAAGGCCGCCCTCGACGAGATCCTGCATTCGTGGCGCAGCGAGCATCCCGAGCTGTCGATCCTGCGGGTCGGTATCGGCCCGACCGAGGACACCGAGATCCTGCGCGGCGCCGACCGTGATCTGCTGGCTCAGCTGTACGACTCGTGGGTTGAGCACGGGCAGCTGCCCAAGCGGATGTCGGCGCTGCGCGACGTCGCCAACACCTTGGTCTCCCTGGTCAGCACCGCGCACGAAAACCCCAGTGTGGTACCGGAATTCGTTCAACTGGCGCCGAGGATCCGGCGCTCGACGAAGGCTGAGGCGCGCGGCTAGACCGGTGCCTGCCAGGTGATCAGGACGCGGCCGTAGAGCAGGCGGCGCACGGTCGCGCCCGGAAGTGCCTGACGCGCCTTGGCGCGCAACCGGCCGAACGTTTCCGGCGGAGGCCATTTGATGGGAGCCGAGTGTTCCCACTTGCCCTTGGCGCGGTTGACGACGGCACACGCCATCCAGGCCGGGATATGCCAGGCGATTTCGCGCAGCGACGGCTTCACGAACGTCGTCACCGCAACAGTGCCGCCGGGCCGCACCAGGGACGCGAACCGGGTGAGCGCGGCGCGCGTGTCGTCGAAATGGTGCAGGGCGGCATTGGAGACCACCGCATCGAAAGCGTGCACGGGCAGGTCTGTGGACATGACATCGCCGTGGATCCAGTTGACCGGCGCGGCGGGAAAGCGGATCTGGGCCCGGTCGAGCACCGGCTCGTCGATGTCCACGGCCATCACGTCAGGCACTCGCTGCGCCAGCCGGGCCGCCAGGAAGCCATCGCCACACCCGACGTCGAGAACGGTGTGGGCATCCTGCGGGACCTTCGAATCGAGCAGCCCGTCGTAGTGAATGTTGATGTTCCACGGTTGGTTGTCCACTACTTCGTGGATACCAGGTTCTGCCGGGCATCGCCGCAGAGCCCAAAAACGCCGCCCACTTGCGTAGACGGCGTTCTGTCGGGGTGGCTGACGGGACTCGAACCCGCGACAACCAGGATCACAACCTGGTGCTCTACCAACTGAACTACAGCCACCATCGCCGCTTTCGCCTTTCGGCACACGCGGCGTCGTAGATACTAGCCGCTCGGACGCTGGAGTGCCGAATCGCTATCCCCGGCGTTGTCCGAATCGGGCCCCAGCGTGCTGGCAATGGCCGCAATGTCGCTGGTAGACGGCCCGGGCGGGGCGACGAAGGCCGTGGCGCGGTAGTACTTCAATTCCCGGATCGACTCGTGGATGTCGGCCAGCGCGCGGTGTGCGAGCCCTTTCTCGGGCTGGCCGAAGTAGATCCGCGGGTACCAGCGCCGGCACAGCTCCTTGATGGAGCTGACGTCGATCATTCGGTAGTGCAGGTAATCGTCGAGTTTGGGCATGTCGCGGGCGATGAAACCGCGGTCGGTCGCGATCGAGTTGCCGGCCAGGGGTGCGGTCTTGGCCTGCTTGACGTGGCCACGGATGTAGTCGAGCACCATCTCTTCGGCGGTCGCCACGTCGACGGTCGAGGCGCGCACCTCTTCGATGAGACCGGACCGGGTGTGCATCTGGGTCACGATGTCGACCATCGAGTCCAGCGCCGCGTCGTCGGTATGGATGACCACATCCAAACCGTCACCCAGAATGTTCAGGTCCGCGTCGGTGACCAGCACCGCGATCTCGATGAGCCGGTCATTCTTGAGGTCGAGGCCGGTCATCTCGCAGTCGATCCATACCAGTTCGTCTCGCACGAAGGTCCACAGTATGCCCAAACCCGACAAGCGGTCGCCCGCACCCACCGCGCGGGCGGATTGCCCAGTAGTGTCAGGTCCCGATTGGCTCGTTCGCGCATACGGGAGGACCGCGGCATGACCACCGAATCGACAGCAACCCCCGCGCAGCAGATCGCCGCCGGCTACGCCGTCGGGGGACAGGCGTTGGAACTCGGGACTGTCGTTGTCGACGGGACCGTCGACCCGGGCGCGCAGATCCGCATCCCGCTCGCCACGATCAACCGGCACGGGTTGATTGCGGGCGCCACCGGCACCGGCAAGACGAAGTCGTTGCAGGTGATGGCCGAGCAGCTGTCGGCGGCAGGGGTGCCGGTGGTGATGGCAGACATCAAGGGGGATCTCTCGGGATTGTCGAAGCCGGGAGAGGCCAACGACAAGACCGCGCAGCGGGCCAAGGACACCGGCGACGACTGGGCGCCGACGGCGTTCCCCGTGGAGTTCCTGTCGCTGGGCACGTCGGGTCTCGGTGTGCCGGTGCGTGCCACGATGACCAGCTTCGGGCCGATACTGCTGTCAAAGGTGTTGGGCCTCAACGCAACCCAGGAGTCGACGCTCGGCCTGATCTTCCACTGGGCTGATCAGAAGGGGCTGTCGCTGCTGGATCTTAAGGATCTGCGCGCGGTCATCCAGTACCTCACCAGCGACGAGGGCAAGCCCGAGCTCAAGGCGCTGGGCGCGGTGTCGCCCGCCACCGCCGGAGTTATTCTGCGGGCTCTGGTGAACCTGGAGGCCGAAGGCGGTGACACCTTCTTCGGCGAGCCTGAGCTGGAACCCAAGGACCTGATGCGTGTCGACGCCCAGGGCCGTGGCGTCATCACCCTGCTGGAGCTGGGCGCGCAGGCCGCACGTCCGGCACTGTTCTCCACCTTCTTGATGTGGGTGCTGGCGGATCTGTTCACGACGCTGCCGGAGATCGGCGACGTCGACAAGCCCAAGCTGGTGTTCTTCTTCGACGAGGCGCATCTGCTGTTCGCCGACGCGTCGAAGGCGTTCCTGGAGCAGGTGGAGCAGACCGTCAAGCTGATCCGCTCCAAGGGCGTCGGCGTCTTCTTCTGCACCCAGCTGCCCACCGATGTGCCCAACGACGTGCTGTCGCAGCTGGGCGCCCGCGTCCAGCACGCGTTGCGGGCCTTCACCCCCGACGACCAGAAGGCGCTGTCCAAGACGGTGCGCACCTATCCCAAGACCGACGTCTACGACCTGGAGAAGGCGTTGACCTCGCTGGGAATCGGTGAGGCGATCGTGACGGTGCTCTCCGAGCAGGGGGCGCCGACGCCGGTGGCGTGGACCCGGATGCGGGCGCCGCGCTCGTTGATGGGTGCCATCGGTGACGACGCGATCAAGGCGGCCGCGCAGGCCAGCCCGCTGCAGGCCACCTACGGGCAGACCATCGACCGTGAATCGGCGTACGAGATCCTCAACGCCAAGCTGAACGCGGCACCGCCGCCGTCGGAGAGCGACCCGGGCGGATTCGCCGGCGTCGAGGCGTCCGGTGAGGTCGAACCGATGCCCGCGCCTGCTCGGCGGGAAGAGCCCGGCATCGTCCAGCAGGTGCTGGCGAGCTCGGCGTTCAAGAGTGCGTTGCGTTCGGCGGCCACCGTCGCAGGCCGCGAGATCACCCGCAGCATCTTCGGCGTCGGCCGCCGCCGCTAGCTTCCACCTCCGCGGAACTGCATTCCAGGTTGTTAATCGTCGCGCTCAACAACCGGGAATGCAGTTCCGGCGGAAACGAGGAAGCTAGTCGCCGCCGAGCTTCTTGTAGACCGCACCGACGATCGGCGTGACGATGGCGCGTGGAGCGTAGCCGGTGGCCACCGACATGGCCTTGGAGGTGACGCCGGGGACGACCCGAATCTTGTTGTGCTCCAAGCCATCCAGCGACAACTTCGCGGTGTACTCGGTGGAGATCCACAGGAAATCCGGGATCAGCCGTTCGACCAGCGACTGCTCGGACGGATCGGGCAGTTCGGTGCGCACCGGGCCGGGCGCCAGCACGGTGACGTGCACGCCGGAGCCCTTGACCTCACCGCGCAGCGACTCGCTGAAGGTGTTGGCGAACGCCTTGGTGGCCGCGTAGGTAGCGTTGTTGGGAATCGGCGAATTGCCTGCCACCGAACCGGAAATCAGGATCCCGCCGGCCCCCCGCTTCACCATGCCCGGCAGGACTGCGAGGACGAGGTCATGCACGCCAAGCACATTCAGCTGAACCTGCGCCTTCTCACCGGCGGGGTCGAGGTTGACCACCGGGCCGAACGTGGCGGTGCCTGCGTTGGCGCACAGGATCGAGATCTCGCGGGACGCCAGCTCGTCGCACAGCGTCGCCCGGGCCGCCGGGTCGGCGAGGTCGACACCGCGCACCTCGACGGTCACGCCGTAGCGCTCCGTGAGCCGCTGCGCCAACGTGTTCAGCACGTCCTCGCGCCGTGCGGTGATGATCAGGTGGTGTCCGCGGGCGGCGAGCTCGGTGGCCAACGCCTCGCCGATGTTCTGCGAGGCGCCGGTGACGACGGCGCGGGCGTCCGGACTGGTTGCGGGAACTGGCATGGGGCTCATCCTAGAAGTAGCCAGGAGCCATAAAGTGTCGGTCATGATCAACCCCAGGCGAGCGCGGGTGGTCGCGTGGGCCTTGTGGGACTGCGGCGCGACGGGCCTGAACGCGATCGTCGTCACCTTCGTGTTCTCGGTGTACCTGACCGGCAGCGTCGGAGCGGGCCTTCCCGGCGACACGACGCCGGCGAGCTGGCTGGGCCGGGCCATGACGGTCGCGGGTCTGGTGGTGGCGCTGCTGGCGCCCGCCACCGGAATCTGGGTCGACGCGCCCCAGCGCAGGCGCCGGGTGCTGGCGGTGATGACCGGTGCGGCCGTGGTGCTGACGTCGGCGATGAGCCTGATCCGCGACGACAACCGCTACCTGTTGCCGGGCCTGGTGTTGTTGGCGTGCACGGCGGCCTGCAACGAGCTGGCCACGGTGCCCTACAACGCCATGCTGCGACAACTGTCGACACCGGAGACCTCCGGGCGGATCTCAGGGCTGGGCCTCGCGCTGGGGTACGGCGGCAGCGTGGTGCTGTTGCTGCTGGCCTATGTCGGGTTCATCGCCGGTAGCGGCGACACCCGCGGGTTGTTGGACATCCCGGCCCAGGACGGGCAGAACGTGCGGGCGGTGATGCTGCTCACGGCGGCGTGGTTCGTGCTGTTCGCACTGCCGGTATTTGTGGTCGTGCCCGGGGTGACCGACGCGGCGCCGGTCGAACGCGTGGGGCTCTTCGGTGCCTACCGCAAGCTGTGGGACGAGATCCGCAGCGAATGGCGCCGCGATCACAACGTCGTCTACTACCTGCTGGCGAGCGCGGTGTTCCGTGACGGGCTGGCAGGCGTGTTCGCGTTCGGCGCGGTGCTCGGCGTCAACGCCTACGGCGTGTCCGAGGCGGACGTCCTGTTGTTCGGCATGAGCGCATGCGTGATCGCGGCGTTCGGGTCGGTCGTCGGCGGCATGCTCGACGACCGGGTCGGTTCCAAGCCCGTCATCGTCGGTTCGTTGGCGTGCCTGATCGCGGTGGGACTCACCCTGTTGTCGCTGTCAGGGCCGGTGGCCTTCTGGGTGTGCGGCCTGCTGCTGTGCCTGTTCATCGGGCCGACGCTGTCATCGGCGCGCACGATGATGTTGCGGATCTCCGCGGAGGGCAAGGAAGGCGTGGCGTTCGGCCTCTACACGACCACGGGGCGGGCTGTGTCGTTCCTGGCGCCGTGGCTGTTCTTCACCTTCATCGACGCGTTCGGCGCCGACCGGGCAGGCATGGGCGGGCTGTGCCTGGTGCTGGCCATCGGCCTGGCGGCCATGCTGGCCGTGCGCACGCCGCAGCGCGTGCACGACCCGGTGTAAGCGCCGTCAGGGCGCCGCGCCGGCGCACACGGTCAGGCCGGTGCCGGTGCGCTGCACGGTTTGCACGCCGTTCACGGTCACCGAGCAGCTGATCTGCGGGCCGAAGTTGATGATCGTGATGCTCGCGGTCTGGGAGGCGGGCTGCGGCAGCTCGACCTGCTTGCTCCACGGCAGCATGACGTTGAACTCCGTCTGCAGCATGTTGCCGGTATCGATGTAGGTGATGTTGATCGCCCGGCCCTCCCCGGTGACCGAGTAGGTCACGGTGTCGGTGGCGCCCGGCGTCGACGATGTCGTGGGTGAGGTCGGTGTGGTGACCGGTGGCGCAGCGGTGGGACTAGGCGTGCGCGATGTGGTGGTCGGCGTGCTGCGGGTGGTGGTCGCGCTGGGCTGCGGGCTCACCGGCGGGGCGACGACGGTTTCCTGCTGCGAGCTGTTGATGATGACCAGGGCGATGACCAAGCCGACGACGAGCAGCACCGCCACCGCGGCCAGGATCCACAGCCACATCCTGGGCTTGTCGTCATCGGGCTCCGGGGCAGGAGGCTGACCTGGCGGCGGGTAACCCGTCCCGTACTGCCCGGTTGCGTTGGGGCCGTACCCATAGGGAGGGTAGGAGGGCAGCTGCTGGGTCGGATTCGACGTCGAGTTCGGCCCGGCCGGATAACCGGGTGGCTGGTACGGAGGCTGGTCGGCGTAGGCCGGCTCCGGATAGTCCACCGGGTATCCGCTGCCGAGCGGTTGGGTCGGATCAGAACCCTCGCGGCGTGGTGAATCGGTCATGCCCACCTCATGGCAGCAGGGTACCTGTGCGGGCGCTCAGTGTGCTGTGGCGGCGGGCCGCCCGGTAGATGTGGCGGCGGGCCGCCCGGGTAGATGTGGTCAGACAGTGGCGGAAAGGAGTGCGGGGAGTGGAGCGGCACGTTCGGGTGAACTATGGCGCGTCGTTGTCGCCGGATGCGACGGCGTTCGCCCACCTGGTCGACGACGGTGGCTACCCGCGCGCGGTACAGAGGTTCCTGCGCGGTTGGCGGGCCAGCTCGTCGCGTGACGTGGAACTGCCGGTCGCAGGTCCGGTGACGCGGGTCATCCACTCGGCCGATGGGCACTGGCTGGCGTGCGAGGTTGCGCCTGAAGGTGGCACCCGAAGCCAGATCTGGGTGGTGACCACCGATCCTGACGACCGCGACGCGCGCCGCGTCGACATCTGGCCGCCGGATGCGCCCGAGGGCACCGCCGAACTCATCGGCTGGGACGGCACGCAGGTGGCGGCCATCCTCACCGGGGACGACGGCGTCGGCAGCTCGTGCCTGATCGACCCGGCGACCGGTGAGACCACCGTGCTCGACCGGCGGTCCGCAGGCCGTCTCGTCGACTCCTGGGCGGGCGCGTCGCTGGTGCGAGTCGGGCCGCGTGGGTACCGCGAGCTGATCATGCTGTGGGGTCAGCGGGAGATCGCGCTGCTGCCGTTCGATCCCGGGTCCACCACCGACGCAGGCGTGATACTCGACGACCATCAGCCCCGCCGGCTGCGCAGCGGTCTGGAGGGTGAGACCGCGCTGATCGAACCGGCCAAGAATTACCCGCCGGGCAGTTCGGAAGGCTACGTGCGGGCGCTCATCCGCAGCGAGAACGGCGCGTCTCACGCACGGCTGATGGAGGTCACGGTGACCGCCGAAGGCGTGTCGTATCACGTCGTCGCCGAACGGCCCGGCTATGAACTCGACGAGTTCGTGGTCAGCGACGACCTGTCGACGGTGGCGATGTTGTGGAACATCGACGGCTGCAGCGAACTACAGATCTTGGAGTATGCCGACGAGACGCTGGCCGAACCGATTCCGCTGCCCGGCATGGTGGCCAGCGAATTGAGCATCAGCGCAGGCGGTTCCATGGTCGCGATGACCGTCCAGGGACCGTCCCTGCCGCCGACGGTGGAACTGGTCGACCCGCGGACCAGGGAATGGGAGCGTATCGACCGCGAGCCCAGCCTCGGACCACTCACCGGCACACCGACTTTGGAGCGCATCACCGCGCGCGACGGGCTGGAACTCAACGCCTGGCTGTACCGGCCGGACCGGGAGCCGATCGGCGCGATGATCTTCCTGCACGGCGGTCCCGAAGGACAGGCTCGGCCCGACTACAACGAGTTCTATCCGAGGTTGCTGGAAGCCGGTATCGCGGTGTTGACGCCGAACGTGCGGGGATCCGGAGGATTCGGCCGGGCCTTCATGCATGCCGACGACAGGGAACTGCGTTTCGCCGCCATCGACGACGTGGCCGACTGCGTGCAGTATCTGGTCGAGCGCGGACACGCCCGGGCCGATCGCATCGCGTGCAGCGGCTGGTCCTACGGCGGGTATCTGACGCTGGCGGCGTTGACCTTTCATCCTGAGCTGTTCGCCGCGGGCATCAGCATCTGCGGCATGAGCGATCTGAACACCTTCTACCGCAACACCGAACCGTGGATCGCCGCTGCGGCGCATCCCAAGTACGGGCATCCGGTGGCCGATCGCGAGCTGTTGGAAAAGCTGTCGCCGTTGTCGCGGGCGTCTGCGCTGACGGCACCGCTCCTGTTGGTCCACGGCGCCAACGACACCAATGTGCCGGTGGGGGAGTCCGAGCAGATGTACGACGCGCTGCGCGGATTGGGGCGGACGGTGGAACTGCTGATGTTCGACGACGACGGCCACGAGATCGTCAAACGGGAGAACCGGGCGGTGCTCGGCGAAGCCATGACGCGCTGGCTGCTCAAGGCGTTCGCCGACTAACGGGTGGCGTGCAGCGCCGCGAGCGTCATCCGGCGCAGCACTTCACGTGAACGTGCCTTGGGCGCAGCGGGTTTGACGCTGTACGGGGTTGAGTTGAGCAGCCCGAACGCCGCGTGCGCCATCACCCGAGCGTCGTCCTCGGCCAGTTCCGGGTCGAGCCGCGTCAGCACCGACACCCAGATCTCGACGTACTGGCGCTGCGAGCGGCGGACCTGGCGCGCTGCGGTGTCGGGCAGATGGGCCAGGTCGCGGTCCTGGATGCGGATCAGGTCGGGTTCGTCGAACACGAAATCCAGGTGGAAGTCGACGAGGTCGTCGAGTGCCGTGCGGGCATCGTCGTCCTTCGCGATGACGTCGCGTGCACCGGCGAGCAGTCGGGTGCTGATGCCGACCAGCAGTTCCACCAGCATCGCTTCTTTGTTGGGGAAGTGCCGGTAGATCGCCGGCCCGCTGACACCGACGGCTGCGCCGATGTCCTCCAGTCGGACCGCGAGGTAGCCACGTTCGGCCACCAATCGTTCCGCGGCGGCGATCAGCTGACTGCGGCGATCGGATTTGGCCTGGCTGCGTCGGGTGACGGCGCTGTTCGTCATGGCGCCTCCGGGGGTAGACAACTCGGTTAATCGTGACTAACATACCACGAGTTAGTCACGATTAACTCAAATGGAGCTGCATTGTCATCGCATACAGACGACCATCTGGCGTTGGTCGCGCAGCTGCGCACCAAACTCGCCACCGCGGCCCTCGGCGGACCGGAGCGGGCCCGGGAACGACACGTCAGTCGGGGCAAGCTGCTCCCGCGCGATCGGGTCGACGGCCTGCTCGACGCGGGCAGCCCCTTCCTGGAGATCGCCCCGCTGGCGGCCAACGGCATGTACGACGACGAGTGCCCGGGCGCCGGAATGATCGCGGGCATCGGCCGGGTGTCCGGCCGCGAATGCGTGATCGTCGCCAACGACGCGACGGTCAAAGGCGGTACGTACTACCCGATCACGGTCAAGAAGCATCTGCGGGCCCAGGAGATCGCACTGCAGAACCACCTGCCGTGCATCTACCTGGTCGACTCTGGCGGTGCCTTCCTGCCGCGCCAGGACGAGGTGTTCCCGGACCGCGAGCACTTCGGCCGGATCTTCTACAACCAGGCCACCATGAGCGCCAAGGGCATCGCGCAGATCGCGGCCGTGCTCGGATCGTGCACGGCCGGTGGTGCATACGTGCCTGCCATGAGCGACGAGGCGGTCATCGTTCGCAACCAGGGCACCATCTTCCTGGGCGGCCCGCCGCTGGTGAAGGCCGCGACCGGCGAGGTCGTCACCGCCGAGGACCTCGGCGGCGGCGATCTGCATTCCAAGATCTCCGGTGTCACAGACCATCTGGCGCACGACGACCGCGACGCGTTGCGCATCGTGCGCAACATCGTCTCGACGCTCGGGCCCGCCCCGGCGCCACCCTGGGCGGTGGAGCCCGCGGTCGACGCCGTCGCCGACCAAACCGAGCTCTACGACGTCGTCCCGGTGGACCCGCGCGTGCCCTACGACGTGCATGAGGTGATCACCCGGATCGTCGATGACGGGCGGTTCAGCGAGTTCAAAGCCGAATACGGCACCACACTGGTCACCGGCTTCGCCAGGATCCACGGTCACCCCGTCGGCATCATCGCCAACAACGGTGTGCTGTTCGGCGAATCCGCGCTCAAGGGAGCGCATTTCATTGAACTGTGCGACAAACGCAAGATCCCGCTGCTGTTCCTGCAGAACATCTCCGGCTTCATGGTCGGCCGCGACTACGAGGCCGGCGGCATCGCCAAACACGGTGCCAAGATGGTGACCGCGGTGGCGTGCGCGCGGGTGCCGAAACTGACCGTCGTGATCGGCGGCTCGTACGGCGCGGGAAACTACTCCATGTGTGGCCGGGCGTATTCGCCGCGCTTCCTGTGGATGTGGCCCAATGCCCGTATCTCGGTGATGGGTGGCGAGCAAGCCGCGTCGGTCCTGGCCACGGTGCGCGGTGAGATGACCGATGAGCAAGCCGAAGAGTTCAAAGCGCCGATTCGCGCGCAGTACGAGCACCAGGGCAATCCCTACTATTCGACAGCGCGGCTCTGGGACGACGGCGTGATCGATCCCGCCGATACCAGAACAGTTCTGGGACTTGCTCTTTCGGTTGTCGGCCAGGCTCCGCTGGAGCCGGTCTCCTACGGCGTCTTCCGGATGTGAGGCAGAGATGACGACTTTCGACACAGTGCTGGTCGCCAACCGCGGCGAAATCGCGGTGCGGGTGATTCGCACCCTGCGCGAGATGGGAATCCGTTCGGTCGCCGTGTTCAGCGAGGCCGACGCCGGTGCCCGGCATGTCCTCGAAGCCGATGTCGCGGTGTGCATCGGCCCGGCGGCGGCACGGCAGAGTTACCTCAATATCGCCGCGGTCGTCGACGCCGCCCGTCGCACCGGAGCGCAGGCCGTGCACCCGGGTTACGGATTCCTTTCCGAGAACGCCGAATTCGCCGCAGCACTGCAGGACGCAGGGATCGTGTTCATCGGCCCGCCCGCCACCGCGATCGCCACCATGGGCGACAAGATCGCGGCCAAAGCGGCCGTGTCCGCGTTCGGAGTGCCTGTCGTGCCTGGTATCGTCCCGCACGCGAGGAGGACCAAAGACGAAAGCCCCGGCCTCACCGACGACGATCTGATCAGCGGTGCCCCCGAGGTCGGCTTCCCGGTGCTGGTGAAGCCGTCCGCCGGTGGCGGCGGCAAGGGCATGCGCGTGGTGCACGAGGCGGCCGAACTACCGGGTGCGCTGGCGTCCGCGCGACGCGAGGCGGCTGCCGCGTTCGGCGACGACACCTTGTTCCTCGAACGGTTCGTGTTGCGGCCCCGGCACATCGAGGTCCAGGTTCTCGCCGATGGCCACGGCAACGTGATCCACCTCGGTGAGCGGGAATGCAGCCTGCAGCGCCGCCACCAGAAGGTCATCGAAGAGGCGCCGTCGCCGCTGCTGGATCCCGCCACCCGGGCCCGGATCGGCGCTGCCGCATGCGATACCGCGCGCAGCGTCGACTACACCGGTGCGGGCACCGTCGAGTTCATCGTCTCCGCCGACAAACCCGACGAGTTCTTCTTCATGGAGATGAACACGCGGTTGCAGGTCGAACACCCGGTCACCGAGATGGTCACCGGTATCGACTTGGTGGAGCAGCAGATTCGCATCGCCGCAGGCGACAAGCTTTCATTGAGCCAGGACGACATCGTGATGACCGGGCATGCCGTCGAGGCCCGGGTCTACGCCGAGGATCCTGCCAACGGCTTCCTTCCGACCGGCGGACCGGTGCTCGGACTGAGCGAACCCACCGGAGCCGGTATCCGTGTCGACTCGGGTCTGGCGGCCGGAACCGTGGTCGGCAGCGACTACGACCCGATGCTCGCCAAGGTCATCGCATACGGCGACGATCGCGCCGCCGCGCTGCACACCCTGGACCGGGCGCTCGCCGACACCGCGGTCCTCGGCGTCACCACCAACACCGAATTCCTGCGCTTCCTACTGGCCGATCCCGATGTTGCCGCAGGCCGTCTCGACACCGGTCTGCTGGACCGTCGCGCACCCGATTTCACCCCGACCGCCGTCGGGGACGAACAGATGATCGCGGCCGCGTCGTATCTGTGGCTGCGGCACTGGTCGGAGGCGGGTGACAGCCTCTGGCAGCTGCCGTCCGGCTGGCGTGTCGGCGGGCGGGCACCGGCAGCGTTCCGGCTGCAGGCCACCGGCCGCACCGATCACGTCTATCTCACCGGAACCCCCGACCGAGCCTCGGCGGCCGTCGAGAACGGCGGAAACCACACCGTCAGTGCCTCTTTCGACGACGGGCTGCTGGCGGTCACATTGGACGGCCTGCGCACCGAGTACCTCGTCGCCGCGACCGACGGCCGGCTGTGGCTGGCCGGCGGCGGGCGCGTCTGGACCGTCGCGGAGGTCCGCGAAGCGCCGGTGCGCCCCGATGACGAGCACAGCGGGGATGCCGAGTTGACCAGCCCGATGCCGGGTTCTGTTGTCGCCGTTGGCGTGAACCACAGCGACGCGGTCGCGGCGGGCGCCATGGTGGTCACCGTCGAGGCGATGAAGATGGAACACGCATTGACCGCGCCGGTCGACGGCACCGTCGAACTACTCGTCGCCGTCGGCGACCAGGTCAAAGTGGGTCAGCCGCTGGCCCGAATCACCGCTGCAACACAGGAGACCCAATCATGAGCGAATTTCTTTCCACCGGAACGCTGCCCGACCACTACGAGCAGCTGGCCAAGACGGTCCGCGACTTCGCCCAGAGCGTGGTCGCACCGGTGAGCGCCAAGCACGACGAGGAGCATTCGTTCCCGTACGAGGTGATCGACGGCATGGCCGAGATGGGCCTGTTCGGCCTGCCGTTCCCCGAGGAGTACGGCGGCATGGGCGGGGACTACTTCGCGCTGTGCCTCGCGCTCGAGGAACTCGGCAAGGTCGACCAGAGCGTGGCGATCACGCTCGAGGCCGGGGTGTCGCTGGGCGCGATGCCCGTGTACCGCTTCGGCAACGACGCGCAGAAGCAGGAGTGGCTGCCGCTGCTGGCCAGCGGCAAGGCGCTGGGCGCGTTCGGCCTGACCGAGGCGGGCGGCGGCAGCGACGCAGGCGCCACCAAGACCACCGCGAAGCTCGACGGCGACAGCTGGGTGATCAACGGCTCCAAGCAATTCATCACCAACTCGGGCACCGACATCACCAAACTTGTGACCGTCACCGCGGTCACGGGTGAGAAAGCCGGTGGCAAAAAAGAGATCTCGTCGATCCTGGTGCCGGTTCCGACCAAGGGCTTCACGGCCGAGCCGGCGTACAACAAGGTCGGCTGGAACGCCTCGGACACGCATCCGCTGAGTTTCGACGACGTCCGCGTGCCTGCCGAGAACCTGCTCGGTGAGCGCGGGCGTGGCTACGCCAACTTCCTGCGCATCCTCGACGAGGGCCGCATCGCGATCGCCGCGCTGTCGGTCGGTGTCGCACAGGGGTGCGTCGACGAATGCGTCAAGTACGCCAAGGAACGTCAGGCCTTCGGCGCGGCCATCGGCACCTACCAGGCCATCGCCTTCAAGATCGCGCGCATGGAAGCCCGCGCCCACACTGCCCGGGCCGCCTACTACGACGCCGCCGCGTTGATGCTGGCGGGCAAGCCCTTCAAGAAGGCCGCGGCGGTGGCCAAGCTGGTCGCCAGCGAGGCCGCGATGGACAACGCCCGCGATGCCACGCAGGTGTTCGGCGGCTACGGGTTCATGAACGAATACCCGGTAGCCCGGCACTACCGCGACAGCAAGATCCTCGAAATCGGTGAGGGCACAACCGAAGTGCAGCTGATGCTGATCGCTCGGGAGGCCGGTCTGTGAGTGACAGGAAAGTAATCGAGCAGCGCGGCCTGTGGTTCGAGGAGTTCGAGATCGGGGTGCGTTACCTGCACCGGCCGGGCCGCACCCTCACCGAGGCCGACAATGTCCTGTTCACCACGCTGACCATGAATACCCAGGCGCTGCACCTCGATGCGGCGTTTTCCGACGCGCTTCCGCCGTTCAATGCACGGCTGGTCAACTCGATGCTGACGTTGTCGACGCTGGTCGGTCTCTCGGTCGCTCAGCTCACCCAGGGCACCATCGTCGGCAACCTGGGTTTCTCCGAAATCGCCTTTCCCAAACCGCTTTTCCACGGTGACACGCTGTACGCCGAAACCGAGATCACCGAGAAGCGCGCATCCAAGAGCCGTCCGGGTGAGGGCATCGTGACGTTCGCCCACACCGGACGTAACCAGCACGGCGACATCGTCGCGACCGCGTCACGTAAGACGATGGTGCGGATGCGTCCGGAAGGCGAGCAGTAATGGCCCTCACGAACAACGGGCCCGGCTGGTTGTTCTGCCCGGCCGACCGGCCCGAGCGATTCGAAAAGGCCGCAGCGGCAGCCGACGTCGTGATCCTCGATCTCGAGGACGGAGTCGCGGCCAAGGACCGCCCCGCGGCGCGCCAGGCACTGATCGACACGCGGCTGGACCCGGCCCGCACCGTGGTCCGGGTCAATCCGGCCACCACCGCCGACCACCAGCTCGACCTCGAGGCCGTGGCCGCGACCGACTACACCACGGTGATGCTGGCCAAATCCGAGCACCTCGACCAGGTTCGGGCATTGGCGCCGTTGGATGTGGTGGTCCTCATCGAGACTCCGCTGGGCGCGCTCAACGTCGTCGACCTCGTGCAGGCCGACAACGCGTTGGCGGTGATGTGGGGTGCCGAGGATCTGTTCGCGGTAACCGGCGGTACGGCCAACCGGTGGCCCGACGGCAGATATCGCGACGTCGCGCAGCATGTCCGCTCGCAGACGCTGCTGGCAGCCAAGGCCTACGGGAAGATGGCACTCGACTCGGTGTACCTCGACATCAAAGATCTCGATGGACTGCGAGCAGAGGTCGACGACGCGGTGGCGGTCGGGTTCGACGCCAAGGTGGCGATCCATCCGTCGCAGGTCGCGGTGATCCGGGCCGGCTATACCCCGACCGATGAGCAGATCGAGTGGGCGCGGGCCGTCCTCGACCGCGTGGCCACCGAACGCGGTGTCTTCCAGCACGACGGTCTCATGGTCGACGCCCCTGTGCTGCGGCGCGCGGAGCGCATCGTCGCCCTGGCTCCGCTGTGATGTCCTGATCCACACACTGTGGCGAGTGTGCAGCTTGCTGTGGCATTTCCCCTTCGTCACGTCGTCAAGCTGCACGCTCGTCACGGGGTCCGGAACGGACATTGTGTACCGACTACACGCATGCCGTAGCCGACACGCCTCCAATCCGTTACCAGCGTTGACCGCGGGCGCATCCGATTCGGGCGCATAATGGCGGTGATGCCCCAGCGCTGCGACGTCCGAGCGATCGTCCAGCTAGCGCCACACCCAGGCGACTAGCCGGCGGCCTCTCACCAGGGGTTTTGTTTGTACCGCCGCCGCGCTGAGCACCTCGCGGACCGACGGCGGAACATGCCGTCACCGAACAGGAGGCGGTATGGCTGAGCCATATGCGACGCCGCAGAGCGTCGAAGAAGATCCGGTGCGGCTGGTCGAGGCCGACGGATCACCGACATCCGAGACGCGCTACAGCCGCGATCTGCCGCCCGAAACATTGAGCTGGCTCTACGAGTCCATGGTCGTGACCCGCGACCTGGACACCGAGTTCATCAACCTGCAACGCCAGGGCGAACTCGCGCTGTACGCGTCGTGCCGGGGCCAGGAGGCTGCGCAGATCGGTGCCGCGGCGTGCCTGCGCAAAACCGACTGGCTGTTCCCGCAGTACCGGGAGATCGGCGCCTTCCTGCTGCGCGGCATCACCCCGGGGCAGATCGGTGCGGTGTGGCGGGGTGCCTGGCACGGTGGCCTCGAATTCACCAGTCACTGCGTTGCCCCGGTCGCCATCGCGATCGGCACCCACGGGCTGCACGCGGTCGGTGCGGCGATGGCCGCCGAGCGGCTCGGCGAGGACTCGGTGACGGTCGCCTTCATGGGTGACGGCGCCACCAGCGAGGGCGATGCGCACGAGGCGTTCAACATGGCGTCGGTGTTCAACGCGCCGTGCGTGTTCTTCATCCAGAACAATCAATGGGCCATCTCGGTCCCGGTCGCCCACCAGATGGCGGGACCGTCCATCGCGCACCGGGCCGTCGGCTACGGCATGCCCGGTATCCGCGTCGACGGCAACGACGTACTGGCCTGTTACGCCGTGATGGCCGAGGCTGCCGAACGGGCGCGCCATGGGGGCGGGCCCACGCTGATCGAAGCCGTGACCTACCGGATGGGTCCGCACACCACATCCGACGACCCGACCCGGTACCGGTCCGCCGCAGAGGTGCAGGACTGGCTGACCCGCGACCCGATTGCCCGCTATCGCACTTATCTGGAATCCGTGGGCCTGTTCACCGAGCGCTTGCAGGAACGGGTTGCCGCGCGGTCACACCGCTTGTGCGCCGAACTGCGCGACGCCATCGTCGGTGGAGCCGATCACGACCCCGCCGAGTTGTTCGACACCGTCTATGCCGAGATCACGCCGGAGCTCGCGCGGCAACGCGACGAACTGCTGGCCGAGCTGGCGAAGGAGGCGTGAGCAAAAATGACTCAGATCATCGACCGGCCTGCCGCGCAAGGTGATTCGCAGGAGCCGTGGGGGCCGATCCTCAGACCGGTTCCCGCCACCACCGAACTCACGATGGTGCAAGCGATCAACCGCGCGTTGCACGACGCGATGGCGGCCGACGATCACGTGCTGGTGTTCGGCGAGGATGTCGCCACGCTGGGCGGAGTGTTCCGGGTAACCGAGGGGTTGACCGAAACATTCGGTGCGGACCGGTGTTTCGACACACCACTGGCCGAGTCGGCCATCGTCGGGCTCGCGATCGGAATGGCGATCCGCGGGTTCATCCCGGTGCCGGAGATCCAGTTCGACGGGTTCAGCTACCCGGCCTTCGACCAGATCGTCAGCCACCTGGCCAAATACCGCATGCGCACCCACGGCGACGTCAATCTGGCAGTGACCATCCGCATCCCGTCGTTCGGTGGCATCGGCGCGGTCGAGCACCACTCCGAATCCACCGAGAGCTACTGGCTGCACACCGCCGGTCTCAAGGTGGTGGTGCCCTCGACGCCGTCGGACGCGTACTGGCTGTTGCGACACTCCATCTCCTGCCCGGACCCGGTGATCTACCTGGAACCCAAGCGCCGCTACTGGGCACGTGAAGCCGTCGACACGGCCACCCCTGGGCTGCCGCTCGGGCGGGCGGCGGTGCGGCGCACCGGATCCGACGTCACGGTGATCACCTATGGCGGGTTGGTCGCCACCGCACTGAGCGCGGCGGACCTGGCCGCCGAACGGGGCTGGAGCCTGGAGATCCTCGATCTGCGCACGCTCAACCCACTGGACTTCGACACGATCGCCGACTCGGTGCGCCGAACAGGCCGAGCCGTGGTGATGCACGAGGGCCCGCGCACTCTCGGCTTCGGGTCAGAGCTGGCCGCGCGTATCTCGGAGGAACTGTTCTACGACCTCGAGGCTCCGGTGTTGCGCGCCACCGGTTTTGACACGCCGTATCCGCCGGCCCGGCTGGAGAAGCTGTGGTTGCCCGGCGTGGACCGGCTACTCGACTGCGTCGAGCGTGCGATGGGTCAGCCGTGAACCGGGAGTTCCTGGTTCCCGACCTCGGTGAGGGACTTCAGGACGCCACCATCACAGGCTGGAACGTGGCCGTCGGCGACACCGTCGCGTTGAACCAGACGCTGTGCACGGTCGAGACCAACAAGGCCGAGGTCGAGATTCCCAGCCCGTATGCGGGGCAGGTTCTCGAACTCGGCGGGGCGGCAGGCGACACGTTGGCCGTCGGGGCGTTGTTGGCAAGGATAGAAACCAGCGAATCGGCCCCGGCCCGCACACCCACGAACGGCACCGGCACGGCACGTAAGGCCGTTTTGGTCGGCTACGGGGCCGACGATTCGATGGATGCCAGCCGACGCCGCACGCCCACCCCAGAATCCGGGCGGCCACGGGCGAAACCGCCGGTGCGCAAGTTGGCCGCTGAATTGCACGTCGACCTCACCACGCTGGCACCGGGATCCGGCCCCGAAGGCATCATCACCCGCGACGATGTGCTCGCCGCGGCCGACGGTGCCGAACGGCTCGACGTGCGCGGCGTCCAGGCCGAGATGGCGCGACGAATGATGTTGGCACACCGTGAGATACCCGATGCACACGCGAGCGTCGAGGTGGATTGCACTGCGCTGCTTGCACTCCGGGACCGGATCCTCGCCGCGGACAACGGACTACCCGTCACCCCGTTCGTCCTCACCCTGCGGATGTTGGTGATCGCTCTGCGGCGGCATCCGATCCTGAACTCGACCTGGGTGGTCACCGACGAGCGTCCCCGCATCCATCAGCATCCCGCCGTTCACCTCGGGTTCGGTGTCGCCGCCCCTCGGGGTCTATTGGTGCCCGTCGTCGCCAATGCCCAGCGCCTCACCACACGCGAACTGGCCCAAACGGTTTCGCGGCTCGTCGACGGTGCGCGGGCCGGATCGCTGACGCCGCAGCAACTGACGGGATCGACGTTCACGGTGTCGAACTACGGTGCGCTCGGGCTCGACGACGGAGTTCCGGTGATCAACTATCCGGAGGCGGCGATTCTCGGTATGGGGTCGCTCAAGCCGCGACCGGTGGTCGTCGACGGAGCCGTGACGGCGCGCCCGATCATGACCTTGACCTGTGCCTTCGACCACCGGATCGCCGACGGGGCACAGGCCGCCGCGTTTCTGGTCGAGCTGAAGAACCTGATCGAGGCGCCGGAGTTGGCGTTGCTCGACCTGTAGACCGCGCTACTTGCGCTTCGCCGCTGCGAGCCGACTGGCGAATTCAGGCGATTCGATGGAGGCGGCCTGCGGCCCCAACTCGGTGTCGACGGCCATCCGATGCTGGTCGATGTCGATGACCCCTGGATTGGCGGTGGCCCGCATCGATGCCTTGGTGGCGATGACGACGTCGCGCGGAGCGCTCGCGGGGCCGGCCGCGAGCTCCCGGGCCGCCCCCACCGGATCGACGGCAATGCTCAGCGCCAGGCCGTGCCGCAGCGCTGCGTCGGCGTCGAACCGCATTCCGAACAGCAGAGCCGCCCGGGCGACCTGGGGCCCGACCGCCCGTTGCAGCATCCACGTGGCGCCCCCGCCGGGATGGATGCCGAGCTTCTGGAAGCGGGGATCGAACAGTGCCCCGGGTCCGGCGATCCGGACATCCGCGGCCAGCGCGAGGTTCAGGCCCGCCCCGACGGCGGCACCGTTCACCGCCGCGATGGTCGGCAACGTGCAGTGCGCGATGGCCAGGAAACCGTCGTAGATCTTGCGTAAACCGTCCTCGGTGGCGGCGCCCAGCGCTGTGAGATCCGCACCGGCGCAGAAGGCTTTGCCGGCTCCGGTGACGATCACGGCGTGCACGCCCTGGTCGGCTTCGGCAGTGTCGACGGCGGCCCTGAGGGCCGCTGACATTTCGAAGGTGACCGCATTGCGGCGCTCGGGATCGTTGACCGTGATGAGCGCGATGCGGTCGGAGACGTCGAGCAGGACGGATTCGGCCATGGCGTGAGCGTAGCGCTTGTGCACCCCGGCTGGTCCGTGCCTGAGGTCTCTACCCGATAATGAAAGCATGTTGGCCGACAACGGCGTCCGCGTCGTGGATGGGATCTCCTGACCCGTGTTGGACACGAATCAGCACGGCGAAACGGCCGAAACCACGCCGTGGCACGAGCGCCCCGCCGCGGTTGCGCTGGCCGGTCTCGGGGGAATTGTCGCGATAGTGGCGTTGATCGTGGCGGTTGTCATGACCTCACAGCACTCCAGCGAGCCGCCCCCACCTGTCGACTCGCCGGGATCGAGCACCGCCACAACATCGGCGACGACGTCACGCACCACATCGACCACCACGTCGTACTCGCGCCCGTCCGGCGTCGTGACCACCTCCGATACCCCGCCACCCCCGCCGGTGGAGGCTCCACCGCCGGTCGAGGAGGCGCCTGCGACGACCACGGCTCCCGCGACGACCACGATGTCGAATCCGTACCAGAGCACGACGGCGCCCAATGGCGCTGCGTTCTGAGGAGTCAGCTCAGCCGAACCCGATGCCGATACCGCCCCAGACGCCTGAGTCGTCGGGTTCGTTGGGGCACGAAACATCCACGTACACAGTGGTATTGGCGGGCACGGCGCCAGGGGAGCGGTCGGGGTTGTGCACCGCGGTGACCTTGCAGCGTGCGAGTGGCTCATTGCTGACGCCGCTGACCCAGTTGATCTGCACGTTGTAGCCCTGGGCGGTGAGATCACCGATGGTGTCGGCGGCTGACTGGGCGCCTGCGCGAGGGTCGGCAGCAGCGCCGGCAGCGTAACCGAGCGATATGCCAACGGCGGCAGCGGTGATCGCGAACAGAGCGCGTTTCGGTCGAACCGACATCGCGGCCTCCCGAGAGCTGGACTGCGTATGCCCTATCCAGCATAAACGTTCGGGCAGCGTCCGGATATCACCGAACGCTGCCCGAATGTCTCACGGTGCGGGCGGTGCGCCGGGCGGCGGCGGGATCACCGGTGCGCCCGGAGCCGGCGGTGGCCCGGCTGGATCCGGCAGGTTCTCACCGAGGCCCTGCGGAATGTTGGTGCCAGGCGGGGGCGCGGTCCCCGGAAGAGGTTCGCCGAGTTGCTCTTTGGGCACCTGGCCGAGCATCCCGCCATGCAGATTGCCGTTGCGGTACAGCGTGTGGATCTGCCGCAGCCAGTCGAGCCCCGAGATGTCGGCGTTCTCCTGACCCGGAGCGACGCCGACGACGGTCCCCTGACCGGGTGCCGACGGTTTCTCGTTCTGCGGGAAGAAGTTCCCGTTGTTGAACGCGCGGAGGTTCGGTGCGTTGGTGGGCGGACCCGCACCCGGTGCCGACGGAACCGGGTACTGCCCGAGCAGGGCGCCCGGGCTCATGTCGATTCCGTTGGGAACACCCAGTTTGCCCGGAGCCGACTCATCGCCGTTCTGGGCCAGCACCGACAGCCCGTTCGGCCCGAGCGGTGCGCCCGCGACGGGTACCTCCGGTCCGGGCGGGGGCGGCGGTTCAGGCGCGGGGGCCGGGGCGGCCACCGCGGGAGGACCCGGAACATCCGGTGGCGGTGCCGGATCGGCGGCGGCGGTTGCCGAGCAGGCAACCGCCGCGCCGACCGCGAACAGCCCGGCTGCGGCGAGGGTGGCCACCGCGTTCCTGACTGCGGATGTGCCTTCTGAGTTCTCGCTCATGCCTTCGTGTTTCGCTTTCACTCAGATCGTCAGACGGCCTTGGTGACGCCGTAGTAGGCGACGACGTCGTCGGTGTCGGTGGTGGAGCTGGTGAGGGTGGCGTAGGAGCGTAGGAAGGATTGTCCGACGCAGCCGTCGACCTTGATGTGCACATCCTTGAGCGTGACGCGCACCGGTGCTGCCTTGAACGACTTCTTGTCCACCGAGACGTTGGTGACGGTACCGGGCTTGGGGTGGATTTCCAGGGTGCCCGACAGCGGCATGCTCACACCGGTGGGGATGATGCCGGCCAGGGTGGACCCGGAGGTGCTCAGACCGATCGACCCGATCAAACGGACTTGGCCGAGTTCGATGCCGCAGCCGATTTGGTAGCCGGTGTCGAGGGTGCCGCCGGTGAGGGTGGTCGAACCGCTGCCGGTGACGGTGCCGGTGAAGGTGCCCGCGACGAGGTATTCCCGCGAGGACGCGGCGGTGGTCAGCGGCGCAATGGGCAGCTGGCTTTCGTTGGTGGCCGCGACGGTGAGTTTCCAGCCGTCGGGGGTGGTCACGACGCCGGGTTCGGCGGAGGCGACCAGGCCGTTGTCGGGTGGGGGGCCGTCGGCGGCGGGATCGGCCGGCGGTGGGGGCGGTGGTGGCGGGTCGGCGGAGGCCAGGGGTGCCACGGCGACCGGGGCCAACATGCAGACTGCTGCCAGGGTGGCGAGACGATTGAACATGCGGGGACTTGTGCCTCTCGTGGGTTGCGTGTCCGAGGGATCGACGGCGGTGGTCATGTCGGTGTGGTGTGCGGGGCGTGGGTTAGACGGCCTTGGTCACGCCGAGGTAGGTGACGACGTCGTCGGTGTTGTCGGTGGAGCTGGTCAGTGTGGAGTAGGTGCGGATGAATGACTGACCGGCGCACTGGTCGAACTTGATGCGCACCCCGGTGATGGTCACGCGGGTTCCCTTGCCCTTGAACGACTTTTTGTCGATGGGGACGATGGTGACGGTGCCGGGCTTGAGGTAGACCTTGCCCTGCAGGCTGATGCCGGTGCCGGCGTTGATGTCGCTGGCGGATCCGGTGAAGGGGATTTTGATGC
>NZ_BCSX01000057.1 GCF_001570425.1 Mycolicibacterium brisbanense
AGCTGATCGGCAGAGCCACCTCGACGGTGTCGCGGGAGGTCCGCGCCCACAGCGCCGGTGGGCTCTATCTGCCGTATCAGGCCGATGCGGCCGCCGCGGCGGCCCGCGCTCGCCCGAAGCAGTCCAAACTGGTGTCCAATCAGAGGTTGCGCGAACAGGTGAAAGATGGATTGTTGCAGCGGTTGTCGCCCGAACAGATCTCGCATCGTTTGGTCACCGACTTCCCCGACGACGAGAGCATGCGGGTGAGCCACGAAACGATCTATCAAGCCCTGTATTTCCAGGCCCGGGGTGGACTGAAAAAAGAAGTGGCCCAAGCACTTCGGACAGGACGCACCCGGCGCAAACCGCATCGGGTCCCCGGCGAACGGTATCAGCGCTTCGCCGATCCGATGCTCATGATCTCTGATCGACCCGCCACCATCAACGACCGTGCAGTGCCAGGACACTGGGAAGGCGACTTGATCATGGGCGCGCTCAACAAGTCCGCGATCGCCACCCTGGTCGAACGTGCCACTCGCTACACACTGCTGGTGCACCTGCCCCACGGGCACACCGCCGAGGCCGTCCGCGACGGGTTGATCGCCACCATGATGACCCTGCCGGCGCATCTGCGGGGATCGCTGACCTGGGATCAAGGCGCCGAGATGGCCGGCCATCAGCAGTTCTCCATCGCCACCGACATGCAGGTCTACTTCTGCGACCCGGCCAGCCCCTGGCAGCGCGGCACCAACGAAAACACCAACGGCCTGCTGCGCCAATACTTCCCCAAAGGCACCGACCTGAGCATCTACGGACCCGAAGACCTCGAACACGTCGCCCAGCAACTCAA
>NZ_BCSX01000058.1 GCF_001570425.1 Mycolicibacterium brisbanense
GCGGAGGACATCGTGCGCAAGCTGCGCCGTGCCGATGAGCTGGCTGCCGAGGGCAAGACCGGTGAGGAGATTGCTGCCGAGCTGGAGGTGTCGCCGGCCACGCTGTACAACTGGCGCCGCGGCTACGGCGGGATGGACACCGACGCGGCCAAGGAGCTCAAGGAGCTGCGCGAGCAGAACGCCCGCCTCAAGCGGCTGTTGGCCGAAGCCGAGCTGGAGAAGGACGCCTTGCGGGAGGTCGCGAAGGGAAAATTCTGAGCCCAGCTGCCAAGCGCCGCGCCGTGGACATGCTCAAAGACGTACTGAGCATGTCGGAGCGGTTGGCGTGCAAGGTCGTTGGGCTGGCCCGCTCCACCTACCGCCGCCACCCGCAAGCACAGACACCCGATGATCCAGACGCCCAGCTGAGGGCCTGGTTGCGCGCGTACGCCACGAAGAACCCGTGTCATGGGTTCCGGCGAGCGTGGGCGGCGTTGCGCTACGACGAAGGCCGCCAGGTCAACAAGAAGAAGATCGGCCGGCTCTGGCGTGAGGAGGGCCTGCAGGTGCGGGTCCGCAGCCCACGCAAGCGGGCCGGAATCTCGTCGGTGGCGCCGGTGGTGGCCGACGCGCCGAAGGTGGTGTGGGCGATCGATTTCCAGTTCGACTCCACCGTCGATGGCAAGGCCATCAAGATTGCCTCGATGGTCGACGAGCACACCCGCGAGTCACTGCTGAACGTCGTGGAGCGCTCCATCACCGGCGATCGGCTCGTCGACGAGCTCAACAAGGTGTTCGCCGCTACCGGTGGACCACCGGAAGTGCTGCGGCTCGACAACGGGCCTGAAATGATTTCTCAAGCGCTGCAACAGTTCTGCGACGGACAGCTCGGTCTGTCCTACATCCCGCCGGGCACGCCGTGGAACAACGGTTTCATCGAATCATTCAACAACCGCCTACGGAAGGAGTGCCTCAACCGCAACCACTGGAACAGCCTGCTGGAGGCCCGCGTGGTCATCGGCGACTTCAAACACGAACACAACACCCGCCACCGCCACTCGGCCCTGGGCTACCAGACGCCGGCCGAGTACGCTG
>NZ_BCSX01000059.1 GCF_001570425.1 Mycolicibacterium brisbanense
TGATAGTGGCGTGCCGGTGCGGCAAGCTGCTGGGCAGCTGGGGATTTCGTGGCAGCGGTGTTATCGGATTTTGCAGGCCACTGGGCGTGCGCGTGGGTCATCGGGCACCCGGTGGGGTCAGCTGGATCGCGAGTTGGTGGTGGCGGTTTTTCGTGCGACCGGGTCGATCCGTCGGGCCGCCAAGGCCAGTGGGGTTTCGCAGGGGCGGGCACGTCGGGTGCTCGTGGCGGGCGGGCTCATCGATGAACACGTCGACCTGACAGCGCCAAAGAGGCAGGCTAAGCAGCGTTTCCATGAATTGCTGCAGCAGGGCTGGTCGGTGAGGCAGGCCGCCGGTGAAGTGGGTGTGCACTCACGTACCGGCCGGGATTGGCGCGCCGGGATCGTCAAAGTGGGCGCGACACGGACCTACCCGGACGGCACGGTGGTCGACTATGCCAGCGGCACCCGATATAGAGCGAAGGTGACAACGCTTCCTGCCGGGTCACCGGTGATCAGCTCGCGATATCTCTGCCTGGCCGACCGCGTGGCCATCGCCGACGGCCTGGCCTGCGGGCGAACCTTGAGTGCGATCGCCG
>NZ_BCSX01000060.1 GCF_001570425.1 Mycolicibacterium brisbanense
CCTCCCACAAGGGGTTAGGCCACCGGCTTCGGGTGTTACCGACTTTCATGACGTGACGGGCGGTGTGTACAAGGCCCGGGAACGTATTCACCGCAGCGTTGCTGATCTGCGATTACTAGCGACTCCGACTTCACGGGGTCGAGTTGCAGACCCCGATCCGAACTGAGACCGGCTTTGAAAGGATTCGCTCCACCTCACGGTATCGCAGCCCTTTGTACCGGCCATTGTAGCATGTGTGAAGCCCTGGACATAAGGGGCATGATGACTTGACGTCATCCCCACCTTCCTCCGAGTTGACCCCGGCAGTCTCCTACGAGTCCCCGGCATAACCCGCTGGCAACATAGGACAAGGGTTGCGCTCGTTGCGGGACTTAACCCAACATCTCACGACACGAGCTGACGACAGCCATGCACCACCTGCACACAGACCACAAGGGAACCGACATCTCTGCCGACGTCCTGTGCATGTCAAACCCAGGTAAGGTTCTTCGCGTTGCATCGAATTAATCCACATGCTCCGCCGCTTGTGCGGG
>NZ_BCSX01000061.1 GCF_001570425.1 Mycolicibacterium brisbanense
GATCCATCGCCGCCGCCTCCCGCGGCGCAATCCCAAAAAACTCCGCATCAAACTCATCCGGACACCACGACGTCAAAAACCCACCATCACGCGAACAAATCGTCCCCGGCACCGACGAATCCGCCGAATAAAACTCCTCAACATCCCACCGATCCCCCGGCACCGGCACAATCCCACTACGCCCGTCCTGCAACAACTGCCAAAACTGATCCGCAGAACCCACCCCACCCGGCAACCGACAACCCAACCCCACCACAGCTACCGGCTCAACATCAGCACGCTCAGCCACCGCCAACCGCGCCGTCAACTCATCAATCCGATGCAACGCCTCAGCAATAATCGCCCGACGATCCGCCCCAGCACCAACCATAAAAATCAACCCACGCTTTCCGGTAGGTCGGCGTCGGCGATCTCGGCGAGGTGGTCGGCGAGCTCCGTGACCGTCGGATAGTCGAAAACGACTGTCTGGGGCAGTACCTCGCCGAGGGTCTCGGCAAGCGCGCGTTGCAGTATCACGTTCATCAACGAATCCATGCCCAGCTCAAAGAAATCCGCGTCGGGGTTGAGCGACTGAGGTGACGGGAGCCCCATCACGGCGGCGACCAGGACGCCGACATGGTTCTGCAGCAGGGTCCGACGTTCGTGGGGCTCGCAGACCCGCCACACGTCTTTGATGTCGCCGACCGGTGCCGCTTCTGCGTCCGCCTCCGGGCCGGCTGGCTCGGTCTCGTCGATGTCGACGACCCCGCCCCAGATCTCGGGGTGCTCCGACGCCAGCGCCCGCCCCAACCCCCACAGCACGGCGTCGGCCGCACCTGCCGGGTGATCGTCGGGATCGTCACGCCGTCCCAGGATGAACATCCGGGGTGGTACCGCCATCGTGGAAAGTGCGGCCGTGAGGCGCCTGGCCGTGTTGAACAGCCGGTAACCCCATTCGGGTAAGTGGTCTGAAGCCGAAAGATCAGGGGCGTAAAGAACATTCGCGGCCCTGCCGAGAATGTCCGGCAACTCGCTTGCCGCTGCGCCGTCTGCCAGGGTGTCCATCGGCAGGACGGTGACGGCAGCTGTGTCTCCGATCGCACTGCTCACCTGGGCAGCGCGCCCGTCGTCGGCGAACACCACCCAGGAGCCATCGCCCGCGGTATCGGCAGCGGTGATCGGCCCGATCGGCCAGTCGGATTCATAGTTCCATCCGTTCGATCCCGCCGCGTGCGCATGACGTTGCGGGGCCGTCGGCTTGATCCACAACTGCGTGTGGTGCCACGGGGTTGCGGGCAACACCGGATGCGGTTCGGGCGGATGCGGTGTCGGCGGTGGTGTACCGGTGTGAGCCGAGTTCAGATTGGTGTGGAACGTGTGGGTGTCGTCGCCATCGCGCTGCAGGGTGGCCACGGTGTGGAAGTGCGTGCCTGCGAGAGTGTCTGCGATCGAATGGGTCAACAGCGGGTGCGGGCTGATCTCGACGAAGGTGGCATGATCGGCCCCGGCCGCCGCGACAGCCTGACTGAACCGTACCGGGCGGCGTAGGTTGGCGACCCAGTGATCGGCGTCGAAACGCGGTGTCGGCGTCTGACTCTGGTCGTAGGTGGTCGAGATGATCGGGATCGTCGGCGGTTTCGGCGCGAGGTCGCTCAACGCAGCCCGCAGGTCCGGTAGCACCGGATCGATGGTCGGGTGGTGCGACGCGACGTCGACGTCTATGCGTCGTGCCAACCGGTTCTGCTGCGCGACCTTCGCGATCAACATGTCGACGTCGGCCGGTGGGCCGGCGATCACCGTCTGGGTCGGTGACGCATAGACCGCCAGTGTCACGTCCGGGTACTCGGCGATCAACCCCAGAGTCGAGGCAGGATCGAGTTCGAGCAGTGCCATCGCGCCGTGGCCGGCCAGGCGTGCCATGAGGCGGGAGCGGGTGGCGATGACGCGCAGTCCTTCGGCCGGGCTGAGTGCGCCTGCGGTGACGGCGGCGGCGACTTCGCCCATGGAGTGTCCGATGACGGCGTCGGGCACCACGCCGTAGTGCCGCCACAACTCGGTCAACGCGAGTTGCAGGGCGGTCAGCACGGGCTGGATACGTTCGATACCGGTCAGCGGTTCTGCCGTCTCGAGCACCTCTCGCAGAGAGAACCCGACCTCGGCCCGGAAGGCAGGTTCGAGGGTGTCGATGGCGGTCGCGAAGGCGGGTTCGTCGGTGAGTAGTCGGCGGCCCATGCCGGCCCATTGGGAGCCTTGTCCGGAGTAGACGAACACCCGGCCCGGCCGGCACGGCCCCTCGTGCGCGCCGACGACGCCGACCGCCGCCTGGCCCGCCGCCAGGGCCGACAGTCCGGCAACCGCCTGGGTGTGGTCGCGCGCGCAGATGGTGGCGAAGCTGCGGTGCTGGGTGCGGTGGTGGTTGAGGGTGTGGGCGACGTCGGCGAGTCGGACTTCGGCGCCGGGGCCGGTCATCCACTGGGCGAGCATGGCCGCGGTCGCGGCGATCCGCTGAGGCGATTTGCCTGACACCACCAACGTCGTCACCGGTGAATCCGGCTCCCACACCGCAGGTTCGGGAGACGGCGCCTGCTCGATGATGATGTGTGCGTTGGTCCCGCTGACCCCGAACGAAGACACCCCGGCCCGGCGCGGCCGCGGCACGGTGGGCCATTCCAACGCCGACGATGCGATGGTCAAGCGGGTGGCGTCGTGGCTGGCGTGGGGGGTGAGTTGGTGGAAGTTGAGGTGTTTGGGGATGTAGCCGTAGCGCACACTGAGCACGGTTTTGATGAAACCGGCGATCCCCGCAGCCGATTCGAGATGACCCAGATTGGTCTTCACCGAACCCACCACCAACGGGGCAGCATCCCCACGATCGGCGAAAACCTGCGCCAACGCGTCCAACTCGATCGGATCACCCAACGCCGTACCGGTCCCGTGCGCCTCGATGTAATCGATATCAGCGGGCTGCAAC
>NZ_BCSX01000062.1 GCF_001570425.1 Mycolicibacterium brisbanense
GGTCGAGGCCGCTCATCGGGTGATCGATTCCGGACGCACGATCGCCGAGGTCGCACGCGAACTGGGCCTCAACGAGGGGCTGCTCGGGCGGTGGGTCGCCGACGAACGTCGCCGCATCGAGGCTGCAGCCGCCCGCGACGAGGTGCCGCTGACCCCGGCCGAGCGCACCGAGTTGGCGCGGTTGCGTAAGCAGGTCGCCGAGCAGGAGAAAGACATCGCGTTCCTGAAAAAAGCCTCGGCGTACTTTGCCGCCAACGGACCGAAGTAGACCGGTTCGAGTTGATGGCCGCAGAGTGCGCGACCACCGCGATCACCCGCACGGCACGCCTGCTGGGGGTCTCGACCTCCGGCTACTACAAATGGGCGAGGCGTTCGGCTACAACGGAATTGACCGACCGGGAACAACGGAAAGCTGACCTGACCGTGAAGATCACCGGCCATCACCGCGACTCGGGCGGGACGTACGGTTCGCCACGGATCACCGCGGATCTGCGGGCTGCCGGTGAGCAGGTCTCGGAGAAGACCGTCGCCAAGATCATGGCCGAGATCGGGCTCGCCGGGATCAGCCCCCGCACGTTCAAGGTCAAAACCACCGTTGTCGATCCCACGGCATCGTTTCCCGACGATCTGGTCGAGCGCCGGTTCGACCAGGGTCGACCCGATGCGGTGTGGAGCTCGGACATTACCTACCTCACGTGCGGTGAGGGCGACATGTACCTGTGCGCGATCCGTGACGAACACTCCAAGCGGGTGCTCGGTTGGTCGGTGGCCGATCACATGCTCACTGAGCTGGTCACCGACGCGCTGGCCCGGGCGGTCGCGGTGCGCGGCGGCGACGTGGCCGGCACGATCATGCATTCCGATCGCGGCACCCAGTTCACGGCTCACGCGATGGCCCAGGCCTGCGCTGATGCCGGCCTACGCCGCTCCATGGGCGCCACCGGGATCTGCTGGGATAACAGTGGCGCCGAATCGCTGTGGTCGACGTTCAAACACGAGTACTAC
>NZ_BCSX01000063.1 GCF_001570425.1 Mycolicibacterium brisbanense
GTGGCCTGCGACGTTCGGCCTGGCGTGTTGCGCCATCGAGATGATGTCGACCGCCGGACCGCGGTTCGACATCGCCCGGTTCGGCATGGAGCGGTTCTCGGCGACTCCCCGACAGGCCGATCTGATGATCGTCGCGGGCCGGGTGAGCCAGAAGATGGCCCCGGTGCTGCGGCAGATCTACGACCAGATGGCCGAGCCGAAATGGGTGCTCGCGATGGGCGTCTGCGCGTCCTCGGGCGGCATGTTCAACAACTATGCGGTGGTACAGGGTGTCGACCATGTGGTGCCGGTCGACATCTATCTGCCCGGCTGCCCGCCCCGTCCGGAAATGCTGCTGCATGCAATCCTGAAGCTGCACGACAAGATTGCGCAGATGCCACTCGGCGTGAACCGCGCCGAAGCCATCCGGGAGGCGGAGCAGGCCGCACTGGCGGTGGCGCCGACCATCGAGCTCAAAGGGCTGCTGCGGTGAACGACTCCAAGGACCAGACACCCGAGGTGATCGGTGTTCGCCGCGGCATGTTCGGGGCGCAGGGCACCGGCGACACCTCGGGCTATGGACGCCTGGTCCGGTCGGTCGCCCTGCCGGGCAGCACGCCACGGCCCTACGGCGGCTATTTCGACGACGTCGTCGACCGGCTGGCCGAGGTGCTCGGCGCGCAACGCTACGCGGTGTCGATCGAGCGCGTGGTGGTGTACCGCGACGAGCTGACGCTGGAGGTGAGCCGGGTGCAGCTGCCCGCGGTCGCGGCCGTGTTGCGCGACGATGCCGCGCTGCGGTTCGAAATGTGCCTCGGGGTGAGCGGTGTGCACTACCCCGACGACACAGGTCGTGAATTGCACGCGGTGTATCCGTTGATGTCCATCACGCACAACCGGCGGATCCGGTTGGAGGTGGCCGCGCCGGATGCCGATCCGCACATCCCGTCGTTGTACGGGATCTATCCGACCACCGACTGGCATGAGCGCGAGACCTACGACTTCTTCGGCATCATCTTCGACGGTCATCCAGCGCTGACCCGCATCGAGATGCCCGACGATTGGGTGGGGCATCCGCAACGCAAGGACTACCCGCTCGGCGGGGTCCCGGTGCAGTACCACGGCGCGCAGATCCCACCGCCCGATCAGCGGAGGTCCTACCACTGATGAGCACACCCACCGGAGCCGACACCCCCTCCTCGGTGGTCATGGTCGGCGGGCAGGACTGGGACGAGGTCGTGGCCGCCGCCCGCGAGCATGCCGGCGAGCGCATCGTGGTCAACATGGGCCCGCAGCATCCGTCCACCCATGGCGTGCTGCGCCTGATCCTGGAGATCGAAGGCGAGATCATCACCGAAGCACGGTGCGGCATCGGCTATCTGCACACCGGCATCGAGAAGAACCTCGAATTCCGCAACTGGACCCAGGGCGTCACCTTTGTCACCCGAATGGATTACCTCTCACCGTTTTTCAACGAGACGGCGTACTGCCTCGCGGTGGAGAAGTTGCTCGGCATCACCGACGACATCCCCGAGCGGGCCAACGTGATCCGCGTGATGCTGATGGAACTCAACCGCATCTCATCGCATCTGGTGGCGCTGGCCACCGGCGGCATGGAGCTGGGCGCGATGAGCGCGATGTTCTACGGGTTCCGCGAGCGCGAGGAGATCCTGAAAGTCTTCGAGTCGATCACCGGCCTGCGCATGAACCATGCCTACATCCGGCCCGGCGGCGTGGCCGTCGATCTGCCCGGCG
>NZ_BCSX01000064.1 GCF_001570425.1 Mycolicibacterium brisbanense
CCGGCGCCGGACCCTCCCTGATCCACCACACCGAAGTCCTACACACCCAACCCCAACCCACCCACAGCTGACCGATGCCCCAGTCTCCTGCAATCGCAAGATGGGAACTTCTCAGCCCAAGCAATAATCTTGGGGAGGCTTCTCAGATGGACCGAAACCAGGAGACTGGAGGGTTGGCTATGCGGGTGTCCGCAGACGAACGACGAGGACAGCTGATTTCAGCGACCCTGGAACTAATGAGGCGTAAAGGCGTTCAGTCAGTAACCATGCGGGCTATCGCCAAGGAGGCCAACGCTCCGTTGGCCACCGCCCATTATTGCTTCGACGACAAGAGCGAACTCATGGACGCGGCCGCCGAAGCATGGTTGAAGAACTTGAACCTATTCTCCCACGAGATTTCGGTTCACCTGGGACTTCGTAAGGCCGTGGAACAAGTGGCCGAAGAGTACTGGCGTTCATTGACCGAAGAACCCGCAAGCCTCCTCGCTGAGATCGAACTCATTCTGTGGGCAACCCGTAACGCAGCGGTAAGTCCGCTGGCGGCGAAGATTTACCCCGCCTATGTGGTGGAGTTGGGGAATATCTTCTCTGCCGCGGCCAAGAACAACGGTGATCAGTGCCAGATGGACATGACCACGCTTGTCCGGTCATTCCTGATGATCTACGACGGAGCGGCCATCCAGTACATGACCGATCCGACGGCAACTGATTTCCGGTCCATGTTTTTCACGATGGTGGATGCGCTTTTGATCAAGGCCGGCGTCTAAACACAACGGCCACAACGGCATCCACCCGACAGGGTGACTTGAACACTTTGCACTGACCACAGTGCGAGGGATGAGTTGGTGATGGGCGTGGTTCTTCGTTGACCTTGCCCGCCCCGTCAATCTCGAGCCTCATTCGCGGTTGGCAAGAAGTGGATCGGTGTGTCCCACCACGGGCTCGACTTTTGAACAGCCGGAAATCCGGTATGAGAAGTGTTCTCCTCGAGAATTCACGAATAAGTGTCCGCATTGCGGATTGCGCTGAAGAAACGGTTATGAAATGACGAAATTCAGTCCCCAGCCGTCGACGCTGACGACGGGGAATGCCATCGATTCCTGGCCCGCCAAACCCATGGAAGCCTTGAAGGTCGAATGGCCCCGCATGCGCTGCAGGTTCATCAACGCCGACCCGGTCGGCGCCTGGAACGATTTCATCCTCTCCGAGTGGGAACTGGAGAGCTGCGGCTGGGAAGACTTCCACCCCCACACCGAGACCGCGTTCGTCATCGAAGGTGAGCTCCACATCGAATGCGATGGCGAGTCGGTCATCCTGGGGCCCGGCGATTCGGCTCGCGTGAACGCCGGACGCACCGGCCGGTATTCGGCGCCCGTGTACGCCCGGATGCTCGCCACCTACGGGCCCAACCCGGACGGTATGGAATCCCACTCCTTCCGGTACTTCGAAATCTGAGTTCGGTGTCCCCGCATAGCCGCGCCAGCCCAGGCTCCTGACGATCTCAACAGGCGCCGGCGTGAGCTGGCACAGGGAGAGACATCAGGAATGTCCTCCCGCCTCCAACTGAAAATGGCCAACCCGATATCCGCCCGTCTCGTGCACCTCTACGGCGGTCATGGGTGCCGCGAAGCAAGCATCCGCTGCCGGCCCGATTCATCCTGCTGCAGGTCAGCCCTTCCACCAGCCAGCAGAACTGTTCGAAGTTTCACCGCTACCAAAGGAAAATCTCATGAGTCAAGATACTTTGGATGGAGTTGATCACCTGAAAAGGTCGATCGACTGGAAGCAGGGCCTGGCCATCGCGCTGGGTGTGCCCCTGCTGATCCTGCCGTCCTTGGGCTACCTGCCCAGCTACGTCGCGGCAGCCGCAATCCTCATCTGGGGTCTGTCGATCCTTCAGACCTTCTTTCAGAACACCGCCTACGCCGAACTGGCCACCACATTCCCCGAAGCCTCCGGCCTGCCCGGCTTCGTGCAGCACGTGTTCCGCACCGAGAACTACAAGGGCAAATACGACAAGGGCAAACTGCTCGGCGGCTCGTGCGCGTGGTTTTACGCCCTCGCCTGGAGCTCCGTACTGTCGATCTTCTCCATCCTGGTCGGCGGCTACCTCGAGGCGCTGTTCCCGTCGCTGGCCAACCACCTCACCTCATATCAGCTGGGCCTGCTCTCGGGCGTTGTCATCTTCACCCTGCTGTCCGTGGTGAACTGGTTCGGCCTCAGGGACGGCGCCATCCTCGGCTACATCCTCGCCGCAGTTTCCCTGATCCCTCTGGCCGTCCTGACCATCGCACCCTTCGCCACCGGCCACGTCGACATGGCCAACATCACCGGCAGCTGGGCACCGGCCGACTGGTCGTGGAACTCACATCACATCCTGATCCTGTTCGGCCTCTTCGCTATCGCGCTGTGGAGCACCGGCGGGTGGGAAACGGCCGCCATCTACGCCCCCGAATACAAGAACCCCGGCAGGGACGTCCCCAAGGCGCTGTACACCTGCGGCGTCATCTGCTTCTTCTCGTTCGTCCTGGTTCAAGCCGTGGTCATCGGCGTCCTCGGCGTCGATGGTGTTCAGGCCGAACCGATCTCACCCCTCGTCCCCGTCGCCCATGCCGTTTTCGGTGACGCCGGCACCACCATCACCATCATCATGCTGATCGCGGCGATGATCCTCATCATCCAAACCGCGTACCTGGGTTCCGCTCGCGCCCTGCACTCCATGGCAGAGGAGGGCAACCTGCCCCGAGTGCTCGGCCACACGAATCGGCGGGGAACCCCGTTCATCGCCATGTTCGCCGCCGCGGCATTCAACCTGGCGCTGCTCTTCATCGGATCTATCCCGGCAATCCTGGCGGCGTCCGCCATCGGCTACACCGCCGCCAACGGCATCGGCCTGTTCGCCTACGTCAAGGCCAAGACCAATCCCGCCTTCGCCAACCTGGAACGGCCCTTCAAGGCGCCCAAGGGCTGGAAGTGGGTCGCCCTCGCCTTCGGTCTGTTCAACCTGCCGCTGTGTGTGATCGGTGTGGTCTACCTCAACAGTCTCGAAATCGGCTGGACCTCAACGCTACTCGGCTTCGTGGTGCTGGCGTCCTTCATCCCGATCTGGCTGTACACGCAGCACGAGGTGAGGTCTCGCGCCGAGAAAGAACGGAGATCTGCCACGAACGCAGCAGACGATGTCATCGCCACCCAACAGGTGGACCGAAGCGTGATCTGAGTGGCGCGGTAACCGGAGAAGCGAAGACCCTGCAGTTCATCAACTGCAGGGTCTTTGCGTGGATCTTTTGCGGCCCAGAGGGTTTCGCGTACCCGCGGCAGTTCAGCTGGGCGGGGCCACCTTTGGTGCCTTGGCTGTCGGCAAGCCGTTACGCCGGACGAATTCACGTGACTTGATGAGGAATTCGAGTTGCTCAGCCACATCGCGCAGCGGCTCGGCGGTGCGCGACGAGCGGCACAGCACCACGGCGCCTTCGAGTGCGGCGATACACATGACTGCCAGCGATGCGGCGTCGGGTCGGTCGAAGCCGTCGGCGGCAAAGGCTCGGGTCAGCGCGGCGCGCCAGCGGCCGAAGATCTCGCCTGCTGCTTCGGTGAGTTGCGGTTCGTCGTCGAGCGGGCCGATCGCCGCGGCGACCACCGGGCAGCCCGCCGTGAAGTCGCTGTCGGCGAGCAGTCGCTCCCAGAACTCCACGAACGTGCGGACCAGCGGCAGGCCCCCGCCCTCGGCGTCCCGGTCGATGACGGTTCCGATGGTGTTGCCCGCCAGTTGCAACGCCTCGGCGAGGATCTGGTTCCGGCCATCGGGGAAATGGTGATACACCGAACCGCGCGGAGCGCCGCTGCGGGACAACACCTCGTCGATGGTCACGCCTGCCGCGCCGCGTTCCCGAAGCACCTCGACGGCGCTGACAAGCATGCGGGTGCGGGTGGAGCCGCGCTTGGTGCGGGGCACCTGGGCGAGCGGAGCGACGGGATCGGGCATCTCGGCGAGCGAAGTTACGGGATCAGGCAACACGTTCCTGGACAAGTTGTGTCGGCCGCCGCAGCAGGCCGCGTGGGCTGACGTGCAGCGTCGGGGCGTGCGGTGTGCGGATCTGGTGGGTGAACCGGTGACCGGCGATGTTGACTTCTACGACCCACATCGTGCACCACCCTTCTATGTTGTCGAGCATATTCAGACATAACCGGCGCTGAGTAACGATCGGCTAACCAGTGTGCTGGTACCTAGCAGAATAGCAGGTTAACAGCTTCCCAATGTGTTTGCTGGCTTGATTGTGATCATTCTGAAATTATGATGCCTTGCATAATTGGACGTTGTGGAGTTGACTCCGTCCATGACCGGTACCAGTGCGTTGACCCTCGAGACGGTGACCTTGGAGCGGGACGGGCATGTCCTGCTGATGGGGCTGAACCGGCCGGAGAAGCGCAATGCCTTCAACGTCACGATGCTCACGGATTTATCCCGGGCCTACGGACTGCTCGAGGCCGACGACGAGCTGAGGGCCGGGGTCTTGTTTGCCCACGGCGATCACTTCACGGCGGGTCTCGACCTCGTCAACGTCGCACCGCACATCGCGGGCGGCAGTCTGCCTGCTCCGGACGACGGACGTGACCCGTGGCGGCTCGACGGCGACTGGACGAAGCCGGTCGTGGCCGCGGCTCAGGGGCGGTGTCTGACACTCGGCATCGAACTGCTGCTGGCGGCCGACATTCGGATCGCCGCTGCGGACACCCGGTTCGCCCAGATCGAGGTGCTGCGCGGCATCTACCCGTTCGGCGGCGCCACCTTGCGATTGCCGCGCCAGACGGGCTGGGGCAACGCGATGCGGTGGTTGCTGACCGGTGACGAGTTCGACGCTGCCGAGGCCTATCGGATCGGGCTGGTGCAGGAGGTCGGAGAGAACGCCGCGGCGGCGATCGCGCGGGCTCGCGAGATTGCCCATACCATCGCCGACCGGGCCGCGCCGCTGGGTGTGCGAGCCACTCTGGCCTCGGCCCATACCGCCGCCAATGAGGGCGATGCCGCGGCCATCGCGCGGTTGCGCCCGGATGTCGCGAAACTGTTCGGCACCGCCGACGCCGCGGAGGGTGTGCAGTCGTTCATCGAGCGCCGCGCGGCGTCATTCACGGGTCGCTAGGTTTGCCGAACAGACGTGAAGGTCCCCTTTTTCGGCAAAAAAGGGGACCTTCACGTCTGCTCGCGCGGGAACTCGCGCGGGGGAAATCAGCCGGCGTTCTCCAGCGCCACCAGAGCGGCCGCGACGGCGAAGAACTTGTTGGCGCCCAGCTGGCGCACGGTCTTGATGTTGAATGCTTCCTCGAGGTGCTTGGCGTCGGCGTCGGTCACGCCGGCCAGCGCCGCGGGCGACGCATCCAGGATTTCCTTGAGGCTCTTCTCCTCGTAAGCCTTGTCGAGCGATTTGGCCAGATCAACCGAGACTGCCATCGGGCTTCTCCCTAGGGTCGTTTGCTACGGGTGGTCGAACGGGCGCCACCGTAACTGGACAACCTGGGCATCGCCTGCCAGTTTCCTGGCAGGGTCACCGCTGCGGAGACCTACTCGGGTGTGTAACCGAACGGCAGCAGCACGCTCTTGGCCTGGCAGTAGGCCTCGATACCCTCCGGGCCGTTCTCCCGGCCGATGCCCGAGTTCTTGTATCCGCCGAACGGCGCGCCCGGGTCGAACGCGTACATGTTCACGCCGTAGGTGCCGGTGCGGATCTTGCTCGCGATCTCCATCGCCTTCGGGATGTTGGTGGTGTACACGCTGCCGGCCAGCCCGTAGACCGAGTCGTTGGCGATGCGGATGGCGTCTTCCTCGGTGTCGAACGGGATCACCACCAGCACCGGACCGAAAATCTCCTCTTGCGCGATGGTCATCGCGTTGTCGACGTCGGCGAACACCGTCGGCTGCACGAACCAGCCCGAATCCAGACCTTCGGGGCGGCCGCCGCCCGTCACGATGCGCGCGCCTTCCTCCACGCCCTTGCGGATGTAGCCCTCGACCCGGTCGCGTTGCTTCTCGCTGATCAGCGGGCCGATCATGGCTGCCGGATCGTCGGGGAGGCCGACCTTCATGGCCGCGACGCCTGCGGACACCTTCTCGACGACCTCGTCGTAGCGGGACCGCGGCGCCAGGATGCGGGTCTGTCCGACGCAGGCCTGGCCGCAGTTCATCAGGCCGGAGAAGATCAGCATCGGCAGCGTGGAATCGAGGTCGGCGTCTTCCAGGATGATCGCCGCGGATTTGCCACCGAGCTCCAGCGTGCACGGCTTGAGCCGTTCGGCGGCGACCTTGCCGATCTCCTTGCCGACCGCACTCGATCCGGTGAACGTGAACTTGTCGATCTCGGGGTTGGCGATCAGCGCACGCCCGGTGTCCGGACCGCCCGGGACGACCGACAGCACGCCTTCGGGTAGTCCGGCCTCGGCGAACGCTCGGACCATCGCGAACACCGACAGCGGCGTCTCGGCAGCCGGCTTGAGGACGACCGTGCAACCGGCCAGCAGCGCCGGGCCGAGCTTGTTCGCGGCCAGGAAGAACGGCACGTTCCAGGCCGCGACCGCAGCGACGACGCCGATGGGCTCGCGTGTCACCAAGGTCTGGCCATAGATGCCGTCGCGGATCTCGCTCCAGCTGAACTTGTCGACGGCGGAGGTGGCGTAGTAGTTGAACGACGACATCGCCGCGCCGTACTGCATCATGTCGACGATGCTGGCGGGCTGACCGGTTTCGGCGGCCAGCAGGAACTTCAGTTCGTCGGCGCGCTCTTCCATGATCTTGACCGCGCGTGCCAGGACAGCGGCCCGCTCGGCAGGTTTCATGCCGGGCCACGGGCCGTCGTCGAACGCGGCGCGGGCAGCGGCACACGCGGCGTCCACATCGGCCTGGGTGGCCAGCGGCACCTTGCCGACCAGCTCACCGGTGGCGGGGGAGTGCACCTCGATCACCTCGGCCGTGGCCGGCTCGACCCACTGGCCGCCGATGAACAGCTTGTCCCACTCGGTCTGAAACGCGGTCGCGGATGAGCTCTGTGTCATGGAGGTCACATTACCCAGTTTCGGGAAAAACGAGAACCTGTTCCAATCGGTGGATTTTCACGGCTGCAGGACGAGCACCAGATTGCTCACCAGAAACTCGCGCAACCGCGGCACCGACGTCATCCACCAAGCCCATCGCGGGTGGTAGCGGGGAAATGCGGCCACCAGCGCTCCTGTGCTGGCCGCCCACTGCAGCCCGTCGGCGGCGGACACCGCGAACAACGACGACCCGTAGTCGTTCTTGGGTCGATGGCCGTGTTTGCGGGTGTACCTCTCCGCGGCACGCGCCCCGCCGAGATAGTGCGTCAGCCCCATTTCGTGCCCACCGAACGGACCCAGCCACACCGTGTAGGACAGCACCACCAGCCCGCCCGGCCGGGTGATCCTCAGCATTTCGTTGCCCAACAGCCACGGGTGCGGCACGTGCTCGGCCACATTGGAGGACAGGCAGATGTCCACGCTGCCGTCGGCGAAGGGCAGTGCCATCCCGGACGCCCGCACGAACATCCCGCCGTCGGCGTCCCCCGCGGGGCCGGCATGCATTTCGCGGGGATCGGGTTCGACCCCGACGTAGCGCATGCCCGCGCTGTCGAACGCGGAGGCGAAGTAACCGGGCCCACCGCCCACGTCGACCACGGTCCGTCCCGCCGCGAGCTCACCGGTGCAACCGGTCCACAGGTCAGTGACCATCGCGACGGTGTCCTCGGCCAGTGCGCCGTAGAACCGGGCGGGGTCGCTCTGCTCGAAGCGGAATTCGCTCAGCAGTTGCACCGAGCGGCGCAGTCTGGCTCGGCGGGCAAAGAGTGCGGTGGGCTGCACCCGCCCAAACTACTCACCGGTACGCTCGACACGATGTCTGACCGTCCCGTCCAGCCGAAGGTTGGTGCTCCTCGCGTACGCGCTGTCCTGCTGCTGTGCTGGCGGGATACCGGGCATCCGCAGGGCGGCGGCAGCGAGGCTTACGTGCAGCGCATCGGCGCATATCTGGCCGCCCGCGGCGTCGACGTCACCTTGCGTACGGCCCGCTATCCGGGAGCGCCGCGCGACGAGATGGTCGACGGCGTGCGGATCAACCGCGCCGGCGGCCCCTACACGGTGTACATCTGGGCGGGTCTGGCGATGGTGCTGGCCCGTATCGGTCTCGGTCCGCTGCGGCGGGTCCGGCCCGATGTCGTCGTCGACACCCAGAACGGCCTGCCGTTCCTGGCCCGCCTGGCGTTCGGCCGCCGGGTGGCGGTGCTGGTGCACCACTGCCACCGCGAGCTGTGGCCGGTCGCGGGGCCGGTGATGGGCCGGATCGGGTGGTTCGTCGAATCGCGGCTGTCGCCGCGGCTGCACCGCCGCAATCAGTACGTCACGGTGTCGCTGCCCTCGGCGCGCGACCTCAACGAACTCGGTGTGGATTCCGGCCGAATTGCCGTGGTACGCAACGGTCTTGACGAGGCGCCTGCGCAGAGTCTGGAATTGCCGCGGTCGGCCACCCCGCGCGTGGTGGTGTTGTCGCGGCTGGTGCCGCACAAGCAGATCGAGGATGCGCTGGAGGCTGTCGCGACCCTGCGGGCCGATATCCCCGGCCTGCACCTGGACATCCTGGGTGGCGGCTGGTGGCAGCAGCGACTGGTCGAGCATGCCGAGTTGCTGGGCATCACCGACGCCGTGACATTCCACGGCCATGTCGACGACATGACCAAACACCGTGTGCTGCAACAGAGTTGGGTGCACGTATTGCCGTCCCGCAAGGAAGGCTGGGGGCTCGCGGTGACCGAAGCCGCCCAGCACGGCGTGCCGACCATCGGCTACCGCGCCTCGGGTGGGCTGACCGACTCGATCGTCGACGGAGTGACCGGATTGCTGGTCGAGGATCGGGACGGCCTGGTCGCCGGGCTCGGCCAACTGCTCGCCGACGGTGTCCTGCGAGTCCAGTTGGGCAGCAAGGCACAGGCCCGCAGCGACGAATTCTCCTGGGCGCAGAGCGCCGACGCGATGCGCACGGTCCTGGAGTCGGTCCGCGACGGGCGCTACATCAGCGGCCTGGTGTAACGGGTGGCACCCATCGAATGAATCACCACCTTGCCGATCGGGTGCGCGGCATCACTTGTGGGAATGCGCTGCTGATCACTCTTAGGGCAAAGATAAGCCCGATCGTGTTTAGTTGAGGCTCGCCCCCGCAATCGCGGCGGGCTGGAACCTCTTCCCGGCCGGTTGATGCTGTGTCATTGATACGGATTCTCGTGGTCCCCAACGATCATCCGGCGGTCTCATGGCCGCTTTCCTGTCCCTGGTTGCGACGATGCTGTGCCGTCGCCAACCGGAGCAACTCGGAATAGCCCGCTTCAAAATCCTTGCGTGCGTTGGCGTCGAATCGGCTCGCGAGGTAATCGTTCAGGTCGTTAGTGATGATTGCAACGAGTTGATCCTGCGACGGATCACGTAGGTCCAGCATCAGGACGTTGTTGTCGCGCAATTCGACGATCTCGGCCTTCTGGTCACCGTCTGGCAGGCGATCCTCGAGCAAGTCGAACATGATCCGCGTCATCGACGAATTCCAGGACCAGTCGCCATCCACGAACCGCACAAAACCGCTCACTACTCGCCTCCTACTATGACAACGTTGGGATTCCGCAGGCCCGCCCAACTCAAGATTTGCGCGCGGACCGGCATGAGTTTCCTCCGGAGTTCGTCGGATGAGCTCGCCCAGGCGTATTTGGAGCCGGGGACATGCATCGCGACCGCTTGTCGGCCGCAGACCGTATCGTGAGCGGCTGGCTACCCTGTTAGCTCCTCGGACTGTGCCCTGGCATTGTGCTGATTTTGGATTGATGCTGCCTTGAGAGGGAGCTGAAGTGTTTTCGAGGTTCATCGCTCCCGCCTCAGAATCACGCCGCGCCAGTACTTGTCGATCTGGATCGAGTGCAGCTGCTTGTCCTGGGGCCAGCCTTGATCGGCTCCAGATGGATTTCCGTGTGTGTCGCCTCTGCGAACTTGCCGAACATCTCACGGACCTTCATGGCGACGGGCTATCTAGGCGGGAGAACTCCAGCATGAAGTCCTTACCGATGCCAAGTCTCGCCAATTTCGACATTGCTAAGTCTATTCGCGCGCAATTAGTTAGCTGAGGGTCAATTTATCCAACTGCGAGGTCGTCATGACGTAATTCGTCGGCGTCGACGCGCACTGCGCACGGTCCGCGCCGCCAGCCCCACGCCCGTGACGATCAGCAACCCCAACCACACAAGGTGCGCGGCGATCAGCAGACCACGATGCGTCGCTGCGGGCGACGAGCCGCCGATCCGCTGAACCACGATGTCGCCGTCGGTTTCGCGCACCACCCAGCCCACCCCCGCGTCGGCCAACTGCTGCGGCGACGCACCCGAGAGCAACATGTCCTGCACGGCACGGGCGCGCGCGCCTTCGCCGGGCACGATGCGCCCGCCGATCGATAGATCACCCGTGGTGAGAACCTCCGCGCGCAGCCAGCGGGGCAGCGGGTCGAGCACTGGGGCGGGCCCCGACCACGAGAACTGCCGCATCACATCCGGCGGCAGCACCGCCACCGGGCGCGGGTCGGCGTTGATCTGGGCGGCCGCGGCGGCCCAACCGGCCGGATAGTGCACGGCCCGCATCTGGCCGCCCACGCCCCACGCCAGATCGGGCAGCACGGCGATCAACGCCACGCAGCACACCGCGGCCGTCGCCGTCGCAGGCAGCAGTCGGCGCAGCGTCACCGGTGCGGCCGCGGCCGCCAGCGTGTAGCCGGGCATGGCCAGGGCCACCCACTTCTGCCCGTCGCGCAGCACGCCCAGGCCAGGAATGGTCCGCACCGCGCTCTCGACGAACGCCAGCCCGGGCCCGGTGGCCAGCAACGCCGGGCCGACGACCGCGACGGCCGCCAGGACCAGCAACGGCAGCGTCATGCGTCGGGCAGGTATGCGTAAGACGACCGGCAGCCCGGCCACCACCACGCCGAGGAGTACGACGGTGGCCAGAACCGCGAACAGCGAGGCCCGGGAGGCCGGTGTGGCCGCACTGTTCCAGATGCCGCCGAGCCCGGCCAGGCTGCCGAGCGTGCCGAGCCCCGGTTCGGCCCGTGCCGCGAACGCGTGAATTCCGGCCGACGAGTCCGCCGCCGACGCGTCGACGGCATCGCCGACCAGCGCGGCCGTCAACCACGGCATCGCGGCCAGCATCGCGGCGGCCACGCTGAGTCCCGCAACCCGCAGGCGGGCCCACCCGTCTCCGGGCACTGCGACACACGTCAGCGCCACCAGCAGGGCCAGCAGCAGACCCGTCGGAGTCAGCCCCGCGACAGCGATCCAAAACGCCAGCGCCAGCGCTGCCCGTCCGCGGGTGCCAGTTGGTCCTCCTCGCGTGTGGGCACACGTGCGCAACCGCACCACCGCCGTCGCCACCCACGGCAGACAGCCGTAACCGACCAGCAGACTCCAGTGGCCCTGCAACAACCGCTCGGCGACGTAGGGATTCCATACGGCCAGCGTGGCTGCGATGAACTGCCCGGGCAGGCCCGGGGACAGCACCTCGGCGGCCAGCCGCGCCGCGCCCCAGCCGGCCAGCCACAGGCCGCCCAGCAGCAGCACCTTGACCACCACGCCGCCATTGAGCACCGCCGAGGTCACCGCGATTAAGAAGTCCTGCGGGAGCGCGCGCGGGGCCGCCTCGGACAGGCCCAGCGCGGCGTCGGTCAGATACGAACGCGGTGTCGAGACCGCGTCGCGCAGCAGCAGGTAGCCGGGGCCCAGCACCGGCGCCGTCACCATCAGCGACAGCACCAGCGCATAGGCCGGCACCCAGAACCGGGAGGAAATCAGACTGGTCGGTCCGGTGGCAGGTCAGACGGGCGCTGTGCGGGCAGCTTCTCGGTCTTGGCTTCCGCTCCAGGTACTTGGATGCCCTGAGTGTCGAAGAAGCCGTGGTCGGCGGTGTCGAGGCCCGGGTCGATCAGCGTCGATTCGGCGCGCAGTGCGAACCAGGCCAGCAGCCCGCCGCCGATCAGGGTGACCAGGCCCAGCGCGGTGAACGTGATGGGCAGAACACGCGACCACAGCGACACCCGGTCGCGTTCGTCGCGGGCAGAAGCCACCTGCGATTCGATGGTGCTCTCGCTGGAGGTCACCTTGTAATCGACGTAGGTGACCTCGGGCTTCAGCGGATCGCGGGCGTAGTACTGGTAGCCGTGGTCGGTGGCCTTGACGATGGTGCCCGAGACCGGATCCACCCAGAACGTGCGCTGAGCCGCGTAGTAGCGGTTCATCGTGATTTCTTCGTCCGGCTCGCCCGGCACACCCCACACCGAGGCTCGCGCCTTGACGGTGCTGTCGACGTCGTCCTCGTAGAGCGACGCGTACTTCACCGGCTCGACCAGCTTGCCGTCGGCGTCGTAGCCGACGTTCTGCGTGAACCGGTAGGTGGTTAGCCCGTTGACGTCTTCTTCACCGTCGTAGTTCGCGTCGAATGGCTTCTGCGCGATCGGGTCGAACATCTGGTAGGTCTTTTTTTCCGTGTCGAACGGGAACCGGTAGGTCAAACCCTCGTGCGGCAGCGCCACGCTGGTGGGCGGCTTCTGGTCTTCCATGCCGCGGGGTTTCTGCACCGAGCCGCCGGGGTTGTTGTCCGACGACACCGCCAGCGCCGTGCTGCGGTTCATGGTGACGGTGTCGACCATGGCCAACAACAGGCCGGTGTCCTGCTGGCGATCGGTCCGCCGCAGGGACGTGCCCACCTGCAGGGTCACCACCTCGGCGTTGGCCGGAGATTCCACGCTCATCTGCTGTTGCATCGCAACCGGCACGTTCCGGTCCACCGAGAACTTCTCGGCCGACAGCGACGCCGGGTCGAACGCGGTTCCGGTGCCCTCGCTGACCAGCGTGGTGTCCAGGTTGAGCGGGATCTTGGCGATCTTGCCCTTGGTGTAGGTCGTCAGCAGCAGGGCGGCGATCAACAGGGCGGCACCCAGCCCCATCAATCCGCATGCTGCGATACGCAGCGCCACAGCGCGGTTCAAACCGGGCCTCCTTTGGTGTGGGCCAACTTGTCCTCAGGGCAAACCCGTTCGACCCTAACAGCACTATTTAAGGCCATTACTTACGACAAGGGCATCCTGTGGTGGCACTTCGGCCCGTTTGGTGTGTTTGCGTCCTCCCGGCACACTGGTCGTCGTGGTGACCCGGCATTCGGACCCGAACTCCGAGGTCGGCGGGACAAGGAGCTTCCTGCCGGCGGTGGAGGGCATGCGTGCCTGCGCCGCCATGGGCGTCGTGCTCACCCACGTCGCGTTCCAGACCGGCCACACCGGCGGTGGCTTCTTCGGGCGCATCTTCGGCAGGTTCGACCTGGCCGTGGCGGTGTTCTTCGCGCTGTCGGGCTTTCTGCTGTGGCGCGGTCACGCTGCCGCCGCCCGCGGATTGCGGCCGCGGCCGCCGACGGGGCATTACCTGCGCTCCCGCGTGGCGCGCATCATGCCGGGGTACGTGGTGGCGGTCGTGGTGATCCTGCTGTTGCTTCCGGAGGCGAAGGCCGACTTCACGGTGTGGCTGGCCAACCTCACGCTCACGCAGATCTACGTTCCGCTGACCCTGACCGCCGGGCTGACCCAGATGTGGAGCCTGTCGGTCGAGGTCACCTTCTATCTGGCGCTGCCGTTCCTGGCGCTGCTGGCGCGCCAGCTTCCGGTGCGGGCCCGCATCGGGGTGATCACCGCGGTGGCCGTGCTCAGCCTGGCCTGGGTGTGGATCCCGTTCGACGGCAGCACCGGGCAGAACCCGTGGAACTGGCCGCCCGCGTTCTTCTCGTGGTTCGCGGGCGGGATGGTGCTGGCCGAGCTGACGGTCACGCCGTTCGGCCGGGCGCACCGCCTGGGCCGCAACCCGCTGCTGATGGGGTTGGTCGCGCTGGTGGCGTTCGCGATCGGGGCATCGCCCATGGCCGGGATGGACGGGCTGCGCCCGGGGTCGGTCACGCAGGTCACGCTGAAGACGGCGATGGGTGCGGTGCTTGCCGCCGCACTGCTGGCGCCGCTGGTCCTCGACCGGCCCGACACCCCGCACCGCATCCTCGGCAGCCGGGTGATGGTGACCCTGGGCCGCTGGTCCTACGGTTTGTTCGTGTGGCACCTGGCCGCGCTGGCGATGGTGTTCCCGATGATCGGGGAATTCCTGTTCAACGGTGGCATGCCTGCGGTCCTGGTGCTGACGCTGGTGTTCGGTTTCGCCATGGCTGCGGTCAGTTACGCCGTGGTGGAGTCACCGTGCCGAGAGGCGTTCCGGCGCTGGGAGTACCGCCATCAGCGTCCGGTCCCGCCGCTGGACAGCTCGATCACCGACGAACCCGAACCCGAGCCGCAGCCCGCGCTGCGCTGAGATGTCGTCGGGCGGCCGTGCCTACTCGTTGACGAGGTAGGGGTTCGGCGTCGCGGCCCAGATTCGTTCTGCTGCGCGGCTGTCCTTGTCCTGCAACGCTTTCAAAAGCTTGTTGTGCAGGGTGAGCGCATGGTGGGAGATTCCGTCGGTGACATCCGGCTGCTCGCGCAGCTGGGTCCTGACGGCACCGCGCAATTCGCTGTAGAGGTCGACCAGCAGCACGTTCTTGGTGGCCGTGGCGATCTGCATGTGGAATGCGTAGTCGGCTTCGACGAATGCTTCCGGGTCATCGTGCTGCGCTGCGATCTCGCATGCCTGCGCAGCCTCCCGCAGCTGTAGAAGGTCTTCCTCGGAGCGGTTCCGCGCGGCCAGGCCGGCGACCGACATCTCGAACGCGCGCCGGACATCGAACAGCTCGGCAATGCTGGCGCGCCTGATCTTGTCCGTCAGCGTGTCGCCCGCACCAGGCGTCGCCGAGACGTAGGTGCCGTCGCCGACCTGCACGCGGAGTACACCGCTGTGGACGAGCGCACGCACGGCTTCGCGCACTGTCGACCGTCCCACCCCGAAGCGTTCCATCAGCACCGGTTCCGGGGGCAGCCTGTCACCCACCTTCAACTCGCCGTTGGTGATTGCGGTCTGGAGCTCGCTGATGATCTGGTCGGCCAGGCGCAGCCGGCTCACCCGGTTGACGGTGGGAAGGACCGAATCGGCCTTGCCGCCGCCTGATTTGGCGCGAGACACCACTGACGGACCCTCCATGGATTGGGGTGATGGTCTGACGTTTCGTTGTGGACGATACAACACCGCCCGCCGCACCGCGGATCTGTAGGGCGGGGATTGACAACGGACCGTTGCCGCGTCAATGATCAGACGTCTGCTGATCTGATGGATATGGAGGTAGCGAGGATGGCAAAGCGAGTCATCGTTGTCGGAGCGGGCAACGCAGCGTTGGTGGCGGCGTTGGCCGCGTCGGACGCCGGCGCGGATGTCACCGTGCTGGAGAAGGCGCCCCGGGACCAACGCGGGGGCAACACGCGGTACACGGCAGGCCTGGTGAGGTTTGCCTTTGAAGAATTGTCCACCGTGGACGAGCTTTTGGGTAACGACGCGGCAACCAGTGGTGCGGTGACGGTCGAGCCCTACACGGCGGAGACGTTCACGAACGCGATCATGCAGACATCGAGGGGCGAGGCCGATCCGGATCTCACCGAGTGGCTGGTCTCGGAAAGCCAGGATGTCCTGCGCTGGATGAAGGGCCACGGCATCGACTTCGAGTTCGCGCAGTATCTGACGACGGCCGAGGGCGGCAAGACCGTCTACCGCAACGGGTTGGTGCTGCAGTCCGCGGGCGGCGGTGAAGGCCTCACCGCGATGGAGTTCGCGGCCGTCGAGCGGGCGGGCTGCGAAATCCGTTACGGCACCGCGGCAATCGATCTGATCAGGGACGACATCGGTGGTGTGGTCGGGGTGCGGATCCGAAACGATTCGGGATACACCGAAGACCTCTACGGCGAGGTGATCCTGGGTTGCGGTGGGTTCGAGGCCAACCCCGAGATGCGGACCAGGTATCTGGGCCCGGAGTGGAACCTCGTGAAAGTGCGTGGTGTTCCGTACAACACGGGCGAACTGCTCGACGCAGCCCTGCGCGTTGGTGCCGCCACATACGGGCACTGGGCCGACTGCCACGCCGCGCCGATCGATGTGAACTCGCCCAAGCAGGGGACACTCGAAACGGGTGAACGGACGAACCGGACGAGCTTTCTGTTCGGCATCGCCGTCAATGAACAGGCTGAGCGGTTCATCGACGAGGGACGGGACTGGGCGCCGCAGAACTACGTCGCGGTCGGCAAGGCAGTTCTCAAGCAGCCCAACGCCATTGGCTACCAGTTGTTCGACGACAAGGTCGCCGAACTTCTCGACCCGCGCTACGGCGACGCAACGGTGTACCAGGCCGACAGCCTGCCGGAGCTCGCCCGTCAGGCCGGGCTCGACCCGGAGAAGTTCGCGCGGACAGTCCGTGAGTACAACGCGGCCGTCGATGATCTCGTCGTCTTCGACAGCACGGTCAGGGACGGTAAGGCGACGCGCGGGATCGATCCGCCGAAGAGCAACTGGGCACAGCGAATTGATACGCCGCCGTTCCGGTTGTACCCGTTCACGGGCGGCATCACGTTCACGTTCGGTGGTCTGCGGATCGATCGTGGCGCGCGGGTCCTCGACGCGGGGACGGGGACGCCGATACCGGGCTTGTACGCCATCGGCGAGATGACCGGAGGGTTCTTCTACCACAGTTACCCTGCGGGTTCGGGCCTGGTCTGTGGCTCGGTCACCGGGCGGGCAGCGGGCGTTGCGGCAGCTGCCGCGGCGCTGCGTGGTGCGACGCCCGCGGCGGCACTCTCCTAGCGGGGCTGCCCCACACCCCTCCTCCAGGGGCAGCGACATCTCCACGCAGGGCGTCCGCGTGGAGGCGGAGCCTTGCCGTCGATTCGGTACTGGCGGCGGCAAGGCTCCGTGCTGTCTGCGAAAAGCTCATGAACACAACGGAATTCGTCGAAATCGAAAGCCTCGAACCGATTGACAGACATCAGACCATCTGATGATATTCCTCTCGTCCGGCCCCAGTGGCACACATCACAGAAGGAGCGCACAGGTCATGGACGAAACGCTCGTGAGTCAAGGCATCACCAGGAAGACACCGATGCACGCCGCACTGGCCAGCCTCGCCGGCACGGTCGTCGAGTGGTATGACTTCTTCATCTACTCGACCGCCGCCGCATTGGTGTTCGGTCACCTGTTCTTCCCGAAAGCCAGCCCCACCGCCGGGCTGATGGCATCGTTCGCGACCTTCGCGGTGGGCTATTTCGCCCGGCCACTCGGCGGCGTGATCTTCGGCCATTTCGGAGACCGCATCGGACGCAAGCGCACCCTGGTCGTCACGTTGTCGATGATGGGTGGCGCGACATTTCTGATCGGCGTGCTACCGACCTACGGCTCGATCGGGGTTTGGGCACCCGCCCTGTTGGTCGTACTCCGGTTCATCCAAGGTCTCGGGCTCGGGGGCGAATGGGGCGGAGCGGTATTGCTGGCCGTCGAGCACGCCCCGTCGGGAAAGCGCGGACTCAACGGCAGCTTTCCTCAGATCGGGGCGCCCGTAGGGCTTTTGCTGGCCACCGGAACCTTCGCGGTGCTCGGCGGACTGCCTGACGACCAGTTCATCGCATGGGGATGGCGGGTGCCCTTCCTCTTGAGCGTCGTGCTGATCGCCGTCGGATTGTTGATCAGGACCAGAATCGCCGAGACCCCATCCTTTCAGCGCGTCAAAGACGAGGATCAGGTGGCGCGCAGGCCCATCGTGGAGGTACTGCGCACCCAGAAGCGGGAAGTGCTGCAGGCACTGGGCATGCGGTGGGCCGAGAACATCTCGTTCTACGTCTTTGCGACCCTGCTGATCAGCTATGCGACAAAAGAAGTGGGCTTCTCTCGCACCACGGCGCTCATTGCCGTCACCGTCGCAGGCGCTTTCGGTATCGTCGCTCTCCCGTTCTTCGCTGCGCTGTCCGACCGGGTCGGTAGGCGCAGTGTCTACATGGCCGGGGCCATCGGCGTTGCAGCCGTGATATTTCCGTTCTTCTGGCTTGTGCAGACCGGACACCCCGCGATGCTGTGCGTCGCCGCTGTGCTGATGGCCACGCCGTGGGCAGCCATGTACGGGCCGCAGGCCGGATTCTTCGCCGAGATGTTCAGCGCCCGGCACCGCTACAGCGGCATGTCGCTCGGGAGCCAGTTGGCTTCGACATTCGCAGGTGGTCCGACGCCGTTGATCGCCACGGCACTCATGGCAGCAGCCGGCGGATCGCCGTGGCCTGTCTGCGTTTACGTCATCGCCACGGCGGCCGTCACATTGTTCGCGGCCGCATCGACCCGGGAAACCTATCGGGACGACAACGGATTCAGTGGTGTCAGATCGACCGTTCAGGCGCGGAACACCTAGTGGTACGCCATCATTCGCACATGTCCACAGGCAATGCCAGGAGCCTCCGGCACGCCTGCCGACGAGATAGTGAGGAGCACTCTGCAGATGATCAATGACAGCCGATTGGACAGAACGGTGGCTGACGAACTGATGTCACTTGCCGACGTTCTGATACCCGAGCAGGCGCCATGAGACCGGCCCTCGTCCACCGGGCTCGCCGACTACTTCGTCGACGCGGTCAGAGTGCAGCAGGACCAACTCGACCTGGGCGCCTTGCGGGCGACGTGGCTGGACAGCCCGCGCGACGAGCCGCTCGAGGCGGCGCGAGCGATCGAACAACGGATGCCTGCGGCGTTCACCCTGTTTCGGCAGATCTGTTACCTGGGCTATTACGCCCAGCCCGAGGTGGTGCGGGTGTTACAGAGCGAACTGGATTGCGACTATCACAGCCCGCCGCAACCGCAGGGCTACGTCATGGATCTCGACGAAGCCATCCCGCCTCCGAAAGTGGGGCACTACACCCCCACCAACCATGTCCGAAACATTCGTCTGGAGACCGTGTCATGATGCTGGTTACCTCGCCGAAGACCCCGACCGACGACGTCGACGTCGTCATCGTCGGATCGGGAATGGCCGGCGGTGCGCTGGCCAAGCGGCTGAGCGACGGTGGTCTGCGCGTCGTGTGTCTCGAGCAGGGACGCCCGCTGCATCCGGCGGAACTCCGACACTTCTCCGACACGTGGGAATGGGACAAGCAGCGCGAGTGGAACGTCCACCCGAATGTGCGCCGGCTGCCGCAGGATTACCCGATCGGTGGTGAGCCGCACAGCATCCGCAACAGGAACGATGTGGGCGGCAGCCTCAACCACTGGTCGGCGCACTGGCCACGATTCAAGCCGGTGGATTTCCGGAAGGGCACCGAGCACGGCCTGGCGCCCGACTGGCCCATCACCTACGAGGACCTGGAACCGTACTACGACATCAACGACAGGGAGATGGGGATCTCGGGCCGCCCCGGCGACCCCGCCTATCCGCCGCGTACCACGCACACCACGCCACCGATACCGCTCGGCACCTTCGGCCGGACGATGGCCCGTGGATTCGAGAAGCTCGGCTGGCATTGGTGGTGGATGGACAACGCCATCATCACCAAGCCGCTGGACGGCCGGTTGCCGTGCAACCATTGCGGCCAGTGCATTCTGGGCTGTCCACGATCGTCCATCTCCACTTCGGCGACCGGGTATCTCCCACGGGCGCTGGCCAACGGTGCACAGCTACGCACGGGATGCCGCGTCGAGCAGGTCATCGTCGACGGCGATACCGCGCGGGGTGTCATCTACGTCGATATCGAGACGGGCCAACGGTATCGGCAAGACGCCAAGGCGGTCATCGTCGCCGGTAACGGCATCGGCACACCGAGGCTGCTGCTGGTGTCCGCCAACTCCAGTCATCCAGATGGATTGGCCAACAGCAGTGGACAATTGGGGCGCAACCTGATGTACCACCCGCAAGCCTTCGTCGAGGGGATCTTCGAGGAATCCCTCGACGGGTACAAAGGGGCGCGGGGTGCTCCGCTGTTCAGCCAGCAGTTCTACGAAACCGATCCCAGTAGGGGTTTCGTCAATGGTTTCACCGCGCTGGTGGTCCGCGCTCCGGGCGCAGGCGTTGCGGCGAACGGGTATTGGACCCGCGAGCCGGTCCCGTGGGGTCCGGATCATCACAAGGAGTTCGCGCGGCTTTTCGGCCATCACGCCTGGATCATCGTCATGGCCGAGGAACTACCGTCACCGACCAACCGCGTGATCCTCGATCCCGAACTCACCGACTCCACCGGCATGCCCGCACCCAAAGTCGAGTACCGGGTACATCCGAACGATCGCAAGCTGGTCGAGTTCGGCATCGCCAGAAGCCGCGAAGTCATGACGGCGGCAGGTGCCTACGATGTCACCGATTCCGGGTTACTCGACCCGCCACCCGGATATCACCTACTGGGAACCGCCAGAATGGGCACGGATCCGGCTGATTCGGTGACAAACCGTTGGCACCAAGCGTGGGACATCCCCAACTTGTTCATCTGCGACGGCAGCTCGATGCCCACCAGCGCGGGCGTCAACCCCACCCCGACCATCGGGGCCATGGCGGTGCGCCTCGCCGATTTCCTGGTCCGGGAAGGCAACGTCCTTCTCGGCAGCGACAGACCCCGATTGGCCGACGAGAGAATGGAATCCGTTCGATGACGACACTATCCACACCACCAACCGTCGAGACACTCAAGATGCTGATCGGAGGCCGCTGGGTCGAGGCGCAGGACGGGCGCCGCGCGGACAGCATCAATCCGTTCACCGGAAACGTCTGGGCCACTGCGCCTTTCGCGGGCATTGATGATGTCGACGCCGCGGTCCGCGCTGCCAGATCGGCATTCGAGGGTCCGTGGGGGTCCATCACCGGCGCCGAACGGGTCAAGCTCCTGCTGCGGTTCGCAGATCTGCTCGAGGAGCGCGCCGAGGAGCTCGCAGTCACCGAATCCACCGACAACGGCAAGCTGATTCGAGAGATGGGCGCTCAGATGAAGGCCCTACCCGGCTACTACCGGTATTTCGCCGGCTACGCAGACAAGATCCACGGCGAGACCATTCCGACCGAGAAGCCCAACTTCTTCACCTATACGACGCGAGAACCGCTCGGCGTCGTCGGCGCGATCCTGCCCTGGAACTCTCCGCTGCTGCTGCTCACCTGGAAGCTCGCTCCCGCGTTGGCGGCGGGATGCACGGTGGTCGCCAAGGCCGCCGATCAGACCCCGGCGTCGGTGCTCAAATTCGGTGCGTTGTTCGAAGAAGCAGGTTTCCCGCCCGGAGTCTTCAATGTGGTGACGGGCGATGGCCCGACCACCGGCGCCGCGCTCGTCAGCAACCCGGGTGTCGACCGGATCTGTTTCACCGGGTCGAACGCCACCGGAATCCAGGTGATGAAGAACGCGGCCGACAACATCACCAGGGTGACGCTGGAGCTCGGCGGAAAATCACCCAACATCGTTTTCGCGGATGCGGACCTCGACGCGGTCACCAACGGTGTGCTCGCCGGGATCTTCGCCGCCACCGGCCAAACCTGTGTCGCAGGGTCGAGGCTGCTCGTGCAACGCGAGATCTACGATCAGCTGGCGGAACGACTCGTCCGGCGCGCCAACGACATCCGCCTCGGCGATCCTCTCGATCCCGCCAGCGAGATGGGCCCGGTGGCGTTTCAAGCCCAGCTGGACAAGATCCTGGAGTACATCCGGATCGGGCAGGCCGAGGGTGCGGTGCTCGCCACCGGCGGTGACCGTCCGACGGCACCGGAACTGGGCAATGGCCTCTTCGTCAGCCCGACGATCTTCACCGGTGTGGACAACGCGATGAGGATCGCCCAGGAGGAGATCTTCGGCCCGGTGTTGTGCATGATCCCGTTCGAAACCGAAGATGACGCAGTGCGGATCGCCAATGCCACACCGTTCGGCCTCGGCGCCGGAGTATGGACCCTCAACGTGCAGCGCGCGCACCGCATGGCCCGGGCACTGCGGGCGGGCACCGTGTGGGTGAACGCCTATCGCACCCTGTCCTGGGCGGCGCCCTTCGGCGGGTTCAAAGGCAGCGGGATCGGCCGCGAACTGGGGCTGGAATCGCTGCACGAATTCACCGAGACCAAGTCGGTGTGGATCGAGACGTCCGGCGCATCCCAGGATCCGTTCCGGATGGGCTGACGACGGATGGGCTGACGACGGATGGGTTGACGACAGACCGCGAGCGTGAATCCTCTGCGAAAAACGGGCGAAATCTTCGCAGAGACTTCACGTTCGGCGATGCGGACCTCAGCCCTGGTGGGCTTTCACGACGGCGATGGCGTCGGGAGTGACCGGGTCGAGGATGTCGTCGAAGTCGTGGTGGGTCTTGACGTACTTGGCGACGTACGGGCAGACCGGGACGATGCGCTTGCCCGCCGCGCGGGCATCGGTCAACGCCGCGGACACCAACTCGCCTGCCAGGCCGCGCCCGCCGAATTTGTCGTCGATCTCGGTGTGGTAGAAGATGCGCTGGTCGCCGGAGTCGACATAGGCCGCGAGGCCTGCGTGCTCGCCGTCGACGGTGATCTCGTAGTGGTGCGCTGCGGGAATGTTGCGAACTTCAGCCATGTCTTCACTATGCCGCAGTGGCGCTGGCACGATCATGTAGATGGCCGTGCCAGCAACGTCGACGTGGGCGCCGCTGGCGTCGCCGATCTACCGGGCACTGTGGATCGCCCAGTTCGTCTCCAATCTGGGCACGTGGATGCAGACCGTGGGCGCTCAGTGGATGCTGGTCGGGGATCCCCGGGCTCCGGTCCTGGTGCCGTTGGTGCAGACCGCGACGACGCTGCCGGTGATGCTGCTGGCACTGCCGTCGGGGGTGCTCGCCGATCTGGTCGACCGGCGTCGACTCCTCGTCGCGACCCAGGGGGCGATGGCGGCGGGGGTGGCGGCGCTCGCGACCCTGACCGGGGCCGGCCTGGCCACTCCGACCGTGCTGCTGACCCTGTTGTTCCTGATCGGGTGCGGGCAGGCGCTGACCGCCCCGGCGTGGCAGGCGATCCAGCCGGATCTCGTTCCCCGCGAACAGATTCCGGCCGCTGCCGCGCTGGGCAGCATGAGCATGAACGGGGCGAGGGCCATCGGCCCGGCCGTCGCGGGCGCGCTGGTGTCCCTGTCCGGCCCTACGCTGGTGTTCGCGCTCAATGCGGTGTCGTTCGTCGGCATCGTCGTGGTGTTGCTGCTCTGGCGTCGGCCCGCCACCGAGCGGTTGATGCCTGCCGAACGACCACTGGCTGCGTTGAGCGCGGGCGGCCGGTTCATCCGCAGCTCACCGATCATCCGGCGGATCCTGCTGCGCGCGGTGTTGTTCATCGCGCCCGGCAGTGCGCTGTGGGGTCTGCTCGCTGTCGTCGCTCAGCGTCAACTCGGCTTGTCGTCATCGGGGTACGGGCTGCTGCTCGGCGCACTCGGGGTGGGGGCGGTGCTCGGCGCCTTTGTGCTGGGCCGGCTGCAGTCGACGTTCGGTCTGAACAAGCTGCTGATCATCGCGGCGCTCGGATTCGCCGGGGCCACCGCGGTTTTGGCACTGGTCCACAATTTCGGTGCCGTCCTGGCGGCACTCGTCATCGGTGGCACGTCCTGGCTGCTGGCCCTGTCGACGCTGAACGCCTCGATGCAGTTGAGCCTGCCCGCGTGGGTGCGTGCTCGCGGGCTGTCGGTGTACCAGCTGACGTTCATGGGCGGTCAGGCCATCGGTTCGCTGGTGTGGGGTCTGGTCGCGGGCGTCACCACCAGCGTCACGGCCCTCTTGATCAGCGCGGGGCTGTTGGTGTTCTGCGCGGTGTCGGCGTGGTGGTGGCCGCTGCATGCGCGCACCGGAGATCTCGACCTCACCCCGTCGGCGCACTGGCCGGAGCCGGCGCTGGTGTTCGAACCGGATCCGCCCGACGGGCCGGTGCTGGTGCTCATCTACTACCGGGTCGAACCCGACGACGAGACCGGGTTTTTCGCCGCGATGACCGTCCTCGGCCGGTCCCGGCAGCGCACCGGGGCCGCGCAGTGGCAGGTGTTCCGCAGCGGCGAGGAGCACAGCACCTTCGTCGAGGCGTTCGTGGTGCGGTCGTGGGATGAGCACATCCGTCAGCACCGCACCCGGCAGACGGGGCAGGACCTACTTATCGAGCAGGCCGTCGCGCGCTGGGTACAGGGGGAGCCGGTGTCGCAACACCTGATCGCGGTGAGGACATCTTGACTGTGAGGGGCATCACAGTAATATGACCAGTGGTCATCAAGCCTTGGAGGGTAGATGCCAACGGTCACCTGGGCCCGCGTGGATCCCGCTCGTCGAGCGGCGGTGATAGCAGCCGCCGAAGCGGAGTTCGGCGCCCACGGCTACTCCCGGGGCAGCCTCAATGTCATCGCGCGGCGCGCGGGTGTGGCGAAAGGCAGCCTGTTCCAATACTTTGCGGACAAGCGCGACCTGTACGCCTTCATCGCCGACGTCGCCAGCCAACGCGTGCGGTCCCATATGGAGGGCCGCATCCGCGAGCTCGATCCGAGCCGCCCGTTTTTCGAATTCCTGCCCGACCTGCTCGACGACTGGGTCGCCTATTTCGCCGACCATCCCAGGGAGCGTGCGCTGCATGCGGCCGCGAGCTTCGAGGTCGATGCGGACGCGCGGGTGAGCGTGCGCGCGGTGGTCCACCGGCACTATCTCGACGTGCTGCGGCCCCTCGTGCACGATGCACGGACCCGCGGCTACCTGCGGGCCGACTGCGACGTCGAAGCCTTGCTGTCGCTGATGCTGATGATCTTCCCGCACCTGGCACTCGCGCCGTATGTGCGTGGAATGGACCCCGTTCTCGGGCTGGACGAGCCCAGCCCCGAGCAGCCGGCGTTGGCCGTGCGAAGACTCGTCGCGGTGTTGGCGGCCGCGTTCTCGCCGACACCCCAAGCAGCCCAACAGATCTGAGGAGGTCAGATGTCACACACACATTTCGGCTCGTTGAGCAAGGGTGGTCTGAACTGGGACAGCGTGCCGTTGCGGTTGTTCGCAGGCGGAAATGCGAAGTTCTGGAATCCGGCCGACATCGACTTCTCCCGGGACCGCGCGGACTGGGAGGCGCTGTCGGACCGAGAGCGGGAGTACGCCACCCGGTTGTGCGCCGAGTTCATCGCCGGTGAGGAAGCCGTCACCAAGGACATCCAGCCGTTCATGAGCGCCATGCGGGCCGAGGGCCGGCTGGGTGACGAAATGTACTTGACGCAGTTCGCGTTTGAGGAAGCCAAGCACACCCAGGTGTTCCGCATGTGGCTGGACGCCGTGGGTGTCACCGAAGACCTGCACAAGTACTTCGACGACGTGCCGGCGTATCGGCAGATCTTCTACGAAGAGCTTCCCGCATCCCTCGAAGCCCTCTACACCGATCCGTCGCCGGCCGCCCAGGTGCGGGCATCGGTGACCTACAACCACATCGTCGAAGGCATGCTGGCGCTCACGGGATACTATGCGTGGCACAAGATTTGCGTCGACCGGGGCATCCTGCCGGGTATGCAGGAGTTGGTCCGGCGGATCGGCGACGACGAGCGCCGCCACATGGCGTGGGGAACGTTCACGTGCCGCAGACATGTCGCCGCCGACGACGCCAACTGGGCCGTGTTCGAAGCCAGGATGAACGAACTCATCCCGCTGGCACTGCGACTCACGGAGGAGGGGTTCGCCCTCTACGCACCCGACATTCCCTTCGGTCTGGTCGAGGACGAGTTCCTGCAGTACTCCACCGACAAGGGCATGCGCCGGTTCGGCACGATCAGCAGCGCGCGGGGACGCCCGCTCGAAGAGATCGACCTCGACTACTCACCGCTGACGTTGGAGGACACCTTCGCCGACGAGGATGCCGCGGCGCTCACGTCGGCCTGAGCCTGCACGCGGGCGGTACGCGGCCGGAATGCCACGGTCGACGCGGCGACGGCGGCCACCGAGATCAGCGCGAGCAGTTGCACCCACGGGGAATGCCCGACATACCCGTCGACCGAGCGCCAGGGGTGCTGCGACAAGGCGGCCCCGGCGAGTATCAAGCCGCCGGCCGACAAGCCGAGGGTGATTCGGTCGCACCAGGTTTCACGGTTGCGCAGCACATAGCGCACAGCCAGGGCAGCGGCGACGACGAGCACTCCCGGCACCCCGGAGATGGCCGCGCCGACCGCGAGCACACCCACGCTCGTCAGCGCCGGACCCGGCCGCCACGGCCGGCTCGGCGCGGACTCGGTCGGTGCGCGCCGTGCCGGCAGCAGCGCCAGCAGGGCCAGCAGCGGCAGCAGCGCGAGCCCACCGATCAGCCCGGCGCGGTAGGGCCGGTTGGAGTCGAAGGACAGGGTCAGAGTGCCGGTGGTTCCGGCCGGAACCACCCAGCCCTGCTGCCAGCCGTTGACGGTCACCGGTTCGAGGCGAGCCCCCGCCGCGTCGCGGGCGATCCAGCCGGGGTTGATGCTCTCGGGCACCACCAGGATCCGCTTGGTCGACGCGGGCGCCACCCGTACTTTGCGACGATCCGGTCCCCACTCCGGCGTGTCGGCGAGACTTGTTGTCGCCGTGGGTAACTGATCCTTGGGAGTGGACAGCGCGATGCCGTCGACGACGAACGCGGCCCCCGGGCTGACGAGCAACTCCTGCTGGCCGGCAGGCAGCGATACCGGGTCGGTGCGGCACGGCTGCGCCGGGATCGGGTCCCCGTCGAGCAACGCGGCGACGGTGGTGCGCACCGAGGTCTGGATGAACTGCCCTGCCACACCGATGATCGGGCCCTGCCCACACGGCAGTGAGACGACGCGGGCACGGTTGGCTGCGGCATCGGCGGCGCCGATCGGGCGGCCGTGGGTGTCGAACACCGAGATATCGGCCAGCCCAGGCGGTTTGAGCTGATCGAAACCGAGAGACGTGCGGTCGATGATGTCGTTCCAGCTCAGCAGGGAGACGGTGATGGTGTCCGTCACCCGCGGTTTGAGCTTGAGCGTCTGCGGTTCAAACGTGCCCGGCATTTGATGCACCTGCGGGCCGTCGCCCAGGTCGATGGACACCAGCGTCGGGTGCGCCGGCGGCTCGGCCTCGCCGGGGTTGATCCGCAGCGCGCCCACCTCGGTCGGGGCGGGCAGCTTGAGGGTCAGCGTCGGCGGCGACTTGAACTGAACCACCCGTTGCGGAGCCGTCCACGATGTGCGGGGGTCGCCGTCGGTGGCCGCGAACGACGAACCGAGTACGTCGATCGGGTCGGCGTCGCCGAACGCCCGGGTGGTGCCCGGTTGTGCAACCAGATCGGCCAGTTTGGGTCCTTGGCGGGCCCGCACCCACACCGTCGGGTGTACCTCCGTGGGCTCGGGAACCGTCAGCGTGCGGCTTAGGTTCACCGGCTCCTCGGAGGCCAGCGCCATCGCCGCCGCGCATCGCACGCCGACGGGGCTTTCCGCGCAGCCGGGCCGGCCCAACAGCTCGGTGCCCAGATCCCATTGCGCCACAGGCGAACCCGCGGGTGGACCGGGTACCTCGACGGTGTGGCGCAGGTTGATGGGATGGGCGTAGCCCGATGCGTCGTACTGGGTGACGGCCAGGTCGGTGATGCCGAACTGCACGCCGGGAGATCCGTCGTCGGTGGCCACCGCGGTGACCCGGACCCACGGGGACTCCCCGACCGGCAGCGGGATGGTCAGCGGCTTGCCCGCGGTCTCGAATCGCAGCGTGCTGGTGCCCGTCGCGGTGGCCACCTCGATGCGGCGGACCTGCGCGCCCACGGCGGTGGCGCTCGGGGTGATGGTCAGGGTGGCGTTGGTGATCGGATGGTCGAAGTCGATCTGCAGCCACTGGCCGACGGCGGCCTGCAGGGCGTTGGACACCCATGCGGTCGACGGGTCGGCGTCGATCGCGGCGGCGGGTCCCGTCGCGGGCGCAACGTTGGGCAGCGCCGTCGAATCCGCCGCCGAGCTCGACACCGTCACGCGTCCGCCGTCCCAGCGGCCGTATACCGGGTCGGCACCGCGGGACGGGTAATCCGGCACTCGGTTGTAGGTGTGCCGCTGATCGTCGGGCGTGCGGATCGCCGAGGCATGGTCGTCGACCCGGCCGTAGTCGATCTCGCGGGCCTGCGGGGTGTCGGTCACGACTACGCCGTGGCCGCCGACGGTCACGGGTAGCCCGGCGCGCTGCGCGTCGGCGGTCAGCAGCATCGGACCCAGCGGCGGCAGCCCGGACAGGCGGCGGCGTTCGTCGAGACGCAGCAGCGCCTCGGGTGCGCCGTCCACGCGGGCCATCGTGTCGGGATCGACCAGATACGGTTTGCCCGCCGACGCGGCGCCGTCGACCCGGTAGATCTGCACCGCCGGATAGCGCGGCCGCAGGCCGCTGTCGGCGATGAACCCCTCCAACGTGCCGGGCCCGACCGGCTCGCCGAACTCGGCGACCTTCGACAAACCGGGCGAGCCGTCTATCGAACGGTGCACCAGCACCGGGCGGGCCGACCGCGAGGTGTCCGGGTCCAGATCGTTGCGCACCACGACATACGAAATGCCTTGCCGGGCAAGGGTATCGGCCAGCCCGGCGGAGGGGCGGCCCGCGGCGAACAACCGCTGCACCGAATCGAGGGCCCTGATCGTCTCCGGCGGGGTCAGCGGGATGGAGTCACGCACCCCCCACGGGCTGCTGCCCAGTACCTGCAGCGGTTCGTCGTGGCTGGTGCCCCACACCTGGGTGGCGAACGGGGCACCCGGTGCCACCAGCACCCGGCCGCGCTCGGTGTTGTGCTCGTCGAGCCAGTCGGCGGCATCGTGCCAGTACTGCGGGATCGCGCTGAACGTGCCCGGCGGTGCGATGCGGCCGGTCCAGGCGATCGCCGTGCCCGCAGCCAGCGCGGCCAGCACCACGATGCTCACCGCGACTCGCCGGTCTCGCTCCGGATGGGCGTACGCGCTCACCCACACCGGGCGCGGGACAGTGCCCGGCAACGGAACTCGGCCCAGCAGGTGCGCCAGGCCCAGCGCCAGCGGCAGCCGGATCACCGGTTCGAGTTTGTGCAGGTTGCGCAGCGGGGTGCCGCTGCCGTCGAGGAAGGCCTGCACCTGATGTGCGATGGGCGAGCCCAGGCCGCCGGAGTAGCCGAGGCCGAGCAGGACGATGCCGATCAGCAGCATGGTGATCAGCCGGCCGCGGGCAGGCATCGAACGCAACGCCAGCCCGGCCAGGCCCGCCGCGGCCACCAGTGTGGTCGCCAGCACCGCGACCGTGCTGGTCACCAGCGACGCGGCGGCGGTCGCGTTGGGCGCGACGAACGGCGTCCAGCTGTCGGTGCCGCGCAGCATCTCGGTCAGCGAGGTCCACTGCGTGGTGACGCCGGAGGATTCGATGAAGTCGAGGAACGGCGGACTGATCCGGCCCAACATCACCAACGCGATCACCCACCAGGTGACAGCCAGTGCCGTGCAGCCGAACCACCATGCGGTGAACCGCAGCCACACCTTGTTCGGCCGGTGACAGGCCCACCAGATCAGCGCGGCCAGGCATCCGGTGAGGGTCGCGACGGCGTTCACCGCGCCCATCAGGGCAACCGCTCCGGCGGAGCGGGCCGCCAACAGCCTGATGTTGCGCTGTCCGCTCTGACCGACTCCCGCCCCTCCGGTCCCGCCCAACGCCAGGATCACCGGCAACAAAACCCACGGCGCCAGCATCATCGGCAGCGTCTCCGACGAGATCGCACCCAGCGTGGTCAGCACCCGCGGGCACAGCGCGAACGCGATGGCGCCGAGCACGCGCGAGCTGGTGCTGCCGATACCGAGGACCTCGGCGACCCGCAGCAGGCCCCAGAATCCGACGACCAGCAACAGTGCCCACCACAACCGCTGGGTGATCCAGCCGGGGATGCCGAGTTCATGGCCGATGAGAAAGAAGGTGCCGTGCGGGAACAGATAGCCGTACGCCTGGTTCTGCGCCTGCCCGAACGGCAGGTCGCTGTTCCACAGGTTGAACGCGCGGGTCAGGAACCGCAGCGGGTTGGCGGTCAGGTCGAGCTTGGTGTCAGGGGAGATCTGCCCGGGTGACTGCGCGAAGGTCAAGACCAGCGCGGCCGCGGCGACCAGCCATAACCAGCGCCGGGACAGCGGCGCGGCGGGACTACGTTCGGCGTGCAGGAGCGGTGCGACCGAGTTTTAAGTACGGTCGCCGTACTCGACCCGGTTGAGCACCGATGACGCCGGATCGCCCGCCTGCAGCGGAGGCTTCGTGTCCTGTTGCACCATCAACGTCACACCGAAGACGGCGGCCGCGCCCAGCAAAAGACCGACAACGACGCTGGCGGCAGATGGGACGACGAACCGATTCACCCGGCCAACCTAGCACGCGCGGGCCTCGACACTCGATCGCGTGACGTCACACTAGGTAGTACAGCTTCGGATCGGCGCTGGCATCTCCCTCGGCTGCTTCGGCGGTGATGCGGGCCTGCGCGTATCGCACGGCCCGCAGCGTCGCGGAGAACTCGACCTCCTCCTCGGGGAACACCTGCTCGGCCGGGAACCAGCTGAACAGTCCGACGTTGGTCAGTGCGGTCAGGGTGTCGGGCCGTACGCCGGCCAGCAGGACGGTCGCGCCGTGGTCTTCGCGCAGGAAGTGTTCGAGCCGCTCGATGCACACGGCGTCGGGGTGGCGCACCCGCTTGAGCCGCAGCACCACGAACTTGACCTCACCGGCCCGGATACGTTCGCGCAGGGCGTCGAAGTAGCGGTCGAGCTCAGGGGCGGCCCCGAAAAACAGTTCGCCTTCGAGGTCGTAGATCACGATCGCCGGGTCGACAGGGTCGTCGGGAACCCGCTCGCGGACCACCCGCTCGGGCGTCACAGTCAGCTCGGCGGCCTTGAGCTTGGCCGCTCGCGGCACGAACAGCAGGATCGACAGCGCGATCCCGAGCAGCACCGCCTTGTCGAGGTCGACGAGCACACCGGTCAGCGCCGTCACGATCACCAGGCCCGCGTCGTAACGTGACGTCTTCACCGTGGTGATCAGCCGCCGAAAGTCGACCAGCCGGGCCGCGGTGACCAGCAGCAACCCGGCCAGCGCAGCCTGCGGGATGTAGTGCAGCAACGGAGCGAACAGCAGCAGGGCCACCGCCACGGCCGCGGCGGCGAGGATGCCGGAGAACCGGGTGGCCGCACCCGCCTGATGGTTGATCGCCGAGCGGGACAGCGACCCCGAGCCGGGCAGGCTCTGGAAGAACCCGCCGGTGAGGTTGGCCAGCCCCTCGGCCAGGATCTGGCGGTTGTAGTCGATCTTCTGCTGGGTCTGATGCGCGATGGCCTTGGCGATCGACAGCGCCTCGATCAGGCCGATGAACGCGATCGCCAGCGCGCCCTGCGACAACTGACCGAGCGAGTGCAGGTCGACGGTCGGGATGTGGAATCCGGGCAAGCTCTGCGGCACCTTGGCCGCCAGGTTCACCGCGGTCTTTCCGTCGGTGCCCGGTGTCGACCACCCGGCCAGGAAGGAGATCACCCCGGCCACGATCAGCACGGTCAGCAGATCGATCTGCGGCAGGCGGTAGCGCTTGACCAGCCGGCGCAGCAGCACCGCGATCACCACCGCCGAGACACTGAGGAACACGGCCTTCAGGTTGATCTTGTCGCCGTGGAACACCGTGAGATACACGTTGGTCAAGATCGGGGTGTGGGCGTCGCCCTTGCTCTTCACACCCAGCGCGTTGCCGATCTGGCCGAGGGCGAGGATCAGCGCGGCCGCCGCCATGAACCCGATGATCACCGACTCGGAGATGTAGCGCGTCAGGTCACCCAGCTTGAGCACGGCGATGAGGATCTGGATGGCACCGACGAGGATGCCCAGCAGGAACAGCGCCTCGAAGAGCACCGTGCGGTTCTCCGGGTCGATGAACGCCAGCGAGCTGAACACCAGCAGTGAGATCGCACTGGTCGGTCCGTTGATCAGGTGCGAGGACGAGCCGAAGACCGAGGCGACCGCGGTGACCACGATCGCCGAATACACGCCGTACTTGGGGTCGACCCCGGCGATCAGCGCATAGGCGATGCCCTGTGGCAGCGCGACGGCGGCCACGGTGAGACCGGCGATGAGGTCGCGACGGCCCGTCAGGGCGAGCGAAGAAACGGCGGGAATCCGGGGCCGGGTGTAGCTCATCAGGACGCTGCCTTTGCCGGAGTTGCGATGTTGTCGTAGATCCCGTTGTCGCCGTAGAACTTCTGCCGGGCGTCGTTCCAGTCCTTGGCGATCGCGGTGATCGGGAACAACGTGATGGCAGGCAGCGTGTCGGCATGCTTTGCCAGCACGTCGGGCAGCACCGGGCGATACCCGTACTGCGCGAACAACTCCTGGGCGGGCGGCGTGAACAGATATTGCAGATAGGCCCTTGAACTTGCGAGCGTGCCGGCCTCCTTGTCGTTGGCGTCCACCCACGCCACAGCGGGTTCGGCCTTGATGCTCACCGGCGGGTACACGACCTCGAATTCGTCCTTGTTGGCCGCGACTTCGCGCAGTGCCTCGTTCTCCCACGTCAGGTGCACGTCGCCGATCTTCTGGTCGGCGAAGCTGGTGGCCGACGTGCGGGCGCCGGCGTCGAACACCGCTACGTGGCGGTACAGCTGGCGCAGGTAGTCCTGGGCCTGTTCCGGGGTGCCGTTGCGGGTGGTCACCGAACCCCACGCGGCCAGGAAGCTCAGCTGACCATTGCCGGATGTCTTTGGATTCGGGGTCACCACCGAGACGCCGTCGTGCACCAGATCGGGCCAGTCGTGGATGCCCTTCGGGTTGCCCTTGTGCACGACGAACACCACCGTCGACGTGTACGGCACCGAGTTGTTGGGCAGGCGCTTCTGCCAGTCGTCGGCGATCAACCCGCGCTTGCGCAGGGAGTCGACATCGCTGACGAGCGCCAGGGAGACCACGTTGGCCGGTTCGGTGCCCTCGATGACGCTGCGGGCCTGCCTGCCCGAGCCGCCGTGAGATTGCTTGATGTCGAGTGTGATCCCACTCTGTGCGCGGTACTGCGCGACGAACGCCTTGTCGAGCGCGGCGTAGACCTCACGCGTCGGGTCGTAGGAGACGTTGAGTATCTGGTTGGACGTGTGGTCGGGCAGGTTTTTGACCGTCACCAACACCGCGGCCAGCACGACCGCGGCCACACCGAGGATGCGCAGCCACGGTCGCGTCCGCGGCGCTGACGTGTCTGCCATGGGCAACCCCTTCGTCCGGCGTTTGCTGTGGATGCTGATAGCGGACAGACACTAGTGATTAACCAGCCGGAAGGCAGTAGCGAAAATCTGACTGATTATTAACTCGCCGGGTGCGGCGGGCAGGCTGGGCCGAGACCGAGGTCCGTTCGCGGCCGCCGCTGTGACTACTCTCAGAACACATGCCCCGCGTTCTGAGTGTGCTTGTCGCGCTGTCCGGACTGTTGCTGGCGTGTTCGCCGTCCACCCAGTCGCCGTCGGATCACCAACAGCTGAGCAGCAGCAAATCGCTGCCCAAAGCGCCCGTGGCGCAGAGCTGCGACCTGACCGCGCTGCCCACGCGGGACAAGCTGGCTCAGTTGCTCACCGTCGGCGTGACCGACGGCGACGACGCGCGCAAGGTTGTGACCGAGCAGCACGTCGGCGGAATCATGATCGGCAGCTGGACCGACCTGTCCATGTTGTCCGACGGCTCGCTCAAGGACATCGCCGCCGCGGCGGGCCCGTTGCCGCTGGCGGTCAGCGTCGACGAGGAAGGTGGCCGGGTGTCGCGGCTGGCATCGCTCATCGGTAAGCAGCCGTCGCCGCGGGTGCTGGCGCAGACCAACACTGCCGACGAGGTGTACGGCATCGCGCTGGAGCGCGGCAAGAAGATGCACGATCTCGGCATCACCGTGGACTTCGCCCCTGTCGTCGACGTCACCGACGCCCCGGACGACACGGTCATCGGGGACCGGTCCTTCGGTGCCGACCCGGCCAAGGTCACCGAATACGCCGGGGCCTACGCTCGCGGCCTGCGCGACGCCGGAATCCTGCCGGTACTCAAGCACTTTCCCGGCCACGGCCACGGATCCGGCGACTCGCACACCAATTCGGTGACCACGCCTCCGCTGGCCGACCTGCAGACCAACGATCTGGTGCCCTACCGCACGCTGACCACCGCGGCGCCGGTCGCCGTCATGGTCGGGCACCTGGAGGTTCCCGGCCTCACCGGCACGGACCCGGCCAGCCTCAGCGCGCCGGCCTACGAGCTGCTGCGGTCCGGCAATTACGGCGGGCCGCCGTTCAACGGGCTGGTCTACACCGATGACCTGTCCAGCATGGCCGCGATCAACGAACGCTACGGCGTGTCCACGGCGGTGCTCAAGGCCCTGCAGGCCGGCGCTGACAACGCACTGTGGATCACCACCAAAGAGGTGCCCGCGGTGCTCGACGGACTCGAAAAGGCTGTGGCGGCAGGCGAACTGTCGATGGATGGCATCAACGCATCGCTGCAGCGGAACTCCGCCATCAAGGGCCCGGTGCGCTGCGGGGGCTGATCTCAGCGAACGACCTTGACAGCCCCGAGCTTCGGATCGGATGCGCTGATCGGGTTACCCGCGTCGCGCAGTGCGCGTAGCAAGTCGATGACCTCGGCGGTGAGGCGTTCACCCGGCATCACCAGGGGGATGCCCGGCGGATAGGGCGTGATCGCCTCTGCCGCAATCAGTCCGGTGGCTTCGGTCAGCGCCACCGTGTCGGTTTGCGCGAAGAACGCCTCACGCGGAGTCAGCACCGTGGGACCTCGCAGTGCGAGGAGATCCGTGGTCAACGTGTCACCGGCGCTGACGGTGTCAGCACGTCCGGCCCAGTCGGCAACCTCGGCGAAACCGGCGACGAGCCGATCCATGTCGGCATCGGTGTTGCCGATGGTCGAGATGCACAGAACGTGGCCGGGTCCGCTCAGCTCAGGCTGCACGCCGTGCACATCGTTGAGACGGGCGACGATGTCGTGTGCGTCGGCGGCCAATCCTGTTGTGCCGATGAGCAGTTTGGTCTGGTCGAGCTGATGGAAGCCGGTGCGGACGCCGGTCGCGTCCTCGGGGCGCAGCACGCGCAGGCCCGGTATCGCTGCCAGCCGGGCGGCCGTGTGCCGAGCCCGGTCCAGTGCGCGGTCCAGCAGTTCGCGGCCGTCGGTCATCATCTGCCTGCGGGCCAGATCGATCGAGGCCATGATGGCGAAATGCGGGCTGGTGGTCTGGATGAGTTGCAGGGCCCGGCGCACCGTCGCCGGATCGATCGCGTCCGGATCTATGTGCAGGACCGCGGCCTGGCTGAGGCCCGACAGCACCTTGTGCACCGACTGCACGGTGGCTGCCGCACCGGATTGTTCAGCGGGCACCGGCAATTCGGGGTGGAATGAGAAATGCGGGGAGTGCGCGCCGTCGACCAGCAGCCGGGCGCCGAACCTGCGGCACAACTCGGAGAGCGCGCTGATGTCGGCCGTGGTCCCGTAGTACGTGGGGTGCAGCATCCACAGCGCCGACGCCCCGCTCGCGGTGAGGGCGCGTTCGACCACATCGGCGTCCAGGCCGTGCGCGATACCGAACTGGGTGTCCCAGCGAGGCTCGAGCCACACCGGCAGCGCACCGACCTGTACCAGGCCGGCCAGGACGGACTTGTGTGCGTTGCGCTGCACCAGAACCGGCTCACCGGGACGCAGCGCCGACAATGCCACCGCGATGTTGCCGCTGGTCGAGCCCTGCACCAGGATGAAGCTCTGCCCGACGCCCCACGCGTCGGCCACCAGCTGCTCGGCGGCCAGGATGGGTCCCTCCGGGCAGTGCAACGTGTCGGTGTCGGGCAGGTTGTTGAGGTCAAGGGCCGCAATGTTTTCCCGGAACCACGGGTCGAGCGTGCGCCCACCTTTGTGGCCCGGGCTGTACAGCGGCACCTGCTCCCGGTCGACGAAGCCTCGGATCGCCTCGAACAACGGCGCGGCGGCGTGATTCACAGCGCGTACACCCGGGTGGCGTTGTGCACCCCGATCATGTCGACGATCCTGATCGCATCGGCCTCGGCGCAGTCGCCCGACCGAACCCATTGGCCCAGAATCAGTCCCATGGCGCGACGCCACAGCACCGAGCCCAGCAGGTGCAGTTCGGGCGGGCCGAACGCGTCGGAGGAGAACAGTTGCTTGGCGAACGGGGCGGTCTCCATGGCCTCGGCGACCAGACCGGTCGACCGCGCGCCGAGATAGTTGATGCCAAGGCCCACATCGAAATTCACGTGGTCGAAGGCTTGTGCCAGATAACCGGACTGCCGGTGGAAGGGATAGCAGTGCAGCAGCAGCACCGGAACCGGTGTCATGGATCGCAGCAGCGGCAGCAGCAGCATCGGATCGGTGCGATGCAGATCCAGGTCCCGGTCGCCGAAACCGACGTGCACCTGGATGGGCAGGCCGTGCGCGGCGGCCTCGTGCACGCCGAAGGCGATCAACACCGGGCTGTCCACGCGTCGCGACGGCCGGGCCGCCAGTGCCCGGGCATGCTCGATCACCTGGGCATCGTCGGGCCGCGACCAGTCGATGTCGAACCCGGTGCGGTAGGCAGCAATCGTCTTGGTACCCACGGTGTCCGGTGCGTCCGCGGCTTCCTGCAGCGCGGCCCGGAAGGCGGCGGGGAATTCCTGCGCGGCGATGCCGGATTCGAGGAGATCCTCGGCAAGGCGTTCCAGTCGCAGGATCGACGACGACGGACTGCCGCTGAGTTCGGTGAGCCGTTCAGGGGTTGCGATGAGGTCGCCCTGGAAGCCGGTGTCCACGATCCAGCGATCGATACCGGCCAGGGGCAGCATGTGCTCAGCCAGCTCGTCGGGGGTGAATTCGCAGCGCCGCTTCCAGTATTCGTCGGCGTCCGCGTGGGCCGGCAGACCCAGCGCCGGAGCGCACCAGCGCCGGATGGACAGACCCAGCGGCGAATCGAACTGCGTCATGAAATCCGGGATGGGATCGGTGGATCCCTCATTGATCGACGCCTCGAATCCGGCTCGGTCGACCGGTTTGTTGAAGCTGCCGTGTACATGGTGGTCGATCAACCGGACCGTGAGCAGGTGTTCGGCGAGCGCGTCGGGCACCTCCGACTCGACTCCGTCGAACACGTTGATCATCGAGTGGGACAGTTCACCATCCGGCATAGCGTGCGACCTCCTGTGCGTCGACTTTCCCTGCGGCCGCGTCGGCAATGGCTGCGCCGATGATCTCGGCGGCACGCACCGCCTCGGCCTCCGTGAGCACCAGCGGCGGCGTGATCTCCAGTACGTTGCCGCCGACGTAGTACACCACCGCGCCCAGTTCCCACGCGCGGTAGACCACCTGCGCGGCGAGCCGCGCGTCACGTTCCCCGGTGGCCGGGTCCACCAGTTCCAGACCGATGGCGAGCCCGCGTCCACGGACCTCGCCGATGGTGTCCGATTCCAGCGCCCGGAGCGCATCCTGCAGTACCGCACCGACTTTCGCGGCGCGTTCGGGTAGTTGCTCGCCGACGATGGTGGCCAGCACCGCACGGCCCGCGGCGGTGCAGACCGGATTTCCGGCGGTCGTCAGCAGCGCCGCGGCCGGCGGATTGTCCAGCAGTTCGGCGGGGCCGACCGCCGCGGACAGCGGCAGGCCCCCACCGAGCACCTTGCCGAAGGTCACGATGTCGGGCACCACGCCGTCGTGTTCGAACGCGTGCAGCGTGCCCGGCCTGCCGAGCCCCATCTTGACCTCGTCGCAGATCATCGGCACGCCGTGGCGGCGGCACACCTCGTGCAGCCGGGCCAGGAAGCCGTCCGGTGGCACCACGAGGCCGCCGTCGGAGAGGATGGGCTCGACGATCAGGCAGGCGATGGAGCCGCCGGCCAGATGTTGTTCGGCGAGGTCGAGGCAGGCCGTGACGTCGGCGTCCACGCCGGCCGGGCTCGGCCGAAACGGGTTGGGGTACGGCAGGAATACCACGTCGGGGTCCGGTGCGGCACCAGCGTCGACATGCACCCCGGACACGCCCATGGCGACCCCGACACCGCCGTGGTAGCTGTGCTCGAACGCGATCACGGTGTGCCGCCCGGTGGCGTGCCGGCACGCGCGCAGCGCGACGTCGTTGGCGTCCGAACCGGCATGTCCCAGATAGACCCGCCGTTCACCGCTGCCGGGAACCAGTGACAACAGGTCCTCGGCCAGGCCCACCGAGTCAGGGTGCACGGCGGACAGTCCGCCCGCTCCGGGCGCGGTCCGCACTGCCCGGCTGACCGCGTCGGCGATCGCCGGATGCCCGTGTCCCAGACCGCTGGCGGTCCAGGTCGCCGACAGGTCCAGGAGCTCACGGCCGTCGGGAGTCACCAGGGTGCTGCCGTGGCCGGCGACCACCTCCAGCGGGAAGAACCTCAGCTTCTCGATGCCTGCGATGACTGCTTCGTCGCGTTCGTAGAGCGTGCTCACTTGGCCTCCGCCTGTACCGGGGGTGTGAGATCCAGTTCCCGCGTCAAAGATTCGCCCACCCGTTTGGCGATGCCGGACGCGGCCAGCGCGATCACCAGGCCGACGGCACACCAGTACAGGCCCAAAAGTGGTGCAGCCAACCAGGTTTCGGCGTCCTTGACGTTGAACCACAGCACCACCAGGATCACCACGGCACCCAGTAGCGGTAGCGCGAGGCCCGGCGCCTTGCCATGACCGCCGTGCACGGCGACGAACTTGGGTGCCCCGACGAACCACGCGGCGGCCACCTCCACCAGCAGGTAGCACACCATCAGACACACCGAACCGGCAACGGCGAACAGGAAATACGTGTCGATGGCCGCGTTACCCGTGCCCATCACCGGCCAGCCCGTCGCACCGCAGATCAGGTCCACCACCAGCGCCAGCCCGACCACGAGCCAGGTGGCCCGGCGCGGGCCCCCGGTGGCTTCGTGGATATGCGCGAGGGCCTTGGGCCCGAAGCCGTCCCGGCCGAAGGCGTAGAGCATCCGGCCCGACGTCGCGGCGGTCGCCATGTGGCACCCGAACGCCGCGACGGTCGCGGTGAAGATGATGATCAGCGAGAACCACTGGCCGATGTAGCGACTACCCAAGTCGCCCAAGGTGTTACCGGAACTCTGGAACGCCGCGAGGCCTGCCTCGTCGGTGCCGAACCCGATGACCTGAGCGAACATCACCACCACGAAGAGCACTCCGGTGAGGATCAGGGTGCCGGCCAGGGCCCGCGGAATGTTGCGGCCCGGGTTGTCGGTCTCCTCACCCATCGAAGCGCAGGCCTCGAAACCCGCCCAGGACAGGAAGGCCGCCACCACGCCACTGAGCACCGCGGACGCGGACACGCCGCCGGAGAACGAGAACACGCTGAGATCGAATCCCGTGGAAGAGGCACCGCCGCGGGCGAATATCGCGATGACGAGCACGATCATCGCCACGATGCCGACGCCTTCGATGCCGAGCAGGATCTTGGCCAACAGTCTGATGTCGCGACCGGCCAGGGCGAAGGAGATGACGGCGCCGACCACCACGACGGCCATCCACGGCAGCTGATACGGGTGGTCGTTGCCCGGTTGTAGTTGTGCGACGAACGCATTCGTGAAGGCTGCGGTCAAAGCCAGTGTGCCGATGGAGAATCCGACATAGGCGCCGAGCATCGCGAAGCCGGAGAAGAACCCGGCCCGCGGGCCGACGGTGCCACCCACCAGTGCGTAGGCGGAGCCGGCGTGATTGAGGTGACGGGTCAGGCGCACGAAGCTGTAGCCGACCAGGGACACGCCGATCAGGCCGATGAGGAACACCAGTGGGATGGCCTTGCCCACGGTGGCGATGAGGCCTTGGCCGTTGCCGGACATGGCAAGGGTTGGACCGACTGTCGCGACCGACAGTGCCAGCGCCACCCAGAACGGCAGGCGCCGGTGCGGTAGTTGATCGGTGTCGTTGGTGGCGCTGGTGGTCATCGATGTCTCCCTTCGGATTTTGTGCTCCTGGCGTGCGGTCAACAGCTCCAGGCCAGGCGCAGCGCCTGGCAGATCTCGGTCGGCGGCCGATCGCCGTAGGTGACGAGCTCGTGATTGCGCACGGCCACTACGCCTTCGATGACCGCAGGCGTCAGCATCTCGGCGGCGACAGCAGAGGTCTGCAGAGTCTTGAGCACGATGCGCTGGTCGGTCGGCAGCGGTTGGAGGGCGGTCTGTGCCGGGTCGTCGCTGACCTCGGCCGGTAGTTGCAGGCCGAGTTCGATACCGCGCAGTGCGCTGCGCAGGAAGGCTGTCGCCGCCAGATAGGGGTTGGCGCTCGGGTCGATCAGCTTCAGCTCGACGTTGGCGCCGTGGGGATTTCCCGGTGTCGCGGCGATGAACCTCACCGCCGCCTCGCGGTTCTCCAAACCCCAGCATTTGGCGGCGCCCGCCCAGTTGCCCGGCTTGAGCCGTGCTGCCGACAGCACCGAACCCGCATACACGCCAAGGAGATCCGGCAGGGTGTCGAGTACTCCCGCGATCGCGGATTGGCCCGCGGGCCGCATCCCGTGCGGGCCGTCGCCGCCGGACAGCAGGGGGCCGTCGCCGTCGGCGAGCGACAGGTGCAGGTGCGCGCCGTTGCCCGCCTCTCCGGCGAACGGGACAGGGGAGAACGAGATCTTCAGGCCGTGTCGGGCCGCGACCCGGCCGATCACGATTCGCGCCAGGATGACGGCGTCGGCGGCGGCGACCGGTGTCGTCGGTGCCAACGCCACCTCGAATTGGTCGTGGCCGTACTCGGTGTGGAGCTGGTCGATGACCAAGCCCGAGCGGTCGGCGGTCGTCATGAGGTCGACCATGAACGGGGAGCGGTCCAGGGAGGTGCGCATGCCGTAGGGCGACCACGTCTCGGCGGATGCGTGCTGGGTGTCCTGCGCCAGCATCGTGCACTCCAACTCGGCACCGATCTGCGCCGTCAGGCCCTGCGCGGCCGCCGCCTGTTCCGCGCGGGCCAGCAGCGTGCGCGTGCACAACGGAGCCGGTTGGCCGTACTGGTCGTACAGGCTCGCGGGCGCCCAGGCCACACCGTCTTCCACCACCTGCAGATCGGTCGGATCGATGCGGATCCGCAGGTCACCGACCACACCGATCTCCGGTGTGAACGCGATGCCGCTGTCGACGCAGAACACGCTCCACGAAGGTGAGACGCCCATGCCGGCGGACTGGAACGAGGAGAGGCGTCGCAGCGGCACGTACTTCGCGCGCGTCACCCCCGCCAGGTCGGTCAGCGATCCGGCCACGATCTCCACGCCGTCAGCGCGTAGGTCGTCGATCTGCGGGGTCATGGCTTCCTCCTGGCTTCCAGAGTCTGCGAGGACGGTATGTCATAAATGTTTCATATTCTTTAAGATGAGCGCTAGAGGTTCGATTCATTAAATTTTTTGTCTCAGAGGGGTGGAGTCATGTGTCGCTTGCTTGGGGTCGTGTCGACTGCACCGATCTCCGTCTCCGACGCCGTCGGCGCGCATGTGTTGAAGGACTTCGTCGCGCTGACCAAGGTGCACGGTGACGGTTGGGGTATCGCGCACGTCGACGAGCCCGGCGGTGCTCCCCACGTCGAGGTCTCGGCGGGCAGTGCGCTCGACGATCCCGCCTTCAGCGCGGCGGTGGAGGGCCGGCGTCTGACGGCCGGCATGGTGCATCTGCGCTGGGCCACCAACGGCCTGGCGGTGCAACCGCAGAACTCGCACCCGTTCGTCGTCGGCGGGATTGCCATGGCGCACAACGGATCCATCAAACCCACCGGCCCTCTCGACGAGCTTGTCGAGCCGGGTATCGCGGCCTCGCTGCGCGGCACAACGGATAGCGAGCGGTACTTCGGGGTGATCCGTCAGCATCGCCGGACGGCACCGGATCTGCAGGAGGCGGTGCGCCGTGCGGTGGCGCAGCTGCGCGCGCTGTATCCCGAGGCGAGTCTCAATGCGCTGGTGCTCGGTGAAGGCCAGTTGATCGCGGTGCACGCGCACGCCCGCAGCCAACTGCCCGCCGAGGACATCGAGGAGATCACCGCGGCCGATCTGCCGACCGAGCATCTCGAGGACTACTTCGCGTTGCGGTGGGCCCGGACCGGCGACGGCGCCGTGGTGGTGGGGTCGACGGGCTTCGGCGATCTGGATTGGCACCCGTTGCCGCCGGAGAGCGTCACCGCCATCTCGATGGCCGACCTGTCGATGAATTCGGTGCCCGTCATGGCAGATTGAGAACCGTGTCAGAGGACGCTGCAGAGACAGCGGCAAATGTCTCGATGACCGTGGAGGCCAGGGCCACCGCGGCGCTGCCCACGCTCAGCAAGGCTGAGCGCAGAGTGGGGCGGGCGTTGCTCGGCGACTATCCGAGCGCCGGGTTGGCCAGCGCAGCCCGCCTCGCCGAACGCGCCGAGGTGAGCCCGCCGACCGTGCTGCGGTTCGCCCAGTCCCTCGGGTACGACGGGTTCGCCGATCTGCAGGTCGCGCTGCGCGCTGAGCTCTCCGCACGGTCGAACGGCCCGATCACCCGGCTGCCCGACGCCCCGGCGGCAGGCAGCCTGCTGGACCGGTTGCTACAGCAGGGGCGTGCGCAGAACGAGCGGGCCGAGCAGACGCTGGCGCTGCTGGCCGAACCCGCGCTGGAAGCCGCGGTGGCGCTGCTCGCGGATGCCGGCCGCACGGTGTACATGCACGGCGGCCGCTTCTCGCACCTGCTTGCACTGCATCTGGCTGCCCACCTCGAACAGCTGCGGCCAGGTATCCGGGTGCTGGGCGATCCGACGGGCGGCGACCTGGGCGCCCTGCTCGAACTGTCCCGCCACGACGTGGTGGTGCTGTTCGACTACCACCGATACCAGCGCAGCGCCGCTGAGCTGGCACAACGCGTGCACCGCGCCGGCGCGACCGTCCTGCTCATCACCGATGACCTGAGCTGCCCGGTGGCGCCGGACGCCGAGGTCGTGCTGGCAGCGTCGAGCACTGTGGGTAGCACCTACCAGAGCATGGCGGCCGGATTTCTGCTGACCGAACTGCTCATACCGTTGGTCATGGACGCCATCGGGGAGCCCGCGCGGACCCGGATGGCGCTGTGGGAGGAACAACGGCGCGCTGAGCTTCTGCCCTGACAGTTACCCTGATCGGATGGCAGGTGGAACCAAACGGCTGCCGCGTGCCGTCCGAGAACAGCAGATGCTCGACGCCGCGGTCCAGATCTTCTCGGTCAATGGCTATCACGAGACGTCCATGGACGCGATCGCCGCGCAGGCCGAGATTTCCAAGCCGATGCTGTACCTCTACTACGGCTCCAAAGAAGAGCTGTTCGGGGCGTGCCTGAACCGGGAGCTGACCCGGTTTGTCGACGTGGTGCGCGGGCAGATCGATTTCAGCCAGAGCCCGAAAGACCTGTTGCGCAACGCCGTCCTGGCGTTCCTGACCTACATCGACGCCAACCGGGCGTCCTGGATGGTGCTCTACACGCAGGCCACCAGCTCGCAAGCGTTTGCGCACACGGTTCGCGAGGGCCGTGAGCGCATCATCGATCTCGTGGCCCGGCTCCTCAGCACCGGCACGCGTAACCCTGAGCCCGACAGCGACTTCGAGATGATGGCCGTCGCGCTGGTGGGTGCCGGTGAGGCCATCGCCACCCGGGTCAGCTCCGGCGACGCCGACGTCAACGAGGCCGCCGAGCTGATGATCAACCTGTTCTGGCGAGGCCTGAAAGGCAAACCGTCAGAGACCGGCTCTCAATCGGCTGTCGGTTAGCGCTCACGCCATTGGCTCTGCGGTGACGGCGTGGCGCACTCGCCCGTTTGCGACATGTGCGCAGAGTCAACAGGAGGCTAGCGGTCCTGGGTATTGGCTCTGCGGTGACGGCGCTCCGCACTCGCACGTTTGCGACATGCACGCAGAGTCAACAGGAGGCTGGCCGTCGTGGGCATTGGCTCTGCGGTGACGGCGCTCCGCACTCGCACGTTTGCGGCATGCACGCAGAGTCAACCGGAGGCGGGCCGTCGTGGGCATTGGCTCTGCGGTGGCGGCGCTCGCCACTCGCGCTTTTGCGACATATGCGCAGAGTCAACAGGAGGCCGGCCATGGTGGGCACTGACTCTGCGGTGACGGCGTGGCGCACTCACTCGTCCGCGACGTACGCGCAGAGTCAACAGGAGGCTGGTCGTCGTGGGCATTGGCTCTGCGGTGACGGCGCTCCGCACTCGCCCGTCCGCGACCTACACGCAGAGTCAACAGGAGGCTGGCCGTCGTGGGCACTGGCTCTGCGGTGACGGCGCGGTGCTCTCGCTCGTCCGCGACATACACGCAGACTCGATCAGCTCAGACCGCGAGGCCCTTCACCAGGCTGAACGGTGACGCCGTCGGAACCACCTCGGTGAGCCGGAAACCCGCCTGCTGGTATAGCTTTCGGTACTCATCTTCGGTGCGCTCGCGGGCGGCGATGCCGATCAGCATCTCCATGTCGATCCACTTGGCGAGGAATTCCCGATCATGTTCGGGGATAACAGCTTCCACGAGCAGCAGCGTGGCGCCCGAAGTCGCAGCGGCGCGGACATTCCGCAGGATCGCCACGGCTTGCTCGTCGGGCCAATCATGGATGATGTTCTTCATGATGTAGAGATCGGCACCGGCCGGCGCCTTGTCGAAGAACGAGCCGGGCACGATCTCCACCCGGCCGACAGTTCCGTACTTGGCCAACAGTTTTGGTGCACCCTCGACGACTTGGGGCAGGTCGTAGAGGATGCCCCGGGCTGACGGTGCGGCTTCGAGGATCGCCGAGAGCAGCCGTCCATGGCCGCCGCCCACGTCGGCGATCGTGGCGAACGGGGTGAAATCGAACGCCGCCACCACGGGGGCGATCGCGAGTTCTGAGACGCTGGTCATCGCGTCGTTGAAGATCTCGCCGAGCTCGGGATCGGAATTCAAGTAGTCGAACGCCGCCATGCCGCGCATCTTCGGGATGACGGCCTCGCCGGTCCGCACGGCCTCACCGAGCTGGCTCCAGTGTTCGCGGTGTTGCGGGGAGCCGACGAATCGCGCCATTCCGGCGATCGAGACCGGAGCGTCGGTGCGCAGCGGGTCGGCCAGAGCGTTGAGGGCGTAGCGCCCATCACGGGTGCGCCGGAAGATGCCCTCGCTGGCCAGCGCCCGCATAAGCCGGTTGAGAGTGTCAGGGTTGGCGTCGACCCGGCGGGCCAGCTCATCGGGCCGGAGCGGGCCGTCGGCCAGCGCGTCGGCAACGCCCAGTTGCACCGCAGCGGTGATGCCCTGGGCCACCCACGCGCCGAGGATCCTCTCCAGCAGTACGGCAGGTGGCGGAGCCGACCGCTGGTGCAGTCGGCGCAGGTGATGGCGGATGCGATCGACGGTACGGACCACCCCTACCGGGGGCACCTTGGCGGAAGTCACCGCCAGACTCTAGACAAATTTTGCCGCGTTCGGTGCGTTCGTAGCTATGCCAGGGTTGGCGTGTGCTGAAGAAACTGTCTTTGCTCCCGATCTTGCTGTGCGTTGCCGCCCTGATGACCGCGCCGTGGGCGTCGGCAGATCCGGTTTCGGCGGTACCCGACGGGCCTGCCATCGCAGCGTCAGCCGTCGCCGACGTGACCAACCAACTGGGCAAACCCGCCAAGCTCAACGTCTCCACGCTCAACGAGTCGCAGGGCTGGGCTTTCGTCTGGGCCAAGATCACCGATCCCAGCGGCAGGCCCATCAGCTACGACAACACTCCCTTCGCCGATGCTGCCGCCGAGGGCGGGAAGTCGAAGAGCTACGCCGGCCTGTTCCACTCCGACGGCGGTGTCTGGAAGCTGGCCACCAGCAGTGTCGGCCCGACCGATGTCGCGTGGACATCCTGGAGCAGCGAATACTCCGCTCCGGCATCGATTTTCAACCTGTCAGGGTCGTAGCGGAATTTGCTTGGGCCCCTCGCTCCTAGGTGGGTTTGTGCACGTCAACGGTGCCAAATTCATGCACTGACTGCGCTGTGTGTTCGGGTAGCATTCGCCTAGCGACGTATCGAGGGGGTTGTGTTGATCGTGGGTGCGCCTTACCTGTCACCAGGGTCTTCCCTTGATTTCGTGCGCTGGACGCTGAGACAGGGTTGGTGACCACGTGACCGAAACCTTGCGGGTGGACACCGCACTGGTGAGTGCCGCGGGCAGCAAGCTGGCGGGGATTGCTGGCGAGCTGCCGTCCGCGCCGGCAGTGACGAAACCGACCGGTTCCGATGCGCTGTCGGCGGCGATCGCAGCCAAGATGCCGACGGTCGTCGATCCGGTCGTGGCCAAACTGCCGCAGGTCAAGCAAGCCCTGTCGAAATACGCCGACAACGTGACGAGCGCCGCCAGCAAGTACGAGACGACCGACGAGCAGGCCGCTCAGACCGTTCGCAAGGCGTTTGGCCTCGTTGACGATGCGGCCGGTCAGGGCGGCGGTGGTTCCCCGGCAGCCCCTGGTGGCGGAGGAGGATCTTCGCCTGGCGGGGGCGGTGGCAGCCAGAAACCCGGCGGCGGCAAGCACCATCGCGGAGGCAAGGGCGACGGCAGGGCAACGCCCAGCTCGACGCCCGATGCGGCTGGTGCGAACCCGGCCGCGGCGGCTGCGGCTGCCGGTGGCGATCCGTCCGGCATGGGTCAGATGGGCCAGATGATGCAAATGCCGATGCAGATGGCGCAGCAGGCCGCCCAGGTGCCGACGCAGATGATGGGCGCGCTCGGCCAGATTCCGCAGACGGTGCTGCAAGGTGTGCAGGGCATCGTGGAAGCCGCTAAACAAGGCGCGGACAAGCCAGGCGAGGACAACGCCGACAAGGACAAGCAGGCCGAGGGTCAGAAGCAGAAAGATCCTGCGGCCGAACACAAGTCCGATGGAACGCCGGCCGGTCAGTCCAAGCCCTCCGAGCATCCGCCCGCGGTCCACATCCGCCCCAGGCCGCGGGGCCCTCGCCGAGTTCCGGTGCTGAGCGGGCGCCCGTGACGCCGAGTGCGCCGCGCCATGCTCGACCGGAGCCGAGTCCGGAGATTTCTTTGTGATTGTTGGTGCTGTTCGGACTGTAGGGGTCGCTCGATGACATTGCCGCCACCGCCGGGTAATTCGCCGCAACCGCCGTATGGCGGCGGTGGCGGTGATCCGTTCGGACCGCCGCAGGTTGGACCGGGTGGGTCTTATCCCGGCCCGCCGCCGGGCGGTTCGGGTGGCAACTACTCTGGCCCGCCGCAACAATCCGGGCCCCCGCAGCATCACGCGCCGTCATGGCAGCCGCCGCAACAACAACCGCCGCAGGGCCCGCCACAGCCACATTGGGCTGCTGGTCCTGCCGGGCCTCCCGCTCAGCCACCGAAAAAGGGCGGCAACGGAATGAAGTGGGCGCTCGGCGGCGTCACCTTGATCGCCGTCATCGCAATCACTGCCGCGGTGTCCATCGCACTTACCAAGGGCAGCGGAGGGGGCGGCAACGGCACACCGAGCGCCTCCGCGTCGCCCTCTGCTTCTGCTTCGGGGACTTCGAGTAATAGCGATTTTGCGAGCGCCAACGACACGGGGCCGGTCAACATCATCAAAGAGGATCCGACGTGTGCAGCGTGGGGCCCAATCAATACGACATTTACAGATGTCCAAGATAAGACAGATTGGGGAAGCCGCGATCCTGCGATTCCATCCGAAGCGTGGAGCGTAGAGCAGCGCGCTACTTATGAGAAGATCGGTCAAGCAATGAAAGCGGCGGCCGATCAGACGGTCCCGCTAGCTAAGGTTACGCCACATAGGGTTGTACGTGAGCTGTACGAGCAGTACATCGCTTACGCAAGGGCTTATAGCCAGGCAATTTCGGAATATAAACCCGCAGACAACAATCTTGCTAACGTCGCTATTGGAACCTCTGGAGCGATCACATTCATTTGTGCGGCAATATCCTATAACTCTGCACAGGCTCGCGCGCCCTTTGTTGATTCCCCTAAAGGGAATGGCGGATCTGTTGCTGCGCCGACTGCCTCCAACGATGTGGAGAAGTTCCTGTCACAGTCTGATGCAACATGTCCCGAATGGGGTCCACTGCTAACTCAATTTGGCACGGACACTTCTGCCTGGCTGCACCTTAACCCGCAGAAGCCGGCCAGGGAGTGGTCGGCTGATGAGAAAGGCGTCATAGATGCGGTGATTCCCGTTATGAAGAAGTTCGCGGACGATATTGGTAAGCTCGGACAGAGCAGCCCGAACCCAACAGTTCGGGATTTCTCTGCACTCGCGGCGCAGTACTGGAAAGCGTACGCCTACGCGTTGCAAACGTACACACCGGCTGATTACTACCTAAGTATGGTTGCCAATCGTTCGACATCCATAACTCCCGATGCTTGCAAGGCAATCGGGGCGTAGCAATGGGTATCGCGAAGCCGTCAGATCCGCACGGCATGGCTTCTCCTCCGGAGTGGCCGGAAATAGTTGAAGATACTTTGCGCGCCGAATTGCTACCGAAAGGCGGCTATCTCGCCAGCGATCAGCTGGATGTGGCCTTCACGACGACGAAGTTGAGGTCGAAAGTATTTCTGGCAGCGGATATCCCGGTTGTTGTCATCAGCGCCATCGGTGAGTAGCAAATGCCCCCGCCGCGAAAGCGACGGGGGCTCACTGCAAGACGTCAGAGCGCGGAGACTGTACCCGTCAAGTGCGGATAGCCCTTCGACAGGTTGCGCAGCGTCAGCTCCCAGCCGTCGGTGTCTCGTGACACGTACAGCCCCGCGTTGGCGGGCAGGACCACAGGCTTGGCGAACCGCACCGAGTACTTCACAGCGTCGGGCAGCTGACCTTCGATGTTCGCCAGAACGGCTGCTGCGCTGAACATTCCGTGCGCGATGACCGTGGGAAAGCCGAACAGCTTGGCCGCGATGGCGTTGGTGTGGATCGGGTTGTGATCCCCGCCGACATCGGCGTAATGGCGGATCTGCCCCGGCGTGATGCGCAGTATGGCATTCGGCGGCCCGAGCTTCGGCTGCTTCTGAGGCGGCGGTTTCGGTTCGTCGGACAGGCTGGTGCGCTGCTGGTGCAGGAACGTCGTCACCTGATGCCAGGCCAGATCATTGCCGACCTTGAGGTCGGTGACGATGTCGACCAGCAGCCCCTTGCGATGCTCCCGCAGGTTCTCCGCATGCACGGCGGCGCTGACGGTGTCGGTGACCGAGATCGGCCGGTACTGGGTGATGTGGTTCTCGGTGTGCACCGAACCCATTGCGGCGAACGGGAAATCGAATCCCGTCACCAGCGACATCACGGTGGGAAAGGTCAGTGCGAACGGGTAGGTCAGCGGCAGCGTATCGCCGAACCGCAGACCGGTCACCTGTGCGTACTCCGCGACGTTGGCGGGGTCGATGGTCAGGTCGTCGACGGTGATGGTGCGGGTGGGCAGGGAGTCGGAACGCGGGACGAAGGGGAGCGCCCCCACCACCGCGCGCAGCATGTTGTTCATGCCGTCACGCTCCCAGCATGGCCTGGCCGCATACCCGAATCGTATTGCCGGTCACGGCATTCGACGCGGGGTTGGCGAAGTAGGCGATCAGCTCGGCGACGTCCACGGGCTGGCCACCCTGGAACAGCGAGTTGAGCCGTCGGCCCACCTCGCGGGTCGCCAGCGGAATGGCCTCGGTCATCTTGGTCTCGATGAAGCCGGGCGCCACCGCGTTGATGGTGATGCCTTTCTCGGCCAGCACCGGTGCGAGCGCATCGGTCAGCCCGATCATGCCTGCCTTGGTGGTGGCGTAATTGGTCTGGCCGCGGTTGCCGGAGATACCGGCCATCGAGGAAAGCCCGATCACCCGACCACCCTCACCGAGCGCCCCGGCCGCCACCAGGCCCTCGGTCAGGCGTTGCGGCGCAAGCAGATTCACGGCGATCACCGCGTCCCAGCGGCCCTCGTCCATGTTGGCGAGCAGCTTGTCGCGGGTGATGCCTGCGTTGTTGACCAGGACGTCGACCTTGCCGCCGTGATGCTCGGTGACGTGCGCGACGATCCTGTCGACGGCGTCGTCTGCGGTGACGTCGAGCGTCAGCGCCGTCCCGCCGACCTTCTCGGCCACCTTCTGCAGGTCCTCTGCGGCGCCCTCGACGTCGACTGCCACCACGGCAGCGCCGTCACGCGCAAACACCTCGGCGATCGTCGCGCCGATACCGCGAGCCGCACCCGTCACAACGGCGACCTTGCCGTCGAGCGGCTTGTCCCAGTCGGCGGGTGCGGTCGAATCGGCGGCACCCACCCGGAACACCTGCCCGTCGACGTACGCGGACTTCGCCGAGAGGATGAAGCGCAGGGTCGATTCGAGGCCGGTGGCGCCGGGCTTGGCGTCGGCGGCCAGATACACCAAGGCGACCGTGGCGCCGCGACGCAGCTCCTTGCCGAGAGACCGGGTGAAGCCCTCCAGCGCCCGCTGGGCGATCTGTGCGTGCACGCCGCCGGCCTGCTCGGGCGTGGTGCCGACGACGACAACGCGTGCGCACGGCGCCAGGTTGCGCAGCACGGGTGTGAAGAACTTGTACAGCTCCTTGAGGCCCGCGGCGTCGGTGATATCGGTGGCGTCGAGCACGACCCCGCCGAACGAGTCGGCCCAGCGACCACCGATGTTGTTGGACACGACGTCGTAGTCCTCGGCGAGCGCGGCGCGCATCGGTTCGACCACGCGGCCACCGTCGGCGGAGCCGGCGCTCGCACCTGTGCCGCCGATCAGCAGCGACCCGGGCAGTGGTGGGTCGCCGGCGCGGTAGCGGCGCAGGGGCTCGGGCTGGGGCACGCCCAGCTGCTTGGCCAGGAAGGATCCCGGCCCGGAGTTCACAATCTGAGAGAGCAGGTCGGTAGCCATACCTACGAACTTACTCCAGAGTAAGAACAGTGGGTAATATGGCCCGGGACAACCCGACAGTGGAGGGCAAACAGATGGCCAACAACACGACCCGGCGACGCGTTGCCGTATTGGGTGGCAACAGGATTCCGTTCGCGCGGTCCGACGGCGCTTACGCGAACGCCTCCAACCAGGACATGTTCACCGCGGCTCTGGACGGGCTGATCGACCGCTTCGGCCTGGCAGGCGAGCGGCTCGGAGCGGTGATCGGCGGTGCGGTGCTCAAGCACAGCCGTGATTTCAACCTCATGCGTGAGTGCGTGCTCGGCAGCGCGCTTTCGCCGTACACCCCGGCGTTCGACGTGCAGCAAGCCTGCGGCACCGGCCTGCAGGCGACCATCGCCGCCGCCAACAGCATCGCGCTCGGTCAGTACGAATCGGCGGCTGCCGGCGGCGTGGACACCGCGTCGGATGCCCCGATCGCTTTCGGCGATGACCTGCGCCGCGTGCTGCTCGGGCTGCGTCGCGCCAAGTCCAACGTCGACCGGCTCAAGCTGGTCGGCAAGCTGCCGGCATCGGTGGGCGTCGAGATCCCGGTGAACAGCGAGCCGCGCACCGGCAAGTCGATGGGCGAGCACGCCGCGATCACCGCCAAGGAGATGGGCATCAAGCGCGTCGACCAGGACGAACTGGCCGCCGCCAGCCACCGCAACATGGCCGCCGCCTACGACCGCGGCTTCTTCGACGACCTGGTCACACCGTTCCTCGGGCTGTACCGCGACAACAATCTGCGCGCCGACTCGAGCGCGGAGAAACTCGCCAAGCTCAAGCCGGTGTTCGGGGTGAAGCTCGGCGACGCCACCATGACCGCAGGTAACTCGACACCGCTGACCGACGGCGCCTCGGTGGCGCTGCTGTCCAGCGAGGAATGGGCCCAGGCGCATGGACACGAGCCGCTGGCCTACTTCGTCGACGGCGAGATGGCGGCTGTGGACTACGTCAACGGTCCCGACGGTCTGCTGATGGCTCCGACCTACGCCGTGCCGCGCCTGCTCGCCCGCAACGGTCTGACGCTGCAGGATTTCGACTTCTACGAGATTCACGAGGCGTTCGCGTCGGTGGTGCTGGCCACCCTGACGGCGTGGGATTCCGAGGAGTACTGCAAGGGCCGCCTGGGTCTCGATGCCGCATTGGGCACCATCGACCGGTCCAAGCTCAACGTCAACGGCTCGTCGCTGGCCGCCGGGCACCCGTTCGCGGCCACCGGCGGGCGCATCGTCGCCCAACTGGCCAAACAGCTGGCCGAGAAGAAGAAGCAGACCGGCCAGCCGGTGCGCGGCCTGATCTCGATCTGCGCGGCCGGCGGACAGGGCGTTGCAGCAATCTTGGAGGCCTGAACCGTCCTGACCAGGCACGATGCTCACGGCGAAAACATTCGAAAAGTTTGTTTTCTGGGTGTGTAACGGCCCGCCCTGGGACATCGATACACGGGTAGCTCCGTGTTGCCGTCTGACCCCCCGACCCGACGGCAACACGGGGCCACCTTCAAACTTCTCTTGAATTCCGGTCGAATTTTCCTCTGGTCTGAGGGGTACTCGAGGCGTAGGCTCGACCGTACGACGGGTTCGGGAGTGACTGATCCGAAGAGTCGGTCGAAGGGGTGAAAGACCGGCGGCGCGAGACCGATTGAGACGCCCCCTAGTGTCCTCCCGAACCCGCCCTTTTTTGTCTCCGCCCGCATAGCGTTGAGACCATGCAAACCAGCATTATCGGATCCCTCAGTGACACCCGTGGCCGCTCACCGATCGACGCCACCGTAGAAAATCTGGCGCAGCTGCGCGACGAGGGTTTCCGAAGGGTGTGGATGACCCAGATGCCCTACGAGCCTGATCTTCTGACCGTGCTCGCTGTGGCGTTCCGCGAGGTGAGCGACATCGAAGTCGGCACCGGCGTGATCCCCATCCAGAACCAGCATCCGATGCTGCTGGCCCAACGTGCTCTCACACTGAACCTGATCGGCGGCGGCCGGTTCATCCTCGGCCTCGGCATGACCCATCAGGCGGTCACGGAAGGCATGTGGGGCATCCCGTGGGACAAGCCGGTCCGACGCTTGCGTGAATACCTCGACGGTCTGCAACCGCTGCTCGCCGGTGAGGCGGCCGACGCGCCAGGGGAGACGGTCACCACCCGCGGTTCACTGCAGATTCTCGGCGCGACCGCACCCGACATCTACATCGCCGCCTTGGGGCCGCAGCTGCTGAAGCTGGCCGGGCGTCGTACTGCGGGCACGGTCACCTGGATGACGGGTCCGACCACGCTCGCCCAGCATGTGTCGCCGACGCTGCGCGAGGCCGCGCAGGGCCGTCCGGTGCGCGTCGTCGCCGCGCTGCCGGTCAGCGTCACCGACGACGTCGCGGGCGCCCGCGCGCAGGCGGCCAAACAGTTCGCGATGTACGGGCACCTGCCCTCCTACCGCGCCATGCTCGACCGCGAGGGATACGCGGGCCCAGAGGATGCTGCGATCATCGGCAACGAGGCCGAGGTCGCCGAACGGATCGAGGCGCTCGCCGGCGCCGGGGTCGACGAGTACGTCGGTGTGGTGTTCGACGCGTCGCCCGAGACCAGGGCTCGCACCCGCGCGTTGCTGCGCTCGATCGACAGCTGAGGGTGTGGCCAGCCCCACCACATATTGGCTGGACTGCACCATCGCCGGATGCGACAGTGTCCGGCAACCATGGGGAACGTGACTATGACCGCGACGGCACCGGCCGTTGCCGATGACTGGCGACGAGTCCTGCGCACCCCGCTGCGAGCCTGGGCCTGGCGTGCCTACCTGTACTTCCTGCTGATCAGTCTTCTGGCGGTGGTGGGCGTGGCGTACCTGTTCGCGACGGGTTTCGCGTCTGGAGTTCTGCTGGTCACTCTGGTCGGCGTTCCGTTGCTGGCCGTCGTCGTGCTGACGGGACGCCGGTGGAACGCGTTGTACCGCGCGTTGGCCCGCATGGTCGGGGCCAACATCGACGCACCCAAGCCCTTCGCCCGGCCGGCGGGGCTGCCACAGACCGTGGCAGCGGCGCTGACCGATGCCGTCGGCTGGCGCAGCCTGGGCTTCCTCGCACTGCAGAGCATCGTGATGACCCCGGTGGGCTACCTGGTTTTGGTCGGCGTCGTGATGGCGGTGAGCCTGGTGGCTTCTCCGGTGATCTGGGCCGTCACAGGCGAAGCGGTCGTGAGTTTCGGGGAGCCCGTCGAATCGCTCGGTGTGTACCTGCTGTTGGCGCTGGGCGGGCTGATTGCACTGTATCTGCTGGGCTGGCTGATGCTCGGAATCGTGCGTGCCCATGTCTGGCTGGCCGGTGCGCTGCTGGCCGCGCCGACCCGCGAGCGCAGGGTCGCCGAACTCGAAAGGGCGCGTGCGGATGTCGTCGACGACGCGGCCGCCACCCTGCGCCGTGTCGAGCGGGATCTACACGACGGCACCCAAGCTCGACTGATCGCCGTCGCGATGACGCTGGCCCGTGCCGAGGAGCAGCTCGCCGATCAGAAGAAGACCGACCGGGCGCGCAAACTGGTATCCGACGCGCTGGCCAACACCAAGGACACGTTGACCGAGCTGCGCGAAATCGTCCGCGGAATACGGCCTCCCGCGTTGGATCTCGGCCTCGGGCCGGCCGTGCAGACCCTGGTGGCGCGCAACCCGATTCCCGTGGAATTGGTCGACGACATCGCGGTGCGCCCCTCTCTGGGGGTGGAGACCCTGGCGTATTTCTGCGTCGCCGAACTGCTGGCGAACGTATCGCGGCACTCCGGCGCCACCCAGGCCACGGTCTGGCTGCGCAGCGACGCCGAAGAGTTACGGATTGCCGTGGCGGACAATGGTTCCGGTGGAGTGCAACCCGGCAACGGGTCGGGTTTGACGGGCTTGGCCGAGCGGTTGCGCATGGTCGACGGGCGCCTGGACATCGACAGCCCGGCCGGCGGGCCCACCACCGTGACTGCCGTCGTGCCCTCGGGTGCCGAGCGATGACCCGGCTGGCCATCGCCGAGGACAACGCAATCCTGCGGGACGGGTTGACGCAACTGCTTGTCGAGCGTGGACACGACGTGGTGGCCAAGGTCGGCAATGCCGACGAGATGCGCAGCATCGCCGAGGCTTTCAGCCCCGAGGTGTTCGTGGTCGACATTCGGATGCCGCCGACGTTCACCGACGAGGGGTTGGTCGCCGCCGTCTCACTGCGCCGGTCGCACCCGCACATCGGAGTGCTGGTTTTCTCGCAGTGGGTGGAAACCCGTTATGCCGCTGAGCTTCTCGCGGGAAATCCGGCGGGCGTCGGCTATCTGCTCAAGGATCGGGTAGCCGATATTGCCGAGTTCGATGCGGCGGTACGGCGCGTCGCCGCAGGCGGCACCGCGCTCGACCCTGAGGTTGTCCGCCAACTGATGGGCAGCCGCCGCGGCGCCGACACCCTCGACCGGCTGACCGCGCGCGAACACGAAGTGCTCGCACTGATGGCCGAGGGCCATTCCAACAGCGCTCTGGCCGAGCATCTCTCGATATCCGAACGCGCAGTGGAAAAACACATCGGCAGCATCTTCACCAAACTGGACCTACCGCCGTCGGCGGCGCACCACCGCCGTGTGCTGGCGGTGGTGACCTACCTCAATTCCTGACCGCTTGCCAGTGAACGTCAGTCACTACTTGGGCGACCTCAGTATCGGTGCACGGTACCGATATTTGGCGACGAGGTACATCACCACACCCAGCGCTGACAGCACCGCGAGTGCCCCCCATTCGGCAGCGGTGAAATCTATGGCGCAGGCTATTGCTACCCACCCGAGCAGTGCCGCACCGACGAGCGGCAGCGCACCGCCGAGGAGCGCATCACCCCAGTTGGACAACACCCGGTCACGCAGGGCCCACGCAGCGGCGAGCGCGGTGAGCGCGTAGTAGCAGGCAAAAAGGAAGCCGACGGTGGCGATGAGGAGGTCGAGGGCGTGCGCGACGCTGGAGGCCAAGATGTACACCCAAGTGGCCGCGATGCCCAAGCCACCGATGAGCAGCGTGCTGGCCGCGGGCGTTTGGAATTTGCGGTGCACCTTGCCAAACACTGAAGGCAGTACCTTGTCGCGTCCCATTGCCAGCATGATGCGTGCCAGGCCTACGATGGTGGCCTGCGTTGCGGCCAAGACCGACGCCACCACCGCCAGCGCCATCGCCTTGGCCCAGTTGGTTCCGGTCAACTCCTCGGCGACGAACACTGCGGCATTGGTGGAGTGTTGCTCCATTGCCTCGGGCGGCGCGACGGTGGCAAAGGCGAAACATATCAGCGTGTACATGACACCCAAGACGATCACGGCGATGATAACCGCTTTTCCGGGGTTGGTCTCAGCGCGTTCGGTCTCCTCGCTCAGGTAGATCGAGGTATCCCACTGCGCGATCATGAAGATGACCAGCAGCATTGCAGCTAGGAAGCCGCCGGTCCCGCCCACACCCGAAGGGCTGAGCCACGCCCAGGTCGGATGAACCGAGCCGGGGCGGTCGTCGGCGAACAAGGCCCAGAATGCCAATGCCGAGAACAGCAGCAGTACAGCGTATTCGGCGATAGCCAAAGACAACTGCAGTCGTCCGGTGAGCTGTACACCGATGACGGCGAATGCGGTCAGGAACGCACCAAGCACCGTTGCGGCGATCACGGTCCCCCATTGACTGCTCGGATCGAATCCGAGCAGTGCGAGCACGGCGGGGCCGATGCTGACGAAGTTGATGATCAACGAAACAATGAAGGTCACCACGAGGATCCATCCGACCCCGAACCCCGCACGCGGACCGACCGCACGTCCCACCCACGCGTAGGGGCCGCCACAGTCCTGCTCCCACAGGTTCATCCGCTGGAACGCCACGGCGATGCAAAGCATCGCGAGCGAAGCCACGATGATCGACGGGATGAACCCGTAACTGCTGGCAACGATCAACGGCGCCAACGAGACCGCAACCACCTGACCCGGCGCCGCCCCAGCCATGCTGATGATCGTGCTTTCCCTGAGCCCGATTGCACTCTTCCGCAGAGTCGGGGCGTCCTCGGCGGGTCCGGGTGGGCGCGATGCAGCTGGGTTGTCGTGGCGCTCTTCCGGGGTGGAGGGCTGCGTGACCGACATGGACGTCTCCTTGGTCGAAGAGTCGTGATTGCTGGTTCGGAGATCAAATCGAGGATGGTGGGGTAGTCGGGCATCCTGCGGACTCTTATTGCTGCACTTGCTGTTTCCAGAACCACAAGCCGTGGCGCATGGTCCACTGCCCGTCGAGTGGTGAAAGCCCGAGGGTGGCGGGTGTGTTGTTGCCTGAACGGCGGGCACGAGCCGTCGACGAGGCAGGGCGGCAGCTCGTCGACGGAACAAGCTCTCGTGCGCGGGTGAGTAGATGCCGTTGGCGTTCGGTGAGCACCGTGCCGCTGTGGCGGGTCAGTTCAGTGACGAGCTCGACGAATCGAGCATTGAGGCGGTGGACGTCCATGCCGAACCGCGGCAAGATGTCTTCCTCGTCAGGTCCGCCGTACGGCGCCCAGTCGACCATGTAGCGAACTATGTCCCAATCGAATTCGTCGATCGGTAGCGTGCTTGCGTTTGCCATCGCCGGCTGACCGAACTGCGGCTACGGTGCCGTGGTGTTGAAGAAGACGTTCTTCACCTCGGTATACGCGTCAAGCGCGTCGGGCCCGAGTTCGCGTCCCATGCCGGACTGCTTGAACCCGCCGAACGGTGTGGCGATCCGCACGGAGGTATATGAGTTCACCGCCAGCGCCCCCGCGGCCACCCCGCGGGCAACGCGCAACGACCGCGCGGCGTTCGAGGTCCAGATCGAGCCTGCAAGACCGTAAATGGTGTCGTTGGCCCGGGTGACCGCCTCATCCTCGCTGTCAAAAGTGAGTACCGAAACAACTGGACCAAAGATCTCCTCACGGGCCGACCGGTGATCATCGTCGATCGGGTGAAGCACGGTGGGTGCAAACCAGAAGCCGGGACCGGTCGGTGCCGAACCACGGAAGAGCACCGGTGCGTCGTCGACGTAGCTCTGGACGGTCGCAGCATGTCCTGCCGAGATCAGTGGACCCATCTGCGTGTTGTCCGAAAGTGGGTCGCCGACAATGATGTTTGCGACAACTTTCTCCAGCTTTTCCAGAAACGCGTCCAGTGCCGACCGTTCGACGAAAACCCGCGAACGGGCGCAGCAGTCCTGGCCCGAGTTGCCGAAGACAGCACCCGTGAGGCCCTCGGCCGCCGCGTCGAGATCGGCGTCGGCGAATACCAGTGCCGCGGACTTGCCGCCCAGTTCCAGCGTGACGCGCTTGATGCCGTCGGCGGCCCGCCGTGCGATGTCCTTGCCGACGTCGGTCGATCCGGTGAACGCGATCTTGCCGACGCCGGGATGCTCGACCAGCTGGCTGCCGATCGTGCGTCCCGGGCCGACGACGACGTTGAACAGGTCGGAAGGCAGCCCGGCTTCGACGGCGAGCTGTGCGAGCCGCAGCGAGGTGAGCGGCGTGAGCTCAGCCGGCTTGAGCACCACGGCGTTGCCGGCCGCCAACGCCGGCGCCACCTTCCAGGCGGCGATCGTCAGCGGATAATTCCATGGTGTGATCAGGCCGACCACACCGATGGGTTCGCGGAACGTCATGTCCACGCCGCCGGCGACCGGGATGGTTTGTCCGAGAAGACGTTCCGGCGCCGCCGCGTAGTAGCGGAATGTGGCGGCCACCCCGGAGATGGCGCCTCGTGCATCGCTGATGGGCATGCCGACGTTGCGGGCTTCCAGCTGGGCCAGGGCTTCGCGGTTGTTGTCGACCGCTGCGGCGATGGCCAGCAGAACCTCCGCGCGGAATTGGGGTGGCTGCGCGGCCCACTGCCGCTGTGCAACGGTTGCGCGGGCGATCACGTCTTCCAGCTCTGCGGGAGTGATCTGCTCGAGTGACTCGATGACCTGTTCGGTCGCGGGTTCGATTACGTCGATGACGGCCATGTCAGTGGTTTCCTCCGAGTGCGTGGGCAGCGTTGTCGATGAAATCGGTAAGGGCGTGCTGCAGTTCTGCGGCCTCGGGATGCCACTGCACACCAAGCACATACCGATGGTCGGGCCATTCGATTGCTTCGGGCAGTTGGTCGGGCAGCGATCGCGCCGTGACTACGGCACCACTGCCGAGCTGATCCACGCCCTGATGGTGGTGGGAGTTCACGGTTTGGATTCCACTGCCGCACAACATCGCCGCGTGGGTTCCGCAGTCCACCTCGACTTCGTGAAAGGTCTCGTGGTTGAGCTTCCCCTGGCTCGGCCGGTGTTCGGCGTAGCCGGCGTCGAGCAAGTGTTGATGCAGTGTCCCGCCTGCGGCGACATTGAGAATCTGCATGCCCCGGCACACACCCAACACCGGAACATCGCGCCGCAGGGCTTCCCGTGCCAGCGTCAACTCGAATTCATCGCGCAGTGGTTCGGTCGCTTCGGTGCGGCCGTTGTCTGTCGCTCCGTACGATGACGGCTCGACATCGACCCCGCCGATCAACAGCAATCCGTCGATGCGGTCGACGAGGAGGCCGGGGTTTGCGACAGCGCTGGTGTCGGGTATGAGGCCGAGCGGGATCCCGCCTGCGGCATGGATTTTGCTGAGATAGGTCGCCGGAATGATCGCCGCCTGCTGGGTCCAGAAGCCCCAGTTGGCGACCTCGAATGCCGTGCAGACTCCGATCACGGGTGCGGTCATGCCGGATCAGCCGATCTCGGCCGCGAACTTCGCCTCTGCCTCGGTGAGGCAGCGGTCGACGATCTCGATGGCGCGCTCGGCTTCACTGCGGGTCAGCACGAATGGCGGCGCGAGGTGCAGAACATCCCACACCCGGGTGACCAGACCCTCTTCCTGGGTACGCAGGGCGAGTTGCTTGATGAACGGATGCGCAGTGCCCCACGCCTCGCGGGTTTCCTTGCTCTTGACGAAATCGATTGCGCACAAGAGACCTTTGCCGCCGCGGACATCGCCCACGGTGGGGTGGCTGCGCAGTTCGTTTGCCAACTCGAAGAGGTAGTTTCCCATCTCGGCCGAGCGTTCGACCAGGTTCTCCCGTTCGAGGATCTCGATGTTCTTCAGCGCGGCGGCAGCGGCCACGGCATGGCCACCGAAGGTGATCAGGTGGCCGAGCGCGTGTCCGTCGGGACGGAAGTCGTCGAAGATCGACGACCGGACCGCCACAGCCGCGACCGGTGCGTAACCACTCGAAAGGCCCTTGGCCATGGTCATGATGTCGGGAACCACGCCGTAGTGCTCGGCGGCAAACACCTTGCCGGTGCGTCCCCAGCCGGTGATGACCTCGTCCATGATGAGTAGAACGCCGTACTTGTCGCAGATTTCGCGCAGCATCTGCCAGTACACCGGGCTGGGCAGGTGAGTGCCGTTGGCGACCGAGATCGGCTCACCGATCACCGCCGCGACGTGTTCGGGGCCCTGGATCAGGATCTCCTGCTCGACGTAGCGGGCGCACATGATGTCACCGGCCTCGCCATCGAGCCCGAAATCGTTGCGATAGTGGTTGGGGTTCGGCACCTTGCTCACTCCGGCCATGAACGGTCCGAAGTACTTCTCGCTGGCGCTGCCCGTCAAACTCGCCGCGCCGAAGGTGGTGCCGTGGTACGAGCCGCGGCGGGCAATGATCTTGTAGCGCTTGCCGAATCCGCGCATCACCTGCACCTGCTTGGCGATCTTCATTGCGCTCTCGACTGCCTCGGATCCGCCCGAGCACAGGAACACCCGGTCGAGGTCGCCCGGGGTGAGTGAGGCGATTTTCTCGGCGAGCTTGATCGCCGCGGGATTGGCGGCGTTGGATGCGGCGGTGTAGGCGATCTTCCCGGCTTGTTCGGCCATGGCTTCGCCGATCTCGGTGCGGCCGTGGCCTGCCGCGACCACGAACAGCCCGGCGAGCCCATCGATGTACTCCCTGCCGTGGACGTCGATCAATGTCGAGCCGTGGCCTTCCACGAAGACTCGGAGCCCGCCTTCGATCAGTTCGTTCCATTCCAGGTCGTTGCTGTGCAGCCACAGGTGGTCCAGCGCAGTGGATTCCAGGTCATGCCGAGTCTCAAGTGATGTCATAATCTGTTCCTTTCCTTGGGGTTTCAGTCCGTTTACCAGCCGCGTTCGGCGAGTCTGTGCGGTTGGGGGATGTCGTCGACGTTGATGCCGACCATGGCCTCGCCCAGGCCGCGGGAGACCTTGGCCAGCACGTCGGGGTCGTCGTGGAACGTGGTGGCCTTGACGATCGCCGCGGCCCGCTGCGCCGGGTTGCCCGACTTGAAGATCCCGGAGCCGACGAACACACCCTCGGCGCCGAGCTGCATCATCATCGCCGCATCCGCAGGCGTGGCGATGCCACCGGCGGTGAACAACGTGACCGGCAACTTGCCCGCCTTGGCCACCTCCACCACCAACTCGTACGGGGCCTGCAACTCCTTGGCCGCCACGAACAGCTCGTCGGTGCTCATCGAGGTGAGCCGGCGGATCTCGCCACCGATCTTGCGCATATGCGTCGTGGCGTTGGAGACGTCCCCGGTGCCGGCTTCACCCTTGGACCGGATCATCGCCGCGCCCTCGGTGATCCGCCGCAGCGCCTCACCCAGATTGGTCGCCCCGCACACGAACGGCACGGTGAAGCGCCACTTGTCGATGTGGTTGGTGTAATCGGCCGGGGTGAGCACCTCGGACTCATCGATGTAGTCCACCCCCAGGGCCTGCAGGATCTGCGCCTCCACGAAATGCCCGATCCGCGCCTTGGCCATCACCGGGATGGTGACCGCGGAAATGATGCCCTCGATCATGTCGGGATCGCTCATGCGCGACACCCCACCCTGGGCCCGGATATCGGCAGGCACCCGCTCCAACGCCATCACCGCCACCGCACCGGCGGCCTCCGCGATCTTCGCCTGCTCGGGGGTGACGACGTCCATGATGACGCCGCCCTTGAGCATCTCAGCCATCCCGCGCTTCACGCGCGCGGTACCCACATCGCCCGGCGGGGAGGCTAGCGACTCACAATTGGAGTGGGACACGCTCCATTTTCTACTCTCAATGATGGTCGCCCGTCAAGATGTGGCCGTGGAAACCTCGGCAACGCGTGAACCTGTTGATATGCAAGGGAGTTTGTCCATGCGGCAGCCGCGTATGGCGCCTCGGGTATTGCCAAGTCCACGAACCTTCTGATAAAAAGGCGCTCACCTAACTCCATTTAAGGATGCTGCGATGCCGATCCACACAGTCCTTGGCCCGATTGAACCGTCCGAGTTGGGCGAGACCAGCATGCACGAGCACCTGCTGATCGACGGCCGTGTCTGGTACGAGCCAGCACGTGAACCTGTGCCGGACCCACCGGCGGTCAGTCTTGAAAGCTTGGGCTTCGTGCACTGGAACCTGGTCAGCCTCGAGGACAATCTTCTGATCGACGACGTCGATCTTGTTGTGCGCGAGCTCGATTACCTCTCCGCCGTGCCGAACGCCGGTATCGTCGACCTCACCAACGTCGGCCTCGGCCGTCGGATCGAAGACCTCGCGACAATATCCAAACGCGCAGGCGTCCACGTGATGAGCGGGTGTGGCTTCTACATCCACAACTCACATCCCGACTACGTCGGAGAGTCCACCGTGGACCAACTTGCCGAACTCCTGATCATGGAGCTTCGCGAGGGCGTGGATGGCACCGGGATCAAGGCGGCGCTCATCGGCGAGATCGGTACCAGTTCACCGGTGACCGACCGGGAAAAGAAGGTGCTCACGGCAGCCGGAATAGCCGCGGTGGAGACGCAGGCATCGGTGAGCATTCATCTTGAGCCGCGTGGCGCGGAGGCGCTGAACGTCCTGGAAATCCTGCTGGCTCAGGGTATGTCGACCGATCGGGTGATCATGGGTCACCTCGATGAACACCTCGACCGCGGGTACCACGCCGATGTTGCGCAGTCGGGAGTGGCCATGGCCTTCGACACATTCGGCTCGGATTTCTATTTCAGCGGATTGTTCAAAGATCCGACCGACCTCGAACGCATCGATCACCTCCTGCCCCTGTTGCACGAAGGTCACGCCGGGCAGATCGTGCTGGCATGTGACGTATGGACCAAAGCGAATCTCAAGAACTACGGCGGTTATGGATACGACCACCTGCATCGCCGCATCTTGCCGCTACTGCGTGACGAACACGGGGTCGACGACGACACCATCGCGCAAATGATGGTCGAAAATCCCCGCCGATTGCTTGATCGGCCTTGAGCCCGTCGATTCAGAGGAAAATCAGTTGTCCACAATGTATGCCGAGTCGGTGACCGCCGACGTCGTGAACGGCCTTCCGGCCGACGCACATTCAGTAGTTCCGTTGTTCCCGGATATCCACGGAAACCTTCGTGGCAAGCTCGTGGAGCCCAGAGTGATCAGCACGGCCGAGGCGCTCAACGAGGGAATTCCGACAACCGATCTGCTGCTGGCGGTCGATCCCCTCGATGAGCCGATCACCACGCTGGCCACCATGGGTCTCAGGGGTGGAGCAAAAGACCTGCTGCTGCGTCCCGATCTCAGCACGCTGCGTCCGATGCCGTGGTTCCCGGCCGCATATCTGCTGCTGGGTGATCTCTACGAAACCGGTGGTGCGCCGTGTGCGGTCAGTCCTCGTCAGGTTCTGCGTAACGCACTCGGTGCGCTGTCCAGCCATGGACTGCAGATGAAGGCGGCCTTCGAATTCGAGTTCCGATTGTTCCGGGAAGGGACGTGGGAGCCCGCGACTGTGGGCTTGAGTTACAGTCCGCTCACCCTGTCTCACGTTACCGAGTTCATCGGCACCCTCAGGCGATACGCCGACGACCTGCGGCTTGGTTTGTCGGTGGTGCACAGCGAGGGCGCGCCGGGGCTCATCGAGGTCAACGTCGATCCACAGGACGGTTTGGCTGCTGCCGACACTGCGGCGCTGCTGCGACTCGCTGCAACAGAGGCCGCTCGCCGACACGGCCTTTGCGCGAACTTCATGGCGAAACCTGTCGCTCACGAGGAGGGTTCGAGCGCGCATGTGCACTTCTCGATGTGGGACGAAGGCGGAGAGAACGCATTGGGTTCGGCTGCACGGAACCCGGACGACGAATTCTACCGGCGCGCAGCGTGGGGGATGCTCACTCATCTTCCGGCGCTGAGCCTCATCTACAACCCCACGATCAATTCCTACAAACGGCTTGTGCCGGGCTTTTTCGCTCCGGTCAGCGCGGCGTGCGGGCCCGACGACCGTTCCTTTGCCTTGCGCGCGTTGTTGAAGACCCCGACGTCGAGCAGATTTGAACTGCGTCGTCCCGGCGCTGACTGTAACCCTTACCTGACCTTGGCGGCCATCGCGGCGTCGGTGCATCTGGGCTTGACCGACCAATCTGTGCCGGACCGGAGTCACATCGACCGGCACGACGGTGCCCTGCCCGCCAACCTCGCGGGTGCGATCAGCGAATTCCGCAGGCGGGATGAGCGTTTGGACACTGTTCTCGGTGCAGAGTTCTGTGCACATTACCTGCAGACGCGTGAATGGGAGCTGCACGCGTGGCAGAACGCTGTCAGCGAATGGGAGCGGCAGCGCTATGCCTGACCGCTTGTCGAAGAAAACATCGGAGGTCACGCCGAAAGCCGAGCGTTATGAGCAGGAACTGAGTCGCAGCCTCGGTCTGTGGGGCAATGTCGCGTTGTGCGTCGCTGCCATCACGCCTGCGGTTGGCGTCTTCGCCATCGCTCCGATCCTGCTCAACATGGCGGGGACCGGCGCGGTCTGGGCGTTGGTGATCGCCGGCATCTTGGGGCTGTCGATGGCTGCGTGTTACGGGGAGCTGGGCAGCGCCTATCCCATAGCCGGTGGTGATTATTCCATCGTCTCGCGTACGCTCGGCAACGCGGCAGGATTCGTGTCCCTGGTCTTCACCGGACCGGTGTGTGCCTTCCTGATTCCTGCGGTGGTCGCTCTGACCATCGCCACCTACCTCAACGTCGTCATCCCGTTGGATGCTCGTTGGGTCGGCGCGGCGGTGATCGCTGTCGGTACCGTGGTCGCCATCCTCGGCGTCCGGTTGAGCGCCCGTCTGGTGGGTCTGTTGCTTGCGGTCGAACTGCTTGTCGTCGTGTTCGTCACTGCGCTTGGATTCGTCAAGACTCAGCACTCACTGGCAGAGGTGCTGACGCCTACCGTGTTCGGCCCCGACGGTGCTCAGGCTTTGGCGGTCGGTGCTCTTCTCGCGGCAGTGGCTGTTGCTGCCTTTACATACAACGGTTTTCAAGGCGCTCTGTTGTTCTCCGAGGAAACATCGGGTGGCGGCCGCAATATTGCTCGCTCCGTGTTCATCTCGTTGGCCGTCGCAGTGTCTTTCGGTGTCATACCTGTCCTCGGTGGGCTCCTGGGTGCCCGGTCGCTTGCCGAATTCACCATGTCACCCACACCGTGGCAGCAGTTCCTCACCGATACCGGAGGCGCATCGTTCAATACGATTGTCAGCCTTGGGATCGCGCTTGCGGTGACGAACGGGGTCATGGCGCTGACCCCGTACTTCGCCCGCGTGATCTACAGCTCGGGCCGCGACATGATGTGGCCCGCGCCGATCAGCCGGGCTCTTGCCAAGGTGCACCCGCGATTCGAAACACCCTGGTTGGCAACGCTTGTGATCGGCGTGGCAGGCGTGATCTTGATACTCACGACGGATGTCGAAGCCATGGCGACTGTCATCGGTACGGTTATCGCCCTGGAGATGATCCTGGTAGCGCTGTCATCGATCGTCAGCAGGGTTCGTTTCCCCGGGTTGATCCGTCCATATCGGATGCCGCTGTGGCCGGCGGCGCCGGTGTCCGCGATCGCGCTGGCCATCGTGGTTCTTGTCGAGCAGTCGTACACGGATCAGCTCACAGCGCTCGTCATAGTCGTGACGTCTCTGTTGTATTACGCCTGCTATCTGCGGCCCCGCAAGGCCACCCACATGAAGATGCTCGATCCGGCCGAGTCTGATTAGGGAGTCGATCGATGATGTCGGGCGGTGTCGGCTGGGTAGCATTGTGCGATGAGCCATCGGAGGCGAGCGGGTCAGCTGAGAGCATGAGTCTGCTGATCAGTGGGATATCGAGCGGGGCGGTTTCCCTGCCCCCGTCCCATGTGGACGTAAATCGGTACGTGGCCGACCTCGTTCGCAGGGAGATCCGCCTTGGCCTGCTACCGCCCGGCTCGGCGCTGCCCTCCGAGCGTGACTTTGCCGAGATGCTCGGTGTGGGCCGAACTCCTGTTCAACTGGCTTTCCGCCAGCTGCACTCAGAAGGGCTCATCGAGCGCCGTCGTGGCCGCAACGGCGGCGCGTTCGTTCGCGGTGCGGGCGAAGACGAATCGCGGTTTCACGACGTGATCATGGAAGCCATCGAGAACCGCGACGAGATACGGCTGGCGATGGAGTACCGCTGCCTCGTGGAGCCCGCAGTGTCACGGCTGGCAAGTGAAAGACGCACCGCGACAGAGCTCAACGAGTTGGAGGCCGCGCATGCGTTGCTGAAGGAGGCGTCTGACGATGCGTCCTTCATGAGAAGTGACGCCGTCTTTCACCTCACCCTGGCTCACATCACCGCGAACCCGTTCTTGATTCGCGGCATCGAAGAGTCCCGACAGTGTTGCCATCCCGCGCTGGCCCTCCTGCCCGAAGGCGGCACATTCCACGAGGCCACCATCGTGGAGCATCAGGAGGTTTTGGAGGCAGTGCATGCGCGGAAACCCGATGAAGCCGAGCGCGCGATGAGCGCCCATGTTCAACGCAGCATGTGGAGCGTGCAGAAGTTGCTCGCGACGCTCAAGGATCGGCACGCCGAGTCTTCGGTGGGCTGATGACTGCTCTCGGTGTTACTCGCCGGAGTAACCGGCGAAGTAATCGATGAGCATTCTCCTGGCCTCCGCGATGGTGGCCGGATCGCCTTCGGCGTGGTCGGTGAACGCCAGCTGGAACAGACGTTCCACGGCGTGCATGGCAACTCTGCACTGCAACTCGGTCAGTGAGTCGAACAGTGGTGTGTGCCTTCGGAACTCGGCCAGCACAATGGCGGCGAAATCGTTTATCGCCAGGTGATCCAGCTGTCTCACGCGGTGGGTCAAGTTTTGGCGGACCCACAGCTCTCGGATCAATGGAATGCGGTGCTCGGCGGTGTAGAAGTCGATGACGGCATCGACGATCTCGATCCATCGGTTGCCGGGCCGGCTGCGAAGTGCTTTCTCGAAGGCGGCAGCCGACTGTTGGATGCGCTGGTATGAGAGTTCGTCGAGCACCCGCTCCGGCGTCTCGAAGAATGCGTAGAACGAACCGCGGCTGATGCCCGACCGGTCCAGCAGCAGGGTGGGGGATCCGACGACGGCTTCATAGCCGACCTCTTCGACCAGTTCGGCCGCCGTGTCGAGAATCCGCTGGATCATCGCCCTGGACCGTTCCTGAAGCGGCCGCTTTCGTAGTCCGCCGGCAAGTTCGTGGTGCCAGGCGGTGCTGACCGCCGGACTCACGGACTGTGTCACGTGTTCCCCCGTTCTTGGCTTTCGCGCGCCGGAGTGGCGCTTGTAACGCGAGTGTAACTGGGTCGCGATCTCAGTCGTGTTACCGGTGAGTGGGCAGGGTGTCGCTACTGGAAACTACTGGTGCCCAATTGCCTCAAAAGCGGCCGCACATCTATGGACATGTGGAGGCGACGGGCCTATATTCGACAGATACGCGACTCTAGTCGCGTCTCTAGTCTAAAACTTGGATCGGCTTTCTTCTGCCGCTCTCCCTGAGGTGAATCAAATGTATGACGCCACCCTTGCTGCCGCCCCCGCGGCAAACCTGATCCGTCCGACAATCGCGGTCGTCGGCAGCGGGCCTTCGGGCTGCTACGTCGCTCAGTTCCTGGCCAAACAGTGGCCCGATGCCGAGATTGCCATCTTTGAATCGCTGCCGGCCCCGTACGGCCTCATCCGCTACGGCGTCGCCGCCGACCATCAGGGCGCGAAAGGGGTGGCGCGGCAGTTCGATCGGATGTTCACCAAGGGCGGGGTGCGGTTCGTCGGCAACGTGTCGGTCGGGCGCGATATCGAATTCGATCAGTTGGCGAGCAACTTCGACATCGTTGTCCTTGCTACCGGCCTGCCGGAGGACCGGAAGTTGGACATCCCCCAGGAGTCGGCGACCCGTGTGATCGGTGCGGGAGCTCTTATACGGGCGCTCAACGGTTTTCCGGCCCGGACGCTACTCCGACACCAGGCCGGTGCGCACGTGCCACTGGGCCGCCGCTTGGCGGTCGTCGGGATGGGAAACGTAGCCGTCGACGTGGTGCGGTTGCTGTCGAAAAATCATGACGGCTTCGTCGGATCCGACATCGACGACGAGATGCTGAGGGAACTGCGTCCGGAGCCGCCCGAGTCCATCGACGTCATCAGCCGATCGGCGGTGACCGAGGCCAAATGCGACCTCGCGATGCTGCGCGAGGTTGTGTCGTTGAGCCACGTCGAGATCGTGGTAACCGGGCTTCGCGACAACGACGGCGGACCGATCGCAGATCTGTTGCGCCCGTACACGTATGCAACATCTGCAACGGCGCCGGATCTCGGCGCCCAGCATACGCGATTGCGACTGCACTTCGGCGTCGCGCCTGAACGTATCGAGAACAGCCACGGCTGCACGCTCCTACGAGCCCGGAGGCAGTACGGTGACCGCCAACCGGTGACCTTCGCCGCCGACACGGTGATCACCGCAGTCGGATTCACCGGGGGACCATCAGACGACCGGTCCTGTCCGTCGTCGGCCTGGTCTGGTCCGCATGTCTACCGCGTCGGCTGGCTGCGTCGCGGACCGAAAGGGACGATCCCGGAGAACCGCAAGGATGCGCAGCAGGTTGTCGACGCCATCGTCAACGACGTGTCCTCCGGGCGAATCGCCCTGGGCAGACCGGGTTTCGATGCCGTTGCTCCGCGGCTCGACGGTCAGGTGGTCAACTTCGCCGGCTGGCAACGCATCGAAATGCACGAGCGGCAGGCGGCCCACACAGACCGCTGCCGCCGCAAGATCATCGACATCGACACCATGCTCTCCATCGCGACTTCCGGCGAGAAGTCGGCCACCACAACGTAAATCGAGTCAATTCTCAGACATTCAGCAGAAAGGCTGGCAAGTGGACACAGTGACGATCCTCTATGGTACGGAATCGGGCAACTCCGAAATGGTCGCCGATGACGTCTGTACCGCCCTGGAGCGCACCGGCATCAAGAGCGAGGTCTTCGACATGGAGACCTACGATGTCGCCGATCTCGGTGCGCAGAAGCTGGTCATCGTCGTCTCCTCGACATACGGCGAGGGCGATCTGCCTCAAACGGCGTTGCCCTTCTTCGATGCGCTCAACGAGCTTCGACCTGACCTCTCGTCGATGCGGTTCGCCGCATTCGGCCTGGGCGACAGCACCTACGAGACGTATAACCGTGGTATCGCACGGTTGGTCGCTGCCTTCACAGATCTCGGTGCCACCCAGGTAGGAGAGACGGGGCACCACGACGCAGACAGCGGACTCGATGCATCTGAGGTCGCCGCCACCTGGCTGACCACAATCTTCGCTGCCGCAACCGCCTAGACCACGGAGCCCACACACTCAACGTCCACACCGACCCAAGGACCCACATGTCATCTGACGCCGCCGCTGCCAGCCCGCGCATCACAACTGCCCAACCCGACTCAGGCACCGAACTCTCCGGGCGTATGGGAGCCACCTCCCTCATGCTCACCGTGCTGGCGTTCTCCGCGCCGATCGCCGCCGTCGCCGGTTTCATCCCGTTCTGCATTCAATTCGGTGGTCCCGGCGCGAGTTTCATCTTCGCCGTCGCGACAGTTAGCCTGCTGCTGTTCGCCGTCGGCTATGTCACCATGACCAAACACCTGCCCAGACCGGGATCGTTCTACGCATTCATCACCGCCGGCTTGGGCAAGGTCACCGGCCTCGGCTCGGCCTTCTTGGCGGTCGTGTCCTACGTTCTCATGCTCGGCGGCTGTTTCCCCTTCATCGGCATGACTCTGACTGAACTGATCAGCAGCATGGGCGGACCCGAGACACCGTGGTGGCTGTGGACGATCATCGCCTGGACCATCGTCAGCGTCCTCTGTTACTTCCACATCGAGTTGTCGGCCAAAATCCTCAGTGTTGCCATGGTTTTGGAGGTCACCATCGTCGTGATCTTCAACGTCGCCGTACTGGTGCATGGCGGCGGACCGCAAGGATTTGCCCTCGCGCCGCTCAACCCCGCCTCCCTGTCGCAGGGCGACGTCGGCATCGGACTGCTCTTCGCCATCATGATCTTCCTCGGCTTTGAGGCCACCGCAGTATTCCGCGACGAAGTCCGAGATCCGGATACGACCATTCCGCGTGCCACCTACGGCGCGGTTGCCTTCGTCGGTGTCCTCTACACCGTGTCCTGCTACCTACTCACCACCGCCTACGGATCCAACGCAGTCCAGGCCGCCACCGACGACCCGAAGATGATGTTCCCCAGCGCCATCGGTCACCTCGCGGCCGGGTTCTTCACGCAGCTGACCTTCATGATGATCATCACCTCCGAGTTGGCGGCAGCGATCTCCGTGCACAACGTGGCATCCCGCTACTTCTACAACCTCGGCCGCGACAAAGCGCTGCCCGCCTTCTTCGCTCACGTCCACCTGCGACACCACTCGCCGGCCCGGGCCTCGGTCGCCGTGGCAATCGTGGTCGCCGCACTGTTGATCATCCTCGGCATCACCCACCCCGAGGGTGAAGGACTCGATGCGCAACTGTTCGGCCTCGCCACCGTCGGCATCCTGACCCTGATGGCACTGGTCAGCTTCGCAGTCATCGTGTGGTTCAGCCGCAAGGGGATCCCCGCCGACGCCAACGTCTTCAAGTGCTACGTCGCACCCGGCCTGGCCACCATCACGCTCGGTGGCACCGTGGTCCTCAGCGTGCTGCACTTCGACCTCGTCGTCGGCGGAGAACCCGGCCAGAACCTCGGACTGCTCATCGTGCTGGCCGCCTCGCTGGTGATCGGAGCCGGCTTGGCCCTCTACTTCCGTTCCGCCAAGCCTCGCATCTTCGCCGGGCTCGGCCGGGCCGACACCGGAGAAGCCGAGGCGCCCGACGCCGTCATTCCCACCCGCATGTGATCACGAAACATCAAGGAATCCATCATATTTGAAAGGAATTCGGCATGACAGTGACCGAGACGCGGTCAGCGAGTGACTGCCCGGCCACCCGGGACTACCTCCCGTGGAAGGACCCGGCGCTTCGCGTCGACCCGTACCCGTTCTACGCCCGGGCGCAGGCTGAGGCACCGGTCTCGCGGGATGAGGACGGCACCTTCGTGCTTACCAAGTTCGAGGATCTCATGCACTACGGCCGACTCCCGTCCGTTGTCATCGCGCCCGAATGGGAGAAAGCCGGTGCCTGGAGAGTCCTCAAGGACATGGCCCTGGGCCACGACGAGCCCGACCATACCCGGCTGCGCCGGCTGACCAGCAAATGGCTGACCCCCAAGCAGATCCGGGAATGGGTCAAGATCACGGCCTCGGTCACCGACGAGATCCTCGATCGCATCGGTGAGGACGGTCTCGTCGACGGCTCCGATCTCGCGGTCGAGGCGACCCACATCACGGTATGCCGGCTACTGCAGGTACCCGAAGACGAGATCGAATCGGTCCGGCGAGAGATGCGCAACGCCATGCCGGTCCTCAGCGCCGTACCCGATGCCAGCGACTTCGAGGCCTGTGAACGAGCGCACGAATATCTACGGGCGCGCACGGCCTTCCTGATCGAGTACAGCCGGGCGAATCCGGGGAGCGGGTTGCTCGACTATCTGCTGGATCTGCAGGACAGCGGCGAGATGACCGAGGCCGAAGTCTTTGCCACGACACTGTTCTTCTACTTCGTCGGCCACATGGACGCCAGTTACCTGATCTCGTCCGGCCTGCATCTCTTCACCCGCAGGCAGGACATCTTCGACGCGTTCCGCGCCGAACCCGATGTGCGGCAGGCCATCGTCACCGAGCTCGTCCGCTTCGATGCGCCCGAACCGGTGATCACCCGAACTACGACCGAGGACTTGGTCATCCGCGGAGTCCACGTCCCCGCGGGCAGCGTTCTGCGTTTGGTGATGGGCGCGGCCAACCGCGATCCGGATGTCTTCGACAATCCGCACGAGTTCGACTTCAGGCGGCCCCCGGAACAGTCGCGCAATCTGACGTTCAGCTTCGGTAGCCACAGCTGCCAGGGCCGGCTGCTGGCCGAAGCCGAGGTCCGGGTGGTGTGGGAACGCATCGCCGCGCGCTACTCCCGTGTCGAACTCGCCGCGCCGCCCGTCATCAAGAACACCGACGCGTCGCGGCACTACCACACCCTGCCACTTCGTCTGCACCCGTAGTGGATTCACATCAACAAGGAAGGCAATCAATGACCACGCCAAGCACTGCATCGGAGACCGCGGTAATCCTGAGTGACGCGAGCTCGGTCGAACTCGAGGACTGGGGCCCGCTGCCCGAGGCGACCGGCGCCCCGATGGCCACAGCGGGAAAGAAACTGTGGACCGGCGAGGGTATCCGAGAAGTCGGCATCTGGCAGTGCGCCCCCGGGCCGTCGCGGTGGGTGTTCGAGACCAACGAGACCATCACCATGCTCGCCGGCAGGATGACCGTCACCGAAGACGGCGGAGACCCCTATGAGGTGAAGGCCGGGGACAACGCGGTGTTCGCCAAGGGCTGGACCGGTACGTGGGACATCCATGACACGGTTTTGAAGGTGTACACGGTCTTCTGACCGACCGGGAGCGGACACAGGCTCGCACAAAGCACAGCTGTTGCGTGCGAGTCTGTGTGCGCTTGCCCAGTGAACGTCAGCGGTCTCGCCGGCGCCACCACCAGACGAGCCCGATCGCCGCGAAAACCGCGACCACGGCAGCCGCCGGCACTGCGGGTGTGGATTTGGCGGCTTCGGTCGCCGCGTGCGCGCGTTCGACGACGGCCTCCTTGGTTTCGGCCGCCTTGTCCTGAGCGCGGCCCTTGACATCCAATTTGTCGGACATGGCCGCGACTGTGTCGCTGAGCTCGCTGCGCGTTTTGGCGATGTCGGATTGCAGTTCATCGATTCCGGCGTCTGGACCCGGTTCCTGGGGCAGTCGATCAGCGTGTGCCATGCCGCGCCTCCTTGATGTCGTCGAAGTCGTGCTTGATGCTGTCGGCCGATGTGGCTGCCGGCGGCGGCACCTGTTGGACTTGTCTGCGGCTGATCAACGCCGCCACGCCGGCGGCAATGAACAGCACGGCGGCGACGATGATCGCGGCAGCCCACACAGGCAACACCAGCGCGATCGCTGCGACCACAGCGGCGATTGCCGTCATGAGACCGAGCACCGCAAGCAAGCCCGCGGCGCTGATCAGTCCGGCGCCGATTCCGGCGTGCCGTGCGGACTCCTGGAATTCGCGCTGGGCCAGCCGTATTTCGTCGCGCACAAGCCGCGTCGTCTGCTCCTGTAACTGGCCGACAAGCTGAGGTATGGACGCTTCGCTGACGGGTTTCTGTTGGGTGGTCATTCGCTGGACCCTTCTGCAGGCGTTCTACTACTCCACAGCAGTGCCCGACAGCGCGCCGCCCGAAACGTGTGTTTGCGTCCGTTCTGGGTATTCACGGGGTCAGCCCCCAATGGAGGAGGATCCGTGAGCCGTATGTCGAAGGTGCTGTACCTGCCGCTGTCGATCGCGACGAGTGTGGCGGGTGGCCTGCTGGCGAGCGCGTTGTTCAGCCAGGTGTGGAAGCGTATCGACGAACCCAACCGAGAACCGCCCGACCCCAAGGATCTCGATCGCCCGGCGTCCAAGGCGCTGACGGCCGCGGCCATACAAGGCTTGGTGTTCGGTTTGGTGCGAGCCGCCGTCGACCGGGCCGGCGCCAAGGGCTATCACGCGCTGACCCACGAATCCCCGGTGTGAGGCTAACTGCGTGAGTACAACCCGTTGAGCGCCCAGATCGTCAGGTACGCCAGGCCGAAGAACGCGGCCACGGCCATCGCCACGCCGGTCGACTGGACGTAGGACAAGGGTGAGCGCACCCACTCGAACGTCGCCGCCACGACCGCGTCGGGACGGGTCACCAGATCCCATGAGTTCCACCGCTGAAACCGGCCGATCACGACGCCGACGGCACACAGACCGACCGACAGCACGGCAACCAGCCAACCCCAGATGCCGCCGAAGGTGCGTTCGATTCGCTTGTGCACCAACAGTAGTGACACGACGCCGAGCAGGATCCCGGTCCATGCGGCGAAGCCGTATTGCAATACGTGCCGCCACAATTCGTAGCCCTCGCCGAGGTGCACGAGATCGGTGACCAGGTAAGGCGCGTTGGGCAGGAATGCCAACCATCCGACTCCGAGCGGCAGTAACCACAGGCGGCGCTCCACGAGATCGAACGCCACCGCGAAGATCATCGGAATCCAGGCCAGCACCAGGTTCCACACCAGGAACTTGGTGGGGTAGGACATCGGGGCGGCGGGATCAGTGATCCCAAGAGCGAGGGTCAGCGCCGTCGTCGCCATCAGAGCGACGACCAGCAGGATGCCACGGGCTTCGGTCACCGCACCAGTTTGCCGGATTACGGGCACGAGGGCCTTGTTCGCCGGAGCGTCGCTAAAAGGTGCCGTACAGGCCCCCGTCGGCGTAGACGACTTGGCCGGTGATGTAGGTGTTCTCGCGGCTGGCGAGCCACGCAACCGGCCGAGCGATCTCATCCGGGGTGGCGGCCCGGCCCAGCGGTAGACGGCCGCTGGCGACGTAGCCGTCGGTGAACCACGGTTGTGCCAGGCGCTCGTCGGTGCACATGGCCGTGCGGACGAAGCCCGGGGCTACCGCGTTGACGAGCACACCGCGCCGCGACCATTCCGTGGCCATGGTGCGGGTTGCGTTGTCGAGACCGGCCTTTGATGCGTCATAGGGCAGGCAGCCGATTGCGCCGGCGCGGCCGTGGATTGACGTGATGTTCACGATGCGGCCGTATCCACGCTCAAGCATATGGCGCCCCACGGCAATTGAGAGCTCGATGGGGGCGACGAGGTTGACGGCGAGAACCCGCTCGATTTCGGGACGTCTGAGGTCCTCTGCGGGGGTATCGACGCTCACGCCTGCGCAGTTGACGAGCACGTCGGGCGCCTTGCCGCACACTGCCTCGGCATCGGCCACGAGCTTGTCCATGTGTGCAGTGACCAGGTCTGCGGTGATCAGATGGTCTTCGATCCCGGACGCAGTGCCGGCGCTGTCAACGCCGACCACCGTCATTCCGCGGCTTTTGAGTTCCGTGACGATGGCAGAACCGATTCCACCGGATGCTCCTGTGACAAGGGCGACATCGGGCACTGGGTTATAATAATCACTGCAGACCATACACTCATAATATCTGTTGGCTGGCATGAGGCCGGTCCGGAGGGGCGAATGTCGATTTCCTGGGACGATGAAGCCATAGAGCAGGAACGGCTGCACGAGCGTGTGGCGCGCAGGATGGCCCGCGACATCGTGTCCGGCCGACTGCAAGAGGGCGACATCGTGCCTCCTGCAGAGCTGATCGCGCAAAAGTTCGCAGTGTCACGTACGGTCGGCCGTGAAGTACTGCAGGCGTTGTCCGCCGCCGGGCTGATTGACGTCAAACACGGACGCAAATCGACGGTCGCGCCCGCCAAAGAATGGCGCTTTCTGGAAGACCTTGTACAGCAGGCGATCTCACGCGAGCAACTGGCAGGCTCGTTGGCTGCGGATCTTTACGAGGTCCGCCGTTTGGTCGAGATCGCGGCCACCGAGATGTGCGCTACGCGCGCAAGCGACGAGCAGCTCGACCACATCCTGAGTCTCGCGCAGCGCATGCATGACGAGGCCGAAGACGACGAGGACGAGCCGCTGGACCTACGCCGCAGGGTCACTGAGGATCTGGAGTTCCACGGCGCCATCGCTGAAGGTTCCGGAAACTTGGTCTTGGCCCGGCTTGTCGCCGACGTCCGACGCGAACTGGTTCCCACCTGGGCTGTGGACCAACTGGACCTGAGTGAAGTTCGCGACGTACACGACGCGCACCTGACCATCGCGAAGGCGTTACGAGATAGGGACGTGGCGGCGGCGCGCAGTGAGATGGCGCGGCATTTGGATTGGTCGATCGGGACGACGCTTCGTCGCGCACTGAGCGAGGAGCAACTCGAAACGGTCGACGACCGGTGGCGGCCGGATTGGCGGACGACGAAAAAGCCCCGGCAACGCTAGATCTGAGAGACCTTGTTGCCGGGGCCGGTGAAGTGCAGTGTCGCTACGGGGCCAGTGCGATGGCGTCGATCTCGACGAGGATGTCACCGAGGCGCGAACCGACCGTGGTACGCGCCGGACGATGAGTGCCGAATCGCTCACCGAAAACCGAATCGAATTCCGCCCAATCCCGTTCGACGTCCTCGAGGTGCACCGTGACCTTGACGATCCTGTCGAGGTCTGAACCGGCGGCTTGGAGCACGGCCTGCAAGTTGTCCAGGGTGTGTCGCGTCTGCTCACCGATGCCGGTGCCGATGACTTCTCCGGTCTGCGGGTCGACGGGGGCCATGCCTGCAGTGAAGACGAAACCTGATGCGACAACGGCCTGCCCGTACGCGCCGGCGGGGCGGGGTGCGAGCGTGGTGCTGATGATGTCCATCGATGATCCTTTCGTGGGGTTAGAAGTACGTGTGTACGTACCTGACAACTCGGTTATCAGCATCGATGACGGGCAGCGCCCGCCATTTGTCCATGGTGGTACAGGGATGTGAAAGACCCAGTGCGACAATCTCACCGACCGCCAGGTGGAAGTCGAGGGGTATCTCCAGGTAGGCGTGTTGATCGTTGAGTTCGGTGATGGTGCCCGCCGCGGTGCGCTCGGCGCCCGAATTGGGGTCGATGACGCGTAGCGGTATCGGCAGTCCCAGGTCGAAACCGATGTCACGACGTCCGGCATTGAGAATGGCCAGTTGGGCTTCGGGCCGCGAGATCACCTGGGCCCAGACCTCCAAAGCAGGCCGCAGGCCGGTGCTCCACGGGAAACTGGGCGAACTGGAGGCATAGAACTCGTGATCGTGCAAAAGGTAACACCCACTGCGCAGGACGGTCGTGACCGGTCGCGTCAGCGTCCAGGCATGGCCGAGTTCTTCGGCCACAAGGTCGAAGAACGTGCTTCCGCCGCAACTGACGACGAAGGAATCACGGTCGGCACCAAGCAAGCCGGCGGCATCCAGTTCTTCGGTAGTTGCGCGTAATCGGCGAAGATAGGCCGTGATCGCGGTTTCGACTTCAGTCGTCCGCTGCGCGCCGATCGTCCCTTCATATCCGGCGATGCCGGCAATGGACAGCCCCGCGTCGACCGCAGCCCGGGCGACCGCGTCTGCCGATTCGGCGTCACGCACGCCCGCTCGGCCACCCGGATGCCCGATTTCGATGAGCATCCCGGCCTGGCGTCCAATTCCGGCCAGATGTCGTCCCGCCACCTCGGCACCCCTGACCGAATCGATGAACAGGTAGAACTCGAACTCCGGGTCGTCTTCGAGCTGGCCGCGTAACCACCGCAGAAATTCGGTGTCGACTGACTCCGCGGCCAGTACGAGGCGGCGAGTTCCCCAGGACCGCGCAAGGCGGAGCTGTGACGGTGATCCGACAGTGAACCCCCACGCCCCGTGCGATGCCTGTAGTTGCGCCAGTTCCGGCGACATCGCTGTCTTCAGGTGCGGTGCGTGCTGGATCCCGAAGCGCTGGCAGACCTCGGCCATCAGCGCGGCGTTGTTCCGCAGCGCGGAGTCATGGATCACCGCGACAGGCCACATGAACCCGCTGGCCAGGGCGCTCACGGGCTCGGCACTGAGGTGAGAAGCCTTGTGGGGCAACCCTTTGAACACGGCGTCGACGTGTGCGACGTCGGCGCCGCTGGATAGTGGTGCGGACACAGGCTGCCTCATCTTCGATTAGTAGTCACAGTAGCTTTCACTATCATCATCATATAGTATCTCTTTACCGCACACCTTCGACCAAAGGAGTTCAGTTACATGGCCGACCGACTTGCGCTCGTCACCGGCGCCGCCTCAGGGATTGGCCGCGCCAGTGCGCAGGCCCTCGTCGAGGGAGGGTGGCAGGTGGCGTTGGCCGATCGCGACCCCGCCGTGGAACAGGTCGCCTCGGAATTGGGCGCCCAGGGAACGATTCTCGACGTACGAGACACCGCTTCTGTTGATGCTTGGGCGAATTCGCACCAGGATGCTGTCGCCCTGGTCAACTCTGCGGGAATTTGCGCCGGCGAGTACCTCATCGATTCCACCGATGAGGACTGGAACACCGTGATGGACATCAACCTGATGGGTTCGGTGCGTGTGCTGCGGGCCTTTGCCCGCAACCGCGTCGCTGCAGGCGGTGGCGGAGCGGCCATTCTGATCGCATCGAACAACGCATTCTGGCCGTGCCGCAGCATCAGTCAGTACTGCGCGTCGAAGGCGGCCGTGACGATGCTGGGAAAGACTGCGGCGTCCGAACTCGGCGAGCACCAAATCCGGGTCAACGTCGTGGCTCCCGGCGAGACCGACACTCCGATGACCCATGAGGCGCTCGAAGACGAGGACGAGATGCGGGAGATCGTCCGGCGTACGCCGCTCGGCCGCATCGGTTATCCCTCTGATATCGGGGCAGCCGTGCGCATGCTGCTTTCCCCCGACGCATCGTGGATCACCGGCCAGCTGATCTCGGTCGACGGCGGAATCAGCCTGCGTGGCGAGTCCGACCTCAACCCCGTTCACCAGGAAGGTTGAGTCGACCTGTGAACCAACGTGTTTCGCAAGCCGACAGTGAGACCACATTGCGCGCAGACGCGATGCTGAGCGAGTCGGGGTTGCCCGCCGAACTCGTTCCCGCACCAAGTCCACGACGCTTCGCCGACGGAGCCGATTTCCGCATCGAAATCCCATCAGTCGAGGGACCGCAGGTATTGCGAGCCCTCCTCGACGAAGCGGACCTGCGCGGCGTGACTGTCAACCGGGTGTCACAGGGCAGCGGGGCCATGACGTTGACTGTCGCCGAGCAGACCGAGATGGCACAGATCGGGGCAGATCGGGCCATAGAGGTGTGCCTGTTCGTCGGGCCCCGTGAGGAGTGGGGGATCGCGGCGATGTCACGTGCCGACGACGGAGGTGCCATGCACGGGTCGATTCGTGGTTTGAGGCAGCTGCGCTACGCCGTCGAGGATGTGTTCCGTTCGATCGAATGCGGCATTCGTAGTTTCTTGATCGCGGATCTCGGACTTCTCGAGGTCCTGGTCGGTGCCCAGCGAGCCGGCACCATCCCCGGCGATGTGGTGTGGAAAGGTTCGGTCCTGTGTGCGCCGTCTAATCCCGCGTCTCTGGTGCTGCTGGAGCGGTTGGGCGCCACGACGGTGAATCTGCCGACGGACATGTCGATCCACGAACTCGCCGAGATGCGTGCTGTCACAACGGCCCCGCTCGATCTGTATGTGGAGGCCCCCGACCCGATGGGCGGAGTCGTGCGCGGTGAGCAACTCGCCGACCTGGTCCGCATCACCAGGCCCCTGTACGCGAAATTCGGTCTCCGAAATTCGGCCGGGCTGTACCCGAGTGGATTACACATCGTCGACCAGGCATCCGTCATCGCCCGCGAGAAAGTGCGTCGAGCCGCTGTGGCACTGGAGTGGGCGGACCGTTGTGGTGGCGGTTTCGCGCAAACCGTCGGTGCTGCCGCCGACCTTGGCATTCCCGTGCGGTGACCGTGGCGCTCAAACACTCCACCCCACAGGCCAATCCACCGTGGCAGGTTGCGGTGCCGGCGCGGGCGGAGCTGGGGGAGCATCCGCTGTGGGACAGTCGGTGGCACCGACTGTTCTGGACCGACTGCGCGGCAGGCACGGTGCACTGCAGCAATCTGCCACAAGACACCGTCGTGTGGTCTGCGCCGGATGGCGCGCCCATCGGGGTCGCGTTGCTTCGTGCCTGCGGAGGCCTGGCAATCGCGACAAGCGACCACATCGTGTTGCTCGGCAGCGATGGCCGGGCCGACCGCGATCCGATCGAACTGCCGATCGACACCGCGGCCGTCAGGTTCAACGACGGCTCGTGCGATCCTGCCGGGCGGCTACTCGTCGGCACAACCGGTGGCCATGCCGACGGATTGGGAGAGTTGTTCTCTGTCGACGCCAACGGTACGGTGCGCCGTCTGCTCGACGGTCTCACCGAAGCAAACGGCATCGGTTGGTCGCCCGACGGCCGAAGCATGTACTTCGTCGATTCGGGTGAACCCGTGATGTACGTCTTCGACTACGACGTAGTCGGTGGCCGTCTCGGAGAACGCAAGGAGTTCACGCGGATTGACCCCACGCTCGGCTACCTCGATGGGCTCACGGTCGATGAGGCGGGTGACGTGTGGGTTGCCATCTGGGACGGGGGCCGGTTGCACAAGTACACGCCGGACGGGCGCTTACGCGCCGTTATCGACGTTCCGGTCAGTCGTCCCACGTGCCCGGCGTTCGGGGGTCGCGACCTCGGAACGTTGTACGTCACCACAGCACGCGACGACGTCGGCGGGGAATCCCGGGCGGGCCAGGTGCTGGCGTGGCCAGGAGCCGGGCGCGGCATCGCGCCCTACCGGTTCGCAGGCTAGGGGCGCCGCACGTTGCATTACAGCGTTGATGAAAGGGAACATCCATGACATCAGATCGTGCCGGCCGGGGCCCGGGAACGACACACGCGAGTGGGCTCGTCGAGACATCACCAACGGAGCATGGTGAAGTCATGCAGCGGGCGGCGCAGGCCAGCCACGCCTGGGCAGCGACCCCGGGCTACCGCCGCGCAAGCGCACTCCGTGCCATCGCCGAAGCCCTCGATCGGCAGACAGATGACCTCGTCGAGATCGCTGAAGCCGAAACCTGGCTTGGCGCAACACGACTGACGGGTGAAGTCGCCAGAACTACGGCACAGTTGCGGATGTTCGCCGAGGTCATCGAGCACGGCGCTCATGTCGTTCAACCTGGCGTGACCGTCCCCGGCCGCACCGACGCCGAACCGACCGGGCCGGAACTCCGCCGCTGTCAGCTGCCCGTGGGGCCCGTCGCTGTGTATGCCGCCAGCAATTTCCCGTTCGCATTCAGTGTCGCTGGAGGGGATACCGCCTCGGCATTGGCGGCCGGCTGCCCGGTCATCGTCAAGGCTCACCCCGCGCATCCGGAGCTCTCGTGGCACACCGCGCGCATCATCGAGGACGCTTTGTCCACGGCGGGGGTTGGCCCCGGAGTCTTCGCACTGGTCTCCGGTATGGAGGAGGGAACACGGCTGGTGCAGGACCCGGTGATCCGTGCAGCGGCTTTCACCGGGTCGTCCGAGGGAGGTCGCGTGCTTGCCGATCTCGCCGCGGCCAGACCTGATCCGATCCCGTTCTATGGCGAGTTCGGCAGTGTCAACCCGGTTTTCGTCCTGCCCGGGGCCGTTGTCGACGTCCCAGGATTCGTCACGGAGTACCTTGACTCGCTGACTCTCGGCGGCGGTCAGTTCTGCACCAATCCGGGATTGCTCATCGTGCCTCGACAGCTCGACCTGCTGCCCGAGGTTGCACGGCAGGTCTCGCAGCGACCCGCTGCGGCGCTGCTGAGCGCCGGCATCCAGCAGGCATTCACGACCAAGGTCGATCGACTGCGGACCATCTCGGGCGTCACCGTTCATGAGTCGCGAGCGGCTGTTCCCGCGGCTGGATTCCACGTTCGCCCGGTTGTGCTCACCGCCGGCGGTCATACGGCCATGCGCGACCGTACGCTCATGGAGCAGGAAGTCTTCGGTCCCGCCGGGGTGATCGTCCAGTATGAGGACGCCGACGAACTGCTTGCGCTGTGCGCGGGATTGCAAGGCTGCCTTGTCACTTCGATCCACGGCGGTGGTGACTCCGCCCTCGTGCGTGAGGTGATCCGTGAGGCGTCCCGGCGCTCAGGGCGTGTCGTGTGGAATTCGTGGCCTACCGGGGTCGTGGTCGGTACCGGTCAACACCACGGCGGGCCATTCCCCGCCACCTCGAATGCATCGGTCACCTCCGTCGGACCCGACGCGATCATGCGCTTCCTACGGCCGATCGCCTTTCAGAATCTGCCTGTCGAGCTGTTGCCGTCTGAGGCGCAACGGTAGTGCCGGGGGCGAATATGCCGGCGGACGCGCAGTCGGCACTGGACAGCTTGGTCACTGCCCGAGTGATGTCGGAGACGGTGCCTGGCGCGGTCTACGTGGTGTTCACCGCAGATGGACCCGTGTTCAGCGGTTCAGCCGGTGTCGCCGGAGGCGACGGTCGTCGTCCATGCCCCGACACCGCCTTTCGTATCGCCTCGTGCACGAAGAGCTTTACCGCGGCGGCAGTTCTGCGCCTCCGTGACGCCGGGGTCCTCTCGCTCGACGACCCAGTTGCCAAGTTCATCGACATCGGGCCTTGTGAGCTGCCCGGCGCACAGAGCGCGCCTCAGACGGCGACTATCGGTGCGCTACTTGCCATGTCAGGCGGACTCGCCACCGACAATCCGTGGGCTGACCGCCAGGAGTCCATGTCTGAATACGAGTTCACCGCATTATGCCGACGCGGTTTCACACTCACCAGCGCCCCAGGGACCCGCTACGAGTACTCCAATCTGGGGTACGCACTGCTGGGTCGAGTCATCAGGCAGGCCAGCGGGGCGAGTTACCGCGAGTACGTGACCGACAGTCTGCTCCGGCCACTGGGGCTGTCGCACAGTGCGTTCGACGCAGCGCAGTGCACCGCACCGGGCGGCGTCACCGTGGGCTTCCACCGGGTAGGCGACCAATGGCGGCCGGCTGCCGTCAGCACCCCCGGCGCGTTCTCGTCGATCGGCGGGCTGTACATGACCGCCAACGAGCTCGCCGCGTGGTGCAGCTGGCTGGCAGCCGGATACCCGTGGGGTGCGATCGGTGATGACGTCTTGGCCGCGAGCAGCCGCCGGGAAATGCAGCAGCTTCATCAACTCGACCCGGTACGCGTACAAGGCCAAGTGCGGGCCGGCGGTTATGGCTACGGGCTCGAAGTCGAACTACACGACTGCGGAGTCGTGGTCTCGCACCGCGGGGGTTACCCGGGATTCAGCGCCCAGATGGCGTGGCACCCTGAGACGCAACTCGGAGTCGTCATTCTGGAGAACGCGTCGTATGCGCAAACGCCGGCGGTCACGGCGCTGCGGCATGTGCTGGCCGCCGCGGGGTTGCCGACCCGCTCGGCGCTCTGGCCCGCGACGATTGCGGCCCGTGACGAAGTGGAACGCCTCTTGGCCCGGTGGGACGACGCCGTAGCGGACCGACTCTTTGCCGACAACGTCGACCTGGATCTGCCGCGACAGCATCGTCGTGCCGAGATCGTCAGCGCTGCAATGCGTATCGGGTTCTGCGAGGAGTGCAGACATCGACCCCTTGCGTCATGCGAGCCCACCAGTACGTCACCCGCGAATCTGGAGTGGACAGTAACCGGACAGCGTGGCGAGTTGCGCTGCGCGATAACCCTCACTTCTGTCAATCCACCCAAGGTGCAGTCGATCACGTTGTCGTCGAAAGGATCTGACTGCCAACAGGATCGAGACGGCGGTAGGTGACGACTCGGTGGGCTTCGCTATCAACGGTATGAGTGGATGGACAGGATGAGAACATGCAATTGAGACGTGTATCCGCACGGTTTGTCGCGATCGTCGCCGCGAGTGGTGCAGTGCTCTCCGGCTGCGGTGGGGGCCACCAGCAGGGCGCGCAGAACGCCGGTACCGCCGACACCACCGGTGCTCTCCCGGCGGTCATCCCCGACACCGTTCGCATCGGTGTCGGAGCGTCGACCGTGTCGATCGACCCCGATCGCGCGACGCAGGAAGTCGATGTGATGGCACTCGCGATGATATCCGGCACGCTGCTGACTCAGAGCGGCGGAAAAGCTCAGCCGGGCCTGGCAAGTGGCTGCGAATTCGACAAGTCGCAGCTGCACTACACCTGCACACTGCGAGACGGGCTGAAGTTCTCCGACGGAAGCGCGCTCACCAGTGCTGATGTCGTCGCGTCCTTCGAGCGTGCCCTTCACGATCCCGCCAACGCGAACGCCGGCATCATCGACTCGTTGGAATCGGTGGCGGCCCCGAGTCCTACCAAGGCCGTATTCACCTTGCGGCAGCCGACCGCGAGCTTTCCCCTGGCTCTGACAGAAGCCCCAGTCGGGATCTTCCCGGCCGCGGCTGCGACCAATCCGCAATTCTGGCACCAGCCCGTATCGGCCGGACCTTACAGGCTGGTGTCCAACACCCCCAACGAAGTGGTGTTCACGAAGAACGGCAACTATCCCGCGGAGTTGCAGCCGGTGGTGCCCAACATCGAATTCAAGGTCATCGTCGACACCAATACTCGCCTGGCACAGCTGAATACGGGACAAATCGACATCGCGAATCAGCTGTCGGCGCCGTTGGCCAAGCAAGTGAAGCCGCCCGCCAAGACGTTCGCCACGCCACAGTACGGTGGCGTCTACCTGTACCTGAACAACCTCAGCAAGCCGCTCGACGATCCCAAGGTGCGGCAGGCTATTTCGGCTGCGATCGATCGCAACCAAATCAACGACATCGCCTATCTCGGCCAGAACAAGGTGCTCGGCAGCTTCCTGCCGTCGTCGATGGAGGGGCATGACACGGCCGCTTCCACCGGTCGAGACATCGAGAAGGCAAAGGCGTTGCTGCGGGGGACGGCCTGTCAAGACGGGTGCGAACTCAGCATCATGGTTCGATCGGGTTTCGCGCCTTACGACGCCATCGCCACCATCATCCAACAGAACCTCGCCGACGTCGGCATCAAGGTCTCGACGCAACTGGTAGATCAGGCGACCGCCGATACGAACGAACAGAACGGCAATTTTCAGATGGAGGTCGGCAACCTGTTCGATCTCGTGAACGCACCGGAATTGGTGATGCTGCCAATCGGTTTGACGCGTGAGGGCGGCATCAATTCGCTCTATTCCTCCTACGCGTCGCCCGAGATGAACACACTGGTGAGTCAACTGTCGGCGGCGGCGGACCCGGCTGCGCGCGCCGACGTCCTCGCCAAGGTCAACGCGCTGTTCGCGCGCGACCTACCGTTCGTCCCACTCGTCGATCAAGCCAACATCTGGGCATCATCGATATCGCCACGGATCGTGGCGTTCACCCCGGCCGGGGTGTATCAGGTCGGCACCGCCAAAACCGGGCCTGGGCAATAGGTTCCGGTCCCAGGAGCTGGATCCCCTGCCCATGTCCGCAGTGTCACGTCACGCTGCGGAGGGTGCGAGGCCGACGCTCGAGCTCTACGGGTTATCAAGTGCGCCAAAGACTTTCGTTGACACTGCGAGTGTGCTGTAGTTCACTACTAGAGATAGTATCAGTTGATGACGGGATGTGTTTATGACTGACGGTCAACGGCGTCGTGGTCCGCGGATCTTGGCGTGGCCGATTGTCGTGTGCGTGGCAACGCTGGTTGCCGCCTGCGGTGGCGCTGCGCCAAGCCAGGACTCGGCGTCCACGACGGCCAGTGTCGACGGCGCCCTACCGGCCGACGTTCCCTCAGCGGTGTCGATAGGTGTCGGGGCGCCGCTGGGCACCCTGGACCCCAACCGTGCTGTCGCCGACGTCGATGTCATGGCGCTGTCTCTGATCGCCGGCACGCTCGTCGAGCAATCCCCGGATGGTGGGGTCAGGCCATCGCTGGCCAAAGAGTGCACACTCGCAGGCGACGGGCTGTCCTATGCATGCGAGCTGCGGCCGGGCTTGAAGTTCTCCGACGGTAGCCCACTGACGAGCACTGACGTTGTCGCGACGTTCAGCAGGGCACTGGCTGATGAGGCGAATGCCAACGCCGGACTCATCGCCCCGCTGTCGCGTGTGACGACGGTCGGCGAGTCCACGGTCGTGTTTCACCTCAAGTACCCGGCGGCCAGTTTTCCGCTGGCCTTGTCCGAACCGCTGCTGGGCATCTACCCGGCGGGGCGGATGGACACGCCTGGCTTCTTCGTCAATCCCGTATCTGCGGGTGCATACCGTCTGGATCGCGGCGGTAACTCGGAGATCGCGTTCGCCAAGAACGCCGAGTACCCGCGTGAGTTGGCTCCGGTGATCGACAGGGTCATGTTCCGCGTCGTTGTCGATGCCAACACGCGTCTGATGCAGCTGCAGACCGGGCAGCTCGACATCGCCCACCAACTGCCTGCAAACCTGGCTACTCAGGTGACTCAACCCGCCGAGGCCTATGTCGCAAGCCGCTACGGCAGCGTCTTCCTGGAAATGAACAACAGGTCTGGGCCGTTGCGAAACGTAAAGGTACGGAAGGCCATTTCGGCGGCCATCAATCGCGACCAGATCAACGACATCGCTTACCTGGGGCGAAACAAACCGCTCGGCGGGTTCCTGCCCTCCAGCATGGAAGGCCATGATCCGAACGCGGCTACCGCACAAGACCTTCCAAAAGCGAGGGAACTCCTTCGCGGCACGGAATGTGAGGATGGCTGCACGTTGGAGATCATGCAGAAGTCCGGGTTCCCTCCATATGACACCGTCGCCCAGATCATCCAACAAAATCTGGCGGCGATCGGAATCAAGGTGAACATCAACACAATCGACGCATCGACCCTGGCTGCCAATGAGCAGAACGGCAACTTCCAGTTGCAGTCCAATGATCTGTGGGATGTCGTCAACTCGCCGGAGTTGGTCATGCTGCGGTACGGGCTCACTCCCAAGGGCGGCATCAATTCGCTGTGGTCTGGCTACGATTCGCCGACGATGACCAGGTTGATCGACGACTTGTCCGCCACGTCCGACCCGGTTCAGCGCAAAGCCCTCCTCGATCAGATCAACGTGACCTTTCAGCAGGATCTGCCATACGTACCGTTGACCGACTTCGCCACCACGTGGGCGTCGCGAATCTCACCGCGCTTGGTGGCTTTGACGCCCAGTGGCGTCTACCGGGTTGGTACCAGCCAGCGGGGTCCGGGACTGTGAGCGTGACGGTGGAGGCCCCAGACAGCCCTTCGGGCGATCTCGAAGGCCGAGCGGGCAGGCGCGCCGGTCGCGCCAGAAGTATCGCGATGGCCGTGGGTAAACGGCTCTTCGACTCGGTCATCGTGACCATGATCGTCGTGATCCTGAGCTTCATGCTGGTACACCTCGTCCCGGGCGACCCGGCCCGAACAATTCTGGGATTTCACGCTTCACCGGACAAGGTCGCGGCGTTGCACAAGTCCCTGGGACTCGACCAACCACTGTTCGCTCAATTCCTGAGATATATCGGTGATGTCGTCCGTGGGAATTTCGGCGAGTCCGTCGCGCATCCGGGACAGTCGGTGGAGAGCCTGCTCTTACCTCCGTTGGGGGTCACCCTCTCGGTCATCGCGGTCACTGTGGTGGTCTCCGTTGTTGTCGGATCATTCAGTGGACTTGTTGCGGCACTGTCGAAGTCAGCGCTGCTCCGCAACGGGCTGGAAGTGGTGTCGACCGCGTCGCTGGCAACTCCGCCGTTCCTGCTCGGGCTTGCCATGCTGTTGTTCGTCGCCGTGCGATGGGGCATGGCGCCCGCCGGCGGGTGGGCCGGAAGTTGGCCTGCCAACGCTCAGTACGCCTGGCTGCCGGCACTGGCACTGAGTGCGTATCTAGGCGCGCTCGTGCATCGCGCCGTTTGGACCAGTGCTCGGCAGGTGATCAATGAGGACTTCATCGAAGCCGCTGTCCTGCGCGGGCACAGCGCGCTTCGCGTGTCGCTCCGCCACGTGCTGCCGAACAGTTTGATGCCCACCATCTCGGTGGTCGGCATGAACATCGGCACCCTGATCGGGGGAGCGGCCGTGATCGAGGCTGTCTTCGACCTCCCCGGCATCGGGACACAATTGGTCAACGCGGTTTCGCAGCGCGACTATCCCACCATTCAAGGCGCCGCTGTCATCACCGCGCTCATCGTCCTGGTCGGCAACCTCATCGCAGACCTCTTACACGCCGTCGTCGATCCAAGGGCACGTTCATGACAGACCTGGCGCAGACCGCCAAAACCATTCGCATACCGCGTATTTCGCTACGCGTCAACCACGTCTTCCTTGCCGGGGCCAGCTTGCTGGGTGTCATCGTCGCGGTATGCACCGTCGGCCCACTGCTGATCACCACGTCGACCACGGATTTCGTCGGGGTGCCGCTGACAAGCCCCAGCCCGGCGCATCCGTTCGGCACCGACGCCTTCGGGCGTGACGTCTTCATCCGGACGTTGGCCGGTGGCAGGCTCGACCTCGGTGTGGCTTTCGTCGGCGTCGCCGTGCCTCTGTTCGTGGGCACACTGATCGGGATCGCATCAGGACTGGTGGCCGGGTCACTGCTCGACCGGGTAGTGATGCGCACGGTCGACGCAATCCTCGCATTTCCGTTCAACATCCTCATCCTGGCGCTGGCCGTCGTGATGGGCCAGTCCACGACTTTCTGGTTCCTGCCGGCGGGCGTCCCGGGAATCCTGGTGGCACTGTTCTTGACCAGTTGGAGCGTGTACGCACGCATCGCACGTGGTGAGACGTTGTCCATCCGCCGGCGTGACTTCTTGGTGGCCGCTCAGGTGAGCGGTTTGAGTTGGTGGACCGTCGTACGCCGTCACATCTACCCCAACGTCCTGCCCGCTACTTTGACCTACGCGCTGTCCGACGCCGTCCTTGTCATCGGCGTTATCGCTGCCCTGCCATTCCTCGGGGCAGGGGTGCAACCACCGACACCGGAGTGGGGCAGCATCATCTACGACGGCCGCTCGGTGCTCAGCGACGCGCCGTGGGTTTGTTTGGGTCCGGGCACCTTCATCGTGCTGACCGGTATTGCCGTTCGCTTGATGGGCCAGGGATCCCGTGTCCTTTCCGAGGACGCGAAATGACCGTTCGTGCGTCGGCCACTCTGGAGAATCCAATGCCCAACATTCCCGTCGACGCAGGCAGCGGCGTATTGCTGTCCGCTCGCGAATTGGTGATCACCGCTGGCAATTTGCCCATCGTGGACTCTGTGAGTTTCACCGTCGCGCCGGGGGAACGACTCGGCATCGTCGGCGAGACAGGGTCGGGGAAGTCGATCACGTGCCGGGCTGTTCTCGGCGCGTTGCGGCGCAAGGGGATGACGGCGTCGGGCGAACTTCGCTACCGGGACAAGGACTTACTGGCGCTCGACGATCGGAGCTGGCGGCAGATTCGTGGCCGTGAGATCGGCTTCATCCCGCAGAGCTCGCTGAACTCGCTCAACCCGGTCATGCGGGTGGGCCAACAGCTGATCGAGACTGTGCGACTCTTCGGTGTCGCAAAGAGCGATGCACACCAGCGTGCGGAAGAGCTGATGGCCGCGGTCCAAATGCCGGATCCCAAAGGCGTACTCGCCAAGTACCCACACGAGTTGTCCGGAGGAATGCGGCAGCGCGTCATGATCGCGCTGGGCATCGCCGGCCAACCGCGTCTGCTCGTGGCCGACGAACCCACCACCGCCCTCGATGTAACAGTCCAGCGTAGATTGCTGGAATTGCTCACCGGGCTCTGCGAGTCGACTGGTATGGCGCTGATACTGGTGACCCACGATCTTGGCGTCGTCAGCGATGTCTGCGACAGCGTCCTGGTCATGTACGCCGGACAATCCATGGAAACCGGGTCTGCCGGAACGCTTTTCGGCCGCTCGCGCCATCCCTACACCGCCGCGCTGATGCAGGCCCGCCCGTCGATGGCCGACACTGCGGACTTCCGGTTGCGAGGGCTGCCCGGGCGTCCGCCGGCCGTCGGCGCCTGGCCGTCAGGTTGTCGATTCGCCGACCGATGCCAGTTCTCCACCCATCGATGCACACGCGAGCTGCCCGCCATCGTCGAGATCGAATCAGGACACCATGTCCGCTGTGTCCTTCCCGGGGAGGGTATGGATGTCTGAACAACTCGTTGACGTCGCCGAGGTGACCGCCGGATATCGGCCTGACGAACTCACTCTCCACGGCGTTTCTCTGACCATCGGGGCGGGCGAGTCGGTAGGACTGGTCGGTGAAAGCGGCAGTGGAAAAACGACTTTGGCGAAAGTCATCATGGGTCTGGTGGCCATCCGCTCGGGTTCCATGCGTATCTGCGGTCGAGAGTGGGGTAAGCGACCCGCCCGCGATCCGATGCGGCGAAGGGTGCAGATGGTCTTTCAGGATCCGTACGGGTCGCTCAATCCGAAGCTCACCGCGGAGGAGGTCGTTGCGGACTCGTTTCATCGCTGGAACCAGGGTTCACACCGCAGTGCGCTAGAACAAGCCCGCCGCCTGCTCGATGAGGTGGGGCTGCCGACTCGAGCGTTGCAATCGCGAACAGCACGACTCAGCGGTGGGCAATGCCAACGCGTCGGCATCGCCCGGGCCCTGGCATGCGGACCGGACCTCCTCGTGGCCGACGAACCGACTTCGTCCCTTGATGTTTCGGTGCAAGCACAGATTCTCAATCTGATGCGCACGTTGCAGGAGGAGCGGGGCTTGTCGCTGCTGCTCATCAGCCACGACCTGGCTGTTGTCCGGTACATGACCGAACGGGCAGCGGTCATGTACCGCGGCCGAATCGTCGAACAGGGCTCAAGTGACAAGCTTTTCACTCAACCAGAGCACCCGTACACCGCGCTGTTGGTCGATTCCATACCGGGCAGTGGTCTGAGTGGACGACGTGCTTGCGAGAGTTGAGCGCGATACGGCATTGCGCTCACATTGGGCCATGAACAAGAGCGCCCCCGGGGAATTCCCCGGGGGCGCTCTCGTGTGTACGGCCTGTTAGAACGCCGCTTCTTCCAGCTCCATCACATCGTTGTCGAGGGTCTCGACAACCTGGCGGGTGCTGGTGAGCAGCGGCAGCATGTTCTTGGCGAAGAACGACGCCGCGGCGATCTTGCCGTCGAGGTACGCCTTCTCGTCGCCGGTCACGCCTGCGTCGAGCTTTTCGATGGCCACCGCGGCCTGGCGCAGCAGCAGCCAGCCCAGCAGCAGGTCACCAACCGACAGCAGGAAGCGGACCGAGCCGAGGCCGACCTTGTAGATGCTCTTGGCGTCCTCCTGCGCGGCCATCAGGTAGCCGGTCAGGCTGGCGGCCATGCCCTGCACATCCTCGAGCGCGGTGGCCAGCAGCGCGCGCTCGGTCTTGAGCCGGCCGTTGCCCGACTCGTTCTTGATGAACTGCTCGACCTCGCCGGCCACGAACGCCAGCGCCTGGCCCTTGTCGCGGACGATCTTGCGGAAGAAGAAGTCCTGCGCCTGGATGGCCGTGGTGCCCTCGTACAGCGAGTCGATCTTCGCGTCGCGGATGTACTGCTCGATCGGGTAGTCCTGCAGGAAGCCGGAGCCGCCCAGGGTCTGCAGGCTCTCGGTCAGCTTGGCGTAGGCCTGCTCGGAGCCGAAGCCCTTGACCACCGGCAGCAGCAGGTCGTTGACCTTGTGTGCCAGCTCGCCGTCGACGCCGTGCAGCGCCTTGGCGACGTCCTTGTCCTGGAAGGTCGCGGTGTACAGGTACAGCGCGCGCATGCCCTCGGCGTAGGCCTTCTGGGTCATCAGGCTGCGACGCACGTCGGGGTGGTGGGTGATGGTGACGCGCGGAGCGGTCTTGTCCATCATCTGGGTCAGGTCAGCACCCTGCACGCGCTCCTTGGCGTACTCGAGGGCGTTGAGGTAACCGGTCGAGAGGGTCGCGATGGCCTTGGTGCCCACCATCATTCGGGCCTGCTCGATGACGTCGAACATCTGCGCGATGCCGTTGTGCACCTCGCCGACCAGCCAGCCCTTGGCAGGCTTGTCGTGTTGGCCGAAGGTCAGCTCACAGGTGGCCGAGACCTTCAGGCCCATCTTGTGCTCGACGTTGGTGACGTAGACCCCGTTGCGCTCGCCCAGTTCGCCGGTCTCGAAGTCGAAGAGGAACTTCGGCACGAAGAACAGCGACAGGCCCTTGGTGCCCGGTCCGGCGCCCTCAGGGCGGGCCAGCACCAAGTGGAAGATGTTCTCGAACAGGTCATCGGAGTCGGCGGAGGTGATGAACCGCTTCACGCCGTCGATGTGCCACGAGCCGTCGTCCTGCTTGACGGCCTTGGTGCGTCCGGCACCCACGTCCGAACCGGCGTCGGGCTCGGTGAGCACCATGGTGGCGCCCCAGCCGCGCTCGGAGGCCAGCACGGCCCACTTCTTCTGCTCTTCGGTCGCGTTGTCGTAGAAGATCTGCGCGAAGGCCGCGCCGCCGGCGTACATCCACACGGCGGGGTTGGCACCGAGGATGTGCTCATTGAGCGCCCACAGCAGCGCCTTGGGGGCGGGCACGCCGCCCAGCTCCTCGTAGAGGCCGACCTTGTCCCAGCCGCCGTCGATGGCTGCGCGGACGGACTTCTTGAAGGACTCGGGCAGCGTCACCGTGTGGGTCTTGGGGTCGAACACCGGCGGGTTGCGGTCGCCGTCGGCGAACGAATCGCCGATCGGTCCCTCGGCCAGGCGAGCCATCTCGCTGAGCATCTCGCGGGCGGTATCGGCGTCCAGATCGGCGTAGTCGCCCGTGCCGAGCGCCTTGTCCAAACCGAAGACATCGAACAGGTTGAATACCTGGTCACGGACATTGCTCTTGTAGTGGCTCACATTTCCTCCTCGATGAGAATGCCACTTGCGGTTGGGTACTCGGATTAAGTTACCCACCAGTAACTGCACCCAACTATACCGTTCGGTAACTTCAACGCAAAGCCTTCGCGAGCAATTTCCGCCGTCTAACCAACCCAACGGTTGATCGATCTTGACGTATGCGCCGCGAAAGCGCCGTGACCTGCGGTTACGTGAGAATGTGAACCTCGTCACGAGACGACTGTCTACGGTGATCGCATGCAGCGAATCGCAGTGTGGGGCACAGGAAACATGGGGTCTACAGCCATCCGATCGACAGTGGCGTTTCCGGGTCTGGAACTGGCGGCCGTGGTCACCTCCACGCCTGACAAGGCTGGTCGCGACGCCGCGAGCTTCGCCGGGCTCGACGCGCCGACCGGAGTCGCCGCCACCACCGACGTCGACGCCGCGCTCGAAACCAGCGACGCCGTGGCCTACATGGCCTCGGGCGATATCCGGCCCGAGGAGGCGATCACCGATATCGAGCGCTGCCTGCGTGCTGGCAAACATGTGGTGACGCCGTCGCTGTACTCGTTGTACGACCCCAGGTCGGCGCCGCCGGAGTGGGTGGACCGTTTGACCGCGGCCGCCGAGGAAGGGGGCGCCGCGCTGCTGGTGTCGGGCGTGGATCCCGGTTGGGGCAACGACGCGCTCGCGGTGATCGCAGCGGGCCTGTGCACGCGGATCAAGACCATCCGCTGCCAGGAGATCTTCGACTACTCGACCTATGACCAGCCGCATTCGGTGCGCGTACTGTGCGGCTTCGGCGGTTCGATGGATGAGGTGCCGATGATGCTGCTGCCGTCTATTCCCACCATGGTGTGGGGCGGCAACGTCCGGCTCATCGGCCGCGGTTTGGGCCTGGAGATCGACGAGATCACCGAAGAACTCGAACGGCGCCCACTCGATGCCGACGTCGACAACGGCATGGGGCGTTTCGAGAAGGGCACCCAGGGCGCGTTCCGGCTCCAGGTCATCGGATGGGCGGACGGTGTCCAACGTGTCGTCGTCGAACACGTCACCCGCATCGACCCGTCCTGCGCACCGGACTGGCCTCGGCCCGACGAGGGCGCGGGCGATCACCGCGTGATCATCGACGGCGATCCCCAGCTGACCATCGTGGTGCGCGCCGACGTGCCGGGCGGCACACGAGCCGACGGCGGCAACACCACGGCCGCCAACCGCCTGCTCGGCGCCATCGCCTGGCTGGCGACCCAGAAGCCCGGGATCTACGACGGGCTCGACGTACCGCTGCGCTCAGCGCTACCGGCAGAGGCCGAGAACGCCCGCTGGGCCTGACGCCTGCCGAGCACTTTTTCTGCCGAGCACTTTCCCTGCCGAGAAGACATCGCGGTACGCCAAAACCGGCGTGTCGGGTACCGCGGTGTCTGCTCGCGGGGATTACTGCGGCGCCTCCGGTGTCTAGGGTGCCTCCGCGGGCTCCGGTGTCTCCGGCTGGGGTGCCTCCGGCTCCGGGGTGTCGGCCGACTCCGCGTCGGGCAGCTGGCTCACGAGGTACTCGGCGAGCCCGCCGATGGTCGGGTAGTCGAACACCGCCGTCGCGTTGAGCGTGAACTTGCCGCCGAACTGGCTGTGCAATCGGTTGCGCAGCTCGATCGCCATGAGCGAGTCCGTGCCGAGGTCCAGGAACCGGCTGCTCGCCGCGGGCGGCTGTGCCAGGCGCAGGAAGTTCTGCACCTCTTTCTGCAGGAATTCGGTCACGAAGCCGGCCCGCTGCGGCACCGGGATCTCGAGCAGCTGCTTGAGAACCTCGCTGTCGCCGACGACTTCACCGGCGGCGCTCGGCAACACCAGATCGAGGATCGGGGGCCGCTGACTGCCCAGCACCTTGGCCGCACGCTGCCAGTTGGCCTTGATCACGGTGGCCTGGCCGGTGCCGTTGGCGACGACCTCGGCGAGGGCGGCCAGCGCCGCCGACGGCTCCAGCGGAATCAGGCCCTGGGCACTGATATTCGCCGTCGCCGCCTCCGACGAAGCCATGCCACCTTGGGCCCACGGACCGAAGTTGATACCCGTGGCCGGCAGCCCCTGGGCTCGACGCTGCGCCACCAGGCCGTCGAGCAACGCGTTGGCGGTCGCGTAATTGGACTGCCCGGGGGAGCCGAAGAGGCTGGAGACCGACGACGACACGATGAAGAAGTCCAGATCGTCGTCCTTGGTCAAGCGGTCCAGGTGGCCGGCGCCAAAGGCCTTGGGTGCCAACGTGGTCCGGAACCGCTCCACGCTCTGCTGTCCGAGCAGCGCATCATCGAGCACACCCGCCAGATGCGCCACCCCGGCCAGCGGTGGCAGCTCCGCACGGATCTTCTCCAAGAGCGTCGTCACCTCGGCTTCATCGCCGACATCGGCCGCGAAGACGTGGATGCGGGTCTTGTAGCGCTCGGTGATCTCCTCGATCGCGCGTTGCGCGTCCGCATCGGGCGCACGCCTGCTGGTCAACACGATGTCACCGGCGCCCAGCTGGGCCAGGTAGGCGGCCGTGTGCAGACCGATCGCACCGAGTCCGCCGGTGATCAGGTAGCTGCGATCCGGCTTCGGCTGCAAGGGATTCGGTATCTGCACCACGATCTTGCCGATGTGCCGAGCCTGCTGCATGCGTCGGAACGCGGCCCGCGCCTCGGTCAACGGGTAGACCTCGGCGGGCAGCGGTTTCCACTGGGCCGCCGACGAGCGCTTGTGCGAGGAGCCGTCAGCTGGGACCAGTCCGTCCGAAATTTCAACGAGCAGATCGCGGATGCGGTCCGGTTCGGTGAACATCACGGTGTCCAGCGCCACGATTTCGTAGGCGATGTCGGGACGGGCCTCTGCCATCTGCTCATGCGACCAGATGTCGCGCTTGGCGATCTCGGCGAAACGGCCGCCCTTGGCCGTGGCCTTGAGTGTCGCCTCGATGAACCCTTCGCTGGTCAGGGAGTTGAGCACCACGTCCACGCCCTCACCGTCGGTATCCGCCAGGATCTGATCGGCGAAATCCGTTGTGCGGGAATCGTAGACGTGCTTGACACCCAGCTTCCGCAGCGTCGCGCGCTTGAACGTGCTGGCCGTGGCGAACACCTCGGCCCCGCACTGCTGGGCCATCTGGATTGCCGCCAACCCGACGCCGCCGCTGGCCGCGTGGATCAGCACCTTGTCGCCGGGCTTGAGCTGCGCCCAGTCGAACGCGAGCCGGACCGTCAGCGCCGCGGCGGGAATCGTCGCGGCCTGCACCGCGCTGACCCCGTCGGGGATCGGCGCCAGGAACTGGGCGGGCACGTTGAAGCGGCTGGAGAAGGCGCCCTGCATGGAGCCGTAGACACGTTGGCCCACCGCTACTCCGGTGACGCCGTCGCCCAATTGCGTGACGACGCCGGCGAAGTCACCGCCGATCGGTCCAGGATCGCCCGGGTACAGGCCCAGCACGTTGAGCACATCCCGGAAGTTGAGACCGGCGGCCTCCACCCGGACCTGCACGTAACCCTCGTCGGGTGCCGGCACCTCTTTCTCGGTGATCCGCAGGTTGTCGATCGCACCACGTTCGGTGGGCGCCAGCACGTAATCCCCACCGCGCGGCACCGTGAGATGACCGCTGCGTGCCCACGGCAACAGCCGGGACGCCAGCAGTTTGCCTTGGCGCACAGCCAGTTCCGGCTCGTCGACGGGCCCGGACAACAGCTTGGCCAGCGCCTGTACCGCCTCGCCGGAGCCGTCGGAATCCACGAGCTTGGCGTGCAGCGCCGGTTCCTCGTTGATGGTGGTGCGCCCGAAACCCCACAGCGCGGCCTGAACCGGGTCGACAGGTTCACCGGACTCGGTGGCCACGGCCCGCTCGGTGACGATCCACAGACCGCCGGGCAGTCTGACCTGACCGCCCTGCACGGTGTGCACGGCGCTGAGCAGATTGGCGATCTCGTTTTCGAGCCGCGCCTGCGCCTCGGTGGTCGACTCACCTGCGCCCGCAGCGCTGCTGCGCCAGACGACTCCGGAGAACCCCATGCCGCGTTCGTGTGCCTGCGCCAGCACCTCACCCAAGAGTTCGGGATTGGTGTTGCGGTCCAACGGGATGCAGCCCGGCAGCTTGGCGGCCAGTTCGTCGAATCCGGCGATCAGCCAGGTGCCGCTGAGCTTGGGGGCCTCATCGTCGGACGGCGGCAGGGGCACCTCGTGCCAGCCGAGCGTGTAGAGCAGCCGCGTCGCGTCACCACCGAGGCCTCGCAGCAGCGCCTCGCGAGGTGCCCGCTTGACGGTGAACTCACGAATCCCGCCGAGGTGACGGCCATCCCGATCGAGGTACTCGAGATCGAACACCTGGGTCTCGGCGTCGAGGGCGCTCTCGTGCCACCGCGCACGGCAGTAGAACCGCCGCGGCATCTTCTCCTTCAGCGTCACCTGCCCGTACCGCAGGGGAAGGAAGAGGTCGTTCACGCCTTGTTCGGCCGCGAGAAGCGCCGGGAACGCGGGGAATGCGACGCCGGTGCACAGATCCATCAGCACCGGGTGCATCGGTTCGGTGCCGAGCTGTTCGGCGAGCTCCTCACCGACGAGGATGTCGCCGATCGCCTCACCTTCACCGAGCCACAGCGACTTGAGTGAACCCGACCAGTTCGGGCCCCACATCAGTTCGAGGTCGGCGAAGGTTTCGAACAGCTCCTGGGGCCGCAGCCGGTTCATGCGCTCGATCACTTCGTCGACCGGATCCTCGTCGGCCGCCGGTTCGTCGGTGCTCTCGGAGACGCCGCTGACCACGGTGCCTTCGGCGTTCAGCGACCAGTCGGCATCGCTGACGCCGTACGGACGGCTGTGCACCTGGAACGTCCACTCATTGCCGCCGCCGGCCGGGTGCAACGTCAGCTGCACTTCGCGGGAACTCTTCTCGGGCAGGATGATCGGCTCGTAGAAGAAGACGTCCTTCGCGTACGCAGGCGTGCCGACCGCGGCCAGCGCCATCGCCGCATACGTCGCGCCGGGCACGACGACGGTGCCGTAGATGACGTGATCGGCAAGCCACGGCTGGGATTTGACCGAGATCCTGCTGGTGTACACCGAATCGCCGGACGCGAGATCCTTTGCGCTGCCCAGGATTCCGGACCCCACCGACCCGCCGCCGCCTTCCACGGCGATCGCTGCGGACTTGGGCCAGAACCGGCGGTGCTGGAACGGATAGGTGGGCAGTTCCAGCCGGCGCCGGGGACGCGCGGAATGCAGCGCCGCGAAATTCGGCCGATGGCCTCCGACGTAGGCCGCGGCCAGCGCGTCGGCGATCTGCCGGCGGTCGGGGACACCCTTGCGCAGCGAGACGATCGCCCGCGGCGCGGCCAGGTGCTCCGGCCATACCTGCACCGCGGCCCCGGTCAGCACCGGCTGGGGGCCGATCTCCATCAGCACCGAGCAGCCCAACGCCGCTACGGTGCGGACACTTTCGGCGAATTGCACCGGCTGACGCGAATGCCGCCGCCAGTACTGGGCGTCGAGCGGCGTCTGGGCCGTGATCACGGCACCGGTGCGGTTGCAGACCAGCGGCAAGGTCGGGGCAGAGAACTTCACCTGAGCGGCGAACGACTCGAACTCGTCGAGTACCGGGTCCAACAATTCCGAGTGGAACGCGTGGCTGGTCTCCAGCCACGTGCAACGGATGCCGTCCTCTTCGAATCGGTTGACCGCTTGTTGCAGATCCTCGCCAGGACCCGAGAGCACGGTATTGGGCCCGTTGTAGGCACCGACCGACACGCGCGGGAATTCATTGGCGATCTGTTCGACCTGCTTGGGGTCGGTGAACACCGCCACCATGCGCCCACCTGCGGGCAGACTGCCGAACAGCCGACCGCGGTGGGCGATCAGCCGCACACCGTCTTCGAGGCTGAACGCTCCCGCCACACATGCCGCGGCGTACTGACCCACACTGTGACCCAGCACGACGTCCGGTTCGATGCCCCATGACTGCCACAGCCGTGCCAAGCCCATCTCGACGGCGAACAGCGCAGGCTGGGCAAACGAGGTGTGCCGCAACCGTTCTCCGGCTTCGGCGTCCGTAGCGAACATGACGTCCAGCAGCGGGTGCGGCAGGATGTCGGCCACCGCGTCCGCGCACTGTTTCACGGTTTCGGCGAAAACCGGTTCGGCGTCGAACAATTCGCGCGCCATACCCGGGTACTGGCTGCCCTGCCCGGTGAACAGCCACGCCGTCGTCGGACGGTTGGTGTGCTCGCCACGGAGCACACCGGGCCGGGTGCGGTTCTCCGCCAGGTCCTCCAGGCCCAAGCGGGCGTCGTCGACCGATTCCACGACCAGGGCGGCGCGGTGTTCGAAGTGCGAGCGACCCGTCCCCGCGGTCAGGCACACGTCGGCCAGATCGGCATCGGGATGCGCGGCCAACCACGATCCGTACCGCTGGGCCAGTGCCACCAGGGCTTCCGGTGACCGGGCGGACAGCGCGAGGACGTTGACCGCTTGATCGCTGGTTTCCGGACCTGCTGGTTCCTCGCTCGCGGGAGCCGTCGGAGCGGGTGCCTCTTCGATGAGCACGTGCGCGTTGGTGCCGGTGAACCCGAACGAGCTCACCCCGGCGCGCCGCGGCCGGCCGTTGGTCTGCCACGGGGTTGCCTTGTCAACCACTCGCACCGGAAGCGCATCCCATGGGATGTGTGGGGACGGATTCTCGAAGTGCAGGCTCTGCGGGAGCGTCTCGTGCTGCAGGGACAACACGACCTTGATCAGACCCGCTGCGCCCGAGGCGGATTCGGTGTGACCGATGTTGGTCTTCACCGAGCCCATCAGCAGTGGCCGGTCCGCGTCCCGCGATGCGCCATAGGCGGCGGCTGCCGCCTGCACCTCGATAGGATCGCCCAGTGGGGTGCCCGTACCGTGCGCCTCAAGGTAGTCGACGTCGCCGCCGGTCCACCCCGCGCGGGCGAGTGCCGTCCCGATGAGCCGTTGCTGCGCACCACCATTGGGCACCGTCAAACCACTGGACGCGCCGTCCTGGTTCACCGCGCTGCTGGGAATGACGGCACAGATTCGGTCGCCGTCACGTTGGGCATCGCTGAGTCGCTTGAGCACGAGAATGCCGCAGCCCTCGCTGCGCACGTAGCCGTCCGCGGACGCGTCGAAGGTCTTGCAGCGTCCGACGGGGGAGAGCATCCGGGCGCGGGAGGCGGCGACGACCGTCACCGGAGAAAGCAGGACGTTGACCCCGCCGGCCAACGCCAGGTCACAGTCCCCGGAATGCAAGGCCTGGCAGGCCTGATGGATCGCGACCAACGCCGAGCTGCATGCGGTGTCGACGGCCATGGCCGGGCCTTCGAAGCCCAACGCGAAGGCGACGCGACCGGAGATGGCGTTGAGCGCATTGCCGGTGATGAAGTACGGCTCGATCTTGTCGATCGACTCCGAGGACAGCAGATGGGCGTACTCGTTGGCGGCCACGCCCGCGAAGATGCCGGTGCGGCTGCCGCGCAACGCCGCGGGCGAATATCCGGCTCGCTCCAGGCCTTCCCACACCGTCTCCAGCATCAGCCGCTGCTGCGGCTCGATCCAGACCGCCTCGCGCGGAGAGATACCGAAGAACTCGGGGTCGAATCCGTCGATGCCGTCGAGGAATCCGCCGAAGCGCGTGTAGGTCTTGCCCGCGGTTTCCGGATCGGGATCGTAGAACTCGTCGATGTCGAAGCGGTCCTCGGGAATCTCGCGGATGGCGTCGACGCCGCCGGAGAGCAGGTCCCAGAAGGCCTCCGGGTTGGGAGCGCCGGGGAAACGGCACGATACCGCGACGATGGCGATCGGCTCGTCGGTGCTCGTCGTCACCGAGGCCGGTTTGGCTGCCGGCTTGGCCTGCTCGCTGAGCCCCAGCACGTCGCCGAGCAGGTAGTCGGCCACGTCGGAGATTCGCGGGTAATCCATCACCAGGGTGATCGGGATCTCCGCGCCCACACCCTGTTCCATGCGGCGGCGCAGTTCGACAGCCATGAGCGAATCCATGCCGAGGTCGAAGAATCCGGCGTCTTCGCGGATCTCGGAGGCGTCCACGCGCGTCACCTCTGCCACCGCGTCGCGCAGGTAGTCGGTGAGCAACTTCTTGCGCTGCTGAACCGGGGCGTTTGTCAGCCGTTCGACCAGCTGGGTCTTGCCCGTGCCGGACGGCGCAGCGGACAGCTCGGTGGGGACCTCACGCTCCAACTCAGCCAGGAATGCCCGGCGGCCGGCCTGCTGGTACAGCGGCAGGAAGCGGGCCCAATCGACCCGTGCCACAACGCCTTGCGCGGAACCCGACGCGACCACATCGGCCAGCCCTGCCAGCGCATCAGCGGGCGAGAGCGTCCGGATCCCGCGCTGTTCGAGGCGTTTGCGGGCCTCCGCGTCGGCCATGCCCGCTGCCCAGGGACCGAAGTTGACGCTGACGCCGCCCTGCTCGCGAAGACGCCAGACCAGGCCGTCGAGGAATGCGTTGGCCGCGCTGTAGGCCGTCTGACCGAATCCGCCCCACACCGCGGCTATCGAGGAGGTGGTGATGAAGAAGTCGAGCTTGTCGTCAGCTACCGCCTCGCTCAGATGCCATGCGCCCCAGACCTTGCCGGCGAACACGCGGTCCACTTCGGCATCGTCCAGCTCGCTGAGCGGCGTGGTGCCGATCTCGCCTGCGGCGTGCACGATGCCCGCCAGCGCAGGTAGTTCGGCGCGCACACCGGCCAGCAGCCGGGCGACGTCGTGCGCGTCCGCGACGTCGGCGGTGACGACGCGAATGTCGCAGCCATGCTGGGTGCGCAATCCGTCGATGCGCTGCGCTGCGGTGTCGCTGGGCTCACGCCGGCTGGTCAGTACAAGATGCCTGGCGCCGTGCGCGGCCAGGTACCCGGCGATCTCCAGCCCGATCGAGCCGAGCCCGCCGGTGACCAGATAGGTTGCGTCATCGCGCAATTCGAGTGGAGTTCCGCTCGGCAGGTCGTCCTTGCGGACCAGCCGGGGAACGTAGACGGTCTGATCGCGCAGTGCGACCTGGTCTTCCCGGACGGCCGCGTCGGACGCCGTGGTGATCCGGCTGAGCAAGCCGGCCCATTCGTCGGCGGAACCGGTAGAGAGGTCGGCCAGCCCGCCCCACACCTGGGGCAGTTCGAGTGCGGCCGCGCGACCGAACCCCCACAGGGCGGTCTGCTCCGGCGCCACGGTGTCGGCGTCGGCGACGTGCTGTGCGCCGCGCGTGACCAGCCAGATCGGGGCCCGCAGATCGGCGGTGACCGCGGCGCGGAAGAGTCGCCGGGTGCCGGCCAGCACCTGGTGTTGCATCCGCAGCAGTGACCGCATCGAGGGCGCACCGCTCGTGTTGAGGGCGGCGATGTGCACGATGCGTAGCGGCGAATCGTCAGTCGCGGCGGCGCGCAACGCATCCGCGAGCTGTGCCTCCTCGGCATCCGATGCCGGCAACCCGAGGATGCGAGGCTGCTGACCGCGCGCGGTCAGCGCGTCGACGAGCGGTTTGACCGCGTCGGACTCATCGCCGATCAGAATCCAGGAACCCGTCCCGGCCTCCGCGCCGGAGAGCGGGGTAACCGCCTTCTCCCAGCGGAATTCGTAGCGGTCGTCGGCGATGGATTGGGTCGAGCGTTGCTGATTGTGTTGGGCGGCAAGCTTTGCCAGGACACTCAAGGTCTGCTGGTCGCCGCCGGAGCCGTCGAGTAGGGCCGCGAGCTCCTCGATCCGGCCGTCCTCGAGCAGCCGCACGGCCTGCGTGCGTGCGGCGACATGCTGTTGCTGGCTGGGCTGATCCCGGTTGTCGCGGTACCAGTACTGGCGGTGTTCGAACGGGTAGGTGGGCAGGTCGAGCTTGCGCGCGTCCGGCGACCGGAAAGCGGCGAACGTGGGCAGGTGACCCAAAACGTATGCGTCGGCGACCGCTTCGGTGATCTGCCGGTGGTCGGCGGTGTTGGGCCGCAGCGAGGCGATCACCCGCGGTGCGGTGGCCGGATCCGGCCAGGCCCCCAGCGCGGTGGCGGTGAGCACGGGCCGGGGGCCGATCTCGAGCAACACCTTGCAGTTCATGTCGGCGAGAGTGCGCACGCTCTTGGCGAACTCCACCGGCTGCCGCGCGTGGCGACGCCAATACGCGCCATCGAGCTTGACGCTGCGGCCGAGTGCGGCGCCGGTGCGGTTGTCGATCAGAATCCGTTGCGGCGCTTTGTACGTGAACCGGTTCGCGCACGCCTCGAACTCATCGAGAATCGGGTCGAGCAGTGCCGAGTGGAATGCGTGGCTGGTTTCCAGCCAGTCGCACCGGATGCCGTCTGCCGTCAACCGCGCGACCGCCTGCTCCAGTTCGCCTGCAGGACCGGACAATACGGTGTTGGTGCCGTTATAGGCGGCGACCGACAGCGTCGGGAATTCGTCGGTGAGGCTCTCGACCCGCTCGGCCGCTGTGAAGACCGCCACCATCCGGCCACCCGTGGGCAGGCTGCCGAACAGGCGACCCCGTTCGGCCATCAGCTTCGCGCCGTCCTCCAGGCTGAACACGCCGGCCACACAGGCCGCCGAGTACTGGCCGACGCTGTGGCCCAGCACCACGTCGGGCTCGAAGCCCCACGACTGCCACAGCCGAGCCAGCCCCATCTCCACAGCGAACAGGGCGGGCTGCGCGTAGGACGTCTCGCGCAAGCGCTCATCGGCGGCGTCTGGACCATCGAGGTCGAATATCACGTCCAGCAAAGGCTTTTCGAGAACGTCGGCGATCGCCTCCGCGCAGCGGTTCAGCGTTTCGGCGAAAACCGGCTCGGTGTCGAACAATTCGCGGGCCATCCCCGGGTACTGGCTGCCCTGGCCGGTGAACAGCCACGCCGTTTTCGGCGCTTCGTGGGATTCCCCGCGGACCAAACCCGGGGCCGGGCGGTCGTCGGCGAGGGCGCCGAGCAGCTCGAGGGCGGCGTCCTTCGAATTGACCACCAACGCGGCGCGGTGTTCCAGATGCGCTCGGCCCACGCCGGCGGTGAAGCAGACGTCGGCCAGCGTGGCTTCGGGGTGGGCGCTCCACCAGGTGCGGTATTGGTCGGCGAGCTGCACCAGCGCCGCCGGGGTTCGCGCCGAGAGCGGAAGGATGCTGAAGCGCCCGGTCGCGGGCTGCTCGGCCGGTGCCGGCCAGACTTGTTCGGGAGCTTCTTCGAGGATGACGTGGGCGTTGGTGCCTGCGAAGCCGAACGAGCTGACCCCTGCGACGCGGGGCTTGCCGTTGCGCTCCCACGGCATGGTCTCTTTGACCACCTCGACTGCCAACCGGTCCCACGGGATGTGCGGTGACGGGTTCTCGAAGTGGAGATGTTTGGGCAGTGTCGCGTGCTCCAGCGACAGGATGACCTTGATGACGCCGGCGATTCCCGCGGCGGCCTCCAGGTGCCCGATGTTGGTCTTCGCCGAGCCGATCAGCAGCGGTGCGTCAGGATCGCGCCCGGCGCCGAGCACGGCACCGGCGGCCTGGGCTTCGATCGGATCGCCCAGCGATGTCCCGGTGCCGTGGGCTTCCAGGTATCCGACGTCGCGGGGTTCGAGGTTCGCCCGTTTCAACGCGTCGGAGATCACGCGCTGCTGTGCGACACCGTTGGGCACCGTCAGCCCGCCCGACGCGCCGTCCTGGTTGATGGCGCTACCGCGGATCACGGCCCGGATGCGGTCACCGTCGCGGATCGCGTCCTCGAGACGCTTGATGACGATGACGCCGCAGCCCTCGCCGCGCACATAGCCGTCGGCCGCCGCGTCGAAGGTCTTGCACCGACCGTCGGGCGCGAGCATGTGTGCACTGGAGAACGTGATCATCGTGGCGGGCGTGAGCAGGACGTTCGCGCCACCGGCCAGGGCCAGGTCGCACTCGCCCAGACGCAGCGCCTGGCAGGCCTGATGGATCGCCACCAACGACGAGCTGCACGCCGTGTCGACGGCGACCGAGGGGCCCTGCAGGCCCAACCGGTAGCTGATCCGCCCGGCGGCCGCCGCGTTCGACGTGCCGATGGCCATGTAGGCCTCGATCTCGGGGTACGTCAACTCGTCGGATGCCATGCCCAGGTAGTCGTGCGTCGCCAGACCGACGAACACCCCGGTGTTGCTTTCGGCAAGAGATGTGGGCGCGATGCCGGCATGTTCGATCGCCCGCCACGCCGTCTCGAGCAGGAGTCGATGCTGCGGGTCCATCAACCTGACCTCGCGCGTCGACATGCCGAAGAACGGCGCGTCGAACCCGGTGACGTCGTCGACGAAACCGGCCCGGCGGGTCACCACCTTGCCGGGCGTACTCGGGTCCGGATCGAAGAATTCGTCGACGTCCCAGCGGTCCTTGGGCACTTCCGACACTGCGTCACGGCCGTCGCGCAACACGTCCCAGAACGCCTCGGCATCAGGTGCCCCCGGGAAGCGCGCCGCGTAGCCGACAACGGCGAAACGGGAGTGCGGTTCGATCGGACGCTCGACGGATTCCATGCCGTTGTCCTCCTTGCATCGGCGGTCAGAATGACACTCCGCGCGCTCCCCCATAGCGCCTGAAGATCAACTCGACGCACACTATATGCGTGCGTACCTTGGGCGTGCTTGGTTCGCTGTCCTGACAGGAACCTGTGCTGGACGCCTCCGGTAGAACCGAGGGTATGTTGTTGCCGCGACGGGGCATGGTGGCCCCGCAACCGGCTTAGCAAGGAGTCCTGAGAGGGGACGAGCTTTTGCGCATCGGGAAGATAACTGTTGGCGCACTTGATGAATGGTCGTTGAGTTCGGGCTCGGTCACCTCGTGGCACCCGACTGCCGCGGCTCAGGAAAAAGCCAAACAGGCGCCCGTGAGTTCGGTTCCGGTTAGCTACATGCAGCGCCAACATCTTCGTAACTATCACGACCGCACCGCGGCGGGTTTGAACTTCTCGCGGCAGATCATCGCCAGCTGTGAGGTGGCCGGCCAATGCGATATCGCGGCCATGGACCACGCCGTCAATACCTATCTACGGCGGCACGACACATTCCGCAGTTGGTTCGAACGGACCGGTGACGGCGACTTCATCCGGCACGCCCTGCAGGACCCGGCCGACATCGAATTCGTGCCCGTCGATCAGGGGCACATGACGGCCGACGAAATACGTGCCCACGTTGTGGACATCCCCAATCCGTTGGAATGGGGCTGCTTCACATTCGGGATAGTCCAGAACGAAACTCACTTCACGTTCTTTGCGGCCATGGATCACGTTCACGGGGACGCGACGTTGATCGGCACCACGATGATGGAAGCCAACGGCATGTATTCCGCGATGAGCGGGAGCGGCCAGGCCCTCGCGCTGCCCGACGCCGGTAGCTTCGATGACTTCTGTGTCCGCGAGGGCGAATACACCTCGGCGTTGACGGTGGATTCGCCCGGCGTGCGCGCCTGGATCGACTTCGCCGCGAACAACAGCGACGGCTTCCCCGAATTTCCGCTGCCGCTGGGAAACCCGGACGAGTCGATGAGCAGCGCCTGGAGTTCCGAGATTCTGATGAGCCCGGCTCAGACGGAACGCTTCGACTCGGCCTGTGCCGGAGCAGGCGCGCGTTTCGTCGGCGGCTTGTTTGCCTGCCTGGCTCTGGTGGAGCACGAATTCACGGGTGCGCTCACCTACTACGGGCTGACCCCGAGGGATTCTCGTACCGCCGGCGACAATTTCATGACGCAGGGCTGGTTCACGGGCTTGATTCCGATCACCGTGCCGGTGGCGGCGACGTCTTTCAGCGAGGCCGCGTGGGCAGCGCAGGCCTCATTCGACTCGGGGCTTGACATGGCCCGTGTTCCGTATTACCGCGTTTTGGAGTTGGCCCCGTGGTTGAACTGGCCACGCCCGAACTTTCCGGTGTCGAACTTTTTGCACGGTGGTGCCGCGCCGCTCAACGCGATCCTCGCGGCCGGCGACTTGGGGCTTGCGAACAATATCGGGATGTACCCCGACAATCGGTTTTCCTACCAATTGACGATCTACATATTCCGGTACGGGGAAGGCACGGTCATGGCGATCATGCACCCCGACAATGCGGTCGCCAAGAAATCGGTGACGCGCTACATGCAAGCGATGAAGTCGGTCGCCGGACGGGTTGCTGACAGCGGGCACTGGGGACGCGTCGCGTAGCGAAACGGTGCGGACGCGAGGAGCAGAAATGGCCGGGTCATTGATTTTCCGGTGGGCTCCGACTCCGGGATGAAGGTGAGGGCAACATGCGACGGATAGCCGACCTGGTGGTGCGGTGGCCATGGGCGGTGATCGGGGTCTGGGTGGCGCTGCTGATCGCCCTGCCGCTGGCCTTCCCGTCGCTGAGCGCCATGGCGGAGAAGCATCCGCTGGCCATCCTGCCCAACGACGCGCCGTCGAGCGTGACCGCGCAGAAGATGACCCAGGCGTTTCACGAACCGGGCAACGACGACCTTCTGTTGGTGGCGCTGATCAACGAGAAAGGACTCGGACCCGCCGACGAGGCGACCTACCGCAAGCTGGTCGACGCGCTACGCGACGACCAGGCCGACGTGGTCAGCGTCCAGGACTTCATCGCCACGCCGCAGCTGCGGAAGTTCATGACCAGCGAGGACAAGACGACCTGGGTCTTGCCGGTGGGGCTGGCCGGTGAGCTGGGCACGCCCCGGGCGTTCGACTCGTTCAACCGGGTCTCCGAGATCGTCGCCCGCAGCACAGCGGGCAGCACCACGGAGGTCCACGTCACGGGCCCCGCGGCCACCGCCGCCGACCTCACCGTCGCAGGTCAAAAGGATCGCCTGCCGATCGAACTGGCGATCGCCATCCTGGTCCTCGCGGTGCTGTTGGTGGTCTACCGCAGCGCGGTCACCATGCTGCTGCCCTTGGTGACCATCGGATCATCGCTGGTGATCGCCCAAGCGCTGGTCGCGGGCTACTCCCAGCTGACGGGTTCGGGTGTGTCCAACCAGTCCATCGTCTTCCTCAGCGCGATCATGGCCGGCGCCGGAACGGACTACGCCGTCTTTCTCATCAGCCGCTATCACGACTATCTGCGCTCGGGCTCGGATTCGGACCAGGCGGTCAACAAGGCGATCATCTCGATCGGGAAGGTGATCGCCGCATCCGCCACCACGGTGGGCCTCACCTTCCTGCTTCTGAGCTTCTCCAAGATGGGCGTGTTCAGAACGGTCGGAGTGGCGTCGGCCATCGGCATCGGTGTCGCGTTCCTCGCCGGCATGACGTTGTTGCCTGCGATCCTGGTGCTCGCCGGGCCCCGTGGCTGGGTGAAGCCGCGGCGCGAGTTGACGGCTCGGTTCTGGCGGCGGTCCGGTATCCGGATCGTGCGTAGGCCGGTCGCGCACCTTGCCGCCAGCCTGCTCGTCTTGGCCCTCCTGGCCGGCTGCGCGATCTTCGCGCGGTACAACTACGACGACCGCAAGGTGGTATCGCCCTCGGCGTCGAGCTCCATCGGATACGCCGCGGTCGAACGCCATTTCCCCATCGCCCAGTCCATTCCCGAGTACATCCTCGTCCAGTCGCCGCACGATCTGCGTACCCCGCGGGCGCTGGCGGACCTGGAGCAGATGGCGTCCCGCGTCGCCCAGTTGCCCGACGTCGGCATGGTCAGCGGCATCACCCGGCCGCTCGGCGACGTGCCGCCGGAATTCCGTGCCACCTACCAGGCCGGCCTCGTCGGCGACCGGCTGGCAAACGGATCCGATCAGATCGACCAGCGCAGCGGCGACCTCAACCGACTGAACAACGGCGCCAAGACCCTCGCAGACAGCCTCGCCGACGTGCGTGCCCAGATCACGCAGATCGCGCCCAGTATTCAGAGCCTCGTCGACACCATGTCGTCGGTGCGCACGGAGTACGGTGGCGACAAGCTGGTCAAGGATGTCGACACCGCGGCCAAGCTGGTGCAGAGCATCAACGCGCTGTCCAATTCCATGGGGTACAACCTCTCGGCCGTCAAGAACATCTTCGGATGGATCGACCCGGTTCTGCAGGCGCTGAACGGTAACGCGGTGTGCGATGCCAATCCGTCGTGCAGCGAAACCCGCGCCCAGTTCCAGAAATTGAGCGACTCGCGCGGCGACGGCAATCTCGACCAGATCAACGATCTCGCGCACCAACTCCAGGGCGTCGACGACAAGCAGACCCTGACCGCGACGGTGAACAAGCTCAACGCCGCCCTGGTCAATGTCTCCAAGGCCGTCAAGACGCTGGGTCTGGACAAGCCCGGCGGTCCGCAGGCCGGCATGAGGCAGCTGCAGCAGGGTGCCGACCGGCTCGCCGGCGGCAGCCGTGAGGTGGCCGGTGGGGTCGACGAACTCGTCAAGCAGGTCAAGGTGATCGCCGACGGACTCAACCAGGCCTCGGCGTTCCTGATGACGATGCGGACCAATGCCGCCGACCCATCACAGGCCGGGTTCAACATCCCGGCCGAAGTGCTGGGCCTGCCGGACTTCAAGAAGGCTTCCGCGGCGTACGTCTCGCCGGACGGCCGCTCGGCGCGGTACCTGGTGCAAACCAAGCTCAACCCGTTCAGCTCCGAAGCGATGGATCAGGTCAACCAGATCCAGGACATCGCCCGGGGCGCCCAGCCGAACACCGCGCTGGCTGACGCGACCATAACGATGGGCGGGTTCCCCGCCGCATTGCGCGACACCCGTGACTACTACCAGCAGGACATCCGCTACATCATCATCGCGACGCTCATCGTCGTGCTGGTGACGCTGACGTTGCTGTTGCGGTCGGTCGTCGCGCCGCTCTACCTCGTCGGGTCGGTGGTGGTCTCGTATTTCGCGGCTATGGGTATCAGCGTGCTGTTCTTCCAGTACCTGTTACACCAGCCATTGCATTGGAGTGTGCCGCCACTGGCGTTCGTTGTGCTGGTCGCGGTCGGCGCCGACTACAACATGCTGCTGGTGTCGCGGCTGCGTGACGAGTCTTTGCACAGCGTGCGCTACGGCGTCATTCGCACGTTGAGTTCGACGGGCGGCGTGATCACCGCGGCGGGCCTCATCTTCGCGGCTTCGATGGCGGGGCTGTTGTTCTCCAGCATCGGCATAGTGGTGCAGGGGGGCTTCGTGATCGGTGTGGGAATCCTGCTGGACACCTTCGTGGTGCGCACCATCACGGTGCCCGCCATTGCGACTTTGGTGGGGCGGGCGAATTTCTGGCCGTCGCAGGCGGTTGCCGCCAAGTTGCGGCTGCGGACGTGAGGAGCAAGAAGTTGCTGGGAACGTGAGCAGCAAATTCTCAGCAGTGTCAGGTCGGGCATGCAGACATGATGTGTGTGAAACTACGAACCGGAGCGGGGCGATAGGAGTGGAGATGAAGAAACTCCTTGCTGGACTTGCACTGCTGGTGACCACCAGCGTCACCGGATCCTTCGGCATCGTCGGCAGTGCGCGGGCCGACGACGCGCCGGTGCCCAGACCTCCCGTTCCGGGGAATCCGGATCCCGGAACCGCATACGCGTTGGGCGGTGCCCACGTGCTCGGCATTCCCTACGACGAGTACATCCGGATGACGGGCGAGCAGTGGTTTCCCGGGATGAAGCGCGTGAAGGTCGACTACCCGGCAGGGCAGGTGCAGGGCCACACCCTGGAACGTCTCTTCCCCGGTATCGGCCCGATCGGCGAGAAGATCTACCCCGGTCTCGGCCTGGACGGCCCCAGCATCGGTGAATCGGTAGATGAGGGGGAGGGAAACCTCGACGCCGCCATCCGCACGGGCGGCAAGGGAACGGCGATGGGGTTGTCCGAGGGCGCGCTCGTGCTCAACGCCGTGAAGGCGCGACTGGCCAACGATCCGACCGCGCCGCCGCCGGACCAGTTGACCTTCGCGACGTTCGGCGACCCGATCGCAAAGCATCCGTTCGGTGAGAGTTTCCTGACGCAGAACTTCCCCGTCGGCAGCGTCGTACCGTTCATGGACTACCGCATACCGGCTCCGGTGGAGAGCCAGTACCACACCGACCAGTTCATCTCCGCCTACGACAGCATCGCCGACTGGCCGGATCGGCCCGACAACTGGATGAGCGTCATCAACGCGATCGCCGGGCTGGCCACCGGTCACACCGCGATCGCGTTCACCAATCCCAGCAACGTCCCGCCGCAGAACATCAGGACGACGGTCAACTCCAAGGGCGCGACGACCACGACGTACCTGGTCCCCGAGGAACACCTGCCGTTGGTGTTGCCCTTCAAGTACCTGGGGTATGACCAGAACACGCTGAACCAGCTGGACAGGATCCTGCAGCCCATGGTGGATGCGGGTTATTCGCGTAACGACGATCCGGCGACCGCTCCGGTCACGGTGGACCCGGTGCACGGCTTCGACCCCGCGAAAGTCACCGCACCGGCCAACGAGGCCACCTTCGGTGGGGGCGCCGATCCCATGTCGGAGATCGTCAACGGCGCGATGTCCGTGCTGAACCCCAAGAGCGCAGGCTGACGGCGCTACCGAACACGACGGATTCGACTAGTTATGGACGTGATGTGATGTCGACCCAATCATCCATTCTCTCGATGCTGCATGGGCGTGCCAGCCTGCGTCCCGACGATGTGGCCTTCACGTTCACCGACTACGACCACGACCCGGCTGGTGTGGAGCACAGCCTCACGTGGGCGCAGTTGTCGCGTCGAACCGTGAATGTGGCCCGCGAGATCCGCCTCCACGGCGAGGTCGGCGATCGGGCGGTGATCCTGGCCCCACAGGGCCTCGAGTACATCCTGGCTTTTCTGGGGGCGATGCAGGCCGGTCTCATCGCGGTTCCGTTGCCGTTGCCGCATCGCGGCTCCAGCCATGACCGCGTGAGTGCGGTCGTGGCCGATACGCACCCTGCGGTGGTTCTCACGACGGCTGCCGTCGCGCAGGATGTCGGCGACTACGTCGATCAGTCGGTCATGGAGACCGCGCCGAAGATCGTCGCGATCGATGCGCTGAACCTGGATGCCGACGGCGAACCGAGCATCGAGACGGCTGAGTTCCCCAGCACGGCCTACCTGCAGTACAGCTCCGGCTCGACGCGGCTACCGACCGGAGTGATGATCTCGCATCGCAACCTTCAGGCGAATTTCGAGCAGCTGATGCGCGGCTTGTTCTCGGACGCGAATGCCAAGGCCACGCCAGTACGGACGATCGTGTCGTGGTTGCCCTTCTACCACGACATGGGATTGGTCCTCGGTGTCTGCGCGCCCATCCTCGGTGGTTATCGCGCGGTCCTGACGAGTCCCGTGGCTTTCCTGGAGAAACCGTCGCGATGGGTGCGGGCACTCGCCCAGAGTCCCGGTGCCTTCTCCGCCGCGCCCAACTTTGCGTTCGACCTGGCGGCCCGCAAGACCAAGGACGCCGACCTCGCGGGACTCGACCTCGGCGGAGTGCTCGGCATCATCAACGGCGCGGAGCGGGTGGAGCCGGCAACCCTGGAACGCTTTACAGATCGGTTCGCCCACTTCAACTTTCGGGATCACATGCTGCGGCCTTCGTACGGGCTGGCGGAGGCGACGGTCTACGTGACCAGCGGGGTCTGGAGCGAGTCGGCGGAGGTCGCCGCGTTCGACGTCGACGAGCTGTCGGCTGGCCGCGTGCGGCGCTGCGCACGTGAGGAGCTGGGCACCGGCGGCGCAGCAGGAACCAGCTCAGCGCTCGTCAGATACCAGCTGCCGCAGTCGCCGGTGCTGCGGATCGTCGACGTCGAAACGCACCAGGAATGCGCGCAGGACGTGGTCGGCGAGATCTGGGTGCACGGCGACAACGTCGCGACCGGTTACTGGAACCGGTCACCCGAGGAGCAACAGTGCTTCGGCGCCACCCTCGTCGACCCATCGCCGGGCACGCCCGCCGGGCGCTGGCTGAAAACCGGTGATCTGGGCTTCGTCTCGGGTGGCGAGCTGTTCATCGTCGGCCGCATCAAGGATCTGCTGATCATCCGCGGGCGCAACCACTATCCCGAGGACATCGAGGCGACGGTCCAGCAGATCACCGGCGGTCGGGTCGCGGCGATATCGGTTCCGGTGAACAGCACCGAGAAGCTCGTCACCGTCATCGAAGTCAAGAAGCGAGGGGAGTCGACGGTCGAGGCCGGGCAGTGGCTCACCGCCATCAAGAGCGACGTCACCTCCGCGATCTCCAATGCCCACGGGCTCAATGTCGGGGATCTCGTGCTGGTCCCGCCCGGATCGATCCCCACGACGACGAGCGGCAAGATCAGGCGGGCCGCGTGTGCGGAGCAGTATCGGCAGGACGAGTTCATCCGCCTGGATGCTTGAGCCGGTCGGGCGCTCGCTACAGCCCGGTGTACCCCGCGACCAGCAGGACACAGCCGACCGTGGCCAGTAGGGCCGCGACCTCGAAGCGGTGCCTGGCCCGCAGCCACTCGTGCAGCGTCGACAGGGCTGCCCGGGTGCGGTCAGGCGCGACCAGGTAGCAGATCAGCGGGATCTCGACGAGCCCGAACGCCACCACGTTGAACAGCAGCAGAGCGCCGACCTGCGTGGCGGCTGCCGCACCCGACGCGACGATGAGCGTCAGCGCGGCGAGATAGTCCACCGATGGCAGTGCGATGCCGAGGCCCGCGACGCCGGCTGTCCACAGTGAATGACCGTTGAGCAGTTGTCGGGTGCGCAGCGCGAGCTGGCCTGGCTCCCGGTCGGCTTTCGGCCCCACCAGGCCGGAGCCCACGGCTGCGGCGACCACCAGCACGATCGCCCCTGCCACCATCTGTGCTCTCGGCAGGGTGAAGTGGGCTGACCCCATGGCAGGCCGCAGAACGAAGAGCACCACCATGCCGACCGCGGTGCCCATCGCGAAACCACCGGTGAGGAATGTGAGCAGTTGCAGCAGCGGTCGGGGCCGGTTGAGCATCAGGACCGTCATCCCGATCCGGAACGGCTCCAGGCTGACCGCGGCGGCCATTACCAGCAGCGGCGTGATCCACATGTCGACTGGGTAGTGTCCGTCTATACGCCCGGACGAACGTGTTCACGCAGCACGGACAGGTTCGACGTGTTGGGCATGGCGTCAGGCTACTCAAACCGGCGCGCGACGGCGCGGTCTAGTTCGGTTCACGGCGAGCCTGACGGTGGCCGCCGTCGGCGACCGCGTGTGAAGATGGAGATGATATGAGCGCAACAGAATTGAGCCCGACGTCTCTGCGTGAAGCATTCGGCCATTTCCCCACCGGCGTCGTGGCTATCGCCGCCGAGGTGGAGGGCATTCGTGTGGGCCTGGCTGCCAGCACGTTCGTCCCGGTGTCGCTGGACCCTCCGCTGGTGTCCTTCTGCGTGCAGAACAGCTCCACCACCTGGCCCAAGCTCAAGGATCTTCCGGCGCTGGGCATCAGCGTGCTCGGTGAGTCGCACGACGACGCGGTGCGCTCACTGGCAGCCAAGACCGGCGACCGGTTCGCGGGCCTGGAGACGGAATCACGCGACTCGGGTGCGGTGTTCATCCACGGCACCAGCGTGTGGCTGGAGAGCACCATCGCCCAGCTGGTGCCCGCGGGCGATCACACCATCGTTCTGCTACGGGTCAATGAAATCACCGTGCACGCTGACATCTCACCGATTGTCTTCCACCGCAGCACATTTCACCGGCTCGGCGACTGAGGTTCAGGGGCGCTCGGAAAGTTCCCTGCGGTAGCCGTCGATGCGCTGCTCCAGTTCGGCGGCGTCGTCGGGGCGCCCTTCCTTGCGGGCCAGTTCCGCGCGGGCCGAAAGCTCACGGATTGCCGTGCGGATGTCGTTGACGCTGTGGGTGTGTCCCATTGTCATCGGCTGCCTTTCGTCGCTGATTGGCTGCTTACGCCGAGCCTACGCGTTGAGCCTGCGGTGAGGGCAGCCTCTACTCGGACATTCGCACCTCGCCCGCAGGATCAACGCACGATGCTCGTCACCGCTTGAACAGCTTGTTGCCCAGCCACACGATCGGGTCGTACTTGCGGTCCACGACGCGTTCCTTCATCGGGATCAGCGCGTTGTCGGTGATCTTGATGTTCTCGGGGCACACCTCGGTGCAGCACTTGGTGATGTTGCAGTAGCCCAGCCCGAACTCGTCCTGGGCCATGTCGCGGCGGTCCACGGTATCCAGCGGGTGCATGTCCAGTTCGGCGATGCGCATGTGGAACCGGGGTCCTGCGAAGTTCTGCTTGTTCTCCTCGTGGTCGCGCACCACGTGACAGACGTTCTGGCACAGGAAGCACTCGATGCACTTGCGGAATTCCTGGCTGCGGTTCACGTCTTCCTGCTGCATCCGGTATTCCCCGGGCTGCAGGCCTTTCGGCGGCGTGAACGACGGGATCTGGCGGGCCTTCTCGTAGTTGAACGACACATCGGTGACCAGGTCACGCATCACGGGGAAGGTGCGCAGCGGCGTCACCGTGACGGTCTCGGCCGGGTCGAACGTCGACATCCGGGTCATGCACATCAGCCGCGGGCGGCCGTTGATCTCGGCCGAGCAGGATCCGCACTTGCCGGCCTTGCAGTTCCATCGCACGGCCAGATCCGGGGTCTGCGTGGCCTGCAGCCGGTGAATGATGTCGAGCACCACCTCGCCGTCATTGACCTCGACGGTGTAGTCCTGCAGATCACCGCCCGTATCGTCTCCGCGCCAGACCCGCAGGTTCGCGTTGTACGCCGCCATCTCAGCCCTTCCGATCGGGGTGCTCGGCCAGTTCTTGCTCGGTGTAGTACTTCTCCAGCTCGGACAGCTCGAACGTGGCCAGCAGGTCTGCCCGCATGGGCAGCTGCGATTCGGGCGTCACCGTCACGTCCGGCACCACCTGGTCATCACCGACCGCGCGGCACACCAGCAGGGTGTTGCGCCAGTTGGCGTCCATCTCCGGATAGTCGTCGCGGGTGTGCCCGCCCCTGCTCTCGGTGCGGGCCAGCGCGGCTTTGGCGACGCACTCACTGACCAGCAGCATGTTGCGCATGTCGATGGCCAGGTGCCAGCCGGGGTTGAAGGCGCGGCCGCCCTCGACCGTGACGTTGTGCACCCGGGCCTTGAGTTCGGCGAGCTTGGTCAGCGCCTCCTCGATCTCGTCGGCCTTGCGGATGATGCCGACCAGGTCGTTCATGCACTGCTGCAGCTCGGCGTGCAGGGTGTACGGATTTTCCGGATTCGCGTGCGAATCGAACGGCGACAGTGCCAGCTGCGTGGCCTCCACGATGGCGGCCTCCGAGACGGCCGGCCGCTCGGCGAGGGTCTGCACGTAGTCGGCAGCGCCGAGTCCGGCGCGGCGGCCGAACACCAGAAGGTCACTCAGCGAGTTGCCACCCAGCCGGTTCGAGCCGTGCATCCCGCCCGAACACTCGCCCGCGGCGAACAGCCCCGGCGTGACGGCGCCGCCGGTGTCGGGGTCGACTTCGATACCGCCCATCACGTAGTGGCAGGTGGGGCCGACCTCCATCTCGTCCTTGGTGATGTCGACCTCGGCGAGCTCCATGAACTGGTGGTACATCGACGGCAGCCGCCGCTTGATCTCCTCGGTCGGCATGCGCGAGGCGATGTCGAGGTACACGCCGCCGTGTGGCGAACCGCGGCCCGCCTTGACCTCGGAGTTGATGGCGCGGGCCACCTCGTCGCGGGGAAGCAGATCAGGGGTGCGGCGAGCGGAGTCGTTGTCCTTGAGCCACTGGTCGGCTTCTTCTTCGGTCTCGGCGTACTGGCCTTTGAACACCGCGGGGATGTAGTCGAACATGAACCGCTTGCCCTCGGAGTTCTTCAACACTCCGCCGTCACCGCGCACGCCTTCGGTGACCAGGATCCCCTTCACCGACAGCGGCCACACCATGCCGGTCGGGTGAAACTGGATGAACTCCATGTTGATCAGGCCCGACCCGGCGCGCAGGGCCAGCGCGTGGCCGTCTCCGGTGTACTCCCACGAGTTCGACGACACCTTGAAGGACTTGCCGATGCCGCCGGTCGCCAGCACGATCGCGGGGGCCTCGAACAGCACGAAATTGCCCGTCTCGCGGTAATACCCGAAAGCGCCTGCGATCCGGTCTCCGTCTTTGATCAGGTCGGTGATCGCGGTTTCGTGGAACACCCGGATGCGGGCCTCGTAGTCGCCGAGTTCGGCCTTGTCCTCCTGCTGCAGCGAGACGATCTTCTGCTGCAGGGTGCGGATGATCTCCAGCCCGGTGCGGTCGCCGACGTGGGCGAGCCGCGGGTAGGTGTGGCCGCCGAAGTTGCGCTGGCTGATCCGGCCGTCCTTGGTGCGGTCGAACAACGCGCCGTAGGACTCCAGCTCCCACACGCGGTCCGGGGCCTCCTGCGCGTGCAGTTCGGCCATCCGCCAGTTGTTGAGGAACTTGCCGCCGCGCATCGTGTCACCGAAGTGCACCTGCCACGAGTCCTTGGTGTTGACGTTGCGCATAGCTGCGGCGCAGCCGCCCTCGGCCATCACCGTATGTGCCTTGCCGAACAGCGATTTGGTAACCACCGCCACCCGCAGACCGCGCTCGCGTGCCTCGATCACAGCACGCAGCCCTGCACCGCCGGCACCGATCACGACAACGTCGTATTGATGCCGTTCCAGTTCAGCCATCTATAACCCCACTACTTTGTCCATTAGGAATCAGATTGTCAGCCAACAAATCTCAGGTCGGAGATGGTTCCGCTGGCGACCAGCATGATGTAGAAGTCGGTGAGCACCAGGGTGCCCAGCGTGATCCACGCGAAAAGCATGTGTCGCGTGTTGAGCTTGGACACCTGGGTCCAGATCCAGTAGCGGACCGGATGTTTCGAGAAGTGCTTGAGCCGCCCGCCGGTGACGTGCCTGCACGAGTGGCACGAGATGGTGTACACCCACAGCAGGATCACGTTGACGAGCAGGATCAGGTTGCCGAGGCCGAATCCGAAACCGCTCGCGGTCTTGTCCGAATGGAAGGCCACGATCGCGTCGTAGGTGTTCACCAGTGAGATCAGCACCGCGACGTAGAAGAAGTACCGGTGTGCGTTCTGCACGATCAGCGGAAGTCGCGTCTCCCCGGTGTATTTCGCGTGCGGCTCGGCTACGGCGCAGGCGGTCGGTGACTGCCAGACCGACCGGTAGTAGGCCTTGCGGTAGTAGTAGCAGGTGAGCCGGAAGGCCAGTAGGAACGGCAGGGAGATGAACGCCATCGGGATGAACCACGGCAGGGCGCCCACCCAATGCCCGAAGTGGCTGGCCCCCGGCGCGCACGCGGTGCTCACGCACGGCGAGTAGAAGGGGGTCAGGTAGTGGTACTGCGGAACCCAGTAAGCGCTGCCCCAGAACGCCCGGATGGTGGCGTAGATGACGAACGCGGCCAGTCCGAGGTCGGTCAGCAGGGGAGCCTGCCACCACCGGTCGGTCCGCAGCGTGCGCTCCGGAATCTGGGCGCGCGTGGGGGAGAAGACCCCGGTCGCACGACGGTCGTCGGTGGGTGCGCTCACGGTTCCCTTTCGTAAGGTTCAGTTGTTGTGTGAGGCGTCAGATGCCCCGGCGTCCTACTAGCCGCTGACGCCGCCATCACTGATGTCGCCCCAGAACTCCCGGTCGTATTGGGTGTCGGGGATCGCGATCTTCTCGCCGGCGGATGTCGGCTGCGTGCAGCCGTGGCGCATCGCGAGTTCGTCGGCGTCGATGTTCAGCCGGTCGATGTCGAGGAGGATGCGTTCGACGTCATTGGTTATGCGGCGCGTGGCCGGCGAGTCACCGTATTTGGCCGCCAGTGCCGTGACCGAGCGACGCATATCGCCGATCAACTTGTGCAGTTCGGCGAATTCGGTTGTGGTGGACATGTGACCTCCTTGGGCTGAAGGGTGTCATGAATCACAGTACGACAACCGATGCTAGCCACATCACCAGTTGAGAGTGACGCGGGTCACGTTGAGAGTCGGAGGTATGCAGGTGCCCCAACAAGCTCTGTCCCAACAGGTTCTGCAGGACCGTGCGACGGCCCTGCTGGCGCTGCACCAGCCGGGCAATCCCGTGGTGTTGCCCACGGTGTGGGACGCCTGGTCGGCGAAGATCGCCGTCGAGGCGGGGTTCGAAGCACTCACGCTGGGCAGCCATCCGGTGGCCGATTCGGTCGGGAAGGCCGACGGCGAGGGTATGACGTACGACGAGTTGACGGCGCGGGTGGCTCAGATCAGTGGGGCGGTCGACGTGCCGATCTCGGTCGACATCGAATCCGGTTACGGCGAGACGCCGCAGCGGCTCATCGACGGTCTGCTGGCCGCCGGCGCGGTCGGGCTGAACATCGAGGACACCGTGCATAAGGAGGACAAACGCCTGCGCAGTCCCGAGGAGCACGCCGCGTTGGTCGGTGAGCTGCGCAAGGCGGCTGACGCGGCAGGGGTGCACGTTGTGATCAATGCGCGGACCGATCTGTTCCTGCGGGAGGACGGTTCGGAGGCCGATCGCGTCGAACGCGCCGTGGCCCGGCTGAAACTGGCTGCCGACGCGGGTGCGGACTGCCTGTATCCGGTGGGACGCCATGATCCGGACACCATGCGGCGCTTGACATCTGAGCTGCCTCTGCCGGTGAACGCGATCGCGATACCCGAGGCCGACGATCCGAAGTCGTTCGGACCGCTCGGCGTCGGCCGGATCAGCTTCGGGCCGTTCCTGCAGCGGGCCCTGACTCCGAAGGTGAACGAGCTGCTGATCCGCTGGCGCTGAACGTCCCCTGTGCGTCCATAATGTGACCAAGGGGTCACGAGAACAGGACGCATCATGGGTCGGGGTAGAGGTTTCGCGATGACGGCGTCCGTGGTGGCCGTCGCAATGCTCGGCGCCGGTGTCGCCGCGGCGGATTCGGGTTTGACGATGGTGCCGCTGCAGGCGCAGATCAGGCATTGTGACTTCGCCGCGGCGGAGCACCTGACCGGGTACGGCGCCGGCACCGGCTCGGGCTTTGTCGACGTCGGCGCCGACGGTTCGGGCACAGTGCGCGCCGACGTGCGCATGCAGACCGCGGTGCCCGATACGACCTATCAGGTGCGGCTGATTCAGCTGCCGCGCGTGTCGTACGCCACGTGCAATGCCGGTGATCCGGGCGTGGCGATCGGGGTTATGCACACCGATGCGGTGGGCTCGGCCTCGACCACCGTGATCGGGCCGCTCATGCAGGGTGCAACGGGTGCGTACGTCGTCATCGAGGGTCCGCCCGCAACAGGCAAGTTCATTCCCGAGACTTACAGCTCGACCTTCATCGCCCGGATCTGAGGCGCAGTGGTGAAGCCCGTGTAATGCGTTGATGTCCACCGGCTTTCACGGGCATCGGCGCGGCGGCGTCGGCTTGGGGTGATCCCGTCGCGCCGCCGACCTGGCGCGAAGCCCTCTTGTGCGCGGATAATGTGGCCACGATCACACAACGAGCATGTGAGGCGCAGATCATGGCCAGGCATGGGATTTGTCCAGTGATAGTCGTAGTGGTTGCAGCCGCGGCACTGGGTGGCGCGGGCACCGCAGTCGCCGGTGCGGGTTCGGCGATGACGATGGTGCCCCTGGACAACCAGATCAAGGACTGTGACCTGGTTACCCCGAGGTATGAGCTGACCTACGGCACTGCTTCGGGGTTCGCCGATATCGGCGCACCGGACTCGGGTTCGGTGCGCGCCGAGGTGCATGTGCAGACCGCGGTGCCCGACTCCACCTATCAGGTGCGGTTGGTTCAAGTGCCACGCTCCTTGGCGGCCCCGTGCGACCCGGGTGACGCCGGGATGACCGGCGGGCTGATGTACATCGACGGTCTGGGCAACGGTTCGACCACCGTCACGGGCCCGCGGATGCCGGGTGCGACCGGTGCGGGCGTCGTCGTCGAAGGGCCGCCCCACCCGGGCCGCCTGCACGGCGACATCTACACCTCGTCGTATATCGCCGCGATCTGAGCGCTGATCCCCGGACCGGTGGAGCTCCGTTGAGCTCCAACGGCGTTCGTCGTCGACGACGTCAGCCGAGCCGGATGCGCACGGCAAGGCCCGCGCACGCGATCACCGCGGCGCCACCCAGCACCGTCAACCAGGTCACGGGCTCGTGCAGCAGCAGCGCTGCCCAGCAGATCGTCATCACGGGCTGGACGAGTTGCACCTGGCTGACTTGCGCCATCGGACCGATCGCCAGTCCCCGGTACCACGCGAAGAAGCCGAGGTACATGCTGACCGCGGCCAGATAGCCGAAGGCCGCCCACTGTGCCGGCGTTGCATTCGGCGGCTGCTGGACGACGGCCACGGCGGTCAGCACCAGCATCACCGGGGCCGCCACCACCAACGCCCACGACACGGTCTGCCACGCTCCGAGCTCCCTGGCCAGCAGGCCGCCCTCGGCATAGCCGACAGCTGCCGCAGCCACGGCGCCGAACAGCAGCAGGTCCGCCCAGCTCAGGTGCCCGATTCCGCCGCCCTGCACCATGGCGAACACCACGGCGGCAGCCGCACCGATGGCGGCTGTCGCCCAGAACGCCGCAGGCGGATGCTCGCGGCTGCGCAGGACAGCGGTGACTGCGGTGGCGGCGGGCAGCAGCGCGACCACGACCGCACCGTGGCTGGCCGGCGCGACCGTGAGCGCGTACGACGTCAGGAGGGGGAAACCGGCGACGACGCCCGCGGCCACCACCGCAAGGCGCACCCACTGGGCGCCGCGGGGCAGCGATTGCCGCGTGACGGCCAGTGCCGTGGCGGCCAGGGCGGCGGCGACGACGGCTCTCCCCGCACCGATGAACAGCGGCGAGAGCCCGCCGATGGCGAATCGGGTGAAGACGATGGTGAACGAAAATGCGACCACGCCCAGCAAGCCCCACAACACACCGGCTTGGGATAACGGTGGTCGCACCATCACGGTAGCGCTACTCTTGTCCGACATGGATAACGATAGCACTGAGCGCATCGTGGCGGGCCTGCGACAGTGGATCGCCGCCGCGGCGCCCGGCGCGCAATTGCCGCCCAATCGTGCGCTCGTGGCGCAGTACGGGGCCAGCCCGGTCACGGTGCAGAAGGCCATGCGCGCTCTGCGCGGCCTCGGGCTCGTGGAATCGCGGCCCGGGGTAGGCACGTTCGTGCGGGCCCTACGCACCGCGCGGCCGCCCGATTACGCCTGGCAGACAGCGGCTTTGGGCTCGCCTCAGGTCCGCCTGCCGGGCCCGTCCACGCCGATGCGCAGCGCGGCACCCGATGTGATCGGCCTGCATTCGGGTTATCCGGACCGGGAACTGTTGCCCCAGCGCTTGGTTCGCGCCGCCGTGGCGCGGGCTGCGCGCTCCGACGCCGCGCTGACCCGCTCCGACGCCGCGGGCCTGGCCGAATTGCGGGCGTGGTTCGCCGCCGAACTCGCCGAATCGTGTCCGGTGGGGGTGACTCCGCCGGCCGCTCGCGACGTGATCGTGTTGCCCGGCAGCCAAAGTGGCTTGAGCTCGACCTTTCGGGCCCTGGTCGGTTTCGGGCAGCCGATGCTCATCGAATCCCCCAGCTACTGGGGAGCGATGCTTGCCGCCGCCCAGGCCGGGGTGCGGTTGGTCCCGGTCCCGAGCAGCTCGAGCGGCCCCGATCCCGACGAGCTGGCGCGTGCCTTTGCGCAGACGGGCGCCAGGCTGTTCTATGCGCAACCGAATTTTGCCAATCCGACTGGCGCGCAATGGGATTCTGAGTTGGCGCGGGAGGTGCTCGACGTCGTGCGGCGCCATGGTGCCTTTCTGCTGGAGGACGACTGGGCGCGTGATTTCGCCATCGACTCGGCCGCGAGCCCGGTGGCCGCACTCGACGACGCCGGCCACGTCATTTACCTGCGCTCGCTGACCAAGAGTGTGTCGCCGGCGATCCGGGTGGCGGGCCTGGTGGTACGCGGACCGGCACGGGAACGCATCCTCGCCGACCGGGGCGCCGAATCCATGTACGTCAGCGGACTGCTGCAGGCGGCCGCGCTCGACGTCGTCACGCAGCCCGCCTGGCACTCGCACGTGCGAGATCTGCGCCACCAGTTGCGTCAACGGCGTGACCTGCTCGTCTCCGCCGTCGCCGAACACATCCCCGCCGGGCACCTGGACCGGGTGCCCCGCGGAGGCTTGCATCTGTGGCTCAGGCTTCCCGATTCCACCGACCTCGACAGGCTGGTGCGCGACTGCGAGACCGACGGTGTACTGGTCGCAGCGGGCGCGGAGTGGTTTCCGGCGGAACCGGCGGGTGCATACCTGCGGCTGAACTACTCCGGGCCTGAGCCGGCGCGGTTCGTGGAGGGGGCCAAGGTGGTCGGTGCCGCGCTGGCCAGGCAGGCGGGGTAGCGGCTCAGCGCGGCGCCGGCCATATCCGCACCACCGCCACCGCACCCGTCCCACGCACCGTGAGCGACGGCCCGGGCCAGCACACGGCGTCCAATGCGCCCAGCTCGACGCTTTCGCCTGCGGCCGACGACACCGCGACGGTTCCGGACAGGCCGATCAGCACCAGCGGTTCGGCAGGGCCCACCGACACCTCGGCGTCGTCGTGCAGCCGGATCACGTCGAGCTCTGCGCCGGCGCGCCCGCGGCGCGTCATCACGTTGAGATCCCGGGTCGGTGTGGAAACCTCCCCGGTGGTGTCGGAGCCGCCGTCAAAGGCGAACGGCTCCAACGGTTGCAGGCGGTGTCGCACCCCGTCGACGGTCAGCGCCATGTCGGTGCCGTCGATGAACGTGATGATTCGATCGACTCCGGGGAACGCCGAGAATGCGCCGGACGCCGACACCTCGGCAATGCTGATACGCCAGTCGAATTCGTCATCGCCCGGGCTGCGGGCCAGTTCGTAGGTCACCCCACCGCCGTTGCGCCACGGCATGCGCTGGTGCGTGGCGAAGGTTTGCACCCGCAGTGTCACGACGAGCGGTCCCCGAGGCTACCCGCCACCAGCTCACCACAGCGCCACACCGCCCCGACCAACGGCACGCCGGGCCGGTACGCCAGGTGCACATGTGAAATGGCATCCAGCAGAACCGCATCCGCTCGCGCACCGACACCCAGATGCCCGACGTCGGTACGGCGCAATGCCCGCGCCCCACCCATGGTCGCCGACCACAGCGCTTCGTCCGGAGTCATGTTCATGTCGCGGACCGCCAATGCGATGCAGAACGGCAGGTTGGTGGTGAAGCCCGAGCCCGGGTTGCAATTGCTGGCCAGCGCTACCGTGACACCGGCGTCGAGCAGCCGCCGGGCGTCCGGATACGGCATGCGCGTTGCGAATTCGGTGGCCGCAAGCAGGGTGGCCACGGTGTCGCCGGACGCCAGCGCGGCGATGTCGTCGTCGTCGAGGAACGTCGCGTGGTCGGCCGACGCCGCACCGAACTCTACGGCGATCTGCACACCAGGCCCCGGCCCGAGCTGGTTGGCGTGCACCCGCGGGATCAGGCCCCGCTCGACGCCGGCGGTCAGGATCTTGCGCGTCTGATCCCCGTCGAACGCGCCCCGCTCGCAGAACACGTCGATCCATTTGGCGGCGGGCGCACACGCGTCGAGCATGGCCGTGCACACCAGATCCACGTAGTCGTCAGGGCGATCGGCATATTCCTGCGGCACCAAATGGGCCCCGAGGAAGGTGATTTCGTCGGTGAACTCGGCGGCGAGCTGCAGGCTCTGCACCTCGGTGTCGACCGTCAGCCCGTAGCCGGACTTGCACTCGTTGGTGGTGGTGCCCGAGCGTCGCGACTCGGCGATCAGGCGCGCGACGTTGGCGCGCAGCTCGTCGGTGCTCGCCGCGCGAGTGGCATTGACTGTCGTGTTGATTCCACCTGCACTGTAAGGCTTTCCGGCCATCCGGGCGGCGAACTCCGCGGACCGGTCGCCGCTGAACACCAGGTGGCTGTGGCTGTCGACGAAACCGGGGATGACGGCGCGCCCGTCGGCGTCCACGCGATCGTCGGCGTCCGGTGCCCCGGCACGGGGCCCGACCCAGGCCACCACGCCGTCGTCGAAGACCATCGCGGCATCCTCGATCAGGCCGACCAGCCCGGCCTGTTGCGCCGGATCATTGGTGACGAGTGCGCCGATGTTGTCGATCAGAAGACTACTCATGAGATCAAAGTCCTAATGGAATCATGAAGTGCGGCAGGCACATCGTCGATCTGGGTGTGCGAACGTCGGTCCACCACCCGGCGGCCGCCGACCACCACATCGGTCACATCGGGGGCCGACGCGGCGAAAACCAAAGTCTCCAAGAGGGTTCCGGATTCCCAGCCGGCCATGCGGACGGAGTCGAGCCCGACCGTGACGAAATCCGCGAGCGCACCTGCTTCCAGCCGGCCGGCCTCGGGCCAGCCCAGCGAAGCATGCCCGTCGGAGGTGGCGGCGCGCATCAGCTCTGCCGCAGGCCAGTGCCCGCGCCGTTCGGTACGCAGCCGCTCGTCGAGTTCCATGCCGCGGGTTTCCTCGAAGATGTCCACGATGGCGTTGCTGTCGCTGCCCAGCGTCAGCGGGGTGCCCGCCGTTGCGAGATCCCGTGCCCGGCCGATGCCGTCGGCGAGGTCGCGTTCGGTGGTCGGCGTCATACACACGTAGGTGCGCGAATCGGCCAGGGCGCTGACGTCGTCGTCGGTGAGATGGGTGGCGTGCACCGCGGTCGACAGCGATCCCAGCGCGCCGTGTTCAGCCAGCAGCTGGGTCGGGGTGCAGCCGTGTGCGGCCACGCAGGCCTCGTTCTCGGCCCGCTGCTCGGACATGTGGAAGTGCAGCGGCACACCGTGGCTCTTGGCCCAATCGGCGACAGTGCCGAGCTGATCTGCCGGCACGGCACGGACCGAGTGGATCGCGGCGCCGATGCGGGCCTGGGGTGTGGCGGTGAGCCGCTCGACCCGCTCGGCCCACGCCGCGGCGGTGCCGTCGGTGAACCGCACCTGCGGGCCTTGCAGCTCGGTGTCGAAACCGCCTGTCAGATAACACGCGTCGAGCAGGGTGATGCGGATACCGGCGTCGGCGGCCGCCGCGATGAGTGCCTCGCCCAACGCATTCGACTCGGGGTACGGCGTGCCGTCCGGGCGGTGGTGCACGTAGTGGAACTCGCCGACGCACGTGATGCCCGCGAGTGCCATCTCGGCATATGTCGCACGCGCGAGGGCGTGATACGAGTCCGGGTCCAGCCGTCCGGCCACGGCGTACATGTCCTCACGCCAGGTCCAGAACGTGCCGCCACCGCGGTGGGTGCGCCCGCGTAGCGCGCGGTGGAACGCGTGGCTGTGCGAGTTGGCCAGGCCCGGCACCGTCACGCCTGCCAGGTGGGTGGTGTCGGCCGGGCGATCCTGCCCTGCTGACACCGAAGTGATCCTGTCGCCGTCGACCTCGATGAGCACGCGGTCGCTGACCTGATCGCCGCCGAGCCAGGCGTAATCCGCGAAATACCGCGTCACTGGCTCACCAACTCTTTCAGCACCTTGGTCAGCGCAACCACTCCGGCCACGCAGTCGTCGTCGGAGGCGTCTTCCACCGGGCTGTGACTCACCCCGGTTGGATTGCGCACGAACAGCATCGCCGTCGGCACGTGGGCCGACAGGATCCCGGCGTCGTGGCCCGCTCCGGTGGGCAACTGGGGCGCGCCGTCGAGCAGCGCGCTGATGCGGTCCCGCAGCGCGTCGTCGAAACCGACGACAGGCGAATACGATTCGCGCGTCACCGTGCACGTGGCACCGTGCTCGGCGGCCGCCTCCTCGCCGACCGCGGTGACCTCGGAAACCAATTTCTCCAGCACGGTGTCATCGGCGGCGCGGGCGTCCAGCCAACCGTGCACGGCCGACGGAATCGCGTTGACGCCGTTGGGGATCACCAGGACCTTGCCGAAGGTGGCGAGCGCCCCGGTGCGGGTGGCGGTGTCACGGGCGGCCAGCACGCTGGCCGCGAACGGCAACATGGGGTCGACGCGATCGTCCACCCGGGTGGTGCCGGCATGGTTTGCCTCGCCGAGAAATTCGAACCGCCACCGGCCGTGCGGCCAGATGGCTGTCGCGACCCCGACCGCGGCGTCCATGTCCACCAGTGCCCGGCCCTGTTCGACATGGAGTTCCACGAACACCCCGATGCGCTCCAGCGCCTGCTCGTCGCGGCCCAGCCGCGCGGGATCCACCCCGGCCGCGTGCATCGCGTCGCCCAGGGTGACGCCGTCGGCGTCCTTGAGCCCGCGCGCCCGGTCGGGTTCGATCGCGCCGGTCAGCAGCCGACTGCCCATACACGCGACGCCGAACCGGGCGCCCTCCTCGTCGGCGAAATTGGTGACCGCCAGCGAGCGCGTGGGTTCGACGCCCTGCGCACGCAGTTCGTCGACAGCCAGAAAGGCCGAAACCACGCCCAGCGGACCGTCATACGCGCCGCCGTCGGGCACGCTGTCGAGATGGCTTCCGGTCACCACCGAGCCGGCACGGGGTTCGCCCCACCACGCCCACTGGTTCCCGTTGCGGTCCTCCTCGTAGACCAGCCCGCGCTGCTTGGCCTGGTCGATGAACCAGGCTCGCAGCTCGCCGTCGGCCGCGTTCCAGGCGAACCGGCGGTAACCACCGCTGCCCGGGTCACGGCCGATCGGCGCGAGCGACGCCCACAGCGAGACAAACCTGTCCTTGAGCGGCGGCATCAGCTCTCCTGCATGGGGATTCGGACGCCGCGTTCCTTCGCGACTTCCTCGGCCCGCTCGTAGCCGGCATCGACGTGACGGATCACGCCCATGCCGGGGTCGTTGGTCAGCAGGCGGGAAAGCTTCTGTGCCGCAAGCTCGGTCCCGTCGGCGACACCGACCTGCCCGGCGTGGATGGACCGGCCGATGCCGACTCCGCCGCCGTGGTGGATCGACACCCACGCCGCACCGGATGATGTGGCGGTCAGGGCGTTGAGCAGCGGCCAGTCGGCGATCGCATCGGATCCGTCGAGCATCGACTCGGTCTCGCGGTAGGGGCTGGCCACCGAACCGCAGTCGAGGTGGTCGCGGCCGATGACGATCGGGGCCGACACCTTGCCGCTGGCCACCAGATCGTTGAACAGCACGCCGGCCTTGTCGCGTTCGCCGTAGCCCAGCCAGCAGATCCGGGCGGGCAGGCCCTGGAACGCGATGCGCTCGCGGGCGCCGCGCATCCACTTGTGCAGGCGGTCGTCGTCCGGGAACAGGTCCATGATGGCCTTGTCCGTGGTGTAGATGTCCTCCGGATCGCCCGAGAGCGCGACCCAGCGGAACGGGCCCTTGCCCTCGCAGAACAGCGGTCGGATGTAAGCGGGGACGAAACCGGGGAATTCGAAGGCCCGTTCGTAACCGCCGAGGCGGGCTTCGTCGCGGATCGAGTTGCCGTAGTCGAAGACCTCGGCGCCGCCGTCCTGGAACTCGACCATGGCTTTGACCTGTGTCGCCATGGATTCGCGGGCCCGGTCGGTGAATTCGTCGGGCTTCTTCTCGGCGTAGTCGTGCCAGTCGTCGAGGTCGATGCCCTCGGGCAGGTAGGACAGCGGATCGTGGGCGCTGGTCTGGTCGGTGACGAGGTCGATCGGTACGCCGCGGCGCAGCAGTTCGGGGAAGATCGTGGCGGCGTTGCCGACGACGCCGATCGACCAGGCCCGCTTGTTGGTCCTGGCGTCGACGGCCTTCTTGATCGCGTCCTCGAGATCGTCGGCGACCTCGTCGAGGTAGCGGTGCTCGACGCGGCGGCGCAGGCGCGCCTCGTCGACGTCCACGATCAGGCAGGCACCGCCGTTGAGGGTCACCGCGAGGGGCTGGGCACCGCCCATGCCCCCGCAACCGCCGGTCAGCGTCAGGGTCCCGGCGAGGGTGCCGCCGAAGCGTTTTTCCGCTGCCGCGGCGAAGGTTTCGTAGGTGCCCTGGACGATGCCCTGGGTGCCGATGTAGATCCAGGATCCCGCAGTCATCTGCCCGTACATCGTCAGCCCGAGGTTCTCCAACCGCCGGAATTCGGGCCAGGTGGCCCAGTCGCCGACCAGGTTCGAGTTGGCGATCAGCACGCGCGGTGCCCATTCATGGGTCTGCCACACGCCGACCGGCTTGCCGGATTGCACCAGCATCGTCTCGTCGGGTGCCAGGGTCTCCAGGGTGCGCACCATGGCGTCGAAACAGGCCCAGTTGCGCGCGGCGCGCCCGGTGCCGCCGTAGACGACGAGGTCGTCCGGACGTTCGGCGTTCTCCGGATCCAGGTTGTTCATCAGCATGCGCAGCGGCGCTTCGGTATACCAGCTGCGGGCGGTGCGCGTGGTGCCGCGAGGGGCACGTACGGGACGGGCGCCTTCCATTGGATTCTCCCTTGAATATCGAAATGGGTTGGTGGAGTGGCTAATCGAGAAACAGGTTGCGATCTGCCGCGCGCTGGTCGAACTCTTCGAGCCACCGCTGACCGTGTTCGGGCAGCGCCTCCGTGAGCGCGTGAAGCAAGCTCATGGTCAGCGCCATCGGCGCGACGGTGGAATCGAAGGTCAGTGTCGGGGCGACGGGCGCGGCGAGCAGATCGTCGACTTCGCCTGCCAGCGGGCACAGCGGGCTGTCGGTGATCAGGGCGACTCGCAGCCCGAGGGTGCGGGCGAACTGAATGGACTCCTGCAGGGCGCGCGGGTAGCGCGGCAGGCCGAAGGCCAGAAGCCACGTCGCACCCGCGGCGCGGGCGTTGACCAGGACATCGTCGCCGTCCGAGCCGGCCGGAACCGACCGGACGTCGGGGTGCACCTTCGCGGCGAAGTGGACGAAGATGTCGGCGAACGGCTTGGACACCCGCAGCCCGAGCACCGGCAGCGGCCGCGATTCGGCGAGGTAGCTGCCGATCCGGTCGATCCGTTCGCCCGCCCATGGGCTGGACGCGAGCTCGGCGAGGTTCGCGGTCTCCGCGGCGATCAGGCGCCGTAGCGCGCTGACCGAGTCGGCTTCGGTGGTGCTGCCGCGCAGTTGCTCCTGCACTTGAGCCCTGGCCTGTTCGCGCAGCTCAGGGTAGCCGTCGAAGCCCAGGGCTGAGGCGAAGCGGCTGACCGTCGGCTGGCTGACGCCCGAGCGGCGGCCGAGCTCCTCGGCGCTGAGCCACACCGCTTCCTCGGGGTGGTCGAGCAGAAAACCCGCCACGCGTCGCTGCGCGGGAGACAGCTGACGGCCTTCGATCAGCATGTTGAGCCAGCGCCGCACGCTGGCGGCAGCTGCCGGTGTCTGCCCTATCGGCATCGTCCCTCGATTCGACGGTGTTAGCCCAAAAATGTGCTCCCTGAATGAAGACCTGTCAAGCCCCGTCATCAATATCAAGTGAATAGTCACCCTAACTGGAAAACGAACACTTGCTGTATTCATTCATCGCGTTGTAGCGTGCTTTCGCAGCACCCGCCGGAGTCCTCGGCACAGAATCGGGGCGCTCGCGGCTGCTCCTCGGTTCGACGGCGACCAAAATCGCCCGCAACTCACCGGTGCCGGTCATCGTGGTTCCGTGACGACGCCGCAAACCCATCCAGGTTCCAGCAGCACAGTAGGGAGAATCAGATGAACAGCACGCCGCCCCGGGTCACCGTTGGCCGGGGACCGGTTTCGGAAGCTGATGTGGTTGCCGTGGCCCGGCATGGGGCCGGCGTGGAGCTCGGCAGCGACGCACTTGCCGCGATCGCGGAGGCGCGTGCCGTCGTCGACGCCCTCGCCCACGACGTCAAACCGCACTACGGCGTGTCGACGGGTTTCGGTGCGCTGGCCAGCGTGCACATCCCACTCGAGCAGCGAGTCCAGTTGCAGCGGTCCCTGATCCGATCGCATGCCGCCGGCTCCGGACCCGAAGTGGAACGTGAGGTGGTCCGCGCCCTCATGCTGCTGCGGCTCTCGACCCTGGCCACCGGCCGGACGGGTGTACAGCTCAAGGCCGCCGCGACCATCGCTGCCCTGCTCGATGCCGGCATCACACCCGTTGTGCGGGAGTACGGTTCGCTGGGCTGCTCGGGCGATCTGGCGCCCCTGGCCCACTGCGCGTTGGCGCTCCTCGGTGAGGGCGACGTGCGTGATGCCGCAGGCAATCTGCGTGAGTCCGCCGACGCGATGCGCGAGGCAGGCATCGAACCGATCGAGCCCGCCGAGAAGGACGGTCTCGCGCTCATCAACGGCACCGACGGCATGCTCGGCATGCTGCTGTTGGCCTGCCACGACTTCGACATGCTGCTGCGCTGTGCGGATCTGACGGCTGCCATGAGCGTCGAGGCCATGCTGGGCACCGACCGGGTGTTCGCGGCCGATCTGCAGGCCTTGCGTCCGCAGCCGGGCCAGGCCGTGGCCGCGGCGAATATGCGTGCGCTGCTGGCGAATTCGCCCATCGTCGCAAGCCACGTCGGCCCTGACTGCACGTATGTCCAGGACGCCTACTCGATGCGGTGCGCACCCCAGGTCGCCGGGGCCGCCCGCGACACCCTGGCCCACGCCCGCAGGATCGCCGGCTACGAGCTGGCCTCGGCCGTCGACAACCCGGTCGTCACGCTCGACGGCCGCGTGGAATCCAACGGCAACTTCCACGGTGCGCCCGTCGCCTACGTGCTGGACTTCCTGGCCATCGCCGTCGCCGATCTGGCCTCGATCAGTGAACGACGCACCGATCGCATGCTCGACGTGGCGCGGTCACGTGGGCTGCCGCCGTTCCTGGCGCACGACGCGGGCGTCGACTCGGGGCACATGATCGCGCAGTACACCCAGGCCGCGATCGTCTCGGAGCTCAAGCGCCTGGCAGTGCCTGCCAGTGTCGACTCCATCCCGTCGAGCGCGATGCAGGAGGACCACGTCTCGATGGGATGGTCGGCGGCCCGCAAACTGCGGCTGGCGCTCGACGGGCTGACCCGCGTGCTCGCCGTCGAATTGCTCACCGCGGCACGCGCCATCGACCTGCGCGCCCCGCTGCAGCCAGGGCCCGCCACCGGCGCCGTCGTCGCCGCGCTGCGCGAAACCGTGCCGGGTCCGGGGCAGGACCGCTTCCTGTCCCGCGAGGTCGAGGCGGCCGTGGAGTTCGTCCGCAGCGGGGCCGCGGTGGCTGCGGCGAACTCGGCACTGCCGGAGCCCTTGCAGGGCGTCTCGGCCGAACACTGAGGTCAGCTCCTCACATACCGCCCGCCAGGGCCGTGAGCACACCGTGATGGGCGCTTCACACAGCGCGACATTGCGGCAATATCGCGTTCCTAACCTCGCGGTATGTCTGGAACACGAAACGTCGTCGTGGTCGGTCACGGCATGGTGGGCCACCGCTTTGTCGAGGCGTTGCGGGCCAGGGACACCGCGGGGGACTGGCGAGTCACGATCCTTGCGGAGGAATCCGATGCCGCATACGACCGCGTCGGGCTGACGGGATACACCGAGCACTGGGACCGCGCTCAGCTGGCGCTGCCCGGCAACGGCTACCTGGGCGACGACAACGTCGAGCTGTGGCTCGGCAGTGCGGCCACCGAGATCGACCGCGCCGCCAAGACGGTGCGCACCGGCGATGGACGCCGCGTCGACTACGACGCCCTGGTGCTGGCCACCGGCTCGTACGCGTTCGTGCCGCCGGTGCCGGGACACGACCTGCCGGGCTGCCACGTCTACCGCACCCTCGACGATCTCGACGCGATCCGCGCAGCTGCTCAGCGGGCCGCCGACAACGGCCTGGCCGGCGTGGTGATCGGCGGCGGTCTGCTCGGGCTCGAGGCCGCCAACGCGTTGCGGCAGTTCGGCCTGCCCGCGCACATCGTCGAGCGGGCACCGCGCCTGATGAACCAGCAGCTCGACGAGGCCGGTGGGGCACTGCTGGTCAGGATGGTCGGCGAACTCGGTATCGCCGTGCACATCGATGTCGGCACGGACGCGATCGAGTCCATCGACGGCGGGGTGCGGGTGTGCCTCTCCGACGGCAGCTTGATCGACGCCGGTGTGGTGATCTTCGCGGCGGGGGTGCGACCGCGGGACGAGCTGGCCCGCGCGGCCGGGCTGGTCACCGCCGAGCGCGGCGGCGTGCTCACCGACTTATCTTGCGTCACTTCGGATCCCAGTATTTTCGCGGTCGGCGAGGTGGCCGCGATCGAAGGCCGCTGCTACGGCCTGGTCGGCCCGGGATACACCAGTGCCGAGGTGGTGGCCGACCGGCTGCTGGGCGGTGCGGCGGAGTTCCCCGAGGCCGACATGTCGACCAAGCTGAAGCTGCTGGGTGTCGACGTGGCGAGCTTCGGCGACGCCATGGGCGCCACGCCGGACTGCCTGCAGGTGGTGGTCAACGACGCGGTGAACCAGACCTACGCCAAGCTGGTCCTCTCCGACGATGCCAAGACCCTGCTGGGCGGCATCCTGGTTGGTGACGCGTCCGCGTACGGGGTGCTGCGGCCGATGGTCGGCGAGCAGTTGCCCGGCGACCCGATGGCGCTCATCGCGCCGCCCGGATCAGGCTCTGGCGCAAGCGCTCTCGGCGTCGGCGCGTTGCCCGATACCGCGCAGATCTGCTCGTGCAACAACGTCACCAAGGGCGATCTCACCGGTGCCATCGCCGGTGGCTGCTGCGATGTGGCCCAGCTCAAGAAGTGCACGCTGGCAGGCACGTCGTGCGGATCCTGCGTGCCGCTGCTCAAGCAGCTGCTGGAGGCCGAGGGCGTCGAACAGTCCAAGGCACTGTGTGAGCACTTCACCCAGTCACGTGCCGAGCTGTTCGAGATCATCAGTGCCACCGAAATCCGTACCTTCTCCGGGCTGCTGGCCCGGTTCGGCACCGGAAAAGGTTGTGACATCTGCAAACCCACGATCGCGTCGATCCTGGCGTCGACCAGTTCGGAGCACATCCTCTCCGGTGAGCAGGCCTCGCTGCAGGACTCCAACGACCACTTCCTGGCCAACATCCAGAAGAACGGCAGCTACTCGGTGGTGCCACGAGTTCCCGGCGGGGACATCACGGCCGAGCAGCTGATCCTGATCGGGGAGATCGCGCGCGATTTCGACCTGTACACCAAGATCACCGGTGGCCAGCGCATCGACATGTTCGGCGCCCGGGTGGAGCAGTTGCCCGAGATCTGGCGTCGGCTGGTCGAAGGCGGGATGGAATCCGGGCACGCCTACGGCAAGTCGTTGCGCACCGTGAAGAGTTGCGTCGGCAGCGACTGGTGCCGGTACGGCCAGCAGGATTCCGTGCAGATGGCCATCAACCTCGAGTTGCGGTATCGCGGGCTGCGGTCCCCGCACAAACTCAAGATGGGGGTGTCGGGCTGCGCCCGGGAATGCGCGGAGGCGCGCGGCAAGGACGTCGGCGTCATCGCCACCGAAACCGGCTGGAACCTCTACGTCGGCGGCAACGGCGGGATGACGCCCAAGCACGCGCAACTGCTGGCCGGCGACCTCGACGACGAGACGCTGGTGCGCTACATCGACCGGTTCCTGATGTTCTACATCCGCACCGCCGACCGCCTGCAGCGCACCGCGCCGTGGGTGGAGGGCCTCGACGGCGGCATGGCTCATCTGCGGGACGTCATCTGCAACGACTCGCTGGGGCTCGCGGCGGAGTTCGAAGCCGCGATGGCCCGCCACGTCGACGGGTACGCCTGCGAATGGAAGGGCGTGCTGGAAGACCCCGAGAAGCTGTCGCGGTTCGTCTCGTTCGTCAATGCCCCAGACGTCGCCGACCCCACCGTCGCCTTCACGCAGCGGGACGGGCGGAAGGTTCCCGCCATGAGGAGCGCAACCGACATCGGCATGCCCACGATCCGACCCATGGAGGAGTCGATATGACACTGCTCGACGACCGCAACGACGTCTACTCGCGACAACTCTGGGACTGGACGACCGCATGCCGGTACGACTACCTGATGCCGTGCCGCGGCGTGGCCGTGCTGTTGCCCGACGGATCGCAGGTGGCGCTGTTCCGGCTCGACGACGGCACGCTGCACGCCGTGGGCAACATCGACCCGTTCTGCGGTGCGGCCGTGATGTCCCGGGGCATCGTGGGCGACCGCGGAGGCCGGGCGACCGTCCAGTCGCCGATTAAGAAGCAGGCGTTCGCATTCGACGACGGCAGCTGCCTCGACGACCCCGAGATGTTCGTTCCGGTCTATCGGACCCGTGTCACGCCCGGCGGCTTCGTCCAGGTCGCGCGGTAGCGCCTGCGGCCATCCAGTAGGCGTCGCGGCCCGGTCCGTCACAGCGCCGGACGTCACCGCGTCGTTCCAGCACTGTCAGGTTCCGGTACACCGCCTCGATCACGACAGGTTCGGCGAAGTGTTCGTGAACATGATTACGAAGTTCGGCGGTGGTCATCGATCGTCGCGTACCCGCGAGCGCGCTCAACAGACGCACCCGCAACAGTTCGGCGGGCGTTGGGTTAGTTGCTGGCACGAATGGACTCACCGTCGGGGCGGCGAGCGCCGCCCAGAGTTGTTACCTGCACCGTTACCCAAGCTCCTGCAAACAAAGACCAGCTATCGGTCATACGATAGCTGAGTACAACCCAAAATCCCGCAACGCCGTGATCAGCCCGGATGCCGGTGTGCATGTTTAGTAAGCCGAAAACGCGGGTACAAGCGTTTTTCACGCTGCAGATCATCCCGATGAACGGCAGTTGAACAGGTGCCAGTGGGTCTTGGCGGTTTGCTCTGGCTAACTAGAAAAGTTCGCTGGGCGTCGCTACTATCCCGTTGGGGAGTGCTTCAAAAGGGGCTGACGAGGATGATATTTGCACGTTCGATGGTCAAGCTGGTGACTTTGCTCGGTGCAGCGGCGATGCTGGGCTCGGTGATCGCGTTGATGTTGCCGCTCGGCCTGAATGTGGTCGATCGCACCGGTGCGCCGATACCGTGCGGCACCGGTATGCGCCCGTCCTACGACGTCGCGGCCAAGCAGGATCTACTCAACCTGGACCAACACACCCTGGCCGGGCCGGCGTACGTGATGAGTGACTACGCCGAGCAGTGCGAGGGACTGGTCAGCCAGCGTCGGACGGCAGCGCTGTCGGTTGGTGGTGGCGGTGCCGTGCTGTTGCTGGCCGTGCTGGCCGGGCCGTACGTCGGACGCGCGCTGGCCTCACGCCGCGACCGGCAGGCCCAATACGCCCGCTCGGCGGAACCGGTTGGCGATCAGCCGAACCATGCCCGGGTGCAACCCCAGCGGTTCGCTGACGATATCCCCACCGGCGTCACGCAACCGATCCTGGAAGAGCCCATCGGCAAGCAGGTAGGACGCCACTGCAATGCGGCGGCCGCCGCGTTGGCGCTGCGCGGCAACAGCTTCGGCGACGCTGGGCGCGCCGGTGGCGGCATAGGCCAGTTCTACGCGATCGCCGGTAACGGCTGACAGCAGTGCGGCGGTGCGGCGCAGATCGGACTGAGCGCCGGGATCCGACGTGCCTGCCGCCGCGAGGATCACGGAAACACCTGGACGCCAGCCTGATTCGACCAGCCGATCGGCCAGCACCCGGACGGTGCCCGGGCACGGTCCCAGCGCGCGGGTGATGGTCACCGCGGGGTGACCACTCGCGGCGACATGGTTGGGCACGTCGACGCGGACGTGATAGCCGTTGGCCAAGAATGCGGGCACCACCACCGCGGGTGCATCCGCAGGCAGGGTCGCGAGCACCTCGGTGGGTGTCGGTCCGAGCACGTCGACGAACGAGACGTGGACGGGTCGGCCCAGCATGTGTGCCACGCGCTCGGCGAGTTCGTTGATCATGGCCACGCCGCCCGGCTTGCGGGTGCCGTGCGCCACCAGCACCAGGCTCATCGCGCCCCGGCGAGGTCGGCGTCCACCGCTGCGGGTGGCTCGTCAACGGCCAGCCGGTAGCCGCGCTTCACCACGGTCGACACGATGTTCTTGTCTCCCAACGCAGTTCGTAGCCGCAACACTGCCGTTTCGACGGCGTGGGTGTCGGTGCCGCTGCCCGGCAGCGCACCGAGCAGATCGAATCGGGACACCACCGCGCCGGGCCGGTGGGCCAGCGCGCGGATGGTCGCCATCGATGCCGGCGACAGCGGCTTGACGACGCCGTCGACCAGCACGCAGGTGCCCCGGATCTCCAGGACATGCCCGGCAACGCGGACGGTCCGGGCCTGCAGCAGGGGTAGTTCGTCGGTGATGTGGCGCGCCAGTGCACCCAGCCGCATGCGTTCGGGCGCCGACACGGGTATCCCGAGCCGGACCAACGGCCGGGCCGTCACGGGTCCCACACACATCGCGTGCACGTTGGTGCGCAGTGCCGACACCACCTGATCGGCGATGTCCATCTCGGTCGCCCGCATCAACACCGAGGCCACCGCGGGGGCCGAGGTGAAACTGACCGCGTCGAAACGCTGTTCGGCGATACCGGCGACCAGCTGGTCGAATTCGCCGTCGCGTGGTGCGGGATGCCAGCGGTACACCCGAATGGGGACCACATCCGCACCGGCGCTTCGCAATTCGTCGAGAAACTCGGGGAACGGGTCCCACTCGTCGGTGGCACCGTGCAACTGCACGGCGATGCGCAGGCCTGCGATTCCGTGCTCGACGAGATAGTGCACCACCTCGCGGGAGGATTCCGAATCGGGTGACCATTCCTCGGGCAGCCCTGCCGCCCGCAGCGCGCCCGTGGCCTTCGGACCGCGGGACACGATGCGGGCTTGACTCAGCGCGTGCGTCAGGTCGGCGGCAAGGCCCCAACCGTCCGCCGCCGCGATCCAACCGCGAAAGCCGATCCCCGTCGTGGCGACCACGATGTCGGGCGCATCGGCGATCAGGGCCTCGGTGTTGGTGCGCAGCTCGTCGTCGTCGGGCAGCGGAACCATCGTGATGGCAGCCGCGCTGGTCACCGTCGCGCCGCGGCGCGTCAGCAGCGTACTGAGCTCATCGGCGCGTCGGGCGGAAGTCACCGCCACGCGGAATCCGGTGAGAGGGGCCCAGTCGGGCTCGGTCATGGGGTCCAGTGAAGGCACGTCGTGTTTCCAAGTCATTACCCGGCCATTGCCGAGGCGTGTCGGTCTGTCTGGACCATTGTGCGGTCTGCGGCGGCAGGCCGGCGGACATAGCGGAACCAGGTGACGGCCGAGGCCAGCACGTAGAAGGCCAGGAACAGCCACAACGCGGTGCTCGCCGAGCCACTGGACAGATAGGACTGGCGCAGTGCCAGGTTGATGCCGACCCCGCCCAGCGCGCCGACCGCTCCGGCGAACCCGATCAGCGCCCCCGACATCGATCGCGACCACTGCTGCCTGGCCTCCTGGTCCACCGGCAGGGAGCGGCTGCGGGCCTCGAAGATGGACGGGATCATCTTGTACACCGAGCCGTTGCCCAGGCCGCTGAGCAGGAACAGCGCGACGAACCCGACGACGTAGCCGGCCATCATCGGGCCCGTCGCCGCGCCCGCGGTGTGATCGTCGACGGTGCTGATCGCGACGAGTAGGCCGGCGGCCAGGATCATGCCGCCGAAGACCGCCAGGGTCACCCGGCCGCCGCCGACCCGGTCGGCCAGCTTGCCGCCGTAGACCCGGGACAGCGAGCCGAGCAGTGGGCCGATGAACGCGATCTGCGCGGCGTGCAGAGAAGCCTGGGCCGGGCTTTGGCCGCCCGCGGCGAAATTGATCTGCAGTACCTGACCGAACGCGAACGCGAACCCGATGAACGATCCGAACGTGCCGATGTAGAGCAGCGAGATCACCCACGTATCCCGTTCGGCAAGAATGGCTTTCATCGCACCCAGGTCGATCTTGTGCTGTTCGAGGTTGTCCATGTAGAGCGCCGCGCCGATGCCGGCGACCGCCAGCGCCACCAGATACACCGCGCACACCCAGTAGGGCGCCCGGTTCCCGGCCGTCGCGATGACCAGCAGTCCGATCAGCTGGATCATCGGCACACCGATGTTGCCGCCGCCGGCGTTGAGGCCCAGTGCCCAGCCCTTGAGCCGCTGCGGGTAGAACGCGTTGATGTTCGTCATCGACGACGCGAAGTTGCCGCCGCCGAATCCGGCCAGCGCCGCGCACACCAGGTACGGCCACAGCGGCAGGCCGGGATGGGCCAGCAGCACCATGGTGCCCACCGTCGGGATCAACAGCACGAAGGCCGAGAACGCGGTCCAGTTGCGACCGCCGAACGTGGCGGTCGCCAGCGTGTAGGGAATGCGCAGGCATGCACCCACCAAGGTGGCGGTCGCGCCGAGCAGGAACTTGTCACCGGCGGTGAAGCCGTAGACCGACTCGGGCATGAACAGCACCATGACCGACCAGATGGACCAGATGGAAAACCCGATGTGCTCGGCGAACACCGACCAGATCAGGTTGCGCCGCGCGATGTACTTGTTCCCGTTCTCCCAGGCTTCGGTGTCCTCGGGATCCCAGTCGGTGATGTGATTGGGCTTCAATAGTTTCGGCATGGCCCGAACGGTAGGAACCGATTATTGCCCGGAGGCTCCCCGCGGTGACCCGGCCGTGAAATTCCGCTCACTGGCTCCTGGGCCGGCGTGTGAGGCCGTTACCAGACGTCGCCGTCGCGCCAATCGCAGGTCAACTCGGCGGTGGTGTCCAGTTCGATGCCGTTCGGCAAGTCGACGGGCAGCACGAACAGCGATTGGTCGTCGTCGGGCGTGCGCGCCAGGCCCGCGGGCTGCAGCACCGATGTCGGCCCCTGCCACGCCAGCCAGCCGCGCGAGGTGTACATCGGTCGGCCCTCTTCCGACGCACTCAGCGCGCCGATCTGGTACGCGCCGCGCAGCACCTGTTCGAGCGCGTCCATGACCGCGGTGGCCAGTCCCTGCCCCCGCCAGTCCTCGCGCACCGCAATGGCCTCGAGGTAGCCGCAGCGCAGCGCGGTGTCGCGGTAGAGCAGCCGTCGTTGAACCACCGCACCGTGTGCGATCAAGGCACCGTGATGGCAGATCAGGGCGTGCATGCCGCCGAGAGCGTGCTCCCAGTCCGCATCGGTGAAATCCCCGCCGAACGCCTCGATGACCATGCGGCGGGCACCTTCACGGGTCTCGTGGTCGAGATCGGAGGTATGGACCAGCCGCGCGGTGTAGACGTCACGAAGACGGGCACCGAGGTCTCCGCGGATATGGGGAGCACCAGGATCGCGCGTAAGCACACCCTGTTTCTACCAGCGATGCCCGGCGGTGTCTCGGTGCGGCCCCGGGCGGATCAGTCGAACGGACGCCGTGGGTGGGCCCAGTGCAGTCGGACGGTCTGGCCGGGCCGCACCTGGCCCAGTTTGTCGATGTCTTCGTCGGTCACCACGCCGATCACGGGATAACCACCGGTGACCGGGTGGTCCGGACCGAGGATCACCGGAAAACCGTTGGGCGGCACCTGAATGGCCCCGCGGGTGGCGCCTTCGCTGGGCAGTTGACGATCCGGCCAGCGGTAGTCCAATGGCATGCCGACCAAACGCATGCCGACCCGGTCGCTGCGGTTGGTCACCAGCCAGTTGGTGCGGATGAGCACGTCGGGGTCGACGAACCAGTCGTCACGTGGGCCCGGCACGACCTGCAGCTCGACCGCCTCGTCGGTGATCGCGGCCACCGGAGCTTGGTCCAGTTCGGGGAACTCGTCGGTGTGTTCGCCGATGGGAAGGATGTCCCCCGGCTGCAGCGGGGTGGGCCCGATCGACGACATCACGTCGTAGCTACGTGAACCCAGCACGGGTTCGACGTTGATGCCGCCGCGCACCGCGAGATAGCTCCGTAATCCCGAGTGCGGCGCACCGAGTGAGATCACCTGACCGTCGTGCACGTAATGGATGCTGTTGGTGCCGAACGGGATTCCGTTCACCGCGGGATCGGTGTCGGCGCCGGTGACAGCGATGGCGACGTCTCCGCCGCGCACCCGGGCCGAGAATCCGCCGAAGGTCACCTCGATGGTGGCGTGCTCACCCGGGTTGGCCACCAGCCGGTTGGCCAGCGTGTGAGAGCGACGATCGGCGGCGCCCGAGCGGCTGACACCCATGTGTGCCAGGCCGGGGCGGCCCAGATCTTCCAGCAGTGCCAGCGGGCCGGTACGCAGCACTTCCAGTGTGGTGGTCATGTCTGTTCTGCCTCCCTCAACCGATCGCCCGGAACTGGACCCGCATGCCCGGCGTCAGCAGCGCCGGCTTCTCGCGGTCGACGTCGAACAGCACGGCGTCGGTGTGCCCGATCAACTGCCAGCCGCCCGGGGACTGCCGCGGGTAGATGCCGCTGAACTCGCCGGCCAACCCGACGGCCCCGGCGGGAACGCTGGTCCGCGGTTCGGCGCGGCGGGGAACCTGCAGTCGCGGATCACCGTCCACCAGGTAGGCGAAACCTGGTGCGAAACCGCCGAATCCGACCCGCCACGGGGTCCCGATGTGCGCCGCGATGACGCCCGCGGGCGTCAGCCCGGTCAGCGCCGCCACTTCATGCAGATCGGCGCCGTCGTAGACGACGTCGATGGTCACGTCGACCTGGCCGCTCACCGGTTCGGCGGCGAGCGGCTCCGGTGCCGGCCGGAGCTTGCTCAGCCGCTGCCGGGCCCCGGGCTGGTAGCGCGGACTGGCGAGCTTGATCAGGATGGTGCGGGACGCCGGGACGATGTCCACGACACCGGGCAGCTCGGTCTTGTGCAGCTGGGCTGTCCACGCCAAAACGTCGGCCGTGCTGTCGAACTCGAGCAGCAGCGCGTGATTTCCATATTCGTGGACCGCAGGCATGACGACTGCGTCCACCACATCTGATGCCACACTCATATTCCGAAACTACCCGCGAGTAGCTAGGAAATGGGTGGCTCTATGAGCCTTGCCAGAACTGCCTTACCGAAGCCTCACACCGCAAGCTGGTAGGTGGGTTCGCGACGCTTGATGAAGGCGATCACGCGGTAGGTGACGGGCAGCATGACCACCTCGACCGCGGTCTTGTAGAACCAGCCGAGCGCGGTGTAGACGGCGAAGTCTCTGAACGTCGAGATGCCGATGGCGCCTGCGGCGATGCTGCAGAACACCAGGGTGTCGCCGAGCTGTCCGGCGAACGTGGAACCGACCAGTCGGGCCCACAGGTGCTTTTCCTTGGTGCGCTGCTTGATGGCGACCACCACCCAGGCGTTGATGGTCTGCCCGACGATGAAGCCGGCCAGTCCGGCGATGATCAGCTGCGTGTACGCATGCACGACGTTTTCGAAGTGCTCTTCGTTGGTGTAGAAGTCGGCGGCGGGCAGGTAGATGGTCACCCAGAAGGTGAACGCCGCCAGGACATTCATCGCGAAGCCGAGAAAGATCGCGCGCCGCGCGGCCTTGAATCCGTACACCTCGGAGAGCACGTCGCCGATGACGTAGGTCAGCGGAAAGACGATGAACCCGCCGTCGGTGATGATCGGACCGAACGCGACGCCCTTGGTGGCGGTGACGTTGGAGATGATCACCAATGCCGTGAACACCGCGACGAGCACCGGATAGTAGGCGGAGCCGATGGCCGCCGTGCCGCGATGCTGGTGCTCTTGGGTGCTTGTCACGCGGTCATTTTGTCAGGCTTGTCTTGATCGGGCCTGTCAGGTCAGCGCGCGGGCCAGCAGGGGTGGCAACTGATCGGCCACCAACGGGTAGGACAGCGTCGAGGCGAACGCGATGGCCCCGGCCAGGTCCTTGGTGGTGAAGACGTGCCGGTTACGCGCGGTGGCCCGCAAGCCGGCGATGGTGGGGTCGGCGAGCAACGCGTCGCGATCCTGGTCGCTCCCGGTTGTCCAGATGAGCACATCGGCACTGTCCAGGACGGCGGCCATCTGGTCGCGGGGGATCAGCTTGTCGACCGGCGGGACAGTGAAGCCGAGCTGGGTCAGGAAGTCGGTGCGCCACCCGGGCGGGGTGGCCTGAACGCTGTCGCGGAACAGCGTGCCGCCCAACAGCATCGCCTTCTTGCCGTTGAACTGCGGGTTGTTGGTGGCCGCGGCCTTGAACTTGTCGTCGACGCCGCTGATCAGGCCTGCCATCTGGTCGTTCTTGAACACGGCCTGGCCGATGATGGTGGCCTGGTCCTTCCACGGCTCGAAGAAGGCGTCCTGGCCGGACTGCGCGACGGTGGGCGCGATCTCGGACAGCTTGGCGTACGTGTCGGAGTCCAGCCCGGCATCGGTGGCGATGATGAGGTCCGGTTTGAGCCCCTTGATCTGCTCGACCTGGATACCGTCGGCCAGGCTCAGCACCGTGGGTTGGGCGCCGGCGAGTTTGGGCTGCGCCCAAGGCCATACCGCGAACGGCTCCTCACCGAACCATTCGGTGACGGCGATCGGCACCACGCCGACGGCCAGCAGATCGTCCTGACCGGTGAAACCGGCGCTGACCACGCGCTGCGGCGGCGCCGGGATCTTCGTCTCGCCGAAGACGTGCCGGACGGTGACCGAACCGTCCTTTGCGACTTGGCCAGGCTTCTCGGTGCTGCACGCGGCTACCAGCGCCATACCCGCGGTGATAGCCAGAAACCCCCGCCGGGACACAGTTGTCGGCACTTAGCCAGCGTAACTGCTTTGCGGTGGTGACGTCACCGAAGATGGTTGCCGTGTGCCGTGTCACGGCTGACGTCCTATTGTCGACAGCGAATATTTGGGTCCGGGTGGCCGTATCCTCATCCCCATGATGCGGCGCAGGGTGCTGTTCGCCATGTTCGGGCTGGCTCTTCCGGTTGCCGTCACGGTGGCCCCGCCGGCCGCGGCTGATTGTGTCGATGCCGGCGGCTCCACGGTGTGTGCGCAGGGGACTGTGCGCGGCGGCGGCCCGGAGCCGCCGACCGCGGGCCCGTACTACCCGTATCCGTGCGAGCTCGACTGGTACTGCGACACCGGTGGTCTCAACATCATCATCGGTGGTGGAGACAACGGTTGGGACGGTGGAGGCATCCGCCCGATCCGTCCGGGCCGGTAGCGTCGTTCCACACAGCGGACACGCCCTCCCGATAACTCCACGGGCACGGCAGGTCCGGGCGTAGTGTGCACGTCCGTGCTGACCCTGTTCCACGGTGGAGTGATCTGGACTCCGATGACAACAACAGATGCGTTACTCGTCTCCGACGGTGTCGTGCAGGCGATCGGAGACCAGGCGCGAGAACACACCGCCGACGAGCAGGTCGACCTGGAGGGCGGCTTTCTGATGCCGTCGTTCGGTGACGGACACGCTCACCCGCTCTACGGTGGTCTGGAGTCGGCGGGGCCCGCGGTGCGGCCGTGCAAGTCGATCGACGAGATCGTGACGGCGGTAAAGACTTATGCCGCAGCGCATCCCGAGCAGGAGTGGATCGTCGGGGCGTCCTACGACGGCAGCCTGGCCCCCGGTGGGCTGTTCGACGCGCGCTGGCTCGACGCGGCCGTTCCGGATCGGCCGGTCGTGCTGCGGGCGTGGGACTACCACACCATGTGGGTCAACTCGGTCGCACTGGAGCGGGCCGGGATCACCGCCGACACCCCGGAGCCGGTGCTGGGTGAGATCCCCCGCCGCGACGACGGTTCCCCGCTGGGCACGCTGCGTGAGTGGGGCGCGACCGACCTGGTCGCCGCGGTGATGCCGGTCCGTGACGAGGCGGTGCGGGTCGCCGCGCTCGGCACCGCTGCCGACTATTACCTGGCCCGCGGGGTCACGTGGGTGCAGGATGCCTGGGTCGAACCCGGGGACGTGGAAACCTACCTCGCGGCAGCCCATCAGGGCGCCCTCCGGATGCGCTTCAACCTTGCCTTCTATGCCGATCCGCGGCATTTCGACTCGCAGGTAACGCATTACGCCGATGCCGTGGCCCGGGTGCGGTCCGCGGGCTCGCCGTTGCTGACAGCGCAGACCGTGAAGTTCTTCGCCGACGGGGTCGTGGAGAACGAGACGGGCGCCCTGCTTGAGCCGTATTGCTCGGGTCTGCATAACCACGGCATGCAGTTGTGGGAAGGCGATTCCCTCGCGGAGGCTGCGCGACAGGTCGACGATCTGGGCCTGCAGATCCATATCCACGCGATCGGTGACGCCGCAGTCCGGCAGGCTCTCGATGCCATCGAATACGTTGTGCGACACAATGGTCCGCGCGACCGCAGGCCTGTCATCGCGCATGCTCAGCTGGTGGACGACGCCGATATCGGCCGGTTCGCGGAGCTGGGCGTGATACCGAACATGCAGCCGCTGTGGGCGCAGATGGATGCGCTGATGACAGTGCTGACCATCCCGCGGCTCGGTCCGGCACGCTCGGATCAGCAGTATCGCATGCGCACACTGGAAAACTCCGGTGCGGCATTGGCATTCGGCTCCGACTGGCCGGTGTCGTCGGGCGCTCCGCTGGACGGCATCGCCGTGGCGGTGTCGCGGCGCACCGCGGCGGGGGAGCCCGCGGGCGGCTGGACTCCCGAGGAGATTCTGCCGCTGGAACCCGCGCTGGCCTCGTATACCGCAGCAGTGGCGTATCAGGCCTTCGCCGAGGATGATTGGGGCCGGATCGCGCCGGGCGCCAGCGCGGATCTGGTGTGGCTGGAGCGTGATCCGCGGACGGTATCGCCGCTGGATCTTCCGGCACTGGGGGTGCGCGCCACCTATCTACAAGGCCGGCCGGTCTATTCGGCCGCGAGGTGAAAGGCAACGCGATGACCCCAACGACATCCGAGGCGGAGGACCACCTCAACCGCGTACTGGGCTTACCGTCCCTGGTGTTGTTCGGCCTGGTGTACATGGTGCCGCTCACGGTGTTCACCACCTACGGCATCGTCACCCAGACCACCGGTGGCCGTGTGCCGCTGGCCTACGTCGTCACGCTCGCGGCCATGGTGTTCACCGCCCGGTCGTATGCCAGGATGTCGGCGGCGTATCCGGTGGCAGGTTCGGCATATACCTACGCGCAGAAGTCTTTTGGTGCCCCGATCGGCTTCCTGGGCGGCTGGTCGCTGCTGCTCGACTACTTGTTCCTGCCGATGATCAATTATCTGGTGATCGGCATCTACTTGGAGCAGGCCCTGCCCGCGGTTCCCGCATGGGTATGGGTGGTGGCCTCCATCGCCCTGGTGACCGTGCTCAACATCATCGGCATCGTCTCGGTCAACCGGACCAACTTCGTCATCATCGCCGCCCAAACCATCTTCATCGTCGTCTTCGTGGTGCTGTCGGTCGTGACGGTGACCAAGGCCGGCTCCCTCGATCTGGCGGCACCGTTCCGCGGTGACGGGACCGCGCCCGGTGCCGGGCCGATATTCGCCGGTGCTGCGGTGCTGTGCCTGTCGTTCCTCGGTTTCGACGCGGTGTCGACCCTGTCCGAGGAGGCAAAGGACCCGAAACGGTCTGTGCCGCGGGCGATCATGATCGCGACGCTGGCCTCGGGCCTGATCTTCATCGTGCTGTCCTATCTGTCGCAGCTGGTGTTCCCGTCGAACAAGTTCGCCGATGTCGATTCGGGCTCGCTGGACGTGGTGTCGGCCGCCGGGGGCAAGTTCCTCGTGGTGTTCTTCACTTCGGCCTATGTCGCGGGAGCGCTGGGCTCGGCGCTGACATCGCAGGCTTCGGTGGCGCGCATCCTCTACGCGATGGGCCGCGACGGCATCCTGCCGCGACCTGTGTTCGGCAAGCTGTCGCACAAGTACCTCACCCCGATCTATGCGATCCTGGTGGTGTCGGCGGTGTCGCTGCTCGCTGTCGTGATCCAGCTGGAGACTCTCGCCTCGCTGATCAGTTTCGGTGCGCTGATGGCCTTTTCGGCGGTCAACCTGTCGGTGATCAAGCACTATTTCCTCGATCATCGTGAGCGCAGCGGCGGGGCCGTGATCAACAACCTGGTGTTGCCCCTGATCGGTTTCGCGTTGACAGTGTGGTTGTGGACGAGCCTGTCCGCGACTGCCTTGATCATCGGAATGTGTTGGCTTGCCGTCGGTTTCGTGTGGTTGCTGGGAGTTACCCGGGGCTTCACCCGACCGACGCCCGTGATGGACATGAAGGAGTAGCACTCAGCTACGCGAATGGCCACTTGCTGCACACGCATGACGAAAAAGCGTGCAGCAAGTGGCCATTCGACTGATGCGGTCAGACCACCGTGATGATGACGTCGATGTTGCCGCGGGTGGCCTTCGAGTAGGGGCAGACCTGGTGTGCCTCGTCGGCGATCGTCTGCGCGAGTTCGCGATCGAGCCCTGGAACGCTGACGTTGAGGCGCGCCTGCAGGGAGAACCCGCCGTCGGAGTTGATCAGGTCGACCTCGGCGTCGACTGCGGTGTCCGCAGGCAGCTTGACCTTGTGCTGGCCGGCGACCAGACCCATGGCGCTGAGGTAGCAGGCCGACCATCCCGCGGCGAACAGCTGCTCGGGGTTGGTGCCTGCGCCGTTGCCACCCGGAGGGGTCAGCTGGATGTCGAGGTTCCCGTCCGAGCTGTAGGACTCGCCCTGGCGCCCGCCGGTGGTGTGCGTCTTGGCGGTGTAGACGACGTTGGCGGTCTGTGCGGTCATGAAAGTCTCCCGGTTCTGTTTGATCGGATCCGATCTAATCGGACTCGCCTGATACTAACGGCGCGCAGACCGTTTGTCATCCCATCCGATTGAATCGGATCCGATATAATCGGGATCGTGAGGAAAGACACCCCGCAGCTCTCCGACTTCCTGTGCTTTGCCATCTATTCGGCCAACCTGGCCTACGGCAAGGCCTACAAGCCCATCCTGGAGAAGCTCGGCGTCACCTACACGCAGTACATTGCGATCGTGGCCTTGTGGGAGCAAGACCATCAGACCGTCGGAAGCCTCGGCGAGAAGCTGTTTCTCGAATCGAACACGCTGACGCCGATTCTGAAAAAGCTTGAAACGATGGGCTATCTCACGCGCGAACGTGACCCCAACGACGAACGGCAGGTGGTCGTCAGTCTCACCGACGCCGGCCGCAAGCTTCGTCAGCAGGGCCTCGAGATGGATCTCGTCGCGGCCACCGGTCTGGAGCCCGAGGAGTTCCGCGCCATGCAGCGTGGCGTCGTCAAACTCCGCGACAACCTGCGCGGGCACGCGCAAGAGAACAGCTAGCCGTGGCTGCGCGCGAACTCGGGACTCACGGGAGCGCCGGCTTGTTCGGGGACGACGAGCACGGGCGTGGAGGAGTGCGCGACGACTGAGGCGGCGACGCTGCCCTCGAAATGTCCGAGCCAGCCGCTGCGCCGATGTGGGCCGATCACGATCAGGCTGGCATGGTGGCGGTCGGCGGCCTGGATGATGCCCTTCCACGTCGGCGCCGCTTCGATCGCCACGCTGCGTGCTGAGAATCCGGCCGCGTCGGCAAGGCGCGCTCCGTGGGCGGCGGTCTGTTCGGCGGCCCTTCGCACCTCGGCGGCCTGGTCGGCGTCGAAATGCCCGGCCCCGGTGGGGATGAAGCCCACGTCGACGGGCTGCCACACGCAGACCACAACTGCATCCCGCAGCGCCGACAACTGGGCTGCGGCTTGCCGGATCGCGCATGCCGCACGCTCGGAGCCGTCGTACGCGAACAGCACCGGACCGTTGGAAGTCGAGGCACCGTCCGGCTCGGGCGCCAACACGGGCGCACGTTCGGTGACGACGGGCGAATGCAGGTTACGACGGATCCGGGCGAGAAGCGGCGGCGAATACCAGGCCGGAGAGTCACCGTCGAGGAACCTGTTGAGGTCCGGGGCCTGGGGCCGGGCTCCGCTGAGCGCGTAGACGACAACCCCGAAGGCCGCACCACCGACAGCGAGCCAGAATCCGATCCACAGTGCGTCGTCGGTTCCTTGGGTCAAACCGCCCGAGGCTGACGCCGCGAAATACGCGAAGATCGGGGCGACCATGAAAGCGGCGACAGCACGCAACAATTCGATGATCGCGAACACGCGTTGCAGGCTGTTGGACTGCAGCGAGAAGCCTGCGACAAACAATGCCGGGGCAACCGTGGCGCCCAACGCGAGCCCGGTCAAAGCCGACGCGACCAGCGCCAGCGGCTGATTGGCGGGCAGCGCCATCCGGAACAGCAAGATCCCGGCGGCGAGCAAGGCCATGCCCACCAGCGGCAGGTAGTGCATCGCCTTGCGCGATATGACGAATCCGAACACAAACGCCATGACGACGGCTCCGCCCAGTTCGGGCAGATAGATCAGCCCGACCTGCACCGGGCTGAACGTCTGGAGGAAGACCTCGGCGGTCAGCGCGGTGGCCGCCACCGATGCGGCCGCGGCGAACAGTGCGACTCCGACGCCCGCGACCGGGATCGAACTGGTGAGCATCGTCCGGATCGTCAGCAATGGCCGGCGGGCCCGGAACTGATAGACGATCAAGACCACGATCAACGCCAGCCCGCCCAGCATCGGTGCGCTCACCGCCAAGTCGGCGAAACCATGGCTGGTCAGCTGCGACGCGCCGACGAAGGCCGCAGCACAGCCGACCGAGGCCAGGCCGATAGCCGTCAGGTCGCGCGGCGCATCGAGATCGGCAGGCGGCGCGTCTTCGAACGTCAAGGCGGCCATCACCAGAGCCACCAGAGCGATCGCGGCGATGATCCAGAACAGTGGCCGCCAGGCGTGGGATTCGGCCTGAACACCACCGATGAACGGGCCGAGCGCCACCGCCCCGAACACGCACATGTTCATGATCACGGCGGTATGCCGGAGGTTCTCCCTCGGGAACCCGATGGTCAGCGGGGGCGCCGCGGCGATCAGCAGCATGCTGGTGGCCAGACCTTGCAATACGTGCCCGCAGATGAGCATGCCGCCGTTCTGCGCCGCCGCGGCTGTCACCGAACCCACGACGAGCAGCACCGCATACACGAGCATCATTCGGCGCTGGGGCAGGTGCTGAGCGAACTGGACCGCCAGGACCGTCCCCACGGCGTACGCGGCGTTACCCAGGCCCGAACTCAGGCTCATGGCCTGCGCCGACATGTGCAGTTGCTCGGAAATGATGGGCACCAGCGGATCCATCGCCGCCGACAACGCCAGATAGGGGATCAGTGCCAGGGTGACCATCGCGGCCACCGCGGGATAGCGCCCCGCCAGCGGACCCTGACGCATCAGCCGAGCCCGTCCGTGTCTGTCGTCTGGCGAGGTCGCACCGGGCGCAAGCAGTCAGCAGTCGGGTTCGGTTTACACACGACCCCGTGGAACCGATTGGGGTGCCCGATTTATTCCCGTGTGGTGCGGATCACGCGCAGTTACGGGTCGAGCCTGATCTTCAGGTGCTCGCCGGAGCGGGCGAACGCTGCCGCGTAGCCGTCGGCCGCCGCGTCCAGCGGGAAGGATGTGGTGAAGATGCCGTCCAGGTCGAGACGGCCGGCCTGCAGCAGCGGCACCAGCTCAGGCCAGGTCTGTTGCACCGGAGCGGTCGTCAGTCGGATGGTGAGGCTACGAATCAGGCAGGCCAGCGCCGGCATCGGATACGGCTGCAGATCATGCACGCCGACGATCGAGACCGTGCCACCGGTGCGCACCGACTCGATCGCATCGTTGATCGAGGCGTCGGAGCCGACGGCGTCAATCACCGCATCGGCGCCGAGACCGCCGGTGGCTTCCCGGACGGGTTGCGCCGACGGCGGTGTGACCCCGATCGCACCCCACGATTCCGCGCGCTCGCGCCGCGCCTTCACCGGGTCGACGGCGAAAACCCTTGCCGCACCCAGGGTTAGCGCGCTACGCACTGCACACATGCCGACCGCGCCCAGACCGATCACCGCGACGGTACCGCCAATCGGGATGTCGGCCCGTTTGGCAGCGGCCCAGCCGGTGGCCAGATTATCGGTGAGCAGCAGGGCCTGCTCGGTGCTGATGCCGTCGGGCAGGGCAAGGAGCTGGAACTGCGCGGCGGGCACCGCGAGAAACTCGGCCTGCGCGCCGCCGAGGACACCGCTGCCGAAGATCTGCGGGCCGTGGACGCACCGGATGGGATCGAGCGTGGCGCATCCCGCGCAGTGGCCGCAGCCGGCCACCGAGGACACCAGTACCCGGTCGCCGACGGCGAAAGTCGTGACGTCTGAACCCAGTTCGACGATCGTTCCCACGGCCTCGTGCCCGATGCCGACCGGTTCGAAGATCGGGTAGTGGCCCTCCAGGAAGTGCAGGTCAGAGCCGCAGATCGAGGCGGCGTCCACCTTGACGACGGCACCGTCGGGGCCGGGCAGCGCAGGATCGGGCCGCGTGACGACGCTGACCTGACCGGAGCTGTCGACGACCACTGCTCGCATACTCACGCCTCCTGAAACTTGTAGTCCGACCACACGGGTTCGTCGATGGCGCAACGGTATTCGCTGAGCCGCCAGGGGCTCACGGTGTGGATCTCGCCGTCGGCGTTCTTGAAATACGAGTGCTTGATCGACGGATGCGCCCACACGGTCCGCCGGATGGCCTGCTGTGACCGCTCGTGCCAGGCGCGGGTGGGCTCGGGCAGCGGCTCCATGGCCCGCATGCCGTTGTTGACCAGATGGGCCAGGCACTGGTCGATGTAGTGCATCTGCAACTCGGAGTTGAGTATCAGGCTGCCGCCGTGCGCGAGGTGGGTCCCCGGCCCGTACGTCATGAAGAAGTTGGGGAAGCCGGGGACCGTGATACCGCGGTAAGCATACGGGCGCTGACCCCACACCTCGTGCAGATCGATACCGTCACGGCCGGTGATGGTCATCGGGAACAACACCTCGGTGGCCCGAAAACCGGTGGCGTACACGATGATATCGGCGTCACGTGTCGTTCCGTCTGTGGTGACGACCCCGCTCGGCGTGATCTTCTCGATCGGGGTGCGCACCAGCTCGACGTTGTCGCGCTTGAGCGTGCTCAGCCAGCTGCCGTTGTCCTGCAGGGTGCGCTTGCCGGTGGCCGGATAGTCGGGCAGCACCTTGGCCAGCAGAGCGGGGTCGTCGCCGACCTGGGTGGTGATCCAGTCGGTGAACATCACCCGGGCGATGGCGTTGATGTCGCTGACCGCGTTGTCCTGATCGGTGTAGTCCGGGTCAACCCGCGCGGCGTCGAGACCTTTGTCGGCGCCGGGCCACATCAGCAGGAACCGGTACCAGCGACCGTAATACGGCAGATGCTCCATCGTCCAGCGGACGCCGTCGCCGACCGGTTCGTGGTACATCGGGTTCGGGAACATCCATTGCGCCGTGCGCTGGAACACCGTGAGGTGGGCGACCTGGTGTGCGATGGCCGGCGCGATCTGAAAACCGCTGGCGCCCGCGCCGATCAGCGCGACCCGCCTACCCGTGAGGTCGACGTCGTGATCCCAGGCCGCGGAGTGAAACGACGGGCCGTTGAACGTTGCCGCGCCTGGGAATTGGGGTAGGTAGGGTCGGTTCAGCTGGCCGACGGCGGTGATCACCGCGTTGCCTTTCAGCGTCTCGGTGCCGTCGGGCGTCCGGACGGTGACATTCCACATCTCGCCGTCCCAGGCAGCGGACACCACCTCGGTGTTCCACCGGATGTGCGGACTCAGTTCGTGGCGGGCCACCACGTCTTGGAAGTACTGACGCAGCTCGGGCTGCTCGGCGAAGAAATGGTCCCAGCGATTGCTGGGTTCGAAGCTGTAGCAGTAGAAATGATTGGCGACGTCCACCCGGGCGCCGGGATAGCTGTTCTCCCACCACGTTCCGCCGGGGCCGGCGTTCTTCTCCACGATGGTGAACGGCAGGCCGGCCTGCTTGAGCCGGATGCCGGCCAGCACGCCCGATTCTCCGCAGCCGACGACGATGACGTGAAAGTCCTTGACCCGCTGCGGATCCAGACGGGCAGGCCGTCGCGGGTCGGCACCCTCAAGATCGAGCTCCTCGAGAACCAGAGGCAGGTTGTCGGCGTCGACCGGCTCGCAGGCCGCCCAGTCGAGCATCTCCCGGACCAGGTCGTCGGGCAGTGGATCAGGGACGGGGCAGCCGCGGTCGCGATAGTCGGCGATCACCGGCAGCGCCTCGGCGCGGGCGCGGGCCTTGTCCTCTTCGCTCATGAAGCCCTGGACTTCGTTGAGGAACAAGCCGGCCTGTTTGAAGTCGCGGATGAAGCGCGGGTCGCCGGTGAGGTGCACCAGCGACAGCAGCAGTGTCGGAATGCTGACCTGCTCGAGCGCGGCAGCGATGTCGGCCGTCGGGGTCGTGAAGGGCCGGCCGGCATGGAAGCTTCGCGTCACGGCGAGTTACGCTACTGCTCGTAGCGTTATGGGACAAGGGGTAATGCGGTCGTGGTCTGTCCCGCGTCCGTCCAGCGTTTGCCCTGCCGTCGGCCCGGCGTCACCGTCTCCACCGCCGAAGGTGACGCAAAAACGATTGATTGCTGCCAACCGGCGGTCAATTTCTGCCAGCGGAATTAAGCCGCTGAGCACTGCGTTGAGGCAGTCAGACCGGCGAGGAATCCCCCAAACCGGTGGACCGACATCCGAACCGCGACATCACCGCCACGGCTCGAACTCTGAAGAGAAGGGCTTCGAAATGAAGAAGTTTGGATTTGCCAGCGCCATCGTTGCCGGCTTTGCGACCGCGGTCTTCGGCTTGGCTGCGCCTGCTCAGGCCGATGTCACCCACAACCAGTGGGTCCACGACATTCAGCATCAGGCCACCGTCGGCAGCGTCACCTCCGTATTCGGCGACGGCCGCTGACCCACGACACACGGGAGGGGCACCCACGCCGGGTGCCCCTCCTTTTTGCGTCGGCCACCCGTCCTAGGGCCACTCTTGGCGAACCGGCTGAACCAGCAAAGCTGGCAATTGTCTGCTCGCATCAGCGACGCCCACCTAATGCGTCAGCGGGGTGCGACGTACACGGATCTTGGCTGTTCTCCGCATTGCATTCGACACGCGGAAGACGTGCATCGATGGCGGTACGATCGGATCACACGAGAAGGGCAAAGGCGCGCCTTGTCGAATGTCGTTTTTCGTAGGGGATTGTCATGACGGATGAGCTGTTTTCCGGCTTCAGTGATGCGGGGTGGGACGAGGCGCCCTGGGATGCCGAGCCCACGTTCTCGCCCGAGGAGATGCAGATCCTATTGAACCCAGCGCTTTCGATCGCTGAAGCGGCTGACCGCATCGGATGTGCCCAACACGATGTTGCCCGACTTCGCAACGCCGGCTGACACTTTGAGGTGATCTCGCTCCTCCTGAGGCGGGTTGCGGGATTATGCGGTTGCTCCGCTGGATTCGCGCGGCTCTCGGATCACCCTGGCCCACGCGTGTAGGCAAGAGCCTCGACCTGTCTCGGCTACCTGAACATGCGCGACGGCGGTATTCCGAACTCGGCGGTAAACGCCGCGGTGAAGGCTGCCGGTGTCGCATACCCGAGGTGACTCGCCACCTCGGTGACGGTGGCTCCGCGGAGCAGTGGTACGGCGGCGAGCAATCGCGCACGTCGGCGCCACGCGGCGGGGCTGATCCCCAATTCGGAGCGGAACCGACGGGTGAAGGCTCTTTCGCCGAGATTCACGCGTGCGGCCCACTGCGCGTTGCCAATTCGTACGTCCGGTGCGCTGAGGTAATCGCGGCACAGTGCGGCGAGATCCGGTGCACTTGGGAGTGCCACATGGAGCGCGACGGGCGTCAGCGCCGCGATCTCGTGCAACAGTAGTGTGGTGACCGCGCCCTCGCGTCCGGACGTGTCGTAGTCGGCGTCGAATTCCGCTGCAACCAAGAGCAATTCACGCAGCAGCGGTGTCACTTCCACGACCATGCATCTGTGCGGCCACCACGGCACTGCTTCAGGTTCGATGTAGAGACTGCGCGTACTTACCTCCCGGGTGCGCATCAGGTGCTGAACGCCCGGCGGTATCAACACCCCGAGGTCGGTCGGCACCGTCCAGGTGCCGTCGCGTGTTTCGACCACCATCACGCCGGTCGCGCTGTGTAGGAATTGGGCACGCCGATGTGAATGCCAGTCCAGTACGAAACCGTCGGGATAGTCGGTACCGACCGGCAGTACCGCCCGCGGTACGTCGTCCACATCATCGGCTGCGACATTGCGCACGCCGCCCAGCATACGTCCGAAACTCGAAGATTGTTCGCCGACTATCGATTGTCGGCGGATGGCCGCAGACGGTTGTCTGAGACCGTGACTTTCGCAATCCTGGTCTCGATCGGCGTGGTCTCGGGAATCACGACCGTGTTGTTCGGCTTCGGGGGCGGCTTTGTCACCGTCCCCGTCATCGTGTGGGCCGACGCCGCAGCCGGCCCGGACGCGATGCGCATCGCGGTCGCAACATCGGCTGTGGTGGTTTTCGCCTCATCGGCGATCGCCACCGTATCGACCCGCCGCGACATCCTTTCCGGCCTTCGCGGTGGCGGTGCTCTGCTGCTGTTGCTGGGGGTGGGTGGGGCGCTCGGTGGCGTGGCGGCCCGGTGCGCCCCGGCCGTCGTCGGGCAGTGGGGTTTCGTGATCTACCTCGGCGGCACACTCGTCGATGCCGTCAGACGGCCGGGCTTCCTGCGACCTGTCGGCGAGTGCGCCGAACCTCGCAGAATCCCAGCGGCATATGGGATTCCGATTGGCACCGTGGCAGCGTTTCTCGGCGTAGGTGGCAGTGTGCTCACGGTCCCCCTGATGCGTCGGGCCGGTCACTCCATGGAGTCGGCGACGGCTCTGGCCAATCCGATGACGCTGGCCATCACCGCGTTCGCGGTCGTGCCGCTGATCGCCTCGGTCGACGTGACGGCTGCGGCGGCACTGCTGCTCGGTGCCACCCCGGTCGTAGTCATCGTGCGGCGCTGCAGGCTCACGATGCCTGACCGCGTCCATGCCGTGACCTATCTTGGGCTGATCGCGACGGTGACCGTCGCGATGACACTGGCCGCGCTCAGTTAACCCTCGGCCAATATTGGGCTACGGGCGACCCTCAACCCAATCTTCGTAGAACGGCGGCATTTCGGAGGCCCTACCGATGAACTGCGCGGGGCGCTTCTCCAGGAAGGCCTGCACGCCGTCGTGGCCGTCACCGATGCTGGTGTAGAACATCGCCAGCGAGTCCACCCGGTGAGCGTCGACCGGGTGTGGCTCGGCCGAATTGCGGTAGAGCATCTGCCGCATGAGTGCCACCGATACCGGCGAGCGGTCGCGCGTCCACGCATCGGCCAGTGCCCGTGCCTCGGTGAGCAGGGCATCCGGTTCGTGAACTGCCTGCACCAGCCCGATCTCGCGGGCCGCGTCGGCGGCGAGAATGTCGGAGCGGTACACCAGGTCCAAAGCCGTTGGCATACCGACGATCCGGGGCAGGAACCAGGTTGAACACGCCTCCGGGGTGATACCGAGCTTCCCGAAGACCAGTCCGAAGCGAGCCTTGGTCGACATCAACCGCGCGTCCATGGCCAGGGTCATCGTCGCGCCGATACCCACGGCGGCACCGTTGATGGCGGCGATCACCGGCTTGCGGCAGGCATAGATCGCGAGCGTCACCCGGCCGCCCGTATCGCGGACCCTCCGTAGCGCAGGGTTGTCGAGATCGGCCATGTCGGCCAACGTCGGTGACTTCGACTCGTCGAGGCCGAACACGTTGCCCTCACTCGACAAGTCCATTCCGGCGCAGAACGCCCGCCCCTCGCCGGTCACGATGACGGCACGGACCGCGTCGTCATCGTTGACTGCGATGAAGGTGTGCTCCAGTTCGTCGGCCATCTCGACGGTGAAGGCGTTGAGGTTGTCCGGGCGGTCGAGAATGACGGTGAGGATGCCGTCGCTGAGCTCGTGCCGGATGGTCGTGAAATCCACGGATGTTCCTCCTCGGGGGTCGGTTGATACCCAGCTTGCCCAAGGAGCGGTTCAGCGCGTCGGCGACCCCCGCGGTTGACTCAGGACACCACCATCCACACGCCCAGTGCTGCCATGGTGACGGCGATGACGCCATCGAGGACTCTCCACGTCAACGGTGTCGCGAACAGCCCGGCCAACCGGCGGGCGCCCAACCCGAGGCTGACGAACCAGACCCCACTGGCCGCGACGGCGCCTGCGCCGAAAAGCCAACGCTGCTCGTGTTGTTCATTCGCCAGCGAGCCGAGCAGAACCACGGTGTCGAGATAGACGTGGGGGTTGAGCCATGTCAGTGCAGCACACGTGATGAGCACCTCGGCCAAGCGGGCCGGCGCCTTCTCCGACGGGTTGAGCGCCGACGGCCGGTACGCCCGCTTGGCGGCCAACGCGGCGTATCCGAGCAGGAACGCTGCGCCACCGAACTTGGCGACCATCACGGCATCGGGGTGAGCGGTGATCAACGCGCCGACGCCGGCGATGCCGGCCGCGATGAGGATCAGGTCCGAGATCGCGCACACCGCGATGACCGGGACGACGTGCTCACCAAGGATTCCCTGACGCAACACGAAAGCGTTCTGCGCGCCGATCGCCGCGATGAGCGTCATTGCGGTCAGAAAACCGATCAGAACGGGGGAGGCCATGCATACGAAGGTATGGCTACCGACTGATTCAGTACAGCTAATGTTTCTTCGGTGGCATTAGAGGGGCTTATCCCAGGCACTAGATGAAAGTGTGTCACCGAGCTGATGAGGTGGTCACGAGGATCGGCTTCTGTGGCAGCAGCTGAACCACGGTGTTTCAACGCAAGCTGTAGCCTCCATCGGGATAGAGCGTGGAGCCCGTGGTGGCGCTGTTGAGGAGCAGGTGAACGACGGCGGCCGCGATTTCATCCTCGCGCGCCAGTCTCCCGATGGTGGAGGCGTTGACGAAATGGTCGAACGCCGCCTGCCGCACGGCCGGGGGCCGCTGATTCCACAGGTTGCCGTCCACGGTGCCAGGCGATATCGCGTTCACGCGTACTGGCGCGAGTTCGACGGCCAATCCGCGTGCCAGTCCCTCGATCGCAGCGTTGGCGGCGACGTAGGCAGGCGCGGCGCCGGCGGGCCGGACACTGGCCGCGCCCGCCATCAGGACGATAGAGGCATCAGCTGTCAGTACCGGCAACGCGGCCTTGACGATGCGGTACTGGCCCCAGAACTTCGAGACGAAGGGCGAGGCCGCGTCGGCTATCGAGAGTTCGCGCATTGAACCGGTGATGTAGGTGGCGGCGGTGGTGAAGATGCCGTCGACCGAGTCAATCTGGGCGAAAAGGGCTTCCACACTGTGATCGTCGGCGGTATCGACAACATGCCATGTCGCCGAGGAGCCTAACTGTGCGGCGGCCTTGGCGAGCACACCGGCACGACGCCCGCCCAGTATCACCGCGCCTCCACCGGATACCACCAATTTGGCAACTGCGAAACCGATTCCGGTGCCGCCCCCGATGAGGACGACAGTCCGATCAGCGAATGCGTCACCGGCAAGAAAACTCTTCACATCACGGGCATATCGGCCAGGCCCGCACACCGTCAATCTATTCGCTCAGTTTGAGTCTCGGCAGACGTCCGTTTACCGACGAGGTGATCGAAGAGACGACCGAATGGCGCTGGCAGGCGCGCCGGTGGGGTAGACGGTATGTCAGTTGAAGACGCTAGCGCGTGCACTCGCCGATGAGACGGTGACGGTCGACGGCGACCCCACCGCAGCAGCGCCTGTAGCGGCATCATCCGGATTTCACCGGAGATAATCCGTCCATGCGCAGACCCGCACCTTCATCGACGGTCCTGAACCAATCCGGCCGCACCGATAGCGCCGTCGACGAGCGCACGGCTGGCGGGGAGTGGATCGTTCCACGGTGGCAGCGGTGACAACTCAGCACGCGACGCCGGACGGACGGCGGCCCTGGGCTCGTCGGCTCAGTTTCGTCGCGGTCTCGGCGTTCGGGTCGCTGTCTCTGATGGCAGGCGTGCTGATCGTCACCGGCGCTGTGATCGGTCTGCGGTCAACCGAGGTGATGTGCGACGGCACCCCGATGACATCGGCGGACGGATGCGCTTGGACGCAGTACGCCAAAACCCACACCGAGCTGTTCCTACGCGACGGCGTGCATACCTCCGTTGCGGGCGCTGAGGTACGTGACCGCAACGAGATGCATTCCGAGGCAATCCATTCTGGCCATGTGGGGATCGTGGTCGGCATCATCGCCATCGCGATCGGCGCCGCCCTGATAGCGATGCTCGTCGTCAGGCGGGCCGGTGCGCGGCGACGCCGCGTGCCAATCGAGGCTCCAATACCTGACACGACAACGCCTATGGAGGTGCGGTTCGCATGGAACCGTGAGTTGATCATCACCATGGCCGCCAACGTGCTCATCGGCGGGCTGTTCGTGGTCGGTGCCACCGCGGTGTTCGTCTCCGGATACCTATGGGGGCTCGGACTGTTGCTGGGCCCGGTCGGCGTCGTGGTGTTGTGGTTCGTACTGATGCTGGCGCGCAGGGTCATTCGGCACGATATGGTCGCGGCGATCGACGCGGATGGGGTCACCTTCCCGGTGATCAAGGACCCATCCTTGCGCCGGTGGGAATGGACCGATGTCACCCAGGTCCGTTCGGTGGACATCCCGCTCGCGCATACGAAGATCAATGCGCTGCGCTTCGTGCTGGCCGATACCCTGCGCGCAACGCGCCTACGGAACTCGCTGCCGGCACACTACAACTGGCCCATCGACCCGGAGAAACGGTTCCACGAACTCACGACCGTGCGTTTCGCCGTCGGTGTCCGGCCGAAGCGGCCAGATGTCTTGGCATACCTGCAACGGGTCGCGCCGCACCTGCTGTGACGAACTACGAGCTGACGGGCGCTAATTCGCCGACGACCGCGTGCGTTGCTTGCCGGCCGGGCTTGACGCGCAAGTGTGCACGCTCCAGCGCGGCTATAGCTCCAGCGCACCCAGCATGCGGCGGATTTCGCTGACGATAGCTCGCTGGGCGGTGGGTTGATCACTGGCGCGGGCGACCACCATCGCGGCCTCACACAGCGCACCGAACAGTAACTGGGCCAGCGGCGCTGGATCGCGCCGAGCGATCCGCCCCTCGGCGATCGCTCTCGCGATGGCGGTCGCACTGCTTGTCAGCATGCCGCTTTCGAGCTCGCGAACGCGCTCCCAACCCAACGCGGCCTCGGCGTCAAGGAGCATGATCTGGCGCACGCCGGGGTCCAGGCACGCTTCCAGAAACGTGATGCAGCCGGCCTCGAAAGCCCGCCAGGAATCGCGCTTACGCGCGTAGGCCGCGCCGACGATCTCGGCGAGGTCGGAAGCCACTTGTTCGAAGGTCGCCGCGAACAGCTCACGCTTGCTGTCGAAATGGTGATAGACCGCACCCTTGGTCATTCCGGCCGCTGCGGCTACCGCGTCGAGCGAGGTGGCTTCGTAGCCCTCCCTGGCGAATAGTTCGCGCGCGGCGGCGACCAGAGCTGCCGTGGTCGCCTCTCTGCGCTGCTGCTGGGTGCGTCGGGCGACGGTCGGCATGAGTCCACGATATAGACCGCTACCCACGTCGCGGCTACAACAGCTTGTAGATGCGGTAATCGACGTGATTGGGCGACAGCAGGTTGTAGCCGACCGCGACGATCTTGCTCAGCCAGGCGTAACGCTCGTCGGCGGTCTCGAACTTGGGTGTCGTCCGCACATACGTCTCGCCGAACATCAGCCGCTCGCCGGCGGCCAGGCGGGCCAACCCATCTGCCGGCACCTGAATGAGCCCGCCTGCGGTATAGCCGATCAGCACACCATCGTCGGTCCTGATGGTCGCGCGCGCGTCGACGCGGCCGATGCCGTCGCTGCCGGCGAGTAGCCAGTCGCCGCCGCCCGGCAGCACGTCGCCGGAGATCGCCGGACCGTGGATATGGCCGCCCTTGACGATGAACACCATTCGATTACCGACGGGTGTGGTCACGGGTTGAACTGGCTCCAGGTCGACAGTCATATCGGCTATGTGCTCGACCGGCAGTGCCGAAAGTGTGGGCAACTCGTGGAGCTACGCGGCGTCAGTCACGGTGGTCATTTGGTCTGCTCCTGCATCTGGATGAAGTCGATGAACGTGTCTTTGCGGGCGACGAGGCCCTCGGATGTGACCTCGACAAGGTCCAGACAGTCGAAACCGTGCTTTTCCCCGTCCGGTGCGTCGAACGTGGCCGTCCAATCGAGTGCCCAGTGACCGTCAGCGAAGACCACTCGATGCACGGTGAAGCCGAAGTTCGGGAACTGTTCGAAAAGTGTGGCGATCGTGTCGCGAACGGCGTCGCGGCCGTGGACTGGCTCGGTACCGAGGTGGATCCAGAACTGGGTATCGGCGGTGTGCAGGGCGACGATCGCGTCGGCGTCGCGTTTGCGCCATGCGGCGAAGTAGCGGTCGGCAATTGTGGCGAGATCAGGGTCGGTGGTCGAGACGTGCATGGGTCCTCCAATGTCATGCTTGCATACCTCAAGTATGGAACTGCATACCCAAGGTATGCAAGTGGGAAGATGGGCGGTTTCGAGTTCTTGGGGCAACTGGCAGCCAATTCGCACTGAGGCGCGCCTGGGAAGCGGTGCCGATGGTTACCGCAGCGCGTAAGCGTTTGAACCACGCTAATTTGAGAAGAATATCGATGCCGCGCACACGTTGTACTGTCGCGGAGGATCGTTCGGTATCAGCAGCGAGGAGACAGAGGTAATGACCGCGGCGTTGGGGCCAGATCTCGAGCCGATCAGATTTGTGTCCGTCCATCAGGATGATGCATTGGCTGCGCCGCTGCTCGATGAGCTCGGCTGGGAGTACGGCACCCGATACGGCACGTCGATCGGTGCCGAATACCGTGATCTGCGCACCTACCCGGCCGATGAATTCATTCCTCCTGCAGGCGAATTGATCGTGGCGTTGGCCGGTACCACGCCCGTCGCCGGCGGCGCCTTCCGCCGCTATGACGAGGCCACGGCCGAACTCAAACGGATCTGGACGTCGTCGGCACACCGCAAACGCGGCTACGGCAGACGTGTCGTTGCAGAACTCGAACGCATCGCCCGCGAACGTGGTTATCGCAGAATCTATCTGACTACCGGACCACGGCAGCCCGAGGCGGTGGCGCTCTATTTGTCGTCCGGCTACACGGCCCTCTACGACCGGTCGCTACCGGCCGAACAGATCGGTGCGCACGCCTTCGAAAAGCACCTCACGGCGTGATCAGGAGGTCTTCGGCAGGCCGGGCGGGTTGATCTCGGAAGTCTCGACGGCCTCGCTGCCGAGGCCCCAGCGGTCCAGTCATTTGCGATACGTGCCGTTTTGGATGGTGTGGTTGACGGCTTGTTGGACCGCCTGGCAGGCCGGGCCGCGGTGCGACGGGCGCGCCGAGTTTGCGCGCCACGCCGTTCCCAGCAGAACCCAGAGTGGGCGGTGACGGCCACGATTTCGGCCACCGTGATCCGATCTACGGTGCCCGCACGCCGGGACGACGTCGTCCTAGGGCACGTCTTCCGGAGGTTCGCCGCTGTGCGGCCAGACCACGGCTTGGGCGACAATGACACTCGTGCCGTTGAAGGCCACTGTCGGCCCATGATGCAGGACATAACCTAGTTCAAGAGCCGCACTCACCCGGTGACAGAACAACGCGTCATCCGGGCCCGTCAGCACTCGGTAACGCGGCAACCGATCAGCCATACCCACAGCGTCGCATGGTCCGAGCACGCCGAGTACGGTCCACCCGTCGAAATCATCGGCACTGCCTCAGCGTCCGGTCGCTCGGTCACCGTGGAGGGTCATGACGGTGCTGGTAGCGGTGGCGACGGGTTTGCCGTCGCTCGTGCGGACGATGTCGCAGTGGTAGTGCGTGATCGTTCTGCCTGAGTGCGTTGGGGCAGCGCGCGCGACAAGGGTTTCCCGCCATACGGGACGTAGAAACACTGCGCGCAGGTCGATGCTGGTGAATGACTCGTCCGGTTTCATGAGGGTGGAGTGCGCCGTTCCGATCGCGGCATCGGCGAGTTCGACGAGAAAACCGCCGTGCACGGTTCCTTGTTGATTGCCGTGGCGGGCGGCGTCAACGTCGACGACGACCGATGCTGTGCCGGGGCCGATTTCTGCGATCTCGAAGTCGAGTAGTTGGGAGATGGCGGTCGGATACCTCATATGAGTGCGGTCGTCCGGGTGCGAGCTGCCCGACAGGCGCCTTTGCAAGAACTCCAGTACGGGCAACTGGTTGTCGCTGGTGACGGGCATCTGTCGTCTCCTGTTGCGGGAGTAGGGGATCGGTCAACGAGGCGGGCCGCCCGAACCTACGACCTCTAAACTGATGCAATCAACGCATTGTCATAGGGACAACCAAAGGAATGCCGTGCGGGCGGAGCGCTACAAGGTGGTCGCCGAGGGGATTGCCGCGTCGATACGAGCAGGGGACTTGCCTGCGGGTACGCGTCTCCCGACACATCGGGAGCTCGCTCGGGAGCGCGGGATCGCCCTTGCCACGGCCACCAAGGTGTACCGGGAACTGGCGGCGGCCGGCCTGATTGTCGGGGAACGCGGGAGAGGCACATACGTCCGGGATTTGAACGGCTTCGGCGGCCTGGAACCGCTCCGACTTCCGGTCGAGACGCGCGCCGCCGACCTGTCCTTCAACCAGCCTCTCGTCGCGGAGCAATCTGAACAACTGCGTCAAGCTCTGCGCGACTTGGCGGCTGAGGGCGACCTTGGGTCACTGCTGGTTCAGCAACCCCCGGGTGGCCGCAGCGTCGACGCGGCGGCGGTGGCCACGTATCTGCTCGATCACGGTATCGATGTGCCGCCAAATAATGTGGTGTTGACCGCTGGTGCGCAACATGGACTCGACGTCATCCTCACCGCGACAACCACACCCGGCTCCACGCTGCTGGCCGACGAACTCACCTTCCCGGGGTTGAAGTTGCTCGCCCAGGCGCGGCATCTGGATCTCGCTGCGGTCCAGTGCGGCCCGGACGGCACCGACCTCAAGTCTCTGGAAAAGGTTGTCCGACAGCGCAAGATCGGCGTTCTCTACGTGATACCCACCGTGCACAATCCACTCGGGTTCGTGCTGGACGCCGGTTCGCGCGCACGCATCGCCGCATTGGCCCGCCGCCATGACTTCGCAATCATCGAAGATGCCACCTACGCGTTCCTGGACCCGTCGGCACCGGCGCCGATTCAGACCCTTGCGCCGGAACGAACCTTCTACGTCGGCAGCTTCTCGAAGAACCTCGCCACCGGGTTACGCGCCGGATATGTGGTGACGCCCGATTCGGCCCGCGTCCCGCTGATCCGAGCTCTACGAACCACCACGTGGGGAACAAGTTCTCTGTCAACGGCGCTCGTCACTCGGTGGCTGCGCGACGGCACCGTTGCCCGGCTTGAGGAGCACCGCCGCCAGGACGCCAGGCAACGCCAGGGCATCGCCCGACACGCGCTGGAAGGGTTCGCGTATGACGCTCATCCGGCGTCGTACTACGGCTGGCTCCATCTGCCCGCGGACATCCGCAGCGACCAAGCTGCCCACCGACTTGCCCAGATGGGAATCTTGATCTCGACCGGCGACGCCTTCGCCATCGGAAGCGCCACTCCCAACGCGATCCGTATCGCGCTCGCCAACCCGACAATCCACGAACTCCCTCAACTGCTCAACCGCTGCCGCAGCGCTCTGGCCGTGAGGGGGCGTTCGTCGGGCCGCGCTCTGCGATCAGCCGTCTAGGACGCTCCGGACTGCGTACCGGGCGGGTCGAAACGCATTTACGCTCAGTCGATTGCATTGGTTGGTTAATCAAGCTGCGACACATGGTTATTGAGACGGTTTGTCGAGAACGCATCAGCGAGGTGTCGACGTCGACAATCGGCGTTGCTTGGTCGGCGGTTCGCCGAGACCAGATAGTCTTTAGACCGTTTCACTCGGCAGAGGAGACTCAAGTGGAAACGTGGGATGCAATCCGTGCACGTCGCAATGTTCGGCAGTATCGGCCCGACCCGGTACCCGACGATGCCTTGATGCGCATCGTCGAAGCGGCGTGGCGAGCGCCGTCGGCGCGCAACAATCAGCACTGGGATTTTGTGGTGGTGATCGACCGCGCGCAGCTCGAACAGTTGTCCACGGTATGGGTTGGGGCAAAACACATTGCGCACGCACCGGCGGCGATCGCCCTCGTCGTTCCGGAAGGTGGTGACGAGCGCGAGACACTGATCGACCAATTCGACCTTGGCCAGGCGATGATGGCGATGACCATCGCGGCAACGGACCTCGGAATCGGCACCGGGCACTCGGCCGTTGGCGATCAGGACAGGGCGCGAGACATCCTGGGCGTGCCGGCGGATCACCGCGTCTGCTATCTGCTGGGCGTCGGCTATCCCGCCGACCGGGAATTGCAACCGATCCACAAGCCCAACCGCCGTCCGTTCGCCGAAGTCATGCACCGCGGCCGGTGGTGACCGGTCCGGGCGCGAGCAGGAAAAGTCAAGCCGGGCGCTGAGCGAAACCACCGCACCAAGCTCGTCTGGCACGGTAGCGCGGCCTTGCTCACCGATTGTTCGAGCTCATCGCGAAGTACTCGGACGCCGTCACATTCGACGATCGTAGGACGACATTGCCGATTGAAACGCAGACAGTGCGGTCGGCGAGAACGCGGCTGCGGCCGCCGTCGCTTGGAACGCCGCGATGTCGGTCATGCTGTAGCCGAAAGCAGCACAGAGCATTTCGAGTTCCTGGGTCAACGAGGTCCGGCTCGTCAGCCGGTTGTCAGTGTTGACGGTGACGGCAAGGCCCGCGCGATGGAGTCGATCGAAAGGGTGCGCCGCGACGTCGGGTGAGTCGCGAATGACCGCGCCCGTGTGGAAGTTCGACGATGGGCAAACTTCGAGCACGATGCCCTGTTCGACGATCCGTTCGGCAACGGGGCCGCGCCCGCCACTGTCAGTCAGGTCGTCGACGACGCGGATGCCGTGGCCGATACGGCGGGCGCCTGCGACATCGATGGCTTCCAGCACGCTGCCGACCCCCTCGACCTCACCGGCGTGCACGGTGACGGGCAGTCCCCCCGCTCGCGCTACGTCGAAGGCAGCCCGGTGCAGAGACGGCGGAAAGCCGGACTCGGGACCCGCAAGGTCGAACCCGACGACGTCGTCACAAGATATCGCCAGCGCCGCGACCGACTCACTGCCGGATTCGTGACGCATCGCGCACAGGATCTGCCGCACTTGTATGGCTGAGCCACGCTCGCGCGCCACGCGTTCACCGTCCCGCAGGCCATCGGACACCGCGGCGACGGCATCCTCCATCGGAACTCCGTGACGGAGGAGATCGGTAGGTGCCCAGCGTAGTTCCGCATAGACAACGCCGTCTGACGAGAGATCCTGGACTGACTCACGGGCGACCCGTCGTAGCGCCTCGGTGTCCACCAGGACGGCCGCGGTCACGGCGTCACCCTCGAGGTACCCCTCCAGGCTACCGACGGTGGTGCGTTCGGCGAACCATGCGCGAAGACCCTCGGGATCACCGGCAGGCAACGCGATGTTGCGCTCCTCGGCCAACTCGAGGATGGTCTCGACGCGTAGACCACCGTCAAGGTGGTCATGAAGCGATACTTTGGGAAAGGCGCGTATTTCCGCCAGGGTCGGCGTCACGCGGTGATCCGCTCGACGTACCGCTTGATGAAGGTCTCGCGGTCGACGTCGGTGATGACGCGGACCCGCGGTGCCCCGTGCCAGACAGGCCCGGGGTCGCGTCCCACCCGCCGATCGACGACGGTCATACCACGGGTGTACTTGCCCTCGCACTCGACCAGCATTCGGTAGGTCTCCTCGGCGACTATCAGTTCGGGATGTGCGACGAGCGCGATCGTGAGCGGGGAGTGCATGGCGCAGCCGTAACGGCCGAGGATCGGTTCGTAGAACTTCATGTACGAAGGGGCGCCCGCAGCAACGAGTTTGGCAGCCGCCGACGTCGAGGCCCGTACCGCGTCGAGATGCTCTTGGCCAAATACTGTGTCGTCGGTGACGTCGAGACCGACCTGGACGAACTCCCAGTCCTGGTCGATCACCAAGGCTACCGACTCGGGATCGTGCAGGGCGTCGGCCTCTGCCACCGGAGAGACGTTCCCGTGGTGTGCGGCAGCCCCGCCCATCCATACCACCCGTCTAAGACGCTGTGGCAGTGTCGGATCCAGAAGCACCGCCAGCGCGAGGTTCGTCAGCGGCCCGAGCCCGATGTAGGTCACCTCGCCGGGGTGTTCGTCGATGAGTCGCAGGGTCAGCTCAGCCGCCGAGATCCGCACAAGATTCCGGAACGTCGGATCCGCCAGGTTGGCATTGCCGAAACCATCATCACCATGGATGTGCGGGTTGAAAGTCGGCAGTTCGCCAATGAGGGCCCGGTCGGCACCCTTTGCCAACGGCGCTTCCGAACCAAGTCGTTCCATGCACACCGCGGTGTTGCGCGTGACCCGCTCCACGTCGACGTTGCCAAAGCTCGTGGTCACACCGACGATGTCGAGTTCCGGGCTCAGCATCGCGTAGAGCAGGCCCATCCCGTCGTCCACGCCGGTGTCGGTATCGATGAGCACCTTGGTCGTCATCGAGTCGACTCCTCGGCGAGTTGGGCCGGCTCAGCGGGCGCACCTGCCGCTATGCCGGCGTAGACGTCGGGTCGGCGTCGGCGCAGCCACAGCCCGTAGGCGAGGCCCGCGACGATCACCGCTGGCAGGATCCACGGGATCGAGTTGATCACGGCGTTGTCACTGCCCGTGAGGACGGAATAGTTCGACAGTGCGAGGACGACGACGGCCGCGAGGGCCAGTGCTGCAATGGCCGGTGCGATCCCCGTCGACCAGACCCGCTTGTCCCTGCGCTTGCGGAAAAAGGCGATGACCGACACCGCGACGGCGACCTGCAGCAGGAGGATGCCGACGGTGCCGACGCCCGCGGTGCTGGTGTTGAGCGTGAGGAGCGGGTCGGCGTTGGCAATGCCGAAGGCGCCGACCACCGCGACTGCGATGGCGATTTGGACGGTGCTGGCGAACGCGGGCGAATTCCATTTGGGATGCACGACTCCGAGCCGTCTCGGCAATAATCCCTCTCTGCCAAGCGAGAAGAAGTAGCGCGAGGCCGCGTTGTGGATGCCGAGCAGCGCGGCGAACAAGCTGGTCAGCACCAATACTTGCATGGCAGCGGACAACCAGCTCCCGACGAATTGGTCGGCGATCTTGAACACGAACGTCCCGGGGTCGTCGTTCATGGCGGACAGCAAGTTAGCGGGGCCGACGGCGCCGACGAGCACCATCGCGGCCACTGCGTAGAAGATCGCGATGATCGCGACTGAGATGTAGGTCGCACGGGCGACGGTCTTCTTGGCGTCCTTGGCCTCCTCGGCGAATATTGCGGTCGCCTCGAACCCGATGAACATATTGCACGCCCACAGCAGACCGATGCCGATGGAGCCTGCCCCTATGGCGGTCGGTGAAAGCGTCGCGGCGATCGGGAATGACTCGACGCCGCGGTGAACGATGATCCCCATGTCCAGGATGACGATCACACTGACTTCAAGGATCAAGGCGACGCTGAGCACCTTGGCGCTGACATCCACTGCGCGTCGTCCGAGGAACGCAACGATGGCTATGGCGACGGCGCACCAGATCTGCCATGGCAGCCTCAGCCCGATGCCGGCGAAGATGGTCGAACCGAAGTACCCGACGGCGCCGGCCAGGCTCCAGAATGCCGCGTTGTAGGCGAGCATCGCGACGAACGCGCCTGCCACCCCGACGGGCTTGCCAAGGCCCTTGGCGATGTAGGCATAGAACGCACCCGCGTTGATCACATGCCTGCACATGGCCACGTAGCCCGCTGCGAAGCAAAGCAGAATCGCACCCGCGATGACGATGGCTCCAACGAAACCGGCGCCGTTGCCGAGGAACATGCCCAGTGGAACGATCGATACGACGGCACCCATGGGCGCGACGCACGCAAGGACGAACAGCACCAGACCGGGTGTGCCGAGTGACTTCTTCGTGAAGCTTGATCCCGATGTCGTCGTGGTGCTCACGTTGTCTCCCGCCGGTTCGGTATCTGGCCATACTGGTCTGACCAGTATGGCCAGACGTGCAGTAGCGGTCAAGGCTGCGGGGGACTTCATTCGGCTACCAGGTCCTCGAGGTAACGCAGGCCCGCGATCTGCGCCGTCAGGCCGTCGCCGCCATATTGTTCGACACAGATCGGCCCGCTGTATCCAGCGTCGAGGGCGATGCGCAACAAGGTGCGATAGTCGATGTCACCGTCGGCCAGTTGTGTCGGCCATGCCAGGAATGGCCCGTCGGGATATACCTCGACCCGTCGAAAGTTCTTGACGTGCCAGTAGTTCAGGTGGGGCAGACAGGCCGCGAATGCTTCGAGCCAGCCTTCGGTCAGCCGCCGCGGGACTCGATACAGATTGGCGAGGTCCGCATTGATGCCCAATGCGGGCGAGCCGACTTCCTCGACGAGCCTGGCAGCTTGCGCCCCGCTGCCGATCAAGGTGTCCTCGTAGAGTTCCAACGACAGTGCGACGTGGACGTCTGTCGCATGTCTCGTCAATTCGCGGAGCCTTTCGACGGCGAGTGCCCACACCGCGGGATCGTGGTCGTCATCTCTGGGGCCCGGGACCGACCAGAACGACCAATTCCGTTGTAGCGCAGTCAGTGGACGGTGAAAGCCGATCGACAGAACCGGCACTCCCGCGACGGCGGCGACATCGATTGCGCGATGGGTGTAGTTCAGATTAGTCGCACCGTCGTCTGGGTCGATCACGCTGCGCCTGATCGCGGAGAGTCCGGCGAGTTTCAGGTCGGCCGCCGCGACGGCCTCGGCGAGGGCCACGGCCTGGCGCTCTGTCAGATCGCCCACGGTCAGCCAGGTGTCGACGACGTCCACATATTCGAAGCCTCCCCGTGTCAACGCCCGCAGGCCGGCCGCCCAGGCTGCCTCGTCGGACATGGCGACTGCGGGTAGGGGCAGCGTGCTGCCTGCGATGATCGGGCCGGATGGTGTGAGTGTCATGATGCTCCCTTCGACTGGTATTACAGGCTAGACCAGTAAGTGGCGCGCCGATAGGCTGTGCCGTAGCAATGACGCGCCGCCCCGAGGAGGCATAGACCGTGAATACCACCGCTACCAGCTCGTCGATCGACGAATACCTCAGGCGGACGCCGCGGTCACGTGAACTGTTCGCGGCGGCCAGTCTGGTCATACCGGGCGGTGTGTCGCGGGCAACGTTGGCGTTCCAGCCGTATCCGTTCTATGCCGCCACGGCGGCGGGAGCAGTCATCACCGACGTGGACGGAAACGACTACGTCGACCTCATCAACAACTTCACGAGCCTGCCGCATGGGCACGGTCACCCCGCAACGACGGCGGCAGTGGCGGCCGAGTTGTCGATCTCGTCCGCGATCGGCACGGCGCACCCTCTTGAGGCAGCGTACGCCGCCGAACTGCGGCAGCGGTTGCCTGCGATGCAACGCTTGCACTTCACGACGACGGGTTCGGAGGCCGTGGGATTCGCCGTCCGGGTCGCGAGGGCGCACACCGGTCGAGACCGGATCCTCAAGTTCGAGGGCGCTTTTCACGGTTCGCACAATGAGCTGTACCAGGACATCGGTCAGCCGCCCCTGTGTCAGGCGTCCAGCGCGTCAGCGCGCCCGGAGTCCGCGGGCCTCGAGCCGACCAAAACCGTCACCGCGGTGTACAACGACGTCGGATCGATCCGAGATGCGTTCTCGCGGTGGGGAACCGAGATTGCTGGTGTCGTGGTGGAGCCTTTTCTGGGGAACTCCGCACTCATCACCGCCGACCGGAGCTTCCTCGATGCGGTGTTCGAAGTGGCGCACGCACATGGCGCTCTCGTGATCTTTGACGAAGTGCAATCGCTGCGCGCGGGATTTCATGGAGCACAAGGACGTTGGGGTTACACGCCCGACCTCGTCGCCATTGGGAAGATCATCGGCGGCGGCTACCCGTTGGCTGCGTTCGGCGGTGGGGCCGACCTGATGGATGTGCTGTCCGGCGAAGGCCCACGAGTCCTTCAGACCGGAACGTTCACCGCGTCACCGGTGTTTCTGGCTGCAGGTCAAGCTGCGATGCGTGAGCTGGGGCGCGACGAGTACGCCGTTCTGGAAGCGCGTACCGAGCGGCTGCGTTCGGCGATCCGGGAGGAGTTTGCGCGCGCCCATGTTCCCGTGCATGTCAACGGCATCGGCTCGATGTTCAACATCGCCGTCTCCGCCGAGCCGGTAACCTCATACCGAGCGCACCGGCGCACGGACACAGCGCTGTTCTCCGCACTTCGGCTCGAACTGTTGTTGCGTGGCGTGCTCGTCATGCCTCGCGGCACGGGATGCCTGTCTACCGCCATCACCGATGGCCACGTCGATCGAGTCATCGTGGCGCTGCGCGAAAGTCTGGCCGCGGTCGCCCGTCTCTGACTCGCCGCTAGCCCGGCTCAAGCGCGACCGCCCGTACCGGTGACCCGTCGAGCCCGACCAGCGGCAGCGGTAGGCATACCAGCCATGTCTCCGCGTTGAGATCGCCGAGGTTGACGAGGCACTCGGTTATGACGACGCCGGCGCTGAGCAGCACGCGATGCACGTCATGCAGGTCGGTGAAACTCGGTGTGGGCGTGTCTAATCCGACGAAGACAACGCCGAGTTCGACGAGGTACTCGGCGGCGGCCAGCGTTATCTCCGGGATGCCCGTCCAGTACTGCGGGGTGCCGCGGTGGGCGTCCCAACCCGTGCGGATGAGTGCCCGCCGGGTGCGGCGCAGGGAGTCCGCGACGGGTGCCAGATGACGCGGCTCGATGAGCGGCCCCGCCGAGGTGGGGTGATCGACCACCGTTGCCGGGCCGATACAGCGGCTCAGGTCCAATTCGTCCACGCCCGCGCCCCCGGGCACGAAATGACACGGTGCGTCGAGATGTGTTCCGAGCTGACTGAAGATCTCGACGTTCCACATCTCGATGCCGGTCTCGTCGTGAGCCGACGAGAAGCGACTGAACTTCGCGGTCGGCTCGCCGGGGAAGGCGTCCATGCCGTCCGAGATCGGCATGGTCAGGTCGACGATGTGTTGCCGGGCTCCGTTCGGAAGTCGCATTCTTGAGAAGCTACACTAGCGGTATTACCAGTCAAGCCGATTGAAGGAGGCAACGCCTTGGTTGAAAACTCGGCAACACAGCGCTCCCGCATCGCCGACGAGCTGCTGCGGACGATTCGCGACGGAGGCTATCCCGTCGGCGCCAAACTCCCATCGGAACGCCAACTCGCCGAGCAGTTTTCGGTCAGTCGTCCAGTCATCCGTGAGGCCCTCGGCATGCTCTCCACTCTCGATGTCATCGAAATCCAGATGGGTCGTGGCGCTTTCGTGACGAACGCCGACGTGGAGATCGAGCAGACACAGAAGTTCGGCCTGCTCGACATCGTCGACACCCGTGAGGTCATCGAAGCCGGCGCACTGCGGCTCGCCTCCCAGCGAGCCGACGAGCAGGACAGGCAGAAGGTCGCCGCGGCGTTCGAGGCTCTCGAGGAGGCCGTGCTGACGGGGCGGGAAACCACCGAACTCGATATTGCACTGCACCTTTCGATCGTCGAGGCGGCCCGCTCGGGAATGCTGCTGAAGTTGTGGTCGGACATGACCAGCGAGATCGCACAGACCGTGCGGATCAGTCCGCACGGCAAGGCCATGAGCAAGGAAATCCTCGAAGATCATCGCAGGCTTGCGGCAGGGATCACTAGTGGCAATGTCGACGAGGCTTTGCACGCGTGCTCGGATCTCTACAACGACCACCGGCAGTTCCTGCGTTCGCTCCTCGGCTGAGGCGTAGCCCTACGCCGGGTAGGCGATGGTCGACATGGTCGCATTCTCCGCCTGCCTGGTGTCGACTCTGGTGTGCTGCACGACAATTGGCAGATCACTGCTCACCACCACACAGTAGTCGACGCCGACCGGGATGACCTCAGGTTCGCGGAGATCGTTGATCCGTTGGTGCAGTGCACGTTGCGGCGCGATAGTCAGATGGAACGGGCCTGCCGGGTCTCGGTCGGTGAAATAGAACGTCAAGCGAAGATGCGCGGCTTCGGTGTTGGCATTCAGCATGCACAGGCTCTCGTGGCTCGTCATCGCCGGCTCGGGACCGGTACTCGTCGGTGGGATGAAACCGTCGCCGATCACCCAGCAGTGCGCGCCGGGTGAGGTGCGCACCACCGGGTTTGGTTGCGTAGCACTCATTTGGCCGGATCGGTGGTCGGGCCAACGTGATCTTCCGCGTCGTCGGGCTCCAGCTCGGCCATACTGGCGCCTGCGCGCTTGAGCCAATCCTCGCGTTTGAGCAGGCGCATCACGACCAGGATGCCGACTCCGACGACGGCCCAGATGGCGACCGCGACGGGCGCCCACCCAATCGGCTTGGCGGGCAGCGGAACCAGCGAGTAGTAGCCGACGGCGAGCAGTGCGATTGTGCTGACGACAGGCAGGATCACGTGAGTAAGGATTTTCCGGTCGGGACGTCGCCAGAAGAACCGGATCACGCCGATGTTGCCGAGGCTGTACACGAATACCATGACGACCGTCAGGGCCAGGCCGAAGAAGAAGAACTCGTTGTCCGGACCGATCAGCACGCCGACACCGGTGCCCACCACCAGCACCAGGACAGCCTGTAGGGCAACAGCATGGGTCGGTGTGCGGTATGTCTGATGAAGCTTGGCGAAGAACTGTGGCAGGGAACCCGACCTTGCCATTGCGTACCACATGCGGGTGGAGACGTTGTTGGCCGCGACGGCTACCGCCAACACCGAGTTGATCAAGGCGAACAGCACGATCACCCACGCGGGCCCCCAAAACCTCTGTGCCAACACCAGCGCGGGCGACTCCGCCGAGGAGCCGAAGCCGGCCGTGTCGTCGATACCCCAGCCGACCTGCAGACCCCAGGTGACGAACACGAAGAACATTCCGGTGACGACGACCGAGGCGACCAGTGCGCGTGGGATGTTGCGACGGGGGTCGATCGTCTCCTCCGCGGCCGGTGCGGCGCCCTCCCAACCGGTGATCGCGAAGATCGAGAAGATGATGCCGAGCAGAAGTGCGTTGGCCGAGGGTGCATGGGTCGGGGCGAGCGGCGCGAGGGAAAAGCCACCGCCGCCGGGAACGATCAGACCCCAGATGGCCAACGTGACCATGATCGTGATCTCGGCACCCGCAAGGATCATCAACGCCTTGGCGGACAGTTCGACGCCGCGCCACCCCATGAACAGTAGAAAGATGGCGCCGACGATGATGCCCAGCCACCACGGGAATCCGAATCCGAAGTGGGCTTTGAGCGTGTTGTCCAGGAGATAGCCGAGCACAGCAAGATTGAATGCGGGCGCAACCGGTGTGTAGAACAGCCACAGCCACGACACCAGGAATCCGAGGCGCGCACTCAGCGTCCGGCTGATGTAGGTGTAATAGCCTCCCGCCGATGGGATCTCTCGGGCCAACTGGCCCAGCGGGATCGCCGCAAGGAGCATCAGCAGGAAGCCGATCAGGAAAGCGAACGCGCCCGATGTGCCCGCAATGCCGACTATGAACGGGGTCGTCATAAGAGCGCCGATGGCGGGGCCGATGAGCCCGACGCTTTGTACGGTGACACCGACGACGGATACTGCGCCTGGCTTGAGTCCGCCCTGCTGGTCCGTCGTCGTCATGTGTTCGCCGTCCGAGCCGGCGCACGACGAGGTGAGATTGCTGGCCATCGACCTGTCCCTTCCCCTGCAACTTTGTCTGTGGTGGGTGAGTGGCGATAAACGCCTCAGGACGGGACGGTAACAATCAAAACTCCATCTGGCTAGACCAGTAAGGCCAAATCTGTCGGCAAAACACGACTAGCTAGTCCCAGTGTGTTCTGATCTCGTGCTTTCACGGGCACTTCTGGTATTACCAGTATTGCCGTACAGTGACGTCGGCCTGACTTCGAAAGGATCCCGCCATGATCGCGATAGACCTCGCAGGACGCTCCGCAATCGTCACCGGAGCCGCTGCCGGAATCGGAGAGGCCATTGCCCGTAGCCTCACAGAAGCGGGCGCCCGCGTGATCGGCATAGACCGCCAACCCTTTTCGACGTTCACGCCCGACGTTGCGGTCGTCGGGGACATCACGGATGCACATATCCGGGCTCAAGCCCTTGATCTCCTCGCTGAGGAGCCGCTGGCCGACGCCATCCTGGTCAACAACGCGGGCATCCAGTACGAGGAGCGGCTGTCGGTCACCTCAGAAGACCGCATGCGCGCGCTCTTCGAAGTCAACGTGTTCGCCGCACTGCGCATGACGGTGGAGTTCGCCGATCGCGTCGACCGAGCCGCGATAGTGAACACCGGGTCCATCCTCGGCTTCACCGGTGACCCATTCCTCGGGGTCTACAGCGTGTCCAAGGGTGCTGTCATCCAGCTGACCCGCTCCAGCGCGCTCGAATACGCTGGGCGCATTCGTGTAAACGCCATCTGCCCGGGTGCCATCCGCACTCCGCTGACAACGCGGGCATGGGAGGCTACCGGGGACCCTGCGGAGGCCGAGCGTCGGATGTCCGCCGTCTACCCGGCCGGTCGGATCGGGGAACCCTCCGAGGTCGGTCCACTCGCAGCCTTCCTCGCCAGTGACCTCGCTTCATTCATCACCGGCAGCTTCTTCCATGTCGACGGCGGCATCTTGGCTGCCAATCCGGAGTGGGCGCTCGAGCGGCTGTGAACCGCGTTGTACGAACGACTCACGCTCTCAACGCGAGGCTGTTCATCTCTTCAGCGCCGCCGGTGGGCTTGACGCATCTTGCCTCTCGGCGGGCTGGCCGAAGGGAAGAATCTCGATGAATGCAAGTCACGCAAGAGCATTCATCGACAACGAACAAGAAGCGAACGATGGAGAGCCGACGCCACCCGCGGGTCCAAGATCCGCGGTGACATCACCGGTAAGCTCAACGGCGCACCGAACATGCTGTCGACCCGCCAGATTGAGTGGTCGACACGCTAGAAACCAACGGCGCGAAAGGAAACGGCAACTTGGACACCGTATTCAATGCCGTGCTCGCGCACCCGCAGATCCTCCTCGGTGTTCTCGCCGGTGTCGTCATCACGGCCGTGATCCACGCCATCCGCCGCATCCGCCGGCTCATCACCACCGCGATCGTCCTGGCGGTCGCCGGAGGAGGCGCCACCGGAATCACCACCCACGCCGCTCTGCAGAATCTATTGCCCTGGCACTGAACGACCTGCCGCACGGCTCACATTGCTGTGGCCGTCACGAGGCGATGGAGCCTGTCGATTCTTCGCGAATAATCTGCCGAAGTGTCAATTCCCGGGATGCGGGCCGCCGCGCTGAGTAAACTTCGCGTGCCTGGTCTCGGCGATGGTAGGGGCGCGATGACACAAGTTCTGCCGCAAGCTCATCACGAACCGCAGCGGGTGAGCGTGGTGCGTGAAGACGGTGGCTCATGAGTCGTTGGTTGTTGACGAACGTCCCGTCGTGGTTGTTGTTGCTGGGGCTCGTTGTCCTCGTCGCGGGCGGAGCGCTGCTGCTGTTGTTCGTTGTCCGGCACCGGTTCCCGCGGCTGGAGGAGGGCGCGCACAACCATGTCACGTTGTTCGCCTTCAGCTTTATCGGATTCATGTTCGCGATCCTGGTCACCTTCTTCACCAACACGTTTTGGGGTCAGATCAACGATGCCGACTCCGAGGTGCGGACCGAGTCGGCGACCGGGCTGCAGCTGGCCGGGGACCTCGGCGTGTTCGACAAGGCCGACAGCGACCGGATTCGCGAGAGCCTTCTCGAATACCAACGCGCGGCTATAGCGGAGTGGCCAGAAGCCGCGGGTGGCAACTTCTCGCCGGAAGCCAACAGCGCTCTGGCACGGGTCTACACCGCGTATCGACAAGTCCAGCCGCACAACGATATTCAAACCAAATCGGTTGATACCTCCATAGCCAACCTGGACAGCATCCGCCTGTCGCGCACCGAGCGGATACTGCAAGCCCGGGTTGATGTCGGCCCACCCTGGTCGCTGTGGGTCGTCATCTTGCTGACCAGTGGCTTGGTCCTTGGCTGCGCGATCATCTATGGCGTCGAGAAACCCGGCATGCACTACGCAATGGTCGCGAGTTTGGGTGTGCTGATTGCTGCGGCACTGTTCATGGTCTTGGAGTTTTCGCATCCGTACATCGGCGAACTGGCGACGTCCCCGGAACCGCTGCACGAGGTCATCCAGGTGCTCTCGAACCCACCGGCGTAGTCGACGCACCGAGCGTCCACAGTGCGACGACGCGCCCGCGCTGTCCCGATTCCGCCATGGTCGGGAGCGCAGGGCAAACCCCGGTCACGTAGTTACCGGTGCGTCAGTTATGCCACACTCATCGAATGACGCACTCGGATCCGCGTACTGACGACTCGCTTCCCGCGAAGACGGCGAATCAGGATGCCAGCGAAGCGGCGGACCTGGTCGTGGCTGCCGCCGCGGGGGACCGGCAGATCAGCGCCACCGAACTCGGTCGGAGGCTCCTCGCGGTCAGCCGCACCGTCGCCGACGAGGACGAACTGCTCAGCTTGCTGCAGAATCTCGCCCAAATTGCCCAGCAGACGATTCCCGGCGCCGACAGCACCGGCGTGACCATCGATCTGGCCAGGCAAACCTACACAGCTGTGCACACCGACCAGCGCACTCTACGGGTCGACACCGAACAGTACGAATGTGGCGAGGGCCCTTGCCTGCAAGCGGCCCGCACCGGCCAGATCGTGCTCGTGGATTTCGGACAAGCCGCAGCAATATGGCCCCGGTTCGCCGCCGCCGCGCAAGCCGAGGGCATTCTCAGTTTTCTCGCCGCGCCGCTGATCACCAAGGATCAAACGCTCGGCTCCCTCAACTTGTATGGCCGGTCGCCGTCGGCGTTCGATAGCTTCGACGTCGAAATCCTGGATCTGTTGACCGAAGCGGTGTCTCGTGCGATCGGTGACTTCGCGCGCTTCCGTTCGGCCAGCGATGTGGCGACCGGACTCCAGCGCGCCTTGGAGACACGCGCGCCCATCGAACAGGCCAAGGGAATGTTGATGGCTATGCACGCAATCGATGCCGATGAGGCCTTCGCGCGGTTGCGTCGGGAAAGCCAGAATACGAACGTTCCGCTGCGCATTGTGGCCACTCGTCTCGTGCGACAGCTAACGTCGCCGCCCGTCCCGGAAACCGATGGTGAGGCCGTCTGAGCGTCCGTATCGCGCGATGTTGGCCCGCGTGCAGTGCCATGAGAATCGGGCTGTTGACAACCTCGGCGATGGAGTCGGCGACGCGGGATCGGCGCTGGGTTCTCAACGCCGAGGCTGCGGTCCTGAGCATCGCCTTGTGCAGGACCTCGATGCAGCCCGTCGTAGCCCTCACCGTCGCGTGGTGTGCCCGCTGAGCGGCTGACGCAAACGCCCGGGTGCGCTGATCGCACTGTTCGATCCAACGTGCGGCGCGATGCCGCGATCGCCCGAGACGGCTGGGCCACTGACCTGACGTACATTGCGCAACCAATGGAATCGAAGGCTTCTTGCGAACCGCCTTGTCTGCGTTGATGATCAGGACGCTCCGTTGCCGACCAGGGACCGGGCGGGTGGCATGACTGCTCAGACGCTGCAGCCCCTACGAAGTCACGATTGGCGGCATCCACGGAACTCCGGGTGAACCGACGCAGGTGAGTGGCTCAACCGAACCCCACTTGTTCCCTCTGTTCCGCTTCTGGCTGTCGTTATAGGTGGTGCCGCTCGCATAGCCGTTGTCATCGATGGTGCCGGTGTACTGGTTCCAGTCGCTCGATCCCGGGTGCGGGTCCCAATCGGCTTTGAAGTGAATAGTGTTGCCCTCAATCGCGCCGTCGGTCACCGTGCCTGTCGTCACGGCCGGTGGCTGGCCGAAGAGTGAGTAGTTCAACTTGTACTGAATGTGCTGCTGTGACGGAGCTGGTCCGTCCCACCCATCCATCTCCACCACGATGTCGTTGTCCTGGTTGATGACAAAACTTCCCGCAGGGAGCACCCACCCACCGCAGAAGGGGGCCAGTGGAACTGACGGCTTCGCGGACGCGGATGCCGGCATCGTGAGGGCCACCGTTAGACCCACTGCCGTGGCGACGGAAGCGATCCGAGTTTTGGTGAAAGTCATCAGCGCTCTCTCCTGTTATGCGGTCTCCCAACCCCCGTTCTGTCATGATCGGATGAGCTGCAGCTGGCGCATGCAGTAGTTGACTACTCCAATTGCGCCGTCACACGGTCGTCCGGCCAGACGCGTGCCCTTCGAGCCGTTCGGCGGCGCGGATTAGCGCTGCGCGGCACGCACGGTTCTGCTTGCTGGCCGACACGTACAAACGGGATCGAAAACACGATGCTCCGGTCCTAGCCCTTCGTGATCGGCGAGCTATGGCATCAGGAGTGGGGTATCGATTCGACGGCCACGCGAGGTTCTAATCGGCGCGCGAGCCTGCGATGCAAGTCGCCCTCCAGGAACCGCCGAAGCGGGCTGGCGGTCGACGTTTCCATCAGAACCCGAGTCGCGCCGCGTAGACGAACAATTCGCGTGATCGCACGGTCGGCGTGGCGGGTGACGACGATCTGACCGTCCACGTCGATACCCGCGCGACGCAGCCGGTCGACGGTCTTGGTGATCCCGGTGTTGGCCGCCGCCGATTCTCGCGCAGTGGGCATGAGACCAGGGTTGGGCATTCCGAGGGAATAACCGTGAATCTTCAGCGGCACAACAACTGTCGCGGTGCGGCCTGCGGCGCGAGCGGCTTTGAATAGTGCGTCGGACGCGGGGGCGCCGGGCCGTAGGACGACGACGACGTCGCGCGGTGATGTGGGTTGCTGATCGCCGCGGCGGCGTTTGAATAGCGTGGTCATACAGGTTCCGGTTCAGGTTCGGGCGCGATCGTTGTGATGAGTGCCTGTGCGGTCTGTGTGCGTCGGTCGGTGATGCGGCGCCACATGTGCAGGGGGACGTACGCGGCGAGGATCAGGACGCCAACGAAGAACAGGGTGTGGCTGGAGGTGCCGACGACGATGGAGGGGCTGTTCCAGCCGCCGAAGAGCCACAGCACGAGGACGAACAATCCGATGGCGAGGGAGAGCCAGCGCATGAAGCAGGGCAGTCGCACCGGGCGGTGCACCGATGGACGGGTTTGGCGGTGGGCGAAGTAGGCGAAGAACACGAGACCGGCGGAGAACAGATAGCCCATGTTGGAGAAGATGTAGATGCGCAGGGGGCTGCCGAACAACAGGACCAGGAACGAGCAGACCACGTTGAAGGCCATGGCACGGGCTGGCACGCCGTGGGTGTTGAGGCGGCCGAACCAGCGCGGCAGCATGCCGTCCTCGGACGCTTGATACAGCGAGCGGGCGCAGCCCATGATCGCGTTGAGTACCGAGAGCAGCAGGGCCACGATGAGGGGCAGGCCAAGGGCCCATTCCACCCAGCCGCCGGTGGTGCCGGTGACGCCGGTGATCAGCGCGGAGAAAATGGTGAGCGGGTCGGCGTCCTTCGCCACTCCGAGCACCGCAACCAAAGCGACAGCCATGAACACGAAGATGAAGAATCCGTAGATGCCTTCCATGGTCATGGCGATTTTTGCGTCGCGCGCCGGGTTGCGGCATTCACCGAGATAGCAGGCGGCGGCCTCCATGGCGAGCACCGACCAGGTCATGACGAACATCCAGGCGAGGATGAGGGTAGGGCTGCCGGTGACACCAGGGGCGAAGTGGAATCCGGCGAGGTTGCTGAGGTGTATCGAGCTCGGGTGGAACAGCGGCAGGAGGATGAGCAACGTCAGCGGCGCCATGGACACGATGCCCAGGATGGTGGCGAATTCCGCGCCGAGCTTGATGCCGAAGTAGGCGGGGACATACATGATGGCGATGGCGACCACGGAGATGATCAGGACCGCCAAGGAGATCGGACTACCCAATCCGCCGAACGGCAGAAACGACGGGCCCTGGGGTATGGAGAACAGTTGGGTGATGTAGGCCGACGCCAGAATCATGTTGATGGGCGCTACCGGGAACCAGCCGAGCCAGTAGGCCCAGGCCGACAGTCCGCCGAGGTGGGTGGCGGTGGTGGGGTGGACCAGTTCGAAAGATTCGGTGGTGTACGACGGCAGTCCGCCGGTGCGGTGCGGCATGACGGCGGCAAGTTCGGCGGCGAACAGACACAACAGCACGCCGATCGCGGTCGTGACGGCCAGTAAAGGTATCGCAGCGGCCCCTAGGGCCTGCACGGCCGGCGGATCGATCCCGGTGACCAGGATGGGGCCGGCCAAACCGATGACGAAGGCGCCCCACCAGTTGGTGCCTTTGTGCAGTTTGGGTTCTTGGCCAACGGGGGTCGACGTCATGTCGGAGTCCCTTCGCGGGCGCTGCGGCGTGCAGCGGACGAACGCACCTCAGCGGTGTGATGTGGAGCACAGTACCCATGTTTCGCAGCAAGAAACAGAATTTAATCTTGTGAAAAAGCTGTACGCCAGAGTCGCCCGAGATGCTGCGGCGCCCTGGCCGGCGGCGGCCGTCTTCGCCGAACCTTGACAAGGCAAAGACCTTACGTCGCAACAACCTCCAATCCGAGACCGCGGCGCGCATTCATCCCGGGCCCGCCTGGCGAGAAAAAGATGGTCGAGGTACCGGTTCTCGCTGCTACCGTTGATCGCATGTCTGTGACCCGCAACGACTATTTGCTGGCCGGGATGCATCGTGCATCTACGGCGGCTCTGTCATGTGCGGGGACGGTCGGCATTGGTGCCGACGTCCGGGTGGGCGAAAGCCTCCGCAACAGCGAAAGCCGCGCCAGGCACTTCCGGAAATCTCATAAATCTCTCACGCTGTCCGTTCGCCCTGCTAGGAACGTCGCCCGACATTCCTAGCCTTTGTTGTGCTCAATTGTGTTGCAGAGCAGCACTATTCGGTCAGAATATGGGTTTACAACCACGGCTATGCGTAGCATCATCAGAAGCCGCGCAACCCGGTGGCCGACATTGCCGACGTCGCGCAAAACTCGAAACATGCTGTCCAGCAACGTAAGCCGCGGACTGCTGTCCCGGGCAACCCACTTGCGTCCGCGACGATAACCAGAAAGGAGGCACGCGGCCATGCCGATTCAGGCCCCCAACCTGACCGTAGAGGTCTACAACGCCGACTACCGCGTGCTGTCCCGAATACCATGGCAGGACGCGATCCAGCTGATCCTGCGTGACGCCGTTTACGTCATCGATCGCCACAGCCCGGCCGTGCACATCCACGGCCCATCGCTGGTGATCGAGCTGCCCATGTCGGTTGCTTTGCGTGACTACGTGCACATTCCCTACCGGCCCAACGAACGTGCGACGCGCGAAGGGATCCTGCGCCGCGACCGCAGCACCTGTGTGTACTGCTCCGGAAGCGCTCAGACTGTCGATCATGTGCTGCCCAGAAGTCGCGGCGGATCTGACTCTTGGCTGAATTTGGTGGCTGCGTGCCAAGCATGCAACGGTCTCAAGGGCGACCGCACCCCGCAGGAAGCGGGAATGCGGATGATCAGGGAACCGTTCGAGCCTCGGCAGCGCGATAGGTTCAGGCGAGCTCCTGCACCGGTGTGAGGCTCGCACCCGGCGGGCGGGGCGGACGAGCCATGCTCAACTCCCCGCCCGCTCACCACACCACAATCATGGCGGCCGTGGTGTAACGGAAACACAGTGGCTTGTGGTGCCACAGTTGATGGGTTCAACTCCCTCTGGTCGCCCCAATACCCCTGTAGCTCAACGGATAGAGCGACAGCCTACGAAGCTGAGGATGGAAGTTCGATTCTTCTCAGGGGTACTTCCGCCGACACGTCCCGGTGGTCGTGCATTCGACGCGCGCACCGACACCACCAGCGATAGCGCTCAGACGTTGCCGAACGTCGTGACGGCGTCAGCGGTGGCGACAAACCCGTTGTACTCGTCTCCTGAGCCCATCCGGCAGGCCAGCGCGATGGTGTCGGTCCACACGCAGATCGCATCGTCGAATGCGTACGCGGTGTCCTTTGGCAGCAGATTGATCGGGTGTCCCTCGAACTGGGGAACGCCGGCCGATTGTGGTGCGTCACCGTGGCTGAATTTCACCGGGGTGACGATGTTGCCCGACTCGAAGAGGTTCACCCAGTTCGTCCCGTCAGGCGTACCGACCAGCGGCCCAGTGCAGTCCACCGCATACATCGCACGGTGATTCGACGACGTGCAATACAACCCGCTCGGCGTGCGGAATCCCCGCACCGAATACGCCACGCCGGGCCGCACCGTGTAATCGGCCTCGGCCACCTTGGGATAGGACGAGAAATCGGGAACGTCCGGCGCCGCGTGCGCGGGAACCGCGGACACCGCGCCGAGCACGACCAAACCTCCGGCCAACGCCGGCAGGATCCTATTCATACCGTCTATTCTCACTGCCTGTTCGGGCGGCGACTCGCACCAATTCGGCCGCTGACGGCGTCACACTCGAGTGGTTTCACCTCGTAGTAGCGTTCCGCGACGCTGAGCAGGCCATCGATGGCATCAACCCACACCGAGGGTGCGGCCCAGTCGCTCTCGCAACGTCGGCGCCAGATACTCCTGTGGGAAGAGCCCACGTCGTTGCAGGATGGGTACCACCTGCGTGGCGAAGTTCTCCAGGTCGACACTCGTATCGGCGGGCATGATCGTGAACCCGTCGGCGGCCCCGGCGGCGAGCCAGGCCTGCAGGTCGTCGGCGACGCGCTCGGCGGATCCCACGAGCAGCCGGTGACCGGATCCTCCGGCACTGCGGTGTACCAATTGCCTTGGAGAGTAGGGACGTTCGGCGATCAGCGCACGAGTGGATGCGTTGAATCCCGAGGAGAACGCGCGGCCCGGGGCCGCTTTCGGCAGATCGTACGCACTGATCGGATCATCTGGGCCGAAGGCGCCGTCGGGGAGGCCGAGGTTGGCAAGGAGTTCGGCGGTCAACCGTTCGATCGGCAGTGTCGCGTACAAGCGTTCAGCGCGCGCCGCGGCCTCGGCGTCGCTGTCGGCCACCAGCACGACGACACCCAGCGAGATCTTTATGTCGTCAGGATGGCGGCCTGCCCCGACGGCCCTGCGCCGGATGTCGTGGCGGAACTCGACGGCTTTGGAAGGCGTCTGGGCCACGGTGAACACGACATCGGCGAAATCGCCGGCCAGCTTGAGCCCCCCTTCGGAGCCGCCGGCCTGCACCAGGACCGGGCGCCCCTGCGGACCTGCCGGGACTGGTAGGGGCCCGGCGACCGAGAAGAACTCGCCACGGTGGGCGATCCCGTGGATCCGGGTTGGATCGGCGTACCGTCCGGAGTCCTTGTCAGCGATCAGCCAGTCCGGCTCCCAGCCGTCCCAGAGCCGGGTCACCACGTCGAGGAACTCCCACGCGCGCCGGTAGCGCGTGTCCTTATCAGGATGTTGAGGCAGACCGAAATTCGCGGCCGCCGCCGATGTCCCGGTGGTCACGATGTTGACCGCCGCGCGTCCCTTGGTGACGTGGTCGAGCGCCTGGAACCGCCGCGCCAGGTTGTACGGCGAGTTGTACGTGGTGGAGCTGGTGACGATGACGCCGAGATTGTCGGTGAGTGCCGCCACGTGGCCCAGCAGTACCAGGGGGTCGATTCCGGTTCCCGGCGCGTCGGCGATATCGCCGTGTACTGCGGGTCCGTCACCGAGAAACACCGCGTCGATGACAGCGTTCTCCGCGATACGTGCCAGCCGGGTGAAGTGGTCGATGTCGAGATGGGCCACTGGATCCGCGTGCGGTAGTCGCCAGGCGGTCCGGAAGTGTCCTGGCGTCATGAGCGACAGGTTCAGGTGCATGCGGCTGCCAGGGTTTCGGATGCCGCATGCCATCCCAATGCAGGCGCGATTTCGCGGGCTGCGGCTTCGAGCAGCCTGAGGTGTTCATCATGGTCCGGCACGCCGGGCACGAAGCTCACCAGCAAGTCGGTCGCATTCCGCAGCGCAGGATCGTCGGCGAGTTGGGCAGCCAGTTCCTCGCTGGGGCCGACAAGTGCCCGGTCGTTGTGCAGGTATTCCTCGACGGATCCGGGAGACGGGACGGCACCGGAGGTGGTCCAGCTCTGCCAACGCAGCACTCCCGGTGTGACGCGCCGGATTGCCTCTCGTCGGTCCGGGTGTGGATACACCGCGCGAGACACCTGCACTCTCGGTGCCCGCTCGGTATGCGCCCAGGCTTGCCGATAGGACTCGATGATCTCGGCCTGGTGTCGCTGTGCGTCAGCCGTCGTGCCGCCCTGCCACGCAGTGGCGCGTGAGAGCTGCAGCCCGTCACCGGCCCGCGCGGCGGCTTGCGCCGCAGGGTGCGCGTGTGTGGGATCGCTGGTGGTCGCCTGCCACAGACGTTCTCGAACTCCTGCACCCGACGGGTGCAGGACCTCGTCGAGATCGTTGACCGGTGCACCGTCGAGCACGGCGTGCAGACGACGGACCGACTCGGAGTACAGGCTGTGACGATCAGACAGTTTGCGGCCAAAGGCTTTCCACGCCCCGGCGAACGGCCCCGACCCGACACCGAGCTCCAGTCGGCCGGCGCTGAGGGCATCCAGCGTGGCGGCGTCTTCGGCAACTCTCAACGGGTCTTCCAACGGAAGCACCAGTACGCCAGTCCCCAGTCTGATCCGCCGGGTGTGCGCGGCGATGGCGGCCAGCACCACCAGTGGTGAAGCGATGTGTTCGTTGCCCTGGCGGAAATGCCGCTGGATGACCCAACCCGAGTCATATCCCAGTTGCTCGGCCGCCACGAACAATTCGATGGCCTCGCGATAGGCGGCATCCGGCGGGATGTCACGGTCCAGGTGCAGCAGGAAGCCGAGCCGGAAGGCTCGGCCGCCGGCGACACCGGCTCCGATCGTGGGCGTCCGGTCAGGCATCTCAGAGATTCGATCCGGTGCCGTGGATGCCGTGTTCATCGATGATCGCCAACTCGTCGGCCGTGAGTTCAGGAAAATCCAGCGCCTTGACGTTGTGGTCCAGCTGCCAGGTGGAGCTCGCGCCGATGAGCGCTGAAGTGACCGTCGAGCGGCGCAGCACCCACTGCAGCGCGAGTTGCGCCAATGACTGTCCGCGGGCCTCGGCGAGCTTGTTCAGCTCGGCGGTGCGCTGGCGGTAGGTGTCTGTGATCACCGAAGGATCGAGGAACGTGCTGTTGAGCGCGCGGGCTCCGTCGGGGATCGATTCGAGGTACTTGTTGGTCAGAAGACCTTGGGCAAGAGGCGAATAGACGACCAGCCCGAAGCCGTCGTCGTCGGCGAGTTGCAGGAGCCCGTTCTGTTCGATGCCGCGGTCGAAGATCGAATAGCGCGGCTGGTGGATCAGCAACGGGACGCCGGCTGCGCGCAGCAGCTCGGCGATCTGGTGAGTCTGTTCGGGCAGATAGTTGGAGATGCCGATGTAGAGCGCCTTGCCCTGCTGCACTGCTGAAGCCAACGCGCCGACCGTCTCCTCCAGCGGAGTGGAGGGGTCTGGGCGGTGGTGGTAGAAGATGTCGACGTAGTCGGTGCCGAGATCGCGCAGGCTGTGTTCCAGTGACCGCAGCAGCGATTTGCGGGACCCGCCCTTGAGGTACGGGCTGGGCCCGATGTCGTTGCCCGCCTTGGTTGACAAGACGAGTTCGTCGCGGTACGGCGCGAGATCCTTGGCCAGTACCCGGCCGAAGTTCTGTTGCGCGGCCCGATGCGGAGGGCCGTAGCGGTCGGCATTGTCGAAGTGGGTGATGCCGAGATCGAAAGCGTGAAGGATGATCTCGCGTTGTGTCTCGAACGGATAGTCGGTGCCGAACTTCTGCCACAAGCCGAACGAGAAGGCCGGCAGGTCCAGCCCTGAATGTCCCGATCGGCGGTACCCGATCTTGGTGTAGCGGTCTTCGGCAGCGGCGTAGGTCGTTTCGAAGGTGCCGTAGCTCATGGTGGAGTGCCTCTCGGTAGCAGATTTCAGGGGCGGCGACGCAGTGCGTCCGGTTGTAGTGAGGGGGTGTCGCGGCCGGTGTCGCGGTCGTGAAACTGCGTTCCGGGCTCGACGATCTCGTCGATGCGGTCCAGCACGGGATCGCTCAGCGCCACCGTGGCGGCTTTGAGGTAGGTCTCAAGATGCTCCTGGGTGCGTGGCCCGATGATGACACTGCTGACTGCGGGATGATTCAGGGCGAATCCGATGGCCAACTCGATGAGCGAGAGCCCATTATCCTCGGCGAGCCGGGCCAGCGCGTCAGCTGCCGTCAGCTTCGCCTGATTGCGTTGTGCAGCAACATCGAATCGCCCGGGAATCAGGTCGGCTCGGGCTGACGCGGGTTGTGGCGCGCCGATCCGGTATTCCCCCGACAACCAGCCGGCAGCCAACGGGCCATAGGACAGGACGCCCACGCCGTAGCGCTCGGCCACCGGGAACACTTCGCGTTCGGCGCCCCGCACGAGGAGCGAATACGGCAATTGTTCGGTATGCGGGGCGATGAGGCCGTGTCGTTCCGCCAGCCAGTGCGCTTCGACCTGCACGTGCGCCGGAAACACCGATGTGCCGTAATAGCGAATTTTGCCTTGACGGATCAGCCCGTCCAGGGTCTGCAGAGTCTCCAGCAGGCTGGTGTGCGGGTCGGGCCGATGCGCCTGGTAGAGGTCGATGTAGTCGGTGCCCAGGCGCTTCAGGCTGGCGTCGACGGCGCGGGTGATCCAGCGGCGCGAGTTGCCGGCCGCCAACGGGTCGGTACCGATCTGACCGTTGAATTTCGTTGCCAGCACGACGCTGTCGCGGCGCCCGCGGAGCGCTTTGCCGACGATCTCCTCGGATTCGCCCTGACCGTACACGTCAGCGGTGTCGATCACCCGGATGCCGGCATCGAGCGCCGCATCGATGATCCGCAGGCTTTCTCGTTCGGTCTGGTGGCGACCGAAATTCATGGCGCCCAACGTCAGTGGGGTCACCCGCACGCCGGTCCGACCCAGGATGCGGGTCGTGTCGATGGTCATCGATCTCCTTCTCAGAACAGGCCGGTGGTCGGTGGGTCCTCACCGGTCAGGTGATAGGCGCCGGCCACGGATGCTTTCCATTGCCGCGGATTGTGATTGGCCGCCGTGCGCGCGTTGCGCCAGTGCCGGTCAAACCCGAGGTGGTGGTCGGTGATGGATCCTCCGCCCACATCGAAGAGCAACTGCGCGGCACTGAGCGCGGATTCGATGGCCACAACACCGGCCTGGGCGACGCTCACCGATGCCTGCGCGCCCGCGGCCCGGGCCGTTGCCCCGGTGAGCCCGCGTATCGCGTGCAGCTCCTCGGCAGCCAGTAGGACAACAGCTTTGGCAGCTTGGGCGTGCGCGGCGATCTGGCCGACGGTTTGGCGGACGTAGGGATCATCGACGCTCCTATCGGCCGAGCTGTGTTTGATCGGGCGGGCTTTCTCCCGGACGAACCACACGGCATCGTCGAGTGCGCGCGCGGCGATACCTGCCTGCACCGCAGCAAGATACAACTGGGCGAACGATCCGGTCCACGGGTTGTCCGGCACGTGCTCGCCGGCCACCACCGCCTCGTCGTCGAATACCCGGACGTTTCGCAGTTCGGTCGTACCGCTCTGGGTGAGGCGCTGTCCGACAGCGTCGAAATCGTCGAGGTGCTCGACACCGGCCCGGTCGGTGGGCACCGTGAACCGGATGGCGCGGCCGTTCTCATCGATGGCCTGCGCCGAGAAGTAGGACGCATACAGGCCGCCCGTGGAGTAGTACTTGCGGCCGTTGACGATATAGCCGTCAGCGACGCGGCGGGCAGTCGTGGCAACGCTACCGCTGGCTCCGCCACTGCGTTCGTTGCTGGTGCCGGCGAACAGCGCGCACCGGCGCAACCGGTCCAGATTGACCTCGCGCAGCGGCAGGTCCTCGTGCCGGGCGATTTGTTCGGCGACCAGAAACGTTGTGCGAAGTGCCTGCGCCACATTGGAATCCGCCCGCGCGATGGCGATGATCAGGTCGGCCACGTCACGGACGGTGCCTCCGGCACCGCCGTCGCTCACGGCGATTCCGGTCAGTGCGATCCCGTAACCGGCCAGCTCCTGCACCTCATCGAAGGCGTAGTCACGGGCTTGCTCGCGGTCGTTCGCAGTGGCGGCCAGCCGCTGCAAGATCGGGTGGATGCCCGCCCGGATACCGGCGACGGTGATCGGTGCGGCTGCATCCGCTCTCGTGGAGGCCTCGGTCAGTGTCATGCCGCGCCTTGCCGCCGTAGTCCCAGTCCGGCGCGCAGCGTCGTGCCGACACGGACTGCGCTCGCCGTCGCCAAACTGGTTATCGCCGTGATGATCTGGTCGGCTCCGTGCGGGAAGGCGAGGACGACACCGTCGGCACCATGCGGTGCTTGGATGTCTCCGCCGCCGCTGATCCGAGCCAGCACCGCGATGTCGCTACGATGTCGTCCGACTGTCGCCATGGCCTTGCGCACTACCTCTGCGGTGGAGGCGAATTCGTGATCGTCAAGGATCACCGCGTCGGCAGCCGCGGCGATGCGCGCGGAGCCCAATAAGTCCACGTCGGTGGCCACCAGGACGGGTCGTCCCTGCACGGACGCCGGGCCGTCCAGCGGACCGGCGACTCGATAGAACCGTCCGGAGTGATCGACGGCCCGGATCTGCGTGTCGTCGATGACGATGGCGCGCTGACGATCTCCGGCCAGCGCCGACCGGGGAAATGATTCCCACAGGGCGGCCAGGACTGCCGCGTACTCGCTCCACCGCTGCGCAGGATCGGACGCGCCGGGCTCGGGCGCCGCGGCCTGGCTCACCTCGTCGCCGCTGCCGGGGCGCAGCACCAGGCCAATCCGGCCGCCGGTGGCGCGGTCGACCGAGAGGATGCGACGGGCGAGGTTGTACGGGGCGTTGCCCGTAGTGGGGCCGTCGATGAGGTAGTGCAGCGCCGGATACCTGCCGGCAAGGTGAGCCGCGGCTATCGAGGGATCGATCGCGGATTCGGTGCAGTGGTCCAGAAGCCGCAGTCCGGTGATACCAGCGTGCTGTGCGGCATCGGCGATGCGTGCCGCGTCGGTGCGTGACGTCTGCGCGTCGCCGTCACCTACGGCGAGTTCGATGAAGACACTCAATCTCGGTTCTCCTTGGACCATGAGCCACTGATTCATCCGGTAATGGCCAGCGGGTCCCGTGGCACCGCCGGCACATTCAAGCCCAGATGTCCGCGCAACGTGTTTTCTGTGTATTCGGTGCGGAACAATCCGCGCCGCTGCAGCTCCGGGACGAGGTGATCGACGAAATGGTCGAAACCCGAGGGCAGTACGTCGGGCATGACGTTGAAACCGTCGGCGGCACCGTATCGGTACCAACGTTCGATGTCGTCGGCGACCTGTTCGGGTGTCCCCACCACGATGCGGTGACCTCCGCCGCCGGACAGCGTGGTCAACAGCTGACGCAGTGTCGGCTGCTCTCGATCGATGATGCCTCGCACGACACGGTAGAACGTCTGGGAGCCACCGGCGTCGTCAGGATCGCGGAGAAGTTCGGCGGGGATCGGCTCGTCGTCGGCGAGTCCGTCCAGTGAGAAACCGAGCTGCCCACCGAGCCGTGCCCGGGCATACGCGTCGGGAAGCAGCGTGTCGAGCAGCTCGCGGCGCTCTCGAGCTTCGCGCTCAGTGCTGCCCAGCACGGTCGACAGGCCGGGTAGTACCACGATCTCTTCGGGGTTCCTTCCGAATTGCTGTGCTGCGTCACGCAGTTCGGTGCGGAAGGCGCGCGCTGTGGTGATGTCCTGTTCAGCGGAAAAGATGACCTCGCCCACCTTTGCTGCCAGATGCTTGCCGTCGCTCGACCCGCCGGCTTGCACGACGACCGGCCTACCCTGTGGTGAGACCAGACGTGTGCGGGCGTCCCAGGACGTCACCACCTGGCTGACAAAGGTCTCGGCTCTGCGGTAGCGCAGGCCGTGATCCGGTTCGCCCACGCGACCGAAATTGGCCGCAGCGGCCGGCCCGGCCGTGGTCACGACGTTCCATCCGAAGCGGCCACCCGAGAGATAGTCGAGATCGCCCAAGCGGCGCGCGAGTTCGTCAGGATCGTTATAGGACGAGGACAGCGTGCCGATCAAGCCGATGTGCTCGGTGCGAGCAGCGATGCGGGCCAGCACCGTGGACGGCTCGAGGTTGTTGCCGGGGCGGTGGCGGATGGTCGGTTCCAGCACGGGAGTGTCGGCGAGGAAAACCGCATCCAGTTTGGCCGCTTCGGCTTTCGCCGCGATCGCGGTGTAGTGCTCGATGCTGTAGCTGCCCAGCGGGTCGGTTCCGGGAAACCGCCAGGAACCGCCGAACACTCCGGCGTTGAGGATGTTGACGTTGAGATGCAGCTGTGCGGTCATGGCGTGGGTTCTTCGTCGGAGTGGGTTTTCGGCCTGTCGCGGTAATAGCCGGAGACCGGTCTGCTGTCGTTGACCAGGAAGTCGCCGATCACGCGGGGTTTGTAGATGATCGGGTTGTGTGACGCCAGGGTGCGGGCGTTGCGCCAGTGCCGATCGAGGTGCACACGGTTGCGCGCTGTCGAGGATCCGCCGGCGTTGAAGGCGATGGTTGCGGCGTCCAATACCGCATCGATGACGCCGAGTTGCGCTGCCGAGGTCTCGACATAGGCTTCGGCATAGTCGTTTTCGTGGCCGCTGCCGTGAGCGAGCTCGAGTCTCTCGGCGGCATGCCGTAGCAACGTCTCGGCGGTGATCCGGCGGGCGTACAGAGTGCCGACCACGGCAAGGACTTCCGGATCGGCGGCGGCGTCTTGAGTCAGGGCGTGTTGGCCGGTGCGGGTGCGGGCACGCACCAGGTCCACGGTCTCTGCGACGATGCTGCGCGCGATACCGGCCAGGTTGGCCAAATGCACGATCTGAACGAAGGAATCCAGCCCGCGCAGAGCGTCGGTGCGCCGCCCGATGTCGCCGTGTGGCTCTACCGGAACGTCATCGAAAATGGTCGTGCCGCTGCCAGTTTGGCGCTGGCCGATGCCGTCCCAATCATCGACGTGCGTGACGCCGGTGTGGTTTGCCGGCAGCACGGCGAAGACACGGTTGCCATCCTCGTCGAGCGCAGCCGTGCGGATGTAGTCGGCGAACCGCGCTCCGGTCGAGTAGAACTTGGTGCCTGAGACCACGCGGCGACCATCGGAGTCGCGGCGGATGCGCGTGGTCAGGGCGCCCCAGCCGGAAGGATCATCGACACCGCGGACAAGGGCCGCTGGTTCGGACTGTGCGTTACCGAACACCGCCCCCGCCGCGACGGCCTTGGACCAGCGCTGCCGCACCTCGGCATCTGTCTCCCGCCGCAGGATCTCGGTGGTGGTGAAGTGCCCGCGCCAGATCTGAGGCCGATTGGAATCGGCCTGGCCGGCCTCGGCCAGTAGCGCGAACAGTGTCGGCAGATCGATGTCGAAACCGCCGTACTCCTGCGCGATGCGCAATCGACCGAAGCCGGCGTCGGCGAGCTGCCGGACGATCTCATAGGGGTGTTCGTGGGTCAGATCTCGTTCCGCGGATCCTTTTGCGGCCGCTTGCAGCACGGCGCGTATCCGCGGTAGTGCCGCATCCAGGGTCCGTGGTTGCGTCTCGGTCACGCGGCGTCCCGGGATGATGCAAGGTCCCGCCCGGCGACAGCGCTGAGCAACTTCCGCGTGTACTCCTCTTGCGGTGCGGTGAACACGTCGTCGGGAGAACCTTGTTCGACGATGCGTCCCTGCTGCATGACCGCGACGTGGTCGGATATCGCGCGGACCACCGCCAGGTCGTGAGAGATGAACAAGTAGGTCAGGTTGCGCTCTTCTTGGAGACGCTGCAGCAGCTCGAGGATCTGCGCGGCCACAGAGACGTCGAGGGCCGAGATGGGTTCGTCGAGCACGACGATCTGCGGCTCCACGACCAGCGCGCGGGCGATGGCGACCCGCTGCCGCTGACCCCCGGACAGTTCTCGGGGGTGCTTCCGCGCGAAGTCCGCGGGCAGAGAGGCTGATTCGAGCGCTGAGATGACACGGTCGGCGTTGTTTTTACGGTGTCCTCGGCTACTGCGCTGGAAAGAACGCAGTGGTTCCTCCACCACGTCGAAGACGTCGAATCGAGGATCGAACGACGAGTAGGGGTTCTGGTAGACGATCTGCACAGCGCGGCGCAGCGGACGGAATTCTCTGCGACTCAGGGCGGTCACGTCGGTGCCCAGCAGCGATACCTGCCCGTCGGTGGCCGTGGTGAGGCCCGTGAGGATGCGGGCCGTGGTGGATTTTCCGCTGCCAGACTCACCGACGATGGAGAAGGTCTGCCCGCGAGCCACCCGGAAAGAGATGCCGTCGACCGCGGGCACCGCGCCGTAGACCTTTCGTAGACCGACCACCTCGACGACGTCGTCGGCGGGGCGTGCTGCTGCAGAGACTCGGTCCCGCAGCGTCAAGCGTTGAGGCACGGCGTCGAGCAACCGTTGCGTGTAGGCGTGGCGCGGATTGGCGAGAACCTCTGCGGTGCGTCCGAATTCGACAAGTCGACCCTGCTGCATGACGCCGAGCAGATGCGATCGGTCGGCTGCGACGCCGAGGTTGTGGGTGATGAGCACGATGCTGGTGGAAAGCTTGGTGCGCAGTCCGTCGATGAGGTCGAGTACTTGTTTCTGCACGGTGGCATCCAGCCCGGAGGTCGGCTCGTCGGCGACGATGACGCCCGGATCGCCTGCCACGGCGGCGGCCACGAGCACCCGCTGCCGCATGCCACCGGACAGCTCGTGCGGGTACTGGCGGTATCGCCGCTCGACGTCGGTGAAGCCCACCAGGTCGAACAGCTCGAGCACGCGATCACGGCGTGCTTCGCGGGTCAGGTCGGTGTGTAACCGCAGGACATCGGCGACCTGATCACCGACGCGTCGCACCGGGTCCAGCGAGACGGTCGGATCCTGGGGGATGAGACCGATCTCCCTGCCCCTGATGCCGCGCCAGTGCTTGGGACTCAGCGCGGTCAGTTCGCGTCCCTCGAAGGTGATGGACCCGGCGAGCACCTGCCCGTTGGGCGGCAACAAGCCGAGGATTGCCTGGCCGGTGGTGGTTTTGCCCGAACCCGATTCGCCCACCAGCGCCAGGACTTCGCCGGGGCCGAGGTCGAAACTCACGTCGTGCAGCACCTGGTCGATCCGATGACCTGTCGAGTATCCGACGGACAGGCCTTGCACCGACAGCACCGGTCGTTCGCTCATGAACCGCGCCTTTCGGTCAAATATCGTGAAATATGGTTGATGGACAACACCACTGCCACGATGGTCAGTGCGGGGAACAGGGTCAGCCAGCCTCGGGTTGCGATGTATTTGCGGCCGTCGGCCACCAGTAGCCCCCATTCCGGTTGTGGCGGTTGGGCACCCAGCCCGAGGAAGCTCAGTGAGGCGATCCAGATGATCGCGATGCCGAGTTGTACGGCGATCAGCGCCACGGTGGGCGCCAGAGAATTAGGAATGACGTGGCGGGCCAGGATCGCCGACGTGGTGGCACCGCTGGTGATCGCGGCTTCCACGTAGTTGCTCTCCCGTACTCGCAGGACTTCCGATCGGATCAACCGGGCGAAGGTGGCCGACGACGTGAGTCCCACCGCGATGGCTGCCGGCAGCAGTCCGGTAGAGCCCGTCTGTGCGGTGTAGAGCACGACGATGGTGATGGCGAACAGAAAGCCGGGAATGGACAGCACCACGTCGATCAGCCGCATCAACGCACCGTCGACACGGCCACCGAACCAGCCGGCAGTAGCCCCCAGCGCGGAACCGATCACGGCTGCGATTCCAACCGCCGTGCTCGCGCCCAGCAGAGAGGCCCGGGCGCCGTAGACGATGCGTGTGTACAGATCTCGGCCCAAGAGGTCGGTGCCGAACCAGTGCTGAGCAGACGGCGGTAGCAAGCGGATGGTGTTGTCCACCGCGATCGGGTCATAGTGGGTGAATGCACTGGGGACGACCGCCCAGAGCACCGCGACCGTGGACACGGCGAGCGCGGGGATCAGTCCCCATCGTCCGGTCAGCCTGCGTCGCAGCGAGGTCTGACGGGTGACCGCCGGTGGTGATACCGCAGTGACTACAGTTTCGGTGTTTTCGTCATTTGTCGGCTCGTGTACGGAGAGCGTCACGGGGTCACCGCCTCGGCGGTGACCGGTCGCCGTATGGCCGCCGCGACTGGCTCGCGGCGGACTACCCGGGTATCGCGTGCACCGTTGCGGGAGGCGAGGATGCGCGGGTCGAGGAAGGGATAGGCGAGATCCACTGCCAGATTGACCAATACGTAGGTCAACGTGGCCACCAGCACGACGCCCTGCAGTACCGGCAGGTCCTGCGTACTGACCGCGGCGACGGTCAGTTGGCCCACCCCGGAGCGTGCGAAGACCGCTTCGGTCACCACCGCCCCGGCCACGAGCTCACCGCACGCCAGCCCCAGCAACGTGAGTACCGGCAGCGACGAATTCCGCAGGACGCCTTTGGTGAAGATGTAGCGCTCATCGGCGCCGCGCGCGGACAACACGTGCACGAAGGCCTGCGTTCGGGTCTTGCCGATCGAGGTGATGAACACCTGCGCCATCGGAGCGGTGATGAGAATCCCCAGCGTCACCGCGGGCCCGATCAGCGCCGCGAACGACCCGTCGTCCGACGCTGGGATGAGATGCAGGCCAAACGAAAAGAATTGCAGTGCAAGTATTCCCACCACGAAGGTCGGTACCGAGGCGAACAGCGCCGGCAGCGTCGCGGTCAACGAGCGCGCCCAGGCTCGGGGTGCATAGTTGCTGAGCACCGCGAGAACGGCCGCCAGTGCCACAGCGATGAACAAGGCCAGGCCGGCCAGTCGCAGCGTGTTCGGCAGTGCCACCGACAGCAGTGCTGTCACGGTCTGCCCGTTGGTGAGCGAGAAGCCGAGATCGCCGCGTAGCAAGTGGCCGAGAGCCCCGAGGTACTGCTCCCACAACGGCCGGTTCAGCCCGTAATAATTGAGCAGAACCTGCGCTGCTTCCGGCGTGATCTGCGCATCAGGATTGGCGATGCGGTTGCGCACCGCGTCGCCGGGCAGGGCACTGAGCAGGATGAAAGACAGGGTGTATGCCGCCCAAAGGACCAGAACGGACTGTGCCAACCGGTTGACGGCGTAGCGACGCACGTGTGTCACCTCCTATTTGGCCAACCAGGTGTCATACAGCCAAGCCCGTCCGGTCGACTCGGTCGTGAAGCCGTGGACGGAGGGCGCCAGGCCGAACACCTGTGTTTCGTCATAGAGCGGAATCGAGTAGCCCTGACCGAAGATGCGGTCTTCGATCGCCTGGATCGCGACTTTGCGCTTGTCAGGATCGAACTCGGCGGACTGAGCGGCGAGGAGTCCGTCCAGTGTCACATCGGGAACGTGGTTGTTGGTGACGTGTTGACGGTCGGTCCCGTAGGCGGTGCGAAGCACACTGGGTTCGTCAGTGGAGGTCTGGCCCTGGTCGAAGTCCCAGTCCGGCGCGGTGGCTTCCTGCGATTCATATTCGGTCAGGGACGGGTTGGTGATCTTCACCTCGACGCCGGCTTTGCGCCACTGTGACTGGATGACCTCCAGAACCGACTGCGATACTTGGTAATAGGGAGCGACCCGCAGGTGGAAGCTCAGTCGATTGCCGTCCTTGGCCCGGATACCGTCCGGCCCTGGCACCCATCCGGCCTCGCCGAGTAGCTGGTTCGCCTTGTCGAGGTCGTAGCCCAGGTACTTGGTCGCGTCGCCACGCAGCGGTGTTCCCGCGACGAGTGCACTCGAGGGAATCGGATAGTTCGGCGACAGCACTGCCTTGTTGATGGCGGCCCGATCGGTGGCGGCCTGTAATGCCAGCCGCACGCGCAGATCCTGCACCGGTGAGTCGGGGTTCTTCAACTGGACTGTGAGATCGTTGGTCTCGCCCTTTACCGGAATGGCCACCAGCTTGCCGCCGCCATCGGTCACGGTTTGTTCATCGTAAGGGGCGATGTTTCGGGCGATCTGCGCCTCACCGGATTGCAGTGCGCCGATGCGTGTTCCGGTCTCGGGCACCGTCTTGAAGATCACCCGGTCGAGGTATGCCTTGCCGCTGTGGGTGGAACCCCCGGGCGGCCAGTTGTAGTCGTCGCGACGTTTGAGAGTCACACCGTTGGTGCCGGTCACCGACTCGACGACGAATGGTCCGGTACCGACCCAGTTTCGCAGATCGCCTTGGCCGTTGAGATCCCGCTCGACCAGAGACTTGCCCAAGATGGAACTCGCGCGGTAGTTCGAAAGGATCTGGATGAAACCGGCATTGGGCTTGGACAGCCGCACCACGACGGTGTTGGCATCGACGGCGTCGGTGCCGGCGTAGTCGGTCCAGAACGGGTCCGCGGGGATTCCGAGCTTGCTGTCGCCGCGCCCGTGCTGGTCGAAGTTCAGCTTCACCACGTCGGCGTCCAGCGGTGTGCCATCGCTGAAGGTGATCCCCGGCTTGAGCTTGAAGGTGTAAGCCAGGTGGTCGTCGCTGATCTGCCAGGACTGTGCCAGCCAGGGCTTGTAGTCACCGGACTGCGGATCTTGCCAGATAAGGCGTTCGGCGACATTGTCGGCGACCTGGCTGTTGGACCACAGCGAGTTCGTCGGCGCCCAGGCCTGATATTCGACCGGATCGTAGAAGGTGAGGGTGCCGCCCGAAACGGGAGAACCACCGGTGTTGGAAGACTGACCACCGCCACCGCAGCCCGCGACGGTCGCAGCGACCGCTGCCGTGACAACCAGCGTGGAAATCCGAAGGATTCTGTTGTGGTGCAAGCCTGTAGAACCTTTCACAGAGGCCGGGCGCGGCCGGCAATAGCACCGTCGGCAACACACGGCGGGCAGCGTCGCAGCGCAGTGATAGCGGCCTCCAGTCAATAGCCGGCCGGCCGATCCCGTCAGCTATTTGTCTCACTGTGATCGCAAGATGTTCCGTTCACGGTGACTTCAAGGCGTGACCAATGATGTTGGTCCGCAGTAGCGTTCGCTCACATGGGAATGACGCGAGTGGCCGAGCCGGTATCGGCTGCCACGGCGTCGGATGCCGGCCTGCACCCTCTGGTCGGTGTGGTGCAACGCTACGCCGACGAGGTGTTGCGGCCGTCTGCGCTGCGGACCGACCGCCATGGCATCGGGCCGCAGCGGGTCGCTGAGCTGGCGGAGCTGGGTTTGCTCAATCACCTCGCCCCGGAGGAATTCGGAGGTGCGGCAGTAGATCTCGCATCGGATCGACGTATCCGCGAAATCCTTGCCGGGGCGTGCCTGAACACCTGGTTACTGTGGGTTCAGCACGCGCCGCTGGTGGAGCTACTGGCCAAGAAGCATGCGGACGGCACGAGGTTGTCCGACCGGGCTCGCGATGTCGTCCACGGCAGGCTGCTCGTGGGGGCGGGGCTCAGTGATGTCCGCCGGTACCCCGACCATTACGTGACCGCTGAGCGGCGCACAGATGAATGGGTGTTCTCCGGCACCATCTCCTGGGTGACCGGTTGGGGCCTCAATCAGGCTCTTGCGGTCGCAGCGGTCGAACCTTTGACCGAAAACGTCGTCACCGCACTGATCCCGGTATCGGGGGACACCGTGGCCACTGCGCTCGACCTGAGCGCCGTAGGCGGCAGCAGCACGCAACGTGTCACCCTCAACGACGTTCGTGTTCCGGATCGGGACGTGATCTCGACAGAGTCCATAGCCCAGTGGCGCCGACGGGATCTGGGCATGTCCAGCGACGCGCAACCGCATCATTTCGGATTGGCGTACGCGGTGCTCGACGAGTTGGACGTGGAACCCGATGCGCAAGCCCGAGCAGTCTCTGCTGGCTGGCGGCCTCGTATCGACGCGATCCGCCGGCAGTCTTATGCCCTGGCCGACGAGGTGCTCGCCCGCGATGACGGCAGGCATCGGGTGGACGAACGGCTTGCGGCCAAGGTCGCCATCGGCGATGCACTGGCCACGCTGACCCGCGCACTGTTGGTGGCACGGTCTGGACGCGGTATCCGCTTGGACGACACAGCTCAGCTGCACGCCAGGTCGGCGCTGTTTCTTCTGGTTCAGGGCCAGAGCGCGGCTGTGCGGACCGCGCAACTCGAACATCTGACACCCCGAGAGCATCGATGAGTTCCGAATTCCTCTGGTACATCCCCAATGAGGTTCAACCGGGTCACCGCGGTGACGACGTCACGGAGGACCACAACAGCCTCGACACCCTGACCGATCAGGCTCTGGCGCTGGAAAAGTCCGGCTGGACGGGGGCGCTGATCGGCACGGGATGGGGCCGCCCGGACACGTTCAGTGTGGCGGCAGCCCTGGCAGCGCGGACCACCACGTTCGAGCCGCTCATCGCGGTGCGCCCGGGGTACTGGCGGCCGGCGAACTTCGCCTCGGCCGCAGCAACACTGGATCATCTCACCGGAGGTCGGGTGCGGGTGAACATCGTGTCGGGCAAGGACAATCTCGGTGCCTACGGTGACTCCGACAGCGAACAGATCGACCGATACGAACGCACCCGCGAGTTCATGCAACTGGTACGGGCCCTCTGGACACAGGAGAACGTGACGTACCGCGGTGCCCATTTCGCCGTGCAAGACTCGACCGTGGTGCCGCGCATCCAGGTTCGCGGGAAGCGTCGACACCCTCTGCTGTACTTCGGCGGAGCCTCCGAGGCTGCCGAGCGAGTTGCCGCGGCCGAAGCGGATGTCCAGCTGTTCTGGGGCGAGCCACTCGACGGAGTAGCTGAGCGTATCGACAGACTCCGAACGATGAGCCAGGTGATCGGACGTGTGCACCGGCCACTCGAATTCGGGTTGCGTGTAACGACATTCGTACGCGACACCACCGACCAGGCCTGGGCCGACGCCGAGGAGAAGGTCGCGCAGATGGCGGCGCGCTATGCCGGTGTCGAAGGCGAGGCGGCACAGGCGAATCCGTCCTACAACCCGCACCGGCGCACCGCAGTCGGTCAGCAGCGATTGCTCGCTCTCGCCGATCGCGGCGAGGTACTCGACGACAACCTGTACACCGCGCCAGGCAAGTACGGGGCGGGCGGTGCTGCCACCACTTGGATCGTCGGATCTGCCGAGGACGTCGCAAGCACGCTGCGCAAATACCAGAAGTTGGGCATCACTCACTTCGTCCTGTCCGACACACCGTATCTGCGCGAGATCGAGCGTCAGGGCAGTCAGCTGCTTCCCCTGCTCCGCGGATGACGGACTCGAATGCGATATCAGAACGTAGAGAACGGGACTGGCGACTGCTGACCGCGGTGTTCGTGTTCACGACCACCGCGGGCTACATCGCCATGATCCAGGTGCTGCCGGTTGTCCTGGTCCCCATGGCGCTCGATCTGGGGGTTTCGCGCACAGCGGCCGCCGCCACATCCACGATCTCGACTCTGACGGGTGCTGTTGCGGCTTTCCCCGTGGGTCGGCTGATGGACCGGCGCGGCGGCCGGATGACGATGACTGCGGGCGTAGCGGTGGGGGCGGCGGCGGTGGTGCTGTGGTCGCAGGCACATTCGTTGGTGGTGCTGTACGTGGCGTTCGTACTCATCGGTCTGTCGATCACACTGTCGACGTACGAAGCGGCGTTCGCGGTGATCGTCGTGGTGACGGAGCCGGGGTACCGCGACCGTGCCATCCTGACTGTCACCATGATCGCCGGATTGGCCACATATCTGGTGTATCCGCTACTGGGCTGGATGAACAATGAATTCGGTTGGCGCACCACGGTGGCGGTGCTTGGTGTGGCCTACGCTCTGACATGCGTTCCCGCGCATGCGATCGCCATCCCCGCGCTCGCCGCGCATCGCGACCTGCTCCGCGGCCACAGCGGAATACCGATCCGGGAGGCCTTGCGGCAGAAGCGGTTCTGGTTGCTCCTCGTGGCATTCGTCGGTCAGGCGGGCTCCGTGGCGGCGTTCCTGCTGTTGGTGGTCGCCTACCTGATGGACGTCGGCCATTCGGCAGTCGTCGCCACGGCGATGCCCATCGCCGTCGGTGTGCTGCAGATCTTGTCGCGGCTTGTCATCACGACGGTGGGGCGGCGTTGGCACCTGACGTCTGCGACCGCGGTCGCGTTCGCGGTACAAGGAGTCGGCTTGGTCGCACTGCCCTTCGTTGGGCTCTCGGTGCCGCTGACCTTCTTGTGCGTGGCTGCCGTCGGCCTCGGTCAGGGCATCGGCGTGATCGCCCGGCCGCTTCTGGTGGCGACCAGTTTCGGGGTGGCTCACTTCGCCACTGTGCTGGCGGCCATCACCGTGCCCATGGCACTGGCCAGGGCAGGCACCCCGATCGTGGCTGCGTGGTTGGGCGACTGGCGCTTCCTGATCGGCAGCGGAGCGATCGCTCTGGCAGGGGCGCTGGCTTTGATACCGCTCACCGCGGACCGCCCTCCGTGTGGCAACAGATCGTTGCGATCTGCGGGGCAGTCGTCCGCTGCGACTAGCATGCGATGTTCGTAGCGGCGACTCGATCGCCACCTGCCCGTCGGGTTACCAAGAAAGGGCATTACAGGCTCGTGCACCTCGACCACATCGTCATCGCAACGAACGATCTCGACGTGTCCGCGCGTCAGCTCGCGGACACGACCGGTCTGACAGCTGTCAAAGGCGGAGTGCACGACGGCCTGGGCACCCATAACTACATCGTTCCGTTGGGCCGCGGATACCTGGAGCTGGTCGCGGTACATGATCCAGACCTCGCTCGGGACAACCCTTTCGGACGGTTGGTGCTCGCGGCGTTGGCCGAGGCGGACGAGGCGTTTGCCGGCTGGGCAGTGGAAGTCACCGCCGAGGAACTGCGCACCCGGGCGCAACAGACCGCGTTGCCGATCGGCCGGCTGACCCGCGAGGGTGTGGGCGTCCACCATCTCGGGATGACGCGTGCCTTCGAGTCGCCTGGGCTGCCGTTTCTGCTGGCGAGGGATGCCGGCAATAAGAATCCCGGCCTGCTGACCGCTGCGCACACCGTGAGGCCGCGCGGCGTGCGGGCGCTCTCGGTTGCCGAGAGCCGATCCGACCTGGAGAACTGGTTGATGACGGGAGTCGGCGTCGAGAACCCGGAGCTGCCCGTCGTGTGCCTGTCATCCGGACGGGGCATTACCCGAGTCGACGTCGGAACCGACGAGGGCACGGTGACATTGCTTCATACCCAACCCACGGCAGGGCAGCGCCGCTGAGCCGACGGCAGTCGTCGCAGCAGCGGATGTGACCGTGGCGGCGTGTGGGTGGGGCACCACGATGTTGTGGCATCAGATGGCCACGGGCCCCTTCCGCCGCGACGGGAATGGTGGGACCGTAGTAACGGACCTCCCGGCGCGCATCGGGCGGCCCGATCAGCGGACGCATCAAATGGCTCGCCACCTACCGATGTGCACGGGAGCAGTGATGAACGAATCTCACGCCGACCTCGACCCGTACGCCGGCGTCCTGTCCACCTGTATCACCGCCGAGCGCGGCGAATATCACGTCAGTGTCGCCGCCGGGCACCACGATGTGGCGTTCGCCGACATCCGGCCCAGTTGCTCGGCCATCGAGCTCTGCATCGACATCGCTGCGGGGAATCCCTCGCCGCGGGTGCGCAGACAGCTGGTCGACGCGGTATTCCACCTCGATGTCATGCACAATCCCGTGACATTGCGGGCCACCTTGCCTCTCGGCGACGTCGACCTCCTCGATGATGTGGCGCTGCATTGCGTCGACATCCATACCAGGGCGGCCGGTGGGAGCTGCCTTGTCGACGGGCATTTGACGGCATAGCCCCGCGTCGGATGCAGCAGAATACCTGGCCGCACGTGAGGCGAATCCAAAAGCACCACAATCTGTCTCGTAGGACGGCTAGCATTACCGGTAGTGTCGCGCGGCAGTGCGCGCCACATTCGTCGTTGCGCCGGCGTAGCGACAGTGGTATTGCTGAATGATGCGGTGCCCGGCATGCGGGTCTCCGATCGTCATCATCGCCGCCGCTGCACTTGATGAACTCGACAGAAGCGAATGCAGCTCCTGCCCATGGTCGATTTATGTCGACGGATCCGTGCAAGGCAGGCACTATCCCCCCGTCGTTGCGGACTCAAACACCAACTGCGACAACAAGACGAGACGTCAGAGCCTCGTGCAACCACCAGAATTCTGACAACCAACGTGGCGCCGCTGAATTGATTCCCGCGGAACGGCTGCAGTGCCTGGTCTACCGAGGCGCGAATTCTGGTTGCGCCGCATAGTGTTCGGCGCCACCGGTGAACGAGTTACGGCGGTTTGACCGCCACGCCAACTTGGGTAGCCATACGCTTGGACGTCCAGGTTGACGTTCGGAAGGAGACCACTGTGAGCGATCACGTCTACCGTGTCATCGAGGTTGTAGGCAGTTCACCAGACGGCATCGATGCGGCGATCCGCAACGCCATCTCACGCGCTTCGCAGACTGTGCGCGACCTGGACTGGTTCGAGGTGCAGAACGTTCGAGGACACCTCGACGCCGGCGAGGTGAAACACTTTCAGGTCACCCTCAAGGTGGGATTCCGGTTGGAGTCCGCGGCCGACTGAACGCTGAGGCAGTTATCCGGCGGGCGATACGTCAGTGCCGGCCCCCTTCACCGAAGCCTTCGCGCGCTTCTCCGCGCGTACCGCCCTGCCGTTGCGCACATAGCCGGTCGGGGAGATCGAGGCCGCAAGCACCGCGTCCTCGCCGCCGACAAACGGGTGGAACCCGACACCCGCGCCACCACGGCCCTTCACCGGGATGTCGGCGACTTCGGTGACCTTCCAACCCTTTTCGGAGATCGACAGGATGGCCTCGCCGTTTTCACAGCTGACCGGCAGCGCGGCGATGACCTCGTCGCCGTCGCCGGCAAGCTTCACTCCGGCCACGCCGTTACCGGCCGCGCCCTGCGGGTTCACCGCGGCGGGGTCGATACGCAGGATCTTGCCCCGTCGCGTCACCAGGGCCAGGTGGTAGCCCGGTGTCAGCACGCCGGACCGCAGCAGCCCGGTGATGTCGGGTGCCACCGGAATGTCGCGGATCTTGAACGGCAAACCGTTGCCGGTGGTGAACTTGACGCGTCCGTCGGTCCAGACCGCCCAGCCCAGGCCCGACGTGAGGAGGTCGCCGTGGCTGTCGGAGAACACACCCCGGTCGTCGAGGCGCCAAGCGGTATTGACTTTGCGTTCACGGGGGCCGTCCTCGTCGGCGCTCGATGCCGTCGGGGTGGCGTCGAAGTCCAGGACGGTGCGGCGGTCGAACTCGGGCCCCTTGAACAGCTTTGCCGTCTCGATGAGTTCGTTGTCGATGACCACCCGCCGCGCGTCGGGGTTCGATACCAGCTCGGTCAGTTCGGCAAACTCGGCGTCCAGCTTCTCTGCTTCTGCTTGCAGCTCGATGACGTCGAGCCGAGTCAGGCGCCGCAGCTGCAGTGCCAGCACATAGTCGGCCTGGTCGGAGTCGATCTCGAACCGCTCCTGCAGTCCCGTGCGGGCCTCGTCGACAGTGTCGGAGGCTCGGATGATCGCGACAGCGGTGTCGATATCCAGGTGAATCTTCATCAGGCCGGCTACCAGATGCCGGCGCGCGGTGACCTTCTCCAGCCGATACTCGCTGCGGCGCACCACGACTGAGTCACGCAGGTGCAGGAACGCGCTGATCAGCTCACGCACCGACCACCACCGCGGCACACGGTCCTCGTCGAGGGCGACGAGGCTGGCGGCGAACGTCGACTCCAGCGGTGTCAATGCGAGCAGTTGCTCGCGGATGGTCTCGGCGCTGTGGCCGCGTTTGGCGGTGACCACGATCCGCAGCCCGTTGCGGCGGTCGGTCAGGTCGGACATATCGGCCACACCGGACAGTTCACCGGACTCGACCAGGGCCCGGATCCGGTCCTGCACAGTGTTACTCGCGACACCGGGCGGTAGTTCGGTGATGACGACGTTCTTTCCGTCGACCGTCAAGGTGCCGCGTACCGTGAATGCGCCCCGGCCGGTGGTGATGTACTCCCGCAGTCCGGTGGTGCCGACCACGGTGGCGCCGCAACCCCAGTCGGGGCCGGGAATGAGTTTCACCAACCTGTCGTCGGTCATGTTCGGGGTCTTGAGCAGCGCCCGGCAGGCGGCCATGACCTCGCGCGGATTGTGTGCGGGCACCTTGGTGGCCCAGCCTTCGGCGATGCCCACGGCGCCGTTGCACAACAGCACCGGCCACCGTGCCGGCAGCACCGTCGGCTCGATCCACTCGCCGTCGAACGTGGACACCATGGGCACCGCGTGATCGTCGAGTTCGGCGGTCAGCGCGGCACCGGGCGCCGACAACCGCATCTCGGTGTACCGGTCAGCGGCCGGGATGTCGCCCTGAATGCGCGGAAATGCGCCTTGTCCGTCAATGACTTTCACGCGCTGGAACTCGGCGGCCATAAGCGCGGCTGCGCCGTACATCGATGCGCCGCCGTGCGGATGCAGGTTGCCGGTGACGGCCGAACACACCTTCGAGGACTTCTGCGGCTTGTTGCCAGGCAGCAGCTTCGAATCGTGCATCTGATAGAGCAGGCGCCGTTGGCCGGGCTTGAGCCCGTCGAACGCCGAAGGGATGGCGCGATCGCTGACGCTGTAGAGCGCAAAGGTCAGCTGATAGTGATTCCAGTAGTCGTCGGCGCTCTGGTCGAGGACCAGATCCGGGTTCTGTTCGGGAACGTCCAGGGTGGCGGTCACTTCGTACTCCTAGTCCAGGTCCAGCGCGGAGGTGTCGACGCGGGAGGCGACATCGGCCATCCACGTGCGCCGGCCCTCGGGCGGCCCGCCGAACAGCGTGTGGTGCAACTTCTTCTCGCCGTCGTCGAGGTGTACCCGAATCACGGTGCGCCGCTGCGGATCCAGCACGGTGTTCCAGAAGTCGTCGGCATCCATCTCGCCGAGACCTTTGTTGCGCTGCACCTCTACCTTGCGTTTGGAGGTGGCGCGCATCTGCGCGACCGCGGCGTCGCGCTCGGACTCGTCCTGGCAGTAGATCCGCTGCGTTCCATCCTTGACCACGAACAGGGGCGGCAGCGTCACGTAGACCATCCCGGCCTCTACCAGCGGGCGGTAGAAGTCCAGGAACATCGAGATCAGGCTCGAGTTGATGTTGCCGCCGTCGGGGTCGGCGTCGGAGGCGAACAGGATCCGGTCGTACCGGCACTGTTCCGGATCACAGTTGTCGCGCAACCCGCAGCCCAGGATGCGTTCGATCGCGTCGAACTCGTCTTTGACCCGCGCCTTGCTCACGGTGAACCCATAGACGTTGGGCGGCTTCCCTTTCAGCGGGAACGCCGCTTGGAACGTGGCGTCGCGCGCCGCCTTGATGGTGCCCAACGCCGAATCACCCTCGCACAGGAACAGCTCGGCGCCCGACCCGCGGCCGGTTTCCCGGCTCGGCAGCAGCTTCGGCGGGAGCGACAGATTCGTCCCCAGCCCCTTGGCCTTCGACGCCGCGCGGGAGCGGGCCTTGGCGCCTTCGGCACTGCGCCGTGCTCGGGCCGACTCCAGCGCCAGCTTCGTCCACAGCGACACCGCGTCGGTGTTACCGGGGTTGGCCGCCCAGATGGTGACGCTGCGGGCCACATCGGGGGCCATGGCCAGGTTCAACGACCGTGACGACACCGCGGTCTTGGCCTGGGAATCCCATGCCACGTCGGGTGCGCGAGTGTCCACGGCCAACGCGGTGACCGCGGCGAAGTCCTGCGGCTCCGGGCCGTCCTCGCCTTTGGCCAGGCCCAGATCGCGGATGCGCGACGCGCGGTCGGCCAGGGCTTCGGACAGCCCCTTCATGGCGGCCGTCAGATGCGATCCCCCGCCAGGGGTGCGCACGGTGTTGCAGAACGCGGCAACCGTGGCCGGTTCGGCAGGCCCGGCAGTCAACGACCAGCGGAACGGGGTGGGACCGCGGCCGGTCGTGTACTCACCACGACCCTCGACGGCTGCTCGCACGTCGGGCAGGGGAGTGCCGCCGGCGGTGCACATGAGATCGAGCAGGGTGTCGGTGCCCCACGGGCCGTTGAACGGTTCCATCAACGTGGGCGGTACGTCCTCGCCGGGCCAGCCTTCGTCGACGACGTGGAGGTGCACTCCGGGCGACATGCGCGCCGCCGCGTGGGCGCGCAGCAGGACTTCGCCGATGTCAACGCTCGAATCCGGCACCACGGCCGGGTCGAACAGGATGCGCACCGTGGTGCCGTGCGCGTCGGGTTTGCGATTGCCTGTACCGCGGAGCTTGTGCGTGTCGGCGCGGGTGAAGGGCGCATCGGGGTCGAACTCCTTGCCCTCGAACACGCCCGGGTAGCCGCGACCGAAACTCTGCAGGTAGGTCTTGCCCGCGCGGCGCACCGTCACATCGGTGCGGGCGGAGATGAACACGGCCGCCGCGGCACCGATGCCGTTCAACCCGGCACCGGTGCTGGCGGCGTCGGAGTGGGCGGAGAACTTGCCTCCGGCCCGTGCGGTGCCGAGGGTCTTGACGATGCCGTTCTTCCCGGTGACGGGGTCGGAGTCGACGGGCAGGCCGCGGCCGTCGTCGGCGACGCTGACCGATCCGTCGGCATGCAGGGTGATGGTCACCGTGGATCCGCCGTGGCTGGGGTCGGCGACCTCTTCGATCGCGTTGTCGACCAGCTCACGCAGCGCGGTGTTGAGCACGTCGAGGCCCAGGTTCACCGCGGGCCGCAGGCGCGTGTGCTGGACATCGTCGAGCTCGGTGATGTCTGCGGCGTTGTAACTCACTGCTGGTCCTTCCCACCGCGGCCGGCGTCAGGGCGATCGGGGTCTCGTCAAAGGTGTGCCGGTGGAATCGTAGGCGGCATCACCGACAGCTCTGGGTATGCCGCTCGGGGGATGCGGCAAGTGCCGTGTCCTGGAGCGACTCGGCGGCCGCGTACCAGGACGTTCCTGAACCCCGTTGTCCGCTCGACAGAGCAGTGATGCCCCCTGGGGGGAATTCCGATCTCGCTTTTGACGGCGCGGTGGGCGCGACCTGCACTCCTACAATTCCGCGTATGTCGTTCTCGCTCGATCCCGAGGCCAGGCCCTACTTCGAGGAGACGATCAAGAAGTCACGCTTCATCGCCCGGCTCCGCCACTGCGGCGGCGAGGAAGAGGCCAACGCATTCGTGGCGCTCGCCCATGAACTGGAACGTGGAGCGGGTCACCACTGCTTTGCCTACGTCCTCGGGGACGACGTCGAGACTCGCGTCGAGCGGTACAGCGACGACGGCGAGCCGAGCGGAACCGCAGGTGCGCCGATCCTGTCTGTGCTCAAGGCGCGAGAGTTGGTGAACGTGGTTGCGGTGGTATCGCGGTACTACGGCGGTATCAAGCTCGGGACCGGCGGGCTCACGCGCGCGTATTCGGGCACGGTCACGTCGGCACTCGAATCGACGCCGCTGCAGGCACGTGTGCGATTGCACATGTTCACCCTCGCGGTCGATCACGCCGAGGCGGGGTGGGTCGAGGCCGAACTACGGCGGCGGGGGTTCGAGGTCGACGGAGTCGACTACGGGCAGAAGGCGGTTATCAGGGTGCTGTGCGCAGAGGCGACGACTCTGGATTCCGCGGTGGCCGAAATAACTTCGGGCCGTGGGGAACTCGTGCACATGGGGCACCTGTGGGGCAACGGGTGACGTCCTCCTAGGGAGGGCTTCCCGCCGGTTGCCAGCCATGCATCGCCGTATCCATCTGGTCGTCTTTCAGCGCGTCCACGCGCAGGCCTGGTTGGTCGTCGCGCTGCCGCATGCCGTCGAGCAGCAGTGCGACGTAGCGCCGCCACAGGTCGGGTTGGACGTGACCGGCCCATTCACTGACGGTTCCGGCCAGCAGGCCAAGGATCGGCATGTCCGAGCCTTCGACGTCAGGCCGCAGATACCCGTCGGCGCGGGCCCGCTCGACGAGTTTCGTGACCGACGGGGATAGCCGCAGGCGCGCGCATTCGACTCCGTGGCCGCCGTAGGCTCTGCTGTAGACCATCTCGCGCAGCCCTCGGTCGGTCGCGGTCAGCTCGCATTGCTGCTCGACGAACCACACGAATCCGTCCCACGAATTGTCTTTCTGCAACGCGGTTTCCGCGAGGGCGACGACCTGGTCGATGCCGTCCTCGAAGACGGCGTCGAGCAGCTCTTGCTTCGTGGCGAAGCGCCGGTACACGGTGCCCACCCCGACATTGGCGTGCCGTGCCACGTCGTTGAGGGTCGCTTCGAGACCCTTTTCGGCGAACAGTTCCCGCGCGGCGTCGAGAACACGCTGCCGATTGCGCTCCGCATCCTTGCGCAGTACGCGGCGAGTTCCGTCGGTCATATCTCCCAGCTTAAGTGATCGGCGTCATAAGTGGATTGAACTTATCCACTTATTAGGTTAGCTTGCTTAACGGAACTGAGCAGGCAGTCGCGCACGAGGTCGTCGCGAAACCACCGAACGCTGAGAGGCCCACAATGACCAAGGCGCTGCGACGTATGTGGCTCCCGGTGTTGATCATCGTCGCCGTTGTGGCCGGCGGGCTGGTCGTGATGAACGTGCGGAAGGTTTTCGGTTCGAATCCCGTTGTGGTGACGGATAAATCCTCGGATAACGCCGAGGACTTCAACCCCAAGATCGTCAAATACGAGATCTTCGGCTCGGGCTCGACGGCAGTGATCAACTACATGGATCTCGAAGGCAAACCTCAACGCGTGCCCAGCACGCCCTTGCCGTGGACGTTGACTCTGCAGACCACCCTGCCGTCGGTGATGCCCAACATCATGGCCCAAGGCGACGGCGACAGCATCAGCTGCCGCGTCAGCGTTGATGACGAGGTCAAACAGGAGAGGACCGCTACCGGCATGAATGCCGAAACCTTCTGCTTTGTGAAGGCCGCATGAGCGCGCCGACGGAGGACGCGCCGACCGACGCGATCCCGACCGCTCGCCACGCGGCGCCGCCGCGTCCGTGGCTGCCCCGGTTCATCCGAACATTTGCGGTGCCGATCATCTTGGCGTGGATTGCGATCGTCGCCGTTCTCAATACCGTTGTCCCGCAGCTCGAGGAAGTCGGCAAGCTGCGTGCGGTGTCGATGAGCCCGAACGACGCACCGTCGATGATCGCCACCAAACGCGTCGGCAAGGTCTTCCAGGAGTACGACACCAGCAGCTCGGTGATGATCGTGCTCGAAGGCGACCAGCCGCTGGGTGCCGACGCACATGACTTCTACGACAAGATGGTTCGCGATCTGCGTGCCGACACCACGCACGTGCAGCACGTCCAAGACTTCTGGGGCGACTCGCTCACGGCCAAAGGCGCTCAGAGTGCCGACGGCAAAGCCGCGTATGTCCAGGTCTATATCGCCGGTGACCAAGGGGAAACCCTCGCCAACGAGTCGGTCGATGCGGTGCGCCACATCGCCACCGAAAGTCCCGCTCCGCCAGGCATGAAGGCCTACGTCACGGGGCCCGCGGCGACGAGTACCGATCAGAACGCCGTCGGCGACAAGAGCATGGAAATGATCGAGATGGTCACGTTCGCCGTGATCGCCGTCATGCTGTTGGGGGTCTACCGCTCCGTCATCACGATGCTCATCGTGATGGTGATGGTCGTGCTCGAGCTGTCCGCTGCCCGGGGACTGGTGGCATTCCTGGGATTCCACAACGTCTTCGGTCTGACGACCTTCGCGACCAACCTGGTGGTGACGCTGGCCATCGCCGCGGCCACCGACTACGCGATCTTCCTGATCGGTCGATATCAGGAGGCGAGGCGAGCCGGCGAGGACCGAGAATCGGCCTACTACACCATGTTCCACGGCACTGCGCATGTCGTGCTGGCCTCCGGTCTGACCATCGCCGGTGCGACGCTGTGCCTGCATTTCACCCGGCTGCCGTACTTCCAGACGATGGGCATCCCGCTGTCGATCGGCATGGTGATCGTCGTCGCGGCGGCATTGACCATGGGGCCCGCCGCGATCGCCGTGCTCAGCCGTTTCGGCCGGATCCTGGAGCCCAAGCGGACGACTCAGTCCCGCGGGTGGCACAAGATCGGCACTGCCACCGTGCGGTGGCCCGGCGCAATCCTGGTGTGCGCCATCGTCGCATCGCTGATCGGCCTGATCGCGTTGCCCGGTTACCACACCACCTACAACGACCGCATCTACCTGCCCGAGGACGTCCCGGCGAACGTCGGATACTCGGCCGCCTTCCGGCATTTCTCCGAGGCCAAGATGAACCCGGATCTGATGATGATCGAGACCGATCGCGATCTGCGGAACCCGGCCGATTTCCTGGTCATCGACAAGATCGCCAAGGCGCTCAAGGCGGTTCATGGCATCGCGCAGGTGCAGACCATCACGCGTCCCGACGGGGATCCGATCAAGCATTCGACGATCCCGTACTCGCTGGGCCAGAACGGCAATAGCCAGATCATGAACAACGACTACATGCAGACCAATCTGGAGAACATGCTCAAGCAGGCTGACGACCTGCAGATGAGCATCGACGCCATGACCGAGATGATGAACATCCAGACGGACCTCGCCGCGGTGTCGCAGCGTATGGCCGACAAGATGAAGACGACCTCCGGGGACATCTCGCAGGTTCGGGATCACCTGGCAGATTTCGACGATCAGTTCCGGCCGCTCCGCAACTATCTCTACTGGGAGCCGCACTGCTTCGACATTCCGATGTGCTGGTCCCTGCGGTCGGTCTTCGACAGCCTCGACGGAATCGGCACCATGTCCGACGACTTCCAGGACCTGGTTCCCGACATGCAGCGCATGGCCGATCTGATGCCGCGCATGGTCGCCGTGATGCCGGCGCAGATCCAGTCGATGAAGAACCAGAAGCGGACGCTGCTCAACCAGTACCAGGTGCAGAAGGCGCAGCAGAACCAGGCGATGGCGATGCAGGAGAACTCCACCGCGATGAGCGAGGCGTTCGACACCGCCAAGAACGACGACTCGTTCTACCTGCCACCGGAAGCGTTCCAGACGGCCGACTTCCAGCGCGGGATCAAGCTGTTCATGTCACCCGACGGACATGCGGTGCGGTTCACGATCATTCATCAGGGTGACCCACTGACCCAGGAGGGCACCTCACGCATCGAACCGCTCAAGATCGCGGCGGCCGACGCGATCAAGGGGACACCGTTCGAAGGCGCCCGGATCTACCTCGGCGGCAGCGCGGCCATGTACAACGACATGCAGCTCGGGGCCAATTACGACCTGGTCATCGTCGCGTCAGCAGCGCTGATCCTGATCTTCATCATCATGATGGTCCTCACGCGAGCCGTCGTGGCCTCGGCGGTGATCGTCGGGACAGTGGTGTTGAGCCTGGCCTCGGCATTCGGTTTGTCGGTACTGCTGTGGCAACACATCGTGGGCATCCCGCTGCACTGGATGGTGCTGCCGATGTCGGTCATCGTGCTGCTGGCCGTGGGCGCGGACTACAACCTGCTGCTGGTCTCGCGGATCAAGGAAGAGATCCATGCGGGATTGAGGACCGGCATCATCCGCGCCATGGTCGGCACCGGTGCCGTCGTCACGGCCGCGGGCTTGGTCTTCGCCTTCACGATGGCGTCGATGGCGGTCAGCAATCTGATCATCATCGGGCAGGTCGGCACCACCATCGGTCTCGGCTTGCTGTTCGACACCCTCGTGGTCCGCACGTTGATGACACCGTCGATCGCTACGCTGCTCGGCCGCTGGTTCTGGTGGCCGCAGCGGGTCCGTCAACGCCCGGTGCCGCAACCGTGGCCGAAGGCGCTGCAGCGGAACCCCGAAGAGGCGCTGGCGTGATGAGTCGGGGTGAGAAGGGAAAAGCGTTGTCTACGAAACTGATTCGTTGTGCGGTCGCAGCTGTCGCGATGGCTGCGACAGTGGGAGCGGTTCCGGTGGTCGCGTCGGCCGACGCAACCGACGACTACCCGATTCCCAATCGCATCCTGAAGACACCGTGCACGGCGGAGCAGATCATGGCCGCCGCGCGTGATGTCGAACCGGTGTATTACGAGCGCTACATGATCGACTACAACAACAAGCCCGCAGCCGATCAGCAGGGCGCCCAGGACCGGATTCACTGGTTCTTCTCGTTGGACTACGCCGGACGACGCCAGTATTCCGAGGACACCGCCACCAATGCCTTCTACGAGAACATGTCCTGGCGGTGGCCGAACTGGGCCAAATTGTTCTTCAACAACAAGGGTGTCGCCGCCCGCACCACCGACGTCTGCATGAACTACCCGGCAGACGACATGTCGGTGTGGAACTGGACCTGATTTCCGCACCCGGTCGGGAATTTCCGCGGGCGAAAATTGCCGACCGGGTTGCGCGTCCTGTGGAATCGCTGAATTCGCCCTGAGGCGACTCGCATACGGTTCGACCGGCCAAACCCGGCACGTCCCCGCGGCAAACGTTTTACAGTTCCGATCGTGTCCGAGACGGTTGAGCACGTCGATGACCAACGGCGTGCTGCCGTCGACTATCTGGCGCGGCTCGGCGCCGCGATGCTCGCCGCCGATTATTCGGTCGACTACGTGCGGATGGTGATCACGCGGGCCAGCGACCGCTTCCAGCTAGAGCCCCGCTTTTTCATCCTGCCGAACTACATTCAGGTCGGCGAATCCTGTCACAGCCGCATCGAGCATGTCGGTGGTGACCTGCGCTATGACCAGGCGTTCCAACTCGGCGCGCTGGTGCGCAGAACGTATCGGAACTCCATCAGTCCTGCGGACGGGTCCGCCGAGCTCGATCGGATCCAGGCGCTACCGCGGCCGCTTCCCTGGTGGGTCAACATGATCGGGTATGCGGTGCAGAGCGCGGCATACGGGTTGATCTTGCAGCCGACACCGGCGGGGCTGGTCGCGGCGACCGGGTTCGGGCTGGTCGTCGGAGCTCTCGACATCGTCGCGCGTTACAACGCCGCCTTCCTGCGGCTCCTGCCGTTCATCAGCGCCTTCATCGTCACGTTTGCAGCGTTCAGCATCGGACGGTTGCTGCACATGGGCCAGGACAGCCTGCGAGTCCTCATCCCGCCGCTCACGTTGTTCCTGCCCGGAGTGGGCATCACGCTGGCAATACTCGAGGCCTCTACCGGCGAAGTCGTCTCGGCCGCAGCTCGCCTGACCCAAGGGTTCACTCGCCTGGCGCAGCTTGCGCTCGGGATCGTGCTCGGCATCCAGGCCCTCGGCATCACGCAATGGGAACTGACCGACACGCCACGCAACATGATCGGGCCATGGGCACCTTGGGTCGGAGTTGCGGTGTACGGCGTGGGAATCATGCTCTACCACGGTCCGCCCCGACGGTTCCTGCCCTGGCTTCTGCTCATCCTCTACGTCAGCTACACCGCCCAGTACGCGACCGCTCAGCTTTTCGGCGCGTACACCAGCGGTTTCGGCGGCGGCCTGGCACTCATGTTGTGCACCTTGGCGCTGGGTGAGCTGCGCTCGACGCCGTCCTCACGAGTTCTGCTGGTACCCGGTTTCTGGCTCATGGTGCCGAGCTCGATCGGCCTGGTGGGCATCACGGAGATCGTCGGCGGCGACGGGGGCAGCACCACCGCGATCATCCTGATGTTGGTGTCGATGCTGTCGATCTCTCTGGGATTCCAGGCCGGACGGGCCATCTGGGCGCTCATACCGCCCCGCATTCGCTTGCGGGACGACGGCGGGTACTGACGGCTCGCGCACAGAGAGAGGCCTCATCATGGAAAGAACTGCTCAGTCCTGGCTGGAAGCCGGTAGCCACTTTGAGTGGACCCCGACCGAACCGATGCGGCATACCCGCACGCTGAACATCTTCCATGCCGAGTTCGGCGATCCCGAGGCGCCGATGTTGTTGATGGTGCACGGGTTTCCGACCAGCAGCATCGACTGGCAGGACGTCGTGGAGGAACTCAGTGCCGACTATCGGGTGTGCGTCCTGGACCTGCCCGGCTTCGGATTCTCGGACAAGCCGAAAGGCGAGAGCTACACCCTGAAGCGGGACAGTGAACTGCTCGGCTACTACCTGCTCGACGTCCTCGGTGCGCACGAGGGCGCAGTCGTCGCCCACGATCGCGGCGACAGTGTTGCGCTGGCGTTCGCCCGCCGCTGTAGCGCCGGCGAGACGCCGTTCGCGGTGTCCAACCTCGTGCTCAGCAATGGCAACATCTTTCTGCCCCTGTCGAATCTGAATGAATTTCAGCGCCTCGTCCTGCATCCCGAGTCGGCTCCAGCGACCGTCGCGGCCATCACACCCCAGCTCCTCGCCGCCGGCTTGGGACAGACGACGTTCACGCCGCGGCGGACACTCGACGATCCGGCGATCACCGCGTTGGCAGAGACCTTCGCCGTCAACGACGGCATCGGCGTCATCCACGACACCATTCAGTATCTGGTGGAACGTTCCGAGCACGAGGAGCAATGGCTGCAGGCGCTGGCCGCCATGCCGGTGAAAACCACTGTGGTGTGGGGGTTGTACGACGAGATATCGCCCCTGCGGGTCGCGGCATACGTGTGGAACAACTACCTCGCGACCAAACCGGGGGACAACGAGTTTTGGTTACTGCCGGGCGCCAACCACTACCTGCAGAATGATCAGCCCGCTCAATTCGTACATGTCCTCAAGGCCACTCTGTCGAACAGCTCGCCCGTCGTACCAGGTGCGGTGAGCGCCGATCCGGGGGCGCCGGTGTTTCTCGACCGGTCACGGCCGCAACTGCCCACGGCGCAGGAGGTGCTCGCCGGAGCCTAGATTCGGCATCGCCCGGCGTAAGGTTCAACCTGTGACTGACTTAGGTCACGCGATGGTGGTGCGGGCAGCGACGCGGCGTCTGGTCTGCGTTGCGGTGACCGGCCTCCTTGCCACGGCGGGGTGTGCTGGTGGCCCGGCCGGTCCGCAGTCCCTGCCATGGCAACAGGTGTCGGCGCTGGATTTGACCGGTGGCACAGGGCGTTTCGATTATGCGGCACTCGACGCTGGAAGAGGTCTGCTCTTCCTGGCGCATATGGGGGCTGGCCAACTCGTCGAGGTCGATCTGACTCACCAGCGGGTGCTGCGTACCGTGAACGACCTGCCGGATGTGCACGGCGTGATCGTGGTGCCCGAGCAGAGGCGCATCTATGCGACCGTGACCGCGCGCAACCAGCTGGTGGCGCTCGACGAGGACAGCGCTGCCACTGTCTTCACTGCTCCGACTGCCGCCTATCCGGATGGCCTGGCCTATGACCCGCGACGGCATACGGTGTGGAGTACCAACGAAAGTTCAGGAAGCGAAACCGTTGTCGACGCGGGCGCCGGTGCGGTAGTCGCGACCATGCCGCTTGGCGGCGACGTCGGCAACGTTGTCTACGACCCAGCCATCGACCGTATGGTGGTTGCCGTACAAGGCCGCGGTGACCTGGCGGTCATCGATCCCGCCTCGAAATCGGTCGTCGACCGCATTCCGACTCCGGGATGCAACCACCCACACGGCCAAGCGCTCGACAACGTTCACCAGGTCATGTTCGTCGGCTGCGAAGGCAATGCCACCCTGGCCACAGTCGATCTCGCGGGCCGCAGTGTCGTCGACAGGCTCACGGTCGGTGATTCGCCTGATGTGCTCGCCTACGATCCGTCGAGAGATCGGGTTTACGTCGCGTCTGAAAGCGGCTGGGTCAGCATCGCCGACCACGACCGCGGACATCTACACGCGCGGGGATCGGCTCACATCGCCGACGGAGCTCATACCTTGGCCCTGGACTCGGTAACCGGCCAGGTCTATCTCCCAATCGCCGACAATGGCCACGGGACACCGCAGTTGTGGGAATACCGATAGGCAACGGCGCCGGCGCGCTCAGCGTGGCAGTTGATCGAGCCAACCGGAATTCCCGTCGACCGCCTTGTTGTCGATAACCACAAGGGGCACACCGGGATCCGGGAATTGACTGAGCAGCGCATGGTTGTTCGTCGCGATGGTGTGCGCGTCGTAGGGAATGGGCAGCCCCAACCGGATCATGTCTTGTGCGGATTGCGGCGCGCCGACGCGGTCAGCCAGGCCGGCGAGTTGATCGTTGCTGAGATCTGACGGGCCCTTTTCTCTCGGTTGCTGATCAGCGGAATAGATCTGCTCGATGAAGCGCCACGTGGTGTCGCTGGATTGCGAATGGTCGGCGACGAGGTAGGCGGCGTAGATCGCTCTGCTGTCATAAGTGCCACTGGCCGAATACTTTTCGAGGAAATTGACGAAGCGAAGGTTGACATGGAGCTTGCCGGCCTCGATGCGTCGGCCGATCTCGGCGCCTTGTTCTCGCACCATCTTTCCGCTGAAGGGGCACAGCGGATCGAGATAGAGCTCGACCTGACCAGGCGCCGCCGGGTTGCCGAGGGAGATGACATCGCCTGCGGCCGACGCCTCGGCGGCGTACGCATTCCCGGCGCTGGGACCCCACACCACCAGCAGCGCTGCGAGCAAGCCCATCAACGCGATGTGAATCGATCGAAATGCCGGAAGCTTGACCGAGCCGGCCCCAGTCTGGTTCACATTCATGATCACCATCATGGCGCAGCGGCGCGTGGCAACATGTGGCTGTGCGCTCGAACGATCGACGGTCGAAACCGGGGTTGGCCGGATGACGACGTTCTTGCTCATCCCAGGCGGTGGTGCCGACCCGTCTTGCTGGCGGTTCGTGGTGGCCGAGTTGGCGGATCGTGGGCACCATGGAATCGCGGTTGACCTGCCGTGTGAGGACGATGCGGCGGACCTGCATACCTATGCGGAGGCAGTGGCTGCCCAACACGCCCAACAGCGTCGCGACAACGAGCGCCCGGTCGTCGTCGCGCACTCATTCGGTGGCTTCACCGGAGCCCTCGCCTGTGCGCGGGTCGACGCGTCCGCCATGGTCTACGCATCGGCGATGATCCCGCGTCCGGGCGAACGTCCCGACGATTGGTGGGCGGCGACCGGGTGGAAGAAAGCGCAGCGAGCTGCAGCCGTATCGGGCGGGTACGACCCCGACGACATGGATGCGTTGTTCTACAACGGCGTCGACGCCGCAGTGGTCGCAGACGAGGTCGAGCGTGCGCAGTCAGATACGCCGTCGATGTTCCCGTGGCCGTCACCCGAGCTTCCTCAGCTACCCACCCGGTTCGTGCTGTTCAAGGATGACCGCTTCTTCCCGGAGCCGTTCATGCGGCGCGTCGTGGCCGAACGCCTCGGCGTAGAACCTGACGTCATCGCCGGCGGGCACATGGCGATGCTGTCGCATCCGGTTGAGCTCGTCGACCAACTCGTCTCGGTGGCCCAAGTCTGAACCTGTTTGGCGGGTGATGTAACGCCGGGCAGCCCCGGCGCCGATACGGGAATGTGACCGCTCACACGTCTGCAGCGAACCCGCCCTATGAATCGAGCGTGGCACGTTGCTCGAGGTGACGACGCCGTCCGCCGTGCCGCGTCGGCGAGGTCGCCCACCGACAGCTACGGCAGCAGGGACCAGGGGCCGGATCTTGCAGGCGGCCCGCGAAGTGTTCAGCGAGTGCGGCTACGAGGCCGCGACGTTCCAGACCATCGCGCGCCGTGCCGGTCTGACCCGACCAGCCGTTTGTCATCATTACGCCGGCAAGTCACAGCTGTACAGCGCAGTGGTCGAGCAGACGACGGCCACGGTGATCAGCCCGGCCGTCCTCAAGGCGCAGCATCAACCGACCTTGTTGGCCAAGTTGTCGACCTTCTTCGCGTCGGTCATGAGCGCCGAGTCCGCTGCCGCCGCATTTCTGGTGACCACGGTGTTCGAGTCGCGTCGGCACCCTGAGTTCGCCGACTCCACGCCCGATGCGTTGCAGGCCTCGCGGGAGTTCGTCGCGTGGGCCCTCGACGACGCCGTGAGCCGTGGAGAGGTGGTGATCAACACCGACGTCGGTGAGACGGTGGAAATGTTGCTCGCGGCCATGTGGGGGATGGGTTTCTACGTCGGCTACGTCAGCGCCGGTGGCCTACTCGGTGACATGGTCGACCAGTTCGAGCGGCTGATGGCCAGCAAACTCTGGCAGCTGGGCAGCCCAGTGGCCGACCAGGTGTAGTCGAGGCAGTCTGCGGCTCACGGCTGTCGCGTCCTACTCGTGCCGGTTGATGATCTCCCGCAGTTCGGAGTTGTCGTCTTCGAGGTCGAGGATGCGGGCAATACCGGCGATGTTGACACCGGCGGCCACCAATGTCGTGATGCGCCGGATGCGGGTGAGGTCATCCGCGCTGTAGCGGCGGGTACCTCCTTCGGTGCGACTCGGGGATAGCAGCCCGTGGCGCTCCCACAGCCGCAGCGATTGGGTGGGGACGCCGGACAGCTCGGCGGCCACGGAGATGCCGTAAACGCCGTGGTCAGGGGCGGGCGCGCTGTGGCGCCGACCTGCTGATCCGCGGCTTGCGGTCTCTGGGAAATCTTGGGGCGGCAATCTACTTGCCTCTCATCTGTCGTGGTGCTATATAAAAACTTGTGCCGACGAACACAGATTATCAGTCGGCTCCCGTTCAGAACAGGAAAGGATATGTGGAGGTGGCCACCATGCTGATGCGTACTGATCCCTTCCGGGACCTGGACCGCTTCGCCCAGCAGGTGCTCGGTACGGCAGCGCGCCCGGCGATCATGCCGATGGACGCCTGGCGTGATGGTGAAGAGTTCATCGTGGAGTTCGATCTGCCCGGTATCGCGGAGGACTCGCTGGATCTGGACATCGAGCACAATGTGGTGACGGTGCGTGCGGAGCGTGCACCGGTAGACCCCAACCGGGAGATGCTCGCCACGGAACGGCCCAGGGGAGTGTTCTCGCGCCAGTTGGTGCTCGGAGACAACCTGGATACCGCCAAGATCGCCGCGAAGTATCACGACGGCGTGCTACAACTACGAATCCCGGTGGCCGACAAGGCGAAACCCCGCAAGATCGTCGTCGACCGGCCCCGCGAGAACGTGGTCGTGGACGCGGATTCCTCGTCGCCCAGAGAATCCATCAACGCCTGATCGGCTGCGCACGCGTCAAACGATGTCGCGGTGCGCGGCGCCCCGGGGAGCTGGACGGTCCCCACTTCTTCAGGCCCGGCGCCCCGGTAGACCGCTGAGTAACCACCCGCATCGGGAGGGGGTGAAACCACCACGAGGTAGCGAGAAGAGGGGGTGGCGGCAGCGCCGCCGCCCCCTCGGTTCCAAGGTTTTCGGTCGAAAGGTGCTGGAGCGAAACGTGCTGGGTAACTTGGATTCCGATATGAAATAGACCTTGCATCATCGAAGGTATTTAGGATGGGACCATGGCAGGGGCTGGTGAGGGCACCATGTCCGGAGTTGAAGTCTCCGGGACTGCAGGCGGTGCGCAGGTCGACATGATCGAGGCCACGAAAGGGGACCCTGCCGAACAGACGCCGTCCTCGATGGGGTGGTTCCGCTTCTATTTCGATGAACAGCGGTGGGAGTGGTCAGAGCAGGTTGCCCGGCTGCACGGCTACAAGCCCGGCACGGTGGCGCCGACGACCGAACTGGTCCTGTCGCACAAGCATCCCGACGACCGCGAAAAGGTCGCCGACACCATCGAAGCCATCATGAACACCCGCGGCGCACTCAGCAGCAGGCACCGCATCATCGACACCGCCGGTGCCGTGCACTGGGTGATGGTGATCGGAGATCAGTTCTTCGACGAGCACGGCGCGGTTATCGGCACGCATGGTTTCTACGTCGACGTGACGCCGGCCGAGCGTGAGCGCCTGGACGCCGAACGTCAGAGACAGGACCTTGTCACCGCACGGGTAGCCGAGATCGCCACCAATCGGGCCAGTATCGAGCAGGTCAAGGGCATGTTGATGCTCATCTACAACGTCAATGAGGATGTCGCGTTCGACGTGCTGAAGTGGCTGTCTCAGGAACATAACGTCAAGCTGCGGGTCCTCGCCGAGCAGCTGCGCGACGATCTGCGGGAAAAGGCCAGGGAAACCGTTGACCAATCAACGTATGACCACGTGCTGCTGACGGTGCATCAACGCCTCGCAGACAACCCCGAAGCACGCGCCTAAGGCCAGACCTGTTCAGTCGGCGCTCTCGCGCTCTTCGAGGCCCACTGCCGCCCGCAGTTCCTTCGCATCGTTCTCGGCGTCGGGGTCGTCGCGCACATGCTGCATGAGATCGGCCAGCGCTTCGGCGATGGCATTCAGTTTCTGCTGAAGCGCATCGTCGGCCCGGCGCTCGGTGTTCTGCAGCAGGGCCACCAGCAAGAATGTGATGATGGTGGTGACCGTGTTGATGATCAGCTGCCACGTGTCGAGCTGCAGAAAAGCAAACGTCGGAGCCCAAACGACCACGAGCAGCACACAACCCAGGAAAAACCAGGCACGGGATACGAATGAACTCGCGCCGGTGGCGAACCGGTCGAACAGCGACAGGCCCGGCTTGCTGTCTGACGGCATGACATCCTGTTCATCAGCGGAGCGCTTCTCGTTACGCTCGGCCGAATCCTCGACCGCCACCATGTCCAATCCCTCCGCACGCGATCCAACGAACGCTGTCAGCGCTGCCGCTCGTGATTTCCCTACATCTGGCGAAATAAACCTGTACACAGGTGTCCGCCGGCCGCCGCAGCGTGGCGATAGCATCGACCAATGAATCGACCGACCGTCGGAGAGTCTCTCCGGGCCGAAAAGCTGATCGAGGCCCAGGACATGGCCGCGAAGCTGTTCGCGGAAATCAACGACCGGCGCTTGGTCCGCGCCGGTATCGGTGAGCGCGCCCTCTCTGACGAGATTCACGACTTGGCGGCCACCATGTTCGGCGTCACGCGACACTGGCACAAGCGCATTGTGCGGTCGGGGATCAACACATTGGAGACTTTCCGGGGCAACCCGCCCGATCGGTTGTTGTCGGAAGACGATGTCGTCTTCCTCGATTTCGGACCCATATTCGAGGAATGGGAAGCCGATTTCGGCCGAACGTATGTGTTGGGCGACGACCCACGCAAACTGGAACTGCTCGACCATCTACCCCAGGTCTGGCAGGCCGGTCGTGAGTTCTTTCGCAGCGAACCGGAAGTCACGGGGGAGCAGCTGTACGACTTCGTCGTCGCGTCCAGCCGTGAGGCCGGATGGGACTTCGGCGGGGTCATCGCCGGGCACCTGGTCGGTGAGTTTCCGCACGAGAAGATCGACGGCGAGGACATCGAGTCGTATGTCGCGCCCGGATCGACCCGGCCGATGCGGCGAAAAGACCGCGCCGGCAATGAGTGTCACTGGATCCTCGAAGTACACCTCGTCGATCGTGACCGTGGATTCGGCGGCTTCTACGAAGAGCTTCTCGACCTGCCGTGACCTGGCGGGCGTGTGAATTGATGATGACGAACACTCCTGGCGACCCTGCAGGCGTAGAGATCCCGTTGGTGACGGCACTGGTCGATCGGCACTACGGTATGGAAGTCCACGAGCTGGCCTTCCTTGGCGGGGAGATCGACCGCAACTACCGGTTGTCGACGACCGACGGTACGAACTATCTGGCCAGGCTCCAACTGCCCGTGCACAACGCCGCCGAATTGCAATGGCAGGAAGCCATTTTGATGCACCTGGTCGGCAAAGACATCGGCGCCGCCGTGCCCACCATCGTGCGCGCGACCGACGGCAGCCTGCACGTGCCGTTCGAGTCTGGCTCCGAGCACGGCGTGCTCCGGGTGCTCAAATGGGTCAGCGGGACTGAACTCAACAAGATTGCGCACCATTCGCCGGCATTGCTGCACCAGCTAGGTGCCACTGCCGCTCGGGTAACTTTGGCCCTCGACGGTTTCACCGCGCCGAATTTCCCCGCCACACACCACTGGGATGTCACGCGCTCGGGCGAAGCGATCCATGAATGCCTGACTGCGAGTCCCGAACTGGTCGACAGCCACGGTGCCACCACGGTGCTCGGCTGGTTCGCCGAGATCGAGCCTGTGCTGCGCGACATGCCGCGGGTGATGGTGCACCAGGATCTCAACGACAACAACGTCTTGGTCGAACTGCGTGATGGTGTGCAGGTGATCTCCGGCGTGCTCGATTTCAACGATGCGCTGTGCGGCCCGCGGGTCGCCGAGCCCGCGATCGCCGGCGCGTATGCGATGCTGCGCAAGGATGATCCGCTGCAGGCGCTTGGTCATGTGGTCGCCGGCTACCACGCCGTCACCCCATTGGCGCCGACGGAAATCGACGTCATCTATCCGCTGGCGGCGGCGAGATTGTGTGTGCAGGTGTTGACCTGGACCGTGCGGGGCCGCACCAACCCGACCGCATACGGCAGCATGCGGATGCGGCATACGTTGCCGACCCTCGAGCGCCTGCTGGCCATCGACCCTCGGTCGGCCGGCGCGCACCTGCACGCACTGTGCGACGCCGAACCGCGGAGGAAGCCGAAATGAGTTCGCAGCCAATGCATATGGCGAATGCATACGACGGCAGCGGGGCAGATGAGCTCGACCCCGAAAGTCGAGCTCTCGCCGCGCGCCGGGACGCGGTGCTGGCGCCGAGCTACCGCCTGTTCTATCGGCGTCCGGTTGCGTTGGTGCGCGGCTCCGGCGTCTGGCTCTACGACGCCGACGGCAACCGGTATCTCGACGCCTACAACAATGTTCCGGTGATCGGGCACAGCCACCCGCATGTGCAGGAGCTGGTCAGTGCGCAGCTGGGAGTCCTCAATACCCACACGCGCTATCTCACCGAACCTCTCGTCGCCTACTCCGAACGGCTGCTGGCGCTGTTCCCCGCGGAGCTGTCGAAGGTGGTCTACACGTGTACCGGCAGCGAAGCCGTCGACCTCGCCCTGCGCACGGCACGCTATGAGACCGGGGCGCAGGGCATCATCTGTACCTCGCACGCCTATCACGGCTGCACGGCCGCCGCCGCGGAGATCTCGCCGAGTCTTGGACCCAACAACGAGATTCCTCCGCACGTCGTGCGTGTCGAGGCCCCCGACTTCTATCGCGAATCGCCACTCGAGGCGGGCGAGCGTTTCGCGCAGCGGGTCCGAGAGGCCATCGCGGTGCTTGCTGAGCGCGGATTCGGGCTTGCCGGCATGATCGTCGATTCTGTGTTGTCCAGCGACGGCGTGCAGGCCGACCCTGCCGGGTTCCTCCGGCCGGCCGGCGATGTGGTCCGTGCGGCCGGCGGCTTGTGGATCGCCGATGAAGTGCAGCCCGGGTTCGGGCGCCTGGGTGCCGGCTGGTGGGGCTTCACCCGCCACGAGTTGCGCCCCGACCTCGTGGTGCTCGGTAAGCCCATGGGCAACGGCATACCGATTGCCGCCGTGGTGGGGCGCGAGGACGTGATGGCTCGATTCGGTCGAGATATCCGGTATTTCAATACCTTCGGTGGCAATCCGGTCAGCATCGCGGCCGCGACCGCGGTGCTCGACGTCATCGAGGACGAGGAGTTGATCGACAACGCCCGTGCGGCCGGCGCGCGGTTGATGGCGGGGTTGCAGGAGTTGGCGGGACGCCACCGCGTGCTGGGCGATGTCCGCGGTGCAGGACTGTTCGTCGCCGCCGAGATCGTCGGGGACCGCGATAGCCGGTCACCCGACGCCGATACCGCCGCGGTGGTGGTCAACGAGCTGCGCGAGCGCCGCATCCTGATCAGTGCGTCCGGTCGGGAGCAGAACGTTTTGAAGATCCGCCCGCCGCTGCCGTTCACCGCCGAGCACGCCGACCTGTTTGTCGCGGCCCTCGATGAGGTTCTGACGAGCGTGGCGCCCGCCTAGATCACCTCGGTGCGTTCCGCGCCACTCAGCGTGCCGTCAGCCAGAGCAAGCTGCCGAGCCCGGCGATGACGCAGTAGATCGCGAACGGCGTCAGGGTGCGCGTTTCGAAATAGCGCGTGAGAAAGCGCACGGCCAGGTAGGCGCTGACGAACGAGGCGATGCTGCCCAGCAGCACCTGCCCTCCGATGCCGCTGCGCTGCGGGCCGAACAGCTCAGGGATCTTCAGCACGCCTGCCGCCAGGATCACGGGCGTCGCGAGCAGGAACGAGAACCGTGCGGCGTCCTCGTGCGACAGGCCGCGCAGGAGCCCGGCCGCCATGGTCACACCGGAGCGGCTGATCCCCGGCAGCAGCGCCAAAGCCTGCGCCGACCCGATCATCACGCCACGCGCCATGGGCATCTTGCTGATCCGCACATCGGCTTCGGTGAGCAGCCCGCCTCCGCTGGCCGCGGCGGGCCCGTCGGTGGCGGTCGGCGTGGCTGCGCGACGGCGTAGCAGCTCAGCCCCGTAGAGCACGGCACCGTTGATGGCGAGGAACACCGCGGCAGGCACCGGCTTGCCGAGCGTCGTGCGGAACAGATGGTCGAGAGCGAGGCCGGCGATGCCCACGGGAATCGTCGCGGCGATGATCATCCACGCCAGCCGCTCGTTGGACTCGGTGATGCGCCGGTGACGGATGGACGTGACCAGGCCACGCACAATGGCAACCCAGTCCCGCCAGAAGAACACGAGCAACGCCAGCGCGGTCGCGACGTGCAACCCGACGATGAATGCGAGATAGGGCGATTCCGGTGCGGACACGTCGAGGTCACGGCTCCACTGGCCGCCGACGAGCGCGGGGATCAGGATCGAGTGGCCGAGGCTGGACACCGGAAACAACTCGGTGACACCCTGCAGTGCCCCGACGACGAGCGCCTCCAGATAGCTGAGGTGTGCTGACACGCAGATTCCCTTCGGTCGACGCCTCGCCGGCGCTCGACGGTGGGGCCATGCCCAGGCGCTGAGTTGATCTCGGTGCGATCGGTGACCGCAACCCGAACCACCGTAGGTGGCCCTTGCTGAGCTTTTGCTGAAGGGAACCGGTGAACTGTCTGGACGCCGGATCGCTACGGATCAGACCGTGGTCGTCACACCGACATAGGACAACACGACATCGGAGTCATCGGTCTTGCGGGTCAGCGTCGCGTATGAGCGGATGAACGACTGGCCGACGCAACCGTCGATCTTGACGTGAAAGTTGCTGATCATGATCCAAGGTCTGGCGCTCTTGAATTCCTTCTTGTCGACCGGCACGACGATGATGATGCCGGGTTTGAGGCCTACCGTGATGACGCCGTTGACCGGCGTGCCGAGCACGGGCACCATCGTCGTCGGAAGTGCACCAACGGGACCGGAGAGCCCGATCGACGGGGTGAGCCCGGCGCTGCCTGCCATCGTCACGCCGTTGGACGTGCTCATGTCGACGCCACAACCGATCTCGTAGCCGACCTCCAACAATCCTTGAGGGTCGCCCGGGCCGGCCAACGTTCCGGTGAACGTACCGCTGGCAAGGTATTCACGCGATGAGACGGCAGTCGTCAACGGAGGCACCGGAACCTGAGCCTCGTCCATGGCCCCGAGGGTCAGGAACCAGCCGTCGGGTGTGTGAACGCTGACCGTCTCACCCGACGTCACCTTCCCGTCCGCGCCGGGGGCTGCGGCCGGTGGCGGGGCGGCGGGGTCGGGATCGGCGCCCGCAGGAGGTGTGATGGTCGCGGCGAGGGCAATGCACACGACGAAAGCCGCGACGCGACGGAAACCCATGGCCGCTGGATTCACGGCCGATACGCTAAACCCGCGGTGGTCCACCGGTGACCGACGCTCGACACGGAAATCAGAGTCGTTACGGCGTCGTGACGGATATGGGATATGACTCTGATGCGTCGCCGCGCAACCCGTGTGCGCGATCACCGGGCGCGCCCTATCGTGGAGTGGAACGCCTGGTCGGGCGGGTCACCGAAGGAGAGGCGATGGACGGTCGCAGGTGGGCGCTCGCGCTGCTGGTCAGTGGCGCCCTGGCCGTCACGACGGGCAGCGGTCTGGCGCACGCACAGCCCGACCCCGCAGTGCCGGTGATCCCGTCGATCATCGACCAGTTGGTCACGTCGAGTCCTGCGTTGGACGTCGATCCGAGCGACCAGGGCGGTCGGTCAAAATTCTCCGACGACGTCGGGATGGTCTGCCAGAACCTGACGGTCCACTGTCGTTGAGCGGCGCTGTGCAGTTGACGAGCGATCGGCTATTGCTGTCGCCAGTGTGAACTCTCTGCGAAATACGCGCCTCAAAGTCAAGTAGTTAATGCAACGCGGTTCTATGCAGCTTGGTTGAGCAGGGCGGCTAAGCGTTGGGCTGGGGTGTTGTAGTCGAGGGTGGGTCGGGGTCTGGTGTTGAGTTTGTCTTGGATGCGTTTGAGGTCGGCTTTGGTGTAGCCGCTGAGGTCGGTGCCTTTTTCGAACCAGAACCGCAGGAGTCGGTTGGTGTTCTCATTGCTGCCGCGCTGCCAGGGTGAATGGGGATCGCAGAAATAGACCGGGGCCTGCAGGGCCAGGCTGATGTCGCACCAGCCGGCCATCTCACTGCCGCGATCCCAGGTGAGACTGCGGCGCAGGTGAGCGGGCAGTTCGTTCATCGCCTCGATCATCGCGGTGGCCACCGAGTCGGCGGTGTGATCGACCGGTAGGTGCAGCAAGATGGTGAATCGGGTGCTGCGCTCGACCAATGTGCCGATCGCACTGCCACATGCGGTGCCCAGGATCAGATCACCTTCCCAGTGTCCGGGCACCGCTCGGTCATCGATCACGGCGGGCCGTTGGCTGATGGTGATCACATCACTGAGCTTGCCACGGCGCTCGGTGTGGCCCCGGGGCTTGCGAGCGGTGCGTTTGGTCGACAAACACTTGTTCAGATCGGCGCGCAACT
>NZ_BCSX01000065.1 GCF_001570425.1 Mycolicibacterium brisbanense
ACGAGATGCCCCATACCCTGGCCGCGTTGGAGTCCGGGGCGCTCTCCGAATGGCGCGCGACGTTGATCGTGCGGGAATCGGCGTGGCTGAGCATCGAGGACCGGCGGGTGCTGGATGCCGAGATGTGTGCCGACCTCACCCGGCTCGACGGCATGGGCGACGCGCGCATCGAGGCCGAAGCCAAGACGATCGCCTACCGCCTCGACCCGCAGGCCATCGTGGACCGGGCCGCCACGGCCGCCGAGGACCGCACGGTGACCATCCGGCCGGCACCGGATGCCATGACGCGGGTCACCGTGGTGGTACCCGTGCAGCAGGGTGTCGGGGTGTACGCGTCGTTGAAAACCGCGGCGGACACCACCTGTGACGGCCGCACCCGCGGTCAGGTGATGGCTGACACGCTCGTCGAGCGGGTCACCGGCCGCCCCGCCGAGGTTGCCGAACCGGTGGCGGTGAATCTCGTCATGTCCGATCAGACCCTGCTCGGTGACGACGAGCACCCCGCGGTGCTCGAGGGCTACGGGCCGATGCCCGCGGCGGTGGCCCGCAACCTCGTGCGGGCCGCGGTGGGCGATAAGCGGTCGGGGGCGACGCTGCGGCGGCTGTATCGCCATCCGAAGTCGGGGGCGTTGGTGGCGATGGAGTCGCGGTCGCGGCTGTTTCCCAAGGCGCTGGCCCGGTTCATCGGGTTGCGCGATCAAACCTGCCGCACCCCGTACTGTGATGCGCCGATCCGCCACCATGATCACGCCCGACCGCACGCGGGTGGCGGCCCGACCAGTGCACTCAACGGCCTCGGGCTGTGCGAGCGCTGCAACTACGTCAAAGAATCACCCGGCTGGAGCGTGACCACTCATGACGAAAACGGGGTTCACACCGCCGAATTCGTGACCCCCACCGCAGCGCGCTACCGCTCGACCGCCCCGCCACCACCCGGCCCGGTCGAAATCTACGACAGCGTGACCGAACTACACGTCGCGATCACACTCGCACGCTGCCCCCGCGCGGCCTAGTCGGTGCGTTGTGTCAGCCGGACGCTGTTGCCGGACGGATCGCGGAACCCGGAGTCAATGCCGTACGGCATCTGATTAGGCGGCTCGGTGAACTCGACACCGCGAGCGGTCAACTCTTCGTAGCTGGCCTGACAGTCGTCGGTGGTGAGGAAGACCGTCCCGGCGAAGCCCTTGGCCGTCAGATCCAGAACCTGATTGTGCGTGGCTTCATCCATCAGCGGCTCGCCGGGGACCGCCATCAGCACGATGCTCACATCGTCCTGCCCGGGAGGGCCGACCGTGAGCCACCGGAAGGCGCCCATCTCCTCCGGAAACGAAACATCTTCGCGCAACTCCATACCGACCTGCTCGGTCCAGAATTTCAGTGCGACTTCTTGATCGTGAACCCACAAGTGCGTGCATGCGATTTTCATCATGGGCCAGACGCTACGGGCGCCGATCGTCGTCCGTCTTCTTCCCGTGTGCTGTATTGCCCCGACCCTTCGGCACCCGCCGGGTGTCCCGCGCGAGGATGCAACTGGGCACAGGGGCGCGCAGCAGAGCCGGCGGCAGGCTTGCCCGATAAGCCGCGGGCGGCTTGCCGTAGACCCGGGCGAAACTGCTGGTGAACGACCCGACGCTCTGCAGCCCGACCATCACGCAGATGTCGGCAACCGAGCGGTCGGTGTTGCGCAACAACGCCGCCGCCCGTTCGAGCCGACCGGACCGCAGATAGGCCTGCGGTGACTCGCCGAAGGTGCGGCTGAACATCCGCGAGAAATGTGCTCGGGACAGACCCGCGGCCGCGGCAAGGTCGTCGACGGTGATCGGATCGGCGTAACGCGCGTCGGCCAGGTCTTTTGCCCGCTGCAGATAACGGGCCGGTGGTACCCGCGGCATGCGTTTGAGGGTACGGTGATCTGCGCGAACGAGTTGGCCAGGCGACCGCGGAGAAATTCGAGGAAAGTCCGGACTTCACAGAGCAGGGTGATTGCTAACGGCAATCCGAGGTGACTCGCGGGAAAGTGCCACAGAAAACAGACCGCCGGTAACGGTAAGGGTGAAACGGTGCGGTAAGAGCGCACCAGCATCCCGGGTGACCGGGGTGGCTAGGCAAACCCCACCCGAAGCAAGGCCAAGAAGGCCGCAACCTGGTTGCGGCCGCGCAGGCGTTTGAGGGTTGCTCGCCCGAGCCTGCGGGTAGGCCGCTTGAGGCACCCGGCAACGGTGTGTCCAGATGGATGGTCGCCGCCCCACTCTCCGGAGTGGGGAACAGAATCCGGCTTACCGGCCAACTCGTTCGCCCACTAGTGGCTCTTGTGGACCGCCTTGTCGAGCCGCTTGAGCGCATCGTCGAGCTGCGCGCGAGACTGCTGCGCGACATCGTCCTCCAGTTGGTACAGCAGCCCGTAGGTGAAAGTGTCCTCGCCGGCGGTGTGCGCGGCCTCGGCCTGCGCGCTGAGGTGGGTGCGGCTGACCACGCTGTCCTGATGGTCGCCCAGCAGCGTCTGGATGGTCTTGGCGCGCTCCGAAACCTTGGCGTCTCCGGTTGCCGCCGCCGTGTAGCGAAGCCGTTTGGCGCCCTTGCGAATGCGGTGCAGTGCCTCGTCGTGGTCGTCGTGCTCGGGGTCGGCGGCGTCGGCAGCTGCCTTGGCTGCCTTACGAACTCGCTTGTAGGCCGAGTCGATGGTCAGCGGTGCGCGCTCTTTGCCGGCCTCGGTGGATGGCTCGGCGACCACGAGCTGCTCCAGGGCGTCGAGCAGATGGAAGTACCGCTGTGAGCGCATCGCCAGCAGCGCGCGCTTCCACCCCGCGGCGTACCGGCGTTTGGCGCCGTCCACCAGCCGCTCGCGCACCGGGCCCCGCACGAGACCGGCAGGCAGCGCGTCGAGGGCACGTTGATACCGCTCGGCCAACACTTCGGCGTCGCGGGCGACGCCCAGCACCGCGGCCAGCGTGCGCAGCTCATCGAGGATCCAGCCGTCGTCGGCGAGGCCGAACGCGTCCTTGGATTCCTGTAGCAGGCTGCGGATCTTGCGGGTCGTCACCCGCATCTGGTGCACCGAATCGTAGGTGTCGGCGCGGACCGCGCGATCCCACACCAGCAGCTGGTCGATCTGCTCGGCGATGGCGCGATGGATCGGGTCCGCCGGAGCAGCCGGCGCCGCAGCGGCATCGCCTGCGGTGTCCAAGACCCGGGCGAGCTTCGAGCCGTGACCCGCCGGCGTCGCTCCCGCGTCGAACAGACGATTGGCCAGCCGGTCCATCAGCTCGGGCGTGGGCTGCGCAAGCAGCTCGAGTTCCCATTCGCGCCACTGCTGTTCGTCACCGCCCTCTGCCGAGGCGGTCACCTGGTCATCGCAGAACTCGGCCAGCGGCGTGCCGTCCTGCCCGTAGAGCACATCGATGTTGCGCCGGTTCGTGATCCGCGCGACCGGCGACAATGGCTTGTCCCGGACGATCGCGAGCACGATGTCGCGCAGCTCCTCGGGGATCGTGTCGTCGGAAAGCCCGAGCGGGGAATGCACCTCGGTGCGAGCGTCCGGGCCTGCGGGCAGCTTCAGATGCCAACCCGCGTCGGTGCCCCCGGTCCGGCGCCGCAGCGTGATGCGGTGGGCGGCGAGGTCCCGGTTCGGCGTGTCGAAATACACGGCGTCAAGCAGTTGTTCGGGCGCCCGCTCGACCCGCGCGATGGCCGCCAACCCCGCGAACGACGGGGCGACGGTGGACTCGGTGACCTCGAACTTCCGCTCGACCTCGGTGTGCCGGGTCGGTTTCTTGGGCGCCATATTCACCTTCGCTGTGCACCGGAATCGGATGCCATAAGCCTGCCATATTGGCGCGTTTGCGCCGAAGCGCGCTGCGTTTGCGGGACCAGGGGACGTCCGGTGCCACAATGTGCCGATGAGCACCGCGGCCTTCGGCGGCTCCGGACGTGGCCGCCCTCGGCTCGAGCAGCCGCGGCGGCCTGGCCGGACTGCGCGCGAGGAGATCCTCGACGCGGCGGCGGAACTGTTCACCAACCACGGCTACGGCAGCACGTCGACCCGCCGGATCGCCGATGCGGTCGGGGTGCGGCAGGCCTCGCTCTACCACCATTTCGCCACCAAGGACGACATCCTCGACGCGCTGCTGACCGGCACCGTGGACGAGCCGTTGCAGCTGGCCGCAGATCTGCTGGGGGAGCCGGGACCGGCGGCGCCGCGGCTGCACACGCTGGTGGTCGCCGACGCCATGCAGCTGTGCGGCGGTCGCTGGAACCTGGGCGCGCTGTACCTGCTGCCCGAGTTGCGGAGCGACCGGTTCGAGCCGTTCCGGCGCCGTCGCGCCGAACTGCGTGAGCTGTACCGGAGTTTGTCGGCCGCGGTGATCGCCGAATGCGACGGTCCGGCCGACGCCGCCGACCTGCCGTTCCGGCTGGTCGAGTCGACGATCAACAGCCGTTCCGACGACGGCGTGGCGCAGGCCGGGCAGCCGTGGGTGATCGGCGCCGGGGCATTGCGGGTGCTGGGCTTCACAGGCGACAACACGGCGCTGGTCGAGTGCACAGCGGCCCGGCTCGGGGTGCAGGCCCCGGCCCGATAGAGTCACCGTCCGTGACCGAGTCCTCCTACGACGCCATCACCTTCGAGCAGTCGGGTGCCATCGTCCGCATCACGCTGAACCGCCCGGACGCGGCAAATGGCATGAACGACAACATGACTCGCGAGCTGGCCGACGCGGCACGACGCTGCGACCGCGCCGGCATCAAGGCGGTGGTGCTGACCGGCGCCGGCCGGTTCTTCTGTGCCGGAGGGGATCTGAAGGCTTTCGCCACCGCACCGTCGCGGGGCCGCTTCATCAAGGGCGTCGCCGACGACCTGCACCGCGCCATCTCGACTTTCGCGCGGATGGATGCCGCGCTGATCACCGCTGTCAACGGCACCGCGGCAGGCGCGGGTTTCAGCATCGCGGTGACCGGAGACCTGGTTCTGGCGGCCGAATCGGCGTCGTTCACCATGGCCTACACCAAAGTTGGACTGAGCCCGGACGGCAGCGCGTCGTACTACCTGCCGCGGCTGGTCGGCGTCCGCCGGGCGCAAGAACTCATGCTGACCAACCGCACGCTGTCGGCGGCGCAGGCACAGGACTGGGGTTTGGTGACCGAAGTTGTCGCCGATGCCGATCTGGCCGACCGGGCGACTGCCGTCGCCGAGCAGATGGCCTCCGGCTCGGCCGGCTCCACCGGGGTGGTCAAAACGCTGTTGCTGTCCTCGCTGAAGAACAGCCTGGAGGAGCAGATGGAGGCCGAGGGCCGATTCATCGCCGCGCGGGCGGACTCGGCCGACGGGCAGGAAGGCGTGGATGCCTTCCTGGCCAAGCGCCGAGCCGAGTTCGCCTGAGCGCGAATCAGAAGCTGTGCTCGTCGGCCGGGAACACCCCGGCCGCCACGTCATTCGCGTATTGTGTTGCGGCACGGTGTAGTTCGCCGCCCACGTCGCCGAATCGCTTGACGAACTTGGCGGTCTTGCCGGTGGTGAGCCCCGCCATGTCCTGCCACACCAGCACCTGGGCGTCGCAGTTGGGCCCCGCGCCGATGCCGACCGTGGGAATGGTCAGCTTGCCGGTGATCTGGGTGGCGAGTTCGGCGGGCACCATCTCCAGCACCACCGCGATCGCCCCGGCCTCGGCCACCGCGATCGCGTCGTGAATGGTCTGATCGCCCGCATCGCCGCGGCCCTGCACCCGGAATCCGCCAAGCCCGTTGACACTCTGCGGCGTGAACCCGATGTGCGCCACCACCGGAATGCCGGCCTGGGTCAGCGTCGCGATCTGCTCGGCCACCCGCTCGCCGCCCTCCAGCTTCACGGCCTGGGCGCCGGTCTCCTTCATGAACCGCGTCGCGGTTGCCAGTGCCTGCGCCGGGCTGCTCTCGTAGCTGCCGAACGGCAGGTCGGCGACCACCAACGCATGCGGTGCACCCTTGACCACAGCGCGGGCCAACGGGATCAGTTCGTCGATGGAGATGGGCAGGGTGGTGTCATATCCGTACACCACATTTGCCGCGGAATCGCCGACCAGCAGCACCGGAATGCCCGCCTCGTCGAAGACCCGCGCGCTGGAGTAGTCGTAACAGGTGAGCATCGCCCATTTGTGGCCTTCGTTCTTCCACTTCTGGAGCGTGATGGTGCGGACTTTGGTGCGGGGCTTTTCTCCGGCAGCGTCGGCAGCACCGTATACAGCTTGTTCAGACATCATTGTCCCTTGTGATGGTCGGTTCGAAGCCTCGAGGCCGCTCTGCGGTCCCCGGGTTCGTCTGACGTTTGTCAGTCTGCCACCCGCGTCGGCGAAGGTAAAAGGCGCGCCTGAGTGGATTTGCTCACAGTCGAGCCGGGCGGACATACGATCAGCGGCATGCAACGGCTCAGCGGACTCGACGCCAGCTTCCTCTACCTCGAAACGGCCGCCCAGCCGATGCACGTGTGCTCCATCCTCGAACTCGACACCTCGACCATGCCGGGCGGTTACACGTTCGACCGGCTGCGCGACGCACTTGCCTTGCGTATCAAGGCGATGCCGCAGTTCCGGGAGAAGCTCGCCGACAGCCGGCTGAACCTCGACCATCCGGTGTGGGTGGAAGACAAGGACTTTGACGTCGACCGGCATCTGCACCGCATCGGGCTACCGGCGCCGGGCGGGCGAATCGAACTGTCCGAGATCTGCGGGCACATCGCGTCGCTGTCGCTGGACCGCAGCCGGCCGCTGTGGGAGATGTGGGTCATCGAGAACGTGGCAGGCACCGACGCGCACGCCGGCGGCCGGATCGCGGTGATGACCAAGGTGCACCACTCCGGTGTGGACGGCGTGACCGGGGCGAACCTCATGTCGCAGCTGTGCAGCACAGAACCCGACGCACCCGCGCCGGAGCCGGTGGCAGGTGTGGGCGACGCGTCAGAACTGGAGATCGCCCTCAGCGGTGCGCTGAAGTTCGTGACCCGGCCCCTGAAGCTGGCCAACGTGCTGCCCACCACGGTGTCGTCGGTGGTCGACACCGTCAAACGGGCCCGCGCCGGGCTCACCATGGCGGCGCCCTTCGCCGCGCCCAAGACCCCGTTCAACGCCAACATCACCGGCCATCGCAACATCGCCTTCACCCAGCTCGACCTCGAGGACATCAAGCTGGTGAAAAACCATTTCGACGTCAAGGTCAACGACGTCGTGATGGCACTGGTGTCCGGGGTGCTGCGCACGTTCCTCGCCGACCGCGGCGAGTTGCCGGACAGTTCGCTGGTGGCGATGGTGCCCGTATCGGTTCACGACCGTTCCGACCGGCCTGGTCGCAACCAGGTCTCGGGCATGTTCGCCAAGCTGGAGACCCAGATCGAAGACCCGGTCGAGCGGCTGCGTGCCATCGCCGCAGCGAATTCCGTTGCCAAACAACATAGTTCGGCGATCGGTGCGACACTGCTGCAGGACTGGACGCAGTTCGCCGCGCCTGCCGTGTTCGGCGTGGCCATGCGGGTCTATGCCGCCAGCCGGCTCTCGGGCGCCAAGCCCGTGCACAACCTCGTCGTCTCCAATGTGCCGGGCCCGCAGGTGCCGCTGTATTTCCTGGGCTCGGAGGTCAAGGCCATGTATCCGCTGGGGCCGATCTTCCATGGCTCCGGGCTCAACATCACGGTGATGTCGCTGACCGGCTCTCTCGATGTCGGCATCGTGGCCTGCCCTGAATTGCTGCCCGATCTGTGGGACATGGCCGATGACTTCGCCGTGGCGCTCGACGAGCTGGTGCAGGCGGCAAAGTAGCGCTGCGAGTTGTCGACCAGTAGGCCCGGCCTGCGACGATATCCCGTCATGGCAGCATGTGGTGCCATGAAGCTCAGGTTCTCCGTCGGTGCCCTGCTGGCGGTCGCGGTACTGGCGGTCGCCGGCTGTACCCAGGTGATCGACGGCCGAGCCCGGGTCGCGATGCCCAGGCCGGGCACGCCCGTGCAGTGGCTGCCGTGCTCGGCGGGGTCGGGGGACAACGTCAACATCCCGGCGGGGGCCGAATGCGGACGCTTGTCGGTGCCGGTCGATTACAGCAAGCCCGACGGTGACGTGCTGCAGATCGCCATGATCAGGTTCCCGGCGACCGGCCAGAAGATCGGCTCCCTGGTGATCAATCCCGGCGGCCCCGGCGAATCCGGCGTCGAATCGGCGGTGTCCCTGGTGCCGAGCCTGCCCCAGTCGGTGCGGGAGCGCTTCGACCTGGTGGGGTTCGACCCGCGCGGGGTGAACCTGTCCAACCCGGCGCTGTGGTGCAACTCCGATGAGGACAACGATCGGCTGCGCGCCGACCCGACGGTGGATTACACCCCCGAAGGTGTGGCCCACCTGGAAAACGAGACCAAGGCGTTCGTCCAGCGTTGCGTCGACAAGATGGGCGTCGACTTCCTGGCCAACGTCGGAACCAACAACGTCGCCAAGGATCTCGACGCGATCCGTGCCACGCTCGGCGACGACAAGCTGACCTACCTGGGCTACTCGTACGGAACCCGGATCGGCTCGGAATACGCCGAGCAGTTCCCGCAGCGGGTGCGCGCCATGATCCTCGACGGCGCGGTCGACCCCAACGCGGATCCGTTCGAGGCCGACATCCGCCAGGCCGCAGCGTTCCAGAAGGCTTTCGACGACTACGCCGCCGACTGCGCCAAGAGCCCGGACTGCCCGCTGGGCACCGATCCCGCCAAGGCCACCGACGTCTACAAGAGCCTGGTGTACCCGCTGGTCCAGAACCCGGCGAAGACCAAGGATCCGCGCGGACTCGGTTACAGCGACGCCATCGTCGGCACCATCCTGCCGCTCTACTCGCCGAACCTGTGGCGCCATCTCACCGATGCGCTCACAGGCATCAAGAACGGCAACGGAGATCTCATGCTTGCGCTCGCTGACCTGTACATGGGCCGGGATGCCAAGGGCCACTACAACAATTCGACCGATTCGCGGGTCGCGGTCAACTGCGTCGACGAGCCGGCGATCACCGACCGGGCCAAAGTCGTCGAGCAGGACCGCAGGCTGCGCGAGGTCGCGCCGTTCATGAGCTACGGCGAATTCACCGGGCATGCCCCACTGGGCACCTGTGCATTCTGGCCGGTGAAGCCGACGAGCACCCCGCACAAGATCTCCGTCGCGGGATTGCCTCCGGTGCTTGTGGTTTCGACCACCAACGATCCGGCCACGCCGTACCAGGCTGGGGTGGATCTTGCCCAGCAACTCGGTGGCGGCCTGCTGACCTTCGAGGGCACCCAGCACACCGTGGTGTTCCAGGGCAACAAGTGCGTCGACGACATCGCCGCGACATATCTGATCGACGTGAAGCTGCCCCCGCCGGATTCGCGCTGCTGATTTGGTGGACCGTTAGGTCACCGTCCGGTTGCCGACCGATCTCCGGTCGGTGTCTGCCGCGGTTCGCGGATCTGCGGTGTGCGAACATGTCAGCCGTGCGGTGGGTGGGAGCAGGGCTGGCAGTGATGCTCGCGATGGCTTGCCCCGTCGCCAATGCGACCCCGGAGGGCGCGGCCGAGACGCCGTACGGTCAGCCGCCGGTGTGGGGAAGCTGCGCATCGTGGGTCGACGCGTCGTCGATCCCGACCGCGCAGTGCGGCACCGTCACCGTGCCGGTCGACTGGAACGACGCGGCGAATCCCCAAGGCGCCCAAGCACAATTGGCTGTCATCCGGGTTCCCGCCAGCGGCGAGAAGATCGGCACGCTGATGGTCAACCCGGGAGGCCCGGGCGCCTCCGCCGTCGACACGGTCGCGGGAATGGGTGCGGCGCTGGCCGATACCGACATCGGTCGCCGGTTCGATCTGGTCGGCTTCGACCCACGCGGTGTGGGGCACTCGACCCCGCAGCTGCGCTGCCGCACCGACGCCGAGTTCGACGCCTACCGGCGCGAACCGATGGCGGACTACAGCCCCGCCGGCGTGGCCCACATCGAGGACCTGTACCGGCAATTGGCCCAGCAGTGCCTCGACCGCATGGGGGCGCCGTTCCTGGCCAACATCGGCACGGCGTCAACGGTGCTCGACATGGATGCCGTGCGCGCGGCGCTCGGCGAGCAGCAGATCAACTACCTCGGGTTCTCCTACGGGACCCAACTGGGCGCGGCGTACGCGGAACGGTTCGGCGACCGGGTGCGCACCATGGTGCTCGACGGCGCCGTCGATTCCAGCCTGGACCCGGTCACCAAGAACATCCGCCAGATGGCCGGATTCCAAAAGGCTTTCGACGCATACGCCGCCGACTGCGCGCAATCGCCCGGCTGTCCGCTGGGCACCGACCCGACCCAGTTCGTGGCCCGCTACCACCAACTCGTCGACCCGCTGGTTCAGCAGCCCGCGGCGACGTCGGATCCCCGTGGCCTGAGCTATCAGGACGCCACCACCGGCACCGGGAACGCGCTCTACTCGGCGCGGTACTGGCTCTACCTCACCAGCGGTCTGCTCGGACTGCAGCGCGGCACCGACCCCGGCGACCTGTTGCTGCTCGCCGACGACTACCAGCACCGCGACAGCGCCGGCCATTACGCCAACCTGCAGGACGCGTTCACCGCCATCCGCTGTGTGGACGCGCAATACCCGACCGACCCGGCGGTGTGGGCCGACGCCGACCGGCGCATCCGGGCAGTGGCGCCGTTCATGTCCTACGGGCAGTTCACCGGCTACGCCCCGCGGGACATCTGCGCTCTGTGGCCCGTGCCGCCGACCTCGACCCCGCATGCGGTGCACGGCCCCGGGCCGGGCCGGATCGTCGTCGTGTCGACCACCGGGGACCCCGCGACGCCGTACCAGGCAGGCGTCGATCTGGCACGGCAGCTGGACGCGGCGCTGGTGACGTTCAACGGTTCTCAGCACACCGTGGTGTTCAACGGCAACGCCTGCGTGGACACGTCAGTGCTGCGGTTCTTCGTCGATCAGGTGTCGCCGCCCAACGGGCTGCAGTGCTGACCGGGGCGGGTCAGCTCGCGCGGTAGGGCACCATCTCGCGCGACAGCAACCCACGCAGCCGGGGTTCGCGGCCGCACGCCGCGGCGAACACCGTCGGCAACGCCCAGCTGGTCAAGGCGCTGAGCAGCACCAGCGCGAACGCCGCCCAGTCGCCGCCGTCGGTGAGCGCGATGTGCGGCAGCGAAGCCAACTCGCCTGCGGCGGTCCGGGCCGCCACCCTCAGCGCGGCGTCGTCGCCCCACTCGGCAGCCGCGGTCGCCGCATCGACCCCGCGCAGTGCCGCGGCCAGGCTCCGCAACTCCTGCACGGTTCCCAGCGACGGTCCCGGATGCGATGGCGAGTCGGCACTCATCGCATCACTGAATCACGTCCCGCTCCGCTCAACCGTTTTGACGCCGTAACACAGATTTAACAGCCGGTGCCTACGCTGCGGTCATGGACCGCCAGAAGGAATTCGTGCTGCGCACGCTGGAGGAACGCGACATCCGGTTCGTCCGGCTGTGGTTCACCGACGTCCTCGGATACCTCAAGTCGGTGGCCATCGCGCCCGCCGAGCTGGAGGGCGCGTTCGAGGAAGGCATCGGATTCGACGGTTCCTCGATCGAAGGATTCGCCCGGGTCTATGAATCGGACACGGTTGCCCGGCCCGACCCATCCACGTTCCAGGTGCTGCCGTGGACCACCAGCAACGGGCAGCACTACTCGGCACGCATGTTCTGCGACATCACCATGCCCGACGGCTCACCGTCGTGGGCTGACTCCCGCCACGTGCTGCGCCGCCAGCTGGCCAAGGCCAGCGACCTCGGGTTCTCCTGCTACGTCCACCCCGAGATCGAATTCTTCCTCCTGATGCCGGGCGAGAACGACGGCAGCGTGCCGATCCCCGCCGACAACGGCGGCTATTTCGACCAGGCCGTGCACGATGCCGCGCCCAACTTCCGGCGCCACGCCATCGACGCCCTGGAGCAGATGGGCATCTCGGTGGAGTTCAGCCACCACGAGGGCGCGCCGGGCCAGCAGGAGATCGACCTGCGCTACGCCGACGCCCTGTCCATGGCGGACAACGTGATGACGTTCCGCTACGTGGTCAAAGAGGTGGCGCTGGCCGACGGCGTGCGTGCGTCGTTCATGCCCAAGCCGTTCAAAGAGCATCCCGGCTCGGCCATGCACACGCACATGAGCCTGTTCGAAGGTGAGACCAACGCCTTCCACAGCCCGGACGACCCGCTGCAGCTCTCCGATGTGGCCAAGTCGTTCATCGCGGGCATTCTCGAACACGCCAGCGAGATCAGCGCCGTGACCAACCAGTGGGTGAACTCCTACAAGCGGCTGGTGCACGGCTACGAGGCGCCCACGGCGGCGTCCTGGGGTGCGGCGAACCGTTCGGCACTCGTGCGGGTGCCGATGTACACCCCGCGCAAGGCCTCGTCGCGGCGCATCGAGGTGCGCAGCCCCGACTCGGCGTGCAACCCCTACCTGGCGTTCGCGGTGCTGCTCGCCGCCGGGCTGCGCGGCATCGAAAAGGGATACGTGCTGGGACCGCAGGCCGAGGACAACGTGTGGAGCCTGACCCCCGAGGAACGCCGCGCCATGGGCTACCGGGAGCTGCCTTCCAGCCTCGGCAACGCCCTTGAGGCCATGGAGAACTCCGAACTGGTCGCGGAAGCGTTGGGGGAGCACGTATTCGACTACTTCCTGCGCAACAAGCGTGCGGAGTGGGAGGTCTACCGCAGCAACGTCACGCCCTACGAGCTCAAGACGTATCTGTCGCTGTAACGTTCAGGACGTGGCCAAACCCGCTACCGAACGCCCCAAGCTGCCCAGTGTCGGAAGGCTGGGGCTGGTGCAGCCGCAGGCGCCGGCACAGCTGGATCGGCTTGGCTGGAACACCGACGCACACGTCGAACTGTTGTGGTCGCTGTCGCGCGCCCCGGATGCCGACATCGCGCTGCCGGCGATGGTCCGGCTGGCCGACGCGCTCGGCGCCGGCTGGGGCGAGCTGAACGCCGAACTGCTCACCGACCGCGCGTTACGAGGCCGGCTGTTCGGTGTGCTGGGGTCCTCGGTGGCACTGGGCGATCACCTGGTGGCACATCCGCAGTCGTGGCGGCTGCTGGCAGGCGACGTCGAACTTCCCAGTGCCCAGGATCTGCGCGAGGTATTCACCGCCGCCGCGGAGAACGCCGAAATCTCAAGGGGCGCAAGCTCAGCCGTACCGCCACTGCGCGACCTGTACCGGGACCGGCTGCTGGTGCTGGCCGCCGTGGACGTCGCCTCGACGGTGGAGAACGAGCCGGTGCTGCCGTTCATCACCGTCGGCGCACACCTGTCAGATCTGGCCGACGCCGCGCTCGCTGCCGCTCTGACCGTGGCGACCCGGGTGGTGTGCGGCGCGGGCCCGACACCGCGGCTGGCCATCATCGCGATGGGCAAATGCGGTGCGCGCGAACTGAATTACGTCAGTGACGTGGACATCATCTTCGTGGGCGACGACAGCGAGGACCCCAACCTGACGATGGCGACCCGCGTGGCCGGCGAGACGATGCGATTCGCCGCGGACGCCTTTTTCGAGGTCGACGCGGCGCTGCGGCCCGAGGGCAAGCAGGGTCAGCTGGTGCGCACCTTGGACTCGCACATCGCCTATTACCAGCGCTGGGCCAAGACCTGGGAGTTCCAGGCCCTGCTGAAGGCCCGGCCGGCCGCGGGTGACCCCGAGCTGGGCAAGGCGTACGCCGAAGCGCTGATGCCGATGGTGTGGACCGCGTGCGAGCGAGCGGATTTCGTGCCCGAGGTGCAGGCCATGCGACGCCGGGTCGAGGAGTTGGTCCCCGCCGGAGTGCGGGCCCGCGAACTCAAGCTGGGCACGGGCGGCCTGCGCGACGTCGAATTCGCCGTGCAGCTACTGCAATTGGTGCACGGCCGCAACGACGAGTCACTGCACGTGAAGTCCACCGTCGACGCCCTGACCGTGCTGGGCGCAGGCGGCTACATCGGACGCGACGACGCCGCCAACATGACCGCGTCGTACGAGTTCCTGCGCCTTTTGGAGCACCGGCTGCAGCTGCAGCGGCTCAAACGCACCCACATGCTGCCCGACGACAGCGATGACGAGGCCTACCGCTGGCTGGCCCGCGCCGCGCACGTGCGTCCCGACGGCACCCACGACGCCCAGGGCGTATTGCGTGAGGAGCTCAAGCGCCAGAGCATGCGGGTATCGCGGCTGCACGCCAAGCTGTTCTACCAGCCGCTGCTGGAATCCGTCGGCCAGCCCGCACTGGGCATCGGCGCCGGGATGAGCACCAAAGCGGCCGAACGTCAGCTCGCCGCACTGGGTTACGAAGGACCGCAGAGCGCGCTGACCCATCTGGCGGCGCTCACCGGACAGAACGGACGACGCGGCCGGGTGCAGCAGGTGCTGCTGCCGACCCTTCTGGACTGGCTTTCGGACACCCCGGATCCCGACGCCGGGCTGCTGGCCTACCGCAGGATCAGCGAGGAGCTCGCCGAGCAGCGCTGGTACCTCTCGACGCTGCGCGACGAAGGCGCGGTCGCCAAACGGCTGATGCAGGTGCTCGGCACCTCGGCCTACATACCCGAACTGCTCATGCGGGCCCCCGAGGTGATCCAGCTCTACGCCGACGGACCGTCGGGACCGAAACTGCTTGAGGGCGACCCGGACAGCGTCGCGGGCGCGCTCGTGGCCTCGGCGGGCCGCCACGCCGACCCGGTGCGCGGTATCGCCGCCGCACGTGCCCTGCGCCGCCGCGAGTTGGCGCGGATCGCGTCGGCCGATGTGCTCGGCCTGCTCGGCGTGACCGACGTCTGCAACGCACTGACCTCCATCTGGGTCGCGGTGCTGCAGGCCGCGCTGGACGCGGTGATCCGAGCAAACACACCCGAATCCGGCGTGCCCGCTCGCATCGCGGTGATCGGTATGGGCCGGCTCGGCGGCCGCGAACTCGGATACGGCTCGGATGCCGACGTGATGTTCGTCTGCGAACCGGTGGGGGACACCGCCGAATCGGTGGCCGTCAAGTGGTCGGTGAGCATTGCCGAACAGGTGCGCGCGCTGCTGGGGATCCCCAGTGCCGACCCGCCGCTCGAGGTGGACATCGGGCTGCGCCCGGAGGGGCGTAACGGACCCCTGGTACGCACGCTGGCCTCCTACGAGGTGTACTACGAGCAGTGGGCCCAGCCCTGGGAGATCCAGGCGTTGCTGCGGGCGCATCGCGTGGCGGGTGACCTCGAACTCGGCGAACGGTTCGAGCTGATGGCCGACAAGACGCGGTATCCCGAAGGTGGGGTATCGGCAGAGGCGGTGCAGGAGATCCGGCGCATCAAGGCCCGGGTCGATGCCGAACGGCTGCCCCGCGGTGCCGACCCCAACACCCATACCAAGCTCGGCCGCGGCGGGCTGGCCGACATCGAGTGGACCGTGCAGCTGCTGCAGCTCCGCTACGCGCACAAAGTGCCTGCGCTGCACAGCACTTCGACTCTGCAGGCACTCGACGCGATCGGTGCCGCCGAGCTGGTGTCCGAAGCCGACGTCGACCTGCTCCGGCAAGCCTGGCTCACCGCGACACGGGCTCGCAATGCCCTGGTGCTGGTGCGGGGTAAGCCGACCGATCAACTGCCCGGGCCCGGCAGGCAGCTCAACGCCGTCGCACTCGCGGCCGGCTGGGGCAGCGACGACGGCGGAGAGTTCCTGGACAACTATCTGAGGGTGACGCGGCGGGCCAAGACGGTCGTCCGCAAGGTTTTCGGCGGGTAATCACGGCCCCGCGACACGGCCGGCACCACGGTGGTGTTAGTAAGGATGTCTATGAACCCCACGTTCGACATCGTCACCGCCGACGAGCACGACCGGCTGCAGGCGCTCTACGGGCCGTTGACGCAGGCCGTGCGAGGACTGCTCGATGCCAGCATCCGGACCGGTGTCGATGCGGACGCCATCGCCGAGGCCACCACCGCGATCGAGGCGGTCACCGCATCGCTGCGTCGCGAGCAGCGCGACGGGCCCATGGCGATGATCCACGGCGAGACGGGCCGCCCCGTGGTGTGGGCCAACCCGGTGGTCGGCCTACGCAACGCCGTCGCTCCGCCGTTGACCATCCACCACAACGACGACGGCACGTGTTGGAGCGAGTTCACCCTGGGCGCGGCCTATGAGGGCCCGCTGGGATGGGTGCACGGAGGCATCTGCGCCCTGGTGCTCGACCACGTTCTCGGTGAAGTCGCCAGCGGCGCACTGTCGCAACCCCGCTACACCGGAACCATCACCTGCCGCTACCTTCGCGGCACCCCGCTGGGACCGCTGCGTGCCGAGGCTTCCGTGGACCGCATCGAGGGTGTGAAGACCTTCGCGCGCGGTCGGCTGATCGACGCCGACGGGGTCACCGTGGAGGCCGAAGGTGTCTTCATCACCCCGGCGTGGGCGCGCGACGCCGGATGAGGTTCTATGTGGCGACCGGCTTTCTCGACACCTCCGAGCTTGTCGAGATCGCCAAGGCCGCAGACGAACTCGGCTACGACGGGATGGGAATTCCCGATCACATCGTCAACCTCGAGTCGTTGTCCACGCCGTATCCGTACACGCGTGACGGCAAGCGCCGTTGGCAGCCGTTCACCCACTGGCCCGACCCGTGGGTGCTGGTCGGCGCTCTGGCGCAGGCGACCACACGGCTGAAATTCGTGACCACGGTCTACATACCCGCCATGCGCGATCCCTACGCGGCGGCGAAAGCCATTGGTACCGCGGCATTTCTGGCAGGTGGGCGACTCGAGCTGGGCGTCGGTGTGGGCTGGTGCCGCGACGAATTCGACTTGGTCGGACAGCCTTTCGAGCGCCGCGGCAAGCGCACCGACGAGATGCTGACGCTGATGCGGGAACTCTGGGCGCCGGGCTGGACCGAGTTCTCGGGCGAGTTCTACACGACGCCGCGGCTGGAGATGGAACCGTCGCCGCCGCACATCCCGATCTACGTCGGCGGGCTCAGCGAGGTGGCGCTGCGCCGGGCCGCGCGCAACGACGGCTGGATCGGCGACCTGGTCTCCACCGAGCGCGCCCTGGCCTCGGTGGCTCGATTACGGGAACTGCGAGCCGAATCCGGTTTGGCCATGGACGATTTCACCGTCATCACGGCATTGACCGACGCCGTGAAGATTGCCGACTACGAGCGCGCCGAGGCCGGTGGGATCACCCACATCCTGACGATGCCGTGGGCGTTCTACACCGGCCTCGACTGCACGCTTGCCGAGAAGATCGACGGGCTGAAGCGCTTCCGTAAGGATCTGGCGCTCGACTAGCGCCTTCTGCGTACGGCATCCAACGCGTAGGCGCCTCCGCCGATGAACACCAGCAGGAAGAAGCCGAAGCAATACAGCACCGCGAGCTCGCCACCGTTCTGGATGGGCAACAGGCCCTTTGGCTGATGCTGGGTGAAGTACGCGAAGGCCATCTCGCCGGAGGCGACGAACGCCGCGATGCGGGTGAACAGACCGGTCAGGATCAGCAGGCCCAGAACGAATTCGAGGAGGCCGCCGTACCAGTAGGGCCACGTGCCCACTGGCACCGCCGAGCCCACGAGGTTGCCCGCGTCGTCCGGCATACCGACCGGCCACGCGAACAGCTTCTGCGCGCCGTGGATGGTGTACAGAAGGCCGAACACTATGCGGAACAGGCTGATTACCGCGGGGGAGACGGTATTCAGTCGGGTGTCCAGGTTGGTCGTCATGCAGAGACCATACGCTGTTACCGGCTGGAAGCTCACAGCTCCAAAAGCACCGTTACCGGTCCGTCATTGACAAGATGCACCTGCATATCCGCACCGAAAACCCCTGTTCGCACAGTCGCGCCCAGCGCCGTGAGCGCCTCGGTGAATTCGATCACAAGCGGTTCGGCGACCGGCCTCGGCGCCGCGGCGTTCCACGAGGGCCGTCGGCCCTTGTCGGTGTTGGCATACAACGTGAACTGGCTGACCACGAGAATCGGCGCGGCCACGTCCGATGCCGACCGTTCATCGTCGAGAATCCGCAATTGCCAAAGCTTTTCGGCCATCCTGCGGGCCTTGGCGGCGTCGTCGTCGTGGGTGACACCGACCAAGGCGAGCAGCCCTTGTGTGGCCGGCTCGATCTCACCGACGACTTCACCGTCGACCGTCACACTCGCCGACGTCACCCGTTGCACCAGAACTCGCACCGATCCATTGTGCGGAATGCCGCTGAGCAGACGCGAACACCCCCAAAATCCTGGGAAATTGGGGGTGTTGGCGTCTGCTCGCGGTGAAAATTAGACGTCGTAGTAGAGCGCGAACTCGTACGGGTGAGGGCGGATCTGGATCGGCATGATCTCGTTCTCCCGCTTGTAGGAGATCCAGGTCTCGATCAGGTCCTCGGTGAACACGCCACCCTCGGTGAGGTACTCGTGGTCCTCTTCGAGGCGGTCGATCACCGCGGCCAGCGAGGTCGGCGCCTGCGGGATGTTGGCGGCCTCGTCCGGCGGCAGCTCGTAGAGGTCCTTGTCGACCGGGGCGAGCGGCTCGATCTTCTTCTTGATGCCGTCGATACCGGCCATCAGCATGGCCGCGAACGCCAGGTACGGGTTACCCGAGCTGTCCGGGCAGCGGAACTCAAGGCGCTTGGCCTTGGGGTTGTTGCCGGTGATCGGGATACGGACACAGGCCGAGCGGTTGCGCTGGCTGTAGACCAGGTTGATCGGGGCCTCGTAGCCGGGCACCAGGCGCTTGTAGGAGTTCACCGTGGGGTTGGTGAACGCCAGCAGCGACGGGGCGTGGTGCAGGATGCCGCCGATGTAGTGCCGTGCCAGGTCGGACAGGCCGGCGTAACCGGACTCGTCGTGGAACAGCGGCTGGCCGTCCTTCCACAACGACTGGTGGGCGTGCATGCCCGACCCGTTGTCACCGAAGAGCGGCTTCGGCATGAAGGTGACGGTCTTGCCGTTCTGCCACGCGGTGTTCTTGATGATGTACTTGAACAGCAGCACGTCGTCAGCCGCGTGCAGCAGCGTGTTGAACTTGTAGTTGATCTCGGCCTGGCCTGCGGTGCCGACCTCGTGGTGACCGCGCTCCAGGGTGAACCCGGCGTTGATCAGGTTGGTCGACATCTCGTCGCGCAGGTCGACGTAGTGGTCGTACGGCGCGACGGGGAAGTAGCCGCCCTTGGGGCGAACCTTGTAACCACGGTTGGCGCTGCCGTCGGCCTCGAGCGGCTCGCCGCTGTTCCACCAGCCCGACTCGGAGTCGACCTCGTAGAAGGTGCCGTTCATCTTCGAGTCGAAGGCCACCGAGTCGAAGATGTAGAACTCGGCCTCGGCCCCGAAGAAGGCGGTGTCGGCGATGCCGGTGCTGGCGAGGTAGTTCTCGGCCTTGCGGGCGACGTTGCGGGGGTCGCGCGAGTAGGCCTCGCGGGTGAAGGGATCGTGCACGAAGAAGTTGAGGTTCAGCGTCTTGGCGGCGCGGAACGGGTCGATGCGCGCGGTGTCAGGGTCGGGCAGCAGCATCATGTCGGATTCGTGGATCGACTGGAAGCCGCGCACCGAGGAGCCGTCGAACGCGAGGCCGTCTTCGAACACGCTCTCGTCGAACGCCGTCGCCGGGATCGAGAAGTGCTGGACGACGCCGGGCAGATCGCAGAAGCGAATGTCGACGTACTCGACGTTTTCGTCCTTGATCAGCTTGAAGATGTCGTCGGACGTCTTTTCTGCCACTGAGTGTTCTCCTTTACTGGTAACCCGCGGGTTGACGCTAAGGACACGATGTTGCGCGATCATCAAGCGCATGTTGCGCTGAGGTTACGCAATCGCCCCTGATGGTGAGCTCAGGTAACAATGCGGGCCCGCCTATCCTGACAGCATGGCCCGCACGATGGGGAGTTGGTTGTCAGGTCCCGGACCTTTTGATTCCGGTGACGGTTCCGACGGCAAGTCCGACGGCGCCACGAAGTACCCCGGAGAACGCCTGGGCCTCCCCGAATCCGGCCCCGGTTCGCTGGCAAGGACCGGCAGGCGCGTGGGCGCACTGTGCGTCGACTGGCTCGTGGCCTACGGGCTGGCCGGCCTGGCGTTGGCCTTCGGCCTCATCTCGCTGGCGACGCTGTCGACGGCGGTGATGGTGGTGTGGATCGTGCTGGGCACCGTGGCGGTCCGACTGTTCTCGTTCACTCCGGGCCAGCTGGCGCTGGGTCTCGTGGTGGCGGGCACCGACGGTCGGGACAAGGTCGGGCTGGGGCGGGCCCTGGCCCGGGTGCTGCTGATCGCCCTGGTCATCCCGCCGTTGGTGACCGACAGTGATCTGCGTGGCCTGCACGACCGGGTGACGTTCACCGCTGTGCTGCGGCGGTAGTCCGGGCCCGAAAGTGAAGAAGATCGCGAGATTTTCGAGAAATCTCGCGATCTTGTTCACACTCGGCGGGAAGCTAGGTCAGCGTCTGCGGGCGCTGCGCTGCACGCCACGCATCTTCGCAGACGCAGGCAACGGGCCCTTGGGCACCGCGCCCGGACCGGCCTTGGAACCCAACGCGACCAGCCGCGACTCCAGCGAGTCCATCTGCTTGACGGTGATGTTGGCGGGCAGCTTCGAGAGGTGCCGCTCGAGCTTGGCCAGGGGCACCTCGCCCTCGCCGTTGCCGACCACGATGTCGTAGATCGGGACCTCGCCGACCAGCCGGGCGGTGCGCTTCTTTTCCTGTGCCAGTAGGGGTTTGACGCGCGAAGGTGAGCCCTCGCCGACGAAGATCACCCCGGGCCTGCCGATCACGCGGTGCACGGCATCGAAGTGTCCGGTCGCCGCGACGGCCGGGGTCACCCGCCACTTGCCTCGCAGGTTCTCCAGTGCCCAGGCCGCCGCGCCGGTCTGGCCTTCGGCCTTGCGGTACACCGACTTCTGCGCGCGGCGGCCGAAGATGATGAACGCCACCAGCAAGCCGAGCACGATGCCGAGCACCGGCAGCGTGTACATGCTGATGCCGCCGAGGAGGATGCCCGCCGCCACTGCCACCGCCACGATCAGCACGAACGCGCCGATCATGTACAGCAGCAGCCGCTTGTCCTCTTTACGCTGGATCTGGAAGGCCTGCCACAGCTGGCTGCGACGCTGCTTGGAGGCCGCCTTGCGGGCGGCCTTCGCCTCGGCCTTTGCCGCCTTGGTTTCCGCGGCATTGCGGGATTTCGCCATTGGATCAGGATACGGGGGGTTGGCGGCGACGGCGCCGCCCGTCCACCTATGCGAAACGTCGCTGCGCGGCCTGTGCGTAGAGCTGGCCCGCGCGGTAGGACGAACGCACGAGCGGACCGGCGAGCACGCCGGCGAAACCGAGCTCCTCGGCGTAGGTCGACAGCGCGGCGAACTCGTCGGGATGCACCCAGCGCTCGACCGGATGATGCCGCGGCGACGGCCGCAGGTACTGCGTGATGGTGACGATGTCGCAGCCGGCAGCGTGCAGGTCGCGCAGCGCGGTGTGGATTTCCTCGATGGTCTCGCCCATACCCAGGATCAGATTGGACTTGGTGACCAGGCCTGCGTCGCGGGCGGCGGTGATCACGTCGAGGCTGCGCTGGTAGCGGAACGCGGGACGGATCCGCTTGAAGATGCGCGGCACCGTTTCGACGTTGTGCGCCAACACTTCCGGACGGGAATCGAAGACTTCGGCCAACTGTTCGGCGATGCCGTTGAAGTCCGGGATGAGCAGCTCGACGCCGGTGTTCGGGTTGAGCGCCTTGATCTGGCGGACCGTCTCGGCGTAGAGCCAGGCTCCGCCGTCGGGCAGATCGTCGCGGGCGACGCCGGTGACGGTCGAGTAGCGCAGGCCCATCGCCTGCACGCTCTCGGCGACCCGGCGCGGTTCGTCACGGTCGAGTTCGGCGGGCTTGCCGGTGTCGATCTGGCAGAAGTCGCAACGGCGGGTGCACTGCTCGCCGCCGATGAGGAAGGTGGCCTCGCGGTCCTCCCAGCATTCGAAGATGTTGGGGCAGCCCGCTTCCTCGCACACCGTGTGCAGACCTTCGCGGCGCACCAGGCCCTTGAGTTCGGTGTACTCGGGGCCCATCTTGGCGCGGGTCTTGATCCACGGCGGCTTGCGCTCGATCGGGGTCTGCGCATTACGGACTTCGAGGCGGAGAAGCTTCCGGCCCTCTGGCACAACAGTCACTGGTTCATCCTACGTTCAGGGCGACTTCCAGCCGGCCGTCCAGCGCGTCACACACCGCTTCGGTCACCCGGTCCATCACATCGTCGACCCCGACGTGGTGACCCAGCTCTTCGGTCAGCGATGTCACGCCCGCGTCGGCGATGCCGCACGGGATGATCGACGAGAACGCCGACAGGTCGCAGTCGCAGTTCAGCGCGAACCCGTGCAGCGTCGTCCCTTGGGCCACCCTGATGCCGATGGCGCCCACCTTGCGGGCCGGACCGCGGGTGTCGGCGGGGACCCAGACTCCGGAGCGACCGGCCACCCGGCCGGTGGTGAGGCCGAACTGACCGCACACCGCGATGAGTGCTTCCTCAAGGCGCCGAACGAAATTCACCACGTCGAGGGGCTCCGTCAGCCCGATGATGGGATAGCCCACCAGCTGACCGGGACCGTGCCAGGTGATCTTGCCGCCGCGGTCGGTGTCGACGACGGGCGTACCGTCGACCGGGCGTTCGTGCGGTTCGGTGCGTTTGCCTGCGGTGTAGACGGCTGGGTGCTGAAGCAGCAGGAGGGTGTCGGGGCCGCCCGCGATCCTCGCTTCGGCGATCTCCCGCTGCAACTGCCATGCCGACAGGTAGTCGATGGTGCCGAGTCGGCGCACCTCGACGGCCGAATCAGCCGCGCGAATCGATGTCACACGGTTGACGCTACTCGTGTTCGTCACAGGTCTTTAGGGGCGGTGACGTAGGCGAGCGCTTCACCCACCGTGTGGTGGTGGAACTCGAAACCGGCCCGCTCCAGCGCCGCGGGAATCACCCGCTGCCCGGCCAGCAGACCCTCGTCGGCGAATTCGCCCAGCACGGTCCGCAGCGCGAAACCCGGCACCATCATGGGCGTCGGGCGGTTGACGGCCCGGCCCAGCGCTGCGGTGAACTCGGCGTTGGTCACCGGCGCAGGGCCGGTGAGGTTGACCGGCCCTGACATGGATTCGGTCCACATGGTGAACAGCAGAGCGCGGATCTCGTCCTCCAGGCTGATCCACGGCAGATACTGACGGCCGTTGCCCAGCCGCGCGCCGAGTCCGAACGAGAACAGCGGTTTCAACCGGGCGAGCAAGCCGCCGGCGGGCGCCAGCACCAAACCGGTGCGCAGCAACACCACCCGGGCTCCGGCGTCGGCGGCCGCCGCGGTCGCGGCTTCCCAGTCCTCACACAACTGGGCCAGGAAGCCGCGGCCAGCCGGAGCCGACTCGTCGGTGACCTGATCACGGGTGTTGCCGTAGTAGCCGACCGCACTGGCGTTGACCAGCACCGGCACGCCGGCGTCGGCGACTGCGGCGGCCAGCACCTCGGTCGGACCGATGCGGCTGTCGCGCAAGCTCTGCTTGAACGCGCCCGACCACCGCTTCTGACCGACGTTGACTCCGCACAGGTTCACCACGGCGTCGACACCGCGCAGCGCACCCGCGTCGAACTCACCCGTGTCCGGGTTCCAGAACAGCTCGTCTGCACTGGACGGCGCGCGGCGCACGATCCGCAGTACGCGATGGTCGGCGGCACGCAACGCGGACGTCAGTGCCGAGCCGATCAGACCAGAGGACCCCGCGATCGCAACGACAGCAGTGCCCACCTAGGTCAGAGCCCCAGGTCGGCCTCGAAAGCACCGTCCTCAAGCCGACGCTTGATGGTGGTCACGAAGCGTCCGGCGTCGGCACCGTCGATGAGCCGGTGGTCGTAGGTCAGCGGCAGGTAGCACACCGACCGCACACCGATGGACTCGTTGCCGTAGGCATCGGAGATCACCCGCGGACGCTTGACGATCGCGCCCGTGCCCAGCATCGCCGCCTGCGGCGGCACCAGGATCGGGGTGTCGAACAACGCGCCCTGGCTGCCGATGTTGGTGATGGTGAAGGTTCCGCCGGACAGCTCGTCGGGTTTGAGGTTGCCCGAGCGGGCGCGGGCGGCAATGTCGGCGATGGCGCGCGCCAGCCCGCCGAGCGACAGGTCACCGGCGTTGTGGATCACCGGCGAGAGCAGACCCTGGTCGGTGTCGACCGCGAAGCCGAGGTGTTCGGCGTCGTAGTAGGTGATCTCCTTGGTGTCCTCGTTGTAACTGGCGTTGACGTTCGGGTGGATCTTCAGCGCATCGATGACGGCGCGGGCGATGAAGGGCAGGTAGGTCAGGTTGACCCCTTCGCGCTCGGCGAAGTCGGCCTTGGCGCGGGCCCGCAGCGCCACGATCTTGGTCATGTCGACCTCGTGGGTTTGCGTCAATTGCGCTGTGGCCTGCAGGGATTCGCGGGTCTTCTTGGCCGTGATCTGCCGGATGCGGTTGGCCTTCTGGGTGGTGCCACGCAGATGCGCCAACGCCGGGGCGGGCGCCGCCGCCGCGGGTGCGGGGGCGGCGGGGGCCGCAGCAGCTGGTGCGGGGGCGGGGGGAGCCTTCTTGGCTTCCGCGGCGGCGAGGACGTCTTGTTTGCGGATGCGGCCACCGACGCCCGTGCCCTTCACCGAGGCGAGGTCGATGTTGTTCTCCGCGGCCAACTTTCGCACCAGCGGTGTCACGTAGGGCGAACCATCGGTAGAGCCGGCCGCAGCCGGCGCAGCCGCCGCAGGAGCCGGGGCGGCAGGCTTGGGCTCGGGTGCCGGCTGCGGCTTGGGCTGCGGTTTCGGTTCGGGAGCCGGGGCGGCCTTGGGCTCCGGCTTCGGTTCGGGCTTGGGTTCCGGCTTAGGCTCGGGGGCCGGCGCGGCCGGTGCCGGTGCGGCGGCTGAGGCGTCGCCGATCTTGGCGAGTTCGCCGCCGACGGAGACGACGTCGTCTTCCTCGGCGCTGATCGAGAGCAGGGTGCCCGCGACCGGGGAGGGGATCTCGGTGTCGACCTTGTCGGTGGAGACCTCGACGAGTGGTTCGTCGACGCCCACGCTGTCGCCGACCTTCTTCAGCCAGCGGGTGACGGTGCCCTCGGTGACCGACTCGCCCAGCTCGGGCATCACCACCGAGGTCGCCGCACCCGACGACGCCGGAGCCGCGGGCTCCTGCGCGGCCGGGGCCTGCGCAGCCGGCTCGGGTTCGGACGCCTCGGCGGCGGGTTCAGGTTCGGGTTCGGGTTCCGGCTCCGGTTCGGGTTCGGCCTGGGGGGCCGGTGCCTCCGACGCGGCTTCGCCGGCCTCACCGATGACGGCCAGTTCGCCGCCGATCTCGACGGTGTCGTCCTCCTGGGCCACGATCTTGGTCAGCACACCAGCGGCCGGGGCCGGGATTTCGGTGTCGACCTTGTCGGTCGAGACCTCCAGCAGCGGCTCATCGAGTTCGACCGTGTCGCCCTCCTGTTTAAGCCAGCGAGTGACGGTCCCCTCAGTGACACTCTCACCTAGCGCGGGCATCTGGACGGAGATGGCCATGTATTGACTCCCTCGGACGGTCACTCGTGACGACTCGAACTCTGGCTTACCACAGCTGGGTGCACTGGGTGCGGCACCTAGGTGGATTGTCCGGACCATCCTGTCACTGCGCAGCAATTCGCACGCACTCAGGGTTGGCTGCGGCTCTGGCACTATCGAACTGGGTAATACAGGTAGAGGAGATCGTTCCGTTGGGGTTGTTCGACAAGGTTCGCGCGCGTACTTCCGGCCGCGGCGGTCGTGACGCCGCCGACGATCTGGGATACCTGCGCCAGTGGGTCAACGACCACGTCGGGGTCGAGGCCTACGTCGAACCACGGACCACTGTCACCGATGTCACCGTGGTGCTCGTCGCGGCCGACGGCGAGTGGACCAGACGGCGCACGGGCGGCGAGGCCGGCGCCCGCCGACTCGGCGATCGTCTGCAGATCCCGGTGTACGACGTGCAGAAGGTCGGCTACCCCCAGCGAATGCGCGACTACGACGCGCGTCGTCGCATCGAACGGCAACGCGCCATGCGCCGGGAACTGGACGGAAGCTAGGGCCGAGCTAGTCGATACCGTCGGTATTGGATACTGTCCGTAACGGATAGTGGTCAGAGACAACCTCGCGGAGGGTGGACTATGCAGCGCTACGTCGACAGTGCCGACGGGACCCGCATCGCGGTCTATGAACAGGGCGACCCGGACCGGCCGACGCTGGTGATGGCCCACGGCTGGCCCGACTCCCATGTGTTGTGGGATGGCGTGGTCGCCGAGCTGGGGGACCGGTACCGCATCGTGCGGTACGACAACCGTGGCGCCGGCGCCTCCGATGTCCCCAAACGCGTCGCTGCTTTCACCATGGAACGATTCGCCGACGACCTCTCGGCCGTGCTCGACGCGCTCAGCCCCGGCGTGCCTGCCCACGTACTCGCCCACGACTGGGGTTCGGTCGGCGTGTGGGAGTACCTGAGCCGACCGGGATCGGCCGAGCGGGTGGCCTCGTTCACCTCGGTATCGGGACCCAGCACCGACCACTATGGAGCGTTCGTGCGCAGCCGGTTGGCGCGTCCGTACCGGCCCGTCCAGTTCGCCAAGGCGGTCAACCTCGCGTCCCGGTTCAGCTACTGGATCCCGTTCTCGGTGCCGGTGATCGCGCCTGCGCTGATGCGGCGCGGCGCGGCGCGGCGACTGCAGGCGATCGACACACCGGGCCCCAAGTTCCAGTCGGAGAACCTCGACATCGACGCCGCCAACTCGCTGAAGATCTACCGCGCCAACGCGATTCGCTCGTTCACTCGAATGCGGCGAGACCACTATGTGGCGGTTCCGGTGCAGCTGATCTGCAACGACAACGACCCTGTGGTGCGTGGGCACGGTTACGACGACGAGGCCAGATGGGTGCCGCGGCTGTGGCGCCGCGACCTCAAAGCCGGGCACTGGGCGCCGTTCTCGCATCCGCGGGCCATCGCGGCGGCCGTCGACGAACTCGTCGAGCACCTGCAGGGAGCGCCCGCGGCCCGCGCCCTGCGGCGCGCACAAGTCGGCCGGCCACGCGAAACCTTCGGCGACACACTGGTTTCGGTGACGGGTGCGGGCAGCGGCATCGGGCGGGCGACCGCACTGGCGTTCGCCGCCGAGGGGGCCGAGCTGGTGGTCAGCGACATCGACGAGGCCGCCGCCAAGAAAACCGCCGCCCAGATCGCCGAGCGTGGCGGCGTCGCCCATGCCTACGCACTCGACGTCGCCGATGCCGACGCGGTCGAGCGCTTCGTCGAGCAGGTGTGCACCGAGCACGGCGTACCGGACATCGTGGTCAACAACGCCGGTATCGGGCACGGCGGCAAGTTCCTGGACACCCCGCCCGAGCAGTTCGACCGGGTGCTGGACGTGAACTTCGGCGGAGTGGTCAACTGCTGCCGGTCGTTCGCCCGCAGGCTCGTCGAACGCGGCACCGGCGGCCACATCGTCAACGTGGCATCGATGGCGGCGTATTCGCCGTCGCAGGCGGCCAACGCCTACTCCACCAGCAAGGCCGCAGTGTTCATGTTCTCCGACTGCCTGCGGGCCGAATTGAGTTCGGCGGGAATCGGTCTCACCACGATCTGCCCCGGCGTGATCGACACCAACATCATCGACACCACACGCTTCGACCTGCCCGCCGACCAGCAGGGGCAGGCCGACGAGTTGCGCGCCAAGACCAAGAAGGCCTTCGCCGCCCGCCGTTACGGGCCGGAGAAGGTCGCCAAGGCCATCGTCACGGCGGTGCGCAAGAACAAGGCCATCCGCCCCGTCACGCCGGAAGCCTATGCGGCATACGGCGTGTCGCGGCTGGTGCCCTCGGCATTGCGCCGGGCGGCCCGGGCGGGTGCGCGCTAGCCGTTCACGGCTCTGGCTGAACTAGCCGTTCACGGCTCTGGCTGAATCAGCCGTTCACGGCTATGTCCTCCAGGACGGCGAACATGGTCCGGGTCGGAACGCCGGTGCCGCCCTTGGGCGTGTAACCCCAAGGGCTGCCGGTGTTGTAGGCGGGCGCGGCGACGTCGATGTGCGCCCACTGAACACCGTCGGCGACGAACTCGCGCAGATAGGTTCCGGCGACCAGCATTCCGGCGAAGCGCGAGCCGCTGACGTTGGCCAGGTCGGCGACCGTGGACTTGAGGTCGTCCTTGAGCTCCTCGGGCAACGGCATGGCCCAGCCGTTCTCGCCGACGGCCTGCGACAGCGTCGCCACCCGGTCGCGGAACTCGTCGCTGCCCATCACACCCGGTGTGCGCGCCCCCAGCGCGATGGTCTGCGCGCCGGTCAAGGTGGACGTCTCGATCAGATAATCCGGATTGTCCTCGCACGCCCGCACGATGGCGTCGGCGAGGATCAGCCGGCCCTCGGCGTCGGTGTTGAGCACCTCGACCGTGGTGCCGCCGTACTGGGTGAGGACATCACCCGGGCGCTGCGCGGTCGCCGACGGCATGTTCTCGGCCATGGGGACGGTGGCGATCACGTCGATCGGCAGGTTCTGCCGGGCCGCCAGCACCACCGTCGCGATGACGGCGGCGGCGCCACCCATGTCGGAAGTCATGTGGTGCATGTTCGCGGCCGGCTTGATCGAGATGCCGCCGGTGTCGAACGTGATGCCCTTGCCGACCAGTGCGACGGTCTTCGCGCCGGCTGATCCTGCTCCTCGGGTGCGCGGCCGGCCGCCGCCACGATGGGTCAACCGCACCAGCCGCGGCGGGCGAGAGGACCCCTTGCCGACCCCGATGATGCCGCCGTACCCGGCCCTGGTGAGGGCCTTGTCGTCGAGCACCTCGACTTCGAGTCCGATGGCCTCGCCCAAATCCTTTGCCCGCTTGGCGAATTCGGCCGGGAACAGATGGCTCGGCGGGGTGTTGACGAAATCCCTCGCGGTGGCCACTGCCGCTGCCACGTCGACCGCACGCTCCGCGTCCTTCTTGGTCGCAGCTTTGGTATCAGCGGCCAGCACGACGATCTTCCGCAGGCCCGGATCCTTGGGGGCGGTCTTGGCGCTGCGGAACTCACTGAATCGGTAGGCGCCCAGGATCAGGCCCTCGACCGTGGCCTGAAGATCGATTGCGCTGAGCGTCGTCACCACCGAGTCGACCTTGTCGAGGGACCGCGCGGCGCTACCCGCGGCGCGCCGGATCACATCGGCAGGCCACTCGTCGCGCGGCTTGCCCAGGCCCACCGCGAGCACGCTCGCGACGGGCAGCCCGGCCACCACGAGCCGGTGCGACTGGCCTTCGGCGCCCGAGGCGTCCAGTGCCCGCAGGCCCGATTCGATGGCGGCGACGGCGTCGTCGTCCAGATAGGGCCCGGAAGCCAGCACCGTCGGCCCGGAATCTCCGGTGACGACGGGAACGATCAGGACGGCGTCGGCGACACCCCTGCGGGGCACGGCCGAGCTGACGGTGACGGTGGGGGTCTGGTAGCCGGGTGCGCTGCTCACCCGGTTCACCCTAGATGCGGGCGAGCGGGTAGGCCGTCACCGGCGTGGCGAAACCCTTCAAGGTCAGCGACTGGGGCGGCGCGAACCGCCGGTCGGGCAGCGCGTCATGCAGGCGCGTCGAGACCAGGATCTGCCCCGGGTCCGCCGACGCCACCAACCGTGCCGCCAGATTCACCGGGTTGCCGAAGTAATCCCCGCTGATCGCCAGCACCTGACCGAAATCCAGGCCGGCCCGCACCTGCAGGTTCGCCTCCCGCGCCCGCGGATGCCCGACCAGCTCCACCGCGACCTGCACCACCTGCTCAGGTTCGGAAGCCACCCACATGATGGCGTCGCCGATGAACTTGACCACGCGACCGCCCGCGGCATGGACCACGTCGGCACCGACGCCGCTGAACTCGTTGAGCAGCGCGGTGAGCTCGTCGGTGGTGAGCGCCTGAGTCAGCGCGGTGAAGTCGGACAGATCGGCAAACCCGATGCCGCACACCACACTTGACGACCCGTCGCGGATCACGTGCTCGAAATAGGTGCGGGCGCTCATCAAATGGTGGCGGTGCACCGCATCCATCAGCGCGCCGATCCGCGGGATGAACCCGGCGGCGGCGCGGTAGGCCTGGGCGGTGATCAGCTCGTTGTGCGAGATGTCGACCTGCATGTCCGGCTTGCTGGCCCGGATCATGGATGACTCGGCCTCGGAGATCCGGGCCAGGCTCGAGCCGATCACCCGAAGCAATCCGGTCGCAGCCACGTCACCCAACAGCGCGCGCATCTCGGCCCACGTCCGAAGCCCGTCCAGATCGGCCTGGCTCAGCGTGGGCACCTCGGCGCCCGCGGCGGTCAAGCCCAGTGCCGCCCACGCATGTTCGACGTCGGCCAACGGCAGCCCCAGCGCGGCGGCAGCATCGGCGAGGCTGTACTTCGGTGGTCCCGACCATTGCAGGACATCACCCGCGAGGCCGAACAGCCTGCCGCGGCGTTCAGCCTCGACCATCTCCTCGGCGGTGAACCCCAGTCTGTCGAGGTACTCGATGAGCGGCGCACGGTCGCGCGCGTCGGCCACGCCGGCGGCCTGCAGCGCATCGAAATCCACCACCAGTCAAGTGTGGCAGTTCAGCTGCCGGATTAGGGTGAGCTCCGTGACTGACGACCTGTTGCACGGCCCGCTGGAAGACCGCCACCGCGCCCTCGGCGCCAGCTTCGCCGAGTTCGGCGGCTGGTCGATGCCGGTGTCCTACGCCGGGACGGTCGCCGAACACACCGCGACCCGCACCACCGTCGGCCTCTTCGACGTCAGCCACCTCGGTAAGGCACTGGTCAGCGGGCCGGGAGCCGCCGCCTACGTCAACGCCGCGCTGACCAACGACCTCAACCGCATCGGGCCGGGCAAAGCGCAATACACGCTGTGCTGCAACGAGTCTGGCGGTGTCATCGACGATCTCATCGCCTACTACGTGTCCGACGACGAGATCTTCCTGGTGCCCAACGCCGCCAACACCGCCGCAGTGGTGGCCGAACTGCAGCGCCACGCCCCGGCCGGGCTGACCATCACCGACGAGCACCGCTCCTATGCGGTGCTGGCAGTGCAGGGGCCGAAATCCGCCGACGTGCTCGGCGGGCTGGGGCTGCCGACCGACATGGACTATATGGCCTTCGCCGACGCCGACATCGACGGCGTGCGAACCAGGGTCTGCCGCACCGGCTACACCGGTGAACACGGTTACGAACTGCTGCCGCCGTGGGACGGCGCGGGCGCGGTGTTCGACGCGTTGGTGGCCGCCGTGCAGGCCGCCGGTGGTGAACCGGCAGGCCTCGGTGCCCGTGACACGCTGCGCACCGAGATGGGCTACCCCCTGCACGGCCACGAGCTGTCACCGGAGATCTCGCCGCTGCAGGCCCGCTGTGGCTGGGCGATCGGCTGGAAGAAGGACGCGTTCTGGGGACGCGAAGCCCTGCTGGCCGAGAAACAGGCCGGGCCGCGCCGAGTGCTGCGCGGACTCAAAGCGCTGGGGCGCGGTGTGCTGCGGGCCGATATGACCGTGCTGGACGGCGAGACCCCGGTCGGTGTCACCACGTCGGGAACTTTCTCACCGACGTTGAAGGTCGGTATCGCGCTGGCCCTGCTCGATACCGCCCACGACATCGCGGACGGTCAGCACGTCGCCGTGGACGTGCGTGGCCGGGCGGTCGAGTGCGAGGTTGTGAAGCCACCGTTCGTGGCGGCGAATACTCGCTAGCCACCGGCGATACAATCGCTTTATGACAAGCGGTCTTGCAGAGTTCACGGTTTCGGTCAACGCGGACCCAGCGACCGATGCGGTACGCGAATCCATTCTGGCCAACCCGGGATTCGGCAAGTTCCACACCGATCACATGGTGTCCATCGACTACACCGTGGCCGACGGCTGGCACAACGCGCGGGTGGTCCCGTACGGCCCCATCGAGCTGGACCCGTCGGCCATCGTGCTGCACTACGCGCAGGAGATCTTCGAAGGCCTGAAGGCCTACCGCTGGGCCGACGGTTCCATCGTGTCGTTCCGGCCCGAGGCCAACGCGGCCCGGCTGCAGGCCTCGGCACGGCGATTGGCCATCCCGGAACTGCCCGAAGAACTGTTCATCGAGTCGCTGCGCCAGCTGATCGCGGTCGACGAGGCCTGGGTGCCCGCCGCGGGTGGTGAGGAGTCGCTGTACCTGCGGCCGTTCATCATCGCGACCGAGCCCGGCCTGGGGGTGCGGCCCGCCAACGAGTACCGCTACCTGGCCATCGGCTCGCCGGCCGGCGCGTACTTCAAGGGCGGCATCAAGCCGGTCAGCGTGTGGCTGTCGCACGAGTACGTGCGGGCCTCTCCGGGCGGCACCGGCGCGGCCAAGTTCGGCGGCAACTACGCGGCCTCGCTGCTGGCACAGGCTCAGGCCGCCGACAACGGCTGCGACCAGGTGGTGTGGCTGGACGCCATCGAACGGCGCTACGTCGAAGAGATGGGCGGGATGAACCTGTTCTTCGTCTTCGGCAGCGGCGGTTCGGCGCGCCTGGTCACCCCGGAGCTGTCGGGCTCGCTGCTGCCGGGTATCACGCGGGAATCGTTGCTGCAGTTGGCAACCGACGCCGGGTTCGCCGTCGAAGAACGCAAGATCGACGTCGAAGAATGGCAGAAGAAGGCCGCTGCGGGCGAGATCACCGAGGTGTTCGCCTGCGGTACCGCCGCGGTGATCACGCCGGTGTCGCACGTCAAGCATCGCGAGGGCGAGTTCACCATCGCCGACGGACAGCCCGGTGAGATCACCATGGCGCTGCGCGACACGCTGACGGGCATCCAGCGCGGCACCTTCGCCGACACGCACGGCTGGATGGCGCGCCTGAACTAGCGCACCGCCAGGCCGAGGGCGACGAGCGTCGTCGTCAGCTCCACTGCGGCGCCCAGCACGTCGCCGGTGACGCCACCGAACCGGCGCACGCAGTGGGCGACCAGCAGTGCGCACACCGAAAGGGCGACGAGCACGGTCACGGGTCCCTGCCACGGGCGCGGGCCGGCCCAGACGGCCGACGCGGCCAGCGCCAGCGCCCACGCGACGACGACGGCGACCGGCTGGCTGCCCGCCACCGCGGCTCCCAACGAGCTGCCCGGTGCGGCGGGTACGCCTCGCCGGCAGGCCGTCACCGCGGCCACCCGCCCAGTGGTCACCGCGATCACCACCGCCACCGCGCTCAACTGCGCGAACGTGAGGGCTTGTACGGCGATCGTGAGCACCACCGCCGCGACGCCGAAGGGGCCCGCCGTGCCGTCGCGCATCACCGCCAGCGCGCGTTCCGGCGGGCCATAACAGCCCAGGCCGTCGGTGGTGTCGGCCAGCCCGTCGATGTGCAACCCGCGGGTGGCCAGGATCAGCGCAGCAACCGCGAGCACCCCTGCGAGCGGTCCGGCGCCGAATGCCTGCGTACCGGCCCACACCACCGCCGCGGCCAGCCCGCCCAGCGCCAGGCCCACCAGTGGCAGTGCGGTCAGCGAGCCGCGCCCCAAACCGGACCGCGAACGCACCGGCAGAACCGTGCCGAACGCGAAAGCCGAAGCGACAGAACCGATCACGACGATTCTTCGGATATGCCCGCTTCGTCGAACGTGGCCATCGACGCCAATGCGGCCACCGCGGCCCGCACCACCGGCAACGCCACGACCGCTCCGGTGCCTTCGCCGAGGCGCATGCGCAGATCGACGATCGGCTCAAGCTCGAGGTGGGCCAGGGCGAGGGCGTGCGCCGGTTCGGTGGACCGATGACCGGCCTGCCACCATGCCCGCGCGCCGGGGGCGAGCCGGTCGGCCAGCAGCGCCGCGGCCGTCACCACCACGCCGTCGAGCAGCACCGGCGTGCGCCGCACCGCTGCCTGGGCGCAGAAACCGGCCATCGCCGCCAGGTCGGCGCCGCCGCACACCCGTAGCAGACCGAGGGGATCCCCGGTCACGTTGCGGGCGCGGTACAGCGCGTCGCGGACTGCGGCGGTCTTGCGCATCCAGCCTTCGTCGTCGATGCCGGTGCCCCGACCGACCGCCGCCACCGGCTCGGTGCCCGTCACGGCCGCGATCAAAGTTGTTGCGGGGGTGGTGTTTCCGATCCCCATGTCGCCCGCGATGAGCAGATCGGCACCCGAATCGACCTCCTCGTCGGCGATCCGGGCGCCGGCGGCGAGCGCTGCGGCTGCCTCGGCGGCCGTGAGCGCGTCCTCGGTCGCGATGTTGCCCGACCCGCGGCGCACCTTGTGGGCACCGATCGCGGGGGAGAGCGGCTCGTCGCAGTCGACGGCGATGTCGGCCACTCGCACCGTCGCGCCCGCCACCTCGGACAGCACGTTGATGGCTGCGCCACCGGCATCGAAGTTGGCGATCATCTGGCCGGTCACCGCCGCCGGGAACGCCGAGACCCCTGCCGCGGTCACCCCGTGATCACCTGCGAACACCACCACGCGCGGCCGCACGAACTGCCGCGGCGGGCACACCCCCTGACACGACGCGACCCACACCGACAGATCCTCCAACCGGCCCAGCGATCCGGGAGGTTTGGTGAGGCGGTTCTGCCGGGCCCGCGCATCTGCGGCCACCGCCGCGTCCGGCGCGGTGAGGCCTGCGAACATCGGATCGGGTTCGGTCACGACGGCTCCTTCACTGTGACCGGCTGACCGGCCACGACGAGTACCACCCGGTCGCACACCGCCGCCAGGCGCTGATTGACCGTGCCGAGCGCGTCGGCGAACCGGCGGCCGGCCTCGGTGGCGGGCACCACGGTCAGCCCGACCTCGGGGCTGACCAGAACGAGGGGAGCGGTGAACGCGGCGACGGCGTCCATCAGCTTGTCAACATCGGTATCGATCGGAGTGCCCGACCATGCGCCGCGGCAATCCATCGTCGCGGTCAGCCAGCTTCCGACGTCGTCGAGCAGCGTCGCGACACCCGGTTGCGCGCCCAGGCGGCGGGCCACGTCGTCAGGGTCGGCGCCGCACTCCACGGTTTTCCAGTGCGCCGGGCGGCGGCTGCGGTGCGCCGCGACGCGCGCCGACCAGGCCGGATCGGTGTCGGCCGCGGGGCCGGTGGCCAGATAGCGCACCGGGCCGTCGGCGACAGCCTCGACCGCCGCCTCGGCCCAGTGCGATTTGCCCGACCGGATCCCGCCGAGCACCAGGGTGCGCACCCGACGTCAGGCCGGTTGGACGGACATCAAGAAACCTTGTCGCCGCGATTGACCGCGGGACGCGGTGCCCGCATCCGACGGATCTGCGACGCCCGGCTGGCCGCGTAGAAGCCGAGCTTCCAACCGCTTTCGGTGTTGCCCGGGAACTTCTCGTCGACCATCCGGTTGACCTTGCGGCCCACCAAGACACCGTCGATGGCCATGACCACCACCAGGCCGAGCATCGTGTAGGACATGATCTGCTGGAACTGCAGGCTCGGCAACGCCATCATGAACATGATCATCACCAGCGCCGCGGGCATGAACAGGCCCAGCAGATTGCGCCGCGCGTCCACGATGTTGCGGACGTAGCGCCGCACCGGACCCTTGTCGCGGGGCAGCAGGTAGGCGTCGTCGCCGGCCATCATCTTTTCCCGCCGCTCGGCCATCTCGGCGCGCCGCGTCAGCTTTTCGGCCTTGCGTTCCTCGCCGGTGAGCTTCGGGCCACGCAGCTCTTTCCGCCGGCGCCGTGCCTCGGCAGCGGTCTGCGGAGCGGGCGCGACGGGCCCGCGCTTCTTGGCGGCCTCGCTGCGCTTGGGGGTCGGCCGGCCTTTGGGCGCCGTGCCGCCACCGACCGTCGTGTCGGACGCCTGGGCGCCGGCCTCAGCAGCGCCGCCCTTGGCCTCGTCGTTCTCGCCGTCTTCACGCTTCTTACGGCCCAGCAGATTCACGCAAGTCAGGTTACTGCCCGCCGGCCGGCGCCCGGCCACATGCCCCGGACGCGGTGAGGAGTCGGGAATAGCGCTATAAGGAGGTACCGTTGACTCATAGACTTCGGCATCAGGCGATGCCCACGGATGCTTAGGGAGAGCAATGACTGTTCAGGACGAATCGGCCGTTCAGACCCACGGCGTGATCCTGTCCGACGCCGCGGCCGCCAAGGCGAAGGCGCTGCTGGACCAGGAGGGTCGCGACGACCTGGCGCTGCGGATCGCGGTCCAGCCGGGCGGCTGCGCGGGCCTGCGCTACAACCTTTTCTTCGACGACCGGACCCTCGACGGTGACCTGACCTCCGAGTTCGGCGGCGTGAAGCTGACCGTCGACCGGATGAGCGCACCGTATGTCCAGGGCGCCACCATCGACTTCGTCGACACCATCGAGAAGCAGGGCTTCACGATCGACAACCCGAACGCCACCGGCTCCTGCGCCTGCGGCGATTCCTTCAACTGATCTCGTTCTGACGCCGCCTCTGGCCAGTACTGCTCGTCAGTACTGGCCACCGGTGCGTAACACGTAAGAGCACACGAGTACCTCGTCGTGCCCGCCGTCTTTGGCGTCCTTGGCGACCAGCAGCTGCGCGACACCCTGTGCGTCCTCCCGGGGTGCCTGCTGGCCCCGCGCCGGCGTGACTTTCATGCTGAAAAGCACCTGGGCCTGGGTGCCCGACCACGGCACGATCTTGTCGATGCTGGTGACGTCGGCGCGGCCGAACTGCTTGCGGAACGCATCGCTGGCCAGCGTGGCCACCGCGAGATCGGCCTTGCGGTCCTTGACCGCGTCGTAGAGGCCGCACAGCGTGTGCCGCGCGATGGTTTCGTCGTCACCGTCGGTCAGCGCGTTCAGATACTCCTGGATCGCCGCTTTGGCCTGCTCGTCGGACACCACGCCCGGCTGCTGCGCAGGCTTACGGGTCACGATCACCACGGCGATGACCGCGGCGAACACCGCCAGTGTGAGCAAGGCGGCGAGAATCCGTGGCCAGCGCCGCCGTCTCGGGTAGTGCACCGGCGGCAGGAGCGTCCCGGGGTAGACCGACGACGCGTCCTCCGGATATGGCTCTGGCGGAACGGATTCGGGGTACTGGTAGGGACCAGTCATTAAATGGGGCTCCCCGCAGGTATGTTTTGTGGATCACCGCTCGACGGTGATCTGGCGTACAGCTACAGGCAGGTTAGCGCACCCCACGGGGCCCGACCGTGTACGACGACGGTGCTGGGGGCGCGCGCGTAGCCTTATCTAGACGACTTAACGAAATTAAGGATGACGCTTCGTGACCATCGCAGTTACCGGCTCCATTGCGACCGACCATCTGATGCGGTTCCCCGGCAAATTCTCCGAACAGCTGCTGGCAGACCATCTGCAGAAGGTGTCGCTGAGCTTTCTGGTCGACGATTTGGTGGTGCATCGCGGGGGAGTCGCGGGCAACATGGCCTTCGCCATCGGCACCCTCGGCGGTGACGTGGCCCTGGTCGGTGCGGCCGGGCAGGATTTCGGTGACTACCGGGCCTGGCTGGAAGCGGCCAACGTCGACTGCGACAGCGTGCTGATCTCCGAGAGCGCCTACACCGCACGCTTCGTGTGCACCACCGACGAGGACATGGCCCAGATCGCGTCGTTCTACCCGGGCGCGATGTCGGAGGCCCGCAACATCTCGCTGGCCGACCTGGTGTCGCGGGTCGGCACTCCCGAGCTCGTCATCGTCGGCGCCAACGACCCCGACGCGATGTTCCTGCACACCGAGGAGTGCCGCAAGCTCGGGCTCGCCTTCGCCGCCGACCCGTCGCAGCAGCTGGCCCGGCTGTCCGGCGACGAGATCCGCAAGCTCATCAACGGCGCCACCTACCTGTTCACCAACGACTACGAGTGGGACCTGCTGCTGCAGAAGTCCGGCTGGAGTGAAGCCCAGGTGATGGGCCAGATCGGCATGCGCGTCACCACGCTCGGCGCCAAGGGTGTCGACCTGGTCAGCTCCGACGGCACGTTCGTGCACGTCGACGTCGTGCCCGAGAAGCATCAGGCCGACCCGACCGGCATCGGTGACGCATTCCGGGCCGGTTTCCTGACGGGCCGCAGCGCCGGGCTGAGCCTGGAGCGCTCCGCTCAGCTGGCCTCGCTGGTCGCCGTGCTGGTCCTCGAGGCCACCGGACCCCAGGAATGGGAGTGGGACCGCGACGAGGCCGTGCAGCGGTTGTCCGATGCCTACGGCGCCGACGCCGGCGCCGAGATCGGTGCGGCCCTCGGCGCGTAGCGCCGGGGGCACCCGCCCGGATGGAGCCGGCTACAGCTGGACCGGGTAGTGCGGCTCCTTGATCTGTGGCGTCACGCTGTGCTCGACGAAGATGGCGTGCCACAGCATGAAGATCAGCACGGTCCACAACCGGCGGCTGTGATCGCTGACCCCGCTGCGGTGCTCGTCGAGCATGACGCGCACCGCCGACAGGTCGATCAGCTCACCGGCCTGCGACGCGGCGACTGTCGCATAAGCCCAGTCCAGCAGCTCGCCGGCCCGCAGCCAGTGCCGGATCGGCACCGGGAAACCCAGCTTGGGGCGGTGCAGCACGTGGGCGGGGATGATCGGCTCCAGCGCCCGGCGCAGCGCGTACTTGGTGGTCGACCGGGTGATCTTCTGGTCGACGGGCAGCCGCGACGCCACCGCGAACACTTCGGGGTCGAGGAACGGCACGCGCAGCTCCAGCGAGTTGGCCATGGTCATCTTGTCGGCCTTGACCAGGATGTCGCCGCGCAGCCAGGTGAACAGATCGATGTGCTGCATGCGGGCCACCGGATCCCAGTTGTCGGACTGGGCATAGATCGCGTTCGTCACGTCGGTGTGGGTCCAGTCCGGGCGGAATCCGGGTAACACGGCGCGCAGCTGGTCGTCGGAGAAGCTGCGGGCGTTGCCGTAGTAGCGCTCTTCGAGGGTCAGCGAGCCGCGGTGCAGCAGGCTCTTGCCGCGCATGCCCTCCGGCAGTGGCTTGGATGCCTTGCCCAGCGACTTGCGGACCGGGCGGGGGAGATAGTCGAACGGCCTGAGCGACAGCGGCTCGCGGTAAATCGTGTATCCGCCGAACAACTCGTCGGCGCCCTCGCCGGAGAGCACCACCTTGACGTGCTTGCGGGCCTCGCGGGCGATGAAGAACAGCGGCACCAAGGCGGGGTCGGCCACCGGTTCGTCGAGATACCAGACGATCTCGGGCAGTGCCTCGACGAATTCGGCCTGGCTGACCACCTTGGTGATGTGACGCGCGCCGATGGCTTCCGCGGATGCGACGGCCACGTCGACCTCCGAGAATCCTTCGCGCTCGAAACCTGTGGTGAACGTGATCAGCCGCGGGTTGTGCCGCATCGCCAGCGCGGCGATGGCCGTCGAGTCGATGCCGCCCGACAGGAACGCGCCCACTGTCACGTCGGCCCGCATGTGCTTGGCGACCGAGTCCTCCAGCGCCGCGGTGATCTCGTCGTAGCGGGCCTGCTCCTCGCCGGCGATGACCGGCACGGCGGAAAACTTCGGCTCGAAATAGCGGGTCACGTCGGGCCGCGAGCCGGGCCGAATCCGCGCGTAGCTGCCCGATTCGAGCCGTCGGATACCGCGGTTGAGGGTTTCGGGTTCAGGCACGTACTGCAGCACGGTGTAGTGCTGCACGGCGCGTTCGTCGATCCCGAGGTCGAGGTCCAGTGCGGGAGCCAAGTCCAGCAGGCACTTCTTCTCGCTGCCCACGACCGTGCCGCCCGGGCCGGTCGCCATGAACAGCGGCTTGATGCCGAACGGGTCGCGGGCGCAGAACATCTCCCGCTCCTGGGTGTCCCACAATGCGAAGGCGAACATGCCGCGCAGCCGGTGCAGCGCCTCGGTGCCCCAGTAGTGGTAGGCCGCGACGATGGCCTCGCCGTCCCCGTCGGTGTGAAATACCGCACCGTGCGTGTCCCGGAGCTCCGCACGGAGCTCGAGATAGTTGTAGATCTCGCCGTTGAACACCAGCACGTAGCGGTCGGGCGACTCCGGGGGACCCCAGCGCAGCGGTTGGTGGCTGTGGGCGATGTCGATGATCGACAACCGGTTGAAGCCCAGCACCACCGCAGGGCCAGACCCGTCAGGGCCGGCGTCCGACCACGTTCCCGGCTCGTCGGGGCCGCGATGACGCATCAGGTGGGCAGCCTCGGCCACCGCGTCGACCAGCCGGGATCCGGCGTCGGGGGCGGCCTCACCCGGCTTGGCCAGTGAAGGGTCAGTTACCAGCGCCAGCAGTCCGCACACCGGGCCAGTATGCCTAATCGCGGAGGCTTCGCAGAGCAGCACCCGAAGACATCCGCCCCGGCCCGGCGACACATTCGGCGGTCGCTTCGCTCCGGCGTACAGGCGTGGTCTACGCTGCGTAGTATTCGCTGAGTTGATGACCGATCGCGGTCTAGTTTTACCGACTTCTAGGAGGCGCCAACGTGACACCTCGCGGGCTCCGGGTGGTGGCGTTGTCAATGGTCCTGGGTGGCACGGCGCTACTGCTGAGCGGTTGCAGTTGGCAGGACGTGCTGGGCCTGGGCTGGCCGAACGGCATCACGCCAGAAGGCAAACTGAACCGGGATCTCTGGCTCGGGTCAGTCATCGCATCGTTCGTCGTTGGCGCCATCGTGTGGGCACTGATCTTCTGGGCCAGCGCCTTCCACCGGAAGAAGAAGGGCGACAAGGAACTTCCGCGCCAGTTCGGCTACAACATGCCGCTGGAGCTGGTCCTGACGGTCATCCCGTTCCTGATCATCTCGGTGCTGTTCTACTTCACCGTGGTGGTGCAGGAACGCATGCTGCACAAAGACCCCAACCCTGAGGTGGTCATCGACGTGACCGCCTTCCAGTGGAACTGGAAGTTCGGCTACCAGAAGATCGCCTACTCCGACGGCACGTTCAACTTCGACGGTGCGGACCCGGCGCGCAAGGCCGCCATGACGTCCAAGCCGGAGGGCAAGGACGAGCACGGCGAGGAGCGGGTCGGCGCGGTGCGCGGCTTGAACCCCGAGGACCGCACGTATCTGAACTTCGACAAGGTCGAGACCCTGGGTTCGTCCAGCGAGATCCCGGTGCTGGTGCTGCCGGTCGGCAAGCGCATCGAGTTCATCCTCAACTCCGCCGACGTCATCCACGGCTTCTGGGTTCCCGAGTTCCTGTTCAAGCGCGACGTGATGCCCAACCCCGAGGCCAACCACTCGGACTACGTCTTCCAGGTCAGCAAGATCGACCAGACGGGCGCGTTTGTGGGTCGCTGCACCGAGATGTGCGGCACCTACCACTCGATGATGAACTTCGAGGTGCGCGTGGTGGAGCCCAACGACTTCAAGACCTACATGGATGCGCGCATCGCCGGTAAGACGAACGCCGAAGCGCTGCAGGCGATCCATCAGGCCCCTCTGGCAACCACAACCCACCCGTTCGACAGCCGGCGCGGCGAGCAGGTTCCGCAGGCGAGCAAGTAGGGATACGACTCATGCATATTGAAGCTCGGTTGTTTGAGATCCTCACCGCTTTCTTCGCGCTGTCGGCCGTGGTGTACGGCGTGCTCACCGCGATGTTCGCCACCGGTGGCGTCGAGTGGGCGGGTACCACCGCCCTGGTGCTGACCACCGGCCTGACCCTGATCACGGGAACCTTCTTCCGGTTCGTGGCCCGTCGCCTCGACACCCGTCCCGAGGACTACGAGGATGCCGAGATCAGCGACGGCGCAGGCGAACTCGGCTTCTACGCCCCGCACAGCTGGTGGCCCATCATGATCGCGCTGTCCTTCTCGACGGCGGCTGTCGGTGCCGCACTGTGGCTGCCGTGGCTCATCTTCGCGGGTGTCTGCTTCGTTCTGACGACGGCCGCCGGCCTGGTCTTCGAGTTCTACTGGGGCCCGGAAAAGCACTGACCGCACCGCGGCAGTAACACCCGGTCAAGGTCACAAGAGGGCGATAACTTCTGCGGTCATCGGCATTGCCTTTCTGACTGCCGCCACCCGGTTGGGTAATCTTGCCGGGGCACCGTCAGCCGGAACCGTTACGGCCATCGGCGGGCGTGGTGAAGCAGTCGAGAAGGATATGCGTAGATGAGCGGGCCGAATCCCACCGAGCCGGTTGCCGCCGGCTCGGATGTGCCGGATGAGCAACCCGGGAAGCATGCCGCCCCCGAGGAGCCGGCAGAGGCCGCCGGCGACGCCGGGCCGGCTACCGGCGAGTCAGTGACCGAGGCCTATTCGCAGGCCTACTCCGCGCCGGAATCCGAGCAATTCACCAGCGGGCCGTACGTTCCCGCCGATCTCGCGCTCTACGACTACGACAACTATGACCCGGCCTCCGAGCTTGCGGACGACCGTCCGCCGCCACGGTGGCCGTGGGTCGTCGGCATCACCGCGATCGTCGCCGCCATTGCCCTGGTGGCCTCGGTCGCGGTATTGGTGACCCGCGACGACCACACGTCGAACCTGGCGACTCCCTCGACCAGCACCACGGTGTCCAAACCGCCCGTGCAGGACGAGATCACCACGACGACCCCGCCGCCTCCTCCGCCGCCCTCACCGACGTCGGAAGTGCCGCCGCCTCCGCCCCCGCCCGAAACCGTGACGGTCACCGCGCCACCGCCACCGCCGCCCGCTCCGGCCCCTGAGCCGAGCCCGGAGGCCCCGCCCCCGCCTGCGACCAGCAGCGCTGCGCCTGCGCCGCCGACCACGACGCACGCCGGGCCGCGACAGGTCACCTATTCGGTGACCGGCACCAAGGCACCAGGAGACATCATCACCATCACCTACGTGGACGGGAACGGTAACCGCCGCACCCTGCGCAACGTCTACATCCCGTGGACCTTCACGATGACGCCGATCTCCAACTCCGACGTCGGCTCGGTCGAGGCCTCCAGCCTGTTCCTGGTGAGCCGGCTGAACTGCTCGATCACCACCAGCGACGGAACCGTGTTGAGTTCCAACGCCAACAACTCCGCGCAGACGGCCTGCTGATGACCGGACCTCTCGACGACCTCGACAGCACCGACCGCATCCTTCTGGGTGCCTGCGTGGCTGCCTGGCTCGCGGCGCTGGGGGCCGGTGTCGCCGCCATCGTCGCGCTGGTCGACCTGGGCCGCAGCCATGCGCAAGGTTCGGACTCCGCAGGCACGCCGTGGCTGCTCTACACCGTCATCGGCATATCGGCGCTGGTCATCGTCGGCGCCGTGCCGTTGCTGCTGCGCGCCAGGGCCCAGGCCGGCAATCGGCAACAGCCCCAGCCCGCACGCGCTGCTGTCCGGCCGCCACAGGACACGCCCGGGCGCCGGGTGGTGACCCCGGGGCGTACCTCGCAGCCGCCGCTGCTGGTGAGTCGCTACGGCGGCGACGACGTAGCTGCGGCCGCCGTCGAGCAGGTGTGGTTGCGTTACACATTGGCGATCGCCGCCGCGATCGGCGCTGCCACGGCGGCCATCGGCATCGCGACGTATCTGATGGCCACCGAGAGCGATCTCGGCGCCTGGATCTGTTATGGCGTCGCCGGTTTGATCACCCTCGGCATGGTGGGCCTGCCCATCGTCGCGCTGCGTCAGCTCGACGATCTCGTCCCCGCCTAGCTTCGTTTCACCCGGCCCTTTCCCGGCCGCACGACATCCGGCTTGCCCGCCTCTCTACCTTTGCTGTGGCGTGACTGTGGCGAGTGTGCAGGGTCTATCACCACTTCGCCTCCAAGGACGACCTGATCGGCGCGGTCGAACAACGCTTCACCACCGCGATCCGCGACAAGGCCCAAACGGCGTGCTCGGGGGCGGATGCACCTGGTCTGCAGGATGTGCTGGCGTCATGGACGACCGCGGTGGTCAACGCCTACCTCGACGAGCTGGCCCTGCACGACGCCCTGTTCTACGGCTGGGCACCAGCCAGCCGCCAAGCAGCCTCGGGCAACGTCCTGATCGACGACCTGCGCCAGCTCCTCCTCGACACCGGTGCAGCCGGGGAGGCCACCGCCGATATGGTCGCCGGGTTCATCGTCGGCGGCATCACGAACGCGGTCGACCGCGCGGTGCTGGCCAGCCACACCGAACCCCGCGGCCCCGTGATCGCTGTAGCGGTCGCGTGCACTGCCGGGGCGGTTGCGGTGGGGTAGGGGAGTGCTGCCCACCCCCCCGGGGGGTTCAGACGCTCAAACGCCTTGGCACCACGTGGTCACGCCGGGAAAACGCAATCGCCGCAACCTCCCGAGGGGAGATTGCGGCGATTGCGTGTGAAGCCGGATGGGGACGGTCAGTGGTGACCGTTGGTCTCCCCGTCTTCGTGGATGCGGTCCTGCGCCTCCTTGAGGGCCGTGAGCGCCTTCTGTTCAGACGCGTGTGCGGCTTCGGTGAGGGCTTCGTGTTCGACGGCGGGGTCGGCGTAGAGGAAGCTGCCGGTGCCGGGGGCGCCGCCGGAGCCGAGTTTGTTCATCCGCTTGGGCAGGGCGGCGCCCTGGTATTCCAGGGGGATGGGGTGGCCGTGGTCGTCGACGGGGCCCAGGGGTTGGTGCAGTTCGACGTAGGCGCCGTGGGGGAGTCGTTTGATGATGCCGGTCTCGATGCCGTGTTCGAGGACGGCGCGGTCGCTGCGTTGCAGGGATACCGCCCAGCGGTAGGCGATGTAGTAGACGATGCCGGGGAGTACGACCATGCCGATGCGGCCGATCCAGGTGGTGGCGTTGAGCGAGATGTGGAA
>NZ_BCSX01000067.1 GCF_001570425.1 Mycolicibacterium brisbanense
AGTAGCTCCAGTCGAAGGAGGCCCGCTTTCTCATGCTCACATGGGAGGACGACATGGAAGTACACGCCCTACGAAAACGTGGTTGGTCGATCTCTGCGATCGCCCGCCACACCGGTTTCGACCGCAAAACGGTCCGTAAGTATCTGGCCGGCGACGCAGAGCCCGGGGTGCGGGCCCGCCCGGGCCCGGACCTGTTCGACCCGTTCGTCGACTACGTGTCGGCGCGACTGGTCGAGGACCCGCATCTGTGGGCGCGCACCCTCTACGACGAACTCGAAGACCTGGGATTCGGGTTGTCGTATCAGAGCCTGACCCGCAACATCCGCACCCGTGGTTTGCGGCCGGACTGCCAGGCGTGCCGCGCCGCCACCGAGCGGCCCAACGCCATCATCGCGCACCCACCCGGTGAGGAAACCCAGTGGGACTGGCTGGAATTGCCCGATCCGCCCGCGGACTGGGGCTGGGGCAAGACCGCGCATCTGCTGGTCGGGTCACTGGCGCACTCTGGCAAGTGGCGAGCGGTGCTCTCACCGTCAGAAGACCAGCCACACCTGGTCGCCGCCATCGACCGCATCGTGCGCGGTCTCGGTGGTGTGACCCGGGTGTGGCGGTTCGACCGGATGGCCACGGTCTGCGATCCGGGCTCGGGGCGGGTGACGGCCTCGTTCGCCGGGGTAGCCAAACACTACGGGGTGTCGGTGGCGATCTGCCCGCCGCGACGCGGTAACCGCAAAGGTGTGGTGGAGAAAGTCAATCACACTGCCGCGCAACGCTGGTGGCGCACCGTCGGCGACGAGGTGACCGTGGAACAGGCGCAGGCCAGTGTGGATCGTTTCGCGAAAGTTCGTGGTGACACCCGGAACCGGGCCACCGCCGATGGTCGGTCCTCGGTGGCTGTGGTGGCCAAAGCCGAACCGCTGCGTGCGGTGCCGGCAACGCCGTACCCGGTGATCGTGTCGGAGTCCCGCACGGCGTCGCGCCAAGCGTTGGTGTCCTACCGCGGCAACCGCTACTCGGTGCCACCGGAGCTGGCTGCCGCGCAGGTCACGGTGAGCCATCCGGTGGGCGGCGAGTTCTGCGATATCGCCACCACGAGAGGGATCGTGATCGCGCGGCACCGCATGGCCGCTGACGGGTTGGGGGTGATGGTCCGCGACAGCGGCCACGTCATCGCCCTCGACACCGCGGCAATGGCCACTGCAAACACGGGCAAACCGCATCGCCGCAAGGAACGCATCCCACCCGGGCCAGCCGCCAAAACCGCTGCCGCACAACTGCTTGCACTCCTTGGCACCACCACCAATATGGCCGAATCCACCACGCCATCAACCACTTCCACTGTCATCGACCTGTCGGTCTATGAGCGGGCCGCCCAGAAAAGGACCCTTAAATGACCCCCACCACACGCACCCCGAAAACCACCACCCCCACCGCCAACGCCGAAGCCCCTTCGGCGGCGGCGAGCCGCTACCAGCAGTTGCGGTCGCATCTGGCCGAGCTCAAACTCACCGCTGCCGCCGAAGCACTACCCGCCGTGCTGGACCAAGCCACCGCGGAGGGGCTATCGCTGACGGTGGCACTGGAACGGCTGCTGGCCGTCGAGGTCGATGCCAGCACTGCCCGCCGACTGGCCGGCCGGTTGCGGTTCGCCAGCCTGCCCACCCCGGCCACCCTGACCGATTTCGACGTCGATGCCGCCGCCGGTATCGACCGCGCACTGATCGATGAGCTGGGCACCTGCCGCTACCTGGAATCGGCGACCAACGTTCTACTCATCGGTCCGCCGGGAACAGGCAAGACACATTTATCGGTCGGATTGGCAAGGGCGGCAGCCCATGCCGGATACCGCACCTACTTCACCACCGCAGCCGACCTGGCGGCACGCTGCCACCGTGCCGCCATCGAGGGACGCTGGGCCACCACCATGCGGTTCTACGCCGGACCCACCCTGCTGGTGATCGATGAGCTGGGCTATCTGCCGCTGCCCGCCGAGGCAGCCTCAGCGTTGTTTCAGGTTGTTTCCCAACGGTATTTGAAAACCAGCATCGTGATCACCACCAACCGCGGCGTCGGCGCCTGGGGCGAAATCCTCGGCGACACCACCGTGGCCGCCGCCATGCTCGACCGCCTCCTGCACCGATCCGTAGTCATCAACCTCGACGGCGAGTCCTACCGACTACGCGACCACCACGCCTCCACCGACACCCTCCGCCGAGCCACCACCGGCACCCGCCAACCACTACACTGACCGCCGCTCACAGGTGAGGAATTTCAACGAGCACACCTGGGGACTTTCGACGAGCGCGATCA
>NZ_BCSX01000068.1 GCF_001570425.1 Mycolicibacterium brisbanense
CCCGGTCAAACAACTCCCGCCGCGTCGCCTTCGAATGCCGATAACCAGTTGGCACGACAACCTCCCAAATCACCGATGTTGTCGTAACCGTATGAATCTGCCGGCCGATTTTTCGCAGCCGATGCACGCTCGCGACGGGACTGGGTCTGACCCCCCGACGAGCTTGCGACGCCGGACAGCACGTCAGCGAATCGTTGGGCCTCGGTGCCGATGATCGCAATCCGGTCCACGCCGTCAGCATGTCAGCCGATCAGGTGTTCTGTCCTGCGGTCGCCGTCCCATCTGCGCAGGCCCGTGATCTTGCCGGTGATCTCGGCGGGCTTGCCCGCGATCCGCAGCGCGGCCGGCAACTTCGCCGGGGAGATCCTGCGGGCCAGCGTGACGTGCGGAGTCCAGTGCCCAGGCTCGGTGCGTGGCATCGGGCCGGGCGTCATCAGCGGCACGCACGAGCGGTAGACGTGCGCATGGACATCGAGGATTTCAGGCGATGGCAGCAACAGGCGCGCGAGTACCCCGGCGGTGCGCCCGAAGATCAGGGTCGCGCCGATGTGGCATGACAGCGGGAAGCGGTCGATGACCGGCAGCAGCACCGTCTCGACCGTCGCATCGATGTGTTGGGCGACCGCCAGCGTGGTGTGGGGTCGGCTCGCGGGCGCCTGACTGGGGATGCCCGCCTCGCGCAATCCGTCCCAGATACCGCGGATCGCACCCTCGGTATCGGCGTCGAAAACGAACTCGACGGAATGCACCATGTCAAAGACTCTCGATCCACCCTCGGTCGAACGCACTGGCGCTGATCGCCTCGAACTCCTGCGCAGTCGCCGCGCCGGCCCCGGCAGGCAGCACCGCGCGCAGCGGCGCCAGTCGGGCCAGCTCCTCCAGATTGCCTTCCTCAGCGGTTCCGGGCTGCGCGGGCCATGCGCCGATGACCAAGCCTGCACATGGAATACCTTGTCCAGCAAGTGATTCCAGTGTCAGCTCAGTGTGGTTGAGGGTGCCCAAGCCCGCCGAGACCACGACGAGCACCGGGGCCGAGACCTCGGCGGCCAGGTCGCGCAGCGTCACCCCGTCGGCGCCGATCCGCACGAGCAGCCCGCCCGCTCCTTCTACCAGGGTCAACCGCCCGGGCGCGTCGGCCGATCGCACCGCATCGACCAACTCGGCGCGGGTCGGCAGCGCCAGTCCGGCCCGTTGCGCGGCCGCCTCTGGCGCCAGCGCCTCGGGATAGCGCCAGCCGCCGTGCAGCGCCGTCACCCCCGCCAGTCGGCGCACCTCGCCGAGGTCGTCGTCGCCGTCCGCGTCGCCGGTCTGCACGGGCTTGCACACGGCGACGTCGCGGCGAGCCAGCCGGGCCGCGCACGCCAGCGCCGCGGTGGAGACCGTTTTCCCGACGCCGGTGTCCGTACCGGTGACGATGAGCAACGTCATGCGCGGGCGGCCGCGAGGACCTCGGTGAGCACCCGGCGCGCCAGGTCCATCTCATCGTCGGTCAGCGAGGCCCGTGCCGTCAGCCGAAGTCGCGAGGTCCCGGCCGGTACGGTCGGCGGCCGGAAGCAACCGACCCGGACACCGCGCTCCAGACAGGCCGTCGCGGCGGCGAACGCAACGTCGGGCTCACCGAGAATGACCGAGACCACCGCTGAGTCGGGCTCGGCCGTGACACCCGAGATTCGTGCCAGCTCGGCCGCGTGCGCCAGCACCGCTCGGGCCCGCTGAGGTTCGGCGATCAGCACGCGCAGCGCCGCGAGCGCGGCACCGGCGGCGGCAGGCGCCAGCCCCGTGTCGAAGATGAACGGCCGTGCCGCATCGATCAGGTGAGCCCGTACCGCCTCGGGGCCGAGGACGACGCCGCCCTGACTGCCCAGCGCCTTCGACAGCGTCGTCGTCATGACGACGTCCGGCGCCCCGGCCAAGCCGACCTCGTGCAGGAGACCCTGGCCGCCGGTGCCGCGGACGCCGAGACCGTGCGCCTCGTCCACGATGAGCAGCGCTCCGTGCCGGCGGCACACCGCGTGCAGTTCCCGCAGCGGGGCCAGCACGCCGTCGGCGCTGAACACCGACTCGGTCACCACGACCGCGCGGTCCTCGGTACGCGCACCGAGCGCCGCGTCGACGGCAGCCACGTCGCGATGCGGTGAGACCACCACCCGGGCGCGGGACAGCCGGCACGCGTCGACCAGCGACGCGTGCGTCAACGCGTCGGAGACCACCAGCGAACCGGGTCCGGACAGGGCCACGACCGCGCCGAGGTTGGCGGTGTAGCCGGACGAGAAGACCAGGGCGGACTCGGCGCCGACGAACTCGGCCAGCGCGTGCTCGAACTCCTCGTGAAGCTCGGTGTTGCCGGTGACCAGGCGCGATCCCCCGGCGCCTGCACCCCACGTGCGCAATGCCTCGACGCCGCCGTCGAGTACATCAGGATGCTGCGACAGGCCCAGGTAGTCGTTGGACGCGAGATCGAGCTCGGCGCCGACCGGCGGGCGGACCCGCAGCTCGCGCCGCAGTCCAGCGGTCCGGCGCTGCTGTTCGACGTCGGCCAACCAGGACAGCGGTGATAGATCTGTGCGTGTCACCTGATGCTCCTCGGTGCTCGGCCGGCAATTGAACATGCCGGCGGTGCCGGCAATTGAACACCGTTCAGGTTAGTGCACCCGCCACCCCGACCATCGCCGCGGTGATCTGTTCGACCTCCTCGGGAGTGCAGATGTACGGCGGCATCGCGTAAACCAGGTTGCGGAACGGACGTAGCCAGACCCGGTGCCGCAGCGCTGCCGCGGTGGCCACGCGCATGTCGACCGGCTGTTTCATCTCGACCACGCCGATCGCCCCGAGCACCCGGACGTCGGCGACACCGTCGAGGTCACGGGCCGGGGCCAGACCCTTGCGCAGCCCCGCTTCGATCGTGCGGACCTGCGTGCGCCAGTCGCTGTCGATCAACAGCTCGACGGCGGCCACGCCGACCGCGCAGGCCAGGGCGTTGGCCATGAACGTCGGCCCGTGCATGAGCGCGCCCGGCTCACCCGAGCTGATGGTCTGGGCGATCCAGGCCGTGCACAGCGTGGCGGCCAGGGTGATGTAGCCGCCGGTGAGTGCCTTCCCGACGCACATGATGTCGGGACTGACGCCTGCGTGATCCGCGGCGAACAGCTCGCCGGTGCGGCCGAAGCCGGTGGCGATCTCGTCGAAGATCAGCAGCACGTCGTGGCGGTCGCACGTCGCCCGCAGGTCCGCCAGGTAACGCGGATCGTGGAACCGCATACCGCTCGCACCCTGCACGACCGGTTCGACGATCACGGCCGCGAGCTCGTCGGCGTGGTCGGCCAGCTGCTGTTCGAACGCCGCACTGTAGGCCGGGTCGTACTCGCCGGGAACCTGGGGCGCGAACTCCTGGGCGACCAGCACGTCGGTCCAGATGGAATGCATGCCGCCGTCGGGATCGCACACGCTCATCGGGGTGAACGTGTCGCCGTGGTAGCCGCCCCGCCACGTCATCAGCCGGTGCTTGCCGACCCGCCCGAGGCTGCGCCAGTACTGCAGGGCCATCTTCACGGCCACCTCGACCGAGACGGATCCGGAGTCGCTGAAGAAAACCGTGTCGAGTCCGGCGGGGGTCAGCTCGACCAGGAGTTGCGCCAGTCGCGCAGCAGGCTCGTGGGTGAGCCCGCCGAACATGACGTGGTTCATCGTCGCCATCTGGCGGGTGATGGCCCGGTCCAGGGCCGGATGCCCGTGGCCGTGCACCGCCGTCCACCACGAGGCCATCGCGTCGAGCACCTCGACGGGCTCGCCGTCGATGGGGTCGATCACGGTCAGCCAGGCACCCTTGGCGCCGACGGCCACCACCGGTGCGAGAGCCTCGGCCCCGATGGTGCTGTAGGGGTGCCAGACGTGTGCCGTGTCGATGGCACTGATCTGGGCCGGTGTCAGCTCAGCCACAGAGCGGCAGCCTAGCCCTTTGCTCACTTGCCGCGCCGTAGGCATACGAAATGTGAGCACCACAGGGTTTTTAGGTAAATTGACCTCGATCATGATGACTCTCGCCCCAGCCCGGTCGGCGCCCGTCACCGACGATTCGCGCGCCGCCACTGCCGCCATGGGGACCCGAAACTCGGGTTTCTATCGGCACGATCTGGACGGCCTGCGCGGTATCGCCATCGCGCTGGTCGCGGTTTTCCATGTCTGGTTCGGGCGCGTTTCCGGTGGTGTGGACGTTTTTCTGGCGTTGTCCGGGTTCTTTTTCGGTGGCAAATTGTTGCGTACTGCGCTCACCCCGGGTGCCTCGCTGTCAGCGGTTCCCGAGGTGGTTCGGCTGGTCCGCCGGCTGCTGCCCGCACTGGTGGTGGTGCTTGCGGCCGCGGCGGTGCTGACCATCCTGATCCAGCCCGAGACCCGCTGGGAGACATTTGCTGACCAGAGCTTGGCAAGCCTGGGGTACTACCAGAACTGGGAACTGGCCAGCACGGCGGCGAATTATCTGCGCGCGGGCGAAGCGGTCAGTCCGCTGCAGCACATCTGGTCCATGTCGGTACAAGGCCAGTTCTATATCGCATTTCTTGCCTTGATCTTCGGATTCGCCTATCTGTGCCGGAAGGTCTTCGGCCGGCACCTGCGCACCGCGTTCGTCGTGCTGCTCAGCACGCTGACCGTGGCCTCCTTCGTGTACGCGATCATCGCGCACAACATCGACCAGGCGACCGCGTACTACAACAGCTTTGCCCGGGCCTGGGAGTTGCTGCTCGGTGCGCTGGTCGGTGCCGTCGTGCCGCTCGTGCGCTGGCCCATGTGGCTGCGCACGGTGGCCGCGACGATCGCGCTGGCCGCGATCCTGTCGTGCGGCGCGTTCATCGACGGCGTCAAGGAATTCCCCGGCCCGTGGGCGTTGGTTCCGGTCGGCGCCACGATGCTGTTCATCGTCTCGGCGGCAAACCTGATGACCGGTACCGGGTCGGACGACCGGTTGCCGCTGCCCAACCGGATGCTGGCCACCAAGCCTTTCGTCTCGCTCGGTTCGATGGCCTACTCGCTGTACCTGTGGCACTGGCCACTGCTGATCTTCTGGCTCTCCTACACCGGTCACTCGCACACCAGCTTCGTCGAGGGCACGGTTGTGCTGCTCATCTCCGGTGTCCTGGCCTGGCTCACCACCCACTACGTCGAGGAGCCACTGCGGCTGCAGAAGTCGGCCAAACCGGCCTCGCCAGCCCCCGTCATCCCGCTGCGGACCCGGTTGAAGCGCCCGACCATCGTGCTGGGCTCCGGCGTCGCCCTGCTCGGCGTCGCCCTGACCGCCACGTCGTTCACGTGGCGTGAACACGTCACCGTGCAGCGGGCCAACGGCAAGGAGCTGGCCGGATTGTCCGCTCGGGACTATCCCGGTGCCCGCGCCCTGCTCAACCACGAGCGGGTGCCCAAGCTGCCCATGCGGCCGACCGTTCTGGAGGCCAAGGACGATCTGCCGGCCACCACGCTCGACGGCTGCATCAGTGACTTCTCCAATGCCGACGTGATCACCTGTACCTACGGCGACAAGGACGCGACCCGCACCATCGCGCTGGCGGGCGGTTCGCACGCCGAACACTGGATCACCGCCCTGGACCTGCTCGGCCGGTTGCACAACTTCAAGGTCGTCACCTATTTGAAGATGGGTTGCCCGCTGACCACCGAGGAAGTGCCGTTGGTGATGGGCGACAACCGGCCATACCCGAAGTGTCACCAATGGAACGACGAGGTGATGTCCCGGCTCATCGCCGACCGGCCCGCCTACGTGTTCACCACGTCGACCCGGCCGTGGAACATCAAGCCCGGCGATGTCATGCCGGGTACCTATATCGGTATCTGGGAAACCCTGTCCAAGAACAACATTCCGGTTCTTGCGATGCGGGACACCCCGTGGCTGGTACGGGACGGCCAGCCGTTCTTCCCGGCCGACTGCCTGGCCAAGGGCGGCGACTCCGTATCCTGCGGCATCAAGCGCTCCGAGGTACTCTCCGACCGGAACCCCACTCTGGATTTCGTCGGGCAGTTCCCACTGCTGAAGCCGCTCGACATGAGCGATGCGGTGTGCCGTAAGGACTATTGCCGGGTAGTGGAGGGAAATGTGTTGCTATATCACGATTCTCACCACATCTCGACGACGTACATGAGAACGATGACGGGTGAGCTGGGCCGTCAGATGGCGGCTGCAACGGGTTGGTGGTGAGGCCGTGACCTCGTCCGTCGAACCGCCCGCTCCTCCGTCCCGCACCACGCCGACGGTGTGGCCGGGCGACGCGTATCCACTCGGTGCCACCTACGACGGCGCGGGCACCAATTTTTCGCTGTTCTCCGAGGTGGCCGAACGCGTCGAGCTGTGCCTGATCGCCAAGGACGGCACCGAAGAACGGATCAACCTCGACGAGGTCGACGGGTATGTGTGGCACGCGTACCTACCGACCGTCACCCCGGGCCAGCGGTACGGTTTCCGGGTCCATGGGCCCTGGGACCCGAGCGCCGGGCACCGGTGCGATCCCAGCAAGCTGCTGCTCGACCCGTACGGCAAGTCGTTCTACGGCGATTTCGACTTCACCCAGGCGCTGTTCTCCTACGACCTGACCGCCGTACCGGAGGGCACCGGAACACCCCCACGCGTGGATTCCCTGGGCCACACCATGACCAGCGTGGTGATCAACCCGTTCTTTCAATGGGGATCCGATCGGGCGCCCAAGACCCCTTATCACGACACGGTGATCTACGAGGCCCACGTCAAAGGGATGACCCAGACCCACCCCGGCATCCCGGAGGCGCTGCGCGGAACCTACGCCGGCCTGAGCCACCCGGCGATCATCGACCACCTCAAGTCGCTTCACGTCACGGCCATCGAGCTGATGCCCGTGCACCAGTTCATGCACGATCACCGGCTGCTGGAACTCGGGCTGCGGAACTACTGGGGCTACAACACCGTGGGGTTCTTCGCGCCGCACTACCAGTACGCCGCCAACCGGCACGCAGGCGGCGCGGTGGCCGAATTCAAGACGATGGTCAAGACGTTCCATGACGCGGGCATCGAGGTGATCCTCGACGTCGTCTACAACCACACCGCCGAAGGCAACCACCTCGGCCCCACCATCAACTTCCGCGGTATCGACAACGCCGGTTACTACCGTCTGATGGACGGCCAGCGCGAGCTCTACAAGGACTTCACCGGAACCGGTAACAGCCTCAACGCCCGGCATCCCCACACCCTGCAGCTCATCATGGATTCCCTGCGCTACTGGGTGTTGGACATGCATGTCGACGGATTCCGGTTCGACCTGGCATCGACCCTGGCGCGCGAGTTCTACGACGTCGACCGGTTGTCGGCGTTCTTCGACCTGGTGCAGCAGGATCCCGTGGTCAGCCAGGTCAAATTGATCGCCGAACCGTGGGATGTCGGCGAGGGCGGCTACCAGGTGGGCAACTTCCCAGGTTTGTGGACCGAGTGGAACGGGAAATACCGCGACACTGTGCGTGATTACTGGCGGGGCGAGCCCGCAACCCTGGGTGAGTTCGCGTCCCGTCTCACCGGTTCGTCGGACCTCTACGAGGCGACGGGCCGGCGGCCCGGCGCCAGCATCAACTTCGTCACCTGTCACGACGGCTTCACGCTGCGGGACCTGGTGTCGTACAACGAGAAACACAACGAGGCCAACGGCGAGGACAACCGCGACGGCGAAAGCCACAACCGGTCGTGGAACTGCGGTGTCGAAGGGCCCACCGACGACCCCGACATCCTGGCGCTGCGCGACAAGCAGATGCGCAACATCATCGGCACGCTGATGCTCTCGCAGGGCACGCCGATGATCGCGCACGGCGACGAGATCGGCCGCACGCAGCTGGGCAACAACAATGTGTACTGCCAGGACTCGGAGCTGTCCTGGATGGATTGGTCACTGTGTGAAACCAACGCCGACCTGTTGGCGTTCACGCGCAGGATCGTGAAGTTCCGCAAGCGTCACCCGGTGTTCCGGCGCCGCCGGTTCTTCGAAGGCAAGCCGATCCGCAGCGGCGATCAGGTGCGCGACATCGCGTGGCTGACGCCATCGGGAACCGAGATGACACCGGACGACTGGGGCGCGGGCCTGGGCACCTGCGTCGCGGTGTTCCTCAACGGCGAGGCCATCGAGGCGCCCGATGCCCGCGGCGAACGCGTGGTCGACGATTCGTTCCTGTTGTGCTTCAACGCCAATGACCACAGCCAGGATTTCGTCACGCCGGACGGCGACTACGCCAGCCAGTGGACGGCGGCGTTCGACACTGCCGATCCGACCGGGGCGTCGGACCTGGTGGTCGCCGCAGGCGAGAAGATCTCGCTGCAGGCCCGCTCGCTGCTCGTGCTGCAGAAGACGGCCTGACCGGTGGCCATTCCCGTCCTGTCCACGTATCGACTCCAGATGCGTGGAGATTGCTGCACATTCGACGACGCGGTGGAATTGCTCGACTATCTCGACGAACTCGGCGTGTCGCACCTGTACCTGTCCCCGATCCTGACGGCGGTCGCGGGGTCGACCCACGGTTACGACGTCACCGACCCCACCAGCGTGTCGCCAGCGCTGGGCGGCGCCGACGGACTCCGGCGACTCGCCGAGGCCGCGCGCACAAGGAACATGGGCCTCATCGTCGATATCGTGCCCAACCACGTCGGCGTGTCCGACGCCGAGCAGAACCGATGGTGGTGGGACCTCCTCGCCAACGGCCGCCAATCCCCCTACGCGCAGTTCTTCGACATCGACTGGGATCTCGACGACGGGCGGATCGTGTTGCCCGTCTTGGGTTCCGATGCGGACGTCGAACACCTGACCGTCGACGGCGATGTGCTGCGCCTGGGTGATCTGGTCTTCCCGGTCGCCACGGGCACCGGCGAGGGTACGGGTGCACAGGTCCACGACCGGCAGCACTACCGGCTCACCGGGTGGCGCACCGGCCGCTGCGGGTATCGGCGGTTCTTCTCGATCACCTCCCTGGCCGCGCTGCGTCAAGAGGACCGTGACGTGTTCGACGCCACCCACGCCGAGGTCAAGCGGTGGTTCGACGAGTCGCTGGTCGACGGCCTGCGGGTCGACCACCCCGATGGATTGTCCGATCCGGCAGGCTATCTCGCATGGCTGCGCGATCTGGCCGGGCCGTCGGCGTGGATCGTGGCCGAGAAGATCCTCGCGGCCGACGAAAGCCTGGACGCTTCGCTGCCGGTCGACGGCACCACTGGATACGACGCGCTGCGCGAGGTCGGCGGTCTGTTCGTCGATCCCGCAGGCGCGGGTGTCCTGACGAAACTGGCGAATCAGGACGATGCCGCGTCCGAGATCCAGCTCAAGGCCATAGCGGTCACCGACACCCTGGGCAGTGAGCTGGCCCGGCTGTGCCGGGTGATCACCTCAGCCACGGACACCCCACACCCACTGCTGCCCCAGGCTGTCGCGGCCCTGGTCAGCCGAATCCCGGTGTACCGCTGCGACTATCCCGCGCTGGCCAGTGTGCTGCCCGTTGCGATTGCTGAAACAGCCGTGGCCGCACCGGAATTGGCAGAGGCATTGGCTGTCGTGTCGGCAGCGGTGGCCACCAGCCCCGAAGCGGCGGCCCGGTTCAACCAGCTGTGCGGGGCCGCGACTGCGAAATCGGTTGAGGACTGCGCGTTCTACCGTGATGCCCGCCTCGTGTCGCTGAACGAGGTGGGCGGCGATCCGGCGCTGTTCGGGGTCAGCGCCGCCGAGTTCCATCAGCGGGCCGCGACCCGGGCCCGACTCTGGCCGCTGGCCATGACGGCACTGACCACGCACGACACCAAACGGGGTGAGGACGTGCGGGCCCGCATCGGGGTGCTGTCGCAGGTGCCGTCGGAGTGGGCCGACCGGGTCGGTGAGTGGTCTGCCCTGGCGGTGCCTCCGGACGACGGCACCGCGTTGTTCCTGTGGCAGAACATCTTCGGTGTGTGGCCGGTCGACGGCGTGGTGAGCGCAGAGCTGCGGGCGCGGCTGCATGCCTACACCGAGAAGGCCATCCGGGAAGCCGGCGCCCACACGTCCTGGCATGACCCCGACGACGAGTTCGAGACGGCCGTACACACCTGGCTCGATCAGGTGCTCGACGGCCCGGTCGCGGCGGGCTTGACCGAGCTCGCCACGCGCCTGCACGAGCATGCCGTCAGTGACATCCTGGGCCAGAAACTCATCCAATTGACCGCGCCTGGCGTGCCGGACGTGTACCAGGGCACCGAGCTTCCCGAGGACAGCCTGGTCGACCCGGACAACCGTCGGCCCGTCGACTACGAGGTGCGTCGCCGTGCACTGCGCGACATGGACGACCCGAAAATGCGGGTGACGAGCGCGGCGTTGCGGTTACGCCGGGAGCGTCCGCAGAGTTTCTTGGCCGGTGGTTACCGTCCGGTGCCGGCCGTCGGACCTGCCGCGGCGCACGTGGTGTCGTTCCGGCGCGGGGCCGATGTGCTCGTGGCGGTCAGCCGCTGGACCGTACGGCTGGCCGAGACCGGTTGGGCGGACACCACGATCACGTTGCCCGACGGGGCGTGGGCCGACCGGCTCACCGGTGCGCAGTACCGCGGTACGGTCCCCGCCGCACAGCTGTTCGGCGACCTTCCGGTCTCCCTCTTGGTGCGTGGAGATGACTGAATTCGCGGTGTGGGCACCGAAACCCGAGGTGGTACGGCTCGATGTCGACGGCTGCCGCCACGACATGACCCGGGATGGCGACGGGTGGTGGCGCGCCGACGTCGACGCTGCCGCCGGCAGCCGATATGGATTCGTCCTCGATGACGACCCGCAGGTACTTCCGGATCCGCGCTCGCCCCGTCAACCCGACGGCGTGCACGAACGCTCCCAGCTGTGGCAACCCGCGCCGGACGCCTGGACCGACGCGCACTGGGCCGGGCGATCCATCGCAGGGGCGGTCATCTACGAGCTGCACACCGGCACGTTCACCCCGGCCGGAACCTTCGACGCGGCGATCGAAAAGCTGGACTATCTGGTGGATCTCGGCGTCGACTTCGTCGAGCTGATGCCGGTCAACGCCTTCAACGGAACACACGGCTGGGGCTATGACGGCGTGCTCTGGTACGCGGTGCACGAACCCTACGGCGGCCCCGACGGTCTGATCCGTCTGATCGACGCCTGTCATGCCCGCGGGCTCGGCGTGCTGATCGACGCGGTGTTCAACCACCTCGGCCCGTCGGGCAACTACCTTCCCCGGTTCGGTCCATACCTGTCCTCCGGCCATAATCCCTGGGGCGCCTCTATCAACCTGTCCGACGCCGACGCCGACGAGGTGCGCCGCTACATTCTCGATTGCGCGTTGCGCTGGATGCGGGAGTTCCACGCCGACGGGCTGCGCCTCGATGCCGTACACGCCCTCATGGACAACACCGCGATCCACCTGCTGGAGGAGCTTTCGGCCGAAACCGATGCGCTCGCAGCAGAACTGGGCAGACCGCTATCGCTGATCGCCGAGAGCGACCTCAACGACCCGCGGCTGATCACACCGCGGGATCAGGGCGGCTATGGCCTCACGGCACAGTGGGACGACGACATCCACCACGCCATCCACACCGCTGTCTCAGGCGAAAGGCAGGGTTACTACTCCGATTTCGGGTCGCTGCGTACGCTCGCCAGCACCCTGAAGAACGGCTACTTCCACGCAGGCACCTACTCGTCGTTCCGGCGCCGCAGGCACGGCCGCCCACTGGACACCGCGACCATACCGGCCACCCGGCTGCTGGCCTACACACTGACGCACGACCAGGTCGGCAACCGCGCAGTCGGCGACCGGCCGTCTCAGCGGCTCGATACCGGACAGCTCGCCGTCAAAGCCGCCCTGGCACTCGGATCGCCTTATACCGCAATGCTTTTCATGGGTGAAGAATGGGGCTCGTCATCGCCGTTCCAATTCTTCAGCTCGCACCCCGAACCGGAGCTGGCCCGCGCCACGGCCGAAGGCCGCAAAGCGGAATTCGCCGAGCACGGGTGGGATGCCGATGAGGTGCCCGACCCTCAGGATCCCGCGACGTTCGAACGGTCGAAACTGAACTGGGACGAGATCGACGAGGGTGAGCACGGCCGGTTGCGGCGCCTCTACCGGGACCTGATCGCCTTGCGTCACACCGAGGCCGACCTCGCCGATCCGTGGCTGGACCATATGCACGTCGAGTTCGACGAACGTCAACGCTGGATCGTGATGCGGCGGGGCGCACTGTCCATCGCCTGCAATCTCGGAGAAGACGCCGCCAGCGTCCCGGTGACGGGTGAGCTGGTGCTGGCGTGGGGCGAGCCGGAGCCGGGGCCCGACGCGACGACACTGGCGGGACATTCTTTCGCGATTCTGCGAACTGTCAAGCCGCTGTCCACAGCCGAGGAGCCTGTGGATAACGCGTTACCCCGGTAGCCGGTCCCGCGCCGATGATGTCGCCATGAGTCATCGTGAACTGCTGCCCGTGCCGCCGATCGACACCGCCACTGACCCCATCCATTCCACGGCAGATCTGCGCCAGCGCTGGCGCGCGCTGATGGGCGAGCTGGGGTTCGGGCAGCGGTTGCTGTGGGTCGGATTTGTCGGCGCCGACCGCTGCCTGTACAAAACCATGAGCCAGGTACCGGTGCGGGCCAAACCACAGCCCGGGCTGGTCGAGTACATCGTGAGCCGGCTACCGCGCGTGCTGGCCGGGCTGGAGGATGGCGCGACGGTGGCATTGCTGCTGACGCGGCCGGGCCGCGGCCCGGTGTCGAACCTCGACCGGGACTGGGCAACACTGCTCACCGCAGCGGCCGTCGAGTACCGCGTGCCGCTGGAGCCGATCTTCCGGGCCAACGACGAGGCGGTGCTCGAAGTCGAGCCGACTCTGCGGCTCGCCGGCTAGGTCAAGGGCGCGCCTGCCGCCTCGATGACCGCCAGGACGATGAGCGCCGCGACCGCGCCAAGAGCTACGTCGCAACCGAATGCCGCACCCCTGGCGACTACCCGAAACCGGAAGCCGCCGAGGGGAACACGACCAGCCCGACGCTCAGGTCAGGTAGCGGTACGTCGGGGACCCGGGCTCGAGCAGCTCGACGTGGATGTCGGAGGCGTCCATCCGCGCCAGCAGACCTTCGAGGTCGGCCGCCGAACTCAGTTGCACACCGCACAGCGCCTCACCGGTCTCCCGGTTGTTGCGCTTGACGTACTCGAACAGGGTGATGTCATCGCCCGGCCCGAGCACCTCGTCGAGAAAGCGCCGCAGCGCGCCGGGCTCCTGGGGGAAATCCACCAGGAAGTAGTGCTTGAGGCCCAGGTGGACCAGCGAGCGTTCCAGCACCTCGTTGTACCGGGAGACGTCGTTGTTGCCGCCGGAGATCAGGCAGACCACGGTGGAGCCGGGCTCGATGTCAGCCTCCAGCAACGCCGCCACCGACAAGGCGCCGGCCGGCTCGGCGATGATGCCCTCGTTCTGGTACAGGTCGAGCATCGCGGTGCACACGGCGCCCTCGTCGACGGTGGTGATCGACACCATGTCGCCTGCCGCGGCCAGTGCGGCGTAGGGCCGCGCACCCGCCCGGGCAACGGCGGCCCCGTCGACGAACTGGTCCACATGCTCGAGGGTGACCGGCTCGCCTGCCGCCAAGGCCGCGATCATCGACGCCGCCCCGGCCGGTTCGGCACCGAGCACCGAGGTGCTGGTGGTGCGCTCGGCCAGATAGGTGGTGATGCCGGAGATGCAACCTCCGCCGCCGACGGGCACGATCACCAGATCGGGTTCGGTGTCGAGTTGCTCCAGCAGTTCGGCGGCGATGGTGCCCTGCCCGGCCATGGTGCGCAGGTCGTCGTAGGGCGGTACTAGGGTGGCGCCTGTGCGTGCCACGTCGTCGAGCGCCGCCGCGGCGGCCTGGTCGTAGGTCGAGCCGATGGCGATCAGCTCGATGAACTCCCGGCCGTGATACCGGATGCGGTCGCGCTTCTGCTTGGGGGTCTTGGCAGGCACGTAAACCCGGCCGTGGATACCCATCGAACGGCACGCCATCGCAAAGCCCTGCGCATGGTTGCCGGCCGAGGAGCACACCACGCCGGCGGCCTTCTCGTCGTCGGAGAGCTGCGCCATCAGGTTGAACGCACCACGTACCTTGTAGGACCGCACCGCCTGCAGGTCCTCACGCTTGAGGTACACCGTGGCGCCGGTGGCCTCGGACAACCGCTCGCAAATCTGCAGTGGGCTCTGCGTGACCACGCCGGAAATTCGCCGGGCAGCCTCGTCGATATCGGCCGCGCGAAGCGGCGCCGACGTACGGGGGCTCAGTTCGGCAGTCACCGGTCAATAGTGCCACCGGCCAGCGGTTTCACTTCACCGGGGTGAGCACGAACACCGGGATCTGCCGGTCGGTCTTCTTCTGATACTCGGCGTAATCCGGGAATGCCGCCACGGCCCGGTCCCACCACGCGGCTTTCTCGTCGCCGAACACCTCGTGTGCCTCGTAGTCGCCGGACACCGTCCCGTCCTGTAGTTCGACCCGGGGATTCTTCTTCACGTTGTAGTACCAGACCGGGTTCTTGGGCGCGCCACCCAGCGAGGCGACCACGGCGTACTCGCCGTTGTGCTCGACGCGCATCAGCGGTGTCTTGCGGATCTTGCCGGTCTTGGCCCCCACCGTGGTCAGCAGGATCACCGGCCTGCCGTTGAGTTCGGTGCCTGCGGTGCCCCCGGACGACATGTAGGTCTCGGCGTTCTCCCTGGCCCAGTCGGATGTGCTCGGTTCGTATTCTCCAGTCAGCGGCATGTGGCCAGCCTAGAACCGCGGGCTACAGAATTGGTTCGACTTCCGCGGCTCCCAACCGGTAGCACCGTCATCCCTTCGTCGCTGCAGGCAGCGTCAGGGTGAACGTCGCACCGTGTCCGACTTCGGACGAGACCGCGATATCACCGTCATGTCCGTGGGCGATGTCGCGGACCAAGGCCAAGCCGATGCCGTGCGGTTGGCGGCCCGGGGCGCCGCCATGCGAAAAGCGCGCGAACATGGTCGACATGGTCTGAGGGTCGATGCCGGCGCCGTCGTCAGCGACTGTGACGATGACGTGTCCGTCGTCCCGGCGCACATGTACATCGACCGAGCCGCCCTCGTGTTCGTGGGTGAGCGCGTTGTCGATCAGCGAGGTAAGTGCCCGGCGCAGCGCCGCCGCTGACCCGTTGACCTCCGCCGCGGGGTGGTCGACGGACGTGAAAGATATTGTGACGCCGAGAGATTCGGCGTATGTCCGCATACTGTTACATACCGCGGTTGCCAGCTCCGCCACGTTGACGAGCTGCCTGGGGGTTGCGCCGGCCGTCATCGTCGCCGACGCAAGCAGGTCTTCGACGACATCGCCGAGAACCCGTGTGTCGGCGACCAAGGCGTCGGCGTCGTTCTGGAGCCCAGCCCGGTCACCGTCGCTCACCCGACTGGCCAACAGCTGAGCTCGGGTGTGCAGCACGGTCAACGGTGCCCGCAGCTCATGAGAGGCGTCGGCGATGAATCGGCGTTGCAGGGTGAGCGCCAGCGCAAGTGGCCGCACCGACCGTCTCGTGAAGAGCACCACCACGGCAATCGAGGCCAGAATGCCCGCCAGTTCGGCAAGCCCCAGCGACAGCAGCACCCCGTTTCGACCCGCTCGATACGGCGCCAGGTCCAAGAGCGCCACCACGGTCCCCTCGGGCCGCGCCATGACATACGCGCGCATCTCGGTATCGCCGACTTTCAGGTCCGAAAACCCGGCCGGCCCTGCGAGCAAACCGACGCCGGGCTGGCCTCCGTCGCTCACCGACACCTTGCCGGTGTTGTCTCGAAGCACCAGTTCCATACCGGGAGGCGGATCGTTGACGTCGTCGGCGGTCGCAGCCACCGCCTGCAGTTGGCTGTTGATCTGCCTGTTCTGGGTGCGGACGTCGACGAAGAACACGACCGAGCCGACCACGAGCAGCACTGCGGCCAGAGCCGCGGAGGCCTGGACGGCGGCGACGCGCCCGGCGCGTTGAACGATCGTGAGATCGTCGGCTGCGTCCAGCTGTGTCGAACGGTTGGCGTTGCGGCGCAGCATGGTCACTCCAGCCCGAACCGATAGCCCGACCGGTGAACCGTCCGGATCACCTGCTTGCCTAGCTTCCTGCGCAGATAGTGCACGTAGGAGTCGACGGCGCCCGGTGACTCCGCGCCGTCGAACACCAGCTCGAGCAGTTGGCCGCGGCTGAAGACCCGCCGCGGCGCCGACATCAGAACCGCCAACAACGACGCTTCTCGCTCCGAGAGTTCCACTTCCGCGCCGCCTGGGGTGTTGCCCGACACCCGCCGGCTGACGCGGTCCAACTGCAAACCGCCCGCACGAACTGTCGCTGCGGTGCTCTCCGGGCGCCGCAGCAGAGCGCGGACCCGCGCCAGCAATTCGGGGATCTCAAAGGGCTTGACGAGGTAATCCTGTGCGCCGGCGTCGAGACCATGGACGCGATCGACAATGGAACCGCGCGCAGTCAGCAGCAACGCCGGCGTGGGAATGCCTCGGGACCGCAGGAGGGCGATCAGGTCGGATCCGTCCATCACCGGCAGGCCGCGGTCGACGATCATCGCGTCGTATTCCCCGGTGAGCGCGCGGTGCAGACCCTGCTGACCATCCAGAGCCGTGTCGACCCGGTATCCCTGTTGGGCGAACAGCTCGGCAAGCATGGCACTGAGCGCACGGTCGTCCTCGACCAGCAGGAGCGCCGGCTGCGGCTGAGGCGAGGGCACGTAGCGAGGGTCCCACGCGATGCCGTCCTGCGGCTGTGAACCGCTCGCAGCGTAGGCGTCTCGGGTCACCGGCTTCGTCGGGTCCGGCGGTGTACCCCGGTTGCGCGCTGCTCCCCCGCGGTCGGCCTCGGCGTGGTCAGCGAAAGTGCCAGCCGCGGGCATCGCGCGACGGCGGCGCGGGCGGCGTCGACCGCATCGTCGGGAATCACGGGCTCTCGTGAACCGGACGGCGCAAGCGGGTAGCCCCATGGATCGCGGTCGAGCACCGCAGGCAGGAGTTCTGTACACAGTCCCCGCCCGTCGCACCGGGTCCAGTCGATATGCAGCCGCACCCGCGGCTTGGCCGGGGGTTTCACTGACCACCGGCCCGGTGTGCAGGGCCGAATGTCTCGAGAGCGCTACGGATCATTCGGGTGGCTCCGTCAGGATGCCGGCAGGCTCCCCGGCCGCCGACCAGGTCGAGCAGTCGGTGGATCTCCGGCACTCCGGCATGGTCGGCGGGGTCGAGTACGAGCCTGTCGAGCAGATGCACCAGGCGCGGAAGCCCGATGCGGCAGGGGCCACATTGGCCCGCGCTCTGTTCGGCCAGATAACCGGCGATCTGCGCGGTTCGGGCCAGTCCGCATTCCCGCGCGCCGAGCGCGTGCACGATGCCCAGGCCCGAGACCGGCACGGAGTCGAATTCAGAGGCAGGGACCCATGTCCCGTGATATCCCCCGACGAGTGCGGCTTGCACCGTCAAAGGGTCGGTGGCACCGCACCGCCCGATCAACTCGGCCACGGTGACATTGGTCGCGACCTCGACGACACCCTGCTCGATGACGGCGCCGGACAATGTCACAAGCATGGTTCCGGGATTCTGCGGGTCTCCGACGGACCTGAACCATGCCGGTCCGAATCGTGCGATCAAGGCGATATGTGCCAGTGTCTCAACGTTGTTGACCAACGTGGGTTTTCGTCGCACGCCGGATTCCACGGTGAGCATCACGCGGTCACGCGGTAATGCCGGACCCCCTTCGATGCGTCTGACCAACGCGGATTCTTCGCCTGCGATGAACCTCTCGGGTGCCTCGACGATCATGGGTTCACGCCCGCAGATCCCCGCCTTACGGCGCTCGTCCAGCGCGCGACGCATACCCTGCACGGCTTGTGCCGGTAGGTACAGGTAGATCCTTTCGGCACTGACCGCACTGGCCGCGAGGTCGAGCCCGTCGAGCACCAGGTGCGGTGCTCGAGTGATGAGCGCCGCGTCCTTCCGGCTGAGGGGCTCTCCCTCGGCACCATTGGCCACGACGACCGGTTTGTCTCCCATGACTGACGCCATCTTGCGGGCTGCGGGAAAACCGGCTCCGCCACGGCCGCGCAAACCGGCCTCCGCGAGCACCGAAAGTAATTGGGGTCTCGACAGTTTCGGTACGGCACCGAGCCGCCGCTGATGCGCTGCCAACCCAGATTCACCACCGACCAGCAGGCGCGACAACCCTGACTGGCCCTGCCGCAGCGTCATGACGCGCGCCCGGAAGCTCGCGCCTTGGTGTATTCGGTGAAGTTGCTCTGCAGCCGCCACACCAGAGCAGCACCCACCGTCACGACACAGCAACTGGCGAACACCAAGAACCACACGGCATAGACGTCGGTCCCGTTGCCCAACGCGTGGGCCAGGGCAATCGGCCACAACGCATAGGTGATCCAGTGGACGGTGCGGAACACCCGCACACCAAGACGGTGCCGCAGCAGACTGGTGGCGATCACAACAATCAACAGGTCGAATGCCAACGTTCCCAACCCTTGCCACAGTGGCCGATACCGCCCGAGAAACGGCACGGCGAGATCGACCAAACGCAACTGGGCGTACGGATCGAAGAACAGCAGCCCCAGGTGCAGGACAACAAGCAGCGTTGCGGCCAAGGCGGCGAAACGGTGTACGTCGGTGACTGCGAACCGCGGCAAGGCCAACAGCGAACGCCCCGAGCGGGTTCCGATCCCCAATGCCACCGAGACAGTCAGGAAAGCCAGCGCGGTGACCCCGGTTCCGCGCCCGAGCGCCCAGAGGGCTTCGTCAGTCATCGGTCCACCTCACGCGGTCCGGCCGGCCAGCCGCCGATCAGGTACTCGAGCATGTCCCGGTCCACCAGCCGTGCGGTCGTATCAAGGCTCGCAATCCATTTCAGTGCGCGCCAACCGCGAACGATCGCGGCTGTGCTGATGGTGTTGGCGGCGAAGCAGGTGCGAGCGGCAACGGTGACGGTGCGCCACACCGGGTTTGCCGGTAGGCGCGTCCGTGGGTCGAGGATGTGATGCATCAGCTGGTCGCCGCGGGGCCACCGCCGGCGCACCGTGCTCGACGTCGCGAGGGCCGCGCCGGACGGTAAACCTATCGAGCTGGCAGGGTCGCCGTCGAGGTCTTGGACCAAGATCTGCCAACCGTCCTCCGGTGCGGTGCCTGCGGTCGCGATGTCGCCGCCCAGGTTGACCAGCACGCCGCTCGCCGTCGCGATATGAGCACGGTCGGCGCACCGGTCCGCGGCGATGGCCTTGGCGGTCGCACCGAGATCGAGTATCACGCCGGCAGGTACCGAGGCGACGCGGTCATGCAACGTGACCATCGACCACTTCGCGGGGATCGCGGCGGTGTGGGCGAACCTCGTGATCGCATTCCCGCCGGCGTACTCGTTGTCGACGTACTCGTTGTCGTAGCCGAGTTCGATCATCGCCGAGCCGACGGTGGGATCGACGTCGCCGTCGGTGAGGCGCGCTGCGGTGAGCGCGGCGTCGAGCAAGTCGGCGAGCACCTCGGACACCTCGGTGGGCTGACCCCCCGACCGTGCCAGGGCGTTGATTTCGGAGTCCTGACGGAAGCGCGACGCAGCTGCTTCGATGACGTCGAGTTCCGCCTCGACTTCACGGCGGGCGACCTCAAGACTGCCAGGATCGGTGACGACGATCTGCATGCTCATGCCCCATCGCGGCCACTCGATGCTGAAGGTTTCCGCCGCGGCGGCCGGCGGATGCTCGCGGCCGATCATGATCCGCGTGAACGTGAGACGTGCGGCGAGAAGTTGGGTGACACGACGGTCGCGGGAGTGAGCGTGCGACGCTGAGTTGTGCGGGGTGCGACCGTCGTCGGCGCGGCGGTCTGGGTTGCGACGGGCGCTTGGGCCGGGGTGGTCTGACGGGAGTATGTCGGTGCCGGCGTGTAGGTGCGTACGGGCGTCTGGACAACGGTGGTCTCGGTGCTGGTGTCCGGCGGCGGGCTGGGCGCAGGCGGCGGGGACGACGGAGCCGGCGGCATCGCGGCGGGCGGCGGCTGGGGAACAGCCGGGGCGGGGTCTGCACCCTGGCTCGGCAGGGCCTGGTCGGCGACATCGGCGACGGGCTCAGCGGGCCTGGCCGTATCGCCGTATGCGAGGGCGGAGGCACCGGCGACACCTGCTGCCCCAAGGCCGGCCAGGGCCCAGGAGGCCACGGCGGCCCGGCGGAATCCCGAACGCGGTGAGTTCATAGCGCCCGATGCTGACAGCCGGTTCTTCGAACATTCCAAGAACTTCGGGGAATCGCGGCTAAACGGCCCGGCAAGGGGTAAACCCATTCTTATGCGCCATGTCCAACGGCGGATGCGGTCGGCGGGAGCGCGCACCGTGGTGATCGCCGCTCTGCTGGCAAGTGCGTGCTCGGCCCAGTCCGGACCGCCCGCCGGCGGGAACACCGCGCGCATCACGATCAACGGGCAGCAGTCCTCCACCGCCTTTCCCATCGACTGCACGCAGCGAGCCTGGTTGTGGATCATCGACTCACTGCAGAAAGAACCTGGCTTCACGGCGATGGTCGAGACGGGAACCGGCGTGACCCCCAAGGCGGTTCGCCTGCGCAGCGTCGATGGATTCACCGGCAGTTGGGCCGAAGGCCGGGCCGGCACCGCCGAGGCCAGCATCGACGGGTCGACGTTCACCATCACCGGCACGGCAAGCGGTGCCAACGACGACCGCCCGACCAGACCGGCCGATGTTCAGTACCGGCTGGAAGCCCGCTGCTGAACCCCCCGCGGTCACTGACCTTCGAGCAGGTCGCGAAGGGTCTGTAGGTCGGCGGTCACCGCGGCGACGTCGGCGTCGAAGTCCTCATCGGAGACCCCGGGACGCTGCCGCACGGTGAACACCACCTCACACTGTGCTGCCCCGGGGGCGGCTGCCACCACCCGCATGGGGTTGTAGACCTCCTCACCGGACGGCAACCGCACCACATGATCGAGGACGCCGAACGTGTTGGGCGGGCTGAACTGTACGGTCACCTGGCCCATCGGGGAGTCCGCGACCCAGCCGTCGGCCGACTGCCGAAGTGATCCCTCAGCCAAGCCCGCCGCCCAGCGCGACAACTCGTGCGGGTCGGCGGCGAACGCATACACCACGTCGGGCGCGGCATCGATCCAGACACTGACATGACGACTCCGCATGTTCACAGCGTAGGCAGCCACACTGACACGATGAACGGTCAGGCGGACGTACCTCGTGAGCCGCACACCCCGGTGGAAAAATTCGTCGCGCGCGCGGAGCGGTTGGCCGCGGAAACCGGCCATCACGTGCCGTCGTGGCTGCGGCCCGGTGACCCGGAAAGTCGGCTGCCCGTCCTGGTGGCACTCGTCGCAGCCCTGGCCCTGCAAGTGGCCATCCCGCGCAGCTACACGGTGGTGCCCCGGTGGCCGCTCATCGTCGCAGAGCTGCTTTTGCTGGCTGTCCTGGTGTGGCTCAACCCGATCCGGTTCACCCGCTCGACTGTCCTCGGCCGGTACGCCACGTTCGTGCTGTTGGCCGCGATCACACTCGACAACACGCTCTCGGCGGTCTTGCTCGACGTGAAGATCCTCTCCGGCGCGGTCAGCAACAAGGCAGCGATCCTGTTGGGCAGCGGCGCAGCCATTTTCGTGACCAACATCATCGTGTTCGGCATCTGGTACTGGGAGCTCGACCGCGGCGGGCCGTTCGCACGGCAGACCGGCAAGCACCCGTATCCCGATTTCATGTTCCCCCAGATGGGCAATCCCAATGTCGCCAAACCGGATTGGCGCCCGACCTTTGTCGACTACCTCTACGTGAGCATCACCAACGTGATGGCCTTCTCTCCTACCGACACCATGCCGTTGGCGCGGTGGGCGAAGATGGCGATGGCCGTTCAGGCCATGGTGGCGCTGTCCACCGCCGGGCTCGTAATCGCCAGGGCGGTAAACGTTTTGGGCTGATCGTTCAGTGTGGCGACGGGTGTACCGTCGCACTATGCGCACTGTCGTCACCGACCTGACCCCCGTCGAAGAGACCGCCCTGCTGACGCTGTACGCCCGGGCCTCGGACAATCGGGCGCCGCGCCCGATACTCGGCGATGTGCTGGCCGATTCGATCGTCGACGACATCGAATACGACTTCGCAGGCCTGGGTGTGCAAACCAGCGTGGTGTGCCAGACGGCGCTGCGGGCCAAGATGCTCGATGACCGGGTGCGTAGCTTCGTCTCGGCGCATCCGGACGCAGTCGTGGTCGATCTCGGGGCAGGTCTCGACAGCGGCCTGTACCGGGTCGCGCCACCACAGTCGGTCGACTGGTACCACGTCGACCTGCCCGGCATCAGCGCGCTACGCGCGGGCCTCCTGCCGCCGGATCCGCGGTCGCACATCGTGGCTGCGTCGCTGGCCGCTGCGGACTGGGCAGCGGCGATTCCGGCGGACCGGCCCGCCATGCTCGTGGCCGATGGGTTGTTCGCATTCCTCACCGAACCGGTGATCGCCCGGATCTTCCGTGGCATCACCGGGCACTTCCACAGTGGCGAAATCGCTTTCAACGACTACGGTGGCATCGGCTGGTTGAGCCGCGCAGCGCTCAAACTCTATCCGCGGAAGATGTTCAAAGACGTTGGCAGTCAATGGGGTTATCTCGGGTTCAAAGATGCTCACCACCCGCAGAATTGGAATCCGCGGCTGACCCTCGTCGAAGAAGCGAGCCTCACCCACGCCGCCGAAGTCGACCTCTTTCCGGGGTGGCTGCGCATCGCCACCCGCCTGATGGGCAAGACCAAGGCGACGGCGCGCAAGGGAAGGATCCTGCGTTACCGGTTCTGACGCAGAGCCGCCGGCATTGCGTCAGATCGGCAGCGCTCGATGGATGCCGCAGGTGCATGCATCGATCGACGGACATGTACAGCGCATGCCCCACTCGATGATCGCCCTGGCCCGAGTCAGTGCTTCGAGTTGTTCATCGATGCTGGCGAGCTTGGCGTGGGCGAGGGACCGCGCGGCCGGCCGGCCCGGGGTGTCGTCGCCGATCAGCTCGGCGACCTCGTCGAGTGTGAAGCCGGCTGCCTTGCACAAGCGGATCACTTCCAGGCGCACCAGCACCGACTCCGGATAGCGGCGCTGACCTCCCACGCGTTCCGGCGCCGGTATCAGGCCGATCTGCTCGTAGTAGCGCAACGTGGTCTGGGCGACACCGCAACGTCGTGCCACGTCTCCGATGGTCAATCGGGTGGTCATTCCGGCGCTCCTCACGCGTGCTGCTTGACTTAGAGTCAACTCTAAGTTGTTGACTTGGCCCCATGCCAGATGCCATCGCACCCAGCCTGAGTCGGTCCCGCTACGCGCTGCTTCGGACGTATCGCCGTGACGGCAGCCCCGTCGACACCCCGATCTGGTTCGCTCACGACGCCGACGCCATCGTGTTCCGCACCAAGATCGGGCCGAAGACCAAGCGGCTGAGCGCACGTCCCGACGTGGAACTCGTCGCCTGTGACTACCGCGGCCGCGTCACCGACCACGCCTCCTTCGCCGGTCGGGCCACCGTCTTGTCAGGCGCCGCCGCGCAGCAAGCCAACGACCTCCTGCATCGGCGGTACGGATGGCAGTGGAACATCGTGCCACTGCTGAAGATCCCGGGCGTCACGAATGTGCACCGCGACCTTCCACTGTGCGAAAAGCTGCGGCGGGCGCGCGATCGCGGTGTCTGGTCCGACAGCGCGATCGTCCGCATCGATCTCACCGACCGGGCAAGCTAGCCCAGGCGCAGCCACGCCTTGAGCGCCCATCAAAGCCGACGGGGGCGTCACCCAGCGACTGATCGAACTCCGGCGGGCCATCGCGATCATCGTCGTGATGGCCCGCCGCGAGGTTCCGACGTGGATTACCTGACTTCGTACTCAAGCAGCGGCGTGACTGGCCAAGCCTTCTAGCCTGTGCTCGGTGTGATTGATCGCGCGCCGCGCCCGGAACGCCCACACAACCTGGGTGATGCCGATGACGATCAACCAGGCGCCGGTGACAATGGCCAGAATCAGGATGGACGCGAACGGCGAGGCAAGCACCACCATGCCGGCGACCACACTGATCACGCCAAGGAACACATGCCAGCCGCGGTCGGGCAGATCGGAATAGCTGACCGCCACTGCTGCCTCGGCAACCCCTTGGAAGATGAAGCCGACGCCTATCCAGATGGCCAGAAACAGGATCGGGTAGCCCTGGTCGAGGTGACGAAACGCCAGCACTCCCAACACCAATGACAGCGCACCGCTGATGAACCACAGCACTCGACCACTGGCCGACTGATGGATGCTGAATGCCACGACTATCTGCGCGATTCCCGAAACCAGCAGGTAAGCGCCGAACAGTATCGCCGCGACGTCGACCGAGATCGCCGGCCACGCCAGCACCAGAACACCCGCGCAGAGTGTGACCACACCCCACGCCAACACGGACTTCCACAGATTGCCGAGCAATCTCGCGGTTTGCACGGTAGTCATGATGCTGAACCCTCGAGACTCTTGACGCGTCCAGCGAGGTCCGTCAGGGAATCAGACAATGTATTCACCACTCTGCTCCTCTCACAGATCGGTTGTCCGACACCGCAGACTTTTCTCGTCACAAGACGCCGGCCGTAGGGTAAAACGTCCCAACTCGACAGGCATGTTGTCCGTGACTGGAGAGTGCTCGGAGCTTTTCGCACATCGCCAGACCTGAATTTCCGCAGAGCCGGTCGCCCGTGGATCAGCACGGGACCGGTCAGTGAGCGCAGCTAAGCCGCCGACGCAGCACCCCATACGACAATGGCGGTGGAATGTCGTAGCACTGCGACGTTCCCGGGCAGGCTAGTACAGCTAGCCCAGGCAGCCCGGGCCCAGCAGCGCCTTGAGGTCGCCCATCAAAGCCGACGAAGGCGTTACCCGCAGCGACTGGTCCAGCTCCAGTGTGGTGATGCGCTCACCGCTGATCAGCCGGAGATGGACCTGCGCAGTACCCGGATGGTTCGCCAGCACCTGCTTGAGTGCGCTGACCTTGTCGATGGTGCACTGCCGGGTCGGCAGACTCACCGCAAGAGGCCGGTCAGCCTGAGCGCTGGTGAAGTCCGGCACCACCAGCTCGTGGGCGATCAGCGAGATGCGGTCGTCACGCGCGGCCACCTTGGCCTTGACCAACACCACCACGTCGTCGGCGATCTCACCGCCGAACAGCGAATAGGTCTGGGGGAAGAACAGCACCTCGATACCACCGGTGAGGTCTTCCAATTGCGCTGAGGCCCAGGGCAATCCGTTCTTGTTGACGCGGCGGTTCACCGACGCGAGGATGCCGCCGACCACCACTTGGGCGTCGTTGGGGACGTCACCGTCGAGGATCGCCGGGATCTGGGTGTCGACCTGATTGGCCAGCAGGTGAGCGACGCCGTTGAGCGGATGGCCGGAGACATACAGGCCGAGCATCTCACGTTCCAGGGCAAGCTTGTGCTTGTCCTCCCACTCGTCATCGGGAACTTTGATGGTGAACGCGGCGTCCCCGGCGTCGGCGGCATCTCCCCCGCCGAACAGGTCGAACTGGCCCATCGCCTCGGCCTTCTTGGTACCGAGCACCGAATCGACGGCGTCGGTGTGCACCAGGAACAGCCCTTTGCGTGGGTGACCGAGTGAGTCGAAGGCGCCGGCCTTGATCAGCGATTCGGTGACCTTCTTGTTGCAGGCCGCGATGTCGATCTTGTTGAGGTAGTCCGAGAAGTCGGTGTACTTGCCTTTTTCGGCGCGGGTACTGACCAGTGACGCAACCACATTCGCGCCGACGTTGCGCACTGCGCCCAGGCCGAACCGGATGTCGGCGCCCACCGAGGCGAAGTTCTGCACCGACTCGTTGACGTCGGGCGGCAACACCGTGATGCCGAGCCTGCGGCAATCGGCGAGGTACACCGCGGCCTTGTCCTTGTCGTCGCCGACGGAGGTGAGCAGGCCCGCCATGTACTCGGCCGGGTAGTTCGCCTTCAGGTACGCCGTCCAGTACGACACCAGACCGTAGCCGGCCGCGTGCGACTTGTTGAATGCGTACCCGGCGAACGGAAGAATGGTGTCCCACAAGGCTTTCACCGCGGCCTCGGAGAACCCGTTGGCCGTCATGCCCTCCTTGAAACCCTTGTATTCGGCTTCGAGGACTTCGAGCTTCTTCTTACCCATGGCCTTACGCAGCGCATCGGCCTTACCCATCGAGTAGGAAGCAACCTTCTGCGCGATGAACATGATCTGCTCTTGGTAGACGATCAGGCCGTAGGTCTCGGCCAGGATGTCCTTGAGCGGCTCTTCGAGCTCCGGATGAATCGGTTTGATGGCCTGCCGGCCGTTCTTGCGGTCGGCGTAGTCGTTGTGGGCGTTCATGCCCATCGGACCGGGGCGGTACAGCGCCAGCACCGCGACGATGTCGTTGAAGCCCGTCGGCTGCATGCGGCGCAGCAGGTCGCGCATCGCGCTGCCGTCGAGCTGGAACACTCCCAGCGTGTCGCCCCGGCCCAGGAGTTCGTAGGCCGCCGGGTCATCGAACGGCAGCGTTTCCAGGTCGAGATCGATACCCCGGTTGGCCTTGATGTTCTCGATGCAGTCACCGATGATCGTCAGGTTCCGCAGGCCCAGGAAGTCCATCTTCAGCAGGCCGATGGCCTCACACGACGGGTAGTCCCAACCGGTGATGATCGCGCCGTCCTGCGGGCGCTTCCACAGCGGGATGGCGTCGATGAGCGGCTCGGAGCTCATGATCACCGCGCAGGCGTGCACACCGGCGTTGCGGACCAGGCCCTCCAGACCACGTGCCGTCTCGAAGATGGTCCGCACATCGGGATCGGTGTCGATCAGCGCGCGGACCTCGGCGGCCTCTTTGTACCGTTCATGGCTGGGGTCGGTGATGCCAGACACCGGGATGTCCTTGGCCATGATGGGCGGCGGCAGCGCCTTGGTGATCCGGTCGGCGATGGCGAAGCCCGGCTGGCCGTAGTGAACGCGAGCCGAATCCTTCAGTGCCGCTTTGGTCTTGATGGTGCCGAAGGTGATCACCTGCGCGACCCGGTCGCTGCCCCACTTGTTGGCGGCATACCGCAGCATCTCGCCGCGGCGACGGTCGTCGAAGTCGATGTCGATATCGGGAGCCGACGGGCGTTCGGGGTTGAGGAACCGTTCGAACAGCAGTCCGTGCGGGATCGGGTCGATGTTGGTGATGCCCAGCGCGTAGGCAACCAGCGATCCGGCGGCCGATCCACGACCCGGCCCCACGCGGATGCCGACCGAGCGGGCGTAGTTGATCAGGTCGGCGACGATCAGGAAGTACGACGGAAAGCCCTTGTCGCAGATGACCTTGATCTCGTAGGTGGCGCGGTCGGTGTACTCGGAGGGGACGGCCCCGCCCCCGACATGGGCGAAGCGGCGTTCCAGCCCGGCCTGTACCTCGTGCGTCAGCCAAGACGCCTGGTCATGTCCTTCGGGCACCGGGAACACCGGCATCCGGTCGGTCGGCGTCCACACATCGGCGTAGGACTGCACGCGCTCGCCGATGAGCACCGTGGAATCGCAGGCCCCCGGCACCTGGGAATCCCACAGGGCGCGCATCTCTTCGGCCGACTTGAGGTAGTAACCGTCGCCGTCGAACTTGAACCGGTTCGGGTCGGACAGTGTCTTGCCCGTCTGGATACACAGCAGAGCTTCGTGATTCTGCGAGGCCTCGCGCGTCACGTAGTGGCAGTCGTTGGTCGCCAGTGGCGGGATTCCGAGCTTCTGCCCGATCTCCAGCAAGCCCTCGCGGACCCGCCGCTCGATGTCGAGGCCGTGGTCCATCAGCTCGAGGAAGAAGTTCTCCTTGCCGAAAATGTCCTGCCATTTGGCCGCGGCCGCCAGTGCCTCGTCGCGTTGACCGAGCCGCAGCCGGGTCTGCACCTCGCCGGAGGGGCAGCCGGTGGTCGCGATGACACCCTGGGCATGTTCGGCGATGATCTCGGCGTCCATACGGGCCCATTTGCCGAGCTGACCCTCGAAGGAGGCCAGCGACGACAGCTTGAACAGGTTGCGCAGACCGGTCGCGTTCTCCGCGACCATTGTCATGTGGGTGTAGGCGCCACTACCCGAGACGTCGTCGCCCTTCTGGCTCGGGTCGCCCCATTGGACTCGCTTGGTGTCGAATCGCGAACCGGGAGCGATGTACGCCTCGATCCCGATGATCGGCTTGATGCCTGCCTTGGTTGCCGAGTTGTAGAACTCACTGGCCCCGAACATGTTGCCGTGGTCGGTCATGCCGATCGCCGGCATGCCCAGCCTCTGGGCCTCGGCCAGCATCGGTGTGATCTTCGCGGCACCGTCCAGCATCGAGTACTCGGTGTGATTGTGCAGGTGTACGAAGGACCCCGAAGATGAACCGCTCATAGGGTGGCCAGTCTATTGCGGACCACCGACACATCCGGGCGTGTCGCCGAGCGTGTCTGGCGAGCACCGCTCAACAGGCTTGCGAATTCCCGCCCAGCAACCCACTGTCGAGCACGGCATCGAGTTGCCTGGCAACCGACACATAGTCGCACGGCGCGTCCACGCCAACCCATACCCCGACCCCGCACAGGATGGCGTGGAGCAGCTCGACGATGGCCGTGGCATCGGTGTCGGCGGGCAGGTCACGCCGGGCGACCGCGTCGCCGACCACACTGAACAGGAACGCGCGGGTGGCCGTCACGGTGGCCGTCGGCAGTGCCGGGTTGCGCTCGGCCTCCAGACGCACACTGACCAGAAACGCCACGAAGGAGCTGTCGCGGTGCCCGACCTCGAGCACCGCCGTCACGAACGCGCGCAAACGATTGACCGGTAGCTCATGCTGTTTGGCCTGCTCGATGCAGTCGACGAGCACCGAGTGCGCCTCGTGAACCAACTCCCCGTACAGGTCGTCCCAGTCGGCGAAGTAGTAGTTCAGGGTGGGCCGGCTCAGCTCGGTCCGGCGGGCGATCGCCTGAAAGGTGGCCGCTCCGTACCCGTACTCGGTGATGATCTCGCGGCCCGCGCGCACGATGCGGGCTCTGGTCTGGGCGGCGTCCGCCCCGACCGGCCTGCCCGGTTTGCGGCGGCGCTGTGCACGTCCGCTCCCGTAGCCCATGGGCAAACGCTAAAACATAGCTAAATGTCGGTCAACACCTTCACTCGCAAACTACGGCGAAAACGGACATCACGCGGAGTCATAAGTGCGGATGAAATCGCGCTGCTTGCGGCTGCGGAGCAGCAGGTTGTCCAGATGCACGCCCAGCGGACGCACGACGTTGAGGAAGTTCCACCGGCCGGGAATGATCACGCGCACCTTCTCCCGCTCGACGGCGCGGAGCACTCCCGCGGCCGCCTTCTCGGGACTGATGCGCAGCCGCTCACTGGAGCGGGTCGGCGGCACGTTCGTGAGCCTCACCATCGCCGTGTCGACCGGACCGAAGTAGGCGATGGTCACGCCGACCCCGTACGGGGAGAGCTCGATCCGCAACCCGCGGCCGAGCATCTCCACCGCCACCTTGCTGGTCGAGTAGGCGACACCGCCCAGCGTCGGCAGCAACGTCCCGAACTCACTGTTGGGCGGCCACCCCATCGAGGACACCAGAACAGCGTGACCGCGCGACGCGATGAGCGGATCGATCGCGGGCTCGAGGGTGTTGAGAGTCCCGATGAGGTTGACATCGATGACCCGCTGCGCCGTACCCGGTTCCAGCACCCGCAGGGTCGCGGGCCGGTGCGTGATGCCCGCGGTGCAGAACACGAGATCGAGGCGGCCGAATTGTTTGACGACCCGGTCGACCGCTTCGGCCATCGCTTCGCGGTCGGCGACATCGGCTCCGATGGCCAGCGCGGCGCCGCTGCCGAGCGCCGCGTCCTCATCGATATCGACGGCGCACACCATGGCGCCCCGCTCGGTAAGGAGCCGGACCTCAGCGCCTCCGATCCCGCCGCCTCCCCCGGTTACCAGCGCGACTGCGCCCGAAAAATCTCGCATCGAAACGGGACCTCCGCGTTGGTTTTCCACTGCCGACGGACACTTCTGACCCTACCGGGCACACAGGACCAGTATCGGCCAATCGCGCAGTTGGACCTCACGATTCGGTCCTCAGCGTGCGCGTGCCCTCTATGCTGGCCCCAACACGGTCGACGCGGTCGCAGCACACCATCGATATCGCGGCTACCAGGAGGTGGCGCAGTGGGCGACGGGTCCGATGCCATCTGGCCGGATGCCGGTTGCCCGCGACCGGCGCCCCGGGGAATGGCTTCGTCCTCTTGCTATTTGGCGATGCGGGACGGTGTCCAGCTCGCTGTCACAGTGCATCGCCCCGCTGCACCGACGGGGACGGCGCTGCCGACCATCGTGCATCAGACCCGGTACTACCGGGCGATGGAACTGCGGTGGCCGTTGCGAATGCTGCGGGGCGGCAAGCCGTTTGACCACATTCGCTCCACGGCCGTATGCCGTCGTCGCTTCGTCGCCGCCGGTTATGCGTGGGTGGACGTCGACGTGCGCGGATCCGGCGCCTCATACGGCCACCGGGTCTGCGAGTGGTCCCCCGATGAGATCCGCGACGGTGCAGAGGTTGTCGACTGGATCATCCGCCAGCCCTGGTCCGACGGGTGCGTCGGTGCGCTGGGCACCTCCTACAGCGGCGCTGCTGCGGAGCTTCTGCTGGTCAACCAGCACCCCGCGGTGCGCGCGGTGGCGCCCCGATTCTCGGTCTTCGACGCATACACCGACATCGCGTTCCCTGGCGGCATCCACGGCGCCCGGTTCACCGAGACCTGGGGACGCTACAACGCCGCGCTCGACCGCAATGCGCCCCATGAGGTCGCGGGGTGGTGGGTCAAGCTCCTGGTGACCGGCGCGATGCCGGTCGACGGCGACCGTCGCGGTCGGCTGCGCGCCGGCGCCGTCGCCGCGCATCTCGACAATTACGAAATCCACCCCCAGGCCCTGTCATTGACGTTCCGTGATGACGTGGCACCGTCGGATCCCTACCGCCACGGCACCGCAGATGGCCCCGCTCCGATCGGTACACCCATCGATCCGTGCGGCAGCATCAACCGGTTCAGCCCGCACAATTACCGTCGCGACATCGAAGGGTCAGGCGCCGCGATCTACGGCAGCGGAGGCTGGTTCGACGGTGCCTACGCTCATTCGGCGATCAAGCGCTTCTTGTCGGTGGCCACGCCGGGCAGCCGACTGGTCCTCGGCCCGTGGAACCATGGCGGCCGCTGGCACATCGAACCTGGTCGTACACCGGCGCTTTCGGCATTCGATCACGAAGGCGAACTGCTGCGGTTCTTCGACCACCACCTGAGAGGCCGCGACAACGGCATGGCGACGCAACCCGTCGTGCATTACTTCACCATGGGCGAAGGTCGCTGGAAATCCGCATCGTCCTGGCCGCCACCGGCCGACGTCCTCACGTACTACGTCGCCGCCGACCGTCGGCTGACCGTCGAGGCCCCCGAATCCGGTCCGCAAGCTGCTGACGACTACCAGGTCGACCTGACTGCGGGTACCGGCGAGCGCTCACGCTGGCGCACGCAGGTGGCGATCGGGGAAGCTGTGCGTTATCCCGAACGCGGCACCGCAGACGAGAAGTTGCTGACCTACACCTCTGGCGCCCTGACCGACCCGCTCGAGGTGACCGGACATCCCCTGGTCACTCTGTTCGTCACCTCGACAGCAACCGACGGCACGTTCTTCGTCTATCTCGAGGATGTGGACGCCCGAGGCTCAGTCTCCTACGTCACCGAAGGCGAACTGCGCGCGCTCCATCGACATCTGAGTACGGACGCGGCACCCTACCGGCAGACCGTTCCGTACCGGTCCTTCAGGCGCGCCGACGCGCAACCGCTTGCCCGCGGGGAGATCGCGGAGCTGAGGTTCGATCTCCTGCCGACGTCGTATGTGTTCAAGGCCGGTCACCGTATCCGGATCGCCATCTCGGGTGCTGATGCCGATCACTTTGCGGTACTGCCCGGCAGCGCACCTGCCATCCGCGTTCACCGCGACGGCGCACACGCGTCTCGGGTCGAATTGCCGGTCGTCACGCGCTGAACGGGAATTGTCAACGCCTTTCGGCGATCCACTCAGAGGTGAAGTTCTGTATCGCGGGGATCCCGTCGCAGAACTGACGCCCCAGATAGTCCTCCAGCTTGCCGCCGACGAACGGAACGGCCACCCGAACCGTGGTGCGGCAGAAGAGCTCCGAACCGGCGTTCTGTGATGTGAGGGTAGCCGTTCCGTGCGCCGACACGGGCGCGCCAGGCACCGCCACGCGGATATCTCCCCTGGCCACGTCACCGCCGGGTCGCCACGCCTCGTCGCGCACCATCGTCAGATCGCCGCGGTATAGCTGAGTCACCAGTGTCGGCAGCCGGTCGCGCAGAAGGCGCAGCGTCACGGTCACCATCACCGCACCTGCCGCATCGACCTCAAGGCGATCGAGAGTGGCCCCAGCGCCCGCATAGGCAGCGAGCCGTGCCTGCCAATAATCCCGGTCACCGAATGCCGTGAGGATCTCGGCGACACCGGCGGCAGATTGCACCGACACGTCGAAGGACCGCGCCATACCAACACCGTAATGCCGATACCCGGTGGACTCAACCTGACCGGATCCGAACCAAAGTTCTTGCGGCAGTGGGATCATCAGCGCATGGCTAAAGCGCGCCGGTCCTTTGAAGGATCAACGAGAAGTTCGGCGTCCGCATCGCGGGTGTGGGACGTGTGGACCGATCCGCCTCGATGGCCGGGCGGCATCATCGAATCGGCATCGATCGACCGCGAATTCGGCCTAGGCGCCCGGATTACCGTGAAAGGCAAGGGCGGACCGGCAACCGCTTCCACCGTGACCCAAGTGGAGTCACCGAGGCTGTGGACCGGCACCTCCTCGTTTCCCGGACTGTCCATGCGCTTCGAGCATCAGATCGACCCTGTTCCCGACGGGACGATCTTGACCGAACGGGTGATCATGGCAGGTCCGCTGGCAGGCGTGGCCGCCATGTTCATCGGCCCACGCCTGGCGACCGCGTTCGTGTCGTCGACCGGGCGCATCGCCGAAATCGCCGAGCAATCCTGATAATCGAGGTCATACCGCGACGAGGGCGAGCTGCCCCGCGAAGACGAATGCGGTAACACAGAAGACCACGACCGCGGGCAGCGTCGCCACAATCGAATCACGTACGCGCCGATGTGCTATCACGGCGCCGATCATCATCAGCAGGAACCCGACTGCTGCGGCGATGCCCAAAGGCCGCCAGAACAGTCCGCCGATCAGCCCGATCGCACCCGCCAGTTGGCACGCCCCGATGAACTGGCTGAGCCCGCGCGACAGTCCCAACCGCTGCCCGTTCTTGCGTGCTTCCTCCAGATAGAACAGGTTCAGGATCGCGGCGACACCGAGATAAACCGCCAACACGATCGAGGCCACCACCACCGCGATACTCATCCGATCCCCTATCGAAGCGTCGCCACTGCGTTGGGTCTAGCTTCCTCCTGAACTGCCCGCAGCGCCAGACTCGCTTCCAGATGTACCGCCGCCGGTATCAGATTGTGGCGTACCGGTATTCGTGCCCGCGCCGGTGCCGTCAGTGCCTGCAGTCGATGGGCTGACCTTGTTGCCGGTGCGGGTCCCGTTCAACGCATCCTTGACCTTCGCCACAGCATCGGTCACCGCGCCGTTGATCTTGGCAGTCACGGTCTTCAGGCCCGACAGCGCGGGCGATCCGCCGATCGGACCTCGCACCACATTGGTCTGAGGCTTCTTCGGCGCCTGCGGCGCATCCTGTGTTGTCGCGGGCGATACCGGATCATGTGCGCCCGACGCATTCTGCCCGGATTCGGAGGTACCCGCCTGGTCGGCTGAACCGGCCGGATCCTCGCCGGCGGCCGGTTCGTCGAGTGTTTTCACGGCCGTCAGCTGCGCACCGCCGTGTGGCGCCTCCTTGTCGGTGGTGGGCTCCTGCTGCTTCGCCCCCGTCAGCTGTTGCCCACCTGGCGGCTGCGGCAGCGCCGAATCGGCGGCCAGTGAGCTGATCGGGTTGATATGCACGGTGTTCAGCGCTTCGAGACGATGGATGGTCTCTTTCAACCCGGCGGCGACAGCATCGGCATCGGCCTCCCACCGCGTGACCGGCGGCAGCAACTCGAGATGTTGCGGCTCTGCCGGATACACCCCACCGTTCGGCGGCCGGTTGTAGCCGGTCTCGATGATGGCCCGTAGCAGCGGATCAAGTGCTTTGACGATCTCTGGGGGCACCCCGAGATCCAACAGCGGCCGGGTCAGTGGCAGCTGTCCCTCGGGATTGCGAATCACCACGTCGGAGATGTTGCCATTGGTCGTCACGATGTAGTGCGCGGGATCTTGCTGTGCCAGCGCCACATCCGCGGAGCTAATGGTGCCGTCGTGGTTGAGGTCGAAGTCCACGTCCTGGTAGTAGCCGTTGTGAACGTAGACGAAGCCGAGGGCGGCGTTGGCCCAGGCGATCGGATTGAGCACATACTGTGGTACATCCGATGCACCGTCATACTGCTTGCTGATCTGAATCACCTGCGGACCGTTGGGGTCTGGGTTCATCGAAGCGCCGAAACTCAGTCCGATCAGTGGTACGTACACGCCGGCAGGCAGCCGCGCCCACAGGCCGCCGTCGTTGCGTGCACCGTTGCCGACCAACACGAACGTGATGTTCGAGGTGTCGTATCCTTCGGCCTCCAGCTGGCGGATCGCCTCGGATTCTGCGTTGGCGCCTTGCGAATAACCCACGACGTAGATGGGGTCGTTCGGGTTTTGCGCCCGTGCGTCTTTGATGGCCGTGATGGTGTTCTGGGTCGCGATCGTCCGCGATGCGTCATAGGTGGGGTCGGTGAGCCCGGTCAGGATTCCGAACGATCGCGGGTACTGCACGTAGTAGTTGCCGCCCGCACCTGGGGTCGAAACATAGTCGTAGCCCTGGTCGAGGGCACCGCTCAGAGTGCCGCGCATCCGGTCTGGCGCTTGGGAATTGCCGGTGGGAATGATGTCCTTGGTGCCGTCGATGAAGATGCTGGTCGCCGCAAGGAGGCGGACCATCGGCGCGTTGGCGTCGACGACGTTGACGAACCCGACCAGACCGGCCACTTCCAGCGCGACTCCGGCGGTCACGTACGACACGGTTCTTGTGCTCATGCTGAGCTGTCGATGATTTCCCACGCGTTCCTCCACCCCGACTCTTGGAATTAGCTGGCCGGTGAGATCCGGCGATAAGAGCCTAACGCGCTTGCTGTGAAATCGCTGTAGTTTCCGCTGGGAATTCCTGACAGCGAACAGCCTGTCGCTGCGGGTTAGTCATATGCGAAGTCAGCACCCAACGTTCCCATATCACTGGGCATTCACGGATGCACGCGCAGCGATGACCGAGCAGCGCACCGCCCGCGAGATACCGGGAAAGGCACGATCACCGGCCCGCGCCGAGACCGCGTCACGATGGTCATCGCACGCCCTGCGACATCTCTATTCTGTGTTTGCTGATATCTCCTTCGGAGTGTTCAGGCGCCGGCCCCTGCAGAGCTGCTGGTCGCCGCGTCGCTTTGAGTCTTCGCGCCCGCGGGCTTGGTGCCAAGCGCCTTTTCGATCGACGTGATCGTTTTCGTCACAACGCTCTTCAGCGATGACGTGGGGTCCTTGGTTCCCGCCGACACCGACTTCCCGCTTGTCGTGGTCGTCCCACGCACCACGTTCATCTTCGGCTTGGTCAACAGGGGCAGCAATGGCGGAAGGGACGGCTTCGTCGCCTCGGGCTCGCTGGTGGTGGATGCTCCTTGCGTGGCAGAGGCGGATTCCGCGGAGCCGGTCGGCGTCGTCCCGGTCGGTTCCGTGCCGACCTCGCCGGTGCCCGAGCCGCCCGTCTCCGGCGGCGCCGGTGTCTGCGTCGACAGAGCTGATGTCTGCGTGGCCGATACCTGCTGCGGTTCAGTCGGATTCGCATTTCCGGTCTGCGACTGCCCGCTCAGGAGCGACGCTGCCGCCATGACCTGTGAGAGCGAAACCGGTGGCGGAGGCTGGTTCGGTAGCGTCACCGGCGGACCGAAGATGCCGTAGGCGCCCTGCCCTTGCACATACGCCGGCGGCGTTCCCGGAACGCGCTCCCCCGCGAGATCCTCCAACCCGATGAACAGGCCCGTGGGGATGGCAACGGCAAGGGCTGCGGCGAACTTCACGGGATTCGGAAAGTAGAAGATGTTCGCGGGCGTCGGCTGCCCCGGGTTTATGGTGCGGTCGTAGCCGGATTCGATGAGCACCCGCATGACGGGGTCCAGTGTGTCGGCGATGATCGGGCCCGCACCGGGAATCTTGGCGATGGGCATGAGCAGCGGCACCGGGTAGGTCGGTATCAGGTAATAGGCCGTATCGCCTTGGCTGCCCTGGTAGATGGCGCTGTTCGGGTCGACATTCTGGTAGTTCGGGTGCACCAGGACCAGGCCGGCCGCGGCGTTCGCCATGGCGAACGGGTTGAGCGGGTTGGTCGGGAAGTCTGCGAAACCGTCGTACTGTTGGGCAATGTCGTAGGTGGTGATCTGGCCCGGCGCGGCACCCGCGGTGGTCGTGGGAGTAGCGCCGCTGAAGGTGAAGTCCAAGCCCGGGATGTAAAGCCCGCGGAACCGTTCCAGGGCACCACCGTTGGGACGGTTGCCGTTACCGATCAGGACGAAACTGACAGCGGGCGGCGTCCCTGGATTGTTGGCCCAGTATTGATTGAAGCTCCGCTTGTATTGCGTCGCGACATTCGCCCCCTGGGAGTATCCGAAGATCACACTTCCGGAATCGATGGTTCCCGGAGACGGTAACGCCGCCACACCAGCGGCCACCGCGTCGTCGTAAGTCATGGCGTGGAAGTAACCCACCGAAACGGGCCAGAAGCTGGCGGGATAGTTGACGAACACATTCGGTTGTCCGGCCGGTGGATTGACCGTGGCATCGATGTACGGCGTCGCCAGGTCGATGTTCTGTTGCGGCGTGTCGAGCGTGCCGCAGTAGGGCCTGCAGAACGGCTGGGCGTATTGAGTGCCCCTGACGATGTAATTCGATGCCGCGGTGAGGGTGAACACCGAGGTCATCGTCGCGGTGAGGGCCAACAGGACCGCAGCTCCGAGTACCAACAGTGCCACCAGAACTGACCGAATGAAGACACGCATGATGAACCCGCTTGATTGTGGTGTGCAGTTTGGCTCGCCCCGACTTGCGATACCCCTGCATCATCCACCACGTGCGCCCGGAAATGTGCTGTGTCCGGCAAATTGATGCTGTGAATCTCGTTGGGTGACGGCGAAATATCGTGCTAGGGCGAGAAACTGTTTGTACTCGCAACCAAGTGCGACTTTCGTGGTCTCCCCGCAGATCTCGATCTTATTTCGCCTCATTATGCCGACGCTCTGCGAGTACCGTATGTGTGTGACCGCAGAAGGATTCGACGCCGTCATCGTGGGCGCCGGCTTCGCCGGTATGGGTGCAGCCATCCAGCTCAATCGCCTCGGATTCGACAACCTGACCATCCTCGACCGCGAAGACGATCTGGGTGGAACGTGGTATGTCAACCACTATCCCCGGCTGACTGTCGATATCCCCACCACGACGTATTCGTACTGGTTCGAACCCAATCCGTACTGGTCGAGGTTGCACGCCCCCGGCGACGAGTTGAAGAGATACGCCGACCACGTCGCCGAGAAATACGATCTTCGCCGCTACATGCGCTTCGGTACGACCGTCGAAAGTGCCCGGTGGGATGAGGATTCACAGCGCTGGCTGGTGGCTCTCGCCGGTGGCGCCACGCTGACGACGCAATTCCTGATCACCGCCACCGGCTACCTGTCGCAGCCGCGGGTCCCGGACATTCCCGGGATCACGGGTTTCGAGGGACGGATCATGCACAGCGCCAAGTGGGATGGCAGCTATTCGCTCGACGGCCGGCATGTCGCGATCATCGGAACGGGTGTGACCGCTGTGCAGTTGATCCCGGAACTGGCCGAGCGTGCGGCGGAACTGACTGTCTACCAACGGACGCCGATCTGGGTGGTGCCGCGCGTCGACTTCGCGATACCCGCCGCCGTGCAGCGACTGTTCGCCCGGTTTCCCCCGTCGCAGCGGCTGCTCAGAGTCATCACCGATGCCATCGCCGAGGCGGGAATCTTCACGGCGGTGGTGCATTACAACTGGTCCAAACCGCTGAATCGGTGCGCCGCCCAGGTATCCAAACTGCACATGTTCGCATCCGTGCGGGATCGGGCGACGCGGCGAAAACTGACTCCCGACTATGATTTCGGGTGCAAGCGCACCACCTTCTCCAACCACTACTATCGGACGTTCGCACTGCCTCACGTCCATCTGGAGACCACCGGCATCGCGCAGATCGAACCAGACGGAATCGTCAACGGCGAGGGACACAAGACCGTCACCGACACCCTCGTCCTGGCCACCGGGTTTGATCTTTGGGACGCCAATTTCCCGGCGATCGAGGTCATCGGGCGCGCGGGTACGAATCTGGGGAAATGGTGGCGGGAGAACAATTTTGAAACATACGAGGGCCTCTCGGTTCCCGGCTTCCCGAACTACCTGAACATGGCCAGCCCGTACGCCTTCACCGGCGCATCGTTCTTCACCATGACCGAGTACCAGATGCGGCACATGTCGCGGCTGTTCGGTGAGCTCGTCCGTCGCGGTGCTGACACATTCGAGGTCACCGCTGACGCCAGCGCGCAGTTCTACCGGCGGATTTCTCGTCGCCTCGGCGACATGGTGTTCTTTCGGGGCAACTGCGCGACGTCGCGGTCCTACTACTTCCGGGGTAACGCCACGATCACCCGGCCGACGTCGCGACGCAATGCGATTCGTGAAGCGATGAGATTTCCCCTGACCGATTACCGCTTCAGCTGACCGCGGGTCAGAACGCGTACCGGTGGAACTGAACGATGTTGCGCAACCCCGGGGTGCGGGCTGCTGCGGCCGCGAAACGCCGGTAGCCGTTCGGCAGTAGCTGGACGGTGCTCGCCTCGAACACCGAGATCGCGCACAACGATCGGGCCCGCGGAATCTGGCCGATGATCTCCTCCGGCGAATTCACCGCCCAGCCCAGATCAGAGCCCGACCACCGCACCACTTTGTTGTTCTTCGCCTGGGCGCGCCTACCGAATCGACTCCAGAAGTCGAGTTGCAGTTCCCCGGAGGGGAACCGACTGACCACGCGGCGCAGCAGGTCGATGCCGTCACGTTCGGTGAGATACATGCTGACGCCTTCGGCGATCAACAAGGCCGGACGATCGTTGGGAATGTTTCCGAGCCAGTTGGGGTCGGTGGCCGACGACGACACCAGATGATAGTTCTGGCGCGCCGGGTACAAGCGTTCGCGCAGTGCGATGACATCCGGAAAATCGATGTCGTACCACTCGACTTCGGGCCCGGGATCGACCCGGAACGCCCGGCTGTCGAGTCCGCACCCTACGTGAAGCACGATCGGTCTCTCGGCCACCGCGAGAAACTGCTGCACCCAAATGTCGAACTGGGCGGCGCGCACGGCGATCGAGGTCACCTGACGGCGACGCTGGCGGGGAACCGGACTGCGACTCCAGTCGTAATCCAGCTGGGCCATCAGCTGTTTGGCGAAGCGATCACCCAACACGGGACGTGCGGAATCTGCATCCAGCGCCTTCGCGTAGACCATGTCCAGCATGGTCTGCGGCGGTCCGCTCAAGTCGACGTGCATCTTGGTAGCCATTCGAACCAACCCTTCGGTGATGTACTCGCGATTGACGGTCAGGACAGCGCGGACGCCTCGACGGACGCGGCGCGCAGCATGGTGAGAATCAGATCCAGCGATCGTTCCGGCGCCGCAGCATCGACGTGGTGCTCCAGGACCAGTTCACCGGCCACAACGCCGAACCCGTACACGTCGATGACAGCCGACGAGGCGCGGTGGAACTGCGACGAAAAGCCGACCACCTCCAGCCCCGGCGGCGTCGGCATCGCAGCGACGTTGCCGATGTTGGTGGACAACACCACATCTGCCAATCCGGGCAGCGTCCCCTCGTACTGCAGGTTGAAGTGGAGCAACGACTGCTGCACTACACCGTCGCCGAGATCCGCCTGCAGTGTCGACGCGATCTCGCCGGCGAGCTCGACGAGTGTGGTGGCCGGCGTGATCTGCGCCAGGTACGTGGCGACTCCCAGCGCCAAGGTACATGCCGTCGGCGAAACGGGAGGCTCGAGCAGCGGGCGCAGGTTGACGTTGTAGACGTACGGTATGGGAATGTGCGGAGTCTCGCGGACCCGCCACTCGGCCAACAGGATTGCTGCCGAAACCAAATTGTTGACGAACAGCCGGTGCCTGCGTCCGTATTTGATCAATGCGGCCGTTTCCGCTTTGGTCAGGCGACCTCGGGCAGTCGGGACCGCGACGGGCCGCGAGTATTTGGTGGTATTGGTCGACCGCCGGGGCGGCAGCTCATGGGCGAACATGGCGGGGATGAACCGATCGAGCCCCGACCTCGACAGCTTTGTCACTCCCCGCTGTTCGAGGATCGCCTCGATGGGTTCCGGTGCCGGCTGTGGACTGACCGGGCCGGGATCCCCCGTGGTCACCACCGCCGTATAGCGAGTGAACAGGTCGAAAAGCAGTCCGGCGATGTGGTTGCCGTCGGCCAGGCTGTGATGCACGTACAAAGTGAGTTCACCGCCGCCGCCGAAGACCCGCACAACCAGATTGATCAGCGAAGCTCCCTGGTCGAGCGGAATCTGCGGGTCCCCGTCATCGTCTCCGGCCAACCACATTCCGGGGTGGAGTAGATCGTCGCCGACAATCTGGAAGCGGCCGTCGGCAGCCTGCTCGAGGTGGCCGGCATACACCGGATATGTCTCCAGCAGACAGTCGAACGCGATCGACATCGCGTCCGCGTCGAGAGGTCCCGCGAGCGTGAGCGTCACCGATGTGAATGTCTGTGTCTCAGCGAAGAAGTCCTCGCTCGGCGCGAGCCTGCGGATGACAGCCGTGGGAAAGGTCATCAGGCCTCCTCGTCGTTGCGCGGTCCGGTCATGGCGTTCACCCCCGCATACTCACCCGGCGATAGCCGACCACCATCGGGACCACGCAGGCCGCGATGATGCCGCCGGACCAGAGCAAGACACCGGCCGATGGCGTGGACAAGCCGCCGCCGAGTGTCAAACTGCGCATGACCTCGGTCGCATAGGACAGCGGTTGATGTTCGACCACGGGCTGAATCCAGTTCGGATACTGGTCCAGCGGCACGAATCCGGTACAGAAGAACAACAGCAGCGCTGAAACCAGGGTGATCGCCTCGACCAGCGTTGCGCTGGGCCAGTACACCGCGATGGTGAGTGCCAGCATGGCGAACGCCATCCCGAACAGCACCGGTACACACAACCAGACGACGCCGGCCAGCGCGCCTCGCTCCAGCCGCAGCCCCAGCGCCAGGCCGACCGCCAGCAGCGCAACAGAATTCACCGCGACCCGAATGGCCTCGGAGACCAGTCGCGCCACAAGCCCCGACGCGCGATGCACAGGCAGCACCCACAGCCGGGCAAGCAGACCGTCGTTGCGCTCCGAGATGAACCCGACCACACCGACCGAAGCACCGTTCATCGCACCGATCAATGTCACCAGTGGCACGCTGCCATAGAGTGCGCTGTGCCCCGTCACTGCCGAAATCGCGTCCCCCAGGACGATGTTCATCACCACGAGAAAAAAGATCGGCAGGGCGAGTCCGAACACGAACGTCATCGGGTCGCGCACCAGGCGGATCAGCAGCCGCTTGGTCTGCGCCCAGATCTGCACCGGCAGCACGCGCAGGGAGTTTTCGCCGAACCGGCGATCCGGAACCGGGAACGCGGCCTCGCTGAGCACGGCCGAGTCCCGCAGTACCGCGTGATCGGTGACCGACATCATCGCCGCCTCAACACAAGCGCCAGCGACAGCGGGATCATCACGACGGTGACCCCGGCCAGCCAGGCAACCGATGGACCCACCACCGACCAGTTGACCTGAGCCGCCGCGGGTGTCGAATCGCCGGCCAATTCGCGCATCGCGTAGATGAACTGGGAGATGGGTTGATTGCGGACCACCGGCTGGATCCAATGCGGAAAATGCTCAACGGGTTGGATCCCTACGGACAGTAGCCCGAAGATCAACTGCGGCAGCATCAGCCATTGCGTCGTGGCCTCCGGGTTCTTCGACGAGCTGCCGAGCAGATCCGCCAGGTAGGACAGCACCATGCCGATCGCCAACAGCAGCACGCAGAACAACACGGCGTAGCCGATACCCCGGTAGAACCGGAAGCCGATGACATATCCGGTGGCCAGTGCGGCGGCGATACCGATGGCGCACCGGTAGGCGCCGGCCGACATACGCGCGACCAGCGGTGTCAGCGCCGGGATCGGCATGGAGTCGAAGCGGCGGTTGATGCCCTTGACCGAATCTGTCGCTGCCCGCAACGCCCCGGTGATCGCGGCGAACGAAATACCTTGCAACGCAATGAGAGGCATGAGGAACTGCGCGTAGCTGCTCATCCCGGACCTGGCGCCCATCATGTGATTCAGCGGGATGTACCACCCCGCCGCGAACACCACGACGGCCACGACCCCGGTGGCCACCTCTCCGTTGCGCAGCGAGGGTGCCACCAGCCGGACGGTGAGCACCCACCACTGCCCGATGGTCGAAGGGCGCGGTCGCGCCGCGCTCAGCGCGGCCGTCATGGCATCACATCCTCTCCAGCTGCGGCTCGTTGCCGTTCAACCGGTGCTTACCGACGCCCGCCCCGGCCAGCGCGTCGTCACTGTCGTCGTCGGCGGCCGGAATATCTGGCGGTGAGACCTCGGAATCGTCGGTGAGGGCAAGGAACACCTCGTCGAGTGACGGGCGGCGCAGTGCGATGTCGGTGAGTTCGATGTTCGCCGAGTTGAGCAACGACAGCGCCTCGACCAGGGTGCTGGGACCGTCAGGCGCAGGCACGGCGATGCGGTCGGCAGACTCCTCGAGCGCAGTCCTGTTGTGTTCGGGCACGAGTGGTCCGAGTGCTGTGATGATCGCCGGCAGATCCTTGAGGTCGCGCGGGACGATCTCGCAGTAGCTGCCGCCCGTGCGCTCCTTGAGCTGATCGGCGGTCCCCTCGGCGACCACCGTGCCGTGGTCGATGACGATGATCCGGTCACTCAGCGCGTCGGCCTCTTCGAGGTACTGAGTGGTCAAAAGGGTTGCGATGCCGAGCTTCTTGAAGCCCGACACCAGATCCCAGATGGTCTGCCTGCTCCGCGGGTCCAGGCCCGTGGTCGGCTCGTCGAGAAACACCACCTCGGGCCGGACCACCAGCCCGCAGGCGATGTCGATGCGTCGCCGCATCCCACCCGAATACGTGCCGACGCGTCGATCCGCGGCGTGAACCAGGTCGAACTCGGCGAGCAGGTCCTCGGCGCGAGAACGTGCCACCGCCTTGGACAGGCCCTGCAACCGCCCGAACAACGTGAGATTCTCGCGACCGGTCAGCACATCGTCGAGGGCCACTTGCTGGCCGGTCAGCATGATCGATCGGCGAACGCTCGCCGGGTCTTTCGTCACGTCGAATCCGGCGATGCTGGCCTGCCCACGATCCGGTCGGGTCAGTGTCGAGAGGATGTCGACCATCGTGGTCTTTCCCGCCCCGTTCGGCCCGAGCAGTGCCACCACCTCTCCGCGCCCGACGTCGAAGCTGACCCCGCGCAAGGCCTTTACCGCACCGAACGATTTGTGGATCTCGTTGACGACGACGCTCTTGTCCGGAGTAGTCAACACAACCTCCTCATCAGATCCTCCGTTGCTGATACCGGTTCACCGGCTGGTTCACTCGGCGGACAGGTCCACCAACCCGAGTTCCGACATGGCGCCACCGAATTCGTCCTGCGTCGGCGCCGTCGCCAGTGCTTCGGACAGGAGTTCCTCGAAGTCGATCGGGAAACGGTCGGCCATCATGGTGACCGTCGCCCTTTCGACCCGGCGCGCGTCGTACCACCAGTCCACATGCATTCCCGCCGAGGAGCGGTAGATCCGCATCTCGATCGGGAATCCCAGTCCGGGCGTCTTGTCGCGCACGCCCATCCCGGTCTCGCGATCGATCTGCACCGGCCCGGCCGCCGTGGGCAGATCGGGCATCACACCTTCGTTGCACAGCAGGATATCCGGGGAATCCACCGCGCCGAGCGCCCGCGATGTCGGCCCGTACAGATAGCGCAACAGTCCATAGCCGACACCCTGATGTGGCACCGCGCACATGGTTTCGTGCACACCATCGAGCACCTGCGTGGCGGTGGATGCGCCGTGGCAGGACAGCGACACCGGGTAGACGGTGCTGAAGCCGCCGACAGTGCGCCGGGGATCGACATCCGGCTTGAGCACAGCGCGCCCGGTTCCGGCGATGGCGACGGCGAGCGTCCCATCCCCAACGGTGCGCGCGATGGTCCGCGACAGCGCACCGAGCATCAACTCCTCGACAGCGAACTCGAATCTGCCCCTTGCCCGTTCGACGAGGCCTGTCTGCTCGGCGGCGATCAGCGATGGCACACACTGCAGGTCGTCCACGCCGGGAGGTTGTCCGGGACCCGGATCTGCCAGGTGCAGTGTGGGTTTGGCGGCTTCGTCCAGCCAGTACTGCCTGCTGTCCAGGACCGCCGGATGCGTGGCGAGCCCGGCGTAGCGCTGTGACCATTCGCGCCAGGTCGCGGTGACCGGAGGCAACGTGATGTCGGTGCCGGCCAGTCGCTGAGTGAACGCGGTGAACAGGTCGGTGAGCAGGATCTCCCGGGACACCCCGTCGGCCACCAGCTCATGGATCGACATCGCGAGGTACCGTCCGGCTCCGCTGCGATCCACGATGTAGGTCGCGACCAGTACCGGACTGGAAAGATCCTGCCGACCTACCTGCCCGTTGAGGATGTCGACGGCCGCGCGCCGCTCGTCGTCGCTGCCCGGCGTCACGGTGTCGGGCAGCGACACCTCAGCGATGTCCAGATGGTCGCACGGTGCCATGATCTGCTGTTCCCATGCTCCGGCCCGTTGACTGAACGCGGTTCGCAACGCGTCGTGCTGGTTGATCACCGCCGCCAACACCGACCGGACGTCTTCGATTCCGACGGTGGAATCGAGTCTCATCAGGAGAGGCACCCGCCAGCAGCCGGATTCGCGCAGACCATGCTGCAGGAAGTGCACCGCGATCGGCGAAACCGGTTGGGGCGCATCGTCGACCGATACGGCAGCCAACCCGCCTGCTGCGTAGCGCGCGGACAATACCGCGGTCAGCGCCGCCACGCTCGGGTGATCGTAGAGATCTTGCGGTGTCAGCTCCAAACCCTGATTGGTCGCGCTCATCGCGACGCCGATCGCGATGAGGGAATCCCCGCCGATCTCGAAGAAGTCGTCGTTCGGACCGACCGAACTCACACCGAGACACTCGGCACAGATTCGCCGCAGCGTCGATTCGATATCCGCCTGCCCGGTACCGGCGCCGCCGGTCTTCGTCTCGCCGGTCGGTTCGACCACGTGCCCGCTCGGCGCACTGCCGTTGGTCCTGACCGGCGCCACCCCGTCGGCGGTGATCTGCGGGTCCACCCAGTGCCGTTGCCGGACAAAGGGATATCCGGGCAGCGAGACCAGCATGGGTGTGCGGCTCGACAACGGCGACCAGTCCACCTCGACGCCCGCCGCCCACAGTTGGCCGAGCGCCAGCAGGAACGTGTCCCGGTCGCCGCGGTTCTGCACCTGGTGCCGCATCAAGCGGACGGCTCGATGCCGTTGCGACCATTTCGGGTGGCGCATGGCCGATCCCGTCAACGCACCGCCGGGCCCGACCTCGACCAACACAGCGGACGGATCGTCCAACACGTCGTCAAGTTCGTCGGAGAATTTGACCGTGGCCCGAATCTGGCCGGCCCACAGGGTCGGATCGGTCGCCTGCGCGTCGGTGAGCCAGGTACCGGTGACATTCGACAGCACCGGTGTGTGCGGCGGATGAAGCTGGACGCCGGACAGGAATTCGCCGAACTGGGGCACGACCGGATCCATGAGCTGCGAGTGGAACGCGTGCGCGGTGCGGACCCGGCGGGCCAGTATCCCCCGCTGCCGCAACCGGTTCTGGAACTTCATGACGTCTTCCGGTGCCCCCGCCACGACACAGTTGCCGGGGTCGTTGATCGCTGCGAGGTCGAGGCCCGGCGCCAGATACTCGGCGATGGCTTCGGGCGTCATCGCGACCGCTACCATCGCGCCCCGCGCTGAACCGTGCATCAACCGGGCCCGGGTCGCGACGACACTGATCGCCGTGGGCAGGTCGAATATTCCCGCCAGTGCCCCAGCCACGTATTCACCGATGCTGTGGCCCACATACGCCGAGGCCTGAACTCCGTAGGCCTGCAGCAGCCGGGCAAGCGCGTACTCGACGGTGAAGAGGGCGGGTTGGGCGCGGTCGGTGCGTTCCAGGTCGGACTGATCGGAGCCGAACAGCTCTGCTTTGAGATCGATGCCGAGCTCACGCCGGAAGCCGTCGGCGCACCTGTCGAACTGCTCGGTGAACACCGGCTCGGATTCGTAGAGGCCGCGCGCCATGTCGGCGTGCTGCGCACCTTGCCCCGGGAACATCAGGGTGACGCGGCGCTCACCGGCCGGTGCCCGGCCGGTTGCGGTCACCTCGGTCGCCTCGCTGACGAACACGTTGTCGTTCTCGGCGGCGCCCAGCACTGCGGCCGCGTCAAGCCGGTCGTGGACGACGGCGGCCAGCCGGCACCTCTCGAGGCGCCGCCGGTCCAGCGTGGCAGCCACATCGGACAGGTCCAACGCGGGGTCTGCGGCGAGCTCGGTGGCCATTGCCGCCCGGAAGTCTTCGAGCGCCTCAGGCGTGCGGGCCGACAGCCGCAGCACCTGTGGCCCGTCGTGCACCGGTCGTGCCGGTTGCGCGGGCGCTTCCTCGACGACGACATGGACGTTGGTGCCTCCGACACCGAACGAACTGACCCCCGCGCGGCGCACACCGTCCCACTCCCACGGCGTGTACTCGCTGCTCACCGTGAACGGGCCACGCTCGAGGTTCAGCGCCGGATTCGCAGTGGTGAAATGCAGCGTCGCGGGAATGGCACGGTTCTTCAGGCACAGGATCGTCTTGATCAGCCCGGCGATCCCCGAGGCCTCCGCCAGATGGCCGATGTTCGACTTCACCGAACCCACCACACACGGACCCGACCGCGGCGTGTCCGAGAGGCTGAAAGCGGCTCGCAGCGCCTCCATTTCGATCGGGTCACCCAGAGGCGTGCCCGTCCCGTGGGCCTCGATGTAGCTGATGGACGACGCGTCGATGCCGGCCACCGCTTGGGCCTCGGCGATCACATCGGCCTGCGCAGCGCCATTCGGAGCGGCGTAGGTCATCTTCTTCGCGCCGTCGTTGTTGATCGCCGAGCCGCGGATCACTGCGTGGATCCGGTCGCCGGCTTCCAGCGCCGCCTGCAACGGTTTGAGCGCGACCACCGCAACGCCGCTGCCGAACACTGTGCCGTCGGCCGCGGCATCGAACGGCCGACAGTGCCCGGCCCCGGAGACCATCGAGCCGGGCTCGTGCCAGTAACCCACGTGATGCGGAATCCGGATCGACGCGCCGCCCGCGAGCACCATGTCGCATTCGCCGTTGAGCAGGCTCTGGCAGGCCGTGTGCACGGCGACCATCGACGACGAACATGCAGTCTGCACAGTCACACTCGGCCCGCGCAGATCGAACTGGTGCGAGACCCGGGTGGCGAGGTAGTCCTTGTCGTTCTGCAACGACATGTTGATCAGGTCGAAGGTCGCGCCCTGCCCGAGAAACGCGGACCGATCGTGGTGGGACAGCAGATTGTGCAGCATGTACATGCTTGCGCCACTGGTCGCGAACACCCCGATCGAACCGTCGAACGCGGCGGGATCACAGCCGGCGTCCTCGAGCGCATGCCAGGCACACTGCAGGAACAGCCGCTGCTGCGGATCCATCATGCGTGCCACCTGCGGTGGGAAACCGAAGAATTCGGCGTCGAACTCGTCGATCCCGTCGACGAGCGGGGCGCGGCGCACATACTGCGGATCGGCGAGGGTGGCGGCGCTGACTCCGGCGTCGATGAGCTGGGCCTCCGTCAGCGTCCGGATGGACTCCTCACCGGCGCGCAGATTCTGCCAGAAAGCTGACGGCGAGTTGGCACCCGGGAATCTCAGCGCCATGCCGATCACCGCGATGGCATTGGGTGACAACGAATCTTGTTCGACGGTGGCAGTCACGCGCGCTGTCCTCTCTTACGCCGCACCGCGGCGCCCTGGCGGGCAGCGGCACGTTGGTTGGCTCGGTCGCGAAGCGCGTCGATGGCTGCGCCGGCGTCCGGTGTGGACACCCCGCACTGCTGCATCACATCGGCGGTGATGTCGTCCAGGGAAGCACCCTGCAGCAGCATGGCCACCGGAGGTTCGACCCCGAAGTCGGACTGGGTGGCATGCCGGATCCGCACAGCCATCAGGGAATCCATGCCGAGTTCGATCAGCGGCACCGCCGGGCTCAGGGCAGCCTGGTCGGTGTAGCCCATGATCGCGGCGAGCCGTTCCCGCAGCCGCTCACCGATGATGCGTTCGGCGTCAAGGGGATCCAGCTCGGCGAAGTCCGGGGCGCCGGCCCACTGGTCGTCGGTGGGGCCGCGTTCCTCGGTGCCCTCTGCAGGCACCAGTGGGTCGACCATCTTGAGCTTGGCGCGGGTGCGGTATGCAGCGGCGAGTCGGGCCCAGTCGGCGGCCGCGACCACGGCACGAACCGGGGCGTCGACCGCCAGCGCCCGGCCCAGTGCGCGGATCGCCACGTCGTCGGGCATGGGCTCGAGGCCCGAGCTCAGTGTGACCTGTTGATACTCTTCGGACTGGTTGTCGGCCAACGATTTCCACCATCCCCAGTTCACCGTGGTGGCGGCGAGCCCGGCGGCGCGGCGGGCGTAGGCGAAGGTATCCAGGAACGCCGTGGTGGCGGTGTAGTGCGCCAGCCACCGCGAACCGAGCAACCCGGAGATCGACGCGAACAGCACGAACTGGCGCACTGGATGTTTCGACGAGAGGGCGTGCAGCAGCGATACCGCGTCCAGCTTGGGCCGGAACATCATCTGCACGTCCGCTTCGGTCATGTTCGCCAGCGTCACCGGTCCACCACCGAACGCCGCGAGATAGATGCCGTTGAGTACGGGGAGGTCACGGCCGAACCGGTCGAACAGTGCCGTCATGGCCTTCGGATCCGACGCATCGGCCGCAACGGGCACGAGCGTGGCCCCCTGATCGGCTACGGCTTGTGCCAGCTCCGTCATCCGTGAACCGGGAGTGCGGGACACCGCAACCACCGTCTTGGCTCCCATCGCGACGAGCTGGCGAACCAGATGCGGGCCGATGTTGCCCGTGGCCCCGATGACCAGATGGCTTCCGCTGCCGCCGAGTTCGGCCGACGGCGCAGACCGTGCCGGCGCCGGCCCCAGCCGCGGTACGTGCCGTCGGCCTGCGCGGTACACCGCCTGATCGTCGTCGTCGCTCCCGGCGGCCTCGGCCCGCAGGTAACCGGCCACCCGCTCGGCGGGCACCGACTCGTCGACATCGATGACACCGCCCCAGAATTCGGGGTGCTCCAGCGCCAGTGTCCGGCCCAGACCCCACAACACGGCATGGGCAGGATTGGCCCGATCCCCCTCCGAGAGCGGCTGGGCGTTACGCGTCAGCAGGTACAGGCGGGGCGGCTCCGGCAGCACCGCCAGCGCCGCGCACAGCTTGCGACACATGTTGAACAGGTGATAGCCGGGCTCGGCGTCCAGGCATCCGATCGCCACGTCGGGCGCGAACACCACATGCGCGACACCGCGCAATGCGTCGGCGAGCGCGTCATCGTGGTCGGTCAACGCCGAGGAGGCCAGCAGCGTGGCGTCGAGTTCTACGCTCAGTTCGGCATCCGAGACCACCAGCCAGGACCCTGATGCGTGCCGGTCCTCTGGCAGCGGGCGTGCTTGCCACGTCAGCTCGCAGCACCACTGTGGTGGCACTTCCCCGCTCGGCAGATCCGTCTGTTGCGCGACCGCGACGCGGTCCCGGGCGGGCCCGTCGATCCAGTGCCTGGTGTGTTGCCATGGTGTGGTAGGCAATTCGGGCGGCAGACCGTCGGGGTGCGGGGTCTGGGGAGCCGCCACGGTGTGGGTCGCGTTGAGGTTGGTGTGGAACGTGCGGGTGTCGTCGGTGTCGCGCGACAGCGTGCCGACCGCGTGATGGTGTGTGTCGCCGAGCGTCTCGGTGATCGAATGCGTCAGCACCGGGTGCGCACTGATCTCGATGAACGTGCCGTACTGCTCGCCGAGGTCGGCGAGCGCCTGGTACAGCCGGACCGGTTGGCGGACGTTGGCCACCCAGTAGCCTGCGTCGACGTGCGGGGCCCAGTCGTTGGTCACCGTGGACAGGAACGGCACCGCCGGTGGCTTCGGCTCCAGATCCTGCAGGTCCGTGCGCAATTCGCCCAAGATCGGATCCATGAGCGCACTGTGCGACGCCACCTCCATGTTGACCCGCCTGGCGAAGCGGTCCTCTCGCTGGACATCGGCGATCAGTTGGTCGATCTGTGCGGGTGGCCCGGCCACCACTGTCTGCCGTGGCGACGAATACACCGCGAGGCTGACCTGTTCACGCTCCGCGATGAGGGCGGACGTGGCCTCGGCGTCGAGTTCGAGCAGTGCCACAGCGCCGTGGCCGGCCAGACGTGCCATGAGACGGGAGCGGGTGGCGATGACGCGCAGACCTTCGGCCGGGGTGAGTGCGCCTGCGGTGACGGCGGCGGCGACTTCGCCCATGGAGTGTCCGATGACGGCGTCGGGCACCACGCCGTAGTGCCGCCACAACTCCGTCAACGCCACCTGAAGACCGAAGAGCGCGGGCTGGAATCGGGCGTCGCCGATCACCGGTTCGCCGTTGGCGATGACCTCGCGCAGCGAGAATCCGACGGTGTCGAGGAACATCGGTTCGAGGGTGTCGATGGCGGTGGCGAAGGCGGGTTCGTCGGTGAGTAGTCGGCGGCCCATGCCGGCCCATTGGGAGCCTTGTCCGGAGTAGACGAACACCCGGCCCGGCCGGCACGGCCCCTCATGCGGCCGGACCAGTCCCGGGGCCGGGCGTCCGTCGGCCAGTGCCTGCAATGCCTCTGCCGCCTGGGTGTGGTCGCGGGCGCAGATGGTGGCGAAGGTGCGGTGCTGGGTGCGGTGGTGGTTGAGGGTGTGAGCGATATCGGCGAGTCGGACTTCGGTGCCGGGGCCGGTCATCCACTGGGCGAGCATGGCCGCGGTCGCGGCGATCCGCTGAGGCGTTTTACCCGACACCACCAATGTGGTCAGCGGCGGGTCGGGCTGCGTGACAACGTCTTCCACCGCAGGTGCTTGCTCGATGATGATGTGTGCGTTGGTCCCGCTGGCGCCGAATGACGAGACGCCGGCTCGGCGTGGTCGATCGCTTGCCGGCCAGGCCAGCAATTCGGGCGCGATGGTCAAGCGGGTGGCGTCGTGGCTGGCGTGGGGGGTGAGTTGGTGGAAGTTGAGGTGTTTGGGGATGTAGCCGTAGCGCACACTGAGCACGGTCTTGATGAAACCGGCGATCCCCGCAGCCGATTCGAGATGACCCAGATTGGTCTTCACCGAACCCACCACCAACGGGGCAGCATCCCCACGATCGGCGAAAACCTGCGCCAACGCGTCCAACTCGATCGGATCACCCAACGCCGTACCGGTCCCGTGCGCCTCGATGTAATCGATATCAGCGGGCTGCAACCGCGAGGCCGCCAACGCCTGACGCATCAACGCCTGCTGCGCCGGACCATTGGGCACCGTCTGCCCACTGCTCGCCCCGTCCTGGTTGACCGC
>NZ_BCSX01000069.1 GCF_001570425.1 Mycolicibacterium brisbanense
TTCCACTCAGAGGTGCCGGATCACTAGTCCCGACTTTCGTCCCTGCTCGACATGTATGTCTCGCAGTCAAGCTCCCTTGTGCACTTACACTCAACACCTGATTGCCGTCCAGGTTGAGGGAACCTTTGGGCGCCTCCGTTACATTTTAGGAGGCAACCGCCCCAGTTAAACTACCCACCAGGCACTGTCCCTGAACCAGATAAATGGTCCGAGGTTAGAGGCCCAATACGATCAGAGTGGTATTTCAACAACGACTCCACACACACTGGCGTGTGCGCTTCACAGTCTCCCACCTATCCTACACAAACCGTATCGAGCACCAATACCAAGTTGTAGTGAAGGTCCCGGGGTCTTTTCGTCCTGCCGCGCGTAACGAGCATCTTTACTCGTAGTGCAATTTCGCCGAGTCTATGGTTGAGACAGTTGAGAAGTCGTTACGCCATTCGTGCAGGTCGGAACTTACCCGACAAGGAATTTCGCTACCTTAGGATGGTTATAGTTACCACCGCCGTTTACTGGGGCTTAAATTCTCCGCTTCACCCCCAAAGGAGTTAACGGGTCCTCTTAACCTTCCAGCACCGGGCAGGCGTCAGTCCGTATACATCGTCTTGCGACTTCGCACGGACCTGTGTTTTTAGTAAACAGTCGCTTCTCACTGGTTTGTGCCACCCCCTCCCGCTACCCCGGGCAAGCCGGTTCACGGTGTGGGGGTCCCCCTTCTCCCGAAGTTACGGGGGCATTTTGCCGAGTTCCTTAACCATAGTTCACTCGTACGCCTTAGTATTCTCTACCTGACCACCTGTGTTGGTTTGGGGTACGGGCCGTGTATGTCCTCGCTAGAGGCTTTTCTTGGCAGCATAGGATCACCGAATTCGCCTCACTCGGCTATGCATCACCTCTCAGGATATGTGAACGACGGATTTACCTATCGCTCTCCCTACAGGCTTACCCCGGTATTACCACTGACCGGTACGGCTACCTTCCTGCGTCACCCCATCGCTTGACTACTACCCACCCGGGTCTCGCGCAGCCGGCAACCCTCGCACCCCGAAGGGATTGATGGACCACCATTTGGGCGATTAGCAGAATGGATTCATCAGGGACGCACACACACGGGTACGGGAATATCAACCCGTTGTCCATCGACTACGCCTGTCGGCCTCGCCTTAGGTCCCGACTCACCCTGGGCGGACTGGCCTGGCCCAGGAACCCTTGGTCTTTCGGCGGGCAAGGTTCTCACTTGCCTATTCGCTACTCATGCCTGCATTCTCACTCCCACACCCTCCACCACTCGATCACTCGGCGGCTTCACCGGACGCAGGACGCTCCCCTACCCAACCCATCACTGGGTTGCCGCGGCTTCGGCGGTGTGCTTGAGCCCCGCTACATTATCGGCGCACAATCACTTGACCAGTGAGCTATTACGCACTCTTTCAAGGGTGGCTGCTTCTAAGCCAACCTCCTGGTTGTCTTCGCGACTGCACATCCTTTTCCACTTAGCACACGCTTAGGGGCCTTAGCCGGCGATCTGGGCTGTTTCCCTCTCGACGCACGGAGCTTATCCCCCGCCGTCTCACTGCCACACTCTTGGACTTGTCGGCATTCGGAGTTTGGCTGACGTCAGTAACCTAGTAGGGCCCATCGGCCATCCAGTAGCTCTACCTCCAACAAGAAACATGTGACGCTGCACCTAAATGCATTTCGGGGAGAACCAGCTATCACGGAGTTTGATTGGCCTTTCACCCCTACCCACAGCTCATCCCCTCAGTCTTCAACCTAAGTGGGTTCGGGCCTCCACACGGTCTTACCCGCGCTTCACCCTGGCCATGGGTAGATCACTCCGCTTCGGGTCCAGAACACACCACTACACCACACACTCCTGTGCGGATACGCCCTATTCAGACTCGCTTTCGCTGCGGCTACCCCACCCGGGTTAACCTCGCGACATGTCCCTGACTCGCAGGCTCATTCTTCAAAAGGCACGCCATCACCCCACCCCAAAGGGAAGGCTCTGACGGATTGTAAGCGCACGGTTTCAGGTACTATTTCACTCCCCTCCCGGGGTACTTTTCACCATTCCCTCACGGTACTCATCCGCTATCGGTCACTGGGAAGTATTCAGGCTTACCGGGTGGTCCCGGCAGATTCACAGCAGATTTCACGGGCCCGCTGCTACTCGGGAACACCATCAAGACAGACGTCGGGTTTTCACGTACCGGGCTCTCACCGTCTACGGCAGGCCATCCCAAGCCACTTCCGCTAACCACAACATTTTCTCACTGCCCTCTGGAGAGGTAGCCCCAGAAAGATGGGTCCCACAACCCCGCACACACAACCCCTACCCGGTATCACATGCATACGGTTTAGCCATCCTCCGCTTTCGCTCGCCACTACTCACGGAATCACACTTGTTTTCTCTTCCTACGGGTACTGAGATGTTTCACTTCCCCGCGTTCCCCCCCAACGCCTATACATTCAGCGTTGGGTGACACGACATCACTCGTGCCGGGTTTCCCCATTCGGACATCCTCGGATCCACGCTCGGTTGACAGCTCCCCGAGGCATATCGCAGCCTCCCACGTCCTTCATCGGCTCCCAGTGCCAAGGCATCCACCATGCGCCCTTAAACACTTACAACACAAAAACCAAAAATGAGTTACAAAAAGAAATTGCACACCCACACACAACAACCAACCCCAGAACCCACAAGGGCCCCGAAGCCAGCTCCTGCGTGCTAGATGCTCGCAACCACTATCCACAAATCAAACACCACACCCCACCACCAAAGCAGGGCAACAACACACCCCCCACCCCCAACAGGGCAGGACCGCAGGCCTGTTGTCTCAAAGCCCAATAGCGTGCCTGATGATTCCTCAAAACAGTGTTCCCACACCGCTT
>NZ_BCSX01000070.1 GCF_001570425.1 Mycolicibacterium brisbanense
AAAGTCACTCGAGCAAAGGAATCGACGCGATGACCACTGCCCACAATATCGACCTGCCCGCTGTGCTCGCCGAACGACTCACCACCTGTCACCCCGACGTGCTGCGCGAGCTGCTGGCCACGTTCATCCACACCCTGCTGGGCGCCGAGGCCGACGCCTTGTGCGGCGCCGGATACGGCGAGCGCAGCGCCGAGCGCACCAACTCCCGCAACGGCTATCGGCACCGCCAATTCGATACCCGCACAGGCACATTGGATCTCGCAATCCCCAAGCTGCGGCACGGCATCTACTTCCCGGACTGGCTGTTGGAACGCCGTAAACGCGCCGAACGGGCCCTGACGACGGTGGTGGCCACCTGCTACCTGCTCGGTGTCTCGACACGGCGGATGGACAAGCTGGTCGAGACGTTGGGCATCACGGCGCTGTCGAAATCACAGGTCTCGGTGATGGCCAAGGAACTCGACGCCGCCGTCGAGGCGTTTCGCACCCGGCCGCTCGACGCCGGCCCGTACACGTTCGTGGCCGCTGACGCCCTGGTGCTCAAGGTCCGCGAAGGCGGGCGGGTGGTCAATGTGCACGCTCTGATCGCGGTCGGGGTCAACGCCGAGGGCTACCGCGAGATCCTCGGGATCGACGTGTCCACCGCCGAGGACGGGGCCGGTTGGTTGACGTTCTGGCGGTCGCTGACCGCCCGCGGCCTGTCCGGGGTCAAACTGGTCACCTCCGACGCCCACGCCGGTCTGGTGGCCGCGATCGGTGCCACCCTGCCCGGTGCCGCGTGGCAGCGCTGCCGAACGCACTACACGACCAACCTCATGAGCATCACACCCAAGGCATCGTGGCCGTGGGTGCGGACCTTGTTGCATTCGGTGTTCGACCAGCCCGACGCTGAATCTGTTGCCGCCCAATACGATCGGATCGTCGACGCGTTGGCCGACAAGCTGCCCAAGGTGGCCGACCACCTCGAAGACGCAAGGGCAGATCTGCTGGCGTTCACCGCGTTTCCCAAGCAGATCTGGCGTCAGATCTGGTCCAACAACCCCCAGGAGCGCCTCAACAAAGAGATCCGCCGCCGTACCGACGTCGTCGGGATCTTCCCCGACCGCAACGCCCTTATCCGCCTCGTCGGTGCGGTGCTGGCCGAACAACACGATGAATGGGCCGAATCCCGGCGCTACCTCGGCCTCGACGTCCTGAGCAAATCACGCAGTATCAAC